>NZ_QWVT01000016.1 GCF_003570705.1 Mesobacillus zeae
AAGCCGATATTTAGCAATCTACAGGAATGCTAACGGGTTCTTCGTTGAACAATAAATACTTAAAATAGCTTGGAAAATTTCCAAGCCATTTTTTTGTGTGAATTATATTGTGAAATTTATTATTGAATTTATTGTGATTAGAGGTGTGATTTGATGTGTGCTTTACGTTTTTGCACCTCACAAGTGAACCCGTTAGCCTTTTAGTTTGTCCGTCTCAGCCGAGGGTCATATCGATCGAGTCTTACAAGCATTTCGCTCAGTGCAATGGAGATGACTTCCCGTTCCTTAAATTCATTCGCAGGCTTGGAATCATCTGAATTATCGTTTGCTAGTTGGTGAGATAAATATTCCTTTATTTTGTCGCACATCCAGAGCTGGCAATCAGACAGTATAATTTTTTGTGCATAGCCCCACTCCTTTATTGATTTATTACCCGTATGCCAGCATGATTAAAACGCCTCCTATACCTTTATCAGGCCCAATTACTTCCAATATCCCCAAGTGTGACTTCCACATCCGCCAGTAATGCCCTTATTAATAATTCCCAGGTTTGTCTCATAGATATAGAAAAGCAAAGCAAAGACAAAAGGGGAGCCGTTATGAAAATATTAGTAAGAGGGCTGGCGGTTCTCGTGCTGGCCATGTTTCTTGGCGAGTGCGCCGAGTTCCTGATCAATATGATACTGGCAAGGGAGCTTGGCGAAAGTGGAATTGGCCAGTATATGACCATTCTTCCGTCCATTTTCCTGATTATGCTTCTGGCAAGCTTTGAACTTCCGGCATCGGTATCAAAGCTCGTTGCTGAAAAGGAAAAACGGTATCATCGCAGCCTGATCAAACATGCTTTTAGGATGACGATTATTTTTACAGCCTGCCTGTTTGCCGTTGCTGCCGCTGTCATTCCGTTTGTGCCTCTGTTCCAAAACTTTCACCCTATGCTTAAGTATGTAGTCCTGCTTCTTATCCCGCTCGTTTCGTTCTCCTCCATCGCGCGAGGCTACTTTATGGGAAAAGAGCATATGGGGAAAATTGCTGTCTCTCATCTGCTTAGGCGAATCGTCCAGATGCTTCTGCTCGCATCCATTTATCAAGTGTTGGAATTTGACCGGCCTACAGCACTCCTGATTGCATTTTGCACACTTGCTGCCAGTGAAGTGGCCGTTTTCCTGTATTTAATCTATTCATTTATCGTTTCCTATCAGGAAATCAAAAGAATGCCGGGTGAAAATATGTCTCCGGTGGTGGTGAGGAGGAGCCTTGCCGCTGTCTCCATTCCGACAACAGCTCTAAGGATTTTCCATGCGCTTGCACATGCAGCCCAGCCGTTTTTAATCAAGTGGGCGTTAGTCCAGGCTGGGGTACCTGCAGAAATGGCAACAGAACAGTTTGGCATGGTTGCCGGGGTAGCTATGACAATTGGCACATTTCCGGCGTTCATTGCCCATTCCTTTATGATCATGCTGATCCCTGCGGTTGCCAAGCTGCACGCGGGAGCAGAAAGTTCGAAGCTTTTTCAGCTGCTGCAGCAGGTCATGCTCCTGACGCTTATTTATGGCCTTCCATCAGTAACGGTATTTTACTTCCTTGCAGAACCGCTCACGAACCTGTTTTTTCACTCGAATCATTCAGCTTATTACTTACAGCTCCTTTGGCCCTATTTCTTGTTGCATTATTTTATTATTCCGATGCAGGCCTTCCTGATAGGCCTAGGATTGATAAAAGATGCGTTCTTTCATACTTTTTGGTCGACCGTTGTTTCTTTTGTGGTCATCTATCTTCTTGGTGCAAGGCTGGAATGGGAAATGCCTGGTGTTATTATTGGCATGAATGCAGGGACTGTTTTGCTGGCGATGCTTCATTACATGACCATTTGCAAAAAAATTGGCGTGCCATGGACCCTGAGGCTCTCTGAGAAGAGATCATCTCTTTGACCCTTTAAAGGGTTTTTTCTGTTTGCGGCGAAAGTATTCACTAGGACATTCGTCAGGAGGGATGCTATGGACAAGATTCTTAGAGGCCACCATCTCCTATGTGTACACGGTTTCCGGGGAATGGGATACAGTCCCGGCTTTGTCAGGAGGATGGCTGAAATAGTAGCTGACATAAGAGATGAAAGCAAAGATTTTTATATAAAAACAGTGGAAGCATTTGATGATGCCTGTATGGCCTGTCCGCATCAGGGCATGGAAGAATGTGAAGCAGGCGAAGGTTCTAATGAGCATGTACTAGAGATGGATGGGAGAGTGCTCCGTCATTTAGGACTTCAGCATGGAAAAAGTTATTTGAAATCGGAACTTATTCTTTTGACTGCAGAAAAGGTGATTCCTGATGATCTGGACACACTTTGTGCAAATTGTTCATGGCTGTCATATGGAGTCTGTAAGAAAGGAATTGCGGATTTAAGGAAGAAGCATAGCAAGGGTGGGGTGTTTGACGAGCGGTCATGAAGTTCATCTGCTGCAGGGCGGGAAAAATAAAAAGCCTGCTGCAGCAGACTTCAAGTAAGACCGCGACTGGCAACAAGTTGCGAATTCTATTAACCAGAATTACCCTCATCGCCAACCTGCTGGTTGATGATTTCCTCCGGGAATGTCGCTCTGATATGTTCCCGGTTTCCGTACAGAATAGCCCTGTCTCCGGGATGAAGCTTTGTTTTGTTAGCCTCATTCCGTATCTTCAAGTCGCCTCTTCCAATGAAGAGAACATTAATGTCTTTACTGTTCCCGATGAGCTGCCTGAATGTTTGCTCTATTAATTCAGAATTTTCATGTACTGATATCTCGGCTATTTCATCTTCTTCACCGAATAATATCACATCTGAAACTGGCAAATCGGCAATATTGTAATTCTTTTTGAGTTCGCTTTTGAACATTTTTCCCAGCCTTTTTTTAATGCGGGGGATTTTAAGAAAAAGTGTGATGCCAAGCAGTGCCGCAGCAATATAACCAATTTCCATGGCAAAAAAGTTATCCGAAAGCATACTGCTGATTGCGGAAATGATAACGGCGAGGGAAAAAGCGCCAAAAAGGATGAGGAAGGCCCCGAGCCTTCGTCTGATGGGATGGTCGATGATCAATTCGGACTCACCTGTCGTAAATCCGGTACCTGTCAGCATAGAAATTACCTGGAATCTTGCTACGTTGTGGTCAAGCCCTGTCGCGATGAAGAGAATGACATTGATTTCGATCACTGCGAAGACAATCGCAAAGTAGATCAGCATGAATAATATACCCATCATTGTGCCTCCAATTTAGAACGGACATAAAGAAGCCCGGGAGGATTACTCCCAGGAAAGGATTACTTTTGTTGAATGTTTTCATTATAATAATTGACTCCGTACATCGAACCTTCACTGACCATCTTATTGTCCTCTACATCGAGAGGGTCAGGGTTTCCTGCCTTCTGGACTGGAAGGACAGTTGTTTTGCCTGATTTCATGGACATTACTTTTTCCTTTGCGTTCGTGGTGAGCTGTTTGATTTTATTTATATTCTCTTTTGGTTTCATTGCCATCCAGATAGCTGCCGCGCCGACTCCCAATAGAACATATGGCTTAAGTGAATTTGTTTGCATGTTTGTTCCTCCTTTATTGAATACCCTATCTAATGGTCATTCATGCTGTGTGGATCAGGGGACTTCTCCCGTCTTGTATTATTGTTTTTACCCGGGAATACAAGCAGGGAAACATTAAAATAAGGTAACAGCTTTGTTTCACAAATATCGTGTCCAGTTCGCCCAGGCCCTAACCGTTCCTGATAGGAATAGCTGGATGTTAATCTCATGATAAACTGGGGAATATAATGAGAAATGGAAAGCAAAGTAGGGAATACAATGAGTACATTTAATCAGGGAAAATGGAAATGGTATCATGTTTCACTAGATAAGCTTGCTGAAATCGATCATTTAATGAAAAAGCATCCAGGCTGCGAGATGTGGATAAACGAAGTGGAACATCGAAAATCCAATAGTCTTAGAGTTGACTCAAGGGTGGAAGGCGGAGAATTCATCTGGGGTTCGCTCGTGTACCAGCAAGACGTAGAGAGCAGGGAAGACTATAATCTGTTCCATTTTTATTTGACTAGAGATTTCTTTATCACTGTCGATTTAAAGCTTCCTCTTTTGGAGAAAAGCGACTTTGGAGAGGTCCAGAAACAAATGGACCACGCTGATAATGCGGTGGAAGGATTTTTTATCCTGATTGGGGAGATTCTCAATGACTATCTCGACAGAATTGATTTGTTCGAAGACCGGCTCCACGGTCTGCTGTGGAAAGTGAAGAAACAGAACAACCTCAAGATTCTCGAGAGAATTTATGACAATAGGCACGAACTGCTTATATGGAAAAACTTGATGATTCCCATAACTGAACTAAAGCTTGCTGCTGAGGAAGCTTTTGGCGATTCTATCAGCGAAGGGCGTGAATTCAAACGGACAGCGAGGAGATTGACTCGGGGGAGGATTGTTATTCAGGAGTATCAGCAGGAGATTGACACACTGATTGATCTTGAGGAAGTTGTTTCTTCCCATAGAGGGAACGAAATTATGAAAACCCTCACGGTAATGACGATTATGTTTACACCAGTGATGGCATGGGGCGCCTTATGGGGAATGAACTTTAAGCTCATGCCTGAATTAGGATGGAAGTTTGGTTATGTTTTAGCTATAGGATTGATTGTCCTATCCACGGTCGGTTTATATGTCTATTTAAAAATGAAAGGCTGGATCGGGGATATTTTAAAAGGGAAAAAGAATAATTCTTTCTTTGAATAAGCAGCCGTAAAAAAAAATCGCCTTTATTCCAGGCGATTTTTTACTGTCCTTATTCAGCTATTTTAACGAGCATATGTGCAAACTTGTGCTGTTCTTCTTCTGTACCGCTTTCCACAATTCTCTCAAAAGGTGTTCTTCGCGGTTTCGCGGCTCTACTTTCTCTGCAAGGTAGCCGGCAACCTTTTGCGCAGTCGCGGCAACTGTTCTTCATTTAGCCCAGCCGTTCTTCCAAGCTGGATTCGCTTATGGAGGTAGGACTTGAATTCTCCGAAATTGAATTTCATCCGCGCGTCCGCTGTCCATACGGTCAAGAGTTACTTCTGTAAAAAGACAATTAAGTTATTTAATTTTAAAACCTAAAACAAGCATAACCCCGTTCTAAATTTAGGACGGGGTTAAAATATAGTTGTTTAATTTTCGATATAAGATACTTCACTGCACTTAAAAATATAACAATAAAGTCGTTTGAAAATCTAAGGTTTATTCAACAATAGCGCCTGATTATTAAAGATCATTATTCAAATCTTATTGAAGAAAAGCCCCCTTTAGTGTAAGTACATCTTTTCACATTTAATCTAAATCAAACTCAAACTTAAAACCTGCAAGTTTGCTTATCAAATACGTTTCTGAAGTCCTTTTTCGTTGGGCACATGAAACTGGACATATTTTAAAGAATCCAGTTGCAACAATATATTATGTCTTCTAGTTTGAATACCCTCTTTTTAACTTTAGTAATGAAAATAATCCGATATTATGCAACTCTGTACAAAAAGCTGCATAATATCGGCTCTAAGGATTTTATACGTTATAGAAGATTAGCTTTTCGTTACATTAACAGAGCCTTTCTAATTAAAAATTATAGGAAAAGTAAATGTAACGAAAGCTGCCCAAAGTCCGTAGGCCGGCAAATACTTAGTAACGGCATCTTGGATAGTTGAAGGTCCGGATTTGTTTTGTAGAAAACGCATATAGGAGAGCATAATCCAAATTAGATTTGCCCAGATAAGTATGTTTACTCCTAAAGCAGCAAGTCTATTAGGCGTAATCCCATAAGAAGAAAGTCTGAACACGATGGCTGACAAAGCCACACTGTCAATGATAAGCGCAAGAACAATTAAGGCAAAATTTATATAATCTGAAATGTTCTTTTTCTCGTCTGAGTCGCTCTCGGTAATGGAAAATATGGTAACGGCCAATACACCAAGGAGTATTCCGTTGAAGGCTATCAGGAAATTGCGGTCCAAGAATGGATTTTTTCCGACCCATATAACCGTTATAAGATAGACCAACAATGTGACCAGGACAAGAGGACTAAAAATTTTAGCTATATATGGTGTAATATTCTTAGCAAGTTTAAGATTCATTGATACCAGGTATGCAGCCACAATAGCGAGAGCGGCAGCACCAAATAAAACGACATTACTAAAATAGAATTCTTCTATATCCAAGCCAACAAAGCTAAATAACTGCATGGTTAATGCTGCTAGTACCATTCCGCTAACTGCCATGCTGGCGTAGAGAATACAATATTCCAAATTAAATTTAATATAGGCTAATCTTGTACTGCCTTTTGAATATTCATTTCCTGTAAATGCAAGCCCTACCAATACCCATAAGAATATGGGAAAGTGTAAATAAGCAAGGATAATACTGTCTTTATAATTTAATGGCAGCATATTAAGATAAAACCCGGAAATTAGGAACAACGCTGCAAGGGAATAAATAACACTTTTTTTCGGAGTATTATTGTAAACAAAATAGGCAGCAATAAAGGGAATTATACCAAATGCCAGGTTAATTGAAGCAATTGCTTCCTGTTCGACAAAATGGAAAATGATCCTGGTGCTTATCCCGGCCAGAATGGCTAAAATGCCCATGAATAAGAAACCTTTTTGAAGCAAGGAAGATTTTTCTGTATTTGCCGTCTCCTTGAAATGCAATCTTTCATACCAAACGCCAAGAACCTGAGAATCAGGATTTTGTTCCCATGCGTGTGAGAATGACTTTTTAAAAGTTTTCGGGTCTTTTCTATACATTCTCTCCAGCTCATGAGGGTTAGTAATATTTTCAATAATCAAATTGTTAATGTTCATAGTTATACCTCCCCTAATAATTGTTATATTAAGTTTCCTTGATTCATTTAACTATCTTCGTCACTTTTGTATTCTAAAATATCTCCAGGCTGACATTCTAAAGCCTTACAAATTGCCTCTAAAGTGGATAATCGAATCGCTTTTGCCTTTCCATTTTTCAATATAGAAAGGTTCGCCATTGTTATTCCAACCTTCTCCGAAAGTTCTGTTACGCTCATTTTCCCTTTTGCTAACATCACATCAATATTGATTATAATTGCCATTGTTATTCACCTCAGACCGTTAAATCATTTTCTGATTTGATATTAATTGCTTCTTGTAAAAGTTTTTGGAGAACAGCCGCAAAGACTGCGATAACCATCGAAGCAAAAGGAACAACCAATCCGACAAAGATAACTCCTGGTGCGTCGTCTACTTCCGCAAAGATATAGAAGAGAGGCCAAACTAGCACATGCAAAATACTGATTTTGATGGCACAGTATTTGATTTTCTTTAAAGCTTTTACAGATAAATCGGAGAAAGCTTTATTTTTGTCAATATAGCGTAAGAGTTTGAAAGCCTGATACAAAGCAAAGTAAAAAGGTATCGCCGATGCATCAAAAGCGATGAAAACGAGATATTTTATAAAAGCAAACTCTGGAAGCAATTTTGCTGCAAGATTCGCCATCTCAGGCACCAAAAAGATGCACAGAGCAAGAACTGGGACTCCTAAAAGAATAACAGCTATTTTTAAAACCAACGTTGTTACTTTTTCCATAAAAAGTACCTCACTTATTTATTCTGATTTTGATTTTAATATATATTTTATCGTTTTGCAATAAATTTTTATTAATTTAAATAACATTTTTATTGTAGGTTTTTGTTTCAAGCAAAAATAAAAAGCATTCCTCATTCAAAGAAATGCTCTATAACTTTAAACCATTAAATTTATAACTTGTACAGCTAACCTGCCAGTTAGCTTAAGTACGTTTCTTCACAATATTCTCTATATGCTTTAACAGAAATATCTAATTTTCTTATTAAGTGTTATTCCATAAAATGGCCCGATTGTTGAATAACATGACTGGCGTTTTTTAAACAACTTTATTATGTTTTAAACGACTTTATTGTAAATTAAACAACTTTATTATCTCTGTACAACTTCTACTTTGCTGGTGGCTACTTCGCCGTTTTTATTGATCATATGTTCTTTTTCCATCTTCATCTCCTCCTTTTAATCTATTTAATAGCCTGCCAGGAAGGAGGAGAAACCGCAGTGAGCACATTGAGAGCCTACAACATTAAAAAAGGTACAGGCCACTTAGCCTGTACCTTTCTTAGTCCGCCTTATAAGACGGACAGAGGAGAGTGATTTTGAATTAAATCGATTTTAAATATATCGATTTAAGACAAGCGTCCCTTTTGCAAGTTCCGCAAATCTCCCTCCGGATGCAATGCCAATGTCCAGTTCTGAAGTCGCTATGTTCTCCATCTTGAACCAGTCCCTTCATATTGTGTTTGGCCTTGCACTCTTCATTTACCCGGAGGAAAACCAGTAAAACACATTATTATTCTGAATATATTGGAACATTAGGATGCTTATGGAAAACAATAAGGTCATCTAAGCTTTAATCGTCGCTTGATAATATCCCAAAAATACGGAGAAGACTGATGAACAGGTTGATGAAGTCAAGATACAGATTCAGCGCCATCAATGGGACTTCTTCAGCAGAGACACCATAGCGTTTCATCATATTGAAATCGTAAAGAACATAGCCGCTGAAGACCAATACTCCGATGAACGAGAAGGCAAGCATGCCTGTGGAGCTGAGCGGCCAAATCATGTTAAAGATAGAGATGGCGATCAACGCCAGCAGTGCCGCGAACAGCATACCTCGTAAGAAACCGAAGTCACGTTTCGTTTTAGTGGCATATACGGCCAATCCAGTAAACACAAAGGTTGTGGTGCCGAGTGCCATAAGAACAACATTTGCACCTGCTGCGGCTGCATAGTAATTGATGATTGGGTACATGGTTATTCCTGAAATGAACGTAAATATATACAGGAACGTGTAGGATATAGTCTTTTTCTTTCTTAGGAAGAAAGCTCCTAGCAGCATGGCAAGTTCAAGGATGGCGAGTGGCATGAACAGTGCAGGCGGGATAAAGACGCCGCATGCCATTCCAATGAAAGCAATGGCCAGTGAAAGAGCAAATGTCCTGATTACCGAAGGCATATATGGGCTTTCTGCATGTGAGTACATGTAATGGACCACCTCTGATTCTTAATGATGTTTAATAATACGGATAAGGACCTGCCAGGTTTCACAAATTTTCTTTTTCTTTTGCTTGGACTTTCAGAAGGTCGCGAATTTCTCTTAAAAGCTCTTCTTTTATATCCTGCTGTATTTCTTCTTTTACTTCTTCTTTATGCCGGAAACGGGAGACAAGGCGTATGAAGACAAAGATTGAAAAAGAAATGATGAAGAAGTTAATGATGTTTTGAAGGAAGATTCCGTACTTAATATTCGCGTCAATAAATGGATACGACAGCTTGGAGAGATTAATGCCGCCAAGCAAAATACCAAACAGCGGCATGATCATATCATTAACGAGAGAAGTGACGATCTTCCCGAATGCCCCCCCGATAATGACACCGACTGCAAGGTCGAGTACATTGCCCTTTAATGCAAATTTCTTAAATTCATTCCACATAATGCTTTCCTCCTGATACGATTGTCAACGTTGATATAGTGTTTTTGTGGGGAGGAATTTGCCGGAGCATAAAAGCAACAGAAGGCAGAGGAAATTCCCTTTGCCTTCTGTTCAGTACTTTATTGTGAAGGATTGCCAGGTATCCGCGTGCTCACATTCATGGTATTCCAAACGGTCTACACTGGCGAATGGGTTGCCGCGGCGGAGGTCTTCGATAAAAACTTTCAGGTTCTCTTTTGTCCCTGTTGCAATGATTTTAACGGCTCCGTCAGCCTGGTTCGTTACCCACCCTGTTATGCCATACTGAATGGCCTTCATCTGGGCATAGTAACGATAGCCCACTCCTTGAACTCTTCCTGATACAACAATTTGTAATTGAATCAAGATGTCGCCCCCAGAACTTGATAGATAGTGCAATTTCACCTAGATGTTTTCATTATATCAACAAAGAATATGAGCGTATAGATGAAACTTCATCCATATTTTTACAGGCATGGTAAAGGACAGCTGCAAAACAGCTGTCCTGTTACGATTTTAAAATAAAGGGATCTTAGAAAGCCCAGTTTCCGTTCCGGAAAACAGGTTCGGATTTTCCATCGGCTGTAATACCGTCAATATCCATTTCGGCAGACCCAATCATGAAATCAACATGTGTAATGCTTGTGTTTAACCCATTAGCTTCCAGTTCTTCACGGGACATCTTTTTCCCGCCTTCGAGACAAAAGGCATACGAGCTGCCAATTGCAAGGTGGTTTGAAGCATTTTCGTCAAATAGGGTATTGAAGAACAGGACGTTAGACTGTGAGATAGGGGAATGGAATGGCACTAGAGCCACTTCACCCAAATAATGTGAGCCTTCATCCGTTGCCACAAGGCGTTTTAAAATATCTTCGCCTTCCTCTGCCTGCACTTCTGTAATTTTTCCATTTTCAAAGGTCAACATGAAGCCATCAATGATGTTTCCGCCGTAGCTGAGCGGCTTTGTGCTTGAAACATGACCGTTGACACCAGTTTTAAGCGGAACCGTGAAAACCTCTTCTGTCGGCATATTCGCCATGAATTCGTGGCCCTGCTCATTGACGCTGCCGGCTCCGACCCAAATATGTTTTTCAGGTAACTCGATTGTCAGGTCGGTTCCAGGCGCTTTGTAATGAAGCTTTTGATAATGGCGGCTGTTCAAATAGTCCACTTTCTCATGCAGTGTTAGGTCATGCTGTTTCCATTCTTCCACAGGATTCTCGGTGTTGATACGGACTGCCTTGAAAATGGCCTCCCATAATTGGGCGACGCTGTCTTCGGCGGATGCTTCCGGGAATACCTTTTGGGCCCATGCTTCTGAAGGCGCGGCAATTACTGTCCAGCTGACTTTATCTGACTGTATGTATTGTCTGTACTGTTCCAGAGCTGTTCCGGCTGCTTTTTGGAAGTTTGAGATCCGCTCTGGGTTAATTCCTTTTAACAAATCGGGGCCTGAAGACACGATGGACATGAAGGCTGCACCTTTTTCAGCATAATCGACCACTTCTTTTGCACGAAAGTGTGGATACTCGGAGAATGCTTCACTCGGAGCGAGTTCGTACTTTGTCCTTGATACGGTATCGTCGTTCCAGTTGACGACTACATTGGCTGCTCCAGCCTCATAGGCTTTCTTTACAATAAGACGGACGAGCACTGCTGCATCAAGAGATGTGTTGACCACAAGCGTCTGGCCTTTTTGGACGTTAACGCCAACCTTTACGGCAAGGTCAGCATATTTTTCAAGGGAATTTTGAAAGTCATTCATAAACAGGTCTCCTTTTCTGAATCTTCATATATTACATTCTAACCATTTTTCTGAAAAAAAGATACGATTTTGGCGGCAGAATCATCCAAGTACTCCTGTAATGGACTATTGCTGCACTATGGAAGCTTTCTGCCTCTCATACATCCTGAACATAACCCAGTACAATCCAGCGCTTAAAAGGGCAAGGACAGCCAGAATAAAGAAAGTCCAGCGATAGCCAATCCAGACTGTCAAAGGAATCGAAATCGGCGCAATGGTCCTGCCAAGAGTGTACCTGAGACTTGCTGCGGCAAAGTACTGTCCTCTCATTTGCTCTGGAGCCAGATTAGAAATGAAGCTTTGCTGCAATCCAGCAGTCATCAATTCTGCCAGGGTGAAGACTGCCATGGCAGCAATGAGCCCCCAAATCCATTCTGTTTGGCCAAACATGAAGATGGAAACAGCATAGATAATCGATGAAAGGACAAATACATTTATTTCTCTATACCGAGTCATCAATTTTGTCACGGATACAGTGAAAAGAGCGACAAGGAAACCATTTTCAGAAAGGATTAGGCCGAATGCCTGCTCACCGCTCACAGAGAAGGCTTTGCTGCCAATTTCCAACAAGGTCTGGTCCATAATTTTTTCCTTCGTATAGACGGGAAAGAGTAGGTCTAGCTGCATGAATGTCTGTGCAGCAAGGACCCCTGCGATAATAAACAGGAGGAATATCCGGTCCTTGATGATGACCTTATAGTCAGCAATCTGGCTTTTTAAGAAGTAATACCATTTTTCGTTCTTCTGTTTGTTTTCAGTGCGTGGCGGAAGCGTTTCACGTGTATACTTCCACAGGACTGCGGCTAGGAGGATGCAGATAATCCCAACGGCGACGAGCAATTCGAAGCGGTATTTGACGTAGAAGATCGCCCCGAGGATTGGGCCGATTACGACGGCGATATTGATGGACGTATAAAAGACGGCAAACACGCTGCTCCGGTCTTTTTCTTTAACCACATCGGCAATCATTGCCTGGCTGGCCGGCCAGTATATGGCCCCGAAAACTCCGACAACGGCAAAAGCGATAAATCCGACGACTGGCTCATTGAACCAGGGAGATACCGATAAAGCGAATACAAGGAACGCCGCACCCTGCCCGAAGGCCGAGATGACCATCATTCTTTTCCTGCCGAATTGGTCTGCAAAATAGCCTCCCATGAGGTTTGCGGCAACCGAAAAGATTTGCGAGAAAATCAGCAGCATCCCCGCCCGACCTTTCCCGAAGCTTTCGGCAAAATAAATTGTTAAAAAGGGGAAAAACATCCAAAATGTAATATTCATAAGGGCCTCGCCAAAAAGGCGGACCTTTAAATTCCTGTCCCAATCCCGTATCCGCATAACTATGCTCCTTATCTGGTTTTCAGCCCATTTATAATTTTATAAGTCTCCTTGATTGATATAATACTATTTTTTCGGAAAATTCCACAAGGAAATTAGGCAGGCGAAATTTTCGGATTGGGAATTAAAGCGATGCGCGCCCGGATTTTTGGTTTGCTGAGGGGAAATTTAGTGAGATGGAAAGGAGGGAAGTGGGGTGGCAGTTTTTTTGAGGAGATGGAGAGGTAGAACAGGGAACTGGTCGGTTCTTAGCTTTCGTTTAGGAGAAGAAAAAGAACAGCAACTGGCAAGATTTTTGTTTTCCGTTACGGCGGTGGTGGGAAAGTACAGTGAACTGGACGGCGTTTTTTAAGTTAAGGAGGGGGTGGAAAAGGTTGGACGGTTTTTTTGCTCCTGGATTGTTTTTAGGTGTACAAGGGGTGATTATGTGGGATGAAACTGATAAATTCTCTTAATGTTCGAAAAGAAAAATGCTTCCGATGGGGAAGCTGGTGTTTGAGCCCAGTTACCGGAAGGCTATTAGCGGAAGTTTGATCTGCGAAATAGGATATTCCCGGTTGCGAGCAATATATTCCCGATCAGCGGTCGGATATTCCCGGTAATGACTGATATATTCCCGATTAAGAGCGGTATATTCCAAGTAGCTGTATTACAGTACTATAAATGTGATTTATTGTAAATCGGTTGTGGCACTCCATGCTTATACAACTAAAAAAGGAGCCGCTTCCACATTGAGAGCGGCCCCACAGGCTGTCGAGAAAGTCTCGACAGCTTTTTAAAATAAATACACTACAATATATTGTGGTTTAAGTCTTAGGTTAATTTCTATATATTGGTCCGAGAGATAATAAAACTTCAAAAACTCCCATTTTCAAAATCAGTAATAAAAAATAGGGGTTACTCTACAGTCTAAGGGGCCGCTCCCACATTGAGAGCGGCCCCATTTTCCGGAAACTCATGTTTATTTTTCAAACGGCATGAATTATGGCTTTGTGATCAGTCTTTTTTCTCAAGTGCCGCTTTGAGCAGGTCACCGAGGCTGTTGCCAAACGATCCTTCATCTGGGCTGTATTTTTGTTTTAGCTTACGTTCTTCATGCTTGGTAACGGTTTTCTTCCGTTCCTCCGCTTTTTCAACAATGTTGCAGCGGCGGCATTGGAAGTAGGCCCCTGCCTTGCCGTTGTGGATCTCCATTTTCTTGTGACACTGAGGGCAGCGCCTGTTCGAAAGTTTAGGATCCTTATGTTTGCGGAAGCCGCAATCCAAGCTGGAGCAGACAAGGATTTTGCCTTCTTTTGTTTTTCTTTCCTTCAGGAATTCCCCGCACTCCGGGCATTTTGAGCCAGTCAGATTGTGGGCACGGTACGATTTGTCGCTTGCTTTAATTTCGGAGACAAGCTGGTCTGTCTGCTTCCGAATCTTCGCTTTGAATGCTTTCGCATTGCCTTTGCCCCGGGCGATTTCTTCAAGCTCTTTTTCCCATTTTGCCGTCAGTTCAGGGGAGGTTAGTTCATCGTTAACAAGCTCGATCAGCTGTTTCCCTTTTTTCGTAGGGTAAAGACGGCTGTTTTGGCGTTCTACCGATTCCGCGGAAATCAGTTTCTCGATGATGTCCGCCCTTGTAGCTGGGGTGCCAAGTCCGTATTTTTCCATCCTTCCGAGAATGTCAGCTTCGGAAAAACGCAGCGGAGGTTCCGTCAGTTTCTTACTGAGGGTGACTTCCCCAATGCTGAAAGCTTTGCCTTTAGCAAGATTCCCGAGATTTTGGCGGCGAATGCTGCTTTCATCATCTTTGCCAGAAACTTGTTTGAATCCTGGTTCGAGGACGTTTGTTTCTCTGGCGCTTAAATTTTCGCCGTTCACTTCGAATTGGGCATGAATGATTTCGGATTCATACGCAGGATAGAATAAGGCAAGAAAGCGCCGGACGATCATGTCGTACAGCTTACGCTCATCATTATCCAGCTTGCCGAGGTTCAAGTGTTCCTCGGTAGGAATGATTGCGTGATGGTCGGTTACTTTTTCATTGTTGAATACCCGGCGGGCCTGAACCTTGCCTTTGTTTGCGAGAGCAGGGCGGATTTCGTCCCTGTAGCCTGATGAAATGCCATGGAGCCGGTCTATCATTGTTGCTTCCATGTCGGTTGTCAGGTAGCGGGAATCAGTCCTTGGGTATGTGACAAGTTTGTGCTGTTCGTACAATCCCTGCAGCACATTCAGAGTTTTTTTCGCTGAGAAGCCGAAGCGTTTATTGGCATCACGCTGCAATTCTGTCAGGTCATAAGGCATCGGTTGAGGCTCGCTTTTCTTTTTACGGACTACAGCGGTTAAAATCGCTTTTTGTCCTTGAAGCTTTGCTTTGATTTTTTCTGCTTTTTCAGCAGAGAAAATACGTTTTTCTCCATTATGCTCCCATTCAGCCTCCAGTAGGCCGGCTGCAGCAGTGATGGTGAAATACTCTTTTGGCACGAACGAGGCGATTTCTTTTTCACGCTCGATCATCATGGCCAGAGTAGGTGTTTGAACTCGCCCTGCTGAGAGCGGGTCTTTGTATTTAGTCGTCAGCGCACGCGAGACGTTCAAGCCGATCAGCCAGTCTGCTTCTGCCCGACATACAGCTGAGTCATACAGTGTTTCGAATTGTTTCCCAGGCTTCAGATGCTTGAAGCCATCCTTGATCGCCTTGTCGGTCTGAGAAGAAATCCAGAGGCGTTTAACGGGTTTGTGGCAGCCTGCCTTTTCAAGGATCCAGCGGGCCACAAGCTCCCCTTCACGTCCGGCGTCCGTTGCGATGATAATTTCTTTGACGTCTTTTCGTTTTGTCAGGCTTTCAATGGCTTTATACTGACCGGTAGTTTGCCTGATGACCTTAAGCCCCATTTTTTCAGGGACAATCGGAAGGTCCTCCAAACGCCATGTCGTGTATTTGGAATCGTAATGCTCGGGCATCTTCAATTCGATTAAGTGTCCCAGTGCCCATGTGACAATATAATTGCTGCCTTCGATATAGCTTTTATTTTTTTGATTGCAGCCGAGAACTCTCGCCAATTCGCGGGCAACACTCGGTTTTTCTGCAAGGACAAGTGATTTCATACGTGCTCCTTTCAATAACTGGGTTTTGCTCTACTTAATCAAGTATAATGGATAACAAAAGAAATTTGTATTCCTGCACTCCACTAAAGGGGGTCAGGCACCCGAGTGTGGTTTAAAGTATTAAAGCGAAAGGGATGTATGGAGAGATGGACGACTATATCAAGGAAATACGCGAAAGAATTGGAAGCAGGCCTTTCATTTTGGCTGGTTCTGCAGTGGTTGTATTGAATAGGAAAGATGAAATCCTTCTCCAAAGAAGGGCGGATACTGGAAAGTGGGGAATTCCTGGAGGCGCAATGGAACCAGGTGAGAGCTTAGAGGAAACGGCAAGGCGGGAGCTATATGAAGAGACTGGGCTGAGAGCTGTTGAGCTGCAGTTTCTCGATTTGTTATCTGGGAAAGAGTATTACTTTCAATACCCGAATGGTGACGAGATCTATAATTGTATCGCACTATATGGTGTGAAAGATTGGGAGGGTACGCCGAGAATCAATGATGATGAAAGCCTTGAACTCGGATTTTTCCCGATGGACAATTTACCTGCTTTGGAGGGGAATCCAAAAAGGATTGTGGACAACCTGGCAGGGTATGGTTTGTTTCCGGAAATAAGACAGCTTAGTATGGCTGACAACATGACAGCGGCGAAAGTGTTGGAGATGCAGCGGTCAGCCTATCGGGTGGAAGCGGAACTGATCGGCACGGACGAGATCCCGCCACTTAAAGAAACGTTCGACCAACTGCAATCCTGTGGAGAGACGTTTATCGGCTTTTTCGAACAAGGAGAATTGGCCGGTGCACTTTCCTATGAACAAAGTGGAGGAGTGGTGGATATCCACAGGCTTATTGTAGACCCCCGCCATTTCAGAAAAGGAATTGCACGGAAACTGCTGGAACGGCTTGAAAAAGGTGTATCAGACGTTGAGGAATTCATCGTCTCAACAGGAGCTGACAACCAGCCTGCAGTCACGCTCTACAAGAAGCACGGCTTTAAACCGGCAGGCGAAACAATCGTAGGTGGCGGAATCCGGCTCGCTCACTTCACCAAACCAAAGCGTGCCTGACCCCCAGTGCGGTGAATCGTTAAAGCGTGCCTGACCCCCTTTATCCTGCTAAAGGGGGTCAGGCACCACAGACAGGCTACCAAAAACACCAACTACACAAACACCAACTACACTATTTTTCTTCTTCTTCAATCCGGTTTTTGAAGGCTTCCTGTGTGACGAGCAGCTCCTCGTCTTCCTGGGCTTCTGTCGTATGCCTTTCAACAATTGTGCCCTCCGGCAATTTTCCCGGGTGGCCTTTTCTTTTATGGTTGAATCCAACTCCGCGTGACATGGTCATGACCTCCTTTCGCTGCCTGTTAGCTTTCCCGCAACAAAGTTTGTTTATGAACTTCTTCCCCATCATGAAAGTTATGGCTGCATCTGCATAGTTATTAAAGAAAGCAGGTTGATAAAGGAGAGTGGGCAAATGATGGATCAACAATATAGAGGCAATTCAGGTGCATCGTTCTTAGCAACAAGGGATGACCCTGCACCGCTTTTTTCTGCCGAGGCAGTTTCCGGGAAAAATGAGATTGCCAGGCTGTCTTTAGGGGACTATATAGGGAAATGGGTTATCCTGTTTTTCTATCCGAGCAATTTCACAGCTGTCTGATCGACAGAGCTGGCGGCGGTCGCCGCTGTTTACCCTCATATTCAAGCTGCAGGTGCAGAACTCCTGGCCATTAGCACTGACAGCATCTATGCTCATAATGCATTTAAACAGACATCGCCTCCCCTGAAGGATGCCGCATTTCCTTTAGTGAGCGACCGGAACCAAGAAATCGGCAATGCATACAAGGTACTAGACCGGAAGGCTGGTGCAACTGTAAGGGCTTCTGTGTTCATAAGCCCAGACCAGATTATCCACGCCAAGTTCATTTATCCTCGTGAAATCGGCAGGAATATTCCGGAACATTTCAGGCTCCTTCAAGCGTTCTTTTTTGAAAAAGAAACCGGCAAGGGCGTACCGGCCAACTGGATTCCGGGTCATCCGGGAATAAATATGGCTCCTTCGTACATCGACAAGGTATAAAGCCAGCAGTCCCTTCTCTTTTATGGAGAAGGGGCTTTTTTTGTTTTAGAAAAAAAGTCCCTAAATATGGATCTCTGACAGAAGCTGTGGAAATTAGGTGACAATAATCACAGAAAAAAATATTTTTGTCACATAGTTGTCTCAAATATTTTCTATTTACCACACAAAATTTTCTTACAATAGCATTAAAGGTATTTAAATCAATGATTACTTTTTAGGAGGAGAACAAGATGGATGAGGTCCTAGTGCTCAGCAGGATCCAGTTTGCGGTTACGGTAATCTACCATTTTTTGTTTGTGCCGCTCACAATCGGGCTTGTTATTTTAGTCGCTATCATGGAGACCAGATTTGCAAAGACTGGAGACAGCCTGTATAGAAGAATGGCGGATTTCTGGGGTAAGCTTTTCACTATAAATTTTGTACTCGGTGTCATCACCGGTATCACGATGGAATTCCAGTTTGGTACGAACTGGTCAGAATACTCGAAGTACATGGGCGATATTTTTGGTTCGCCTTTGGCTATTGAAGCTTTGCTCGCATTCTTCCTTGAATCTACATTCTTTGGGATTTGGCTATTCGGCAAAGATAAGATTTCGCCGAAACTTCGTGCCTTCTCGATGTGGATGGTCGCCCTTGGCACCAATATTTCAGCACTTTGGATCATTACCGCCAACGGTTTCATGCAAAACCCGGTGGGCTATGTGATAAGGGACGGCAGAGCCGAACTGGAAAGTTTTACAGCGCTCATCACAAACCCTTATGCATGGCATATGTTCTTCCATACAGTTATCAGTTGTTATATCGTAGGATCTTTCTTTGTAATGGCAGTGAGTGCCTATCATCTGCTGCGTAAAAATGAGACACCGTTTTTCAAAAAATCATTTAAGTATGGCCTGGTTTTGGCAGTTTTCGCTGCAACAGTGACACCGTTCATCGGTCACCAGTCGGGGGTGTATGCAACTGAAAAACAGCCGGCCAAAGGAGCAGCCCTTGAGGCTGTCTGGGAAACACAGTCAAAAATGCCTTTCCACATCATACAGTTCCCTGATGCAGAGAATGAGAAGAATTCCTTCGAAGCTCTTAGCATCCCACGGATTGGAAGCTTCTTATATACGAATACATTTGACGGAAAAGTTACAGGCCTGAAAGATATTCCGGCTGATGAACGCCCGAATGTTCCGCTCGTGTTCTATTCTTTCAGGATCATGGTTGCGCTTGGGACATTCTTCATGCTTGCTTCATGGTACGGAGTTTATCTGTATCGGAAAAATAAACTCGAAAACTCTAAAAGGTATTTGAAAATGATGCTATATTCTGTCCTGCTGCCATATGTTGCAATCAATGTAGGGTGGATTGTGGCGGAAGCGGGGCGCCAGCCTTGGGCGGTATACGGATTAATGAAAACTTCAGCAGGTGTATCGCCAATCAGCCTGTCGCAAATCATTTTTTCGCTAGGTTCCCTTGTCCTGTTCTATACGATTTTGCTGATTGCAGATGTGTACCTGATCGTGAAATTCGCGAGGAAGGGACCTGGTACGGAGCTTGCGGCTGGTACAGAAGGAGGAGGAATCAAGCATGTCTCATGATACGCTTGCAATTATCTGGTTTGGGCTTTGGGGCTTGATTTGGACGATATACTTTATCCTTGATGGCTATTCGCTCGGCACCGGGATGCTTTTCCCGTTTATTGCAAAGAATCGGCAGGAGAGGAACCAGATTCAAGAAGCAATCGGACCTTTCTGGGGAGGAAATGAAGTTTGGCTGATTACCGCTGGAGGAGCTACATTTGCCGCATTCCCGGCCGTCTATGCAGACATGTTCTCTTTTCTCTATACGCCATTGTTCCTTGTTCTGATCGCTTTGTTCCTCAGGGCAGCAGGCCTTGAATTCATGCATAAGGATGATCATCCGGTATGGCAGTCAGCCTGCAAGTGGGGATTCACCATTGGAAGCTTCCTGATTGCCCTCCTGTTCGGTGTGACGTTCGCTAACCTTTATCGTGGCCTTCTCATCGGAAAAGAAGGATACGAAGGGAATCTGTTGAGCCTCCTGAACCCTTATGGCCTGCTAGGCGGCTTGTTGTTTGTCGCTTTGTTCCTTCTATCGGGTTCCCTATGGATTCAGTTGAAGACAGAAGGAGAAACAGCAAAGAGAGCTGCGAAGCTTTCTCGGCCGATTGCAGGAGTCGCAGCAGCCATGCTCGCATTGTTTTTCCTGGCAACAGCCAATCGGACACCGCTTACCGATAATTATGCCGACTATCCTATTCTTTGGATTGTACCGCTCCTTGCGCTTGTTGCAATGCTTGCAGCCGTGAGGTTCGTATTCAAGAAGAAAATCGGACTCGCTTTCACTGCTGTCTGTATCACAATTTTTACAAAAATGGCTTTTGGATTTATCGGGATGTTCCCGAACATGCTTCCATCTAAAATTGACAATGCCTACAGCGTGAATCTTTACGATGCGGCAGGCAGCAAGCTGAACCTTACCATCATGTTCACAGTAGCGATCATCTTCGTTCCGATTGTCATTGGCTATCAGCTGTGGAGCTACTCGTTGTTTAAAGAGAAAATCCATAAGGAAAGTGCGAAAGGCTATCAGTGATCAAAACCTCATAATGACAGAAAAGACCAAATCACATTGTGATTTGGTCTTTTTTTCGCGTTGTTAAAATTGCAGGAAATAAATGTTTGACTATAGAATTATGATTTTAGCAATAACAAAGGGGGAATTTTCTTGTTTGAAGTAAAAAAGGCTGGTACACAGCATATCGAAGGCATCATCCAAGTCTGTACAGACGGATACAGAGATACATACTGTGAGACTCACTCTGAAGAATACATAGAAAGAGTCATCAAACAGTTTTATCATTACGACCGAATCTATGAAGACGTACTGAGCAGCGGGGAAGGCTGGGATGGCTGGTATATCGCTGAAGAAAACGTTAAAGTAGTTGGGGCAATCGGCGGGGGACTAACTGAGAAAGCTCCTGCGAGGTATTTGTGCTGTACTTAGACCCTAAACGGCGTGGGGAAGGAATAGGCACCCTTCTGTTAAACGCTTTAACAGACATTCAAAAATCAAAAGGTGCTGCCCGGCAATGGGTCTCAGTTTCAAAAGGAAACCACAAAGGAATACCATTTTATGAAGCCAGGAGCTTTCAGTTTGAAGAAGAGCAAAAGACATATGAAAGCAAAGAAAATGAAGAGTACGTTTCACTGAGATATTGGCGGGAAATCTGATAAAAGAGTGAGTGTTAAAGATGGGTGCAGGTGTAGGTGAAATCCTAATTTCACCATGATTTTTCCTGATACCAAATGGATTATAATGATAGTAACAATGCGGAAAAATGAGGGGTGGGGCTGATGGATTTTTCACTGATCATTGCTGAGGATAGAATTAAAAAGGCTTATGATGATGGGGAGTTCGAAAATTTGCCTGGATTTGGCAAGCCTCTCAAGCCGGATGAGCTTGCTTCGGTACCACAAGAGCTTCGAATGGCATACCGAATCATGAAGAATGCAGGCTATTCACCTGAGGAAAACGCCATCAGGCAGGAAATATTGTCAATCGAAGACTTAATTAGAAGCGGGGTTGAGGGAGAAGAAGCCAAAGAATTACAACAGAAGCTGAATGAGAAGCTGGTCAGTTATCAAAACCTTGTTTCAAACCGAGGCCTACAAACCAACTCTTCTATTTTTAAAAATTATCACCAAAAGATAGAGGATAAGCTACTGTAAGCAAAGAGTGAAAAGCCGGGGATGATGCCCGGCTTTTATTATAGTTTTTTAATTATATATGGTTCGGATTCTTGCTCAACTTCATGGATGTTGATTATTTTTTTACATATATTATCTAATTGTCCGAATCAGCTAGTTTTCTGTCCGAATTACGCGTCTTTTTGTCTTAATCAAATCGTTTTCTGTCCGAATCAAGCTTGTTTTTAGGAGAAACACGTCATTTCCCGAGAGTATAGAATTATTTCCCGAAACCATTCCCTTAAATTACCCGAATCAATCCACTAGTTTACCTGCATCTGAGCCAAACTAGCCTTCCAATCACAATTTTTAAGTCTGAAACCGTCCCAGACCGCCCTAAAACCATAGCAACCCAACCCAAAAGATCAATAAATCATTTCAAACTGCTCCTGCCAGGTCAAGCAATTATTCGGAGAATCCATCAGACTCTCGTCCAAACAGTATCCACACTGTCCATCGAGCCCCCGTCCAAACAGTATCCACACTGTCCATCGAGCCCCCCGTCCAAACAGTATCCACACTGTCTATCGAGCCCCCGTCCAAACAGTATCCACACTGTCTATCGAGCCCCCGTCCAAACAGTATCCACACTGTCCATCGAACTCCCGCAAAACAGTTTTCAAAGTGTCCATCTAACCCCTGGTAAAACAGCTGTCCCAATGTTCATTAAGCGGATTTGGTTTTTCAGCCATTTCCGGTTTTTTATTTAATGAGCGGAAGTGCGGACTCCTTCTTTTGGCCTATATATCGCTATTTGGGAACAAAAAACATGATATTTTCGCAAGTACTCCTAAAGGTTTTTTTAAATATGTCGAAATAAAAAGTGACACATAGTGAACTTAATAAGATATTTAGAGACAGCTCTATGCAGACAGGAGAATCATACATGGACAAATCATCAATCATCGGTATAATCCTTGGTATTATTGCGGTAGGGGTAGGAATGTTCTTAAAGGGAGTCAGCCCGGTTGCCCTCGTCAATCCGGCCGCGATAATGATAATTATCGTTGGGACAGTGGCCGCTGTCACAATCGCATTCCCCTCGAATGAACTGAAAAGAGTGCCAAAGCTTTTCGGCGTGGTTTTTAAGGAACAAAAGCAAGTCGACCTTGTTAAATTGATCAAGATGTTTTCAGACTGGGCCCAGCTTGCCCGGAAAGAAGGTCTTTTGGCGCTTGAAGGGAAAACAGGGGAAATTGAGGATGAGTTTTTGAAAAATGGGCTGTCACTTGCCGTCGATGGCCAAAGCGCCGATTATATCCGTGATGTACTCTCCGAAGAAGTTGAAGCAATGGAGGAACGCCATCTTGCTGGCGCTGGGATTTTCACACAGGCCGGTACGTATGCGCCAACACTTGGAGTATTGGGTGCTGTAATCGGATTGATTGCTGCATTAGGACAAATGGAAGATACAACAGCCCTGGGACATGCCATCAGTGCTGCTTTCGTGGCAACCCTGCTCGGTATCTTTACAGGATACGTTTTGTGGCACCCATTTGCTAATAAGCTAAAGCGAAAATCAAAGCAGGAAGCAAAAGTGAAATATATGATGGTTGAAGGAATCCTCTCCATCCTGGAAGGAGAAGCGCCAAGGGTCATTGAGCAAAAGCTGGCTTCTTACCTTCCAGCGGGTGAGCGTAGCAGGATTTTAGAAGAAAGTGTCGTGGCTCAGGATGAGTAGGCGCAAGAAAAAAGCTCATCATGAGGAACATATGGATGAATCCTGGCTGATCCCATACGCGGATTTGCTGACATTGCTCCTTGCCCTGTTCATTGTCCTTTTCGCGATGAGTTCGGTTGACGCGATGAAATTCCAGATGCTCTCAAAGGCGTTCAATGAAGCGTTCACTGGAGGCACAGGGGCATTTGAGTTCCAGAGCCCAATGCCTGAAAGCCAGATGGCTTCCCCAGACGAAGAGAAAAAAGATCAGGAAAAAAATGATAAAGAAGCGATTGCGAAGGAACAGCGTGAGCTTCAGGAGCTCCAGAAGAAAGTAAATGCCTACATTAAGGAAAAGAACTTGTCTGAGAAACTTGGAACATCACTTACTGATGAAGGGCTGCTTGTTACAATTCGGGATAATGTCCTGTTTGAGTCAGGAAAAGCAGAGATTCGCGAGACGGATATCCAGACAGCGAATGAAATAGCTGATTTGCTGGTCATGGATCCTCCAAGAAACATTATCATCAGCGGGCATACAGACAATGTCCCAATCAGGAATTCCAATTTTGAATCGAACTGGGAGCTCAGTGTTATGAGAGCAGTGGAATTCATGAAAATCATCCTGAAAAATGAAGGGCTAGACCCCCGCTGGTTCAGCGCAAAAGGATTTGGAGAGTTTCAGCCAATTGCCACAAATGACACGGAAGAAGGAAAAACACTGAACCGAAGAGTTGAAATTCTCATTCTCCCGCGGATTTCTGATTAAGCTCCAGAATTTGAATAGAATCATAAAAAAACCGGACCCCACCAAGTCCGGTTTTTTTATGGTTCACAATTAATTGGTGGAATCCGATAAAATATTTATTTAACTATTTTAAATATTTGGCAGTTTTGGTATCATTTAATGATTCCACTATTCGGGGGTGAGATTCTAATGAGGAAACTGAAACAGTCACTGGGCATTTTTCATCCTATTGTGTGGGTATTGCTGTCCGGGACCATACTTGCGAGAGGATCGGCATTCATGACATTGCCTTTCCTGGCTGTCTACCTGTCAAAAACAATGGATCTCCATCCCATCATGATTGGCATTACTATTGGAATCAGCCCGCTGACAGGGACACTTGGAGGGTTCATTGGCGGCCACCTTTCTGACCGCTTCGGCCGAAAACCGGTCATGCTGCTCGCATTAGGAGCCACATCGTTGGTCTATTTCGGCTTTTTTCTCGCTGAAACACCAAGCGCCTTTATTTTGCTTAATGCCCTGAACGGACTCTGCACTGCTTTCTTTGAGCCAACTTCACAGGCACTGATTTCAGATGTCACTGAAAAGAAAAATAGAATGAAGGCATTTTCGCTTCGATATACTGCCATCAACATTGGAGCATCAGTTGGTCCGCTGGCAGGCGCCTACATGGCAGTTGTGTCTGCTAAATCAGCGTTTCTCATTACGGGACTTATTTACCTCGCTTACTCCGTCGTATTGCTTCTGATGATGAAGAAATATTCCGTACCTGGAAGAGATGAGGGCAGCAATCCCATGTCACTAAAGGGATCGCTGAAAATCATGGCAATGGACAAAGGTCTCCGCTTTCTGATTCTGGGAAGCATTTTGATCAATCTGGGGTATTCCCAAATTGAGTCCACCCTACCGCAGCATTTAACGAAAACAATGGAAGAAGGGGTATTCGTTTTTTCCGTCCTGCTGTCAATCAATGCAATCATGGTCGTCCTGCTGCAAATGCCCCTCAGCGCTTACAGTGAAAAATTCAAGACGATGCAGGTGATGATGGCTGGTGCGATCCTGCTTTCAGCGGGCTTGCTATGCTTTGGCTTTGCAAAGGGATGGATCATCGCTATTATCGCAGTGCTGCTAGTAACAGTCGGGGAAATACTGATCTTCCCCTCAAGCAGTATGCTTGTTGACCAGATTGCACCAGAAGAGCTACGCGGGACTTACTTCGGCGCAAGCCAGTTCAGGAAAATCGGACAATTCGCTGGCCCGATTGCAGGCGGATTTCTGCTTGGAGAAGGAGGGGCACTGCTGCTCTTTCCAGTCATCGCTGGAATTACTGTTTGCAGCCTGTTCTTTTTCTCAAGGGGGAACAAAGCAGTCTCCAAAGTGGAGCAGCCAACAAACTTCTCCGTTTAGGATCTCGGCGAGAATTTATTTACCCCGCTTCTGGTCTTTTTGGGCATCAGGCTGGCACATTTTATCCACCGCAAAGCCAATGACGACCATCAAGACAATGGGAACTGCAAAATTAATGAGGTGCAATGCAGTCACTTTCCTAACCCCTTTCATGTTTACATGGTATTTATAGTATATTAGGAAAGGGCTAACATGAGTATATAGAATTTATAATTTTCTGAATTTAATAAGCATCATAAAAAATCAGCATCTGAGCTGATTTTTTATGATGCCTTTTTTCTGAAGGCTGTCAGGATATATCTCTGAGGCGCGTCTCCGACAAATGAGAAGGGGTAGCAGGTGGAAAGTGTCAGTATTTCATCAGGGGCAGTAGGCTTGATGATCGAACGGTCGTCTGCTTCCACGATTTCGGAATCGCTGATACTATAATCAAAATCGCCGTAAGGCATCCTGATCCTCAGTATGTCGCCTTTTTTGAGTTCACCAAGCCTTCGAAAGACCGTATCACGATGGCCGGAAAGTAGGATTTGGTCTTTTCCTTCGGGAAGGGCAGTATCTTTGTAGTGGCCGACTCCCTTTGCTAAATCGTCTTCATCGGTTCCTTCAATAATCGGCAGTTCTGCTTTAAGACGCGGGATTTCCAAAATTCCAACCACATCGCCCTGCTGTCTTTCAGAAGGCTTAACAGAAATCCCCGTCTTTTTATCCGCCTGCTGAGGCGTTTTCTTTTCCACCTCAATCATTTGTTTTGCTTCGTACAGTGCCTTCCTTTCATTCTTTTTAGTTGATTGCAAGTCATTCAGTGAAATGTAGATCAGGGCAGCACCTGTAAGCGTAAGGAGGAGGGCTGCAAACAACAGGAAACGGCGCTTGGTGTTCATGTCTTTTCAATCCATCCTTTCCATTGACTTGCTCATTTCTATTATATAGAACATTCAAGTTATTTAAAAAATATAGAAATGTATGGAAACGGAAGAAATACTTAGATAAAGAACAAAATCCGTTCTTTAAAGAGAAAATTTGGTGATTTATCAACTTTTTCATAATAGAGTGAATAAAATATAATTTTATATAAGGGGCTAGAAATGACCAGAAACAAAGGGGATGGTGAAAATGTATAGGAAAAATTGCGATAAGTGCGGGAGGCCTTCTTATAGCAGCTGCGAAAACGGGGAGTGGATTTGCCCGGTTTGTTCTAATAATCTAACAAAATATCCTTGCTTTGATGCTGATACATTTGAACGAATCAAGGTATGTCCAATAAAAACAAGCAAGTCGTACAAAAACGGCGGGTTGGGAAAATTCTATAAGGCCAATTGATTTATGGGGGTTATTTTATCAGAATATTTAAACAAAAAGTGACGAACTTCGACAAAATTCCCCTTTATCATTACCTAAATAATGGTTTATAAAAAGAATATATACTCTATTTGTAATAATATAGCAAAAAAAACCTTCTTTAGTGTTGTTTCAACTGACAAAATACTACACGATGCTTACCAGAAACCAGTTAAAATATAATTGGGGAGTGGAAATAAGCAAACTATTGCAGATAAAGGCAAACCTGTCGAAAGGCAGTGACGCAAAATCACGGGTCTAAGGGGAAATCCTATGACAGCCGGATTGCCTGGAATACGAAACAGTATTTTGGGGGGAGAATGGTGAATAAGGATACGGGCGTTGCTGACCTTGACTCAGAATGGATGCAGCTCATTCTCGAAGCGCTGGAACTTGGAATAGAGAAAAAAGAAATTAGGGATTTTCTTAACAGCAGAAGCACAGAGGCAATTGTGCCGGTTGTGTTGGAGAATTAATCATTACATAAGGAATGGTAAAAGCAGCTCAATTTAATGAGCTGCTTTATTTATTTTGCAAAGGGCATTGTTCGGAACAAATGCTCCTCTATTTATTGTTCTGATTGCTTTTCCATTTATTGAACTCAAGAAATTCGCGAAACTGGTCTTTGCTAATTCCAGAGTCCATTGCCTCCCGGACAAGCAACATCCAGTCAGGATCAACATCCTCTTCGTCCGGCTTGTCATGGATAAGATAGTCTATGGGAGTATCAAGCACCAAAGCAATCTTCTCCAGGAATTGTATGGATGGATTTGTTTGCAGGTTCCTCTCAAGGGAGCTCAAATATGACTTCGCTACCCCTGCCTGTTCGGCAAGCTCTGAAAGGGACATTTTTCTTTCTTGGCGCATCATTTTTACTCTATCTCCAATCATGAAGTTCACGCACCCTTTTTAACGTATAGTTTTATCATAGCAAATAAAAAAGAAGAGTTCCATATTAAGAACGAACCATTAGGAAAAATAAAACCATCTAACTATTATTGCTGCTGCAAAAAGAGACAGAACCCTAGATGGTATATAATTTGCCCTATTTAATCAAACGTTTGATCAATAAGTATACCGCCATTTTGCCTACAAGTCTGTGAGAAAAAGTTATAAATCCCATAATTTCAGCTTGTTTATGGACATTATATGGAGTTTTTTAAAATGTATTGTACCTTGATTATGAATTTGAAACAATCTTTTTAACATACATAGGGGGGTTACGAGTTGGATAAAGTGAAAGCGCTTAAAATATCAACCAAGTTTTTAATGACTGCCGGAGCGCTGCTAGTATTTTTCTCTGTCATTGTGTCCATTCTTCTCAACACAGTGGTCACAGGTACAATCAAAGAGGGAGCTACCGCTAAGGCCAAAGGCGACCTGAAGCTTGGCTATGAAATCATTGACCTTAAGTATCCCGGCGAGTGGAGCGTTAATGAAGGAAACCTTTATAAAGGGAACATGCTGATCAACGACAATAATGACCTTGTGGATGAAGTGGCTAAAATGACTCGCGGCACTGTTACTATTTTTCTTAAGGATAAGAGGGTCGCAACAAACGTCATCAGTAACGGATCCCGGGCAGTGGGCACCAAGGCTAGCGATGAAGTTGTAAAAAGGACACTTGAGGGAGGTAAAACTTATTACGGCGAGGCTAATGTTGTCGGGCATCAGTACCAGACAGCCTACATGCCGGTGAAAGATGCAGCAGGAAGTATTATCGGTATGTGGTATGTCGGTGCACCTGCAGACATGGTGGATAAAGCCATCAGGCACGTCAACATCGTACTCGCTGCCACACTTTCCGTAATGCTTGTTCTTTCTTACTTTTTCCTCCGTCCATTCACAAACGGGCTGAAAAAACGTATAAGCCGGCTGGAGCAAGCTCTGGAGCAGGCAGGAAATGGAGATTTCACTGCGTTGGTGGAGGACAGTGGTGGAGACGAGCTCACCTCGCTTGCACATAGTTATAAAAAAATGAGGGAGAGCCTTGCTGAATTGATTGGAAAGTTGAGGGAGGCTGCTGAAACAATGGCTGCATCTTCTCAAGAGCTGAGTGCAGGAGCAGAAGAAACTGCAAGGGCAACAGACTCGATAGCCAATTCTATTCAGGAGGTTGCCGTAAATGCGGATAACCAGGTCGAACAAACCAATGAATTGAGCAAAACGGTACGAGGTATGACGGAGGAAATCGCAAAAATGGCTAGCGGTGCAGAAGAAGTCCAGAAGGCAACTAAAGGTAATGCAGCAGCGGCTGTTGCTGGAGCTGAAGTCATGGAGAAGACTCGAAAACAAGTGGCAAGCATCAATGATATGACCGAAAGAGCATCCCAATCCATTCACCAACTGAATGAAAAATCAAAAGAAATCAATAAAATCATCAATTTAATCACAGACATCTCAGACCAGACAAATCTCCTGGCTCTGAATGCGGCGATTGAAGCTGCGAGAGCGGGTGAACATGGCCGTGGCTTCGCGGTTGTTGCAGAAGAGGTTCGGAAGCTTGCTGAACAATCCAATTCTTCGGCTAGCCAAGTTCGAAACCTTGTTGCAAGCATTCAGAAAGATATATCTCTGTCTGTCGAGTCTATGGACCTTGGGCGTGAGGCGATAAAAGAAGGAATGGAGCTTTCGGTCAAAGCAGAGCAATCTTTCAACAACATTAATAGCCAAATACAAGCTGTCAGCGGCCAAATCGATACAATGTCTGGTGCGGTGCTCGATATGGACAAAGGAACAGAAGTGATCCTTGAGGTACTTGGCCAGATTGTTGGGCAAATCCACCAATCATCGGACGCAACGCAATCTGTCGCATCTGCAACAGAGGAACAGAGCGCATCGATGGAAGAAATCTATGCCTTTTCGCAAAGCCTGAGTACGCTTGCTGAAGATCTCAGGACTTCTGTCAACAGGTTTAAAGTATAAATTGGGTTAACAACTAAATAGTTTAGATAAAACAAGCTGCCGGAATGTTTCCGGCAGCTTTATTTTACCATTTTTAGTGTTTTGGATATTTACCTACAAGGTGGATTGCGCTGATGATCCGCTTATTGATCCAATTTAGGTTTTCTTTTGTATTTAATTGTTCGAATACCATTTTTCGTCCGTCATCTGTCGTTACATAGTGACTTGGAAGTGTATTCAAACTGAGGGCGACAATATCATTTCTGCATTTGGGGCAATTGCAGAAAGTCTGGTAGTCAGGGCTCATCATCAAAACATTGACCAGAGTCACGACTACTTCTTCCATTACGTTGACATATCCTTTGTTCATCGGCAGCCTTCTTTCAATGTTGTCTACTAGTATTATAGATACAAATATAAGAGATAGAGCGTTGAAAATACGATTAAAGCAAAAATGAGTCAAAAGGCTCAATTATTATGAAATGTTATCCACTTTTCAATATGATTAAAAGTTCGTCAAGATGTTTCACCTTTCTGGATGTTTTACAGCAGACAAAGAGGGAATGTTGAATAGAGTGATGTATTGAAAGGAGAGGAAGATAATATGAGTAAAAAAATTGCATGTGTCATTACCGATCTTTTCGAGGACTCTGAGTATATTGAACCTGCCAGAGCCTTTATGGAAGCAGGGCACGAAGTCATTTCAATTGAAAAAGAAAAAGGCAAGGAAGTAAAGGGCAAGAATGGGGATGTCACCACAAAAATCGATGCCGGCATTGAATTGGTAAACCCTGATGACTTCGATGCCCTATTTATTCCAGGCGGCTTTTCCCCTGACCAGCTTCGGGCAGACGATCGATTCGTCCAATTTGCCAACGCGTTCATGGATGAAAAGAAACCTGTTTTTGCTATCTGCCACGGACCGCAGCTTCTTATAACAGCAAAAACCCTTGAGGGAAGGACGGCAACTGGATATAAATCCATTCGAGTCGACATGGAGTATGCAGGCGTAAACTTCAAGGACGAGGCTGTTGTTGTCTGTGGCAACCAGCTTGTTACAAGCCGCCAGCCTGATGATATCCCAGTATTTAACAGGGAAGCGCTGAATCTTCTAAAGTAAGCGAAACGGTTAAAGCGGGATGCGTATGGTAAAATAGAAGTGTATAGCCCATTTGCAGTAGGCTGCAAATGGGCATTTTAATTGGGGAAAAGGCTTCCCGGCAGAGGCGAAAATGGGCTGCGTGGGGAGTGATTTTTGTAAGGGTTCAGGTATAATCTATTGTATAAGGCAGGAACAACACTGCAGGGAGATGAAGAAATGATTGTATTAAAATCAGCACGAGAAATTGAAAAGATGAAGGAAGCAGGCAAGGTTCTGGCTTCAACCCATAAAGAAATCAGGAAAATGATGCAGCCCGGAGTTACCACATGGGAAATTGACCAGTTTGTTGAACGATTTCTTAAGGAACATGGTGCAACGGCTGAACAAAAAGGATACCGGGGCTATGAGTATGCGACATGCGCAAGCATTAACGATGAAGTGTGCCACGGGTTTCCGAGGAAAGAAGCGCTGAAGTCCGGCGATATCGTGACAATTGATATGGTTGTCAAACTAAATGGCGCTCTTGCTGATTCTGCCTGGACCTACACTGTTGGCGATGTACCAGAGGAAACGGTGAAGCTGCTTCAGGTAACGAAGGAATCTCTCTACCGCGGGATTGAGGCGTCAGTTCCAGGCAACAGGATTGGGGATATCGGACATGCGATCCAAACATACGTCGAGTCCGCAGGCTTCTCAGTGGTCCGTGAATTTATCGGCCATGGAATCGGTTCAGTAATCCATGAAAAACCTGATGTGCCGCATTTCGGCTTGCCTGGAAAGGGTGCGCGGATAAAGGAAGGCATGGTCTTTACTATTGAACCAATGGTCAATATCGGGGAATGGCCGACAAAAATGGACGACAACGGGTGGACAGCACGTACAATGGACGGGAGTCTTTCGGCCCAGTATGAGCATACGATTGCCATCACAAAAGACGGCCCTGTCATATTAACAGACCAAGGGGAAGAGGACTAAAAATCAGAAATGATGTTTTAGAAACATGAAGTAGGAAGGTCGCCGCCCCTCAGCTAATCTTGGCTGGCTGAGGGGCGGCGTTTTTTTTGATTTTAGAGGTCCTTGGAGTAAGTTTTTTGATAAAAACGGTGATTTTCGCTTCAAGTTCAGGAAAAAAGTAATGTGTTGGAGCCTCAAAGAATCACATCAGTTGTTCTCTTGTTAATAGTTAACCACAGAGTTGCAATTTCAAAAGGGACATCCCTCGAAAAAATAAGATATTCCCGTTTACGGGTAAGATATTCCCGATCAGCGGCAGGATATTCCTGATTACGCAGGATATATTCCCGATCGGAGCACATTTATTCCAATTATCTGTATTCAGACTCCTTGTTTGTAACTTTATGTAAAATGAAGATCCGGCCTATGAATGGTGGAATTTTTCAAAACAAAAAACAGACGGTTTACACCGCCTGCCCGGTAAGAAAGTTGAAGCATGGTTAAGATTCTTACGCTTTTTTTAGGCTACCGAGTTCTTCGACAATGGCCTGCATTTCATTGATGCTGAAGTTGTCCTTTTTCATGATCAATTCATAAATATCGCGAAGCTCTTCATACATTTCTTCGTCAAAGTGGGAAGGTTTGATTGCTCCCATATTGAGTACATTCAGCTTGTCTTTAATTTTTTCAATCATATATTCAACATTTTCAACAGACTTTTTCGATAGATCCATTTCCAGTCACCCTTTCGCAATAATGACAATGATTTTTATGGGGTTAACTCCTGAGAAGCATTATAATAAAAGTGAAATTAGTGTATTCTCATCTTTCCATGTAAATGTCCAATTGTCAATTGAAAATCAAGTTTGGGAAGAGATGGACTTAATAAGATATTGCACTCTTTTTTTATAAAAAAGAGTTAAGCTTGCATGATAGTGAGGGAATCGTGGAAAATGTAGAGAAGAGGGGTGAAAAACATGATAAAAGTATTGTTTGTCTGCCTTGGGAACATATGCCGGTCACCGATGGCTGAAGCGATGTTCCGGGATATGGTGGAAAAGGAAGGTCTTCAGCAGGAAATTACTGTTGATTCGGCCGGAACGGGCAACTGGCATGAAGGAAATCCACCCCATGAAGGGACGAGGAAAATCCTTGAGAAATACAGCATCAGCGGGAAAGGTCTTCAGGCTCGTCAAATCACTTTAAGCGATTTACAGGATTTTGACTATATTATCGGAATGGATAGTGAAAATCTGAAGAATATTAAAAGTCTGGGGAGAGAGATGGAGGGTACTGTCGTTTCACGGCTGCTAGATTTTGTGGAAGGGAGCAGCATGGAGGACGTGCCAGACCCTTACTTCACCGGGAACTTTGATGAGACATACGAGCTAGTCAAGCAGGGTTGCGAGGCATTGCTTACGGACATCAAAACGAAAATTCAATCATGATAATTACCAAGGAGGGACAAAATGGGAAACTCTAAAAAGTTCTGGATGTGGATGGGAATTGGAGCAGCAGTAGGTGCGGCTTTAAGCTTATGCGATAAGACAACAAGAGCATCGGTTAAAGAGGACCTTGGCAAAGTATCTGGAACGGCAATGTACATAGCCAAAGATCCGAAAGGCTTTGCCAGTGAAGTAAAAGACTCTGTGAACAAAGTCCGGACGGCAGTTGAGCAGGTTGTGGACGATGTAGCCTTTATTGCTGAGAAGGTGGACGAAATCAGAGATGTTCCGCCACAGGTAGCTGACATCATGAAAGAGACAAAGGAAGCGATTGGCAAAATCAGCGAGAAAGCCAACAATCAGGAACAGCAAGCGTAGTTGAGGCGAAGGGCAGGGGAATGAGAATGGTTGATCTTTCTTTTATACGGAAAATGTGGACGCGAATACAGGAGGATGAAGTGCCTGCGCTTGCTGCGCAGCTTGCCTATTTCCTCCTGCTGTCCCTTTTTCCGCTCCTCATTTTCCTGTTTTCCTTTATTTCTTATCTTCCTTTGACAGATCAGGACTTTATATCATTCATAGGGAGTTATTTTCCTGGGGAGACAGCAGCCTTTATTGAAAGCAATCTGACAGATGTGATGGGAAAAGACTTTACGCTACTTTCTTTTGGTGCCGTTGCTACACTGTGGACAGCATCGAAAGGCATCGATGCAGTCGTCCGTTCCTTTAATAAGGCGTATCGTGTAAAAGAAACGAGATCTTATTTAAAAGAGAGAATGATGAGTCTGGTCGCCACCATTGCTATGATCTTTGTCTTTATTTTAGCCCTTGTGCTGCCGGTATTTGGTAAACATATTGGTGAAATAACATTCTCTCATTTTGGATTAAAAAGTGAATTTCTTGAGGTTTGGAATACACTGCGGTGGCTCATCAGCTTTTCCGTGCTATTCCTCGTCTTTACCAATCTGTATTGGATTGGCCCCAATAAAAAATTAACATGCATCAGCGTCGTTCCTGGCGCTCTCTTTTCCACTGTAGGTTGGGTAACTGCCTCCTGGCTCTTTTCCTTTTACGTGGAGAACTACGGTCAGTATGCCGCGCTGTACGGAAAAATTGCAGGAGTCATCATTCTTCTGTTATGGCTCTACTTAACAGCCTACATCATCATCCTTGGCGGGGAAGTCAATGCCTATTTCAGTGAGAAGCAGGAAGATTGCTAAGAGGAAGCGGCTGCTAAAGCGGCGTCCGCTAGTTAAATTGAACCTGGATGTTGCCGCATCCCTGTGACAACGCGCTTGGCACTAGGATGTCCTGCACCTCGCCATCTGGACAAAGCGAGGCGTGGGTAAGCGTCTGTTCAGCGAGTTATAGACGGGAGTACATCGACGGAGCCGTAGAGGTAAGGTTGTCTTTGACAGCTAATTTTTTCTTGGAAAAAGTCGCCTTTTTTGTTTTATGGCAGTTTCCGAGGTTCCGGCAGCTTTTTTTATTGGTTTTGAGAGGGAAATGAGCTTCTTATTCCATTTTTCCGCGTGCTAACTTGTCTAGTTATACCTGTAACCGGTTCCGCAAGACCATTTTAAAGAAGGATTAACATCGTAAAACAGGCTATCTACGGTTATGGGCGTTATATCTTCGGTAACGGGCATTCTATCTACAATTACAGTAAAAATGTTCCATAAGCCCAGTTTTGCAAGTCGCTAGAGCGCACTAAAAAATGAAATCGCGTGTTCAGTCAACTCAACAAGTCGCTGGCCGCTGAACACCTAAAGTACCACATCCTGCAATGTCACACTCACACATCCTATCCACCGCACCACACTATCCCAAAAAATCGAAATCCCCCCGTCTCTTCAGCAGCTAGCACGAGCGCACTAAAAAAAACGCCCCCAAAAACAGGGGCGTTTCGCATATAAACAGATGGAGGCAAGTAATCTCAAACATCACCGTTACTAGTATCATCCGTTTCACATTTTACTTAAGCAGGCGAAGGCTATTAAGAATAACAAGGATAGTGCTGCCTTCGTGTCCGATGACCCCGAATGGAAGGTCGAGGAACTGCATAAAGTTTGAGGCGATCAGCATCATGATGATTAAGATGGAGAATACCACATTTTGTTTCACAATCTTGTTCATTCTCCTTGAAAGGTCGATTGCCTCTGCAATTTTTGGCAGGTCGTTTTTCATTAGGACAATGTCGGCCGTTTCAAGCGCCACATCGCTGCCTTCCCCCATCGCTATGCCGACATTGGCTGTCGCGAGGGCAGGCGCGTCATTGATACCATCCCCAACCATGGCGACCGTTCCGAACTTTTCTCGGAGTTCCTTTAGGTGTTCCACCTTAGTTTCCGGCAGGCACTCAGCGATATAGGAATTGACATGGCTTTCAGCAGAAATAGCTTCTGCAGTTTTCTCGCTGTCGCCTGTCAGCATGACTGTGTGGATGCCTTGTGATTTAAGGAGGTCAATCGCTTGTTTTGTTTCTTCGCGGACGACGTCCTTCAGTGCGATGACAGCTGCCAGTTCCCCGTTCCTCTCGGCAAAAACAGTTGTTTTCCCCTTGCTGGCAAGCTTGATGGCCGCTCCGTCTGCAAACTGTTCGCTGTTTTCTTTTCCGACAAACGCCGCTTTTCCGATTTTCCAGTCTTCCTTCTCATAATGGGCTTTTACTCCCCAGCCCGGGACATCTTCTATACTTTCAGGATGTACAAGCTCCTGTCCAAGTGTTTCTTTTGCATGGCCAACAATCGCGCTTGCAAGAGGGTGATTGGAGTGGCTTTCGATTGAAGCGACTTTCAAAAGGACTTCTTCGGCGGAAAGGCCTTCTCTTACGACAATATCTGTCACTTCCGGTTTCCCTTTTGTGAGTGTCCCGGTTTTATCAAAAGCGATCGCCTGCAGTGAAGCAAGGTTTTCAAGATGGACGCCGCCTTTAAAAAGAATTCCGTGCCTTGCACCATTTGAAATGGCGGAAAGGGTGGCAGGCATGATCGATGCGACAAGTGCACATGGGGATGCGACCACAAGAAGAATCATCGCCCTGTAAAAGGTTTCATTCCAGCTCCACCCCAATAGGAAATGCGGAAGGAACATCATGAGTACGACAACTGCAAGGACAGCTTTGACATAGGTGCCCTCAAATTTTTCAATAAACAGCTGCGAAGGTGATTTTTCGCTCTGCGCAGACTGTACCAGCAGGATGATCTTTTGGAACAGCGTATCGCTGCTCGGCTTTGTGATTTCGACTGTCATCGAACCCGTAAGGTTTACTGTACCCGCAAACACATTCTCACCCGGATTTTTGGAGGATGGCATTGACTCTCCAGTTATGGCTGCTTCGTCAATCGTCGTTTGACCCTTGGCGATTTTGCCGTCAGAAGGAATCCGTTCCCCTGGTTTAACAAGGATAAAGTCTCCGATAGCCAATTCGGAAACATGGACCCGCTCTTCTCTGCCGTCAGCAATCCGCACGGCTTCCTCAGGCTGGAGTTCCATCAGCGAAGAAATTTCCTTATGGCTTTTGTTCATTGTATACGTCTCAAGCGCTCCGCTCATCGCGAAAATAAAGATCAGGATGGCGCCTTCTGTCCAGTAGCCGATGACAGCAGAGCCTATTGCTGCAAGAATCATCAAAAGTTCTACATTCAGTTCCTTGTTTTCGATGGTATCCTCGATACCTTCTTTTGCCTTTGCAAAGCCCCCGATGAAATAGGCGAAAAGAAAGAGTGCGACCGAAAGTGTTCCCATCTCTGTTTTCTCAAGTATCCACCCTGCCGCAATCAGGATTCCGCTCATGCTTGCCGCAATCAGTTCAGCATGCGGTTTTATTTTATCAAGTGGGCCTGTATGATCTTCTATCTTTTGGTTAACAGCCATATTTGCGCTACTTGCCATTATTTTCTCCTCCCTTATTATCATTTGTTAACTCGTAATTGAGAAAAAGAATCACAATCAATACCCCTAAAAAAGCACGAAAGCTGCCATCTAGGCGATGACAGCAGTAATTCTTGGTTTAGTAATTTTTATTATCTCTATTTTACCATGTGTTGAATGGTTTTTAAAAGTGATAAGCAATATAGGGGAAAATTAACTTGAAGCAGCCTGATTTTCTGTCGGTTCTGCTGGGCGGAATGCAACAAGCGCGATGAAAATGAGCAGGAGCATGCCACTTAGTACATAGAAAAAACTCGGACCTTTTAAATGCTGTATGGCAAGGCCTCCGATGAATGGCCCTGTAATGCTTCCAAAACTGAAAAATATTCCGCACATTAAATTGCCTGCAGGGAGAAGCTGCCTTGGCACCAGGCTGGCCATGTAGCTGATTCCCAATGAAAACGTAGAGCCTACAAGCATGCCGGCGGAAATAAAACAAATGAACAGGCCAACAGCCGACTCTTGGACAAACCCGGCCAGTGTAAAGCAGATGAAACCGGCGAGCATGACGATCGTCAAGACTCGTTTCCGACCAAACCGATCACTTAGTATGCCAAGGGGAAGCTGCGAAATAAGGCTCCCGGCTGCAAACGCAGGGAGGATTAAGCTTACCGCCCCTACGTCAATTCCTGATCTTAAGGCATAGACAGGGAAGTTTCCATTTAATGAGGCTTCGAGAAAGCCATAGCCAAATGACGGCAGTAAGGCAATCCATGCGTACTTGAGCACTTTTCCGAACCGCTTCATTGTCCCGGGAAAAGAGCTTTGATCCGTATCGTGTTCCGGGTACTCATTCTTCAATGCCCACAAAAAGAGCCAGGCAGCGAGACTAATGGAAGCGGAAATGATAAATGGAAGGGCTTCGTTTACTTTTACCAGTGATGCCAGCATGGGGCCGACTGTAAACCCAAGGCCAAAGAAAAGCCCATATAAGGATATATTTCTTCCCAGCCTTTCCTTTGGTGAAAACGAGGTGATCCATGTCTGTGTCCCGAAGTGAAGCATATGATCCCCGATCCCTACGAGCAGCCTTAGGAGAAACCAGAACCAAAAGGATTTCCATACGGGAAAGAGAGCGAGCGCAGCTGCAACCATCAGCCCTCCTGCCAAAATGACAGGCTTGTATCCGAACCGCCTGAGGGGAGCCTCCATCAAAGGAGAGGCAAGCAGGATGCCGATATAAAGCCCTGTAGCATGAAAGCCGTTTAACGAAGAAGAGACGCCGTCCTGCTCAAAGATAATGGCGATCAGCGGCAGGAGCATTCCTTGGGAAAATCCTGAAATGGATACAATCGTGACTAATATCCAAAAACGAAATTTTTGAGTTTGATCCATAATTGTTCTCCTGACAAAGTGTTTATTCTTTGATGGTATCGAGAATAAATATAACTGGCAAGGAAAAGGAATGTTTTTTTTTGTTTAAATGAGGGAAAAAATAGTGTAATCTCTTTATGTAGACAGGCAAGGCACATTTTACCAAGTACAGTATTACAGTGAAAGCCAAAGGGTGGGATGGCATGGAGTTTCATTTGAAGGAGGCAGAAGGATTTTATACTGACCTTGAGTATGGGCGGCTTGAAGTGGCCGGCAGTGCACAACAAGGATTCAAGCCCTCACAGCTTCTAGTTTCGTCGGTAGCAGTTTGCAGCGGAGGGGTCTTAAGGACAGTGCTTGAAAAAATGAGATTGGCGTTCAGCGATATACATATTTCCGCCAGGGAAGAAAGAAGCGGGGGAGTTGGATCGCCGATAGAAAAAATTCAACTTCATTTCATTATTAAGGGGATCGGCCTGCCCACAGAAAAGATCGAAAAAGCCATGAAGTTCACGACGAGAAACTGTCCCATTGTCCAATCATTGCAAGGAAGCATTGAGGTCGATAAGACGTTTGAAATCGTGGATGGAGGCTAAAAGGGGAAAAATGCAATGTACAGGCTCAAAGCCAGCAGCCTCTGAGTTATTAAGCAATTATATTTTTGTAAAAAGAGAGGATAAATATTATGGTGAATAAAATTTTTATGATCGCTACATTTGTGGGTGTCCCACTGTCAGTGATCGGTACGTTGATGCATTGGTCAAGCATCCTTATGTTTATCATTTATTGCCTGACAATCGTAGCATTGTCAAGCTTCATGGGGAGAGCGACTGAAAGTTTAGCCATTGTTGCGGGTCCGCGTATTGGCGGATTGCTGAATGCAACTTTCGGAAACGCGGTTGAGCTGATTATTTCCATATTTGCGTTAAAAGCAGGTCTTGTAGGTGTTGTCCTGGCGTCCCTAACTGGTTCGGTACTGGGAAACCTGCTCCTGGTTGCGGGACTTTCTTTCTTCGTTGGCGGTGTTAAGTTCAAACGCCAGTCCTTTAACGTATTTGATGCAAGGCATAATTCCGGTCTCTTAATGTTTGCGGTCATTGTAGCTTTTGTTATCCCAGAAGTATTTTCTTATGAGATGACAAAGGGTGAGACGCTGAGCATGAGCGTCGGCATTTCGATCATTCTGATGGCCCTTTACCTTGCTGCTTTGTTCTTTAAGCTAGTAACACACCGTGGGGTCTACCAGCATTCTGAAGGCGGGAATGAGCACGAGGAAGAGCCGGAGTGGAGCCAAAAGAAATCCTTGCTCATCCTGGTACTTGCGACTCTTGCTGTTGCTTATGTTTCTGAAAACCTTGTTCATACGTTTGAAACAGTTGGAGAATCATTTGGCTGGACAGAGCTGTTCATCGGTGTCATTATCGTAGCGATTGTCGGTAATGCAGCGGAGCATGCTTCCGCCATTCTAATGGCTTATAAAAACAAGATGGATATTGCCGTTGAAATTGCTGTCGGGTCCACCTTGCAAATTGCCATGTTTGTTGCTCCACTGCTCGTTCTTATCTCACTTCTATTCGATACAAAAATGCCGCTCGTGTTTACAATGCCTGAATTGATTGCGATGGTAACGGCAGTATTGCTTACAATCATTATTTCAAATGATGGTGAAACAAACTGGTTCGAAGGGCTGACATTACTGGCAGCCTACCTGATTATGGGCATTGGTTTTTATCTTTTATAATTAGACATACCCTGTTCCTTTTGGGACAGGGTAATATTATGCAAAAAAAAAGCCGAGAAGCGATAGGATTATGAAGGCAAAGGGGAAAGGTGAGTGGATTGTGATGGTGTTGTTTTATCGAATACTTTTTTTCATTACCGGGATTACAGTTCTTGGGCTTGGGATAAGTCTGTCAATTAAGTCGGGTTTGGGCTCAGGGGCTTGGGACGCGCTCAATGTCGGGCTTGCCAACACTATTGGGCTGACTCCGGGCACATGGGTTGTAATAGTAGGAATCCTCCTGATTATCATTAACAGTTTTCTTTTAAAAAAGAGGCCGGAAATTACAGCGATTATTACACTGTTTCTCATTGGTGCGGTGATCGACTTCTGGCTGATGAAAGCTCTATTGAATCTTGCACCGCAAACGTGGACGGATAAGATTCTTGTATTGCTGGCGGGCATACTAACAATGGGAATTGGCTTGTCCATTTATATCCCTGCGAAGTTCCCTTTAAGCCCGATTGACAACTTGATGATTGCCTTGCGGGAGAGGCTTGGAGTCAGTTTGATGACAGCCAAGACGATTGGGGAAATCATTGCCTTTAGTGCAGCATGGCTTCTGAATGGACCCATTGGCATTGGTACAGTTATCGTCACGTTCTCCATCGGCCCGCTTATACAAGTATTCTTTCCCTATACCGAAAAGCTGCTTAAATCATTGACTGGACACACCTGGTAATTTATAAAAGCAGGCATAATCTAGGGCTCCTCCGAAAAAACTATCCTTAAACTTTTGAGTTTCAAGTGTGAAAGGAGTCCGACACCATGAAGAAATATACTATGGTCCTGATATGCCTTATTTCTATCCTGTCTTTCATGGCGCCTGCATTGGCCGGGAAGGATGAAAAAAAACCGGATTCTTCGGTACAGAAGCAAAAATACGCACTGCCGGATTCAGTCATGAATATTACGAAGGAAAACACGTACCCTAATCGTTCAGAAGATTTGCCGCAGCTGCATCCAAGCGAGCTTACAAAAAATCTGACAGATTCATCAAGGGTTAAAATCGAGAACCCGGATCTGATCAGGCTTTTAAATGAGTCTTCGGTCAACAGTACTCCATTCGCTCTTGGGTACAGGGCCATTGTGTATTTAGGTGAGTGGCCGCTAAATTATGAATCAGCGGAAACATCCCCGAACTGGCAATTCCAAAAAATCAACACGAATTACTTTGATAACCGGGGCGGGGATCAGCTCTACCAAATCCACTATGTGCAGGAACAGCAAAAAGAAATCAAAGGCGGCTTGACTGCCAAAGTGAATAAAGCTGAAAGCGTGCAGAAAATGATTCTCCGCTCAGCTGTAAAAAGCACAGGATTGCCGTTGACTTTTGAAACAACGGTTGGAGCAGGAACAAAGAAAGACCAGATCTATAATGTCCAACCGAGCAAGCTTGGTTATCTTTATGCGTATGCTCCAGCAATCCATGAAAAAGGAAAAGTGACGTATGGTGAGGTTTACCTGATGCTGAAAGGCAACAAGAAGTTTATCGTCACGAAGAACGTTGCTTCCCAGGAAATCGGGGCATGGATTCCTCTTGAAAACCATATTTCTTTTGGGTTCACATCCAGCAACCAGCCTCGGTGATAAAAGAGCCGGAGCCTTTGGATTCCGCCGCTTTTTTTGAAAAGAAGGTCGAGGTAAATTTTCCATCTTGACAAAAGGTTGTTTACTGGAGGGCTTGTAAGGGAAACAAACCTATATGAATAATCAATATCAATATTTTTCAAGAGGAGGAAATAGAATGTCACAAAATTACTCAACGTACGATACGAATAGTCACTATAACAATTCGGATGCATACACAGGCTCTTCCATGAGAAGCAGCAATTTAACTGGAAATAGCAAATTGCTTCGCGGTGTAGTCATTGGCGGAGTAATCGGCGGAGTGGTCGCTATGCTTGATTCCAAAACGAGGAATAAAATCAAGGATACGGCTGTCAATGTCAAGGATTCTTCCATGAATATGATTAGCGAAGTAAAGAGCAATCCTGGTGATGTAAAGAATCAAATGGTCAGCTCATTTAAGGAAGCTTTGAAAGTACTTCAGGAAGCGGTTTCCGATGCCCAGAACCTTTACGAACGCCTGAATAACGATATGTTTGGCAAAATGGGTGAAGTAAAAGAACTGACGAGCCACGCAATGGATACAGCCATGGAAGCTAAAGATGGACTGAAAGACATTGGTTCGAAAGTAAAGGAAGCCGGCTCGACAATGATGGAAAACCCATTCGCTGAAGCTGCAGGTACAAAAAGCAGCGCTTCATCCAATGGATCTGGCAGCACATATGCAACTGGCAGCACTTCATCCAATGGATCTGGCAGCACATATGCAACTGGCAGCGCTTCATCCAATGGCTCTGGAAGCACATATGCAACTGGCAGCACAACAACTCAATCAGGCAGTATGGGCGTAACCTCTAACGGATTCGGCAGCGCTGCCTCAGGAAACAGCGGCTTTGGCATGACAAATGGCCAGGGAACAGACAGAATTCCGGAAGCAGGATCATACTCGATGGACCTAGGAAACAGCGTTTCCGATATGTCAACTTCCACTAGTACAGGGAACACAAAATTCGTTTCACCTAAAAAGCAAAAAAACAATAACAACCGATAAAAGAGAAAGAAGGAAGCCAGCCCACGCTGAACTGCGGCTGGCTTTTTTTTGCTGTTGGTTGCCGTGGATGGAGAGTGAGTTTTTAATTTCCATTAAAATCACATTAATGGTACGGGATTACAGCTACTGGGAATAAATAAGAGTTAAACGGGAATATCTGCCTTGTAATCGGGAATATCCGGGTGTTAGCAGGGAATATCCTCCCTTTTAGCGGGAATAAATCATTTTTCAGGAACAGCAACTTTTATAAAAGCAGTTCGGTAACCGGTCACAGCGCGATTTCCTATTAAAAATCGCTTGTATTAGGAAGAACAGATCCTTATTTTTTCATCAGAACCATGAAAATGGCATCGTCTTAGCTAATAATATTTTTCAGGCTCCTGCCGTGGACAATAGGTTCCCGGTTTCTTTGTTTTGTTTCGCAACCTGAAGGCTTGGGTAGTAAAAAAGTACTCACATTATATAAATGAATGCTTTTTTACAGGAGGAAAACAATATGTCCGCAAAAAAAGAAATGATAACCCGTTCAGATAACAGCGATTTTAAAAGAGAAACGACGACTGGCATGAAAGGGATGGTTGCGTCCGCCCATCCGGTTGCCTCGGATATCGGGAAGAAGATTCTGGAGGAAGGCGGGAACGCGGTTGATGCCGCGATCGCCATTCAGTTCGCTCTGAATCTTGGAGAACCGATGATGACGGGAATCGGGGGAAGCGGCTTTTTTATGGTCTATGACCAGGAGAAAAAAGAGACCAAAATATATGACGGCCATTCCCGGGCACCAATGAAAGCACATGCGGATATGTTTTTGGACGAGAATGGCGAAGTCATACCATTCCGCGACCGCTCAACAAGGGCTACGGCTGTTGGAGTGCCAGGTATACTTGCTGCAATGGAGCACGCTTTGGAGGAGAAAGGCACAATGCCGCTGGCAGATCTAATCGAGCCATCAATAAAGGCTGCCGAAAAAGGTGTGAAGGTTAACTGGGTGATGGACCAGAGCCTGAAGAACTTTGAATACCGTCTTGGCGACCACGCGCGTGAATTGTTTATGCCTGAAGGGAAATGCCTTTGTGACGGTGATACCTTTTTTAAGGACGACCTCATTAAGACATTCAGAATTCTCCAGAAGAAAGGAATACGTGCATTTTACGAAGGAGAAATTGCTGAAGCGATCGTTGAGACGCTAAAAGAGCTTGGCGGCTTTATGGAGCTTGATGATTTGAAAAATTATAAAGTGACGATAGACGAGCCGGTCTGGGGAGACTACCGAGGATATCGGCTGGCATCTTCCAATATGCCAAGTGCGGGCGGTACGGTCGTTCTGCAAATCCTTAAACTTCTCGAAGGGTTTGACCTTAGTAAATATGATGCAAAGTCATGGGAGAAATACTATTTGTTCGCAGAAGCTATGCGCATTGCGTTTTCTGATAAGATTGCGTTCTCGGGTGATCCTGAAAGTTCTCCCGTTCCGTTAAATGGAATGCTTGATCCGGACTATCTCGCGAAACGCCGGAAATTGATCAACTTTCAAAGCAGGAATCCGGAAATTGATTATGGCAATCCGTGGGCTTATGACGGGAGAGAAGAGATTAAGGTTGTACGCCAGCCGTACGAGCCTGAAAGGGAGCAAAGTGAGACTACACATTTTACGGTTGCTGATCAATGGGGGAATATTGTTGCTTGTACTTCCACTGTTGAGCACCCCTTCGGTTCCGGAATCATGGTAAAGGGCCATGGTTTCGTGTTGAACAATGAACTGACTGACTTTGATGCAATTCCAGGAGGACTTAATGAGGCAGGCCCCGGTAAACGGCCCGTAAGCTGTAAATCACCGACCATTGTCTTCAAAGACGGCGAACCTGTCCTGACACTAGGATCTCCAGGAGGACCTACAATCGTCGGTTCTGTTTTCCAGACATTAGTCAATGTGCTTGACTTTAATATGGATTTGAAGGAAGCAATTGAAGAGCCGCGGATTTTTAACAGCACAGGCCCGCTGATTGGCTGGGAGAAAGGGGTCAGCATGGAGGCAAAGGGTAAGCTTGAAGAAATGGGCTTTTCCTTTATTGAAAAAGCCTTTCCAATCGGCAATGTCCAGGGCATCCTGATTGACCAGAAAACAAATACAATGACAGGGGCTGCCGACTCGAGCAGGGAAGGAAAGGCTGCGGGATTGCAATAAGATCTATAGGCAGGCGGATTCCGTCTGCCCTTCCTATCCCATATTTTTTCTGCATAAAGGGCCATACTAAGAAGAAAAGGCCCCGTTTTTTCTTCATCAAACGTTTGATTAATATTGCAGGAAGCCATAGTTTTCGGTAGGATGAAAACGAAGTGAAAGGAGAGAGTTATTTTGGGAAGCCCGATTAAAGATTCAAACAGCCAGGTCGTTTTTTTAAAGCATAGACTGAATGCCTTCATGGATCTTCTGGAAGCAATCGATCCGGAAGAAACCGATTTGGATGATATCGACCGCATGATTGAAATCGTCGAAGAAATGGATGCTAAATGCCGCGAGTTTAAAAACCGCGAAATTTAGAAGTCGTTTAATAGGCCGTGATTATTGCGAAAACAAGAAGAGGTCGTCATTACTTAACTGGTAATGGCGACTTTTTTATTTTGCCATTGTCGGCTCTGGCATAGGGCGGATATTTTGGGATGCGAACGTGATATGCCACAATTTAGATGCGATATCCCTTGATTTTTGAAATAAGTCAAGTATTTGTGACAAAACGGTGAACGGACAGAAGCCGATTTAAGCCTATTATTCAGGCTTTTTCTTTTGAATTTTAAACATGACCAGAAATTAATAATAAGTTTTAGTACCAGGTAACAAAAGTCATAGATTTTTTTTCTGAGACAAGCTAAAATAAAAAAGAAACTACATCTTACAAGAAAAGGGGAAATCAAGATGAAGCTGCCACAATTAAAAATCGGCCATATGGCCCCTAAATATCCAATCATTCAGGGAGGAATGGGGGTAGGGATCTCCTTAAGCAGGCTGGCTTCATCGGTTGCTGTGGCTGGAGGAATTGGAATCATTTCGGGAACAGGCATTACAGTTGAAGAATTGCGAAGCCATATCCGAAGTGCACGGGAACTATCAGGGGGTAATGGTTATATAGGGGTTAATGTTCTATTTGCGATGAACGATTTTTCGGAAAAAATGAAGGCTGCGCTTGAAGAAAAAGTGGATTTCATCATTTCGGGCGCAGGAATTTCAAGGGATATGTACGCATGGGGAAAAGAAGCAGGCATACCGGTGCTTTCTATTGTTTCAACCGCGAAATTAGCAAGGCTTTCTCAAAGACTTGGAGCATCTGCTATTGTCGTGGAGGGGTTTGAAGCAGGGGGGCATCTTGGAACGGACAGGCCTATGCTTGAAATTTTGCCAGAGGTGGTTGAAGCAGTGACGATTCCGGTTATTGCAGCAGGCGGAATCATGACAGGGGCCGACCTCGCAAAGGCATTCAGCCTTGGAGCATCCGGTGTCCAAATGGGCACTCGGTTTGTTGCCAGCGAAGAGTGCGATGCACCTCTCGCTTTCAAGCAAAAATATGTGGAGGCAGCCGAAGAAGATCTTGTTCTCGTCAAAACAACCGTCGGACTTCAGGGAAGGGCGATCCGCAACACCTTCACAGATCTGATCGAAAATGACGGCAAGTATAAAATTGATAAATGCCTTGATTGCCTGAAAAATTGTTCTTACCGTTTCTGTACGCTCGATTCACTTTTCCGTTCTCTTAAAGGAGATGTAGAAAAAGGGCTTGTTTTCGCAGGGGCACGGGTAGGGGAAATCAAAGAAATACTGCCGGTCAAAAAGATCATCGAAAGAATTGTGGACGAATACACTGTGGCTGTTTCTCCTTCTTTGTAAAAATGAATATGTATATATGCGAAATCCTGTATTCCTGCAGGGTTTCTTTTTTCGTTACTGGTTTTTCCTGCAAACGATTACATCAAATATCTTTAAATACCCTGATGATAGGAGTATAATTGGAAACGGAAAATGTTATATATATTTCACAAACAGGGCTTGACGAACAAAGGGAGATACAGGGAGAGGGGTATACAAATGAATATCGAAAAGTTTCAGGATAGCATGTACAAGCTGATTGTTGAAACTTCGACTAACCTGCCTAAGGATGTACGGCGGGCAATCCTTGCTGCAAAGGAGCGCGAAAATGAGGGGACGCGTTCTGCAATGAGCCTTGCAACGATTGCAAAAAACATCAGGATGGCGGATGAGAACGTTTCGCCGATCTGCCAGGATACAGGGCTTCCGACTTTTAAAATCAAGGTGCCTGTAACTGCGAACCAGATCGAAATGAAAAAAGCGATTTATTCTGCTATTTCACTAGCGACAAAGGACGGAAAGCTGCGCCCGAATTCGGTTGACTCACTTTCAGGGGAGAATAGTGGAGACAACCTTGGCGCAGGCACGCCTGTGATCAAATTTGAGCAATGGGAAAATGATTATATAGATGCGCGCCTGATTTTAAAAGGCGGCGGCTGTGAAAATAAGAACATCCAGTACAGCCTGCCATGCGAGCTGGAAGGCCTTGGCCGTGCTGGACGGGACCTTGACGGTATCCGCAAGTGTGTCCTGCATTCAGTCTATCAGGCACAAGGGCAGGGATGCAGTGCTGGTTTCATCGGTGTCGGTATCGGTGGGGACCGTTCCTCAGGCTATGAGCTGGCGAAGGAGCAGCTATTCCGGTCGGTTGACGATATCAACCCGCATGAGGATCTTCGCAAGCTTGAAGATTATATTATGGACAATGCCAACGAGCTCGGAATCGGAACGATGGGCTTCGGCGGGGAAACCACCCTTCTTGGCTGCAAGGTTGGCGTGATGAATAGGATTCCGGCAAGCTTTTTTGTGTCGGTAGCGTATAACTGCTGGGCTTTCCGCCGTCTTGGCGTGAAAATCTCTCCAGAAACAGGCGAAGTGATGGACTGGCTTTACCAGGAAGGTGAGAAAATCAGTTTTGAAGAAGCGCAGCCTGCAAGAGCGGAAATTGCTGCGGCTGTTGAAGCACCCTCAGTACAGGAAGCCATCACTTTGACTACACCGATTACAGAAGAACAAATCCGCCAGCTGAAAGTCGGCGACGTCGTGAAGATTACCGGCATGATGTATACAGGGCGCGATGCGATCCATAAATACCTCACGGACAACGATGCGCCTGTAGATTTGAACGGGCAGGTCATTTACCACTGCGGCCCGGTCATGCTGAAAGACGATGAAGGTCAATATCATGTGAAGGCTGCTGGCCCGACAACAAGCATCCGCGAAGAGCCTTACCAGGGCGATATCATGAAGAAATTCGGCATCCGTGCGGTCATCGGCAAAGGCGGAATGGGCGCAAAAACGCTTGCTGCCCTTCAGGAGCACGGGGGGGTTTACTTGAATGCAATTGGCGGAGCGGCACAGTACTATGCTGACTGTATCAAAGGTGTCGAAGGAGTCGACTTGATGAACTTCGGGATTCCGGAAGCGATGTGGCATTTGAAGGTGCAGGATTTTACCGCAGTCGTAACAATGGATTCGCATGGAAACAGCCTGCACAGGGATGTGGAAATGACTTCACTTGAAAAACTCTCAACTTTTAAAGATCGTGTATTTTAAATAAGCAGCAAAGGAGAGCAGGGCGAAAGTTTCCCTGCTTTTTTTTGATTATTTTTCACTGAAAGACAAACACTAAGGAAAAATCCTTGGAGGAAAAAGACAACATGAGACTGATGATAGTATTGATTGCTGCAATCGCCATGATAGTCCCTGGTTATTCCACTCAGGCCCATGCGGAATATTCCAATAAGCCGATCCACTGGGGTTTCAAAAAAGCAAAGGAAGGCAGGCAGGCAGATGCCGGCAAACCGCTTGAAAAAATACTTGAAAAGCACGGAGCTGTATACAAAGGGTCCCCGGAACGAAAGGAAATTTATTTAACCTTTGATAACGGCTATGAGAATGGCTATACCGACAAAGTGCTTGATGTGCTGAAAAAAGAAAAAGTGCCTGCGGCCTTTTTTGTGACGGGCCATTACTTGGAGACGGCGGAGGAACAGGTTTACCGGATGGCAAAAGAAGGCCATATTATCGGGAACCATTCGTGGCATCACCCGGACATGACAAGAACAAGCGATGCCAAGCTGAAGAAAGAGCTGGAAAGCGTCCGGGAAAAGACCGCGGAGCTGACGGGAAACAAGCAGATGGTCTATCTTCGCCCGCCCCGCGGCGTTTTCAGTGAACGGACAATGAACCTTGCGAAGGAGCTCGGCTATACCCATGTGTTCTGGTCGCTCGCGTATGTCGACTGGAACACCGACTCCCAAAAGGGCTGGCGCTATTCGTACGAAAATATCATGAGACAGATCCATCCTGGTGCCATCCTTCTCCTTCATTCTGTTTCAAAAGACAATGCAGATGCCCTTGAAAAAGTAATCAAAGATCTGAAAAAACAGGGCTACACGTTTAAAAGTCTTGACCAGTACATGCTTGGCGAAACATTGAAAGAGCCGATGCTTTATTGACCACTCCATTTGGGGTGGTTTTTCATAGCAATGCTTTTCCTTTCTTATAATACTTCTCCATCTCGTCTCCCGGCACCATGCTTCCGCCGGTTGCCCAAATGAGATGTGTGGCGTTTTTCATTTTATCTGCCAAGTGATGATGCTGGATGTATTGTCTACCTTCGTTCTCGGTCATCAGTTTAACTGGGCCGATGAGTCCGGCTGTTGCAGAAGGCTCAAGATGGATGTTTTCATGATCGGCCATGACGCTTAATAGCCTGAATAGTTCATTGTCATCTATTGTATAGCTTCCGCTCAATAAGGCCTCGATCGTTTTGCCGACAAATCCGGAGGGCCTTCCGACGGCAAGACCGTCTGCGGCTGTGAGGTTGTCTATCCCAAAATCCTGGACGGAGATGGAATCATGCAGCCCTGTTGCCAGTCCGAGCAGCATACACGGGGAATGGGTGGGCTCGGCAAAAAAGCAGTGGACTTTGTCCCCATAGACGAGTTTTAAGCCGAAAGCGACTCCACCAGGACCGCCGCCAACCCCGCATGGGAGATACACAAATAGCGGATGGTCATCGTCTGCGATAATATTCTGGTCTTCCAGCTGCTTCTTCAGGCGAAAAGCCGCTACTGCATAGCCCAAAAATAAATCGCGGGAGTTTTCGTCATCGACAAAGTGGCAATTCTTTTGACTTTGCGCCTGCTTTCGTCCTTCTTTGACGGCTAGGCTGTAGTCATCCTGGTACTCGATTACCTCTACTCCTTTACTCTTCAGAAGATCTTTTTTCCATTGCTTTGCATCAGCAGACATATGAACCGTTACTTGAAAGCCTAATACTGCACTCATAATCCCGATGCTTAATCCCAGATTGCCGGTCGAACCAACCGCAATCGAGTATTGTGAAAAGAAGGTCCTGAATTTCTCACTGGCGAAAATGGAATAATCATCATTTTCCGCCAGCAGCCCATGCTGAATAGCCAAAGTCTCTGCGTGTTTCAGCACTTCATAAATGCCTCCGCGTGCTTTAATGGAGCCGGAAATGGGGAGGTCGTTGTCGCATTTCAATACAAATCTGCCCTCCAATGTGTTCCCATGCATATGTGACAGCTGCTGCTGCTGCATGGCCGGAATTGGTATGACAGGTGATTCAATAATTCCTTCTAGTTTTCTTGTCTCGGGAAAAACTTTGGCAATGTAAGGGGCAAAACGCTGCAATCTTTCCTCGGCATCTTTTACATTCTCCTCGTTAAGCGGAAGTTTTACATCAGTCTGTGATGTTTGATATTTAGGATTAACCCAGAATACCTCCTTTGTTTGTACTAATTTTTCTATTAAAGGATTGTCGTTTATCCAATCTTGAACAGTTTTCATCGTGATTCTCCTCCTTTGCCGCAATGATTCTGTAGGGTTCATTCTATCTTCTTTGCTAAAGGGCCCGGGAATTCCTGCAAAAACATCGTCAATGGCCAGGCGCCCTCTTTTAGTAAAAAGGCAGGGAATCTGCTATAATACGGGGAAATCATCTAGAGTGCCTACAATTATTTTTTATGTAAAAGGCGGGATGCTTGTGTGGCAGGAGACGGTTTCCGTTCCGGGACCCTATGATTTTGATCTTGCGCTGGACAGGCTGCAGCTCGATCCGCTGCATGCCGTAGATTTGGAAAATAAGTCGGTCAAAGTTCCGGTTGTGACAGACGGACAGAGGCTCGCGGTTGAAGTGAAAAGTATCGGGACACTTGAGAATCCTTCCTTTGTTGTAAGGGGAAGGGATGAACAGCTGAAAGAGGCAGCAATCGGGCGGGTGGCTGAAATTTTCCGCTGGGACGATGAGCTCATCAATATTCATGCCCATTTCCAGACAACCGACCTAAAGCCAATTTTCGATGAACATTACGGAACGCCGCTCGTGCTTGATTTTGAGCCTCTTGGCTGTCTGCTAAAATGCATCATCCACCAGCAGCTGAACATGGCTTTTGCTATCAGGCTGACAGAGCGGTTTGTTCATGCGTACGGCGAGGAAGTGGATGGAGTCTGGTTTTACCCGGATGCTGAAACCGTTGCAGCTCTGACTGTGGAGCAGCTGAGGGAGATGCAGTTCAGCGGCCGGAAAGCGGAGTATGTGATCGGGATTGGCAAGCTTGCTGCCGAGGGAGCGCTCGACTTTAAAAAAATGAAGAACAGCAGTGATGCTGAAATCGAAAAGCAGCTGATCAAAATCCGGGGTGTCGGCCCATGGACGGTCCAAAACTTCCTCATGTTCGGGCTCGGGCGGAATAATCTGTTCCCGGTGGCGGATATTGGGATTCAAAATGCCCTCAAAAAGGTTTATGGGCTCGAACAAAAACCGGCCGTTCCGGAAATGGAGCAATGGAGCAAGCCGTGGGAACCTTACTTAAGCTATGCCTCCCTCTATTTGTGGAGGAGCATTGAATAATGCTGCCTTTTGCAGGCAGCGATATAAATTGGAGTGAACCATATTGAACGGAAGAACAAACAAGCCTAAAGGAAAATTTGAAAATCATAAAAGGGCGGGAAAACAAGGCGGGATTCAAGAAAAAAGCAAGCCTGTCATAATAGAATTGGGCCAAACTTTTCCGCTGACGATCAAGCGGCTTGGGATCAATGGGGAAGGTGTAGGTTACTTCAAGCGCCGTGTCGTGTTTGTACCTGGTGCTCTGCCTGAAGAAGAAGTAGTGGTAGAGGTTACAAAGGTGCTCCCGAATTTCGCCGAGGCGAGAATCAAGAAGATCCGGAAGGCTTCGAAGCACCGCATCAAGCCTGTCTGCCCTGTGTATGAAGAGTGCGGTGGCTGCCAGCTTCAGCATTTGCACTACTCTCAACAGCTGAAGGAAAAGCGGGATATCGTTATCCAGTCGCTCGAGCGGCACACAAAGCTGCCTGTAGCAGAAATGGACATCAGGGAAACGATTGGCATGGACAACCCGTGGGGCTACCGGAACAAAAGCCAGTTCCAGGTGGGCGAGCGGGGAGGCAAGATCCTTGCTGGCCTTTACGGTATGAACTCGCATAAACTCATCAATATCGAGCAGTGCGCAGTCCAGCACCCAGCAACGGTGAAGGCGACAGAAGCGATTAAAGGAATCCTGCAAAAACACAACATCACAGTTTACAATGAAAAGACAGGAAAAGGCCTTGTCAGGACAATTGTTGCGCGTACTGGTGTCACATCTGGAGAGGTGCAGATCGTTCTCGTCACGACGAAAAAAGAGCTGCCGAACATGGAAGAGCTTATTGCCGATATCAAAGAGCAATTGCCTGAAGTGGTTTCAATTGTACAGAATATCAATGGCGAAAAAACATCACTCATTTTCGGCGAAGAGACAGAAACGCTCGAAGGAAATGATTTCATCCAGGAAACACTAGGAGACCTGCAATTCGAGCTCTCAGCCCGTACGTTCTTCCAGCTGAACCCTGAGCAGACCGTGAAGCTGTACAACGAGGCAAAAAAAGCCGCTGCGCTAACGGGAACGGAAAAAGTGCTCGACGCATACTGCGGGGTGGGAACAATCGGCCTCTGGCTCGCAGACCAGGCAGGGGAAATCCGAGGGATGGACATCATCCCCGAATCCATTGAAGACGCCAAGAAAAACGCCAAGCGTCACGGCATCACTCACGCCAAATACGTGCCCGGAAAAGCAGAAGAAGTATTGCCGAAATGGGTCAAAAAAGGTTGGAAACCGGACGTCATCATCGTCGACCCGCCGCGGACCGGCCTTGATAACGCGCTTCTCCAAACCATCCAGCAGGTGAAGCCAGCCAAGATCGTCTACATCAGCTGCAACCCGTCAACCTTGGCAAAAGACATCGACACCTTGAGCAAGCAATACAAAGTAGAGTACATCCAGCCCGTGGATATGTTCCCGCATACTGCACATGTGGAGTGCTGTGTGTTGCTTGTACTAAACGACGAATGATCAATATTAAATAAAAAAACTTACAGAAGAACCAGAATCTGTGAGAATCATTGGGCAAAAAAAGAAGACATATAGTGATCCGAGAATCTGTAATAGAATCTCGGATTCCCATCTTCTTTTATTTCTATTCGTTCTATAAGTTTTTGAACCATTTTTTTATCTAAGACAGGTTTTTGGGTGAATTCTTTAATCTGCTGAATCAGCTTTTGGAGGTCCTCGTTTTTTCTTTGATGAAGCAACCTTTTTTCTAACGTGACTCTTTCTTCGTTGAGCTCCGTAATCTGAACACTGTTGTCATCTATAAGCATTTTGTATTCCTCATCTTGAATTTCACCACGAATCTTTAGCCGAAGTGCTGCTGTTTTATCATTTTTTAAACTCTCAATCTCTTTGAAAACCATATCAAGCCTTTTCTGATCACATTTCATATCTTTTGTTATCTTCTTTTCGATATCTCTTTGGACAGACTTTAAATACAAGTTTGACACCATTTGATTAATGCTAATCTGAATGATCTTAATCAATTCATTCTCCTCTATATGGTGGTTTGAGCACTGTGTACGTCCATGCTTATTAAATGTTCCACAAATATAGCCTCTACGACTTGATTTGTAGTGCATGCTCTTACCGCAATCAGCACAGAACGCAATATTTGAGAACAAGTGCCTTTTAACATGTGGTCGTTTTCGTTTTCTTTCACTCATTAGTTGTTGAGCTTAATAAAAATCGTCCTTGGAGATAATGGCTTTATGTGTAGACTCAATAACTACATAATCAGCAGGATTATTTTTTTTGCGTTTTTCAGTAGCTACACTTATTGTTATTTCACGTTGTTGGACAAGATCACCGATATAATGCATATTCTTAAGTATTTTTCATACGGAAGAGCCATGCCAGATAGAAGTAGCATTTTTTTCCTGCAACAATAGACGGAGTAGGTATGTGTTCTTCTAAAAGCTCTCTAGCAATGCTGTCAAACCCTTGACCAGAAAGATAAGAACTAAATATTCGACGAACTACATTAGGTGAAAAATTATCTTTTACTTTTAAATGCCCATTTTCTACATAGTAGCCATAAGGTGGGTTTGATCCTTTGAATTTTCCGTTCTTTGCTCTTACTGATAATGCTGACTTTACACGATCGCTTGTTCTTTGTGATTCTTGTTCATACATCCATGCATATAAACCAAACATTTGAGTATTTCCGGTTAAAGTATCAATGGCACCATCTAAAGTAAGATATGAATACCACGGTTTTCAGCTAAATTTCTAATCTCATAAGAAAGTTGTCCGTTTCGGGCTAACCGTGACAGTTCTTTTGCTAGGATGATATCGAACTTATTGTTTTTTGCATCCTCAATCATTCGTTTTAATTGGGGGTGTTTTTTTGTTTTTGTACCAGATTGGATATCTAAATAGAAAGATTGTTTTTGTTCTTCTTTATCCTGATGTTTTATTCAATCCAATGGGGGAGCACGAGGTAAAGGTTTTGTGCTTGCTTGGACTGTAATATAATTGTACAGAAGCTATTACTAAAAAATCAAAGTTATAAGGTTCGAGCATGATTTTTTTGAAAATCTCTCTGTAAAGGTTATTAGAAGATATTGTTTGAAGTTGTTTTCTTATAAGTGGTTTTCTATTGGATATTATTGAAAGGAGAATGATTTGGAATCGTGAACCGAATTAGCGAGATTACAAAGCGTGATATTCTTGATCTATTTCAAAACGGTATGGATTTAGAAGAAGTATTTGAAACGAAAAAAGTAAGTTATTATTATTTTGGACAAATGGATGAGCTTGAATTTCTTAAGAGATTATATGATTTAGAAAGTATGCCAAGTTCTGATTGTAGATTCTCAAATGCTGAAGGTGATATATGGCAGCACACGATTAACAATGATGATTACCCATATTGTTGGGTATTTGAAGACGAACGATTTCATTTGAAAAATGGAAACGATGAAATATACTTGAGATTTATTTGTGAGATATTTCATCCGGCAGTTAGATCAGAAAAAGGATACTGGATGGAATTTCTTACCGAGATAAATAAACTATTACAGCATGATGGATATGAACTATATCCTGCAGAGAAAATTTCCAACCGTGATGTGTATAGTTGGAGATTATATCAACCAGAAAATGAGATGTTTGTTCCTTTTTCTCAAAGAAATAAGAAAGCGATAAAACAGAAAGAAATAGTACTTAGAATTAAGCGTGAAGTAAGAAATCAAATTTATCAAATCTTTAAAAAATATGATTTTAGATTTAGAAAAACAAGCGAGACAGGATGGGTGGATGATGTTTTAGTAAGTGAAGAAATTCTTCAAGATATAAAGATGTTTTATACTCCCAAGTGCTTTAATAAAGAGAATAAATTTGTTGAAACTGATAGTCTCAAGGATTTTATCTTGTTCACTTTGCCTTATAATGTGATAGATGCGATAGAGTTTTTCGGTAAGTATTGTAATAATGACTTAGCAGCAGATATTAATACAATATTTAATCTAAATGGTATTTCCCTGAAATTAAATAATGGAAAAATTGAAAGCATAGTAACTAGTCATATAACAAACAGTTCATTGGCTTCGATTGGCGAGGTAGGACTGAAAGAACTACTTCAGGAAGCTAGTAGGTACTACGAAAAAGAGAATTTGAATATTGCTGTTGAGAAACTCTGGGATGCTTTTGAAAGACTAAAAACATATTATTCGCCAACGCTAGATAAGAAAAAATCAGTAAATAGAATCACTGAAAGTATGAGTGGCAACAATGAGCCATTTAAAGAATTATTCGATAGAGAATTCTACGAGCTTACAAAAATCGGAAACAACTTTAGAATCCGTCATCATGAAACCACAAAAGTCGATATAGAAGATAATAAACATTACGATTATTTTTATAAACGCTGCCTTTCTTTAGTCACGACTGCTATTCAATACTTGGATAATGGAGGAGTAATTTAATATATATTAAATAAGGCAATCTCAAGTTATTACATTGAGATTGCCTTTTAAATATACATTATTTGTACGGGCGCTATATCCTATGGCAAAAGTCAAACTTATATTTATTTTTACAACCCTTTGTGAGACATCCATTAGTTCCATTATCTACACTATTCAATAAACACAATAAACCTAACTATAATTATACAATTGTTGTATTTATTGAATAAAATCTGACTATTGACTCGGGATATATGGTAAAATTAACCTAGTAGTAAAGGGGGAGTTTGATGTCGAGTATTGAAGCAATTATTTTTGATCTTGATGATACACTTATAGATACTGCTCAAATAAAACAACTACGCAGAAGGCCCTGGAGCGAATGTTATAGATATATTCCTACTAAAACCTTTGCTCTTTTTGGTGAAGAACTATCATCTATTATAGAGGATAAAAATTTAAAGTTAGGAATAGTTACAAATTCTCCACGACCTTATGCCACTAAGGTACTATTGTCAAAAGTGTCATATTTTGTCGGGAAACTGGTCAATCTTATTTGTGGAAAAGCGCTCTATCTTAATTGTGATAAACTGCTCTCTCTAGTTTAGCGGTTACACCCCGTTGTAAAAATAAAAAGAACAAATCGTAAGAGCATAAGGGAACGAGGGATAGTAACGGAAACAACATATAATTTAATTTCAAAACAGAATACCCTCGTCCCTTACTCAAAAAGGATGGCTATGAAGAATGCTCTTGTTGCGACTTACGCCATTCACCTGTTCTTATTCTTCGAACGATTTCCCGTTTAATTTTTAATATATAATCTTCAGGATCATTTTCTAACCTCTGGGAGAAACTGCAATTCTCACATACAAATCTTGTAGGACGGTTTGAATAAAAGCCTTCTGGTGATTTATTTGAAAGTACAAGATCATTCATACAATCTGGGCAAATGGGATGTGGTGAACTATTTGTTAAAGTTAACCTCCCGTCAAACCCACGATACCATTCGAATATCCATAAAATGTTATCTATTCTATCTTTTCTGTAATGAGTTACTATAGATTGCCCGATATAATCTGAACTATTCGAATTTACTTTCTCAACGATTTTCTTACTAAATAAAAAAATGGATAATACAACCAAGATTATCCAAAATTGAATTTCAAAGGATAAAACAGATGTTAATATTTCCTTTAGCCAATTAAAGATTAAAATAAGTGCTTCAATTACATTTATCTTATTTATATATGCTACTATCAGGGTTCCAACCACTGTTCCAATTATTGCAGAAACAGTTGGGTGTTTTAAGATTTCTTTCATTTATAGTCCTCCTTTTCCTTTTGAATTTGTAATCAGTTTTTGAAAACCATGCAAGTATAAAGGATGGAACAATGGATAATTTCCTTTCTTCCCACATTAGAAGTTGTTCTTCCTTATATGGTATAGTCAGATTTTCAATTGTCATAATTGGCATTGTGATAATCCCTCTTGTTCCAATAGGTGAATTCCTATGGTTTGTCTGCAGATAGTACTCTACGCATGTATCTCACAACTCATGTTAGTAGTAACAACGAAAAATTATTTCTTTGGTTATTTTCATAAAAGCCGACCTCCACTTAAATTAATTTTATAGGTGGATTTTTTAACTGCTATTAAACAGCTGCTGCTTCTAATCTAATTTCATATCAATAATGTCAGGATTATCATTACTTTTAAAGTTTTTTTCTTGAATAAACAGTTTGTAAGCAACATTACCTATAGTATTTGTAGCAAGAGCATCCACGGTACCACCAATAATTCCTCCAGCTAAAGGCACCATTTTACCCAAATTAATAACTCCTTTTCCTCCAAACTTCGTTAATAAACGAAAGCCAACAGCTTGATTGATTTTCTTTATTACTTCGAAAGGAATTCTTTTTATACCAGTGACTGCGAGTTTTCTTCCTATTTGAATGCCTGCATTTTTAAGAATATCCTTTGCTCCATTTCCGGCTAAACAGGCATAAACAAATGTTTTAACTTGATCATCTTTTACATCATATCCACCCATATGTGCAATAGCTGCAACCATCCTCATTTGAACTAGAATAACGCTGGTAATATTCGCAGGTACAGCAACAGGTAATGTAATAATTCCTCCTAAACCGGTTAACAATCCACTAGTAGCACTTTTAGTGTTTTGCCAGAGTATTAAATTTTTAACTTTTTCATCCAAAGTCCCACTTTTTTGCAAATAACTCTCAGCTAATTCTATTGAGGTGTCCATACCAGGGATACCACCGTTAATTGCTTTATCGTAAGACCACTCTAATGCCTTCATTATTGAGTCGTGTGTTAAAGATTTTGTTTTAGACAATTTTAATCACCTTTCTTCTGGAGAATTATAGTAATATTATACTATGAATCAAGGTAAGAAAATTAATTATCCTTTATAAAATAGAGGTGTGATTTTGCTTTAAAATCAAAAGACTTGCTGTTGTATCCAAGTAGTAAGCTTGCTGAATAAAGACTTTAAAAAGCCGATATAAATTAGAAGTTAATCAGCTATAGCTAAGTTTGTCGTATTCAATACTGAAATGATTAAAATAAAAAATAGACAGGTGTCCATATGGAAAGAAAAAGGCCAAAAATAAAGAACAAAGTCGAAATTCCTGTAAATATATTTAAGGGAGAAAAATTAATCGCAGAATGTCCTAGTATTCAGGAGGCAGCAAGATTTTTTAAAAAAGAAACAAATTCAAAACGGTATAATTGGTCTGCCATTAATAAGGGGATATGGTACGGTGATTCGTATTCTAAAGATGGAGCTACTTACTTTTTTACAACAGATATAGAGGCTGTTAAGAGAAAATTGGGTACGCTATAGATCAAAACTTGCAAAGCCCTAGTGAGGTATAAATATGCTCAAACTTAGTACATCAGCAGAAAAATTAGTATATAAACGTGCTGTAGAGTGGTTAATTAGAAGTTATAATGCAATAAAATTAATGGATCCCGAATCTATATATACCTTTCAAAATAATACTAATTTTATTCAAGGCTTCGTATATAGATCCTTGAAATCTTCTGCAAAAGAGACTTTGGATTTAAATTATGATTGGAATGGTATGGGAGCGCATAAATATATTACTCCAATAGCTCTAGAACTTTATAACAATAACAAAAAAACCGCATACATTAGGGAACACGTCGTATGTAAAAATATATATTTTAAGGAAATAATCGAGGAATTAAAAAAGGACTATCCGGATGGTCATATTATTGGTAATATCCTTTTAAGGTATTACTTTACAGCTCTTATAACAAAGGAAGAAAATAGAACATTAGATGAAATGGGCTTAAGAAGAGTAATGTGTGTGAATGAGGAATGGGATTGTGAAAATTTATTTAATAGATATGAAAAAGCAGGAGTCGAATTAGTAGAAAATCCTTACTATGTTTTAAAGTAGAGGAACAAGCTATTTAAGGCTACTGATAAACCCACTAGCTTCACTTGTATTATTTTAAAAAATATTTACCCGAAATTCTATGTAGTACTAATTATCTCATACGAGCGCTAAATGGAAAAATTCACACACGTTAAATGTTTAAAGGATGTACTTGAAGATGATACCGTAATTTTTAAAAAAGATGAAATTTATAAAATTATGGGATTTGACTACAAATCACTTGTATATTACATTGAACCGGAATATTACCCCCACGAACCTTTACCAGAAGAATTTGCTATATCTCCAATACACCCTGATTTTAAATTTTTAGTCTCATTTAAATTTTTAATGTAGCTAGCAGCTATAATATAGTTTTAAATGTGGCTAAATATATGAAGATAGGGGCACAAGGAGAGAGAAAGAATCGGAATAAAACACCCTAAAGTATTATATCCTGTTTTGGCTATTCTGTTACGACAGAAGAAGGCCAGAGAATGTTGATAAACCCACCAACATCCATTGTGTTGTCAATTACAGTCCACACATGTGGAGACGGTCGCACTGCTGGAGTTAAAATGTAACTAAAAAATAGAAATCCTACCAATCAAAATAAACTTTTTCCACATCTTATCAACAGTTGGAATAAAGTTTGTACAAAAAAGTGTGAGAAAAGAGCCTGTTATCCCCGACATATCAACAATCGAGAAAAAAGCGTGAGTGAAAAACTTTATTTTAACTTGATCAAAAACGTGAAAAAAAGCGTGAGAAAAGCCCGAAAAACGGGTTTTTTTCTTGCGAAAAAGGGTGAAAAGCGGGAGAAAAGGAAAGAGTTTATTTTAACGGCACAAAACAATGAAATAAACCCTTGGAAATGGCTTATTGACGGCATTTCCGAGGGTTATTTTTATGTTGGGAATCGAGATGTGGTCGAAATTCAAGGTGTGCTTTTAGCGGATTTTGGCTTTGTAAGTGATGGCGAAGTAGAAAAAGGAGGTGCAGTATTGCGGATAGGGTTTAACCGTTTGGCATAACAGAGAATAATTTTGCGAAAGAATACATTTCCGCTAAAGAAAGAGAGTGGGTATTATGAAAAAATATAAATAAATTTAGTTTTCATTTTGTAAATCATAATCTTAAAATTAAAGTCGGCAATAGTGTCGGATTTTTTGCATTCAACGATTATTAAAAAATGGTAAATGGAAGGGAATATGTTTTATTTTGTAGAAATCAACATTGGGCAATTCAGATAAGATTATGCGTACGGTTGTAAAAATTTAAGGCGGTCTTTTATCCATTTTTACTGGAATGGAAAAACCTAAGCATGATTTGGTCATTGATGAGATTGTACCTATATAAAGTGTAATCGTCGAATCAATTGGGTTTTCAATGTATGACTTAGCGATAAATCTTTAATTGGAGGATAATCAAAAATGAAGAAAATAGTTAGTGTTCTTTTGGCATGTATAATGGTTATGACATTAGTGGGATGTGGCGGCAATTCGAACAAACATGAAGGTGAAGCAAAAACACCGTCAGGTTCAAGTGTTCAAAAAGGTAGAGATTATCATAAGGTAGTTGATGACTTTAAATCAAAAGGATTCAAGAACATCAAAACAGAAAAGCTTGAAGATTTAATTACAGGTTGGATAACAAAAGATGGAGAGGTTAAAGAAGTATCTGTTGGCGGCGATGTCGATTATTCTCCAGATGAATGGATATCTGCAGATACAGAAGTCATTATTAAGTATCATACATTCAAAAAAGAAGATAATGAGAGTGCAGCAGAATCTGAGGCAAAGGATAATTCAAATGCAGAAAAACCGAAAGTAGAAAAACCGAAAGTAGAAATCCTAACAGTGGATAATTGCAAAGAATTGGCAGAAATACTTAGCACAAAAGACGAGTCTGATCCTCTTATTAAAGAATTTGCTCAGAAGTATGCTGGAAGAACCATTGAGTTTGATGGGAATACCGCTTATGTGAGTAACCACGGAAATTATAAAACAAGATTTGATTATTTAATTTATGCTGGAGACTATAGTAAAACTACTTTCTCGGGACCTAATTTCCAATTTAGAGATGTTAATTATAACGATTTGCATCTAACAGGAGATAATGTTCCTGATACTTTTGGAGTAGGTCTTAATATCCATATCATTGCTACGGTTGAAGAATATAGCGAGACTTCTGGTCTTTTTCAACTCAAGCCAGTTTCTATCAAAATGAGATAAATGTAATTAAATAGTTATGTAACAATGGCGAAAGATAAATGGATATGGAATTCATAAAATTTATGAAGGTGATATTATATCTTTGTACAGGTGAGATTTTAGGATTAGGTGTAGTTATTTACTTTATTATCCTTTTATTTAAACATAACCCATATTATCCTTGAAATTGATATTAAAATATCTTTGACACGTAGCTTAATAGGTTAATAAGATACTATTTGTTACGAGCAATGGTAGCATATACGCATGTTGATAAGTGCCGGGCAACTAATATTAACGAGTAATTAGAGACAATGAAGTAGGAGGAAAGATACATGTATCTAGGTTCATTGGAAGAACATCGGATTAGAAATAATGAGATAAAGCTTGTGACTGAAGCTTTGTATGAAGCAAATGTCAAAGATGATGAAATTCTGCGGGTATTGATGAAGGTATGTAATGTTGATAAAGAGAAAGCAATGAATGCCTTACGTAATGAGAAGTATATGCTGTCTCCTTGTCGAGAATTATATCAATACTTAGTTTTGGAAAAGGGCTTTAATGACCATGATGCGGATGTGTTTATTCATAATCGTGCAAGGGCTGCGTTGGCACGCAATACGGAATTAAGTAAACTATCTCCTTCAAAAATGTTTGATACCCTTAATAATGCCGATAAATAGTTGTGGATTTGTTCCCAAGAACCATAAAATCGTTGTTATGTTTCCACATAGAAAAAGAGATTGATGGAATGTAAATTGGTTTTGCTCAGAGTATAACTCTTTAGCAAAACTTACCCCACGGGGATAAATCCATGTCTAAAGGGGTAAATTATCATGCGAAAGGGGTAAAAATCGATAAATTCACCCCCTAGTGATATTCCTTTTGCGTAATAGTATAAGCAATAAGTCCTCACGCACGTGGAATGTACAGTGTTACTTAAATTAAGATGTAACTAAAAAATAAACTTCCTACCGCTTAAAATAAACTTTTTCCACATCTTATCAACAGTTGGAATAAAGTTTGTACAAAAAAGTGTGAGAAAAGCCCGAAAAAACGGGTTTTTTTCTTGCGGAAAAGGGTGAAAAGCGGGAGAAAAGGAAAAAGATTATTTTAACAGCGAACGAAGGAATGCGGGTTTGAACGGGGTGAAAAGGAAAGAGTTTATTTTAACGGCACATAGTAGAAACAAAAAAAGAAATAATTAATTTTTTTCTTTTTTTGTTAAGGATTAAGGGTTAAGGGAGTAGTGTGTTGATATACCAAGTAATTCTGGTAAAAGGGTTACTGTAGAGTTATGATTTTAGAAAAGATGCTGTGTTGTTGTTTACGAACAATAAAGTTGTTTGAAAAATAATATAATCGTTTAAAAAACAATAAAGTTCTTTAAAAATGAAGACCCGATACTAACTATTGAGATTGTGAATAAATGTACTTAAAGTAACGAGGCAGTTTAGTGAAAAAAGGAAATTCCGTGAAGCCGATATTAGTTTATTGTTTCTTCACAATGGTATGGGTGACTGGAAGAATGTTATTTATTGAAATATGCTTGGTTAATAACCGAGTAAAATGACTAAAACTAACCAGATAGGTAACTCAACCTAGAATAATAATGGGGTGATTTTATGAGTAAAGCTAAAGGAAAAGGTGGAACAGGGAAAGGAACAGACAAGAAGGGTTGGAATCGTTGGCAAGCTAGTGCAAACAAAAAAAAGAGTGCAAAACCTTATATAAGTAAAGGTACAAAAAAAACGGATGTTGAAAATGACCCCACGAGCAATAGTTAAAGTCACTTATCCAAAATATAGCGAATGCTGAATAAATACAATTATTTAATGACCCAACGTGTGCGAGCTCCTTTAAAGGAGTTCGCTTTTTTCTTTTTCAGCTACGGGGCAGCATTCCTGTAATGAAGGAAAATGGGGTTTGAATAAAAAAATAGCCTCTTGGTAGAATGAGAGAGTCCTAAAGCTAGACGTAAAGAAAAGCAAAGAACTCGACTAAGAACGATGTGAAAGATGCTAGAGTCATTGCACAGCTGGTCAAGGATGGGAGATACGCCGAACCTACGATTCCACAAGGATTTTATGCAGAACTCAGGGTGGCGAAAAAAATTCGTGATCTCCTGACTGATGACCTTCAAACAGTGCAAGGGCAGATTCACAATTGGATAGACCGATATTTTCCCGAGTTTTTGACGGTCTTTAAAAGCTGGGAAGGGAAAGCAGCTCTGCAATTCTTAAGGCTGGAGGCCTTACCCCATGAATTTTATATCTCATCTGCCACCGACTTACAAAAATTGGTGGATGAGTCATTTTATGATCGCACTGGTGGATGTCCACATTTCTCATGGAGGTCAACCCTCCCATTCCTCACAGAGTCTTCGCTCTCAAATTCCTTCGTCCAACCTTTCCATGAGGTGGATGTCAGTCATGCTGCCCCACAGGGTCATGCCCGAAGTCTAGTTGCTTTGCTGACTAATCCGTGCTTCAAATGTATAAGACGTATTACAACCTAAAAAACTACCTGCTACTCTACTGTGCTTTCAAAGTCCAAATTTATCCTCACTAGATAAATTCAACCAAAATGACGGCAAATAAACCTATAATAACTACTAATGAAATACTGTGAAAACCAGAGGAATCGGGCGTTTTAACTTCTTTTATTGAGGGAGAATAGTTAAAAATGTTAGTATTTCTAATAGATAACGGAGGGCAAGAGTTGAACAAGAAGTTACGGTTAGATACATATTCATAGGGGAGTGGAATTATGCTTGAACTTGTTAAAGAAATATACGCACCTAGTAAGTCATATAAAGTGGAAATTAATAAACGTTTGAAAGATGGGCTTTTAGAAATTGACGTTTATTTTTGGGATAGCGAATGGGAAACTTGGCTACAAAAGTCCACAGGATTTTCACTTACTGACAACATAAACAGTGCATTGGCAATTGCTAAAGAAAAACTTAAAGTTTATTCAGGCGAGATAATTGAATAGATTAGGCAATTGTGAACCAATTCACTTAAGCGAACTGGTGCGTTAGCTTAAGATCAGAGCTGTCTTTAAGGCAGCTTTTTCTTTATGCAACTATTATAAGCAGGTGTAATAAGAGTAGAAATATGCTGTGCATTATCCAAGAAAGATTAATGTACTTTTTAATGAAATTTAATAAAACTGAATGCTGGTTCTCCAAATTGTAGAGACGAGCGACTATTTATTGTAATCGAAAAGAAAAAAGAAATTCAAAATAAAGTTTAAAAAGCTAACAAATCCGTTAGCTTTTTATTTTTTATAATAATCACTTTTCCTCTTAATCTTTATTTAATCTTTATCTCATCTTTATTTCATTAGGCTATACTTCTTTCCGAACAGAATTATTAATCAATCAATTAATTAAATACTCAAATATAGAAAGAAGTGAGTACATGAAAATACGTAAACAATTAAATAATGATGGTAAGGTTGCAGCATTTTTCTTATTACCAAGTTTGATAGGTTTTTCCCTTTTCTATCTAATCCCTTTTGTAATGGGTACTATCTATTCATTTAAAGATGGGGCGGTTGGTGGTTCATTTGTTGGTCTTTTTAATTATAAAGAGTTGTTAGCTAGTGCTTCTTTTTTAAAGGCAGCCACAAACACATTTTGGTTTACAGCAATCAATGTTCCACTAGTAATCGGCATTTCTTTAATATTGGCACTTTGCTTGCATCAAACCGTCATGTTTAAAAATGCAATTATTAGTTCATTTATTTTGCCAATTGTTGTACCAGTTGCTTCGATTGTTATGCTATGGCAGATATTATTCGATTGGAACGGAACAATTAATTTATGGATGATGAAGATGGGTTTTTCACAAATTGATTGGATGAAATCGGAATGGTCGATCGTCGTTGTATCTCTAGTTTATTTATGGAAAAACATTGGTTACAACATGATCATATTCTTAGCAGGTCTTCAAAATATACCCAAAGATTATTATGAAATAGCTGAAATGGAAGGCGCAGGTCGTTTCTTTAAATTTAGACAGATCACTCTGGTTTACTTAACACCAACAATGTTTTTTGTACTCTTAATGAGCATTATTAACTCCTTCAAAGTATTCCGTGAAACCTATCTAATCGCAGGAGATTATCCATATGATAGAATTTATATGATTCAGCACTATATGAACAATATGTTTGCTTCATTAAATGTTCAAAAACTGACCGCTGCTGCGTCATTAATGGTCTTATGTATTTTAATCTTAGTGTTTATTTTCTTCGCAATCGAACGTCGCTATCGAAAATTTATGAGCTAGGAACGAGGGGTGAATAAGATGAAAAGAAATACGTTAATTCGTAAAGGGATTTTAACCTTTTCCTTATTGCTTATGGCGGCAATCATGGTTTTTCCAGTCGTTTTTACATTATCAAATTCTTTTATGACAGAGAATGAAATTAGCCGTCACTATCCTTCAGAAAGTGAGAGTCAACAAGATAATGCGCATAAAAATTCCTTCATCCATTTGAAGTTGATTCCTGACCAGTTCTCGTTCGAACAATATAAAGCATTCTTTGTTAAGAAACAATCTTTCATTGACAAGGAACAATCAAATATGAAGTTTTATGGAAATTCTGCCCTAATGGTGATCCCAATCATACTTGGTCAACTGATTGTGGCATCCCTTGCAGCATATGTCTATGGAAAACTAAAGTTCAAAGGAAGAGATACGCTATTTTTGGTATATATGGTTACTATGTTAATGCCATTTCAAGTAACACTTGTACCTAATTATCTTATTGCAGACAAATTGGGGCTCTTAAATAGCTTTGGAGCGATCATCTTTCCAGGGGTATTTGGTGCGTTTGGTGTGTTTATACTCAGACAATTCGTCATGACGATTCCTTATTCATATATCGAGGCTGCAAAAATAGATGGGGCAGGTCATTTTACGATTTTTATGAAGATCATCTTGCCACTGATTCGCCCAGGACTTGCAGCACTAGTCGTATTATTATTCGCTGATTATTGGAACATGGTTGAACAACCACTTATTTTTCTAGATGATCCATCAAAATTTCCGTTGTCACTTTATTTATCGCAAATCATACAAGATACAAGAGGCATTGGTTTCGCTGCATCTATTCTCTATATGGCACCAATGTTATTGATTTTCGGATTTGCAAAAAAATATTTAATCAAAGGAATTCAGTTATCAGGTGCTAAGGATTAATGGTTACATCACTAATTAATAAAATTCCATGTTTGATAAAATAGTAGTATGGGAGAGCATAGAAAGCGAGCGTGGATAGATCATGCAATACAAAATCTTAATCGTGGAAGATGAAACGATTTTACGTGAAATTGTGAAAGATTATTTAGTAAATGAAGGTCATGAAGTAATTGAAGCGATTGATGGTGAACAAGCATTGGAATTATTTCAAGAACAAGATTTTCATCTCATTATTCTTGATATTATGTTACCGAAGGTTGATGGGTGGGCAGTTTGTAGAAGAATTCGAAAGACTTCAAATGTTCCTATCATCATGTTAACAGCACGGGTTGATGAAGATGATACACTGCTTGGGTTTGAGTTAGGCGCCGATGACTATGTTACAAAACCTTATAGTCCACCAATTTTGCTTGCCAGAGTTAAACGATTACTTGAAAGTCGATATAAAATAAATGAGCCTTCAAACGAAACATTAACCAAAAATGGTATTTCAGTCGATTTTTCTTCTCGGACAGTCAAAGTAGATGGAAACAATATCAATTTAACCCATACTGAATTTGAAATATTAACTTATTTAATGCAAAACCATGGGATTGTGATTACAAGAGAACAACTCGTGCAAAAGGTTTGGGGCTATGACTACAATGGTGATGAACGGACAATCAATACACATATTCGGAATTTACGTACGAAATTAGGTAGTAAATCAAAAGTGATTACAACGATTATTCGAACGGGTTATAAGTTTGAGGAAACCGTATGAAATTCGGGATTGTCTTAAAACTGTTTTTATTAACAACAACTTTGTGTTTGTTAATCACTGGATCCATTTATATAGGTCAAACAATCTTTTTTAAGCAATACTATGCAAATCAAAAAGTTAATGAACTGAAATCAAGTATCAAATCGTTTGAGAAACAATACTTAAAAAGTAATGGTGATGTTCAAACAATCCAGCAATTAGAACAAGACTTTTATCGTGCTCAAAATACATGGATTACAACGCTTGATCACAATGGAAATATGAAAACTGCAAATGATTTTTATGTGGAAATTAAGATAGAAACCATTAAAAATACAAATGAAATAATAAAGATTCCTTTGTATCACTTATTAAAAGAAGACGACCTTTTACAAGATACTCCACCTATTTCAAAAGGTGATATAGTGGATGTTAAAACGATTGATAAAAATAATATATCAATCCCTTTTTATCTTTATGTGGTTCAGCATAATTCATACTGGATCAATCAATCCATGTGGAAAAATATTGATAACTCCTTTCAAGTTGATAATGAGACATACGTTATAAAAGAAAAATTGGACTTATCCACAAAATATAATGAGGGAATCCATCAATTAAAAGGAACAGTACAAAATGTACGCATTCCTGATCGTAATGACGTTTCAAGCATCATATACAGTAATAGCTTATTTATGGATCGTATTAATGAATTCCAAACGAATTTATTCATGGATAAACAAAACCAATACGAAACGTTTAAAACGCTTGATTATGAACAAAATGGAATCAAATATAAATTGTTTATCGATCCGATTAAAGATGAAAATGGTGAAACAAATTATATTTTTTCAATGGCTTCTTTACAACCAGTAGATGAAGCTGTGCGGATGGTAAAAGATTATTTTGTCTATATGATTGCGTTTGTTTTACTTCTTACAATTTTGGCGTCCATTTACTATTCAATAAAAATCGCAAAACCATTATTAAGAATAAACGATACAACTAGAAAAATAGCACACTTAGATTTTTCAGAACGAATTGAATATCATTCCAAAGATGAGATTGGTGATTTATCACAGAATATTAATTTGCTTTCAAATACGCTACATTCACATATTACTCAACTACAACAAGATATTGAGAAAGAAAAACAATTAGAAATCACTAGGAAAGAATTCATCTCAGGTGTTTCGCATGAACTAAAGACACCTTTAAGTATTATGAAAAGCTGTATTTCGATACTAAAAGACGGTGTTGCTAGTCATAAGAAGGACTACTATTTTGAAGCGATGGAAAAAGAAGTCGACAAGATGGATCTATTAATTGTCGATATGCTTGAACTAGCAAAATACGAGTCTGGAACGTATAAAATGAAAATGGAACCTTTTTTTATTGATAAAATAATTGATCATGTTTGTAATCAATTATCTTTAGAAATTGAGAAAAAGGAACTAACGGTTCATAAAGATTTAGCAACAATTGAAGTATTCGCTAATCAACATCGAATTGAACAAGTCATCACGAACTATATAACAAATGCGATCCGTTATACCCCTGTTCATGAGAATATTTATATTTCAACGACAATAGAAGATGATCAAGTGAAAGTGTGTGTGGAAAATAAAGGAACACACATTCCAAATGACCAATTAGATAAAGTCTGGGAACGTTTCTATCGTGGTGATACGTCTCGTCAACGATCAGAAGGTAGTACTGGGTTAGGTCTTGCTATATCAAAAAATATATTGGAACTACATGGTACGCAGTATGGTGTCGTGAATACTTCTGATGGCGTACTGTTTTACTTTACCTTAAATAAAAATAGTTGAAAAAACTGCTCATTAGTTTCTTTCTGATTAATCGCCCTTTTGACCAGGCGATTTTTTTTGTTATAGCTAGCGTTCCCGAAAATTTTATCAATCTTTTAATAATCTTTATTTCATCTTCATCTAATCTTTATTTGAGGTGGGTATCTTACATTAAATGACGAAGAGAAATGGGAGATGAAGTAATGAAAAAAATATTGCCTTTAATGATGAGTTTAATCGTAATGTTTAGTCTGTCCGCATGCAGTAGTGGAAACACACAAACCAAGGAAAGCAAAAACACCGAACAAAATCATTCAAAAAATAGTACTAATGATAATGGTATAAAACAGAATAGAGAAGATCTATCGTTAAAGGTAAGTAAAGACGAGAAAAAAACGATAGTCATCTCAGTAATGGGAAATACACCATTCTTTGAAATGGCAAAAAAAGAATACGAAAAAAAGCATCCCAACATTACGATTCAGATAAAAGGATTTACGACAAAAAATATGTTGTCACCAGTTTTATTGGAGAAATATCTTAAAACGACATCGACAGAAGTTTTATCTGGAAAAGGTGCTGATTTATTCGTTTTGAATGAAAGCAGTTTACCTGTGGATCGATTTGTTGATAAAAAAGCTTTTGTCAACTTAAATCACTATATTAATATCGATACTTCATTTGATAAAAATCAATATTATATGAATATCATTCAAAACTCCCAAACGAATGGTGGTCTATATGTATTACCCACTCGTTTTTTCTTGAATGCTTTATTTGCGGATCAAGATGCGATTTCGAAAACTGGTGTCAAAATAGATGATAAACATAATTGGACATGGAGCCAGTTTGTTGAAGTTAGTAAGCAGTTAAAACAAAAAGGAACACTTGAATTCGCAATGCAAGATACACCCGACACAATCTTAAATACCTTAGTATTTGAGGATAAAAATTTTAGTCAGCTTGTGAATATAGGAAAAAATGAAGCTTATTTTAATTCGAAATTTTTCACCGACTTATTAATGCAAGTGAGGGAATTGTATGACGAAAATGTATTAACGGAACAGTATTCAGAGGATGGTACTTATTTCAGAAGTTCTCAAATCTATTCTCCAAAAGATTACTTTTTACGCTCAGCAGTTTTTTATAAGAATGCAACAATTTATCAAATGCCACATTCTTCTGACAAAGAATCAGGTGTTTCGTTTGTAGGTTACGATCGATATGCGATGAATGCGAACTCGAATGTGAAAATGGAAGCATGGGATTACTTAAAGTTTTTAATGTCTTATGATATGCAACTACAATCACAAACGGGTAAGTTTCCAATTAATAAAGCTGCCAATGAAAAGGAATTTGCCGAATTGAAAAATGGAACAAAACTTGATAATCCAAAAGGTCGTCAGGTAACGATTTCAGAAGAAGCTCTTCAACCACTTAAGCAAATGATTACTGAAGCAAATACGCAAGTGAGATCGAATGACAAGATTCAAGCGATTATCTCAGAAGAATCGAAAAGCTATTTTAGTGGTCAAAAATCTGCGGAAAGTGTTGCGGATATTATACAGAACAGAGTAATGACTTACTTAAACGAGTAGAAGGATAAGAAATTTCTTGGAGACCATTGTTAAAATGGTCTCTTTTTCATATCCAAATTAATTATCTTTTAGTTTTTATGAATAGTAACAAACAGAATTTTAGTCTTTTTTATCAATTTTTATCAATCTTGATTGATTATTCATCTCATCTTTATCTATTTTTAAGAGCTAATGGATATGCGTTTAAGGTATATAACCCAAATGAGCACTTTTCATTAAATTTTTGGAATGAACAACGTCTTTAAAATTGATAAATCTTCATTTCATCTTTATATAATTTTGATTTTGTCTTCATTCACAACTATTAGACTATTAAATATCAGCAAGATAAATATAAAGCTTAGGGGGAAATTTCATGAATCGAAAGAAAGATAAGTGGAAAAGAATTTTTTTATTATTGATAATATCAATTTTAATGATAGTTTTAATCATAAACCTTCAAGAGAATGAACTAATAATAAATAAAGAACATTCAGCCCAAGCATCAACTGTAAATAGAAATAAAGTAAATACAACTTCTGAAAAGATATTAACTGGTAAAACAATTGTAATTGATGCAGGTCATGGTGGAATAGATATAGGTGCAAGTGGACAAAATGGAACAAATGAAAAAGATGTAACATTAACAATGGCTAAAAATATACAAAATGAGTTAGAGAAACGTACTGACGCTAATGTTATATTAACGAGAAATGATGATGTAAATATATCACTCGCAGATCGTGTAAAAATTGCAGATGAACAGAAAGCAGACTTATTTGTTAGTATCCATTTTGATGCATTTTTTACGATTGATGTTGAGGGGATTACAACGTATTATAAGAAAAAATCGGACGAGCCTTTAGCAGCATTAATTCAAGATCATATTTTTAAAAACGGGTTGGATGCAAGAGATCGTGGTGTAAGTTTAGGAGACTACTATGTATTAAGAGAAAACTCAAGTCCAGCAATCTTACTTGAACTTGGATACATTTCAAATTCATCTGATGAAGCACGAATGACTTCAGAAGAATTTCAATCAAACACAACAAATTCAATAGTTGATGGGATGATTGACTATTTAAATAGTTAAAATAGTATAAATTTAATTGAATAGAAACTGGATAGTGGACAATGATTTTATGTCTATCTTACACAACACTAGTAAATGAAGTACGGATAACCAAAATTCTGATGAATGATATGTAAGGTAGCGGATGCTAAAAATGTGTTAGCATCTAAATTTTAAAAATATAAATTATCTTAGTGCTATGATCAAACTTTTTTATAAAAATATAACTGAAGCTTATAACAAAAGAATCCATTTTGAGCAATCTTTTTTCAAAATGGATTCTTTTTATTTAGCAAAATAATGTGCATTTGCTTAATATTTTAATCATACTTTATTTTAAATCAACATGTTTGTCTCCCTGAAACCAAGTTCTTCCCTCGTAATTCAAGTTGGTACCTGCTGTAAATAAGTTGGTACGTTGAAAGAGGAAGGCGGGAGAAAAAAATACAAAATACAAGGGATCGGGAGACGTACCGTTGGTATGTTGTCTCGGTTCTATTTCTAAGCTAAACAAATAAGAAATTAGCTCAAACTGCAAAATGACTATCATCTCGTAGTAAGTACCCTTCAACTTAAGTTTAACCTCAGTCATTCACTCAAATGGGAACTTTTTGAAATATTTTTTTATTACGGGTCATCCATTAATATAGTGAATCAATATGAAAATATTAATTAGGATGAAACTTCGACTTCTCCATTCCAGAACTTTCACGCATGGCTCTCATCTGCCTTGCGTGCCTTACTCCTCGGCGACTTTTTCTATCTTTCAGTTGGCTCATCATGATGACCAACCCAAAAGTGCCCAACACATAAGAAACAATATGATTCACTTCATTCCACATGATTGCAGCTGTCAGGAAAAATACCGCTCCAATAATACTTGAAATAATTCGTTGTGTATTCTTATTTTGCATATCTATCAATTTTTTCTCAAAAGAACCCGATAACTTTACACGTAAATTTCCGCCATCCATTTTATCTACTACAGAAATGAACTTCTTTGTCGTAGGAATTATTCCTTTAAGAATATTTTTGCCTTCATCTAAGATGTTAGAAAAGACATTTCCTCGTAGATCGCCACTCATAACATCTTCAATATAAGGCTTAGCTGTTTGAATCAAATCAACCTCAGGGTCCAGTCCTTTACAAAGTCCATAAACCGTGCCAATTGCTTTTCCCAAAAATGTTGTATTTGCAGGTAACTGAAATGGCTGAGAATAGAGGAAATCACGCAACTCTTCAGAATTTTCACCCGACGTCAAAAAGGTTAAGTCTGCCTTTTCACCGTTGATTTGTTCAAATAAAAACGTAAGATTCCGTGAAAGCACTTCTAAATCTGCATTCCTTCTTAAAAATCTCAAACGATTAAGGGCATCGATTGCGCCGGGAGCATCTTTTAAATACACTGCCATTACAAGTGCTACCATTTGCTCCTTCATGTCATCTGCAATCCGTCCGACCATTCCATAATCTATTAATGCTATTGTGCCGTCAGGCTGCACGAGAACATTTCCTGGGTGTGGGTCTGCGTGAAAGAAACCCTCTACTAGAATCTGTTGTAGAAAAATTTCCAGCAACGACTTCGATAATTGAGTCCGATCAACACCCCAAGCATCTAGTTGGGCAAAATCGTTGATTTTTACGCCTTCTAAAAACTCCATCGTTAAAACTTTTGAAGTTGTAAGTGACCAATTAATGTGTGGAATAACGAGATCATCTCGATAGATAAGCCGCATCTGGAAATCTTCTGCATTTTGTCCTTCTTTTTGAAAATCGAGTTCTTCAATAATTGTTTCATGAAACTCATCATACACAGCATCCAAGTCCATGAAATTTGCAATCTTTGTCCGGCGTTTTAATAAATGAATAGCAATTTGCAGGGACTTCAAATCAATAGAAACAATATCCTCGACCCCAGGACGCATAACTTTTACTGCGACTTCTTCACCTGTTAGAAGTGTCGCCCGATGTACTTGTCCTAAAGAAGCCGCTGCAATAGGAGTTGGACTGAACTCAGCAAAAATCTCGCTAATTGATAGTCTGAGTTCACCCTCCACCTTTTTCTTTATCTCAGAAAATTCTACTGAATCTACTGAATCCTGCAATTTTGACAATTCATCGATAAATTCCTTCGGCAAAATATCCACTCGCGCACTAACATGCTGCCCAAGTTTGATAATTAATCCACCCATACCGATTGCGGCCTCAGTGAAATACTTTGCCTGCTTTCGATATAACGCTTTTGTTTTCGCCTCTAAACGCCGCTTCGAAATAAACTTCTTTTGCTTGCCCAGCCACCAGAATTCCCATGCGAACTTAAAAATCATTCGCATGGTTCTTCTGAATCGGACATTCTTCATCAATTTAAAGAATTCACTCATTCTTTTTCATCTGCCTCAAGGTCATCATCATCATCATCATCATCAGAACTAGTATTAGTTTTATCAAAGATAGCTTGTGCCATCTTTTCAAATTTTTTCGAAGTGCTCATAAAGAAATCCGCAAATCTATTGAACATTTCTGCTTTGACAAGAATCACAGCTCCCTTGCGCTTATTTCCGAATACAATGAATTTCTCACCTGGCTTGATATCAAGTTCTTCCCTTGCTTCAGCAGGAATAACAATTTGCCCTCTCTCACCCATCGATGTTGTTCCTAACACTTTGCCGTGCCCGAATCCCTGGCTATTCTCTTTCTTATGATGCATCATAAACCTCTCCTTTTATAATTCATTTTCACATTAGTATGATATATCATACTAATCATACTTTCAATGTTTGCTTTAACTTTTTCAAATAGTTTGTTGACGATTGTCACCAGTTGTTCTTAAATTACTTTTATTAGAAAAGAGTAGATTTATGAGCCATTTAATTCGGACGATTACATTACCGAATTGAAGTTAGATGGAATTCGACTATTGTTAACCAAATTTGTAAATAAAGTTAGATTATATACAAGACATAACAATGAAGTGACCGCACTCTTACCTGAATTAATGAAAA
>NZ_QWVT01000017.1 GCF_003570705.1 Mesobacillus zeae
TTGAAAAATGTTGACAAACTATTAGCTGGTTTAGCTTGACATTATACTCAATATTTTTAAATTATTTTGTTCTCTGTTCCATTTAGAATTCTCTTTATATTTTGTCGATGTAGAATGATTATTGATACGCTTATTAGTAGAGAAAGTGCTATGATAACTTTATCTTCAAATATTAGACTGTAAATAAATAATGCTATCCCAGCCAACATTGAACTTAGTGATACATACTTAGTAAATAACAAAGTTAGTACAAACACAACAAAACCAACCAAAACACCTAAAGGTGTCAAAAATAAAAAAACTCCAGTTGCTGTCGCAACAGCTTTTCCACCTTTAAAATTAGCAAATACAGAAAATATGTGTCCTAATATAGCTAATAAACCACAAACAATAGGATTAATCGTAGAACTAAGTATTAGTGGAAGTAAACAAGCAAGTGTACCTTTTAATATATCAGCAATTGCAACAATTACTCCTGCTTTTATGCCTAAAACTCTATAAGCATTAGTTGCACCAAGATTTCCACTACCATAATCACGAATATCTTTCTTATAAAACATTTTACCGACTATTAAAGCAAATGAAATTGAGCCTATTAAATAACTTAAAATCAGAGTTAAAATGTTCAAAGTAGTATTATCTCCTCACATAGTTTGTTATTTTAAGTATTTCTATTTGTTGTATATTTTTTCCTGCAATCCTTCTTGCGTTAAACTGCCCCATTACTTGAATAAGAAAAAGGCTTTACTCCCTATAGAAGTAAAGCACACCGTTTAGTTGAATATCTTTATCCCATTAGGTTGGATATAACATATTGAAAACCATAAGCCCCTAAAGAACTAATACTTGCCACTATAGCTGCAATAGATAATACTGATTGCTTTTTCGAACGAAACATAAAAAGAATGGATAAACATAAACTAATTAAAAAAAAGACAATCCATAGTTTATTTAATGTAAATGAATCAAAATTGATAAGGTAACTCGCTATGTAAATAACATTAATCAAAAGCATTAGGATTAAGATGAATCTTTTCAAATTAAACATCCCCTTTATTTTATAATTTATCCAAATTATAACACATAATCACTATTCCTTCTTGAACTAAACCGCCCCGTTACTTTAAGTACATTCCTTCACAAACATAAATATCCAAATCAACTGCAAAGTGTTATTCAATTATCTGGCCCAATTACGGAATAAGAAAAAATCCTGCATATCAACACAGGATTTATAATCAATCTTTATTTTAAATAATCGAACTTTGTATAAATGATTAATCATTTTTATAAAATTAACAGTGAGAAGGGCTTTTTATTTTTCATAAAATTGAAACAAGGGCTTTTTTCCAGCTTGTCGAATTTACCAAATACAGGAGAGTGATATGATGAAATCCAAATTAGAGGCACTTTTTGATGATAAGAATTTTTCGGTGGGAGTTAAGGATTGTGAAACCGGAGTCATGATTAATGAACACCAGGACTTAGTTACATATATGTTTTTATTTTATCAAGATAGTGTTGAAGTATTTTTAAGTGTTTTCGATGAGGACGTACCTTATGGTAGGGATATACTTGCCAAAGGGGCAGCTGATACATTGGATGATGCGGTGGCTTTAGCCTTGGACAAACTAGAATAATTAACATATTCAATAATTAATTAAAAGAGAATCCCCTTCTTTACAGAAGGGGATTTCGTCTTACTGTTTTCTCTTTTCCATATGCCATCCTGGAAATTCCTTTTTAATTTTCGCAAATGCAGCATCAATTTCATACTGATCAAATCCCCCAATTACAATATCATGCCAAACTTTTGTTGGTTTTGTATTTGGCTTTGGTTTGGATGCTTGCTGCTTCACTGGGTAATATCGAGTTCCTTCTCTCTTGCATGCTGCTCGGACAACACACTCATACATGCCCTCCCGGTAAGTTTTGTCTTTTAACTTAGCTGCGTTCGGACCATCCACAAAATCATATTCGATAATCGTCATGTTACAGCTGCCAGTTTCTCTGTGCATGAAATAATAGTCTTTACCATTGTTCCCCTTCCGGTCAAATGCTCTCCTTACAGGATATCCAGCCTTTTTAAATTCTTCGGCCAACATTTTCTCAAACTCTCCGTCAGAAAAAATTGAGTGAATAAATTCTGCACCGGATCCACCGCCCGCATTAAAATGATGGCTCATACCGAACTTGGCTTTGGAGTCACGTACACGCTTTGTCCGTGGTCCCGAGTCAAGCGTCTCATCTCCAGACCTGGTAAGCCCGGAGGTAAGTCTGTGCTCCTTTAATCTCCTGTCCACATACCTTGCGGCTTCCAAAGCATACACCTTTTCAATAATTCCGTTAGCCACTGCACCTGGGTCTGTGCCGCCGTGTCCTCCATCATTAATCCATCTTGCCATTATTAACCCTCTCCCTTTTCTTAAAATAAAAAACCGCCCTGGGGGACGACTTAAAGTTTGTTATTGAGTTCTAAAAATTCCTTTTGTTTCTTTGCTTTCTTGGAAACGTAGGTGTTTTTCCAGATTGAATAAAAATTAATAGCTAATGCAGCTCCAGCCGAAACCATAAAGACAAATGCCTCAATGCTCGCCTGATTGAACCACTCCACTGTTACACCAATAGATCCCAAAAATAAAAGGACAGCTGATAGAAAGCCGCCCAAAAGTGTAAAGATATCTTTTTTCATGATTAAGCTCCTCCTTTAAACACATCAAATACTATCGCTATGGCTCCGCCGACAAGTGCAATGATTGATGCCGAAATTAGAGCATTCGTGATTGTCCGCTTCAGCCACTTCGTATCTTCTTTAATTTCCGTCAGTGCATCTTTTATCCCCTGAATAGTTTGGTCTTGTAAAAGCTGTTTATCTTGTAGTCTCCTGATATCAGCCTTCATGTCATTGATATCTTTTTGTACTCCGGATTTCCATGGATCAATTTGTACGTTTTCTGCCTCCAATTCCATTCCCCCCTCTTTATAATTTCTATATAAATAAAAAAGAGGACTTCTTAGCCCTCATTACAACACGATTATTCAATTAAATCTTCTCTACCTTGTGCTGTTAGGTATGTTTCAATGCCCGCCTGTAAATCTGGCCGTTTCGTAGTGACAAATAGAAATGTGTACGCGCCGTCTATGATTCTTTGGGCCATATACGCAGCCATTAAACCCCACTCCCAGCTAAGATAAGATCGTCAAGCGCTGCCTGGATAAGAGCCACCTGTTTTTCTAGCTGTGAAGGTTCTGGTACTGGCTGTGGCGGGTTCTTTTCTTCTTCTGTTGCGGTTTCAACCCAGTCATTTTTAACCTTGTCGAAAATTGGTTTCCAGCATGGCTGTGGCAAAGGTTTATCTGTAAAATAACCGCTTTCTGGTTGCTCGTCATTTTCCAGCGTGATTTCTTCACCTGGCAGCCAATTCCCCTTTTCGTCGTAAAACTGATATGTGATTTTCATTCTGATACCTCCTTTTATTCATCAACCGGATAGCAAGTGTTAATAGGAAACCAAAAACCCGTTGACGGCACTCCACCAGACATAGAATACATTTCGACAATCCCTAGTGTACTTACTGACCACCGAGCAAATCTTGCAAACCCACTTCCATCTAAACTTGTTGGCATTGCGAAAACATGACTCACACCCGACGGTCTGTATCCTGTTGGCAGGGTGGCAATGGTTATCTCGTTTTGTCCAATATTTTTTACAGCACCCCTTAAATATACAATCCCGTCTCTTTTTGCGTATTGCAGTCCCGGAAGTCCGCTAGAATACGGTATAACACCATTTTGCAAAGTAGCATTTTTCCAATCCAACGCGTCAGCACTACCAAACTTAGACCAAGCATTCCAGACACCGCCTGTCATGTTCCTGATGTACATTGTATTGGCATTTGTTGCAGCTAACTGCATACCTGTGGTTGAGCTACCCATCATTACCCAAACACGATGATAAGATGTTGTGGCTGGTGCATTCAGCATACTGTTACCGTAATAAAAACCGCTGGTTATTAGTTTGTTTAAATCTTGACCGGAACAATCAATACTCAGCCCAGAATCCATAGTTAGCTTTGCAACCTGCGTAGCGTTTACTTTCGCTGTTGCCCCTGCTACGGTTTCAACTTCCTGCCAGGCCTTCCATGTGCCAGGTCCACCAACTTCCGGCGGGTTGCCCGACCTTACAAAAACATTGCCTACGCTATTAATAATCATTTGTGAAATTGTATCTGCTCCGCCTCTTGCTACAATCATTTGGCACCATTCTGTCGAGCCAGGACTATTCACAGGCGTTGCGCCTATGCGATAAAACCCGCTCTCAATGACTTTGTTTAAATCCTGACTAGTAGGAAGAATATTGTTAGGGCTATCGCCCAGGCCATGCCCACGCGCCCATGCTAGCGCTGCACTATATGCTGCATCAGCCTTTGTTTGCGCCCCTCCTGGCGTTTCTTTCGCGTTCCAGGTGTTCTTCTCTATATCGGAAACAAAGCGTTTTGTAGCATCTTCTGTAATAATTGACGCTGGATGCGTTGCAGGGTGAACATAGTTATTAGCATACGCTGCTATGCCATTTAATTTTGACACTGCAGCCGGATTCATAAACCCACTTTTTGTGGTTGTAGCATCTGGGTGAGCTGTAGATCCACCTGCTCCAATATGTCCAATAGGAGCAGATGCATTTTTAGCATTTGTTTCTGCTGTGTCGGCCACAGAATCAGCGTAGTTTTTTGCATTAGTTTCCGCTGTGGATGCCACTGCATTTCCATGATTCTTTGCATTTGTTTCCGCTGTCGAAGCAACTGCATTTGCATACGATTTAGCGTTAGTTTCCGCTGCACTTGCCTTTGTCTGGGCTCCACCAGGAGTCTCAAATCGTCCATCAGCTTCCGCCTTGCTGTAAGTGTAAGCTTTAGCAGTATCCAACGCTTTTTTTACTGCATTAGCAGTAGCAGCTTGAACAACGCTTGTACTGTCAATTGCATCATTCAGCTGTGCTATCCCTTTTACCGAAGTCGTGGCGTCAGGAAGGTTGGCAACCGCTATTTTACCGTTATTATCGTACTTAGCAAAAGTAACCCACGCGCCCCAAACACCATTATTATTGATTCGCATATACATGTTGCCGTTTATCCCAATATAAAACTGTGTACTATACGTGCCAGATAACGCCATGACCAACATATGGCCGTTTGTCCCCGGCCCATTAACAGGGCTGCTGCAATAATAAAAACCGTTCGTTGTCTGGGTATTTAAATCTGTGCCACTTGGAAGATTTTCAGATGCTCCACCCATGCCAAACCCCTTGACCCAATTCAAGACATTGTCGGCCTGAGAAAGGGGCAAGTCTCCTGTCGCATCTAAAGTCGCAACTCCATTCGCCTCCCCTTGTTGATCAATATTTATAGCCTCTTCTTGCAATTCTAGTAATGCGAGATAAATTGTGTTGAAGAGCCAATTGAACCAATCAGAAGGTGGACGGTCATTAGGCTGCCATCCTTCATCCAACTTGGTTTGCGGAGGCTTGCTGCCTGGGTATTTCCATTCTGGTAATTCTTTAATAAAAGGCATAATGACACTCCTTTCTAAAATGGCAATATCACATCTTCATTCGGATTAAATGTGGCACCCAACCGCCCACCGCTGCTTTGATCTAAAGGCGCAAATCCAAATTCAAATGAAGCTTCTATGTTTGAAGGTTGGGAAGAAAATATAAATGTTCCCCTGACATCGATATTCGTGATTCTTATTCCGGCACCTACAACCTGTTGAGTGATATAAGCGAATTGTCCGACTGACATCCCTACTTTGTTAAGGGCCGTCAACGGAAGGTCCTCTATCATAAGCGCTGCAGGCTCCCCCTGCTGATATAATGCTTTAAGCTTTATGGTGGATGGAGAAGTATTTAATGAACGCGACAATGCATCGATGACACTATTAATTGTCCCGTCACTTCTATTTCGGGCAATTCGCGCTTTGATTAGTACTCTCATAATCTCGTCTGTCGCTAATCCACGTTTTTGGCCCACGTTTTTCCCAATCTGTTCAAGTGTGCTTCCCTCTGCCTCATCTATGTTTCGCCAGTGATCAATCTTGGTCAAAGCTGTGTTCAATTGATCAATCTGGTTAGATAAAATAAGCATCAATCGACCAATATTAGAGTCGGCCTTTTTAGAGAAAGCGTCTGGTAAACTTTGAAGGATTGATTGAAAAATACTCATGATGCCACCACACTTATATTTTCAGGAAGGGCCTGGGCCACTTCTTGTGGTTCAATAGGAATATTGACGGCACTTAATAAGTCCGCTGTTTTTCCTGTTTTGATAGTCACATCCGTTACACCTTGAGCACCCATTACAGCCGCGACCAATCTCTGCAGGATAACATCATCCCCTTGTTCAAGATTATTAATTACATTAATAACTCCATTTCTAACTTGCGTTAACCCGTCAATTTCAAAGGTCGAATCCGTCACAAGCGTAATGTTGGCAAAGATATCGATTACTGAGGCTGGTGTATACTTAACAATGTGTTTATTGCCAGCTATATCTTCCATGGTAAAATCTGTGGTCCCGAATGATTCAATACCAGCTGTCATTTTACTGAAAATGGCCTCAGCCACAGCCGGGCCAGTTCCACCATGAGCATATATTTGAAAACTTTTCGGAGGAAGACCGTTTTCCGCTACCATTTTATTATTAACAGCTATATTCGCCGCCCGAACTCCTGGAACAGCTAATACTGCTGCGAGAATGGCGTTTGGTGAAGCGCTGCCCGCGCCGGCACCGGAAACGAGTAAACGTTCTGTAAGCTCTGCATCTGTTTCCCTATCCTGCCCACCGGCTGCCGGACCAGAGTTATTGACGGTGAGCACATCTGCATTTGGTTCACTTATGACAGTGATAGTCCCGGCAGCTACATTTCCCAAAGCACCTGGTGTCATACATACTGCCAATCCTAATCCTTTACCAGAGACGTCAAGTTGCACATCTTCCGTGAGCATAAAGTCAACTTCGTTAATGGTTTCAAACCGTGTCCCTACCTGGATTACATAATTCGGAGTGCCGGTGAAACTCAAGGTAACAATTGCTTCCTGTTCAGGTTTTCTGTTTGTATTAAAAAAAGGCGTTAAGTTATCCAACTGGACACCTTCCGCCTTTCCTACAAATGCACTATTATACACCTTCTCAGCAAGCTCCCAAGCTAAAGCCAGGAACCATGCAAAGAGTCTCAATATAAGTCCAAACGGACTCCTTGGCGATACATTTATATTATCACCAAAAAGCTCACGAGCCTTATCACTCATTTCTTCAATTAAATCAGCATAAGTTTTACGTTTAAAACCACTCTTATCCAGCATCCAATGACACCTCCTCCAATGTCAATTGGGATCCGTCACCCTTTTCCAAAGTAATATTTACAGTCCGATGCCTAATTTTTTTATTATCAAAAAAGGTTATATCCCGCACTGAAGCAATACGCTCTTCCTGAGACAACGCTTCAATAATGTCATCACGTACTTCTTCTTGGTTCGCTTCCTTACCAACCAAATTGGAATGTGATAGGCCATGTTCTTCCTCTAAGAAAAACTCTCCCTTGCTGGTTTGCAGAATGGCTTCCACCGACTGGACCAGTTCCTCATTGCCTTCTGCAAAAATCCAGTCGCCGTTCTCAAAAACCAGATCACCATCAATTATTTTTGGAGAAATCATTTGAACACACCCACAATCACGGCATCATTAATACTGTGTACCCTGGTAAAGCCAGGATCGAAAGTATGGGCGCCGGTCATATGGTCAAGAGCCCGATCAGCGAAGTTCACCCAAACAACATCCCCAGTAATCAATTCCCCTATATGTTTTAGTATAGGGACTTCAACCACAGGTGGATGATCGGATAGTTCTCCGTCTTTGTCTTTGGTTTTAAACAATATTTTAATATCTGCTGTTCCATTTGCATTCATTGTTATGACTCTGGCAGGTGCTGCCACAAATAAATGAAGACCAACCTCTTTCTTAAGATGGTTGAAAAACTGAGTGTCATTGGCCATTAAATCACCTTCATTTCTGTTCTGAACTCATCGCCGTTACAGAGGTGTTTACCTTTTTTCACGCGGTATTTCCCATTAGCGGTCTTACTCTCAATTTCGATAATGGATGCCACTGTTATCCTGTGCTGAAGCAAACTCATAACATTATAGCCGCGCACTCCATCCTCATCAAAAGGTTCTGGTGATTGTAATAACCCGGTACTATCTTCTAAACGGAAATGCTCAACCGTGCCCTCTTTGATTGATCTGATAACTCTCCCGCCTCGACGATTGTACATAGATGCACCACAATCCTTCACTACCTCGATTAAATTGTTTTCTATGTTCCCTGTGACTGTGTATCCCTTTTTGTATATCACGTTTTTAGGAAGTTTGAGCTCTAGCAATTTAAAACCCAATACACTAGCCAATCTTTTAATAATGACATCAGCCTTAGTACCAGCTTTAAAGGTGATAGGTTTTGCTGTTTTCTTCTTTGCTAAATCCTCGCCCTCAAGCATCTTGATAGTAGTCACTTTATCAACCCCTTCACGACGGGTAAAAAAATGGGATATTTCCCCTTGAGCGAGCACTCCGTAATCCGATTTATAACCAGCCTGTACAGTAAGAGAGCTGCCTTTTTTAATCCGACTAATTGAGTTTTGCGATAGGTTGTAAATCATGACACTTGTTTCATTCGGCTTTTCATCATCGTCAAATGGCACTTCAAATTCAATATGGAGTTCACTAGATGTAAATTCCGCTTTATAATCTCCAGAAACCTGAATTTTAACGATACGGCCAAATAATTTACCCGTCATAACCGTTCCCCTCCAAGCTTGGTTCATCCGGAATGTTAGCCACATTATCAATATATAAAAATGTTGTGACCATAAAGTTATCTAAGGTGACCCTGATAGCTTTCCCGGATTCATCCATAGGTACAATGGCCGGAGCTGGCAAACGTTGATCTATCAGGTTACTCCACAACGGCCTATTGAGAACTAACTTTTCGCCAATAACAATTGGGATTTGATTGGCGTCGTAAAGATTTATTGTAAAAAAATCAAATGATTGATTATAGTTCACTTCAAAAATAAAAGATTCATTACCTAGGTCGATTTCGAATTGCTCAGGTAATGAATCTTTATCAATTGGAATGTAATCGAGCATTGAATCACCTTATTTCACCCTTAGTTTGACCCCTATTGGAATCCTTCTATCCGGATACTTATTCCATTTCCTTAATTGTGGAATAGATGTTTCGTACTTTCTTGACAGCCCCCAATAAGTATCACCTGCTTTTACTCTGTGATAAACAGCTTTACTTTTTTTAGTTGGTTTTTTACTAACAGGCTTCTTTTTCCCACTATTTTTCACCTTCACCCAGGGGGTTGTCGCAATTCTGATAGTTTGAAGCTTAATAGAGATGTTTGACCCATTTGATATGGAATAATCAACATCACCGTCAATACTTAAGATGATGACATTTTTTGCGATATTACGGCCTACGTAAGTAAACATGGTGCCTTTTTTCATTTCTCTCTTTAGGTACTCTTTATCTTCTTTGTAGTTGGAACCAATTATAGATCCGGAAATTGAAACCTCATCCGGTTTTTCTTGAACGTGATCAGTGAAAGGTATTCCCTTTTCAACAGGGTAGGAAGTGGCATCTACAGCACTGGAATCCGATTCTTTTTCAATAAAAAGCTTTACCCTGCCCAGTTTGGCCATTAGACTACCACCCCGCTATCAAAGAGATTAATTAGTTTTTGGTAGTGCTCATCTAAAGCTTCTTGCACTTGCTGCTTTACTGGCTTACCGCCGGAATTACCGCTAGTTCCGTAAATATTTACTGTCGGTTTGTAATCAATATAGTACTCATTGGAACCGGAAGAGAATGAATCAACAGTAGGATTGTAGGAACCTGATGCAATTTTCCTGCTTTCACGGTTGTTGAAGATTTCTGTCCCTTTCCTCAATCGCATCAGCTCTGGACCTTGTTCACCTACCCAAGCCCACTCTGATTTCTTAAGAGGACCATCGGTTCCAGAAGCGTATCCTTTATACCCACCACCTCGAGCCATACTGAGCATGCCTGGTGTGTTAAATACTGAACCATAACGAGCCTTAATATATCGAATTGCTGCTACAGCATTGTGAACTGGATTGTAAATGTCATTCATGCCTGGCAATTTATAAGCGCTAAATGTGCTGTTTATTGTCTGAAAAAGGCCTTTACTAGGATGACCAGCTCTAAAATTCGAGTCCCACAAATTTATTGCCCTTGGGTTATACCCTGACTCCTTCTGCGCCTTCACGAGCATCGCCGGCATCCAACTCATTGGTGTACCAGTTATGCCTAACGCCTGGGCAATCCATTGCTTTACTTGTGATGGAGCTGCTGCACCACCAGCAAAGGAAGAGCTAAATCCCTCCATCTTCTTTTTCAGAAACTCTGTAGCTTTGCCTTTCAAAAATTTAACGGACCCCATTCCGAATTGATTGAAAGCACCAGACATTTTCGGAAATTCTACTCCGAACTTTTCAAAAATCTTTAAAGCGAGCTTAGATGGATTGGAAATGTAAGACCAAACATCTAGGCCAACATCCTTAACCTTTCCTGCGACTTTTTTAGTTCCGTCCCAAAGATCACCTGCAACATTTTTGGTTCCTTGCCACGCTCGGCTTAGGAAGTTTCCATCAGAACCCTGACCTTTTTTTCCTTTTTTGTAAGCTGGAAATCCTGCTGCTAACAACTCCATGGATTTCCTAAATGGCATAACTTCTGTCCCTTTAGGCAAATTCATTAAAGTGTCTTTCCCTGGAGATAATCCAATATGTCCTCCCGGTGTCCGGTAGAGTTCCGGACCGCCGCCGTCTCCTAAAATAGCTGGGCCACCCGGGTGGAATCCTGTTCCTTTAGCATACTTAGGAGGCTCCCATTGAGGAATAGTAAAATCGATACCGATTTTACCCATCGCCCAATTCAAACCACTGGTAGCACCATTTATAACTTTTGCAAAACCTGACACTAGTTTATTGCCAAATGATTTGACACCTTTTAGCGCTTCGCCGGACATATTCTTTATTCCCTGACCTATTTTCCCCGGCAATGCCTTTGCTGCATCGATAATATTTGAAAACCGAGTAGTTACCGTTTCCTTGATGAGTGTCATAATTCTGCCGACTGAAGAGTGCATTGCTGAAAATCCTTTAGATACAAATCCCCCTACCGCTTTTACACCACCGAAGAAAATATTCTTCAAAGTTGACCAAAGAGTAGATATAATAGTCCGCATGCCAGAGAACAGTAGCTTTCCAGCACCAAGAATGCGCCCTACAAACAATAGATTCACATAATTCCATACAAATTGAATGGCGCCAAAGAATACTTCTTTGATACCTTCCCACATCTTACTGAAATCACCAGTAAACAGCCCTGAGAAGATTTTCACCAGGCCCATTATAATATTCAGGGCACCGTTTATGACCCCTTTGATGTTTCCCCAAACGGATTTTATCAATCCTAATACCAAAGGCCATACAGCTTGCATGATAGCCCAGACAAAACCCATAACAAACTTGACTACCGCAACTATTGGAGTGAAGAAATTTTTCGCTGCCTGAAGGATCTGGGCGCCGTTCTCGTTCCAGAATTTTTTAAGCTGAGATAGCTTTTCACCCGCAAATGAAGTGATTGCAGCCATCGCCTGCATGAGATATGGACGGATAAAACCCCATACAGAGACTGCAGCAGACTTAATTGAGTTCCACCCGCTAATGACCGCGTTACGGAAAGTCTCAGAACGTGTCCATAAAAGATAAAAGCCTGCTGCTAATGCAATAATTGCAACGGTAACCAAGGCTGCTGTTCCTGCTGTGGCCGCTAAGCCTTCTACAACTGGTTTGATTACTGTCCAGGCCGCCGCAAAAGCAGCTTTCATGCCCATAACATATCCAATTCCGATTGCTAAAGGCGTAAGAAATAATAAAATTGTTGTAAGAAGATAAACAAACATACCAGCAATCTTGGTAATCCAAGGGCTAATTTCATTCAGCTTTTGAACGAATTCTCCAACCTTTGTCCCCATATCAACCATTTTAGAAGCAAGAAATCCCCATAGTTCCACAAACGGAGCAAGGGCATCTGCCCAGGTACTTTTGAAGTTTTCCCACGACTGTCCAAGAGGTTTGATGCTATTTTGCAAATCTTTTATTTTGTTATCAGTTTCCTGCTTCAGTTTAGAAAGCTCATCAGTTGCCTGAGTCCTGGCAAGCGCCATTTTATCGCGCCAGGTTCCAACGTACTTGTCTAATTCAGGACGGCTCATACTATCCAAAGTCTTAATCTGTCCAGCAGCTGCCGGCCCTGCCTTTTGGAGTTCTTTTAAAAGCCCTTCATCAACACCTTTTTTAGTAAGGCTTGAAAGACCATTTCTCCAAGTTTGCATAGCTTTCAACTGGCTATCCAATGCTGTTTGAAGGTCGCTGCCTCTGACCTTAGGTATGGATACCTTCTCAAACAAATCTACAAAATATGCAATTTCATTTACTCGATCCTGCCAGGCATCCTTATAAACTTTAGTTAGTCGTGCTTGTTCAGCACGTACATCCGAAGGATCAGGACCTAAAGCAGAATGGGCCATAACAGCAGTGAATCCAAGCCAAGCGATGCTTAGGATCATAAGAAGAGCTTGTTGTCTCATAATTCCCTGATTAATAAGCCGTACCTGATCCTGCAAAGCTTTCATGCTGGCATTCGGCCCGAGTATTTGAAGTGCCAATGATGCTGCGTTTCCCGACCGAGCCATGCGGTCCAGACCATCTGTAACCTTTAACAACGGCTTATTAACCTTGTATATCGCTCCACCCATACGGTCGTAGTTATCGCTGATTTTGGAGCTTTGGCTGCTCATGGCAGACATAGTGGCTACTGTTTGGATAAAACCCTGTTTCATTGACTGATTACTATTAATCATCTGGTCTGTAATCTTCTTATGAGTTTTACCAAGTTTAGTGATTTCCTTCATGAAATCATTGGTAGAACCCTGATAATGTCCCATCTGCATGCCGAGCTTTCGCATATCATTTTTGGAATTCATTAATTCCATCCGATATTTTTTCATATCATTATGATTACGAATCATCGACTGCTGCATATCTTTGGACATGCTTGACCATTCATTCGCCAACTGGTGAGCACTAATACCGGATGTCCTGGCCAATTGCCGGATAAAATCCATTTGACGGGTGACTTCTTTATTAAAGGTTTTAGTTTCCTTGATCATATCGCCCATGGCAGAGTCGTAAGTTTTTTGCATCTTCTGGACTCCAGGATTCATCCCTTTTGTCTTTCTTGAGAGCTCATCCATCTCTTTGTTTATCTCTGAGACAGGTGATTTTTCTATGCCAAATCCAAGCTCAACAACCATGCTCCGCAGTGCTTCCATACCACCCCCTCCTTTCTTTTGAATTTAGCAATACTATCTTCTACGAGGCCGTTTTGGTTTGCTACTCGAGTTAATCGCTGCTTCTTCTTTCTTACCGTTAATGTCGATTGCCATGTTTGCCTTTAGTAATTGATGTCTGGACATTTGTATGGCTTCGCTATAGGTGATGACTTTGGCAACGATAGGCCGCCAAAACCACCACTCCTTTTCGACTTCTTGTTTTAACTTGGTTTCGCTAAAGCTGTTATTTTCCTGTTCTAAGAAAGGAAAGCGCTTCTTTGATTACCTCTTCCAAACCATCGTTTTCATCGAAATAATCGAAAGATACTTTTGGGTCAACAACGATATGTTTGAACACCTCATCAGCTGTCTTTTCAGAAGACGGCACGCCATTATCCTGAGTAATACGGTCTTGAATCCTCATGTATTCACGGGATCCAGGATGCTGTAATGTGTAGTCAATTCCTTCAACAGTAATTGTTTTCTGAGTTCCGATTTTAGCCATTTTAAAAATCTCTCCCTTTAAATGTAAATTAAATAAAGCAGCCCGATTGGACTGCCTTGATCGATTATTCAGCTTGCGTTTAGCCACTTAAATCACTCTTCTGTGTAATCAAAAACCTGGAATTCGAATTCCCGGGAACTTGCTTCATCTCCGATTTCCTTTGATGGTGTTTTCTTTACCCGAGCCCTTGTTCCGCCGGCTTTTTCTTTTTGCGTGCCATCGTTATAGTTGACCCAGATTGGAAACTCTTCTTTCGACTTAGCCTTGTCCATTAAAAAACGATAGGACGGTGACGTCTGAGAAAGTGTGATTGTAATTGTCCCAAGAGGATTATTAATCTCTGAGATAATCGGTTCACCTTGAGCACTCACCTTTGTACTAAAGAACTCCTCGTCCTTTTCTGCACTGATAAAGCTCCCTTCATCGAACCCCGTAATAAACCGGCTGTCTACACTGACAGTGGCATATGCTGCATTATAAGTACTCATGTTTATTTACCTCCCCTAAGCTAGTATTTCACCCTGAATTTTCGCCTCATGAATGGCTCCTGCAAGCTCAAAGCTAAAAGCCAAACCACCATATATGCGTTTTGACATTTCCTCTGCAGGCAACTCTTCCCGACTTTTTGCTGTTACCGTATAAAGGGGCTTTCCGTCTGCATTTTCAGCAATAATCCCATTAATAAATCCTTGTTGAAGTACAGTTGTAATTTGATCATCTAACAGATTGATTCCTCTATGGTCAAAAGGAATTTTGCCATTGTTTGCGAAGGCAGATTGAATACTATTTTCGATATTGACTTTGATCCACGATTTCCCGTGCATGACATCAATGTACTCTTTGCTTGCAACAATTCCTTCACTCGTTTGGGGAGTTCCAGCCTTATTAACATAAGCAATGGCCCCATCTTCATGAATGAGGCCAAGTTCTGTTGAATCAACATCAATTGGAGTTATTCCTGTCAGAGTTTTAAACTTCCAAGTAATAGATCCTACTGTTTGACTGCCAAGTTCACCTACAAGTGCAGCATCAACTTCTTGATTCACGATAGGATGGTAAAAGTTAATGATGTAATCATACGCATTAGACTTAAAAGCATTTCGGCTTTCAGAATCAATAGTTTTAGCTACATACATTTTAAATTTCTTTGCTTCAATAAAATCTGCCACAGCAATTTGTTCAGCTAGATCAGCATCAGCAGTTAGGACAAAAAACCAATCCTTATCGTAGTATTCTGCTACCGCACCGGCTGGGCTTGAAATTCCTCCTGTAGCAGCAGGATCATATGTTGCAATTGTTAATGAAGCAGGGCGATGTTTTTGAGCGAATACTGCAGCTGCTTTCTTGTATGCTGTAGTTGTCTCAACAAAGTCTTCTTTCACCGCTGTAATGTCCGTAAACTTTTTTATTGTACTGGTGCCTGTTTTTTCAGTCAGGATAAGTGGGTTCCCTAGACCGACCAATCCAGATGGCTTTACCAGGTCAATCGTTACAGTAACGTCTGATAATGGCATACTAAATACCTCCTATATTTATAGTTTCGATAGTTTCTGCCAGCTGACGGATCTGTTCGCTCGTTGCCCTGAGCTGAACATCGAAACCATGTTTGTACTCATATTCGTCTACTAAAAATGTTGTCCGATCTTGGATATTTCCCACTGAAACAACAGCCATGTTTTTATCCCTGATAAATCCCTGGCCTAAAAAAAGAAACCACTGATGGACCTTATAGGCCGATTCAATCGTGGTTTCTACATTTCCCGCATAAAAGCTAAAGGAAATAGTGAATTTATATTGTTCAGTCCGCTTTTCAAAAATTGATGTTCCTTCTTTATATTGAGTGACCGCCCCCCTCCCTCTTCCCTTGATATAAGGAGAAGTAAGGTTGTAGATGCCAAAAGGGCGAGCTGGCTGTGGGGCTATTGTATTACCCTTTACAATTTGAACGCCTGTATCCAGTTTAATACGAGCAATTACCTCTTTAATTATCGCTAGATTCATTGCCTGCCCACCTCGCAATATAGGCGTTTACGTCCGTATATTCACTTAAATCTTTAAAGTTTTGCACGGTGTATGTGGTGTTCTTATACCTGACTTTCTGGCCTTCAACGACAGAATAAACGGTTAGGATTTTCCTGTCTTTCACACTGTATGTGCCATTTTCCGCATACCTTAAATCATCATCAGAAAACGGAAGAATCACTCCTGTCATCTCTACAGGAGCAATCACACCAGGCTCCCAATCTCCCCCATCTGTCCAGTGCCCATCACCTGCAGCATATGCAGTAAACGGAACACTGTATTGATCGAGCAGGCTTTTAAAAGACATCATCTCAGGCATTTTTCTCCACCACTTTCCATGTGACTCGAGACCTCAAACCACCAGTGTCAATCAAGGGATTAGAAGATCCTTTATTGGCAACCGTACTTTCCGAGTTTGCCGGATTCTTCATGCTGGTCATTTTCTCTTGAATATCGGCCGCAACTTTCGCCCCTAATCTTTCGTACAGGGTCTGCACGTCCATTTTACGAGCAAGTACTTGGTTGACCATCCCTTGCATAAAACGAACCCATTCATCATTTTTTTCATCGAATGTTGAACGCATGAAGGAACGCTCTGGTATGGTTACGGACTTCTTCAGTACAAAAAGTACCTCAAAACCATCTTTCCCTTTCGGTATAGCCAATACGTCCGTCCCTTTCGGTCTGAAAATACCAGGGAAGTCCGCAGCGCTTTTTCCATAAGCTTTAGGACTTACTGGGATAGTCAGCGCAGCTGCACTCTTTGGCTTGATGGTCATCCCGTATTCATGCACATTTGCGATCATGGCATAGAAAGAGTCATCTTCTCCGAAAATCCCAATTTCGACCGAATGACTGTTCAACTCATCAAGGATTTTCATCAGACGCCCAGTGTTATCTACAGAATTGGTTATCTTGGCATAGGCCTTTTTTCTGACCATGTTAAAGCACCGTTAGATTCAGCTTTTTGCGATCGGTCCCAGAAAGGCTGTTTAAAATGCGTTGATATTCCAACCCGAATGAAGTTGATTCCAATGCAGTTCCACCTGAACCAGAATCACTGTAGGTTCTTTCGATGACGTCTACCTTTTCTTTCACAACTTTCCTGACGTCCATGGACGCCAGGTGTGCTGCCAGATAACGTGTAAGCCTCTCTCTTTGATCGTCGGGAATAGTTAAAGAGGATACCTCAAGAGTGGCATCCTCAATAAGCATGTTCAGTTGAACATCCGTTAAGGAGGCAAACTCCTTACTCATAGACCGGACACGGTCTAATGTGGTTGTCATTGAATCTTCCCCCTATTCTTCAGATTCGTCAGCTTTCCCCTGAATGACAACTGCTTGGGAGTCGATAGCTTCCAGAACAGCTTTTCGTTTTTCTACTGTTTTCATTTCTTCCAAAACTGCCAAAGAGAACGTATCTTTCACCAAATCAATTGCATCATCGGGTTTCATGTCTTTAAGCCTCTTTTGCAGGATGATTTCACCATCATCAATAAGCTTTTTCATGAGTGGATGGGAGCTGAATCGCTCGAAATCGCTTGATTCAACTTGATTTGCACCAGGCACTAGCATAACTTCCTCTGCATGACGGACATATTTACCTTTGTTATGAACTAACATTAGATTCCCTCCCCGCGCAAAATAGCCATTGGATAACGCACGATAGCTCCACCGGTACGCTCTTCAAGAGGTACTTTGTAATTTGGAAACTTATATTCTTCCGGATGACGCTTGATATCCATTGGAATCAGCACTTCCACAACATCCGGAGAATTGTCCAAAATCAAGAAACAATCGGTTCCCCCTGTTCCCTTACCTTCCAGATCAGATGTAAATTCGATTGTAGAGAACCACCCTTGAGTTTTAAGGTATTGGAGTACGGTTTGTCCAGTGTACTCGTTATATTCCTTTCCGAGTTCCTCCATGGCTGCAGGAGTCACGATTAAAGTATTTGCACTGTGACCTGGCAGCTTTTCAATTGGGGTCCTCGCTTTACGGATATCTGCAACAATCTCCTTACCCGTTTTATCTTTCCACTTTGTAGATGCACCGGCCGCGTTGTTTGAAACAGCCATTGTCTGGATCCCTTCAGCATTTGTTACACCAAGGATATTGTGTTTAGAATCACCGACCCAAACAAGGCGGTTTTCTTTTTCCGCAATCGCCTTACGAGCTGTATCAGCCTTCGTTGCTTCAACTGGACGGCCTGCCATAGCAGCTTGACGCAGTTCCTGAACAGATACACGGAAAGCAGCAGCGATAGAATAAATCTTTTCTGTGTGCCGCTCCATGTCCGCGTCAACGAGTGGAATATCATCAGCACCTGGTGCAAGGATTTTTGCAGCACCGGAACGTTTAATGACATCGTAAGAATAGGTTTCAGCACCTTCGGGAACATCGGTCTTTACATTGAAGATTGTGCGTGCTTTTAGTTCTTCCTTCTTTGCTTCATAAATACGGTTATCGATGGCCTCAAGGTCCACCGGACGAATAAGAGCATCAGCTCTGTATTGTTGTTGAGTCATTTATCCCTTCACTCCTTCTTATGGTAGGTTGATTTCTACTTGAACTAATTGACCTGCTGAAGCATTACCTTTAAAAGTGCCTGACGGAAATGCAATTGCACCTGTAAAGCCCGTAGCAACAAATCGATTGGTTGCAGGGTCCACTGCAGCTGCATCACCAGAAATAACATCGCCGCCTGCTTCCACCCAAAGAGTCCCTTTTCGGACAACTGGAACAGGATCATATTGGAGGAATTTTTGATCATCGGCCTTTGTTACCCACTCATGAATTTCTTGTGCAAGGGCAATACCGTATGGCTTACCTCCTGTTTTAACAACAGTGACTGTATTTTTGTCTGTTCCAAGCTGTAGGGCTGCTCCAAAAGGAATAGCCTCAGCTGCAGCCTTTGTATCAGCTTGGTAATCTTGATAGTTTGCAAGCTTACCTTTTCCGCCGGCTTCCGGCATGTACTTGCCGTAATCAGTGATTGCCATATTAATTAGCTCCTTTCATATTTAGACGTTTATTCTTCATTTCTTCAACATTCTTGCTGGCTGCTGATCCATCACCAGAGAATAAATGATTGGAACCGGTTGATGAGAATCCTGCCTGTTTTGCCTGACCTATTGTTGCATCATAGAAGGCATTAACATAATCCTCTGATTTCCCATCACCTTTAAAGTCCGGCTTCGCTTTAGCGATGACAGCTTCCTTGATCTCTCGTTCCGTTTTGCCAGTGAAATCAAAAGAGTCACCCAGCATTGTTCTTGCTCCGCTAATCAATTGCACGCGGGCTTCAACCTTCTTGTCCAGTTCATCAGCAGATAACTGCTGTTTCTTCGCTTCCTCCAGGTCTGTTTCTGCCTTTTTCAGTTTTGCTTCCTGGGCATCAAAACGACCTTGCAAAGTATCAAATTCTTTCACCTTCGTACTAGCTGCATCCAGTCGAGCCTGCTGTGCATCCAAAAAAGATTTCACTGTTGAATCAACTTCATAGTCTTTACCATCAATCTTGTAAGTTGGCATTTCCTTGTTTCCTCCCTTTGATTCAATTTGCCATGCATCAGAGTCATTGCGAATAGCCACTTCCGGCCCCGCCCTACCCTGGTCAACAATGGCAATATGATTAATTTCTAAATTACGCTGAACAAACTGATAAGCATCTCCGTTATAAGTCCCCTGCTCGGCTACTACATCAGACATAAAACCAATACTAATTTCCCTCTTACCATCCCTTATTTTTTGAATCAAAGCCTCATCAGTAATCGTCATTGACACATAGAGTTTAAGGTTTCGGACAACTGCATCCGTATGTGATAGACCTTTTGCATAACGATTGTAATTTTTTAAAGTTACCGGCTCATTGGGATGGTCGTCAGTAACCGGCTTAGAACGAGCAGAACGAATCGTCCTATCGCTGAATATTTCATCAGGCAGTTTGGCCTCCATCTGGACTGTTCCGTCCTGCCTTTGATATGGAAAAACACCAGGGCGAGTGATCGGCACTGTGACCGTCAAATAGCCTTCTGGTGTTTCTCCGTAGTCTTGTATAAGAGATCTATCATACCTTTGTAATTTCACACTTTCTCACCCCCTTTCGCAAACAAAAAAGCACCGATTCAATTAAATCAGCGCCTTTTTCGAAATGCTGCTCTTGGATCAGAATGGTTTTTTTGTGTTTCTCCATTACTTGATTTCCTTACAACATTATTTAAATGAGTGACCATTTCTTTATCCCACTCCTTTTTGGGAATCGTTTTTAACATGTCACTAATTTTTTGAGGATCTTCAGTTTTCAAAAACTCATCTTTTAAACTCATGACATCAGCTCCTCTATAAATTTTAATAAGTTTTTATCTTTGGCTAATAAATTTTGCGGATTAGTAATAAATTCTCGATATCCTTCAGCAAAATATTCACCAACCGATTCAGGATTTATGCCTACCCCATTATCATTCATAATGCCTACATCATAATATAGCCTTCCTTGGTATTCACTGATAAATCTATCATCTTTTAGTAACCAAACAGGAATATCATATGATTCTACATCATAATAAATATCGGCCATAGTTTTATTGCCTACAAGCTTACCCATTAATTGTTGATAAACGTGGTTATTTTGAAAGTTCAGTTTGGTCTCAATTGCATGGCCAAGTTCATGAACTAATTCTCCTTTTTCCATTCCTTCAAGAATACTCAATACACCGGTTTCTCGATTGTAATTAGAGCTTCCTACCTTTACAATCCTAATTTCTTTCACGGCTTCTGACAATAATTCACGGTGAGTGTCTGGAATCATTGCCAAATCATCCTTAATAGCTTGAATGTCATCAGGATTGTCTGTTTTGCTTGCCTTAATTCTAAGGAAATCATGTTTCTGATTACTATTGATTTCATCCTCATCAAACACGGGGATTGCAACACACCTGCAACGGTAATCAGTACCAGGCAGGCCAACCACCGGTGGATGCGAGTAGGAAAACACCTTATTGCTTAGGACGCGATGAGAATCCCGCACCTTTTCATCTTGGGAAGTTAACCATTTGAATTTGTTAACGCCCATACTTTGATGCCGTTTTGCGGTCATCTGCCCTGTAATGGATCCCGCCTGGTCTACAGCAATAAACTGAGCTCTCTTTAATGACATTCCCGTCTGCTTCATAAGCTGCTCTCGCATATCCTTTATGCTCTTCCCGTTTTTCACGCCCTGATGAACAATGCTTTCAATCTTAGGAAAGTAGTCATCACGGATAGAACTGATATAACTGACGTTCTCTGTTATGGAAGACCGCATAAATTCATCCAGCCAAGGCTCGTACTGCGTGGGATCTATTCCCTTAATCCGACCTTGGTCCGCCATGTTTTTCGAATTAAAAGTATTAATCCCGCCAACAAAGCTGTTTGCCAAGTCCAACACTGCTGATGAAGAAAAAATCCCAAGGGAGAGTGCCTTGATCATATCAATTGCCCTTTGAATCACGTCGAGTGGAGCGTCTGCACGGTATTGCATATCATCCTGCCGGTTACGGTATAGCTTAATCTGTGGAATAATCTGCTCGTCAAACATCTCCATTGTGGCTTTACCTAAGGCTGTAATTAGCTTTCTCATGCCCCGGTAATAACTAACTGCCACCGCATCAGGAAAACGTGTAGGAGGAGCAATTCTAGCCATTTGAGCCACGTTCTTTCCACGATGAGTAAACTTCATTGGCCATCTTCTCTAAGTCAGTCTCGTCACCTGAGAATTTTGTGACATTCGTCAGGCCGAACTGGCCAAACCGAGTTTCTCTGATTTCATCTACCATGAGCACTCCATTTGTGAGATAGATATTGTCTGTTTCAGCAATGATTTTTCTAATCTCTGCATCTGTTTTAGAATCTACCTCCCACAATGGATTAAATTTAAGTTCCCATTCTACTTTGGCAGGATCTATCCGTCCCCCAAGTTCATCCTCTGACCATAAGAGCAAGCGAATAATGCGTTCTACCAATGGACGTAGCTCGTTCTCTTGTTGGGCAGCAATGCGAGAATAATAGTTCATTACATCGTATTGGGCCCCGGTGATGGTTCCAGCTTCTTGCCCCTTTATTACACTCTTAGGCATTCGAGCTGCTCCGGCAAGCATTTCCCAGACATAATCAAGAAGGTCTTTAATACCCCCGACTGGCGTGCTCTCCTTCTTAAGTTCTTCATCTTTACCTATGATGGCGAGCGCTTCAGTGCGAAACATAAAGTCCATGAGCATACCAAGTTCATTTTTGTCCGCTGGAGACATACCTTCGATACCGTCCGATTTGTACACCTTGAAGGCGAAATCATAAAGCATCTGGCCAACAGACCAAAGGGATGTATCCAGGATAGTGATAATATCGTATAGGGGTTCCAGCAAAGGCTGCCCTCTATATTCGTCCTCAAGCCTACGTGTCTGGTCATGTATCAGGCGAGAAGCATGTACGTTCTCCTGGCTAAGTCCTGCAATCTGATTGCCCATCCTTGACCGTCTATTAATTTGGAATAATTCCACCTGGCCGAATAGGGGACTGAACATATCCTCATTGATGATGAAATCACTAACCTTCATTCCAGAAAAAGCATGAATATAATCCAATCTCTTAAGTTTGGTTTCATCCAAGGATTCATTTAAAGAGAAAGGTACTGATTGAGTAACTCCTAAGGAAATGAATCCATCTCCTCTTAACCTCTCAAAGGAACGCATCTTCTTGAATGCTTCCTTCGCGTTTAGGTCCCTCAACTTGTGCATGATATCATCTTTCAGTTTTTCATCCTTCATTTTCAAAGTGAACCAGCTACGGGTCATATCCTCAGCCGGAATATCAATGATATTCTGGATGATTCGATTATTTGCGTACAGATTGGAGAGGTCACCATCAGAAAGCTTTCTCCGCAAGCCAGGCTGCTGCCGGACAAGGGCATCTTTGCTTTGGCCCTTCCCATTCCCAATCATGAAGTCGTTCCTTATTGCCTTTGCCTGATCTATTGTTTTCATCTTCCTAATCACCTCCCCATCAAACGTTTATATCTATCTAGCGGATTGCTCTTAGCCGTATGAAGCTTATTTAACACTTGAGTCATCCCATCAACCTGGTCATCGTGTTTCCCGTTAGGGAAGGACGTAGTCTCTTCAATAAAGTCATTCACCCACGGGGCTATGAGAGGATGCGGCAAATAAACATTGCCGGCTTCCACCAACGGGGAAACTGCATTTGCCCGAACTTCTTTGCCGCCTTCCGGATTGACGGCAATAAGACCACTGATTTCATCCTGCAGCATCTGGATGACAGCCGGGCCATTTGCCTTATCTTCCACGTATTTGGCTTTTGATTCAGGCCATTTCTCGGTCATATGTCGGATGGCCTTAATCGTTTCTGGAAGGTTCATTCGTTCACGAATCTGGTCTAATAAGAAAAAATTAGCCTGTTTCTTTCCCCATGCTTGTCCTACTACAAAGTCAGAGCTTTTACTGTCCTTAAATGTACAGTCCCATGATTGCGCCTGTTTATCCCAGATTCGAGGAAGGATGGCAACATCCTTTGATAACTCTAAACGTGCTCTTGTTGCTTCATCTGGTACATAGAATTTCCACCAATGACGATTAAAAATGTTTCCGCCAGCAGGAGATGGACGCTGCTGAAACAGGGATGCCCACGTTCGTGATCCTACTTCAATTTTCTTATTCTTGGCCCATTCTTCATCAAATCCAAGCTCCGGGCATAAAGGTTCACCAATTTCCCGGCCAAGGGCATCATCCTCATCCTCCGCTATAGCTGGCAGTCGCAATCTTTCCCATCTATGAGGAGAACGTTCAATCAAACGCCCTATCAAATCATCCTCATGCCACCTTGTCATAATAACAATAACGCTGCCTCCTTTATGAAGACGAGTGGACAAGGTAGATTCCCATTCATCCCATACCTTTTGGCGGATTGTATCGGAATTGGCCTCTTCTGCATTTTTAAACGGGTCATCGATAAGGAGTAGATCTGCCCCCTCACCAGTAATTGAACCTCCAATTCCAGTGGCAATCATTCCGCCGCGTCGGCCTTCAACTCCCCAATTGTTCTGAGCAGCATTTACACCGGATATCTCGACATCGAAAAGAGCTTTGCCGTATTCCTCCACCTTCTGGCGATTCAAACGTCCAAACTTCCTAGCCAGGGAATCAGCATAAGAAGCAGCAATCACTCGTTTATCAGGATTCCTAGAAATAAAATAAGACGGGAACGATTCAGTTACCGTCATTGATTTTCCATGTCGAGGAGGCATTTCAATCATGATAAAACGCTGCTGTCCATTGGCTATTGGCTCCAAATGCTCACAAATAAACTCAGTATGGCGAAAGTGAGTATAATTCCCTCGATGGACATGTACTACATAATCACGAAAAGAACGCCTGGCCAGTTCCTCCCGGGCCATTTTAGCAATTGCCTTTCGTTGGTCAGTTGTCAGAGTTGGCAAGCTTCCTCAACTCCTCGGCGGTTAACCCAGATAAATCAATTTGATTTGTTACACCGCCACTGTGCTCAATATCCTGCTTATCTCTCCATTTATCAGGTCTGCGGTTTTTAAGCCAAAAGATTGCGGCTGCCGTTTCTGGGGCCTGTTGCTTGGTAACTTTTTTAACAATTTCAAGTTCAAACTCTATAACTTTACCTTCCTCGTTCACAAATGGCTTAACTGGTACTTGCTCATAAGTTAATTCATCAAATGCATAACCAAGTGCTCGTTTGAGAAGTGCATTTTCTACTTGGCGATCAATAACTTCTTTGCCTCTTTTTAAGGCCTCGCAAATCTCGCAATACCTTTCTTTCCATCTATAAAGTGTAGCAACGTTTATACCTATGTTCTTAGCAATTTGTTCATCCGTTAGGCCATCTCTTGCCCATCCTTCCACCTTAATTAAGCCTTCATTCGTCAGCCATTCCTCATATTTACCTTTAGCCATGTTTCATCACCACCACCTCCGCATTTCATTGTTTTTGAACAAAGAAAAAAGCACCCCGAAGGATGCTGATATTATTTTTCGATACTATTTAGAAATTCGTTTTCCACTACATCAATGCCATGTGCTGTAATCATGTAAGCGTGAATTTGACCACCCTTCACAGATCGTTCAACTAAGCCCTTCCTTACCAAATAATTATAAGCTAGCTTTTCTTCTGGTGCATCTATCAAATCATCCATTGACAATCGATATGGAGCACCATTGTTATTAAAGTAGCTATCATATAGTGTAGAAAGAACTTTTTCCCTTAATGCCCTTCGCTCAATAATCTTATCCTTTAACATTCCTACACCTCCCTTCGCCTATAATTTCGACAAAAGGAGATAATTTCCTGCAAATTAAAAAGAGCACCCAATTGGATGCCAACTTAATGTCCTACTGTCCCCGGGTCCAATTTATGACCGCCGTTACCAGGATCCTTACATGTTTGATTTCTCATGTCCATCCCTCCTCTAATCTATATATTTCGATAAATAGAGACAATCCCCTGCTACGAACCCTTCCAATAAGCTTTTTTATTTGTAGCCCATAACAATCATCACAGATACCATCATTGTCCTGGTATTCCCGTTCAACTGTGATTTCTGCGTTACATTTAGAGCAAATCATTTTCTCTGTAACCTGCTCCATGACCTCATCTCCTTTTTGCTTACATAATTCGGGAAAATGAGAAAAATTCCTGCAAAAAAAACCAACCAATAGTGCTGCTAATTAAAACTATTTACATATATACATTATTTGTACGACAAAAAACAATTAAAAAGTCTAATCAGTTTCTTCCTCTTCTTTGCTGTTATCCTTAAAACGACTGAGGCGAATATCCCTAAGCTCATCTTTAGTTAGCATTGAGCGCTTGTTTGGGTGACTATTAACAAAGTTTAGTACTTCTTTTCTTAATCGTTCTTGATCAATAACGAATGCATAAGGCTTGAATTGATTAATAAACCAATTTAAATCCTCTTCAAGAACTTTGTTCACCCTTTTATCATATAAATCTATAACATTTTGTTCCAAGTAATCATACCTACCACCATAATCGTTAAAAGAAATCTCTACCTCAAAGCCATTTAATAATCTCGCCATCTGAATTAATGTATTATTTTTGCAATTACGGTTTCTTATTTTCCCGATTTTAAAAATATTAATCTCTGTAAAGGAAATTTTAGGTTTTACTTCAAGTAATGTAGCTCCGAAATATTCCATGAACCTGGCCACACCAAAGTACAACTTTATATCAAAATTATTAAGACTTAACATAAACTCATTTTCCTCTTTATGGAAATCCAACTTACCTATATAGTTTATTTTTTTTGCAAAAATTCGACTTACGTGTTCAATAAAATTAGGTTCCGTAATTTCCTGTATAGTGTTTTCATCAATAAAACCCGTAATTTTTAGTTTTTTAATTACCCCAAGTTTATTTTGTTTTTCCAACCATCTTATAATTTTATTGGTTGCAACAAAAATACTATCTTTATTTTTAGCACTATATATTTTCATTTCATTTAATATAATTTCTTTTTTCTGTTTAGCGTGTTTAATATCCTCTATTGCCTGTTTTGAAACCTTGCCTGCTAAATACTTTTGGAATAACTCTCGTGTAAATTCTCCAATTTCCAAGTATCTTTGCTCTATTTCCAAAGGTATTAGTATATCAAATTTATGCAATTCCTTGTCCCATTGCTCTATTTCCCTTTCAATTCCGGGTATGGCTAAAGTAATTTCTTTTAATTTGCTTTGTTCACTCATCTCTTTTTTTATCTGTTTTATGCCTTTTCTACCAGGATATTCAATATTCGGGAACTCTTCGATACACTTACTACCAACTATTAGTTTCTTTTGATTCAGTTTATTTTCGATATAAAACAGTTCTTTTAAACGAGGATATCCACACAAATCGCATGGAACTCTTTTCTCCTCTTCTAAAATTGTATCAAACGGATGTGTTGAACCTTTCCATTCATCTCTGCATGAATTTACTATCCTATCTAATAAGTCATTAGTTAATAAGACTTGTTCCGAACTCCAATCACTTATTTCTTTATTTACTTCCTCAGACTTTGCCTTTTGAAAATTAATAGCAAATGAATTTAAAAACTCATATTGCTTTGCGTTTTCACTATAAATAAGTAAAGTTCTAATTTTTTCGTTTGTCAGTAAAATCTTTGCAGAATGAGATATTTCAACTTTAATTTCAACCATCCAAACTCCCCCTGTTTTGGAACGCATATCCTTTTTAATTATATCAATTTTTTTACTTTCCTCATATAAAAAAGCCTTTTTCATGAAACAAGAAAAAGGCTCTGATTTTTCCTATCTTGAATTTTCTTTTCAGCTCTTTCTAAATGAGTCTGAACAGTACTTTTTTTCACCCCTAACAATTGGGCTGTATAATCAAAGGTTAATCCTTCGGCATGAATCATAATAAAAACATCTTTTTCCCTCTCAGTTAGTGTACAAAGTGCATCTTCGATCATCTCCTTTTTAAAATTACTAATCCCGCGAGTAATTGTGCTATAAAGGGGTTTAACATGAAGTGCGTTTAGAATAGCTGGATCTGTTAAGTATACACCTTGTTTATCAATCCCTCGTCTACTGTCTGGGTTTCTTCCGATTCGCAACCATTCAATTGAATATTCCAAGTCACTTATCATATTACCAATTAGTTCTTTATCAATTTTATCTTGTTCTGAAAGGATTTCTTTACACTCAATTTTTCTTCTCATCTCTTTAGCCAACCTCAATGACCTTTTGTATTCTAAAAATAACTTTCTCACATTTCCAACTCCTTTTTTCAAAATTCAATCTAGGGCTAAAATAAAAAGGACAGCAAATAAGCTTTCGCTTACTCACTGCCCTCGGTTTTTCCGACAGACATATATTTAAAATTTTAGAGATTGTTCTAACGTCCCATGACACGGCTTTCCACCCTGCCAGTTGATAATTTGCTTTCCGTAACCTTCTGGAGGAGAAGGCACCTGCTTTAGTTGCCCGTCTCGAACAATGTAGGTGGCGTTTTTCATGAGATCAATCTCTGCAGTCATTTTCTCTCTATCTATCAAACTGACCCCTCCCGTATGGTATGATATGAATGAGTGTAGCCGGGAGAGATCCTGGCTTTTTTTACTTTGCTTTTTTAGCAGCAGGCCACTTGTGATCTATGCGGTCGATAGTAGAGGAACGTTTTGCAGCCTCTTTTGTCGGCCTGATGGGGTGCTTTGCTATGTAGGCCAGGCGCTCATCTTCGGTCATTTTCCATGATGTTACACTGCCGGTCATCATTGTTGGTCCTCCTTCCCTGTATGGTTCGAACCGTTAACTAAAAGTAAGTTTTCAATAAAGAAATCCTCGAATGGTATAAATGCAACTTAATTAATATATTTTCTTTTTCTTTTGAATAATCATCACCGGTAAAATTAGCAGCATTATTTTCTAACGTCTGTAATCTTAACAGCCATTTGCTAAAGTTTTCTGTTTGCTCAATCAGATCATTCAATCTTGCTTCTTGATTGTCTGGAACATTATACATTTTTACTCTCCTCTCCTCTTAAACAATAATTTGATTCCATGCCGTCATATCTTCGGACTGTGCATTAAGCGACTATCTTTTTCACGAGCTCTGCATTGATCCATCCTTCGAAACCCTCTAATACAACCACCAACGGACCAGTACCCAAGAACTTGAATTCATCACTTTCACAAATAGTTTGAACACCCTCGTACTCTACTTTATCGCCTTTAATTAACATTCCATTTCCCTCCTTTTACTTCGCAGTTTATGTCAACTTGATTCGGACTACGCGTTAAATTTTGCTTGAATCTCTCTTTTGATAATCTCTTGAATTTCTTCTTCGTTCGGAATTACGGATTTTACGGTTTCTTCAACTCTTTTATCAATTTTTTGAAATAGTTCGTTGTCTGCATACTCTCTTGTCTTATCCATAATCCAGTGTTCTGCCCTTGTTGTCTTGTCACCACTTGGACTTGACTTCATATAGCGTCCTGACAATGTATTTGATGTCTTTGAATATTTGTAGCAAGGTTCATCCAAATACTTTTGCAGCGTTTTTTTGATATAAGTATCAACGTCTGTTCTGCGCGGTTTTGTACAATGATAAGAAAAATCTTCCTCGCCAACTATAATGGTTTGCAAATACGAATCAACGATTGGAGCGATAATCCGTTTAACTTCTTGCTCAACCATCGACTCTGCTTTTTCTTTAACAAGCTTTCCAATTTGCTCCGATGCAATTTGTGATACCAAATTTTCTAACTCATAATTCAAATCCTCTTTACTAATTTCGAGATTAATATTTGCTTTCATCCTTCATTCCTCCTATTGCGTATTTTTTGTCAACTCCACATCACTCTTTCTTCAATATCCGCTTAATATCATACAAAGCTTCTTTGCTATTCCAAACTTGGCGATCCAAATTGATAAGGTGGTCCGATTGATCAACAAGCTTGCTCCAATTCCGATGGACAGAATAGAACACGAGCAGCAGGGTCAAGAAATTTGCAGCAAGGAACCCAAGAATCGATAAATTTATTAAATTCATTTGTCACTTCTCCCTTTTGATGTTTCAGTCTAATTTTTTAAAAGTTAGTTTGACTGGTCTAATTAGTTATAGCAACTTATACCCAACGAGGTAAAACTGTCATTTTTTATACATAAAACCTATTAAATTGGTTATCATACACTGGTAAAATAAGTATTGTTAGTGTCTATATTTGTCAAAAGGGGTCTGATAATGGAAACTGCCACTATATTAATATTGAAAGAAATAAAAGAATACATCGAGTTCTTGAGGAACCACATGATTTCTACGGGAGCGGAGTTTGGTTTTCATCATGAGAGAACCATTAAAGCTAGCCAGGAACTCGATTATGTTATCTATAAATATCAAGTGATACAACGTCGAATATTAGCTTAGTAACATTTTTGGTGAATAGTTAGGTACTTTAGCTGGTAATTTGTCGATTAAAAAGGAGATTAAAATGGAACTATCTAGATATGCTGAAAAACTGTTATCTCAATTAAATCTCTATATTCTTCCGCAGTACGTATGGTTAATCATTACCTACTATTTAATGATTAACGTGTTCTACGATTATTCCTCGCATCTTTTTAAGAATGACATAGAGCTCTTTAAAAAAATTCCAACTGAAGCTTTTGAATTTAATTCGATGGTTCTAGGTGAAATAAACAAATGGCTTCCACTTGTTTGGTTTTTGTCTTTTGCCTTTTTATTTAGCGGCTTAATTATCGTGCTTATCCGCTTTTTTCCGTTTTTAGAAAATCTCAAGATGTCTTTTCATGGAAGATACGGATTATTCCTTGGTGGATGGCTACTTATAACAGCTATTTCAATTCAACTCTATAATTATGCTGGTCACTTTTTTCCACTCTTTATTGTTGCCGTCGCCTTAATTAAAATCTGCGGTGAGGAGTATTTTTCAAAAAAAAATATATTCTTTAATAGAGATTATTAAAGTCAGCATTATCCTTTTAAACTTTTAGACTCTTAAGGTTCTGGATACACAATGATTCATTGCTTCAATCAATATTCTCTTTACACTTATTACGGACGGTTGAATACTCGTCAGTTCATGATGTTTTGTACCTCTCTGAATAACAGGTACTGCAGGGGCCCTTTGTCGCAAATCCATTTGGCTTCTTGCAGTCCGGGCAAGTGCAGGATAATGTCCTCCACCGCCGTTTGCATTCGGGGCAAAGAAGTGTTACGAACATCCCCCGATGCTCCATGACATTTCCAACAGTCTTGCAATGTGGGCAGTTGGGGACAGTTTTGACGTTGCTCATGACGTTCTCCTTTCAAGATGCTTTATTTTTTCACATGATTCCGAGCCTATCTAACTCAGCATTTCTTTCTTCCTCAGAAACTCTAGGCTTAACCTCTTTGTACTTTTTCAATTCCTTTTGTAGTTCAGCCTTTTGTCTTTCAAAATCCAAATCGTCGATTTCATTTTCAGTCTGGGAGGAAAATTGGCTCTTTTGCTTCCTAAACCAATCGGGCAGTTGTTCTTTTCTATCAGCCGAATTACCTTGCCTAGGTTTGCTTCGCTGCTTCGATTGCTGGTCCTTAAAGGCAAGAGCTGATGCTCGTGCTTGATCACTGGAATCTATCCCTTTCACAAACCACTCCTGGAGAATCTTTTCAACATAACTAAAGTTTAGGGCTCCCCTTTCGACTGCTAATTTCATAGCCTCTATAACCAGCTCGTCCGAAAGGTCATCACACCACATACTAATTTTTTGAGAGATATAAGCACCGATCACCCCGAATCCGTTTTGCTCGTAAAACGAAAAAGGGTTTATTGGCAGCTCCTTATCATCTTCTTTTTCTGTTTTGTTTTCTTTAGTTTTGTTTTGTTTAATTAATGCGGAAGGATTGCAGGAAAGGTTGTCGGAAACATTGCAGGAAGGATTGCCGGAAAGATTGTCGGCATCTATTTCCGACAAATCTTCATTATCGGAAACTTTGTGAGCAATATTTGCCGACAAATCACTAAGTTTATAAACAGCCGACTTACTTCCCTTTCTTGATTTAAAATCAAGGAAACCTTTTATCTTTAAATCATTTCTTGCATTCGTAATGGTTCTTTCGGAAAGGCCTGTTTTAACGCATAGCACCGATACAGCTACCGTAAATTCTCTCTGCCATCCAGCCTTATTGTTTACGTGCACCAATGCGTGCCATAAAGCAATTGCTGATGTGCTAAGTGAATTTGTTTCGAGCCGATCATAGAATGCGTTAATCAACTTAATGTAGTTCAAGATGTACTACCCCTCCTTTAGGGAACAAAGACCATTTTCCCAGTAAGCTCCATGATTTCTTTTTTGAACCGTTCCTCATCGCTGTTACTGTCGCTAAGATGTAGTAGCCATATCTCCTGGACTTGTTTCAAATCATTTGCCCTAAAAAAGTCTTTTACGTTCTCCAGACTAAAATGTGATTGCATTAGTCGTTTCTTCATGACCTTTGGTACACTGCCAGCTGCTATGTTTCTATTTAGTATGTTCAGGCTGTAGTTACACTCAATCATGATGTGTGTGAGCCCTTGGAAACGGTATTTGATGTAATAGGTATCTGTTGCAAACAAAAGTTTTTCCCCGGCCTTATTGACCATCAAGAAGCCGTATGGTTCGCTTACATCATGCTGCACATCAAACGGTAGGATAGTCCAGGTGCCCAATGTAAAAGGCTCCTTGGTCTTAACTGTTTTAATTCTGTGATGATCTAAGCCGATAGCTTCCTTGGTCCCAGCAGACATGTAGGTGTTAATCCCGGCTTTCAAAAGGTCTTTTAAGCCGCCACAATGGTCTTTATGTTCGTGGGTGACTAAACATCCAGCTATGCTTGAAGTCTTGAAATTAACCCGCTTCTGTATCTCACGAAAAGCAATACCACATTCCAAAAGGATGGGGGTGCTACCATCAGTAATGTGATAGCAATTCCCCTTTGAACCAGTGGCCAATGTATTGATTTCAATCATTAGAACCCTGGACCGCCTGTCCCAGTTTGTTCAAAACTCATTTGTTCTTGCTGATTAGCCTGTTCTTCAGGTTGTTTGGTTTCTTCTGGAGTATCTTCATACTCAATATCTATGATTTCTACATTTGCGTTCTGTTGGATCTCTTCTTGAACAAGAGCCTCTTCCCTAACTTCATCAGCCCTGTTGATATGCTGCATGACTAGGCTGCTGTCATCACTCGAGTTTAAGAATTTCTTACAAGCTCGGTTGATAACTGTTTTCTTGGCCATCTCCTGCTTGAATTCATCATGAGTACTGCCCTTTTTCTCAACCGTTTGATCCTTCCCCCAGAATTGCGCCTTGCTCCAGGCCTGCCTTAGTTCATCGATAGTCATTAGCTCGTGATATGCTGTATCATCCGAGAGAACAATAGTGGCATACGCTCCGATGATTTTGTCTTTGTTAATGTTGCCGAATTTTTGCTTATGTGTAAGATTGACGATCCGTCCATTCACCATTTCATAATCCACATCATCGCCTTCATAGATAACTGCAGCATCGATGCTTTTAGCTCCGGTTACGCGTTTGGTAACCGCCATGGTGCCGAAATAGCTCCTTTGGAAAGTTAATTGGTTACCGTAGACAATGAAATATCCTTGTTTCTTTGCTGGATTCAAACCCTGAACCACCATATCTAATAAAGAGTTTGCAATGCTGTCCTTTGTACATACATTCAGGGCAGGTTGTTTGTTTCTATCTTGAACGTTCTGTAAGATTAACCAGGCGCTCTTCATAGCATTCTCAGGGCTATAATTAGCCGGGAAGTGAAGCTCTCCACTTTCTTGGAAAGACTTCACTCTCTCCGCTACTACATCAACAGTGTCTCGTTTTAACATTGCAAGTTGGTTTTGATTGCTCATTAGATAGCCTCCTTCATTTCACCATGCTGTTTTTCGATTCTTAGCACCTTGTCCTTTTCAGAGACCACAAGGCTGATAACCTGTGAGTTTGTATCAATTAGCTGAGTAACGGCTTCAGCATTATCTACAAAGATCGGGGCCCTGAATTGAAAGTGCTCGGAAAGTGTATTGATGATGTCCAGGCCAACATTAATCTTGGCTGCATTATTCAAACCGCTGCTGTAAGGTACACCCTGGTACAATGTCTCGCAGACTTCCTGGAGACCACCGTTGATCTGTTGCTCAAACAACTTGAATCTTGCGTATTTAAATCGGCTGTTGATTTTCTCCTCGAGCATGTTGACCTTGGAACGGATAAATTCCTCTGTGAGGTAAAGCTCTTCTTCCAGCTTTTCAAACTCAGCTGCAAGGTATTTCTGTTCCGTCTCTAATTCCTCGATACGTTTTTCAGACTGCTGGGCGTATGCGAACTTCCCAACCTCGGACTGCAATTGGTCCCTCTTGGACTTTAAAGAGATAATCTCAGTTTGTATGTCCATGATCGATTGCTCGGCCATTTGCTGCAGGCTACTGATCTCAGTTTGAATAGCTTGTTTTTCCTGAAGCTTAGAGACGTAATCACTATTTTCCGTTACATCCACAACAAGGCTTTCTGCTTGGTGCAACTGGGTTTCCAACTTGACTGCGAGCTCTTGTTTAGCAGCTACCTGGCCATTAAGCTTTTCATATTCCTTGGCCAGTTTTTCGTTTTCGGAAAGGAAATGCTCTTTTTGTTCCTTGCCGCGTTTCCCCTTGGCTTTAACCTCTTCCAGCTGCTTTGCCTTCTTGAGGTTAAATTGTGAGAGGGCCTTTTCTTTAGCGTCAGTAACCTGTTCTTCAGGAAGGCCTTGGCCACATGCCGGGCACTCGCAGGCTTCGGTATGAGTGAACTCCTGATCATTAACTGTGTGCCAGTCCTGCCGCAGCTGTTCCAATTGGGCTTCTATGCGCTTGATGTTGTCATCGTTATAGCGCTTTTGCTGTTTAAGGTTTTCGATGTCTCGCTGAATGATTTTCAGATTGGACTCTTCTTCCTGCAACCTGGCCCTAAGCTGATAAACATGTTCTTTTGAGCCGGATTCATGAGTGCGCTTGATTTGAAGTAAATCCATTTCGATTTGTTGGATTCGAGTTTGTTTATCAGCAATCGCTTTTCCGTTCCTAATACTGCTGATCTGCGTCATCTTGTCATCAATTTCCGCATTTATGCAGGAAATTTCGGACACTAGTGATTCCTTATCCACCCTATCCAGGCTTGGCATGTTGTGATTGATTTCGCTGATTCTAACCGGGATCTTATCGATTTCTTTATTTATCTCAGACCGACGGGCAGCAATCACTTTTCTGTGGTTTTCGATGGATCTTCCTGCCAAGATGTCTGGAAGCTTTACAAGTGATTGATTGCCCGTGATGACCTCGTCATCCGAAATGTCTCCGCAAATTTCGAGGAGCACCTTCCTCCGGTCCTGCCATTTGACCTGCTCATTAAAATAGCTTGGTGAGGTAATGAGTTTGAAAACATCCTCGTCAACCAGTTCCGAAATCAGCCCATCATATTCTTTCTTCTTAGACGGAACCCCGTCGATATAATAATCTGTTGTGTGCCCGGTGAACTCTGCTTGAACGGCACCGCGTTTTTTTGTCCATTTCTCCGAAAAGACTTTTTTTAAGGTCAATTTATGTCCATCAACTTGAAATGTGGCCTCAACAGAATGCTCCAAATTATGAATGACCTGACCACCGCTTAATGTTTTGATGGCGAAATCTTTTTTGTTTTGCGAATCCTTATCAAACAGTAACCACAAGAAACCGTCAAAAAGAGTGGTCTTTCCAGTGGCATTATCACCGTAAACTTTCATGCTTTCGCCGCTGGCATCGATGATGATGTTTTTGACGCCTTTGAAGTTTCTTAAAGATAAATTAAGCAGTCGAATTTCTTTCAATGCATTTCCCTCCTTGTTTATAAGGGTGAAGCCCCTTATAATGGACTTAGATGATATTAATAAGTGCTTCACCCAGACACGTTTAGCCGGCGTGTCTTTTGTTTTGTTCAGATAAGATAAATTCAGAGTACTCATAGCCTTCTTTCATTTCCTCGTAGGCTCTGGATCCGCCCAGGGTGGCATAATGCTTTTTCAGCCATTCATACATCCAACGGTTTTCCTGAAATGCAGGCTCGTAAATAATCCCTGCTTTTGTTTCAATCAAGATTCCCACTCCTTTCTTAAGCTTCTTGCACTTCATGACTCCATGCCAGGTCTTCATTCCCGCAGAATGGGCAGTATTTAGGCACATAACCCTCCTTTACTGCAAACTCTTCGTCACAAGCGCAATAGTAGACATCGAGCATCATCGAAAGCCTCCTTCCAATTCAATTTTCAAAACTCAACTGGTGCTCATTTGCACCGTCACGGACCGGGAAAGGGAATCAGGGAAAAAGGAGGGGGACCCGGCCCATGACGGCAAAAACGAGTTTGCCGCACCACTAATCAAGTGATAAAATAATAGTGTGATGATTATCCCTGCTTGCCCCGCAGGGAGTGTATTAAAAGCAGTGAGCTTAGCTTGCTGCTTTTTCTTTTTGGCTGAATAGACGTCTTTTTGCTTCAACTTCGACCGCCAACAACATTGCCCGATTCTTTCTCATTTCCCGGCATATTTCCTTAACCTCAGCTGCCTTCATTAACCTACTTGCGGATAATACTTGGTTCATTTTCTAATAAGCCTCCTTTGAATTAATTTGAGCTTGTGTTGGGTCCATATCTTGACCCATGGAATTTTGTATTCCTTACAGATCACTGCAACATAGTGATTCAGCGCAGTAATAGCATCAACGCTTTCCATTAATGATTTTTCAATCACAGTAACATCCATTTGTTCTACAGTATGAGGTTGTACTGTGAGTTTCCTTGAAGCCTCGAGGACAGCTGTCAGTGCCTCCTCGAGCTCTTCTTTCGTTTTCAGTGTGACTGAGCTTCTATGTAGGTCAGCCGCATCCCCGTCCAATTTGATAGGCCCCCAGCCGATATACTCTGCAGATGCTTCCATCGCCACCCAGGGATTATTGTGTTTTTCAATGTAATAGTTACTTAATTCAGGCTGTACCTGATAACGGCCATTCTCCTGATGGGAGATTGATTCCCTGGAGCCAAAGTACTCGTCAAATGTCATTTCTAGCTGTGTGACTCCCGCTTCTCGTCTGGCCGTCTTGGCAGCCTTTGATGCTCTACCAACCGGCATAACAGCATATCCCCTTTCTACCGTCCAAATTGTAATAACCTAGTAAACTTAAATTAAGATACTTTTCTAGGAACCCAGTTCTCGATATAGCGCAGTGCCGACTGAAGTTCCTTGCGTTTCACATCTTTATAGGAGGCTACTCCAAACCGGTCTTTGATTTCCCGGTGAAGCTCCCGAAACAGGCGTGATCTCGCTTGCGAGTCGCTTTCCATTTCATAGATTCTCGCAGCCACTCCCTTTTGTAGTCGCCGCTGTTCCCCGCTGGTGAGCGTGATCTGCTCCTCAACTTTGAAATCAACAGTAGTGATTAGCTTACGAAGTTCATTTTGTTCCTGCTTGATGGCCTGCGTGTCCTCAACCAGGTCTGCGGTGGTGCGCAGGACTGTTACGAGGGCCTGATCCTTTGAAAGAGGAACGATATTATCTTTGATGGTGTAATACTCATCAACAAGCTTTTCGTATGCATCCCATGCTTGATCAGTATTTAAGGACTTTGCGTGAATCCATGCACCCTTCTCTGTCCAGAGATACAAGATGGAAGTAAACTTTAGGCTATCGTCAAATTGACGTGACCCTTTGAACTCTCTTAAATCTTCACCAGATAAAGCGAAGAAATGCTTACCTTGAACGTAGCGTTCTAAATTCCTTTGATAATTACGATTGATGATTTTACTTTCTGTTCCAAATGCTTCAGCTAATTGAATGGTAGTAAGAACACGTTGGCTATTTTGAATGATTGGTTGTAGCTGATTCATTAGATTGCCTCCTCATAGTTTCTTGATTCTTGCTCGGCCATCCAGGAGTCTATCGTCTCTCGATTAAACAGGATACGCCGGCGAACACGTACATGAGGAATTTGCTTCTGCCGGACCATCGTGTAGATCGTGTCTATGTGGACTCCGATGTAATCCGCTGCCTCCTGGGCTGTGATAGTTTTTCGTTGCACGGTTTGCACCTCCTATGCAGTGTTTGATTTTTGTCGCTTATCGCTACAATTATTTTCAAAAAAAAGCACCCAATCAAAACCAATATATCCAGCTATTTTCTTTGCTACATCAACACTAGGTCTTCTAACACCAGATTCAATTTGTGAGTAGTACGGCCGCTTGATTCCTGCTGCTTCAGCCACTTCTTCTTGTGTTCTTTTAGCAGCTGCTCTTTCTTCATGCAGCCAAGTTCTTGGTTTCATAAACTCACCTCTTTCTGTAGCGTTTTGCTACTTTATATTTATAATATACAGTAGCGTTTTGCTACAGTCAAGTAACTTTGTACTGTTTTGCTACAAATATTTCATTGTAGCTTTATGCTACAGTATAATTTAGGTAAATAGATTGAAATGAGGAACTTTTATGTTTGGTGACCGACTAAAAATGTTGAGATCTGCAAGAAAATGGACGCAAGAAGAAGTCGCGAAAAAGTTGGAAATTTCCAGAGGTACATATGCCCATTATGAAATAAATAAGCGTCAGCCAGATTTTGAAACTCTAAAAAAGCTCTCAAATTTATATGAAGTTACTATTGATTATCTTTTGACTGGTGAAGATCAACAAGGCGCGACAGATGAAATGTGGAAAGAAATCCTTGATCCACAGAAACAGTTGTTTTTTAAAGACTTGATGGATGCCCCAGAAGAGAAAATCGCGGAGCTAATAAAAATATGGGACATTATCAAAGAAAGAGATAAAAAATAATTAAATTGGTTAGGAGAGGTAAAGATTATGGAAGCAAAAGGGGTTAATGGCCAATTAGAATTGGTTGGTAACAAAATCATTATAAAGCGCAAAGGTATGCTAGCAAAAATGACCCAGGGTCTGAAAGGCGACAAAGAAATACAGATCAAACAGATTTCTTCAATGCAAATTAAAAAAGCTGGCGCTTTAACAAACGGATATATTCAGTTCACTTTCTCGGGAGGAAAAGAAAATAAAGGTGGCCTTTTCGATGCTACTAAAGACGAAAACACCATCATGTTCAATAAAAAACAAATGCCAGATTTTCTGACCCTTAAGGAAGCGGTAGAAGCTAAAATTGATGAACTAAGTACCTCAAACCATGTACAAGCTTCTTCTGCCCCAGTGGATGTTGCAGACCAGATTAGCAAACTAGCAATCTTAAAGGACCAAGGCATCCTGACGGAAGATGAATTTAACGCTAAGAAGAAGCAATTACTGGGGGTTTGATATCCCGCCAACCGAAATTTATTTAAAAAATTTGGAGGAGTATTATGGGGACATCAAAAAGGAAATTATCGAGTGATATAAAAAAAATATTAAAACAGAAACCAATTACGCAGCTCAATGAAACTGCTCCTGAATTGTCAAAGAAAATATTAAATCCTAATCATCTTAGTTCAAGCTTTGACACAGAAGATACTATAAACGAGTCTATTAAAATTATTACTAAACACTTTATAACTATATCTTCCAATGGATTTAAAGGTAAGACAAAAAAAGAGTTGGCTAGCGACTCAATTACTCAACAAGAATTTATAGAAATGATATTAGATCAAATTGAGAATCAAGCATATATTAATTCTGAAATTCTCGAAAAATCATTAAAGATTGTTATGTGTAAGTTCTTGGAGATAGAGGAATTCGATGTATACTCGTTTGCACATCACCTATTTTATGAAATCATTTATCAAGTCCTCCTCGGTGATTTGAATGACAATATTAAGGATGTATTTGAAGATTTTAATTACGATCTCATTAAAAAGATGGTAAAAAATCTAACTGATCAAATTATGAATGATTCTGTTTATGAAAAGGTCAATCTTTTTATTGATAGAAAATTATATTTAAAGGACGTTTTAATCCATATTTCAAAACAAACATCAAACGCTAGTTTTGGGGAATTCTAATGGAACAAGAAATAAAATACTTATCAAGTTTACATCTAGACCTGTTAAAAGATTTAACTTTTAATTATGAGGAAAACAGTACTCTTGTGCTTGATCTTGTTACTGTTATGGCAGCAATCTTTAGGGAAGATGTGCATACTAAAAAGTATAGTAAACCGCGCGTAATTCAATTAATTATCCCTGTTTTCAATCCAGTAATTTGGACTTCTTCCGTGAGGAAGGTTGAAGAACTTACAAGATGGGTATCTGGAGATACCTTTAAGTTTTCTTTTATCAAAACTCCATTTACCTTCGATGGATTCATGAGTAGGTTAGAATTGCCTTCATCGAATGCAGTTACTTTATTTTCTGGGGGATTAGATTCTTTCTGTGGGGCATTTCATAATCTTGCAAACGGAATAAAGAGTGATTATGTAGGTTTTATAAATAAAGGTGAAGAAAGAACTAAGCAGGAAGCAGTTGCAACGTTTTACAAGGGCATTTTTGACGACACCACTGAGATAATTCTAGTAGAAAAGCCATTTCAAAGAAAAGAATATTTTGTACAGTCAACAAGGTCATTGTTGTATTTAGCCCTTTCTATTGCTAAGGCATTTTTCAATAAATCCAATGACGTTTACTTATATGAAAATGGCATTTTATCTTTAAACCCTGAATTGAAAAATAGATACACCACAAAGACAACCCACCCAAGAACTATTTTTTTATATCACGAATTACTATCAGGAATAGGTATAGCACTAAATATTCATCATCCATTTCTATTTAAAACAAAAGGAGAAATTATTAATTCGTTAAACCTGACATTTAAAAAAGCAATAAAAAAAACTTTTACTTGTGGTCAAAGTCGTACAAATCCCGAAAGAAATCATCATGGCCAGTGTGGCATATGTATCCCTTGTTTACTTAGAAAGATTTCCTTAGCTGCGTATGATAACGAAAAGTTCGATGTTGAATACCAATATGGTTATGAAATTAAACCTTCAGATATTAGTGAAGACGTTTATAGAAAAGACTATATTAGCAACTTAGACTATTTTAAGACATACGTTGGTCTAATTAGAGCTGGTAACGCTCACCTTGAAATTAAGACGAGGGAGAAGTACTATAAGGGTATTCCAGACTTCAGAGAAAAAAACCAAGAAATGTTTAATAAATTCTCTGAGGAGTACGAGAGGTTTTTGATAAAATATGCCCCTGATTGATACCCATGTACATATTGACTTTTATCCAGAGCCAGAAAAAGTTGCTTTACAATATGAAATGCTACAAATTTATGCTCTGTTCGTTACAAATTTACCTGAGATTTTTAATAAGCATTTTAGCGCCTTCCAAAAGCTTAAGTATGTAAGATTATGCCTCGGGTACCATCCCCAAATTTCGAGCGAGTACGAATTAGACGTAGAACTCTTCAAACGCCTTGTAGAAAAAACTAGGTATATTGGAGAGGTTGGACTAGACTTTCATAATGAACATGAAAATATAAAAAATAGACAAATAAATGCTTTTGAATTTGTTACCTCTCCTTGCTTTAATAAAGGAAGAGTTTATTCTATTCATTCGAAGCAGTCTGAAGATTTAATTTTGGATATCCTAATTAAAAATAATGTTAAACATGCAATTTTCCACTGGTATAGCGGGAAAATTTCGACATTAGAGAAAATAATTGAACAGGGATACTACTTTTCCCTTAATCCAAAGATGTTAACAACTAAAAACGGAAATAAAATTATTGATCGTATACCGCACAACAAAATTTTATTTGAAACTGATGGCCCATTTGCTCGTTATAACAAAAAAATTATTTATCCAACTGAACTTTCAAAGATTTACTCTGATTTTGGAAATTTAATCCCATCATTTAATGACTTAGTTTTTAATAACTTTAGGAGACTTCTTATAGAAAAGGACCTGTACAAATAAAATACTCTCTATCTGAGAGTTTTTTGTTACGCAAAAACAGAACATATATTCTCATTCGGAGGGTCATATGAGGTACCATACAACATTGCTGGAAGACTGGATTCAAAATTTCTACTTTAACATCGGGGTTTTTCACCCTCACCAATTAGATATTGAGGATATTATCCATAGGGTTGGATACTCCCTAACATATCGAAATATTTCAAGCAGATTTTATAATGATGAAGTAATTATTGACGAACGGTTGACGCCACAACAACAATGGCAGGAGTTTGCTCACGAACTATGTCATGCAGAAAGGCATTCAGGCAATCAACTGATAATGCCACAACAATTTATTGAGCTGCAGGAATACCAAGCGAACCTATTTGCCTATCACTTTTGTGTGCCAACTTTTATGCTTCGAAACATCGTATTACCTTCTAATAGAAAGGAAGCTGCTCTTTTAATTTCAGGAACTTTTAATGTTGAATTCAAATTTGCTGTGTTTCGACTCAGGATATATGAACGACAGCATCGGTTTGAGATGATTTCCGGTTGTCGTTATTAACAGGAGGAGAAATCTATAAAAAAAAAGACCTAATGGGGTGGGAAAATGGCTTACATTGAAAAGAGAGGTAAAAGCAGCTTTCGATTAAATGTTGTTATTGGTTATGACAAAAAAGGAAAAGCTTTATTAGAACGTAAAAATGTAAAGGCTAAAAACGCAACAGAAGCAAAAAAACTGCTAACCCTTTTTGAAGCAGAAATATTAAATGGTAAATATGTTAAAGTTGATGACAGAATGACGCTAGATCTGTTTTTTGACGAATGGCTGGAGAAGCATGCTAAAGAGAATCTAACACCAGACACCTGCCAAAATTATGTCAACATAATAAGAAAACGCATACTCCCAGTATATGGACATATGAAGTTGAAGGACATTAAACCCATTCATATTGTAAATTTTGTAGATGATTTAAAAAAGAATGGAAAACGACTAGATGGGAAAGAAGGTTCTCTCTCTGCTTCATCTATAGCTAATTGTCACAGAGCATTTAATAACCTTTTGTCTTTTGCTGTTAAGTTGGAGCTCATAAAGGATAACCCCGCAAAAGCAGTTAAGCCGCCTAAGGTAAAAATTAAGAAGTCAGATGTATATTCAAAAGAAGAAATCGAAGTACTCATATCTAACTTGGAAAAGTATCCTCTTAGGTGGCAAGTATTAATAATGCTTGCTTTGACTGCTGGTGCCAGAGAGGGAGAAATAGCGGCTTTAGAGTTTAAGCATATTGACTTTGAAAAATGTCGCATTCAAATCGAACAATCTCTCACCGAGGTTACAGGAAAAGGAATTAAATTAAAGCAAACAAAAAATGAAAGATGGAGATATGTTTCTGTCCCCTCTTCTTTGCTTACGATGTTAAAAAGGTTAAAAGTTCAACGATCACAGGAGCAAATGATTGTTGGAGACATGAGGGAATGGACTAGTCACTTCTTTATTTTTGCAAATGAATTCGGTAAGCCGATCCGGCCAGATAGTATAAGTCAGTGGTGGAAGAGGTTTACTACAAGGCACAAGATGAAGCATATTCGATTTCATGAACTTAGACATACATCGGCAACCCTTTTAATTAATGAAGGGGTACATGCAAAAGTAATTAGCGAACGTCTAGGCCATGCAGACATATCAACGACAATGAATATTTATGGGCATGTATTGACCGAAGCAGACCAAACGGCTGCGCAGCACTTTGATTCTCTTTTCAGAAAAACCGGAGAAAAATAACCACTCCCATTTTGGGAGTGGATTGGGAGTGAAATTCAACAGTTTCACTCCCGAAAAGCTAGAATCAACCCATTTCTATCCTACGAACTATTGATATCATAAGGAATCCTCCACTCCCCCATGCCCCATTCTCCCACACACCATCCGTTTCCTAAACTGTAGGTCGGAGGTTCGAATCCTCTCTGGGACGCTACCAAAACCCTTGTATATCAAGGGTTTTTCTTTTTATATTCTTAAATATTCTCCTCAATAATGGTTTTTGGGGCAGGATTGGGGCAGGATTATTATTTTGCTGTTTAAGTTGCCATTTTATATGGTTATTTATATATAAAAGGACCCTTTAAGGTCCTTACATACTAAATTTGATTAAGAGACTACTATCCTGTCAAAGTGGTAAGCACCGCAGGATTGGCAATATTATAATTGGACAAACCCTTTCGTAACAAGGCTTTCGCCTGACTGAACCATGTTTAACCATGATAGAAAAAGGTCATTGTTGACGGTGTTCGTCAACAATAATATTCTTTGCTTTTTAACATTCTGCATGGGATATAATAAAGAATATAAAAATTTTTTCTGGAGAATAAAAATGAATGTGAGTATAACGATAAAGTACAGCTCTCCAGCCGGAGAAACGACACAGAGTGGAACATTTCAAATTGCATACGAATGGTGGAAAGAAATTAATATGACTGGCTTTATGAATGAGTTGGTTAGCGTGGTTATAAATGAGGATCAAGACCTTACGAATGAAGTTAAGCAGTTCGAAAAACAACAGAGAATTTCAGCTTTTAACGCTGCTGAGGACTTGCCTTTTTAAACGTAACACCCCACTCATCGAGTAGGGCGCTTTTTTATTGTAATATGATCCAGTTAAAATCATCAGGATATTTAAAGATAATATCTTGGAATTTCCCACGATCTTGAATAAACTCATTGCGCAGAAGTTCAAGAACTCATGAGAAGCCTCCTTTAAAAACCTCTATGTTAGCAAAATTTGAGCATTCCACCCTCATCTTATGTATCAAGGGGTTGGAGCAGCGTTTATGCTATTGGAGGTGTTCCTTCAGCGTTTGCTACAACTACATCGATTTGGACTAAAGCATCTTTAAGTAAAGCTGATACGCCAACTGTTCTTCGTGCAGGAACACCGCCTGGGAAGAATGTCGTGTAAACTTCGTCGACTGCATCAATATCTTCAATATTTTTAAGGAAGATATTTACTTTAACCACATCTTCCATAACGTGGTCGATACTTTCTAAGATTGCCTTAATATTTTTTAAGCACTGTCCAGCCTGCTCTTTTACATCACCAGCTACCATTTCACCAGTTTTTGGGTCCAAAGGTAATTGAGCTGAAAGGTGATTGTAATGAGAAAACGCTACAGCTTGTGTAGATAGAGAACACTTTGGTGCATTTTCAGTGTTGTTTGCCTTTATGATGATTCCATGCCTGTCTTCAACAGCTTGTGGAGGTGTACCATCTCCGTGTGACACCACTGCTTCAATTTGTACCAAAGCATCCATAGGTAAAGCTGAAGCTGCAACTACTGTCCGTGCAGGGACATAGGCTACGGCCCTGGCGATAGCCGAGTCTGGGAAAAATGTTGTATAAACTTCGTTTACGGCTTCAATATCCGATAGGTTTTTAAGGAAGATATTAATTTTAACAATATCGTCAAAAGGAACGTCGATACTTTCTAAAATTGCCTTGATATTTTTTAAGCACTGTCCAGCCTGCTCTTTTACACCGCCAGCTACCAATTTACCAGATTTAGGATCGATAGGTAATTGAGCTGAAAGGTTATTGTAATGAGAGAAAGCCACAGTTTGTGTAGATAGAGCACTTGTTGGTGCATTTGCCGTGTTATTTGTAAGCTTTATGAGGTCGCCTGCTTGTGGTGCGTTTGGAATTGTACCCTCACCGTTTGAAACAAGTGCTTCAATTTGCACCAAAGCATCCATAGGTAAAGCTGTCACTGCGACTACCGTCCGTGAAGGAACATAGGTTGTGAAGAATGTTTTATAAACTTCGTCTACAGCGTCAATATCTTTGATATTCTTAACGAATACAGTGATTCTAACAACATCGCTCATAACATGATCGATACTGTCTAAGATTGCCTTGATATTTTTAAAGCACTGTTCAGCCTGCTCTTTTATACCACCAGCTACCAATTTACCAGATTGGGGTTCGATAGGTAATTGAGCTGAAAGATTATTGTAATGAGAAAAAGCTACAGTTTGTGAATATGGACCGATACCTTTTGAAGCATTTTCCGTATTTCTTGCTAACACTGTGTTATAGCCGCTCATGATATATTCTCCTATTAGATAATTTTTTCATATAGATATAATTATTAACTCAAATTTCGCCCAGTAAAAACCGGTTTAAACCATGGTTGCGTTAACCTCTCGAGTGGTTACTCTAGGTGCAATTATAACAGGCATTCTTCGTTATGAATAAGTGTTTTTTGTGAACGTTTTCATAACGATGCAAAACCATTTTTAATTCTTTTTTCATATTATTTAAAATGGAGTTTCGTTCTCTATCCGGACAATTTGTAGTTTGATCGAGATATCAGAAGCAAATGGAGTTAATAATCTATCCAAATTATAGTAACTTTTTGGGCCCCAATTACATAAAATGAACTATAACAAAAAAAGTCCAATTTCAGGCCACCCTTTTCCCAGGGGGGGTTTTAACTCTTTATGCTTGGTATTTCTTATTATCAATCTTAACGATTTCAAAGTTTGATTCCTTCGCAATTTTTTTTGTGTCATTCACCAGTTGTAAGATATTGCCATAACATTGTTGAGCACCTTTTATGAGAAGCGGGACTCCTATTCCATCAACGCCTAACCCCCTTGAGAAAAAACCCCCTATTGTCATAGCAAGGGGTACAACAGGTGAGGTATTGGAGAGTATTATTTTTTCTCCAATCTGATTACGGCTTATTAATATTTCGCTAAAGTGGTGAAGCGATTCAATTGTAAGCTTTGATGATCGTCTGCCAAGTGTGTAAACTGGATTTCCTTCATCGTCTTCTCCATGTAAAATAAATTTTCCTGCATCATCTTTATTTAACTTATTAAAGTATGGCAAAGCCAATATCTCTGCTTTTTCGGGGATTTTTTTAGGATCATTTATAATTTTAAGGTGGTGGGCAGCTGCTAATGAAGTGGTATGTGTTCCACCAAAGTCATGATAGATGTAAATCAAATTTTTCGCTCCTATTCTCAAGTGTTTCTATACGCCTTTATTTGTGTTTTTATTGATGAATAAAAGCCTACTCCCGCATTACCATAAAAAAATCCCATAAAAGTACCTGTCCAAAGGTTATTCCTGTGTGCAAAGAAAATTGAAATGATTAATCCAAAAACATTAGCCACTGCAGGTATGTATGGCTTAGGAATATTCAGTAACCACTTACATATTTGAGTCAATAATACGACTAGGGGGACAGCAATAACTGCATCCCAGAAGTTTGTATGTACAATTGGAAAAACTTCCATTCTGACACCTCATTAAAAATCACTCATCTATATGGATCTATATTCTATATTTTAAATTATGTTGTAAATTTTATAAGTTTATACAATATTTATGGAGAATTATTAATTACATCAAAGTTAAAAAACGATCTATTTTAGAAGGAACCAAGTATATGTTAAAGTCTGTCTTTATTTTATTTCCTTTATTTCATTAATCAGTCTTTTAGATTAGTCCAAAAGTTATAAAACCAACCTGCTCCGTTAGTTGAATATTAAAATTAACATCAATCTTTAACAGCGCCTTTCTTTAAAGTGCATGGATGGCTATTCTTCATTTTCATCCTCATCAAACACAGGGATTGCAATACACCTGCAACGGTAATCAGTACCAGGAAGACCGACTTCCCGGGGGATTCCAATAGTATAATGATATTGTCGAATAATTACCAATTGCCGGGAGTGATCCTGGCTTTTTTATTTTGCTTTTTTAGCAGCCGGCCACTTGTAATCAATCCGATCAATGGTGAGGAGCGTTTTTCAGCCTCTTTCGTAGGCCTGATGGGATGCTTGGCTATGTATGCCAGTCGCTCATCTTCGGTCATTTTCCATGATGTTACACTGCCGGTCATCATTGTTGGTCCTCCTTCCCTGTATGGTTCGAACCGTTAACTAAAAGTAAGTTTTCAATAAAGAAATCCTCGAATGGTATAAATCCAATTTAATTAATATTTTTTTCTTTTATTTTGAATAATCATCACCGGTAAAATTAGCATCATTCTTTTCTAATGCCTGTAAGCTTAAAAGCCATTTGCGGAAGTTTTATGTTTGCTCAATCAGATCCTTCAATCTTTCTTCTTGATTGGATGGAACATTATACATTTTACCTTCCTCCCCTTAATCAACAGTTTGATTACATACCGCCGAATCTCCGGACTTCTACATATTGGAACTTTCCGCCTTCTCATAAAATTTAATGAAAGTATCTATACATTAAACCGAAAAAAATTAGAGACAATAACATAATAATTCACATTCAATATAAAAGGGGTCTAATGACTATGTCAGTTCCAGAACTAGTTCTCAGAATTGCTATTTCTTTTGCTACGTTGTTGGTGCTAACGAGAATTATGGGAGGAAAAGAAATTTCTCAAATGACTTTTTTCAACTTTGTATCAGGGATTTCGATTGGTGCTATCGGTGCTTCTGTGGCCATTGATGCCTCATTAAGTATTCGTAATGGGCTAATAGCATTGGGACTTTGGAGTGCTTTTACCATTTTTCTTGGATTTTTAAATATAAAATCCAAACAGGCCCGTATAGCTATTACAGGACAACCAATCATCCTTATTAGAAAAGGTCAAATTATGGATGAGGCCCTTCGTAAAGCACAGCTGGATGTAGAGTCTTTAATTAGCTTGTTACGTAAGAAAAACGTATTTGCTGTTTCTGACGTTGATTATGCAATGTTTGAGACAGACGGTAGCCTCTCAGTAATGAAAAAGGAATCCAAGCCACCTGTCGTCAAGAGCGACATGAATCAACAAGCTAATAATGTTTTCCCTATCTCTATGGCTGTGATCACTGATGGGAAAATCGACATAAAAAATTTAAGAAAGCTAAATCTTGATAAAAAGTGGCTAGATCAACAGTTAAAGTCAGCTGGTATTAACTCTGTTGCTGATGTATTTTACGCCCAAGTTCAAAAGGATGGGACATTGTATATTGATAACAAGAATGATGTTCTTAAATAAGTTTCAGGAATGAACAGAGCGAGTGATAGCCCCTTTTTTAATTTTTTCTCCTATATTCCGCAATATGCCTCAACTACGCATCAATCATTCTTAAAAATCCTCTTGATTTCATACAAAGTTTCTTTGTTGTTCTATACTTGCCGATCCAGATTGATTAAGTGATCAGTTTGATCAACAAGCTTGCTCCAGTTCCGATTAACGTAATAGAACACGAGCAGCAGGATGAGGAAGTTCACAGTAAGAAATCCCAGAATTAAAGTACTCACTAAACTCATTTGTCACTTCTCCTTGTTGATGTTTCAGTCTAATTTTTTAATAGTTAGCTTTACTGGTCTAATTTCCCTCGGGGTTTACACCCATCGCGGAAAAAATTGTCACATTTTGTTCATATGACCCAATTAGGTAGTTATCATTCACTGATAAAATAAGTATTGTAAGTGTCTATATTTGTCAAAAGGAGTCTGATAATGAAAACTTTACCGGTCCTCACGTTGAAAGAATTACGTCAATACATCGAATTCTTAAGGAACGATATGATTTCTCTAGGCAATCAATTTGGTTTCAATCACGAGATGACCATTATAGCTAGCCAAGAACTCGATTATTTTATCTACAAATATCAAGTGATTACTCGAAAAACGGACACTTAATGTTACCATCCGTTACGTTCCCGAATTTCGCTAACCTCTTCGTGTAAGAACGGATCGATGCTCTTTATATCATTCGCCAAGATTTTAAGAAACCGACTGAAAATGATGTAGAAGACTTTTATAAATTATTGCCAGCCTTCCTATGAGTAACGATGTGGGTTTTATCAAAGAAAATTATGATCCCGTGGAAATGGAGTTGAGTATCAAGATATTCATCTGACCAATCGCCGCATTCAGGACCATCACAGAGATAACGATCAACTTTATTTTTCGCTTTGAAAGCAATAACGGGAATACCCATCTATTTCTCCTCCAGGAGTTCAGGATTTTCTTTATTGAGCAGCAATCCCATTTCTAACAAAAGGTCACGAAAAGGAACAAAATCTCCATGAAATCCTGCAACTCTTTGTAGCCAGTCTGATCTTTGCACTTTGGGAAATCATACTTTTCTTCTTCGGATTCGCACGACCTGGCCTCTGGTGATGGAGTCCTTTGCCGCAGCCCTTCCAAAATCTCCGCGATTGTTCTGGCCATCCGGAATCCTCCTCTTTGCAAGTTTCTGAGAATTTGCTGGTGATGCTTGTCCAAGATATAGCCGACACAGTAAGACAGGCTGTTAATTCGGTCCCGAGCATGCTTCGGCTTGTAAGTATCAAATCGGTCTTTAAGGTAAACAAGGGCCTCCTGTATCGGTACGCCGCCCGCAATAATCTCCTGGGCTGCAGTTTCATCTGCTGGAGAACAAGCAAATCCGTAAGCTCGAAGTTGAATAAAGGTCTATAAGGACTTTCACTGCTTAACTCGAAGTATGTGATATTTCTCCAGACGGCACTGGATCACCACTTAATGGGCCGGTCGTAGGCACCCCGTCACTTTCTTCGTGTGCGTAATCAGCAGCAGCAAAATCATTCTTAAGACATTCTTTATCATTCTTGTTTATATCCGCGGACTGTTCCCTGCCTGTTACCTTACTGTTACCCTCAACACATTTTTGTTGGTATAAATCCCAATTAACGCCCCACTCATCGAGTAGGGCGCTTTTTATATCAAGACTCTGACAAATGATAAGGTTGATAATTCCCATAAAAAAATTGACCATCTCTTATAAATGGTCTTAACCTTTTACGAAGCACCCGTTACTTGAATAAAAAAATTGCCGAAGCAGTATTAAAAATTAATGGAAATACACTAAATAGTTTCTATCCTTTTGGCTTTTTGATATTTGATTGATATAACCTGCGATAGCTGACAGTAAAGATATAAAAGCAATTATCTTTAAAACACGAAAAGGATTTACACCAATTTGAGAACCTAAAATATGGATCTAAGTCAATATCTTGGACACAAATAAGT
>NZ_QWVT01000018.1 GCF_003570705.1 Mesobacillus zeae
ATATTCCCGATTACGAGCGATATATTCCCGATTAGGTCCCAGTTATTCCCGTTCATCACTCATTTATTCCAAGTAGCTGTATCCTGATTCCGTATATGTGATTTAATGTAAAAATCTCACCCTTATGCCCCGGATTACTTTCCAACCGTAAATTTTTTGGTTCTTTTTGTCATGATTGGATACGCTAAGATCAAGGAGGATGGACATGTTGTATTTCACCTTGATTTTATGCTTTTTTTTTTCCATGTTTCTTACCCCGCTGGTGAAGAATCTTGCTATAGCCTTGGGCGCAATCGATCGCCCGAATGAGAGGAAAGTACATGAACGCCTGATACCGAGGATGGGGGGCGCTGCCATATTTGCAAGCTTCATTGCTGGCATTCTTATCCTCAGGCCGGAAAGCCCCTATTTATTGCCGTTCATGCTGGGTGCCGCCATTATTTTTTTTGTAGGAATCATGGATGATTTAAAGGAGCTCTCCCCAAAAGCAAAGTTGGCAGGACAGCTTGCTGCTGCTCTTGTCATTGTTTTTTTCGGGGATTTAAAAATAGAATATATCAACATGCCATTTGGGGGCCAGTGGAATTTAGGGCTGTTCAGCATTCCCTTGACCGTGTTCTGGATCATTGGTGTGACAAATTCAATCAACCTGATTGATGGTTTGGACGGGCTTGCTTCCGGCGTCTCGTCCATTGCCTTTATAGTGATGGCAGTCATGGCTTTTATGATGGGCGATGCTTATGTTTATGCTGTCAGTTTGCTACTGCTTGTGTGCACGCTCGGTTTTTTGGTCCATAATTTTCATCCTGCCAGCATTTTTCTGGGGGACACTGGGTCTCTTTTTCTCGGCTTCATGATTTCAATTCTGTCGCTGATGGGCTTTAAAAATTTAACGTTTATTTCATTGATTGTTCCAATCCTGATCCTTGGCGTTCCCATCTCAGATACGCTGTTTGCTATTATTAGGCGGATTACGAACAGGGAGCCGATTTCAAGTGCCGATAAGTTTCACTTACACCACAGGCTGCTCCACTACGGATTTTCCCATCGGCAGTCCGTACTGATGATCTATCTGTTCGCCTGCATTTTTGGGATAATGGGGATTATGGTTTCAAGAAGTGATTTTCATGGTTTGAATGTTTTCCTCCTTATAACTATTTTATTGATTGAATTTTTCGCGGAAAAAATTGAATGGGCCGGAAAGAGATTCAAACCGATTATTAAAACGATGGACCTACTATTTCCTTCATTAAAAAATAAGAGCTAGTCAGAAATAAAAAAAACTGATTTTAAGAAGAGCCTGAATGTAAAAGGCATCTGCTTAAAATCAGCATTTATGTTTTTAATAATTGCTTTCGGTATCTTCGCTCTCAGTTCCATCACTCCTGTCGGAACTGAGACTTGAAAGTGCCAGGTGGCTCTTGAACATGCTTGAAAGCTCGATTAATTTCTGTTCGTCCAACTGGTAATAGTAAACGTCATCGATATAGGCATCTTCGCCTTCCATTGTCAGCGATTCAATGTCAATGCCTTTTGTAGCGTAGTCATAAAGCGATAGCAACTCGCCAAATTCCATATTGGTTGTGATATTATCGCCAAGGGCTTCCATGACGTCACCGTATTTGGTGAGTGACCCTGCTGAGATCGCTTTGTCAATGATGGCTTTCAGCACGAGCTGCTGCCGCTTGCCTCTTTCGATATCGTTGTCAATCTTCCTTGTTCTTGCCAAAGCAAGAGCTTCCTCTCCATTCAGCTCTTGTACGCCTTTTTTCAGATGGATGGCATCGCCTGTGTCTTTGCTGTTTTGTTCAGTGAATTCCACAGGTACATCGACTTTAATTCCGCCGAGAGCTTCAACAACATCAATGAATGCATCAAAGTTCAATTTAACAAAGTAATCAACTGGGATATCGAACATTTCTTCCACAGTTTCAATCGTTCCTTCTTCTCCGCCATAAACATGCGCATGTGTGATTTTGTCACGCTTTTCTTCGGCTGGGATGTACACATACGAATCACGCGGAATGCTGACCATTTTTACCGTTTTATCATCTTTGTTGAAGGTAGCGAGAATCAAGGCATCTGTTCTGGTAGCTTTGCCTTGGTCCCTCGTTTTGCTATCGTCGACGCCCATGATCAGCATGGAAATATTGTCATGCTTCGGATCGACCTTTTTAAATCTCTTCGCAGATTGGTCGCCGCGGCTTAATTCAACTTTGGATAATCCAAGAACATCGGCGGCTTTCGTATAGAGATAGGCACCATAACCTAGTCCGCTTAGAGTCAACATGAAGATTGGCAGGAAAATGAAAAAGAAAACTCTTCTCCGCCTCTTTTTCTTCCTTATCAGACTGCTGTTTCGTGATCTATTGTTCAATGTAAATTCTCCTTTTGGCTCAATTTGAATCTGATTTTACATTTTCTGTATACTTTTATTTAAGCTAAACTACAGTATACAACGAAAAATGCAACCCCGCTATCACATTTGTCATACTTTGTCGTCAAGGTTGGGAAATATTTTTTTCCAAGTAAAGCTCCTGGCCGGCTTTTGTTTGCCCCTGCCCGTTTGTCAGTTCGACCATCCACTCAATAAAGGACTGTGTTTGGCTTTCTTCGACAAATGTTTCAATTTCTACTTTTTCAAGGTAGTGAATTTCCTTTATTTCAAAAATAGAGGAGCGAAGTGCGTTTTCAATTTTCCCAAGCAGGGTATACTCTAATGTCGTGTGCATAATTTTCATCAGTTTTCTTTCCACGATTCCGGCGGCAGCCACTCCTTCTGATGCGGCTTTGCCGTATGCCCTGATGAGACCGCCCGCGCCAAGCTTGATGCCTCCGAAATAACGGGTAACAACTACAACTGTGTCTTTCAGCTTTTTCTTTTTAAGGACTTCAAGGATGGGGACGCCTGCCGTTCCGCCTGGTTCGCCGTCATCATTGGCCTTCTGGATTTGGTCATGTTCGCCGATGAGATACGCTGAGCAATTATGTGTCGCGTTCCAATGCTGCTTTCTGATTGTCATGATGAAATTTTGTGCGGCCTCTTCTGTTTCCGCACGGGTTACGTGGGAGATGAAGCGGGATTTCTGGATGAGGATTTCGCATTCACCAGGGCCTTTAACAGTCAGGTAATGTGGGAGCAATTTTGCCGCTCCTTTCTATAAAGAAAGTCTATCAGGGAAGGCTGCCATCTGGTTTCGAATGATAGAATGGGAGCAATGCCCTCCGGAATTCTCATGTCTAATGAATAAAGACGTTGAGCTATGCAATTTAGATTCCAATTTTCATTATAAATCGACAGAGTCTGCGGGACAATCTTAAGTGGCAATGTAATAAAACTTTAATATAAGTAGACAGACAGGATGTTATAATGAAAGCGTCTTAATAATATAGACCTTATTTTGACATAATTGAGGAAGGGTCCCAAGAATCCCGGACTGCAAGAGAAAGATTTGGCAGCATGATATTTCAACTATGAAGAAAATCATTTCACTTTAAAGGAAGAATTTCATGGATTTTCCTGTTAAAATCCTAGGATATATGACATGAAAGATGGAAATATTGTTATGCCTTTTTACCGAATTTATGGCATATCACAATTTTTCCAAGTATGAACCATAGTATCCAGTGATTTTTCAAGCTAGAATATTATCATGCGCTGCCTATGGGGGAATATGTATGGCCTTAAAAAAAATGGATACTAAAGCGCTTGACCACATCCTTGAAAGCATGATAGATACAGTCGAGAGTTCAAAGGACGAAATCTTCAGGATTGGGGAACAGTGCCGGCATGATTTCGCAGATATCACTTCCGAACTAAAGGAAGTCAAGCGGCTGGTCGCTCATATCATTAATGAAGGAGACAAGGTGGAGCTTCAGGTGCGGTTTGCCCGGAAGCGACTTTCTGTAGTCAGCAAACATTTCAAGGATTATACAGAAGCAGAAGTCCGCCAGGCATATGAAATAGCACACAAGCTGCAAATGGACTTGACGATGAGCCGCCAGCAGGAAAAGCAGCTCCGCGAGCGGCGTGATGATTTGGAGCGCAGGCTGGTCGGCCTAAGCGAGACAATTGAAAGGGCCGAGCATCTTGTTTCACAAATATCCGTAGTCATGAATTACTTGATGAGCGATATTAGGGAGATGGGCGAAGCACTGGAAACTGCCAAGCAAAAGCAGGATTTCGGTTTGAAAATTATTGAGGCCCAGGAAGAAGAGCGAAAACGGCTGTCACGGGAGATTCATGATGGACCGGCCCAAATGATGGCAAACGTGATGATGCGTTCCGACCTAATAGATAGGATCTTCAGGGAACGCGGATCAGAGGAAGCCCTTCAGGAAATTCGAAGCATGAAAAAAATGGTCCGTTCGGCATTATATGAAGTGCGAAGGATCATTTATGATTTGCGCCCGATGGCTCTTGATGACCTTGGTCTTGTGCCTACCCTCAGAAAATACCTGCAGACAACCGAAGAATATCATAATCACACAAAAATATCTTTTTCTAATATGGGACAGGACAGGCGCCTGCCGACAAAATATGAGGTGGCCCTTTTTCGACTGATTCAGGAGTCGGTCCAGAACGCCTTGAAGCATGCCCAAGCCACTCACATCCAGGTGAAAATTGAGATCAGAAAAGATGCGGTCTTGGTTGTGGTGAAGGACAATGGAAAAGGATTTGATATTCATAAAAAATGTCCTGAATCTTTTGGTATTATGGGGATGCAGGAAAGAGTGGAGCTTCTTGAAGGCGATTTGACCATTGATTCTAAGATTGGTTCAGGAACACTTGTAATGATTCAAGTCCCGCTTGTCAGTGGATGATGGAACGAACAAGAACGCCCGGCAGCCCGGCAGCCCGGAAAACATTAAGCCTGCAGCTTTTGTAAAAAGCCTGCTGCCTGGTTAGAAACACAGGCCAAAAAAACCGTGCAGGGAGAAACGTTTATGAATAGAGACAGAAGGTTAAGGGAGGCGAATGTATTGACAACTAAGATTGTCATTGTAGATGACCACCAGCTGTTTAGAGAAGGGGTAAAGCGGATTCTTGACTTTGAGGATTCGTTTGAAGTTGTAGCCGAAGGTGATGATGGCAGCCAAGCAATCAGCCTTGCAGAAGAATACGGACCCGATGTTATTATTATGGACATCAATATGCCGCACACGAACGGTGTGGAGGCGACCCGACAGCTTATTGAGAAATATCCTGATTCAAAGGTAATCATCCTATCCATTCATGATGATGAAAACTATGTCACACATGCATTAAAGACTGGTGCAACTGGATACCTTCTAAAGGAAATGGATGCAGATGCTTTGATTGAAGCCGTTAAGGTCGTTGCGGCCGGTGGTTCTTACCTGCATCCGAAGGTGACGCATAATCTTGTAAAAGAATATCGCCGCCTTTCTGTAGATGAAGCAGCATCCACCAGCCAGTACATACCGAAAGTGGAAATTAGAAGGCCACTGCATCTGTTGACCCGCCGTGAGTGCGAGGTACTCCAAATGCTGGCAGACGGAAAAAGCAACAGAGGTATTGGAGAATCACTGTTTATCAGTGAGAAAACGGTTAAGAACCATGTGAGCAATATTTTGCAAAAAATGAATGTGAATGATCGTACGCAGGCAGTTGTTTTTGCCATTAAGAATGGCTGGGTGGAAGTCAAGTAAACCAGTCCTGCCTAAAACAGGCGGGTAACGGTGAAGCATTGATGAAGGCTCGCCTCCGTTTTTTGGAAAAAGCAGTAACCCCCATCCAGCTTGTCTAAATTAACCGATTTTTACATATGTTTTTAGTTAGGCACATTGGCCTTTTACGGCTGATGTGCCTTTTTGTGCTTTTTTTGAAATTTTCGCAACAAAAGTCATATGATAAGGTTGTCTGATGAATTTTCTGTGATATAATTTTCTAAATATATAAAGGAGTGCAGTGATGATGACAAAATTGGGTGCGTTATCTGACGAAGAATTGTATTACGCCTACCAAAAAGCCATCAGCCTGGGTCTTGATGAAGAATTTATCTTGATGCTTCTGGAAGAGATGGAAATAAGAGGTTTGAAACCTAAAAAACAATACATATTAAATTAACTGGCGCGCAGGCTACTAGACCTGCGTGTTTTTCTTTTTTAGGGTAATCCACCAAATTAATGCATTTTGATTAGAATTCATTTAAAATGGTGGTTGTACATATATTAGTCAAAAAGATTAAGGATGGTAAATATATCATGAAAACGGCAGTCGTTACGGATAGTACGGCATATATACCGAAGGAATTGCGGGAAAAATGGGATATTAAACTAATCCCTCTCAGTGTGATTTTTGGAAATGAGACATACAGGGAAGAAATAGATATTACCGCAGGGCAGTTTTATGAAGAGGTTAAGCATCAGGCGCTGCCGACAACTTCCCAGCCGCCGACGGGACAGTTCGTCGAGTTGTTTGAGAGTCTTGCGAAGGATTACGACGCGGTCATCAGCATCCATCTGTCCAGCGGAATCAGCGGGACATACCAGGGTGCCGTTGCTGCTGCGGGAATGGTGGACAGCATAAAAGTGTATCCGTTTGACTCGGAAATCAGCTGCATGGTCCAGGGGTTTTATGCCCTTGAAGCAGCCGGGCTGGCTGCACTCGCGAGGGGTCCGGAGGAAATCATGGACCGCCTTGCCGAGATGAAGCAGTCGATCCGTGCCTATTTCATGGTGGATGATTTAAGCCATCTCCAGCGCGGCGGCCGGCTGAATGGTGCCCAGGCGTTCATTGGCAGCCTGCTACAAGTGAAGCCGCTCCTTCACTTTATCGATAAGAAAATTGTCCCGTTTGAAAAAGTGCGGACGCGCAAAAAAGCGATGAACCGCGTGGTCGAGCTTCTAGGTGAGGATGCCGGGAGCGGAGAGGACTACCGTGCTGTCATCATCCATGCAAACCGTAAGCAGGAAGCGCTGGACTGGAAGGCAGAGCTTGAGGCAGAGTTTCCCAATGTTGAATTTATGCTAAGCTACTTCGGTCCCGTCATCGGCACCCACCTGGGCGAAGGCGCCATGGGCATGGGCTGGTACAAGAAGTAAATACGATTTTATGCGCCATCCCGGAGTTGCTTAGGGATGGCGTTTTTTTCGGAAGGAAGGGATCGTTGTTGGGGAATAAGTAAGGTATTGACGATGATTTTTTTTGAGGATGATGTGATTTGATTTTTCCATATTGATTCTGGGCTGGGGAATAAATACAGTTAAAAGGAATAAACGAATGGTAACCGGGAATATATCACGTGTAACCGGGAATATATCACGCGCAATCGGGAATATATCACGTGCAACTGGGAATATATCACGTGTAACCGGGAATATATCACGCGTAACCGGGAATATATTATATCACGCGTAACCGGGAATATATCACGCGCAACTGGGAATATATCACGCGCAACCGGGAATATATCACGTGCAACTGGGAATATATCACGTGCAACTGGGAATATATCACGCGCAACCGGGAATATATCACGTGTAACCGGGAATATATCACGCGCAACTGGGAATATATTACGTGCAACCGGGAATATATTACGTGCAACCGGGAATATATCATATCACGTGCAACCGGGAATATATCACGCGCAACCGGGAATATCACGCGGAACCGGGAATATATCACGCGCAACTGGGAATATATCACGTGTAACCGGGAATATCACGCGGAACCGGGAATATATCACGCGGAACCGGGAATATATCACGCGGAACCGGAATATATCACGTGCAACTGGGAATATATCACGCGGAACCGGGAATATATCACGCGTAACCGGGAATATATCACGCGTAACCGGGAATATATCACGCGCAACCGGGAATATATCACGCGCAACCGGGAATATATCACGCGCAACTGGGAATATATCACGTGCAACTGGGAATATATCACGTGCAACCGGGAATATTCGGTACCCAATCGGCAATAACTCACCTACAATTGGGAATAAATCTTCTGCGGGTGATGGAGGATTTATAATGATGAGTCTGGGACACTGCCCGGTTCTAGGAAAAATAAGCCTGTTAAATACGAAATAAGTATTTTTTCGTGAAAAACCAGTGTATGTAACTAAAAAAACTCCAATTCAACCAAAAATCAAATATTTCTGTTCACAGTAATTCTCCATGATTGTATATTGTCATCTTTTCTTAATATTTATCCGTAGAATGTAGTAGGAAACTTGAGAGATTGAGAGAATTTTGACTAATAAGTTTTGTAAAAAAAGGAGGCAGGAAAAATGTTGCTGTTTTACTCCAATATCGGAGGATTTTTATGAGATTTGCTGTTATTGGCCAGAAAGTTGTCCCCGAATCTCTACTGAAATCCCCTTCACCCACTCTTCCTATTTCAAAAATCTCTTCAATCCCCACACCGCAGCAAAACTTGTCTTTCCACTTCAATCCTGAAATCCAAGCAGTCCTGCAAGGCAAACAGCTTTTAATGGATGACTTGCCTTTCTCGCTGGAAGAAATCCAGGAGCATTACGAAAATGGCTGGCTAACATACCGTAATGGAATAGAATTTCATGGAAAAACAGTTCTGTGCCAGCGATGCGGCAACAGCGACAGCAGCTGGTTTGCAAGCTTTCCGTGCGCGCGCTGCGGTGAGAGCTGCATATATTGCCGAAGGTGCCTGATTATGGGGCGAGTGAGTGCCTGCACGCCGTTGATTGGCTGGAGGGATCCCGATGCTGATGGACGTACCAATATCGCCATCCTGTCTTCCATGAAACTCCTGCAATGGACAGGTTCACTCTCTGACGGCCAGCGGGAAGCATCAGGCCGAGTAGAGCAGGCCGTCATCAGCGGGCAGGAACTCCTGGTCTGGGCGGTGTGTGGGGCTGGAAAAACTGAGATTCTTTTTAAAGGAATTGAACAAGCCTTGGCAAGAGGCCAACGCGTTTGCATTGCAACACCAAGGACGGATGTTGTACTGGAACTGACTCCGCGCTTGAAAGCTGTGTTTCCGGAAATTCCTGTCGCCTCCCTGTATGGCGGCAGCGAAGACCGCCACAATCATGCCCCGCTCACCATTTCGACAACACACCAGCTGTTTCGCTTTTACCACGCATTCGACACGCTCATCGTTGATGAAGTCGATGCCTTTCCATTCTCTGTTGATGAAACGCTGCGTCATGCCGTGAAAAATGCCAGAAAGCCGGAATCTACGGTCATTTATTTAACAGCTACGCCGAGCCGGAGCTGGCAGCGGGAATGCAGGCTTGGAAAGCGGGCTTATGTTACAATTCCTGCCCGTTTTCATCGTCATCCCCTTCCCGTACCCGAACTGATATGGTGCGGCAACTGGGGGAAACAGCTGGAGAGAGAAAAATTGCCTGACAATGTCATCCGCTGGGTAAAGATACGGCTTGATGCCGGAAAGCAGGCACTAGTTTTTGCCCCGAAAATTGAACTCATGAAAAAGATTCTTACCCGCCTCAGAAAGCTGCATCCTGACATAGAGTCTGTTTACGCGGAAGATCCCGACCGGAAAGAAAAAGTGATGAAAATGCGGAACAAAGAAATTCCACTCCTTCTTACCACGACCATTCTCGAACGAGGTGTTACTTTCCCTGATATTGATGTTGCTGTGATTGGAGCGGAGGCAGAGATTTTTACAGAAAGCGCACTGGTTCAAATTGCCGGGCGCGCCGGCCGGAGTGCTAGCCACCCAACGGGCGATGTGACTTTTTTTCACTATGGCAGGACGGAGGAAATGCTGCGTGCCAAAAGGGTGATTGAAGAAATGAACAGGGAAGCCACAAAGCGCTGCCTGCTCGATTGAAGAAAGGGTGCTTTCGATATGAACCTATTTTCGCCAAAACGATGTCTTATCTGCCATGGAGAGATAGAAGCAGAAATTTCCTGGCGAAGTATTTTTCTTAATAGAACAAAGGAAGAAGCAGTCTGCCGGAAATGTGAGTCCATGCTTCTTCCGATTGAGGGGGAAAAATGCACTGTTTGCGGGCGGGAGCTTGATCTCTCGTTTTGTGAAGGAAGTCTTTGTCTTGATTGTATCCGCTGGGAAAAAGACGAAAGCTGGAGGGGCTGTCTTGAGAAAAATATTTCGCTTTATCATTACAATGATTTTATGAAAGAAGTGATTGCCCGGTTTAAGTTTCGCGGCGACTATTGTCTTGCGAGTGTATTTGCAGGAAAGTTGAGGTCGGTGCTGAAAGGGATTCCAGGCGATTACATCGTCCCCATCCCGCTGAGCGCCGAAAGATTGTACGAGCGGGGCTTTAATCAATCCGAAGCTTTGATTGTTGGTGCGGGTTTAAAGCCTGTCCCTCTCCTTGCAAGAATCCATTCCGAGAAGCAATCGAAGAAGACGAGAAGAGATCGTATCCATCTCCCGCAAGTATTTCGTCTGGAATCTCAAGAAAAATTAACCGGTAAAAATATTGTACTCGTTGACGATATATATACTACAGGCTCAACACTGCGACATGCAGCACGAATATTAAAAGAAGCCGGGGCAGATAAAGTCAGCTCGCTGACAATCGCACGGTGACTAAGCAAGGCGTGCGACGTGCTTTATCACACCACCGCGCCGGGGGTCAGGCACGGTTTGGGAGTGTGATGTTTTACTGCGTCACCGCAAATGGAGTGAGAAGGGGGTCAGGCAGTGAATTTAATGAATTGTCCCGCCTGCGGGGAAATTTTTGTTAAAAACCAATTTCGGGATGTTTGTGGGAACTGTTGGAAAGAACAAGAGCAAGCATATGATGTTGTTTCGAAATATATGAGGAAGCGTGAGAACCGGGCGGCCACCATTTTGCAGGTAGTGGAAGCCACTGGCGTGGATGAGGAACTGATTTTGCGGTTTGTGAAGACAGGGCGGCTGCAAATCGCCCAATTCCCGAATCTCGGTTATCCTTGTGATAAATGTGGAAGCATTATACGGGAAGGCAGAATATGCGGAAGCTGTGCAGCTAAGATGAGAGAAGAACTCGACCAGTTCAACAAGGAAGAAGAACGGAAAAAGCAGATCCAGAGAAATCCAACTTTCTTCTCGAAAAAGTCTTAAGAAAATAACCGGGACTTATATCATGAATAAGAAAATAAATGATGGGCCTAAAGGTTTGTTTTTGTCTACTTATTAAACAAATCAGCCGGATTTGCCGATATAATCAGTAGTATATACGGACGGAATGAAAGCGAGGTATGTTTATGAAGATTAATAATAACGCAGGCCCTGCAGGCATCAACCCATACTTGAGGGCGAAAAATAAAATGGACAATATTGAAAAGAATCTCGGTCAGCAGACTGACAAAGTTGAAATTTCTTCAGCTGCAAAAGAAATGCAGCAAATGTCCCAAATTGCCGTGCAGCGCCAGCAGCGCGTGGAAGAATTAAAGAATCAGGTGCAAACTGGAGCTTATAAGCATGATTCAAAAGAAACGGCAAAAGGTTTGCATGATTTCTTTTTTAAAAAGTAAGTGAAAAGCTCGTCTCCTGACGAGTGTTTCTTTTTGCCATGAAGGAGGGATTCCGTGTCTATAGAACAATTGCAGCCTGTGTTGGAGAAACTCCTCAAATTGCATAAAAGCCTTCTGGAGCTATCGGACAGGAAAACAGGAATCGTAAAAAAAGGGGACATGGACTCCCTCAAAAGCATCATAAAAGAAGAGCAAGTCCATATTGCAGCAATCGAAAAGCTTAACCAGGAGCGTTCAAGAATAGCTGCCGCAAGCTTTCCACACATGGAAAATGCCTCTCTTACCGAGCTTGCGGGAATGGCTGGCGGACCACGTCAGAAACAGCTCCTAGAGATACGGGAAGAACTGATAGAGGTCATCAGCAGAATTAAAGAACATAACCGTCTGAACCAGCAGCTAATTAACCAATCCTTGCAGTTTATCAATTTTTCCAGAAGCCTTGTCATGCCGCAGCAGGACAACTACAATTACGGACCGCCGAAGGGTAAGGCAAAATCAGGCGGACAGGGGCTATTTAACTCAAAAGCATAGCAAAAAACAAAACACATCTATTCAACGCTTGGAGGAACGAAATATGCGTTCAACCTTTATGGGTCTGGAAACGGCACGCCGCGGCATGTTCACGCAGCAGGGCGCTTTGCATACAACCGGACATAACATCGCCAATGCCAACACGCCAGGCTTTACACGGCAGAGAGTAAACTTCGTACAGACAGATCCTTATCCGCCAGCTTCCCTGAACCGGCCGCAACTCCCGGGACAAATCGGAACAGGTGTGGAAGCCGGCTCGGTCCAAAGGGTCAGGGAAGGCTTCCTTGACGTCCAGTACCGCAGTGAAAGCAATAAATTCGGTTACTGGCAATCACGTGCCGAATCATTGCAAAAGCTTGAAGAAGTCATGCATGAGCCATCCGATTCAGGGCTTTCTGCGACAATGAATGAGTTTTGGCAGGCTCTGCAGGACCTTGCTGTCAACCCGCAAAATCCAGGAGCAAAATCGGTCGTAAGGCAGCGGGGGATTGCCCTCTCCGAAACGTTCAACTATCTGCACAATTCTCTTTCCTCAATCCAGACGGATTTGAAGAATGAAATTGATGTGACTGAGAACAAAATTAATTCTATCCTTTATCAAGTCAGCCAGATAAACAAGCAGATTGGCGAAGTGGAGCCGCATGGCTATCTTCCGAATGACCTTTACGATGAGCGTGATCGCCTTGTTGATGAGCTGTCAACGCTTGTAAGCGTCAAGGTTGACTATACGAAGCCGGGCGGGAACCCGAGTGCCCTAGCAGAAGGTCAGGCAGTCATCACACTAGTTGATGGTTCGGGTAATGAACTTGCCAAGCTTGTGAATGGTAGTGAGATCAAGGAATTCGACGTAGACTTTTCAGGCGCTGATGGCTCTGTTAAATCAGTGACAGTAGGCGGAGTAAGCTATGATTTCACCAAGTCCGAGGGTAAGCTGAAGGCATTGATTGATTCCTACGGATTTGAAAAAGATGGCAAAGCGGCCGGCGTGTATCCGGATATGCTGGCAGAGCTGGATAATCTGGCCTACACGTTTGCCACTGAGTTCAATAAGGTTCATCAGGCAAATTTAAGCCCTAACGAGATTGCAAATGGCCCACAGGATATTCCGTTTTTTTCCGTTGATGGTGGCCGGAAAGGTTATGCTGGAAAAATGGCTATTGCATCGGAAATTTTAGCTAATGTCGATAATATCGCGACAGCAGATCCATCCAATCCGTACCTGGGCGATTCCAAGGGTATTCTGGACCTTGCCAATGTCATCAATAATAAATTTACCTATGGCGAAAATGGTGGCGGAGAAGCGAACTTCAGGAGTTATTATGAAGGTGTCATTGGTGAGATGGCCGTCCTGTCCCAGCAGGCTGATAGGCTTGCCTACAACAGCGGTTCACTGAAGGATGCGGTCGATACAAGGAGACAGTCCGTAAGCGCGGTTTCTCTTGACGAAGAAATGTCCAATATGATCCAGTTCCAGCATGCCTACAATGCTTCGGCCAGGATGATTTCCCTGACCGATGAGCTTCTTGATAAAATCATTAACGGCATGGGAACCGGAGGAAGATAGGTGAAAGCAAATGCGGATAACCCAATCGATGGTTTCAAACAACTCGCTTAAGAATCTGAGTGAAAGTTACCGAAGAATGGATAAATACCAGGAACAGCTGGCAACAGGGAAAAAAATCACAAGGCCGTCCGATGATCCTGTCGTGGCGATGAAAGGGATGTTTTACCGTTCCAATCTTTCCGAGGTAGAGCAGTTTAAGCGGAACCTTTCAGAATTATACTTATGGATGGAAAATTCCGAAGCTGGCATTGAGCAGACAAACAAGGGTCTCCAGCGCGTGCGCGAGCTCGTTATCCAGGGGAAGAACGGTACGCTGAACCCTGAGGATAAAAAAGCTGTTGCGACTGAAATTGAGCAGATTCAGAAGGATATTGTGTCCATTGCAAATTCACAAGTCGCTGGCCGGTATATTTTCCATGGAACTGATACTGATCATCCTCCGGTTGCAGATGGTATACCTCCGCAAGTAGCGGCTAATATCAATGATCCAAATATACAAAACTATAATGTAGAAGTGTCCAGGGGAGTTTCCCTGAAGGCGAATATCAATCCGTCAAACGTATTCGGCCAGGAGCTTTTTGATACACTGACAAAAATTCAGGCTGCCATGGATCCTAGCAGTGAAGCAGCTCAAAAGTTTGATCCAGCAACACTCAATTTTGACGACTTGCTAAAAGACCTAGACAAGGCAATGGGCAGTTTGTCCTCCGAACGTTCTGAGTTGGGCGCCCGGTACAACCGGCTTGAGATGGTGGACGAGAGGATTGCCCATCAGGAAGTGATGGCCAACCGTGTTCTTTCTGATAATGAAGACGCTGATGTTGAACGTGTCATCGTTGACCTGAAAGTGCAGGAAACCGTCCACCGTGCAGCACTAGGCGTGGGTGCGCGGATCATCCAGCCGACATTGATGGACTTTTTGCGATAAGCTATTTCCAGTGGGAATAGCTTTTTTTCTTAATTGTTAGCTTTAGCACCCAGTGATTTGTGTTCTTCGCTATACGGGTGTTTGCGCTTTTCTTAGGAGGAAACTATATGCAGCTACCGCAAATAAGATTGGAATCGACGTTTGCCCAAACACAAATCCAGACAACGCCGGCTGTGCTGGAGATTGAGCAGCCTGGCCCTGAAATGAGCATGGAACAGCCTCAGGCAGAGCTCCAGATTGAGCGAACGCCGTCAAGAATGACGATTGACCAGACAAAAGCACGGGAAGACATGGATTTAAAGTCTATAAGAAGTCGTATAGAAGAAGCAGCCGACCGCGGCTATGAGGACTGGCTGGCAGGCATTGCCCGCCGCTCTCAGGATGGCGACGAGTTAATGATGATTGAGAACCGTGGAAATCCGATAGCCGAGCAGGCAAAGCGGAACAGCGAATCACCTCTCTACGAGTTTAATATTGGCTGGATCCCTTCGGCAGGAAGTGTGAAAATAGATTATGATCCAGGCAAAGTGGAAATCAGGGCAAAAGCCAACAAGCCAGTGATTTCCATAAAAGCGAATAAGGCAAGTGTCAGTTATACACCGGGAAAAGCTGAAGTGTCCTTGAAAAACTATCCTTCATTGAAGATTGATTTTGAGAACCTGAAATTTGTGGGCAACAACTACGAACAATCCATTTAAAGGAATGATGTATGAATGAAAATCCTGACGAGGTATCATGGCGAGACGGAAGTCAGTGAGATAATAAAGTTTGAAAAGGGTATCCCTGGTTTTCCAGATGAAAAAAAATTCACCCTGCTTCCGTTATCGGAGGATGGGGTATTTATGGCATTGCAATCCATTAACACTCCCGGGTTGGCTTTTATCGTAAGCAATCCGTTTCACTTTTTTAAAACCTATGATTTTCAGCTGGAGGATTCAGCAATTGAAGAACTGGGAATAGAATCGGAGCAAGATGTAGTTGTGTATTCGATCCTTACGGTGGAAGATCCGTTTGCAAAAACAACAGCCAATCTGCAGGCGCCAATAATTATCAATGGTAAAAAGCTGAAGGGGAAGCAGATTATTCTGCATGGTGAGGAGTACAAGACGAAGCACGCAATTTTTGGAACAGCGAAAGGGTGAGCATGGATGCTGGTATTAACCCGGAAAAATGGAGAAAGCATTAAAATTGGAGACGAAATTGAAATCACAATTCTGTCTTCGAAAAATGACCAAGTCAAAATTGGAATCAAAGCGCCGAAAAACGTGGAAGTGTACCGCAAGGAAATCTATGACCTTATCACGAGCGAAAATCAGCACGCTTCCAAAGATATCAGCAGCCTGCTTCCATTCATAACTAAAAATAAAGAATAAACTTTTTTTCCTGAAACTATTAAACAATCCTCCAAAGGGTCGATAAAACTATTGTAAGGGTGAAAGGGCGGCCGACCGGCTCACCCAAGCAAATAAACCATTGTCCACATGGATGTGGACAACCTAATTCAAGGAGGAAAACAAATCATGAGAATCAATCACAACATCGCAGCACTGAACACACATCGTCAGCTTGGTAGCGCAAACAACGCACAAGCAAAATCAATGGAGAAATTAGCTTCAGGTCTTCGCATCAACCGTGCTGGAGATGACGCAGCTGGTCTTGCTATCTCTGAAAAAATGCGTGGTCAAATTCGTGGCTTGGACATGGCTGCTAAAAACTCACAAGATGGTATTTCTTTGATTCAAACTGCTGAAGGCGCTTTGAACGAAGTTCATTCTATTCTTCAACGCCAAAGAGAGCTTGCTGTACAATCAGCTTCTGACACTAACGTGGCTGCAGACCGCACAGCATTAAAAGATGAGTTCCTTCAATTGACAACAGAAGTTAAGCGCATTACTGATACAACTCAATTCAACACAATGAACCTGTTAGATAAAACTGCAGGTACTTCAGGTGTGATTAAACTTCACATTGGCGCCAATAAAGACCAAGTTTTCGATCTTAAATTAGATACTGCAGGCGTTGATTTGACTGCTGTAAATACTGCTCTAGGTACTGCGGATATTTCAACCCAAGCAGCTGCTGAAACAGCAATTGACGCTCTTGACACTCAAATTGCTTCAGTTTCTTCAGGCCGAAGCTACCTTGGTGCAGCTCAAAACCGTTTAGAGCATACTATTAACAACCTGAGCACTTCTTCTGAAAACCTGACTGCTGCTGAGTCTCGTGTTCGTGATGTGGACATGGCGAAAGAGATGATGGAGCAAACAAAAAACAGCATCCTTTCTCAAGCAGCTCAAGCTATGCTTGCACAAGCTAACCAAGCACCTCAAGGCGTGCTTCAACTGCTTCGTTAATAAAAGTTAAAAGGGAATGAATCTTTCATTCCCTTTTATTTTTTTGTAAGTTGATTTTTCCAAAGAGACAACAAATCATTAGTTTTCTCTTTGGAAAAATTACACTTCATTAAGGAGAAAGATCAATGACAACGAGATTAGTTGAAATGCTGATTCCAGAATATATTAAGCAGTTTAATTGCATCGGTGCAGCATGTGAAGACACGTGCTGTTCAGGATGGAGAGTAATTATTGATGAAGAAGCGTATAAAAAATATAAAAAAGTAAAAAGGCATGAAATAAAGTCCAGGTTAGAAAAAAACATAATTCGAAACCGGTCCAATCCAAATAAGAACAACGCAGCGAAAATGAATATGGAAAAAGGAAGATGCTCCTTTTTAAGTGAAGAAGGCTGGTGTGATATTCAATCACAATTAGGCGAAGATTACTTATGTAATACATGTGCAATATATCCAAGAAGAATGAATAAAATTAATCATGTGATTGAGCAGTCTTTAACAGTCTCCTGTCCTGAGGCTGCAAGGCTAGTATTGCTGAATGAAAACGGAATTAATTTCATACAGGGTCAAGAAGCGGTATCGATTAGGGGACTTTCCAGTGTGGTTAATACCAGCAAGGAAACAATTACGCATTGGAAGGACTGTCTGGATGAATATCGATATATAACGATTCTAATCTTGCAAAATAGGAATTATCCCCTTGCAGAGCGTCTGCTTATTTTGGGAATGTTTTATAATGAATTAGAAGAATGTATAACCAGCAATAATTTAAGCAGGATTCCTGATTTATTGGGGGAATATTTGCAAAGTGTGGAAGATGATACATTCAAGGGAGCGTTTGATGATATTTCCAACCGCCTCGATTTGCAACTTCAGATTTGCAGGGAATTAGTTGTCCTTCGTCTTGGTGATGGAATCGCTTCTTCAAGATATTTGGAATGTTCAAGGGATATGATGCAAGGTTTAAAAATAGAGACAAATTCAACAGATAAGGAAATAAAAGAAGCTTACGAATATTCTTATGCAAAACATTATTTACCATTCATACAGGAATACGAGTATATCCTTGAAAACTATTTAGTAAATTATGTGTTTAAAAATTGTATGCCAATCGATTGTGTGACTCCATTCGAAAGTTATACAAGGATGATTTTACATTATTCTTTAATCAAGCTGCATCTAGTGGGGATGGCAAACCAATACGAAGGGTTAACACTCGATCTCGTCATTAAATTACTTCAATCTATGTCCAAGGCTTTCGAACATAATCCTACGTATTTTGAAAAGATAATGGGATTGCTAAAAGAAAATGGAATGGTAAGCCTTGGCTATATGTCTATTTTGGTGAAAAATTAATTTTTTAAATTGAAGCTGATATCTGAGGGTGATGCACCGTTCATTGACTTAAAACGGCTTGGTATCTCCAGATTTCGGATAGATAAAAAGTTCAATTATGATAGCTAAAGAAATGATTAAACAAAGGTCAACTGATGTTTTTGCTAACGTAGCTAATGACTTTTGCGCTTATCGTTTGGAATCAGGCGGGCTGCCCAAAGAAGGGGGGCATGCCTCTTTTTTGTGTACTTATTAAAGAACCTGATCAGGTGTTTTCTGTTTAAGTGAACTGGCTGGGTGATAGAAATATATTTTCAATACTGTACCACTTTTTTTAATCGTTCATTTGTACGGAAGAGCATGGAATGTTTCTTTACAGCATATTTTAACCTGTTAAAAAATACTAAAGAACAAAAAGAAGATACCGATATAATAACTATAGATAATATACGGGGGAAACTACGATGATAGACAAACTTTCAGCTAACAATATTATTTCCTCACAGCATAGAATTTCAGAAAGCATTGGAATGCATTCAGGCAAGATTGAAGAAATTTATAGTGGCCTGCCACAAGATGAGCGGGCGCAGGAAGGGATGCTTCCTAGAGAAAAGGTTGAAGAAATTGTTGAGGGTTTGAATGATTTTGTCCAGGCTTCCCTCACTTCAATCAGGTTTGAATTTCATGAGAAGCTGCACGAGTATTATGTAACGGTTGTTGATACTGAGACGGATGAAGTGGTGCGCGAGATTCCACCTAAGAAAATGCTTGATATTTATGCTGCGATGACGGAGTTTCTAGGACTTATGGTTGATAAAAAAATTTAAGGGTGGTTTCATATGGTACGAGTTGGCGGATTGGCCAGCGGGATGGATATTGACCAAATCGTTGGCGACATGATGAAGGCCGAGCGGATTCCGCTTAATAAACTGAAACAAAAGAAACAAGTGATTGAATGGCAGCGGGATGATTATCGCGCGATGAACAGCCAGTTGCTTAATTTCAGGTCTGAGCTGACAAGCATGAAGCTTTCCACAAAGTACCGTGCTAGGACAGTCAGTTCAACGTATTCGGATAGGGTTACAGCAACGGCTAGTAGCGCCGCATCAACAGCTTCTTATTCAATCGATAAAGTGACACAGCTTGCCACCTCGGCTGTCCTGAAGAACGGTGGAGGCATATCTGCTTCATCAACGGAAAAGGTGAACATAAGCAGCAGTCTATATGAAGCCAAGAACAGTTTCGGCTCAGCTGACTTTAACTGGGCTTCCGGCAGTGTTGAGTCTCAGACAATTAAAGTAGCTGATGGACCGATCAAGCTGAAACTGGACGATACGGTGTCGCTCAAGGATATTGAGTCGATGAACGTCAAAGTTAACGGGAAAGCGTTCCAGGTAGTTTCCGTGACACCGCCTGAAGGACTTGCCGATAATCAGGTTCTTGCAGCAGCCGATGGGACGCTGACATTTAAAACAGCCCCTGCAAGCGGTGCAACCATTAATGTTGATTACTTTGCGGATAAAAAAATCGAAAGCAGCACAGCTGCTGAGGGACAGACAGTGATCCAGCTTGCCAAAGGTTCTGTGAATGGACTTACGCTTACGGTTGGCGCTGCTACTCTTACGATGGATCCCACAGCTGCAGGCGCCGTTAAAGAGCTGAAAAATGATGCCGGTGAAAAGGTAGGAAGCGTCGACACGACGACAGGCAAGGTTACTCTGGATTCTGCGATGGAGACGGGAGCGGCGATTAAAGCGGATTACACCCAGAACTATTTTACATTTTCCGTTGCCTCCCATACTTCTAAAGGCTTGGTCACAGAAAACTTTGGTGTCCAGGGATCAGAATCACTCAATCAGGTCATGTCCCATGTTAACAGCTCGGGTGCAGGTGTAACAATGTTTTATGACAGCTTTACAGATCAGGTGACATTGACCCGGAAAGAAACAGGTGATTTTAACACCAGCGGGAATGAAATTGTTACATCTGGAAGTTTCGTCAACAATGTGTTGAAATTTGGAGGGCAGGCTGAAACAGGCGGGCAAAACGCCATTTTCACCATTAACGGCCTTGAGACAGAGCGCTCTTCCAACACTTTTGAAATGAGCGGGGTTACGTTCACTCTAAAACAAACCTTCAATGACGGAAATGCCGTTTCTTTGAATGTCAGCAACGATGCGAACCAGGTATATGATAATATTAAGGCATTTGTTGATAAGTATAATGAGCTCATTGATAAAATTGGCAAAAAAACATCCGAGGAGAAATACAAATCCTATCAACCACTGACGGATGAGCAGCGCGAAAGCCTTTCTGAAAAACAGCAGGAGCAATGGGAAGAAAAAGCCAAGAGCGGACTTTTAAAACGCGACCCTATCCTGACAGGAGCTCTAAGCAAGATGCGCAGTGATTTTTACGCACCTGTTGAGAACGCGGGCGTTGATCCAATGATGAAACAGCTTACCAGCATTGGCATCAAGACCAGTGCGAATTATCTCGAAGGCGGAAAGCTTGAAATCGATGAAGCAAAGCTCAAAAAAGCGATTGAAGAAAATCCAGAGTCCGTGGAAAATCTTTTCCGGGGCGAAGGAGCTACTTCCTCTTCACAAGGGATTGCCCACCGCTTATATAACTCTGTCAATGAAACAATGGATAAGTTAAAGCAGCGTGCGGGAAATTCATTTTCCACCAACAAGCAGTTTGCTCTTGGCAGACAGATTGAAAATGTAGATAGTCAAATTGGCCGTTTTGAGACAAGGATGAAGCAAGTCGAAGATCGGTATTGGCGCCAGTTTACTGCAATGGAAAAAGCCATTCAGAAATCAAACAGCCAATCTGCTTACCTGATGCAGCAGTTCGGCGGTCAGTAAGCGAAAAAGGAGAACAAAAAATGGCAATCAAAAATCCCTACCAGTCTTACCAGCAGAATTCCGTGACGACCGCATCCCCAGGTGAATTGACTCTTATGCTTTATAACGGAATCATCAAGTTCATTCGTTTGGCAAAGAGTGCCATTGAAAATAAAAATATTGAAGAAAAAAATACAAATATCCAAAAGGCTCAAAAAATTATTGGTGAGCTTATGGTAACCTTAAACCAGGATATCGAGGTCTCAAAAGATATATTGTCGCTTTATGATTATATGAATCGTCGCCTGATCGAAGCCAACATTAAGAATGACCCGGCGATCCTGGACGAAGTGGGGGGCCTTGCTGCAGACTTCCGTGACACATGGAAGCAAGTGATCCAGCTGAACCGTCAGAAGCAATATGGGCAGGGTGGACGAGCATAATGAGTGCTGTAGAAACGTTTTACGCGCATACTGCTTCGATGGTTGATCTTCTTGAAAGCGGAGAAATTGACCGTGATGAAAAAATTAGTGCAGTCGAAATGCTCCTTGAAAAGCGTGAAGGGCTTATGGCTGCAATGGTGCCTCCTTACACAGAGAAAGAGCAAATACTTGGGCAGCAGCTAATCTCTCTTGATCAAAAGCTGACAAAGCTCTTGTCTTCGGAATTGGCAGGCATCCAGCGTGATCTTAAGGGTCTCAATGAGAAAAAGGAATCGAATATGAAGTATGTGAACCCCTATCAAAATATGTCTATTGATGGCATGTTTTATGATCAGAGGAAGTAGGATGCGCCATTTTTCGACGAAAACCGCCGTGAGTTCGGCGGTTTTTGCTATTTTTTGATAACACCCTACAGCATTAATACTATCCCGACAATGAAAAACTTCAATAATTCGTCAAATCTTTTCCCTGTTTTTGCAGGAGTTCTTTAGGGTAAAATAGAAATATAAATACATAGTAAGATTAAAGGAGGAGTTCGCTTATGAATTACAACATTCGTGGTGAAAACATTGAGGTAACTCCGGCAATTCGAGAGTATATCGAAAAGAAAGTTGCCAAACTGGAGCGTTATTTCACAGAAACGCCAAATGCAAGCGTGAACGTAAACCTGAAAGTTTATCAGGATAAAAAATCTAAAGTGGAAATTACGATTCCAATGAAAAACCTCGTCCTCCGGGCCGAAGAAATCCACGAAGACATGTATGCGGCGATCGACCTGATTACAGATAAATTAGAGCGGCAGATCCGCAAGCATAAAACAAAAGTAAACCGCAAATTCCGGGCCAGCGACAGCATTAAGGAAACGGCACCAATCTTCACTGAAGCTGTTCCGTTTGAGGAAGAAGAAGAGCTTGAGCTTGTCCGTACAAAGCGCTTTGACCTGAAGCCGATGGACAGCGAGGAAGCGATCCTCCAAATGAACATGCTTGGCCACAGCTTCTACGTTTTCCATAACGCTGACACAAATCACACCAACGTCGTCTACAAGCGTAAAGACGGCCGTTATGGCTTGATTGAAGCACAGTAAGCACATTATTATAACGCCAAACCCCCCCCCGCAGCTGCTGAAGGCTGCGGGGGGTTATCATTTACGGGACGGGAAATCTAATAGCAGAAGCACCTTCCGGAGGGAGGTGCTTCTGCTATTGCTTTATCTTTTAGGGCTGTGGGCCGCTTCGAGAAACCCTTTGCTTAAGTCGGAAGTATCATAGCTGTCAGCATGGCAGGATGAGCAAGCTGCACTATCGCTTTCCTGATGCCCTGCAATGTTTGCTCCCAGGCTGTCGGTTGTTTTTAATGAAGGCTGCTTTCCGTAAAAATCTTTTGTACCGTTATGGCATTTTAAACAGAATGTCCGTTCATCCTGAACCGTCCAGGTCTGCCCAGAGGTAGTGAATTGATCAGCATCAGATACAGGGGCATTTCCCAGCTTCGTCCTCAGCTGTTTGATGTTTTTCGAGCCATGTGTTTCATGGCAATCTGCGCATGGCAAGTAGCCTTTGCTGCCGTCGCCAGCTGTTATATAGTGGCCGGAGTTGATCTTGGCAGGATCCTTGTCGTAATACTTTTCAATATCGACCAGCTTTCCCGGATCTTTGCTTCCGTTATGGCATGTAAAGCATAGAGGCTTATTGTCCCCGCCGAGAGCCTCCAGTTTCCAAAGGTTCTTGTCATAATGATTTCCTTTGTTTGTTGCAGCTGTTTTTACATTGATTTTCTCATTCATGGGGTCATGGCATGTCTCGCATAATTGAATATCGCTATCCTGAATGCCGATTCCTTGTAAGGCAGGCTTATCCGAAGTGTTATGGTCAAACACATAATGGTCCTTCAATAAATTTGGATTTTTCTCAGTCCGTGTCAGATGCGGATTATGGCAGCTCGTACATGAATTAACCTCTTTGTCATAGGAAAAATGCGTATGCTCATTATCCAAGTTTTCCGGCTGGTTGATCCCCATCGTTCCATCATGGCAGGACATGCAATAGTTTCCGGTATTGTAGGTGATTTTTGTATAAGTCTTTCCCTCAGCAGGCTTCGGCTGCTCACCGCCATACATACTTTCCTCTGGGGCACGGGTCATATGGGTATTGTGGCAATTGGCGCAAATATTCGTGTTGGACATATAAGAACCATGCGGATTTGCCGTCAGTTGGTTTTCTTCTATTTCCTTTGTAGATTCTCTTGCTGTCGAAAACGTAAAGAACTTAGGATAAATAAAGTCGTTTTCCTGGTCGGTAATATAGGAGCTTATATATACAAAATAAGTCGTGCCATAATCTAACGGGTCCAGCATAAAAGTATAGGTATATAGATTTCCTTCAATATTTGGTGTGCCAGCCACTGCATGTATGAGCTGTCCTTTTGAAGAATTGATGATGAGGTCTACATTTTTTAAAAAACTTTCAGAATTGATCATTACTTGGATTTTTGGATTTACAGGCAAGCCGTTCATGTCTTCGGCTTCTATGGATATAGGACTCTCACCAGGCAGGATCATTTTGATATCAGTCACAAAGGGTCTTGCAACGGATGCGGTTAATGCTGGAAGAGGCACAGCTTGCTGTAGTGGTTCCTCTGTTCCACTTGATCTATTTTCTGTATTGTCAATTACTGCATCACTGGATTCCGGAGCATTTGGCGGTCCATCAGGTACTGTGTTGCTGGGCTCCTGCTGCGTTTCTTCAGTATTGGATGATGGTTCTGAGTCGGAGCCTGTTACGGCATTTTCTTCGATGTTTGTTTGTTCCTCTTCAGTCTGCAGGGGATCTGTACTATTATTGGTGAGTGAAAGGGCTGTATCAGAAGGAAAAGGCAGGAGAACAGAACCGAAAAAAATAAGAAAAACAGCACTTAGCGGCGATAATATGGATTGTAATGAGTTCAGTTTTTTCAAGACGTTCAACCCTTTTCCGTAATTGGAATTATTATCTATGTATCTATTATAGCAACGCGAAAATAGGCATAAACAAGGAGAAATCATATAATTATTGACATTATAAGGGGCTGGAAGAATAATAATAAAGCAAGGTAACAACGTTAAATTGTCACCTTGCTCATAGAAACATTTTTCTTATGGACTATCAAATAGTGGCGCTATTTGATAGTTTTTTTATTTTTAGCTGTGCTCACGGACTTAAGGTCTTTCGGACTTAGGATCATTGATGAATGAAACGCCCGAACCGTGGCAGGAATAACATACTGACATACCTGTGTGCTTCTTCAGTGCGGAAGAAGGGTTAGGATCTTTCAGATATTCAATCGCTGCGGCTTTAGCTGCGTTAGTATCACCGGCAAAATTGACAGGATCGAATTTACCTCCAGCTGCTGTCAGCTCAGCTACACCTTTATTGCTGGCATCTTTCATGATGGTTGCATCAGTACCATGCGCAAAGTGACAGCGTGAGCATGTCAGCATATCCGTATTGGTCTGGTGACGGTGTGCAGTTGTGTAAACACCAGTATCCGAGTTTTTATACGTTCCTGATAGATAGTCTGCATGGCAGGAAGAGCAAAAGTTGCTCATTTGGACGCCGCTATCCATAACATAATCTGCTGAGTAGTTGTTATACAGAGATTCTGGGTTTGACTTTACTGTTACAGCGATACCCTGCGAAATATCCGCTGTTGCAACATCGGCAATCGTCTTACCACCCGATTTTTCAGAAATGAAACCGTCCAGCCAGGCGACGTTAAACTGACTGGTGATATCCGTTCCTGCAGAATCTTTTATTACAGTATTCGCTTTATATGGCCAGCCTTTTTCCTGAAGCCATAGTGAGTAGTCGGCACTATAACCGCCCGCACCATGGTTGGCTCCTGGATTCCATTTGTATGTTTGCAGAATCACAGTGCCTTCAGTAAGCCCAGCCGTTTTATAGCCAGGTTTGGCTTTAGCCGGGTCAGTACCGATATCATCCGCTGTTACTGTATACTTGGAGAGGATGATATTTGCTTCCTTCGTTGCAGGGACAGTGTCTTTCACTGGGACGCCGACAAACTTCTTGCCAGCTGGATCGTCAGATGGTTTAACGCCGCCAAGTCCAAGCGGGTTGACTTTCAGCAGTTTGCTGCCTGGCGATCCGTGCGGTTCGTGACAGCTGGCGCATGTGAAATCTTCTGTCCATGAGCCGGTTCCAGCGGCTTTATTTCCGCCAGGCGCTGCCTGTACAGATACGGATCCATCAGACATATGGATGGACATGTTTCCGTCATGGGAACCGCCGAAAGTACCAGCGTTGGTAGGGGCACCAAACACACCCTTAGCTCCCATTGTGCCATCATGGCAGGCTGCGCATGTATTGTATGTTCCATCCTTGAACAAAAGGTAGTCGCCTTCCGCGGTATGCGTTTGGTGACAGCTTGCACAGGAGTTAGTGTTGTTTTGGTACGAACCGTGAGTTTTGTGTCCGGTTCTGTTCTTCTTCAATACGTTGAAACCAGTTTCGTTCGCATTTATTTTTGTTGTTTTCAGCTGTTCTGGTGATAACGGTTTAAACTCAACGTTAAATGCGTCCGAAATGGTAATCGTGGCGCCGGACACAAACGTTGTCGGTGCAGACTGGCGTGCCAATAGAACGGTATATATTTTGCCTATCTCCAGATCTGGAGTGGTGTATGACGCTGTCCGGTCAGCACCGATTGTAATGTCTTTTGTTTCCAATACTGTATTATCCGGGTTGTTGACTGTGATGGTAAATGCAGTCGTGGACGGAGTGTCATCAGCTGTCCCGTTGAAGTCTACCTTTATCGTATTGGTACCAGCAATACGGTAGGCTTTCAGTCCGTACGCATCCTTTGCGAATGCAGCCGTCCCCAGCATTCCCACTAAAAGAACGGCCAAAATTAGTGAGAAGCTTAATTTGAACTTACTCATGTTCTGCAAACCTCCCTTGTAAAATACTTTTTCTCTCTATAAGATTCTCCCGTCTAAAACGATTATGGCTCTTTCGGGCATCACCTCCCTTAAGGAAAAATGATAGTTTTAATAGTAAACTGCTACGCGCTGATTGAAGGTATCCGTGATATAAAGCTGGCTTTTTTCATCAACAAACAATCCATTAGGGAGGAAAAATTGTTCGTTTTCGCTTCCAAGCCCGCCAAATTGATAGACCTTTTCACCTTTGCTGTCAAAACCGTAAACATAATGTGTCATATTATCGACCAAGAAAATCGTTCCCTTGGCATTTACTGCCAGACCACGCGGATTAACGAGTACAGATTCCCCTTTGCCGTTTTTCGTTCCATTGATCACTTGCTTGAACTTACCTTTTTTATCGTAAACAACCATCCGCTGGTTCCCGGAATCTGCTACGTAAATATTATTATCATCATCTATGGCTACCGCATTTGGAGCGTTCAAAACATCCTCTTTGTTTTTACCTGCTGAAATCTCCATCTGCTTTTTGCCGTCAAGGGTAAAGACCAGTACTTTAGCGTTTTGGACATCTGTAACATACAGTTTATTGTGGTTGATCCGAAGCCCGGCCGGACTTTTAATAGAAGGTGATTTGCTTCCTTTCTCTTCAAAATTCCGAATGAACTTGCCTTTTGGGTTAAAAATCGATATTTTCCCATTGTACAAGTCAGCGACGTAGACGTTCCCTTTCTCATCTCCTGCAATGCCATAAGGGAATTTAAACTCTCCGTTGCCTTCTCCTTCTTTGCCGAACTTGAAGATTGGGGTGCTTGATGAATCAAAGACCTGGACCTGCTTATGATTCGTATCTGTTACGTAAATGTATTCACCAATTTTTGCCACATCCATTGGCTTTTCCAGAGGCGTCTTGAAATCGCCCTGAATGAAATGGCTGAAGGTAGGCGGGCCATCCTGTCCAATGTCCGTTACTCGATTTGCTTTGTTTTGGAGATTAAAATAATAAATAATGGCAAACAGGATAACCGTTAACACTGCAATCGCAGCCATCCACCTATAAACGTTTTTCTTTTTCATGGAGTTTGTCTCCTTTCAATCGTTCGTGTGTGTATTACTTTGTTGATAATCGATCTAGGGCCTTGATGGCTGGCTTGTAGAGCGGATCAAATGATAGAGCTTCTTTATAGATCGCTTCCGCTTCTTTTTTATCGCCCTGGGCTTCTGCGACCATACCGATTTCATACAATGTATCAACGTTCCCTGCTTTTAAGCGGTACGCTTCTTCCAAAGCCTCTTCCGATTCTTTGTACATTTTTAGTTTCCGGTAGCTTTTGCCCTTCATTAAGTGCCCTTTATAGTCGAGAGGAGACAGATCGGTTGCTTTTACCGCCTGCTGTAATGCTTTGTCCGTTTTGTTTTGTTTGTCGTAGACAATGCTTAAATTCAGATAGGCATCGAAGAATTTTTTATCGAGAGTGATGGCTGTTTTATATTGCTTAATCGCTTCATCATCGTCGCCTTTCAGGAAATAAGTGTATCCAAGCTGAACCCTGCTTTCAGGAGAATTGGGCTTCTGGTTTACTTCTTCCTTATAGTAGTCCAGCCGCTCATTAAGCTTGGCGGATTCATTCTTGTCCCATAGGAATCGTTCGCTGATGTAATATCCTGCAGAAAGGCAGATGGCCAATGTCCCGATGAGGATAAGTGATGCTTGCCACCAGTTAAACCTTTCATTTTTTTGTTTTTTCGGCTTTTTATCGGACTCCTGGGCTGTAATCTGTTCCTGCGTTTCCATAAGGATCCTCCTATTCAAACAGTTTTCATTCTTGATGGCATGAAGTACAATTCTTTTTCGAATGGCACGAATAACAGTAGGTTGAAGGTCTTCCTCCATTTGGAATCTTTACCGGGTGAGTGACTCTCCAGTTGCTGTCACTGTGGTTGCTTGGGTGGCAGCTGTTGCATGTCACAATTTTGTTTTTTGTCTTTCCATTGTTTTGATAATCGTGGCATGCCAGACATTTGTCGGGATTCTCATCTGCAATTGCCCCGTGTTTGGCTGTGAAGCCTTTTTGGTGGCTTGGCGGGGGTTGCATATGGCATTTTTCACAAAAGGTATTTACTTTAGCATAATCTTTTACACTGACCTGTTTGTCCGTAATTCGGCCAGCCTGGAGGTATTTATCATGTGCCGGCATATCGTCAAACAGTTTTATTTCTTCTGTTGACATATATTCATGGCAGTCATTGCATTCTTTCAGTTGAGTCTTGGCATCCATTCCGTGTGATGCTAGCTTGAAGTCTTCTTTTTTATGGCTTGCCGGGTACATGCCGGTCGTGTGGCATGTGTTGCATGCTGTAGACACCTTTCGGGCTGAATGGCATTCCATGCATGTTTTCATTTCAGGTTTTATATATTTCCTGTCGCTCATCATGGCATTCCCGAGAGACTCGTCCCACTTGGAGTAGTCTGTTTTAAAGGTCACTTTTCTTTCGGCGATTTTGCCATGGGCAACGCCGCTGTGACACTGGGTGCATTTGATGTCTTTGTTTTTATGCCGGTCATGGGGAATGATGAGGTCGCCTGAAGGCGTAGTGTTTCTGTTGTTCATGTTATGGCATGTTTCACAGGCGCTGTCTGGTATTTCTTTTGGCATAACAATAGGTGCTGTATAGGTGGAGGTGATACTTTTGACAGCTTCTTTGGCCCCGTCAGCCTTTGCTTTTGCCAGGTTTTCAAGTCCTGGATCGACATGGCAGCTGACGCAATCAGCCTCGCTGTGGGATGAAGCCTTCCACGTATAGTACTCCGGCTTCATCTCATGGCAGGAGGAACAAAACTTTGAGCTGGAACTTCCTTCGAGGCCGATGTAGCCAACCCCGAAGAGAATCGCGGTGAAAATCAGCGTCAGCGCCGCGATTTTGCTCCAGTTCTTTTGGAATACTTTCCGAAAACGTGAAGGGGGAGGGGTCGGCTTGTCTTCGATATGCTCATCCATCTTGGATCCCTCCTAAATATGTAAACGATTATTTCTTTTCATCCTTGAATCCGGTACGGTGACAGAATTCACAGTACACATCTGTCGGCGCCTTGATTTTTTCTCCTTCAGCCGGTTTCTTCCGGTCGTGGCAGACATAGCATTCGGCTTTTTGCTCATTTGTCGCTGCATGCGGTGCGTGTGCTGTCAGCCAAGTATCGCTGTTCGTATGGCCTAGCGGGCGGTAGCCGTGGCAGGAGGAGCAGAAGTTGCTTTCGCGCGAATCGTTCTTGACCACCGTCAGGTTTGGCTTGTAGGCCGTTTTTGTTGCGCCTGCTTCAATTAAGCTGACAATATTCTGGGTAGGAACTTTCTTAATCCATTTAGTATCTTTGTGGCAGTCAAGGCAGTTATTAAGATCCTGGATGGCATTGCCGCCGTGGTTTTGCGTCCAGTCTTTCTGCTCATGGTCCTTTGGTGTGCTGACTTCCTTGTGGCAGGTGAAGCATTCCATGGACAGCTTGACATCTTTTTTCTGCTTTCCAATAGCCTGCAGGATAATTTCCTGCTGAGTTTTCTTGTTGTGCACTGCCTGTTCTTCGGCAGTCAGGGTTGCGGCTGCGGTATCTACTGTGGCTGCTTCGGCGTGTGATGCTTCTTTCTTTTCGCCTTTTTCATGAGGATTATCTGGCAGGGAGTATTGAATATCCTTCCATGGTCGCTCGCCCTTGTTGACTTTGTCATGGCAGTCAATGCAAGTTCCCATGTTAGGGCGCATATATTCAGGGGTTACTAGTTTATCGGCGTTGTCTTTTTTCCAGTAGCCCATATCTTTCTGGCTATTGATGCCCCGATCAACCACCTTGGCGTGCGCGACCCCGCTGTGGCAAGTGATGCAGGGGATATCTTCCTTGATATGTTCTTCGTGGTTGACCTTTAAGTCCCCGGTCGCTGTGACCAGCCTGTTTTCAGAGTGGCATTGCAGGCAATTTTCATCTAAAACCGCGACGGTCTGGACGATCGGGTCAGGTACACCTGTTACGTGGTAATAAACCTCTTTCAGTGATTCCACTTTGTGCACAACTTCATTTACCACTCCAGGTTTAACGTGGCATTCCACGCATTGTATTTCGCTGTGCGCGCTCGCCTCGTATGTAACAAATTCAGGGCCCATCTCATGGCAGAATGCGCAAAACTTTGGATTATTGGTGGCTGTTACAGCACCAAACACTATGCCCACCATTGCGATAACAGCAAATAACGAGGCGAAAAGAAGACGCCATTTGTTAACTGGATTACTCCAGTCGATTCCTTTGATTTTTCTCCAGAGCCTCTTGAACACGCCTGGCTTTTTGGGTTTTATCTCTATTTCCCCGGCAGGATCTGTTTTTTTCTTTTTCCTGAAGCCCACAGTACTCTCCCCCTTTACCAACGGCTTTCTTTATAGTTTACATTTTCTTCCCTATATTCTGAGTATCCAATATTCACAACACCTTTCCAATGTATTTTTTGTGAATAAAACTGTTAAAACATCTTTTTGAAAAATATTTCACATATTGGTCTAAATTGCTTATTTTTACTAGGCATTCAAGAGTTTTTTAACGTATTTACAGTAAAAACTTAGCTAGGATGAGAGAGAATAAATATACGTTTATATTAATGGAAAAAGGTATAGTGAGAACCATGATGCTACGCTGTTTCTATGAAAGAAGGATGAAAAAATAGAGAAATAGCTGAATAATTTTTATATAAGGACAGCAGCTATATTCACTGGATAATAAGGCTGGTCTCATACCCATTTTGTAAAATGTTGGCTTAAGGTCCCCCATCTGTTGTCACTGCTTTTTGGAAGTGTTAAAATTAGAGAGAACTAAAATCGAATTTTTACAAGGATTCGGGAGGTTTTATGGCGAATCTTTTTTATTTAGCGCCAAAAATAAAATCGCTTACTCTATGTCTTTCTAAGACTTAATTGATAAAAGGAGCGTCATTATGGGATTTCTAGATAAAATTTTCGACCAGAACAAACGCGATTTAAAAAAGCTTACAAGGCTTGCCGACGAGATTGACAGGCTGGCTGCAGATACAGAAAAACTAACTGACGATGAACTGAGAGGCAAGACTGAAGAGTTCAAGGCTCGGTATCAGAATGGAGAAACGACAGAGGATCTTCTGGTTGAAGCTTTCGCGGTTGTCCGCGAAGCTGCCCGCCGCGTGCTTGGACTTTATCCATATAAAGTACAGCTGATGGGCGGCGTGGCTCTTCATGACGGAAATATTTCCGAGATGAAAACAGGGGAAGGTAAAACGCTGACTGCAACAATGCCGGTATATTTGAATGCAATTACCGGTAAAGGCGTCCACGTTGTTACAGTCAACGAATACCTGGCAAGCCGCGATGCCACCGAAATGGGCCAGCTCTATGAATTTCTAGGCCTTACTGTCGGCCTCAACCTGACAGGAATGGAAAAAGAAGAAAAGCAAGCAGCCTACAATGCGGATATTACTTACGGAACTAACAATGAATACGGCTTCGATTATTTGCGCGATAACATGGTGCTTTACAGCGAGCAAAAGGTTCAGCGCCCACTCCACTATGCGGTCATTGATGAAGTTGACTCCATCTTGATTGACGAAGCGCGTACGCCGCTGATTATTTCTGGAACGGCTCAAAAATCAGCAAATCTCTATATTCAGGCAAATGCGTTCGTCCGGACTTTGAAAAAAGACGAAGACTTTACGTACGATGAAAAAACGAAGGGTGTACAGCTGACAGAAGAAGGAATCACAAAAGCCGAAAAGGGTTTTGGAATTGACAACCTTTTCGATATCTCGCATGTTACGCTGAACCATCACATTAACCAGGCGCTAAAAGCACATGCAAGCATGCACCTTGATGTGGATTATGTTATCCAGGATGGCGAAATCATCATTGTCGACCAGTTTACAGGCCGACTGATGAAAGGCCGCCGTTACAGCGAAGGGCTTCACCAGGCGATCGAGGCAAAAGAAGGCCTCGAAATCCAGAATGAAAGCATGACACTGGCGACCATCACATTCCAAAACTACTTCCGTATGTACGAAAAGCTTTCAGGTATGACTGGTACTGCGAAAACGGAAGAAGAAGAATTCCGCAACATCTATAATATGAATGTCATCGTCATCCCGACAAACCGTATAATCGTCCGTGATGACCGGGCCGACTTGATTTATGCGTCAATGGAAGGCAAGTTCCGCGCTGTTGTAGAGGATATTGCAGAGCGGTACCATAAAGGCCAACCAGTCCTTGTCGGTACGGTTGCCATCGAGACGTCCGAACTGATTTCAAAGATGCTTTTGAAAAAAGGTGTTAAACATAATGTATTGAACGCGAAAAACCATGGGCGTGAAGCTGAGATTATCATGGAAGCAGGCCAAAAGGGTTCCGTTACCATTGCAACAAACATGGCGGGCCGCGGTACGGATATCAAGCTTGGTGAAGGCGTTGTGGAGCTTGGCGGCCTTGCGGTCATCGGTACCGAACGACATGAAAGCCGCCGGATCGATAACCAGCTGCGTGGACGTTCTGGCCGTCAGGGAGACCCGGGGGTGACGCAATTTTATCTTTCAATGGAAGACGAACTGATGCGTCGATTCGGCTCCGATAATATGAAAGCCATGATGGCCAAACTTGGAATGGATGACACACAGCCGATTCAGAGCAAAATGGTTTCAAAAGCCGTTGAATCAGCCCAGAAGCGTGTCGAGGGCAACAACTTTGACGCCCGTAAACAGCTTCTTCAATACGACGACGTGCTTCGTCAGCAGCGTGAAATCATTTACAAGCAGCGCGATGATGTCCTCGAAGCCGAGAATCTCCGCGAAGTAGTTGAAAAAATGATTCTGTCAGTGCTTGAGCGCGTAGTTGCGGTCCATACACCAGCAGGCGAGGATATGGAGGATTGGCAGCTTGAGGGAATCATTGATTATGTGAACGGAAATCTTCTCCATGAAGGTGCCATTGATACGGATGATCTTCGCAGCAAGGACCGTGAAGAAATCTCCGAGTTTATTTTTTCCATGGTCAAGGAGCGCTATGACGAGAAGGAGACCGAGCTTGGATATGAGCAAATGCGGGAATTCGAGAAGGTCATCGTTCTTCGCAGTGTTGACTCGAAGTGGATGGACCATATCGACCAGATGGATCACCTCCGCCAGGGAATCCATCTTCGCGCCTATGGCCAGATTGACCCGCTCCGTGAATACCAGCAGGAAGGTTTCCTGATGTTCGAAAACATGATTGCTTCAATCGAGGAGGATGCAGCCCGCTACGTTATGAAAGCGGAAATCCGCAATAATCTGGAACGTCAGGAAGTCGTGAAGGGACATGCCGTCAATCCAAAAGAAGATGGCGAGAAAGTGAAGAAAAAACCTGTTACCAAATCTGTTGATATTGGCCGTAACGACCCTTGCCACTGCGGCAGCGGCAAGAAATTCAAAAACTGCCATGGCAAGCTGGAAGCCTAACTTTTTGTTTTAAAAACTTGTGGTGTAATACCTGCACCGTGAATAATGTGAAAAAGAGGGCCGGCGGACGATCCGCCGACTCTTTTTTTCCATCATAGCCTTCCCGGACTCATGCTTGATGTGAAATTCCTAAATGGAAGAGATATAATAGAAGCAACTAATTTATGAGGTGAATAATATGGAATTGGCAGAAATCAGGAACGAACTCGAAAAATCAGCTAAGATATTAGCGGGCTTTAGGGGGTCTCTTTGACCTCGAAAATAAGGAAGCAAGAATCGCCGAGCTTGATGAAGTGATGTTGATGCCCGGCTTCTGGGATGATCAGCAGCAGGCACAGACTGTTATCAATGAATCGAATGCGTTAAAAGACCAGGTGCATGTTTTTCACGACCTTTACGAAACGTTTGAAAACATTGAACTGACATATGAGCTTGTGAAAGACGAACCGGATGCCGAACTGCAGTCTGATCTTGAAAGCGAACTGGCGGAACTGATCCAGAGATTGAGTGACTTTGAACTTCAGATGCTGCTCAGCGAGACTTATGATAAAAATAATGCCATTCTTGAGCTTCACCCAGGAGCGGGGGGCACGGAGTCCCAGGACTGGGGCTCAATGCTGCTGCGTATGTATACACGCTGGGCAGAGAAGCGTGGCTTTAAGGTGGAAACGCTAGATTACCTCCCAGGTGATGAAGCGGGAATCAAAAGTGTGACACTCTCGATTAAAGGTCATAACGCCTATGGCTACCTGAAGGCGGAGAAGGGTGTTCACCGCCTTGTCCGGATTTCGCCATTTGATTCATCCGGCCGCCGCCATACTTCGTTTGTTTCCTGCGAAGTGATGCCGGAGCTTGATGACAGTATTGAAATCGATATCCGCACGGAAGATTTGAAAATTGACACATACCGTGCAAGTGGTGCGGGCGGCCAGCACATTAATACAACCGATTCTGCAGTCCGGATTACGCATCTTCCAACAAACGTTGTTGTTACTTGTCAGACGGAACGGTCGCAGATCAAAAACCGTGACCATGCAATGAAAATGTTAAAAGCGAAGCTGTATCAGCGTGAAATCGAGGAAAAAGAAAAGAAGCTAGCCGAAATTCGCGGTGAGCAGAAGGAAATTGGCTGGGGAAGCCAAATCCGTTCCTACGTGTTCCACCCGTATTCGCTCGTAAAGGACCACCGCACAAACACCGAGGTTGGAAGTGTCCAATCCGTTATGGACGGCGATATTGACATATTCATCAACGCCTACCTGCGTTCAAAGCTTGACTAAAAGAGATCGGGCCCCTGCCATCATGGCCGGGGTTTTTGTTTTTGGAGAGGGTGGAGCGAGGTGCTGGGATGGTTCGAGGCGGGGTGTGGAGATGATGCTGGTTCGACCAAAAAGTAATGTATGCCAAAGTGTAGCGGTATCCCATTATCCTGGTTAAATGAGTATCTGGCTGCACAAGATCAAAATGACCCGGGAGCGGAATTAACGTGTTCCCCCGGCGGTTTTTTTGCGGAATACAATGAAAATGATGAGAGTTGGGCTAAAAAAGGGGGAGAGTGGCACAGTTTTTGACTTGGAAATCACGTCTTCTTTCGGGAAATAGTTTGTTCTCTCGGGAAATATCAGGATTCGGACAAGAAAGTGGATGATTCGGACAAAAAAAAAGCTGATTAGGACAGAAATCTTATTCATTCGGACAAAAAACATAGTGATTCAGAAAATTAGACAATATATGTAAAGTTATCATTCGAACTGCGACTAACCGAATCCAGTTTTAAACCAAAACAATCTCCAATATTGTGATTTTTTTGCGTTGAGCCCTCTATTTTTCCTATCCAACATTGTGATTCTTAAAATCTTGCATCCGCCTCCATTTTTCACCTCCATCATGTCTTTTTCCACCCACCCTTATTTTTTTGAAATCATGTCTTCTCCTGCCCGCCCCCATTTTTCAAATCGAACAGTTATCCCTTTGATCCTGCAGCCCAATGCTTAACCAAAAGTTAAAAAAAAGCGGCCCGTGGGCCGCTTTCTGTATCTTTTTCGCTTTTAGATAAACAAATTCAAACCGGAATCCTCGGCATCTCCAAGGTAGGAAGCGACTCCGCCAATTTCAACCCCGTCGATAAGTTCTTCCTTCGCGATGCCCATGATATCCATCGACATGGAGCAGGCTACGAGTTTGACGCCCGCTTCCATTGCGTTCTTCATCAATGTTTCCAGGCTGTCGACATTTTTCTGCGCCATGACATTTTTTATCATTTTGGCACCCATGCCGCCCATGTTCATTTTTGACAAAGGCAGACTGTCCACGCCTTTAGGCATCATCATCCCGAACATTTTGCTCATCATATCTTTTTCAACATCAGGTGCGTCCTTCCTGCGCAGGACATTCAGTCCCCAGAAGGTGAAAAATAGCGTGACCTTTTTTCCCATTGCTGCAGCACCTGATGCAATAATGAAGGAAGCAATTGCTTTATCAAGGTCGCCGCTGAAGACAACCATCGTTGCACCGTTTTTAGCTGGAACCTGGGCGGCTTTTCTGCCGTCCGCAGGGCAGGCGGCCGCACTCTCAGGTATCTCGCCGGCAACTTTTTGGATAACCGCTTTAAAACGCCGATTTTCAAAAACAGCTTCAAGTAAGGTGTTGCCGGTTTTGCTGCACCATGCGCTGATATCTTTCTTAAATCCCGGATCAGTCGCCACCACTTCAAGGATATCTCCCTCATTCATGCTGTTAAGTGTCTGGTACACCTTCATGATGGGTCCGGGACATTGCAGTCCGCACGCATCGATGGTCACTGTACTCCGTTCAGTTACTGTTTCTGCGCTTACCGCGACGGCAGCAGAAGCAGCTTCTTCATGTTTCCCGCTGTCTCCCTGGCCGTACACAAAGGAATATGTCTTATAGCCTCCGTCGAGATTCTTCACTTTGTAGCCGAGCTGGCTCAAAATTCTTGCGGCTAGATAGCCGCGCAAGCCAACCTGGCAGTAAAGGTAAATGGTCCTGTCTGTTGGGATTTCAGCCAGCGCCCGTTCGCGGAGGCTTCCAAGCGGAATGTTGGCGGATCCATCGATATAGCCCATTTCCCGTTCAATTGGTTCACGGACGTCAAGAAGATAGCCGCCGTCTGCCATGATATCGTTAAGCTCATGCCATTGAATGGTTTCGACAAGACCCTCAGCAATGTTCTTCGCCGCATAGCCCGCCATATTGACAGGATCCTTTGCAGAGGAATACGGAGGTGCATAAGCCAATTCCAAATCAGGAAGGTCAAAAATTGTGAGACCGCCTTTAATCGCTGTTGCAAGCACATCAATTCTTTTGTCGGCCCCATCATATGATACCGCCTGTGCTCCGAAAATTTCCCCTGTCTGACGATCGAATATCAGCTTCATCGCAATTGGGAAAGCCCCTGGATAATAGCCGGCGTGGGAGCTTGGATGTACATGGACAACCTCATAATCAATTCCGTGCTGCTTTAATGTTTTTTCATTGTTGCCAGTTGCCGCAGCGGTTATGTCGAAAACCTTGGCAATCGAGGTTCCCAGAGTGCCGCTGTATTTCGAATCAATGCCACAGATGACATCAGCAACTATCCGGCCTTGTCGGTTTGCCGGCCAGGCCAGGGGAATATGCGTCGGCTTTCCACTAATATAGTCAGTTACTTCAATCGCATCCCCGAGGGCAAAAATGTTAGAATCGGATGTTTGCAGACGTTCATTCACCCTGATGGCACCTTTTACGCCAAGCTCAAGGCCTGCATCCTTCGCCAGATTGTTCTCAGGGACTACACCAATCGCAAGAATAATCATGTCAGCTTCTATTTCATTGCCGCTGGCGAGCTTCAATACCTTTCCGTCCTGCTCGAAGGCTTTTACGCCATCTTCAAGAATCAGATCCACACCTTTTTCCTGAAGGTGCTGATGCAGGATTGACGCCATTTCAAAATCAAGAGGGGCCATAATCTGGTTCCCCATTTCTACCAAAGAGACATCAAGTCCGCGTTCCCGTAGGTTTTCTGCCATTTCGACACCAATGAAGCCGCCGCCGATTACTGCAGCACGACGAGGCTTTTTCTCGTCAACGTACTGCTTGATTTTATCGGTGTCCGGAATGCTGCGAAGCGTAAAAAGGGTACTTGCGTTTTCGATTCCGGGAATGGCCGGTTTTATTGGGCGGGCACCTGGAGACAGGATGAGAACGTCATAGCTTTCTTCATATGTCTCACCGCCGCACTTTTTGATTTCAACGGTTTTCCGGTCCCGATGGATTTCAGTGACTTCACTGAGGTTCCTGATATCCAAGTTGAATTTCTTTGACATTCCTTCAACAGTCTGCACGAGCAATGCATCCCGTTCTGAAATGGAGCCGCCAATATAATAAGGAAGACCGCAATTGGCAAAAGAAATGTATTCACCGCGTTCAATGAGAATAATCTCAGCATTTTCATCCAATCTTCTCAGACGTGCAGCAGCACTTGCGCCTCCTGCAACGCCGCCTACAATGATAATTTTTTTCGACATATTTAAAACCTTCTTTCATGGTATTTTGGTTTACCTCATGTGTGAAATATAACACAAATTACTGATGGGGGTAAGGGTATATAGAAACTTTCCATAAAAAGTTCAATTCCTGCATTTTTTTTCAAAAAGAAAAGCAAGGCTCCTGTCCGTACGAAGCGTTGAGTATGGCAGGCTGCTCTCATTTACAGAAGAGGTTGGGCATGCTATACTCACGACGGAAAATAGAAAGACAAAAGTGCAGTCTAAGGGGAAATGCGTGAAATATAAAGGCTGCTTCTTGCAGATGAATTCTTACTATATATAAAGGGGAAAGAGAAGTTGAAAAAAAAGTGGAATAGATCAATGGGGCCCGGCTTTGAAAAAGTGCTGGAGTATGTCTATATTCTTGTTGGTTCGGGCATTGTGGCGGTAGCCTTTAACCAATTCCTCCTGCCGAACCGGGTTGCGTCAGGCGGTATAAGCGGTATTAGTACGATTTTTCATGCTTTGTTCGGATGGGAGCCAGCCTATGTACAATGGGCATTTAATATCCCGTTGTTTACTGCAGGAGTGATCCTGCTTGGAGGGAGATACGGGATTAAAACGCTCGTTGGGACGATTTTTCTCCCGATGGTTGTTTTTTTGACAAAGGACATGGAGCAATGGACTTTTGACCCGCTGCTTGGGTCACTGTTTGGCGGTATTGGTGTAGGGCTTGGACTTGGCCTCGTGTTCCGGGGCGGGGCATCCACGGGAGGTACAGACCTTGCTGCACAAATCATTCATAAGTTTACCGGCCTTTCACTTGGGAAATGTGTTGCGTTAATTGACGGAATGGTTGTCCTGTCTGCAGCTATTATTTTTGATGTGGAAAGAGGACTGTACGCAATGATTGCCCTTTATGTGACAAGCAAGACAATCGATCTTGTCCAAGTCGGCATCGGCAGTTCAAAAATGGCGTTGATTATTACTGTGAAGCAGGATGAAGTGAGGGAAGCCATTTTCAATAAAATCAATCGTGGTGTGACTCGGCTGTCTGCCTATGGAGGCTATACAGACCAGGAAAAACCGATTCTCATGTGCGTAGTGGACCAAACGGAGTTCACAAAACTGAAACAAGTTGTCAGGGATATTGACCCTGCTGCGTTCGTAATTGTGACAGATGCTTCAGAAGTAGTAGGTGAAGGTTTTAAAAGAGCCTAGATTTGGTATAAAATGAATATGTATGCAAATTGTTATTAAGGGGGAGTTAAAAATGAAGAAAAAGCTAGCGGCAATGCTCATGGGGGCAACACTCGTTATGGCTGCGTGCGGCGGCGGAGATGAAGCTGGGGATTCCAAGAGCGCGGGAGATCCAGAAAAACTATTTAGCCAAAAATGTTCAAGCTGCCATGGCGGCAATCTTGAAGGCGGCGCAGGTCCAAAGCTTGAAAAGATTGGTGCAAAGATGTCACAGGAAGATATTGAAAATACCATCAAGAACGGTAAAGGCTCGATGCCTCCGGAGCTGATTGAAGGGGAAGACGCAACTACTGTTGCAAAATGGCTGAGTGAAAAGAAGTAGGTTATAAGGAAAAGGGAGAAGCTCGCGGCATTATGCTGCGGGCTTTTATTTTTTGACAAAAACAAAGAATGTCACATTAATTTAAAACTTCTTCTATTAATCTTCATCGCAATTTTGTAATAAAACTGAAATAAAACAGAAAGTTAAGGTTATTAGCAACTCAGTGTGGAAGCCTGTCATAGGTGCAAGCGGATAAGTTTTTCAGCCAATTACAACGATTACAAAGATAACAGTAATTGACTTAGGTGTAATATAGTGGATGAAAATGCACCTATTGAAAAGAAACTGTAATATTAAAAGGCTTTTATTGAAAGAGTGAGATGTTATAATGGGTTTGTTACAAAAAATGTCGAATGATAGCCACGGTGATAAATACTAACTAATTAGTTAAGGTGATTTTATAATGATTGAAATGCAGGAAGTGAGCAAAACCTACCCAAATGGAGTCAACGCACTTAGCGGAATTAATATACACATTGAGCAAGGTGAATTCGTATACGTTGTAGGAACGAGCGGAGCAGGAAAGTCCACTTTCATCAAAATGATGTATCGCGAAGTTCGGCCGTCTGAGGGAACCATCAGTGTAAACGGCATTAACCTTTCAAAACTCAGGTTAAACAAAGTGCCGCTTCTCCGGCGTAATATCGGAGTGGTTTTTCAAGACTTTAAGCTTCTCCAGAATCTATCAGTATATGAAAACGTTGCTTTTGCAATGGAAGTAATTGAAGAACAGCCGGCCGTGATCAAAAGACGCGTCATGGAGACACTTGAACTCGTCGGACTGAAACATAAAGCGAGAATGCTTCCGACAGAGCTTTCCGGAGGAGAACAGCAGCGTGTGTCAATTGCCCGCTCAATTGTGAACGCCCCGAAAGTTGTCATAGCAGACGAACCTACCGGTAACCTAGATCCCGAAACATCCTGGGAAATTATGAACATATTTGAAGAGATTAACCTTAGGGGAACGACCATTGTAATGGCCACCCACAACAAGGAGATTGTAAACACAATCAAACATCGAGTAATCGCGATTGAAGGCGGCAAGATCGTCCGCGATGAAGCGAAGGGTGAGTACGGATATGAAAGCTAGAACCTTCCGCCGCCATATGAGAGAAAGTTCCAAGAACCTTACGCGGAACGGGTGGATGACATTTGCCTCTGTTAGTGCGGTAACGGTCACATTATTGCTAGTCGGTGTCTTTTTCGTCATTATGATGAATTTAAATAAAATGGCTACAACGATAGAAGAAGATGTGGAAATACGCGTACATATTGATGTAGCAGCTAACGAGAAAGATAAGGATTTACTTGAAGAACAGATCAGCGAGCTTGGCGGCATTAAGAGCATCACTTATTCGTCAAAGGAAAAAGAATTGGACAACCTAATTGACAGCCTTGGAGATAAGGGAGATTCTTTTAAGCTGTTCGAACAGGATAATCCTCTGAACGATGTATTCATCGTAAAGACGAAAAACCCAACCGATACAATCAAAGCAGCAGAAAAAATAAAAAAAATGAACTATGTTTCGTCCGCGAAATACGGGCAGGGCAAAGTTGAAAAGCTGTTCAAAGTAATTAAAATCAGCCGGAATGTCGGAATGGTCCTGATTGTGGGCCTCTTGTTCACAGCGATGTTCCTGATTTCCAATACGATAAAAATTACGATCATGGCCCGCCGCCGCGAAATAGAAATCATGAGGCTTGTTGGCGCCACGAACGCATTTATCAGATGGCCATTCTTCCTTGAAGGCCTCTGGCTCGGAATTTTAGGGTCAATTGTTCCAATTGCCGCAGTTTCGAGTGCATACTACTATTTGTTTGATTTTATTCAGGCAAAACTGAAGGACCAGGAGCACTTCATCCAATTGATTGACTTCAATCCTTTTGTTTACCAGCTTTCCGCTGTCCTGCTCATCATGGGCGCAGCCATTGGAATCTGGGGAAGCCTTATGTCTGTACGCAAGTTCCTGAAAGTGTAATGGGGAGTGAGCCGGCAAAGAACCGGCTCTTTCCTGGGCATTGCGCTGTAACCTAAGATAGAGAGCTACGAAACTATAAAAAGTTTGAGAGGGGAAAACCTAGTGAAAAAACAGATACTCTCACTAGCAATAGTCAGTACTTTAAGCCTTGGTTCTTTGGCAATCCCATTTGGAGTGAACCAGGCAAAAGCAGAATCGCTGAGTGAGCTAAAAGAAAAGCAATCAAAAGCACATCAGGAAAAAGTCCAGCTTAATTCAACCATCCAAGAAAAGAAGTCGAAAATTGGGGACCTTCAAACACAGCAAAAAGGTCTTGAAGCCCAAATCAAGAAATCTGACCTTGCAGTTGAAGATGCAACCCTGAAGATTCAAGAGAAAAACGAGCAAATTAAGCAAATTGAAAAAGAAATTAAGAAGCTTGAAGCAGAAATCAAGGTTTTGATGGAGAGAATCGAGAAACGGAACGCACTGTTAAAAGACAGGGCTCGTTCTTACCAGGAAAACGGCGGAACGGTCGACTATCTTGATGTCATCCTTGGTGCACAAAGTTTCGGAGATTTTGTCGACAGAATGAATGCTGTCGCAACCATTGTCGAAGCTGACCAGGATATCTTGGATGAGCATAAAAAAGATAAAAAAGAACTTGAAGATAAACAAAAATCTGTCGAAGCTAAGCTTGCAGAAGCTAAAGAGATGAAGGCAGAACTTGAAGAACTGTCTGCCAAGCTGAAAGCTGAAATCAAGCAGAAGAATAGTCTGATGGGTGAGCTTAAAAAAGAAGAAGAACACATTCATGCTGAAACATTAAGTCTTGAGGAAGAAGCTCAATTGGCTTCAGCGCAGGAAGCTGCGTTCGCACAGGCTATTCAAAATGAGCAAAATCGCCAAGCAGCAGCAGCGCAGCCTATGCAAAGTTCCTCCAACGGGGGAGGCGGAGGCTCAGTAGCTCCAAATCCGTCAGCAGCTCCGCCAGCTTCAAACGGGATGCTGCAGAGACCTGCAAACGGAACGATTACATCAGGACTTGGAAGCCGCTGGGGATCTTTCCACGCCGGACTTGACATTGCGAACAGAGGCGCTAATGTGCCGATTGTTGCAGCAGCAGATGGTGTCGTCATCAGATCCTATTACTCTTCCAGCTATGGAAATGTTATCTTCCTGGCTCACTCTATCAACGGCAAGCGTTATACAACCGTTTATGCTCATATGAGCGCACGCATGGTGTCAGGCGGAAGCGTATCAAGAGGCCAGCAAATTGGGGTCATGGGCAACACAGGTCAATCCTTTGGCCAGCATCTTCACTTCGAACTGCATATAGGCGATTGGAACCAAGCTAAATCCAATGCGGTCGATCCAAGCGGATATTTTTGATCATAAGATTTTAAAAGGAAGGGACTTTGTCTCTTCCTTTTTTTAATTGTGTGATTAAGTTTGAATGTTATTTTACATATATTGTCTAATTGTCCGAATCAGCCTGTTTTTTGTCTTAATGAAGGAGATTCCTGTCCGAATTATTTACTTTTCTGTCCGAATCCTAGTATTTCCCAGGATAATCAAGTATTTCCCGAGAGTATCGTGGTACAGTACTGTATTATTTCGTAAGATTTACTTTGGAAAACCGCCGGGAGCACAGTTGATTTGGTGGAAGGGACTCGATTTCCCGTGTCACCAAGGTCTAGTGAAGTAGATACTCAGTTAAATCAGGCGGGAGCACGGTTTATGGTGGACTTCCAATCCGTGCCCCCGTGTCATTTATGACTTGGATACGGAGGTTTTACATATATTATCTAATGGGGAGAATCAGACCTGTTTCGGGGAGAATGAAAAGAATTTTGTGGAGAATTAATCTACTTTTGGAAAGAATGGAGCAGTTTTTGGGGAGAATTACATTATTTCCGGGGAGAAGCATCTTATTTCCCAAGCTGAACACTTGATAGACTCTAAGAATCCGGATACTTCACCTCTTTTTTCGTACCGCCCACTCCAAAAAGGTCACTCTGGCCTCTTTTATTGCATGCAGCCACATCAAGAAAGTCATCCTCGCTTCATTTTTAACATCCGCTTACTCCAAAAAGATCAACCTAGCTTCATTGTCTTCAATCATCCTTCATAACTTGTCCTGCACGCTCATATAATGATGCAGACAACGGATCAGCAATTTTTTTACCCGATTGGACGTAACAGGGTGGGGACGAGGAGGATGACGATGAAACAAAAGTGGACAGCCTTGTTGATGGTGTGCTCTCTTGCAGTGGGGTCCGGTGGCACTTACGCTGCAATGGGGTGGTCCGAGCTGTGGAGCAGTTCTGCCGAGGAAGTGATGCAGCAGCAGGCGAAACCGGCAAAGTCTGATGAAGAGAGGCTGGATAAGGTGGGACAGGCGTACAGTCTGATCCTGAACAGCTATGTTGAAAAAGTAGGGGAGGAACAGCTGGTAGAGGGAGCAATCCAAGGTATGCTCTCAACCTTAAAGGATCCGTATTCCGTTTATATGAACAAGGAGACGGCCAAACAGTTTAGCGATACACTTGAATCGACTTTTGAGGGGATAGGCGCAGAGGTGAGCAAGGTGGACGATAAAATTGTCATTGTTTCTCCTTTTAAAGGGTCACCTGCTGAAAAAGCCGGATTAAAACCTAATGACCAAATCCTTAAGGTAGATGGACATAGTGTGGCCGGCCTTGATCTTTATGAAGCGACACTGAAGATACGCGGTGAAAAAGGGACGATGGTGAAGCTGGAGGTTGCGAGGAAAGGCTTGAAGGAGCCGCTTGAAGTCAGCGTCAAGCGGGATGAAATACCCCAGATTACCGTCTATTCAGACATGAAGAAGCATCACGGAGAAAAAATTGGTTATGTAGAGGTAACTTCTTTTTCTGAAAATACGGCGTATGAATTCAAGAAAGAACTAGCGAGCCTAGAGAAAAAAGGAATGGATGCGCTGCTGATTGATGTCCGCGGAAACCCTGGCGGCCTCCTCTCGAGCGTCGGAGAAATCCTGAAGCAGCTTGTCCCCGAAGGGAAAGCTCTATATCAGATTGAGGAGCGGAATGGCGAAAAAACAAGATATGCATCCCCGCTGAAGGAAGCGAAAAATTATCCATTGGGGGTTCTTGTGGACAAAGGTAGTGCGTCGGCTTCCGAGATTTTGGCAGGATCTCTGAAGGAAGCGGGAGGATATCCGGTAATCGGCGAGAAAACGTTTGGAAAAGGAACCGTTCAGCAGGCAGTGCCAATGCGTGATGGAAGCAATATTAAACTGACGCTGTTCAAGTGGCTGACTCCGGACGGAAACTGGATTCACAAAAAAGGTGTGAAGCCGACAGTTGCCGTCAAGCAGCCGGGCCTCTACCGGACGCACCCGATTAAGGCGGATGTGTCGCTGAAGCAGGACATGAACAATGAACAAGTGAAAAACGCCCAGGAAATCCTCACAGGCATTGGTTTCGCTCCAGGCCGGACTGACGGCTATTTCAGCGAGCAGACTGAAACAGCGGTAAAAGCATATCAAAAGAAAAACGGGATAAAAGCAACGGGCATCATTGATGAAAAAACAGCAGCGGCACTTGAAGAAACTGCCCGAAAGGAAATGAAAAAAGAGGAGAACGATGCCCAGCTACAGGCGGCAATGACCCTTCTTGCGAAGTAAATATGCGTCAAGTATGGCTGCCTTAATCCGGGCAGCTATTTTTTTGAGGTAGGACAGGTTGTAAAAAATACCAAATTTATATTCTGCCAAGATAGCCATATGTTTTCTAGTCCATTTTTGGTAAAATAAGCTTAACTGGACTGAACGTTTCAGAAATATTTTTTATGAAGGCTGGTGGCATCGGGTGACGCAAATATGGTTATGGGAATTGCTGAAGGGGACGGGTAAGCTATTTCTTCACCCTTTGTTCTACGGTTTTTTCTTAATGGCAGCAGCGCTTGGCGTTTCGAGGGTCAAGCGTGAACGTAAAAACTTTCACGTCCGTGCAGAGGACGCTTATTTTGAATTGCGGCAGCTCTTGCCGCTTGGTATTTTAATAGGATTGACAATTTCAGCTTTTATTGTAGGGGCCGGTATTGCAATACCATTTGCGGCCGTTCTGCTGATTGGAGCAGTAACACTCCTATGGGTCGTGCTTATGCAGGTAAAACTGCTAGCGCCTGCCTATACGGTCGGAGCCGCCTTCTTCCTGCTGATATTTGCGGCTGGACAGGATTGGAACATTCCGTTTATTGGAGAAAGCTTTTCTTCTTTGGATGAAAAAATCTTCCCATCGCTCGCGGTACTTCTTGCGCTCCTTACAATCGGGGAAGGTGTTTTGATTAAAAGGAATGCGGTCAAAGGTACATCGCCAAAACTGGAAAAAAGCAAGCGCGGCCAGACGGTTGGCGTCCATGAAGTGAGAAGAATATGGATGATTCCAGTTTTCCTCCTCATCCCAGGAGCTGCAATCGAACCATTTTTACCATGGTGGCCTGTGTTTTCATTGGGTGAACACACGTTTTCACTCCTAGTCGTCCCGTTTGCGGCAGGGCTTCACCAGCAGATACAGGGCTTATTGCCAAAAGTAGCGCTGAGGAGGCTTGGAAGCCGCGTAGTGGTGCTTGGCGTTCTGACGCTTGCCGTTGCAGCTGCAGGCTACTGGTACCCAATCGTGTCGATTACGGCAGTGGCACTTGCGATGGTGGGCAGGGAAATCATCACACAAACCCAGCGGATGAAAGAAGAAAACCTTCCATTCTACTTTTCAAAAAAGAACGATGGCATCATGATTATTGGCATTATCCCAGGTTCCCCAGCTGCAAAAATGGGGCTCCAGGCCGGAGAGATTGTCGCAAAAGTAAATGGGAAAGCTGTCCATGACGAGGCCCAGTTATACGAAGCGCTTCAGCGAAACAGTGCTCACTGCAAGCTCGAAGTACTGGATACAGCCGGACAAGTCCGCTTCGCCCAGCGTGCCCTCTATGAAGGCGACCACCACGAGCTCGGCATCCTTTTCGTCCAGGATGAAAAAAAGTGGAGCAGTGCAGCGGTGTGATGTAATTTTTCATTAACTCCCGGAATGGAATTAAATCTTACCGGAATAATTTTCAATAACTTCCGGAACCTTCATTAAAATTTCTTGGAATGAATCTTCAAAATCAAATGGAACATATTTCTTAAGAAGGGGCGAAATAATTTCGCTTCTTTTTTAATACCTAAAAGTTTTGTATTGTTAACGAGAAAACTGATTAATTTCAGTGGGGTGGAGTATGGAACCTTTACTAATCTGTCCTAAGCCATTTGTTGATGAAAGTTTTGGTGGCTACATCCTAAGGCTTTCTAAAGAAAATCATTATCAACTTTTAAGTATAAATAGCAGATCCTTAAAGAGGGGAGTTTAGGGTGCTGGTTAAAACATTCTGTATTATTACCTGGGGTTCGCTTAGAATCCGCATAAAAAGTTGTATTCTGACTTTTCGGATGACCTAAAGTTCCTTTTAATGATTATTGCTTTGGTAAAAAATGCACTGTTTGCGGAGTACTTGAAATATCAAATATTTATTCAAAAAGTAGATAGAAATTTATCAATTGTATACATAGGTTGAATGGAACAATAAATAAGATTAATGTTAAAATTCAATATATGTGTAAAAAAATTAAGAAAGAGAAAAACATCTCCTAGGTATGCAGTAATATCAATCGCATCGATAAAAGAAGTTACACATGACAGGACTATAGCTGTAGTTGTTAACATCAATAGCTCGCTGCTAAAAAAAGTGTCTAATCCATATGCTTCAAATATGCCAACATTATTAAATCAGTGAGGTGGAGAAATTGAAAAATAAAGTAATTTTACTTGCATCAGATCAGCTTGGTAAAGGAGAAACAGAACTGGGCGAAGGAATATTAGAAACCTTCTTTACCATTCTTAAGCAAAAGGAAGAACTGCCTGCGGCTGTTTTTTGCATGAACCGCGGTGTGTTTACATTATCGGAACGCTCGCTTGTTTCTCTCCAATTAAATGAACTGGAAGAAAAGGGTGTTGACGTTCTTGCTTGTAAAACATGTGTAGACTATTATGAGCTTGATGATAAGCTTGTAGCCGGGAAAATCAGCGGGATGGCCCAATTTATTGAGTTAGCCTCAAAATATGAAGTAATTACATTATCTTAAGTTAGAAGAGGTTGTCCCTAAGGTGTCTGGCATCCATTTTTTAAAAAGGAGTTACAGATCAAACACTTCGGAAAGATTGCGAACAATCTGGATAGTAACCTTAGCTCAATCAAGAATCTTGATTCTGAGCCTCTTCATCTCGTGATTGTACGAATAAAAGATGGAGTATAGATAAGGATTTACAAGGTGTTCTTTAATTCTTTTATAGGAAAGTTAGTGAAGAATTGTACTTAAATGTAGTGTTTAGAGGAAACCATTGATCCATTACAAAAGAAAAATCCCTAACTTTAGGACAAAAAGGAGGGGATTTTTGCTTTTTAATGGACTTAGGAAAAGGACTTACTTATTCAAGAAAAGTCCCCGTAGCACAATAACTTCTATTGTTGAATAGGAAATTTTTTAATTTAATAATCGTGACCCCAAAAAATATCAATTCTGGTAAACAGGTCATAATCAATCCGTATTTTCCAAGTATTTTAAGTATCTTGTTCAATTTTGTACTCTAAAATATCCCCAGGTTGGCATTCTAATGCTTTGCAAATTGCCTCTAAAGTTGAAAGCCTAATTGCTTTTGCCTTTCCATTTTTCAATATAGAAAGGTTAGCCATTGTTATTCCAACCCTCTCCGAAAGTTCTGTTACGCTCATTTTCCTTTTAGCCAGCATCACATCAATATTGATTATAATTGCCATGTTATTCACCTCAGACCGTTAAATCATTTTCAGATTTTATATTAATAGCTTCTTGTAAAAGTTTTTGGAGAACAGCAGCAAAGACTGCAATCACAATTGAAGCAAAAATAATGCCCAATCCGATTAGTATGATACCTGGGGCGTCGTCTACCTCCGCCATGAGATAGAAGAATGGCATGCCTGCCACATACAAGATACTGATTGTAATTGCACAGTTTTTTATATTCTTTAAAGCCTTTACAGATAATTCCGAGAACGCTTTGTTCTTGTCAATATAGCTTAAAAGTTTAAAAGCTTGATACAGAGCAAAGTAAAAAGGTATTGCTGTTACATACAAACCGATTAAAACGAGATATTTCAAATAAGTAATATCTGGATACAATTCTGAAGCATAATTCGCTATCTCAGGTACCAAAAATATACACAAAGCAAGAACTGGGATTCCAATAATAATAACAGCTATCTTTAAAAAGAGTGTTGTTCCTCGTTTCATAAAAAGCACCTCACTTATGTATTGTAAATTTGATTTTAACATATAATTTATCGATTTAAAATAAATTGTTATTGACTTTAATTATATTATTGTTGTTGTTTTATTTTAGACAAAAATATAAAGCATTCCTTATTACAAGAAACGCTCTATAAAACTTAAAACTATTGAATTTATAAATTGTTCAACTAATCTGCCCCTTTAGCTTAAAAGGAACTATTTAAGATTTGTAAGAAATCTGTTAATCCATAGTATAATCAAATTTGTGAATGGACCTCAAATGCTTTCTATTCCACAGGCAAGTTTTGTTTCTAATTCAAACAGGTTAAAATGAAGCTAGGAACTATTTAAATACATACAAAACAGGAATTGGATTCTATTTATTTGGAGGGGCAGCATTTGAGTCAAATAATATATTTACTTAGACATGGAGAAACAGAATTAAATGTAAAAGGTAGATATCAGGGAGAACTTGATTCACCATTAACTACTGAAGGAATTGAACAAGTAAAAAATAATGCTAAATTGTTAAAATTGTTTATAGACAATCCTAGAGAGTGGGATTTTATTTCCAGTCCATTAGGGAGAGCTCTACAGAGCACTGACATTATATGTGAAGTTATAGGATATGATAAAGCCAAAGTTACAATGGACAATCGTTTAAGAGAGGTTTCAGTCGGTAAATGGGCTGGTTTAACCACAAAAGAAATTGAAAATTCTTGGCCAAAGCTTATGGAAAATACAAATAGTTACAATTGGTATTTTAATTCTCCAAATGGAGAAAGCTATGATTCGGTTGTAGAGAGAGTATCAGATTGGTTAAAAACTATACGGAATAAAGAAAAAGTAATAGTGATGTCACATGGACTTACAGGAAGAATCTTAAGGGGTGTATATAAAAATCTAAATAAAGAGCAAGCTCTAGTCTTGGAAGTGTCCCAGAATACTTTCTTCAAGCTGTCAGATAACCAGATAGAAAGATTTTGTTCAGATTATGATGATTTTTATTAATAGAAGGCAATTGAGCTGCCACTTTATTTAGCGAATAAATAAGATATAATTTTTATTAAATTTAAGGCGTTTCACTTCAGTAAATAAACTGAACAAATAAACAGAGTCACCAGTTGTTAATAGCAGCCTTATTTCTTAAACAAACGGGTGCGAATATGGAAGAAATGGAGGGATACTTTGTTAAAAATATTAAGAATCATTTTTTCGATAACTGTTCTTACTTTATCAGGTTATGGTTTAATTACTAAAAATTTTGAGCTATCTTCATATATGATTTTTTTCTTAGGGGCACTTATGTTGGTGACAGGATTAGTTGAACTTAAACAAGACAGAAAAGGATTTTGGGGGTATATGAGTATTATTGCTTCTTTATTTGCCTTTTTTGTTGTCATAGAAGGGTTCTTATTGAAGTAACGGGTGCGTTGATCCAAGAAGGATTAACGCCTTTTTTGTTGAATTCCTTATTGTGCTAACGAGAGGTAACTAATCCTATTGTTTTAATTATCTAAAGAGAGGTGAATTTTTTGGAAAGGAAAGGTCTGAAGATATTCACTAAAATCTCGTTCTTTATAGCAATGGCTACGATTATTGTTTTACCAATTTCTGTATACATATTATCAAGAACTTCAAACGAGAGCGTGGATTCTATCATAGGAGTGTTTGCATTACTCGCATTTCTCATTTCCTTGATTAGTATTCCTTTTAGCATCATTTCAATGTTCAGCAAAGAAAATTTAGCTAAAAGAATTTTTGCTTTAATTGTAAATTTATTGCCTATCAGTCTTATTGTTTACACTCTAATTATGGAATTTATAGATGAATTTCTCCGAACTGCACCTTAAACGAAATCAAAAAAACTTTAAATGGCTCTTTGTTGTGTTAACCTGCCCTCTGGCTGAAGAATAAAAAGACAACACTATAATAAAATCGTTTAGCAGAGCGGTTTCTTGTTTCACAATTCGAAGAATACAACCAGCGCTTCGCCGTGCGGTGCCATATCGGTTTCGATCAGGCCCGGGCAGAGCTCGCCGCCATGTTCAAAACCGCTGATTAATGACGGATTACAAGAAAAGGAATTTCGTCATTTACACAAAGTTATTGACGCTCCCCTTTTTATTTTTTCTCATATCAAGTCTAACATTGTTAATTTAATCAAGCGTTCAAAATAACGATCTGTTTAATTGTGTGCCAGCTCATGTTATAATGAGGAACTTAGGATAATTACGACTTTTGCTCATAATTGAACGGATGCCAAGAAAAGCCTTCGCCTAGCGATTAAATATGGAGGTGTAAGAGAATGAATAAACGATGGACGATCGGTAAAATTAAAGAATTTGTTGAGAACAATTCGGAAAGTAAGTTGCTAACGACGGAATATCACGGTTTTTCTCAGAAGTTACTATTTAAATGTGCATGTGGTAGCAACTTTGAAAAAACATTTACGAAATTTAAAAATAATAGCCAACGTAAATGTGACGTGTGCCAACCGCCAAAAGTGTCACGCTAAACGTATAGCGAATAAACGAAGTGCCGATTTCTATTAATTAGAAGTTGGCGCTATTTTTATTTTACAGGAGTAATATGATGGATGATGAGTTAGTGAATGAAATTATCTAAAGTAGAAAGGCAACTTAATTAAAATGAACAAATTATTTCTAGAGCGTTCTAAACCTTCTTTAGTTCATCAATTTTTTTCTGGGTGGTGAAATGATGAAAAATTGTCAACACGAAAATTGCAATACTTAAAGCACTCGATAAAATGGTACTTCCAATAAGATATATCAAAAGGCTTGTTTGTTGTCAAAACGGTAATAATTTTTAATTTGTTTAAGGACAGCGGTTGGGTAAAGGTTAGTGCTTTATTTCTTGGTTTGGTAGTATTTTTGGGATTTGTTGTACTATTTGTACCTTAGAATTTATTTTTAGCTACAATTAGCTCTCTATTTGATCAACATGTATCATAATTTTGGTGACGTAATGTTCCTTATGGTTCTTTACAATTGTATTATAAATATACTCTTCGAAAACATAATCTCCTAAGGCTAAATTTAACCGTTCCATCTCTGAAAAAAGTCGCTTATATGTTTTATGTATTGTTTGCTCATCGCCGATATGATATCCAATGAGAAAATATCCCTTAACAGTTTGAAAATACGGATATCCTTCCTTTGGATTTGGTTGCTCAATATATAAATAGCTATAATTAGTGAATTCTCCCTTTAATACTTGCTCCCGTTTCGTTATACCACCTATTGGATATCCTGTATCAAGCTGTGATACGTACAATTCATCAACAAAATCTGAAACGACTTCTACAAATTCATCATCAGATATATTTTCAATATTTCTACTTAAATAAAGTTTTGCTTCTGGTAATCGTTCAAGCCGTACTTGATGAAAATCAAGTCGTGACGCTTCTTCCATTAACTCTATTTTTGCCTCAATAATTTTTTCCTTCGTTTCAATTTCTTGACGTTTTTTCACAATTTCTTCTTTTTTTTGATACATTAAAGTCAAAAAACTTTCAGGCGATTTATTTTGCATGTATTGTTGTATGTCGTTTAACGACATACCAAAATCCTTTAATAAACCAATAACAATGAATAGCTCTAATTGGCGAATTGAATAAAATCTGTATCCTTTTTCATCTTTCAATATTGGAGACAAAAGTCCAATTTGATCGTAATAAAAAAGTGTCTGTTTGTTTACTTTGCAAAGCTTTGCAAATTCACCTGTAGTTAAATATTTTCCATTTTTATTGTTCATTTTTTACAGCACCCCCTTGACTATATAGTTACTATATACACTAGGATAAAAATTTGTAAAACAAAAAAACAAAACAAGTTAGTTTGCAGTAATTAGTTTTGTTAAGGAGGATGTAGAAGATGAAGACTCATAAAGTCACCTTAGGATTATTATTAATGAATTTATTCATTGCCTTTTTGGGAATTGGTCTGGTAATTCCAGTCTTACCTACGTTGATGAATGAATTAGGCATAACTGGAACAACAGTTGGTTATTTAACAGCAGCGTTTGCATTTGCTCAATTGATTGTTTCACCATTTGCAGGGAAAGCAGTAGATAAATTGGGTAGGAAAGTTATGATTGTAATTGGCTTATTTATTTTCGGTATCTCAGAATTTTTATTCGGGATCAGCAAAGAAATCGAAATGTTATTTATTTCTCGCATTTTAGGTGGAATTAGTGCTGCATTCATTATGCCAGCTGTTACAGCTTTTATTGCTGATATTACAAATTTGGATACTCGCCCTAAAGCACTCGGTTATATGTCAGCTGCAATTAGTACAGGATTTATAATTGGACCAGGTATCGGTGGATTTTTAGCGGAATTTGGAACACGTATACCATTCTTCTTTGCAGGTGCACTTGGTACAATTGCTGCTATTCTTTCTATTATTCTATTATCTGAGCCAAATCGTACAGAAGAAAATAATGAACAAGCCTTAGAAGGTAAGATTGGATTCAAACGTATTATTGCACCAAAATATTTCGTTGCGTTTATTTTAGTTTTTATTACCTCATTTGGTTTAGCTGCTTTTGAATCGTTCTTTAGTCTATTTGTGGACCACAAATTTCAATTTAAAACATCTGATATAGCCATTGTTATCACAGTTGGTGCAATTTTTGGTGCAGTGTCACAAGTCATACTATTTGAAAGGCTAACACGAATTTGGGGTGAAATTAAACTGATCCGATACAGCTTAATATTATCAGCATTACTTGTCTTTTTAATGACCGTTGCTCATTCATATTTCTCAATTTTACTTGTTACATTTATTGTTTTTGTAGGATTCGATTTATTTCGACCGGCTGTTACTTCATATCTTTCGAATATCGCCGGGAATGAACAAGGTTTTGTTGGTGGAATGAACTCTATGTTTACAAGTTTAGCGAACATTAGTGGACCAATACTAGGGGGTATATTATTTGATATAGATATTAACTACCCTTATTATTTTGCGACTGTAATACTAACTCTAGGAATAGTTTTAACATTGTTCTGGAAGAAGCCAGTAAATGACTCTTTTAATAAAGTGAAGGCTAGTGTAACTGATTAATCAAAATGAAATAAAGACGACGATTGTAAAACATTGTACATTCTAAAGTGGAAAACTCAATTCGAATCAGAAGGAGTAGACGCCCTAAAAAACAAAAAAAAGGGGCGTGCAATCATGAAAAAAGACTCGAAGAAAACAACACTTGTTGAAGGATCTGTAGAAGCATTTCAGGCTGAAGTAGAGCATTTGCGCATGGAGAACGTGTATTTGAAAAAGTTGAATGACTTAGTTCAAAACAAGGAAAAAAATCACCAAACAAGACAAAGCCCAAGTAGTCTATGAATTAAGGCATGAATTTCCGGTGAAAGCACTTCTACAACTCGCTGAAATCCGCGAAGTACGTATTATTATGGGGTGAAAAACACGGGTATGCCGGATCCAGATGCAAAGCTGAACGAATTGATTTAATCCATTTATGATGAACATGAAGGCCGTTTTGGCTACCGCCGTATTCGCGATGAACTTAGAAATCGTGGGCTTAAGGTAAACCATAAAAAAGTGCAGCTTATCATGAAGGAACTGGGTCTTAAATGACTGATGCGCATACTTTAAACATGAACTGGAAATATATAGAATACTATAACCACAAACGGATTAAGGAAAAATTAAAAGGCATGAGCCCCGGTACAGTACCGGGTTCAAGCCCTAGACGCTGCCTAATGAAATAACCGTGTCTAACTTTATGGGGTCACTTCAAAACTAATGAGTTTTTTGTGTTTTTATATACCAATTTTTATTCCAAACGGAAATTTTCTATAATAGCCCCTAACACAAAACTATTATTCTATAGGGTGTGGTTTGCGCGGGGATACTTTTCGTGGCAGGTCCATAGATAACAATTAGATCTCGGTTCGCTGGGTATCTTGAAAAGAGTTGCCCATTTGTTAATACTATTTGAGTATATGGAGAAATATTTAATCGTAAACGTCCATCACTACTCTCCAACTCACTATTAAAATTATCTACTTTTACATTCTGATATGGGCTATCTTTTACCATGACAAGTGCTTGATATTGTGGAGGGTAAATAAGTAGAGCAGGTGCATTCCCGTCATAATATCCAGTCACGCGATCTCCTACTGCCACCATTACATGGTCTACAAAGTAAGTTGTGGGTGACACCACGAAATTTACTAATGCTCCCAATCCGTTTTCTACAGATATTAATTTATAGCAGCCTTCTCCTTTACCAGTTTGACCTGTAAAAAAATCACTAATCAAAGTGACAGTCCCGTGAAAAGAATAAAAATTTGTCATACAATACCTCCATTGCTTTAAAAAGATAGTACATTAAACTATAAAGCAATCTTTTATTTCGACATTAGTAGAGACTAATTAACTTTGTTCCAAGTGTCGCTGTTGCCAATCTTGTGGATATAAATTGAGTGCCATTCCATGTTAAAAGGTTTTCAACATATCCTAATGTATCTGAATTAGAAATGCCAATAATCCGTTGAATAACAAGTAAATCAAAACTCATGCTTTTTTGATTAGTAACAATTGGACTTTAAGCACCAGCAGAAAGAACCTCGCCTTGAACTGGTTGTATTAATTTGCCATTTTCATGGTAAAGCTGTGATAGATAATCATAGCCTGTGAAGCTAAGTCATGGGTGAAAAGCAGGTCTAGTAGTGGACTTCCTACACTTACTTTATAAAGATCTTCATAATTGACTTTGAATGTATAGCTATTATTATATTTTTCGAAATCAAACAATTGGCGTGGAATATTATTTCTGAAGGAGTAAATATAGAAAGTACTGTAACCCCCGCTTCCTCCCAATTCAATACTTACTAAAATATCCAATATGTTATCTTAGAAAAATCCCCAAGGAAGTGCTTAGCATTGTATCCTGCAATCTTTTGAAGATTAATTGTTGAAATCTGGTTAGAACGCCCATCTTGAATTACAAGTGATATGATCTGCGAAGATTTCGGTTTCAACGTTTTTTCTTCCGTATAAATAGACGTAATCAATTATACCGTCACCTGTAACGTCACCTTGCTTCAGGTCAAGCAGCGCTGCGTTTCCAGAATAAGTATAGTTACCATATGTTTGTTCTTGAAATTGCCTGTACAAATAACTCCCCCCTATAAACATTTGGCAATTACTTTGTGTACCATATGCAGGTCAATACCGATATGACACGAATAAAGGTTAAGAAAATGTTCTGTATAGTAATGCTAAGGGAATTCAAAGTGAAAAAATGCGTATTGTTGATAGAACCATGAAAGAGCTAACAATTTTGTAAGGTCTGCAAGGAGTGTTACCAAGAAATAACTAATTTATAGATAAGTACACATCTATGAGAGTACAAGTTGATAGGTAAATGACTAAAGAATTTGATGATGTGAGATTAAAAAGTAAAGGAGTGCATTTTATGTATCCTGATGAAATTGCTAAAGAGTTAAATCTTCCCTTACAAGAAGTTGCCGAAATCAAAGATAAACTCAATAATAACCCTTAGGTGGCTATACATCTTAGCATAAAGGCTTTCTCAAATGATTCAAAAAACAGTGCCATAACTATTGAAGAGTGGGTAGTGTCTATTTTCAGTGAAAAGAATTGCTTAACTTCCAAGTCTCTTTTGTTTAACTCCAAGTGGACAGCATGCCAGAGAATGAGGGGGGGCTGGAAAGAAATCATAATTTAGTACAAATCCATAATTTCTGCAAACTTTAATGATATTATTTGTTTGAATCTACAATTGTTAGCAGTTAAATTGAGTAAGAAAAGGTGGTGAATGCCAGTTGAAATTGAGGGGTCTTGCAGTTACTTTGTTGACTGCAGTAACGTTGGCCGCTTGTGGCGGAGGAAGTACAAACGAGGATAACGCTTCAAAAGATCATGACACGAAGAATGTTAAAGAATTGGTGCAGGATTACAGCTCAGGCAATAAAAAAGCAGAGTCTGCCTCCATCACATCAGAACAGCTTCTTGTTAAGGATAGCGATGGAAACAAACATGAATATGACTTGCCAAAAGACGAATTTTTTGTTTCCATTGCGCCTTATGTCAATGAAACACATCCTTGAACTAACCACAGCTTGACAGGTTGTCAAGGAGAGATGGAGAATGAAGAGTTTGATGTATACATCGAAGACAGTGAAGGCAAAGTAATTCTGGATAAAACGCTGAAATCCCAATCCAACGGATTTATCGATTTGTGGCTACCAAGGGATAAAACGTACCGAACAAAAATCGAGTATGGCGGGAAAATGGTGGAGGCGGAGCTTTCTACTATTGAAGGTGATAACACGTGTATAACGACCATGCAATTGAGGTAAACGAGGGTCTCCAAAAGGTCAGTGAAAATGTCCTTTTGGAGCCTTTTTTATTTTGTTAAATAAGTCGATTTTTTGGGGATAACAATCAAAAATAATGAGCCTGGTGTATAAGCAGAAGGAAGGCTCATTAAAGCTGTTAAATGAGAGGATTTTTTCATACATCTGTTTGTTGCACTTCTCCATGCGAATAGTAACGAGGAGACGGGAAGGTAAGAACAAAACTATTTTAAAAAAAGGTGGAATGTTTATTATGAGTGAAGTGAAAAATGACCAAATTCGAAATAATGTCTGTGAGAATTATAAAAAGGTTGCATTAAAGTGGTTCCAAATAAGGCTGCTGTGCACCAAGCTGCTGTACACCAGAAGTAGACCAAAGCATTTCCATTGAAGAAATTTCTCGAAAAATGGGTTACTCTCCCGAAGAACTTGAGAGCATTCCAAACGGGGCGAATATGGAACTAGGCTGCGGAAACCCTCAAGCGATCGCGGATTTGAAAGAGTGAAACAGTCCTGGATCTCGGAAGAGGCGGGGGCTTTGATTGTTTTTTAGCTTCACCCAAAGTTGGAGCCAAGGGAGTGGTTATTGGGGTTGATATGACACCTGAAGCGATAAGTAAAGCAAGGAACAATGCTGAGAAAAATCATTTCAGCAATGTAGAATTCCGTTTGGGGGAGATTGAGAATTTACCGGTTGCCGACAGTTCTGTTAATGTCATCATTTCAAGCTGCGTCATCAATTTATCGCCAAACAAAAGGAGATTGTTTCAGGAAGCTTATCGTGTATTAAAAGGTGGCAGGCGTTTGGCGATTTCTTACATTGTCATGACAGCCAGTCTACCGGTAGAGCTGCAATCGGATATTCAATTATATTCAGGGTGTATATCAGGAGCTTCCACCATTGGGGACTTAGTAGGATTTATTGAAGAAGCGGGTTTTTAAGAATATCTCGATCATTCCTAAGGATGAGTCGAAAGAGTTCTTAAAGAATGGACCCCGGAGCATAAAGTGAAAGAATACATTGTTTCCGCGATCATAAAAGCAGAGAAATAGAGACTTGACTCTGTCCTCTGGAAAGAAGGGGATGGCAATGTAGAATGAATGTGCTATATACTAAAACCGACGGCACGGGGGATAGGCTGTTCCAAAAAATAAGTATGAATCAAAGGGTTCTAGGTGGATTGGCTTATGGAAATATGAGGGCCTTTAGAATGAGCTGTGAAACGATTAGTATTAGATTTTATTAATAAGGGGGTTTCAAAATGACGCCAGAACAAATTGTTAGAAAGTTTTTTGAAGAAGTACGTTCAGGTAAGAATCCTGACTATTCAAATCAATTAATGGCAGAACAAGTATTGGCTCATCAAATTGTATCAGAAAAAGAACAGACAGTTTTCAGAACGCCTGAAGATTATGCAGAACACGTAAGAGAAATGATTGAAGCATATGGTGATTTTTCTTTGGAAATTCAAGAATTTTTAGTACAAGAAAATAAAGTATATGTACGTTGGAAACAAGTAGGTACACACGTAGGGGAAATCGATGGATACCAACCTACAGGACTCCCGGTGATTCAAATGGCAAGTGCGGTGTATAGAATAGAAGATGAAAAAATTTCAGAGTATTGGATTCAGATTGATAGGTCAGGAATTCAAAAACAATTAGAGCGTAATAAGGATATTAAGTGATTGATATTCCGGAGTAGTAGAATAATAAAAGAGCATATACAAAAAACTTGATCATAAAGCCTTGTTAAACTATAGTGGCGCTTCTGTTGAATTGTAAAGATTGAAATATTGGATTAGGTTTGCTTACATAGAAAAAAATAACCGGTAATACCCATAAAGAAGTTAAAGGCCGCTTTAGGATGATTACGGGCCTTTAGGATCAACAAAGAGAATTAATTTAATAAAGGGAGAGGAGAAACCAGCCGTTTGGTTTCCCCTCTCCCTTTTTAAAACCTGTTGTGCCGGCATATGGTCTGAATGACAAGTCTGTGGGCCCTTGGCACTCCTGTATCTATAAACAAACAGCTAATGAGTCAACCGTTGCTTTTAGCAACTTATTCGTACTCTGGTTGGTTTATCTTTTTGCTTTTGTTTGATTTTATCCCTTTTCGGTATTGTGAGGGGGATAAGTTCGTTTCCCGCTTGAAAGACTGGGCAAAGAATGATTGGGAAGAGAAGCCCGTAATATTTGAGATATTCGAGATTGGATAATTGGTTGTTTCCAACAGGATTTTGCTTTCTCTGATGCGTGTTTGAATCAAGTACTCAATCGGTGAAACACCGACTAATTTTTTAAAGGAATGCGCCAGATAGTACTTATTGATATGACTGGCTTCCGCAAGTGTATCCAGATTGATGTTTTCCCGAAAGTGCTGCCTTATGTAGTTTTTAATAAACGCAATGTCCTTGCTTATTTTTTGAGGTGTTGTTTTTTTCAGCCTGATATGTTTCTTTCTAAGCATTTTAAGCAATAGGATTTCTAAAATGTTTTGGATCATTAACTCGTAGTCTTCCTTTTGGCACTCCACTTCTTCAAACAATTGCAAAAGGTAAAAGAGGTAGACATCTTTCTCCTGTTTGTAATTGTAAAAAGTGACCTGTCCAGGATTATCGGGGGCTAAAAAAGCGAGACCTTGTATCCCGAGGGCTATGTATTCGAGGGGGTGATCAGCACTCGATTTTTCAGTATGCTCAACATTTGGATTGATGAAAATCAAGTCGTGTTCTTTGACGGGAACTTCTTCATTGGAAAAGATGAAAGTCCCTTTTCCTTTGGTAATGTACAGCAACTCCGTGAAGTGATGAGTATGATTGGTGCTGTGCCAATCTTTATCATATTTTGATTTTGTAACATAGAGAAGTTTTACTGGAAGATGACCTCGATGAGATTGCGGGATTTCATAGATCTCGTTAGACAAAGAATTTCCTCCTACTTAATAGCTCTTATTTTTAGTATAGTTTTTTATTGAGATTTTGCAATAGAAGGCAAGAAACCTAAAAAACAGAACAAGATGTTTATTGTGAAAGCGTTTTTACATTCGTATACTTTAACTATAAAGAGAAAGAGGTGAGGTCAAAATGAAAAAGAAAGTCCTGTTGGCAGGAATGTCAACGCTGTTAGCCTTTGGTTTGACCGGTTGCGGCGATAAAGCGGACAGTGCGAATGGCAGCAAATCATCCGGCGATAAACAAACCGTTCATGTTGCCGCACTCGAATCAGCATACGGCAAAGATATGTGGAACAAGGTAATTGACTCTTATGAAAAAGCAAACCCGAAGGTTGATGTCGAATTGACAGTCGACAAAAACCTCGAGGAAGTAATCAGTCCAAATATGAAAGCAGGCAAGTATCCGGATGTAGTTTTATTGGCTACTGGAAGGAAATTAGCACTGACTGAAACATTGATCAAGGACAAAGCATTAGAAGATATTACTGATGTTTTCGATATGAAAGTTTATGGGGAAGATGTCAAAGTCAAAGATAAGTTAGTACCAGGGTTCACAGAAACTCTCGCCACTAATCCTTATAATGACGGCAAAACATATATGGCACCGATGTTCTACAGCCCAACCGGATTATTCTATAACACCGGACTAATGAAAGAAAAAGGCTGGGAAGTACCGAAGACCTGGGATGAAATGTGGGCATTGGGCGATAAAGCAAAAGCAGAAGGGATCTCATTATTTACATATCCTACAACAGGCTACTTCGATGCATTCTTCTATTCTTTATTATTAGAAGTAGGCGGACCTGACTTCTACAATAAAGCAATGACATATGAAGATGGTATTTGGGAAACTCCTGAAGCAACAAAAGCATTTGAGATTGTTGAGAAATTAGCGAAATACACTGCTCCAACTACTGTTGCAAATGCAAACGATAAAGACTTTACAAAAAATCAGCAATTGATCCTGGACAACAAAGCACTCTTTATGCCGAATGGTACATGGGTTGTTGGCGAAATGAAAGATGCGCCAAGGGCTGATGGCTATGAGTGGGGAATGACAGCGCTGCCAGCTATTAAAGATGGCGGTGATCAATACGCATTCACTTTCTTTGAACAAATGTGGATTCCGGCACAATCGAAAAACAAAGACGCAGCAAAAGATTTCTTAACATTTGTTTACTCTGATAAAGCAGCAGATATCTTTGCTAAAGCTGGAGCTATTCAGCCGGTAGAAGGGATTTCCAGCGAGCTGTCAGGCGACAATAAATTATTCTACAGCATCTATGATAATGGTGCCAAAGCAGGCATGGGCGGCTTTGCTGCTACAGATGCCGTCGAGGGTGTCAACATGGCAGATACATTGTTTGGAACAATTAACAGTATTGTTTCTGGCGATAAAACAGTGAAAGAATGGCAAACATCCGTTGAAAAAGTAAGCGATCAATTACGAGCAGCATCAAAATAAACTAGTCTTATAGTTTCCATTAATTATAACGGTGAGTAACTTTTCTCACCGTTATATTTATTAGTTGAGGTGATAGCAATGAATAAAGCAGCAGAGAAAAGGCTATTTGTATTTGTTTGTACAGCGCCCGCACTGATCTTGTTAACCATTTTTATGCTTCTTCCTACGGCTGAGGTATTCAGGATGTCCTTATACAAGTGGGGTGGATTTTCGAATGAAAAGGTTTTTGTAGGGTTCGATAACTTCAAGATATTATGGAATGATTTGAACTTCTTTCGATCCCTCCAAAACAGTATTGTACTGATTGTTATCGTCACTCTTATCACCATGGTGATGGCAATCCTGTTTGCCTTTATGCTGACAAGAGAAAAGATCAAAGGCAACAGCTTTTTCCGAATCATTTTCTATATCCCCAATATCTTATCCATTGTAGTCATCGCCGGGATTTTTTCGGCGGTATATGATCCTACCACAGGTTTACTGAATAATTTACTTGGTTTGTTTAACCTGGAGAATCTTCAAAAAATGTGGCTCGGCAATCAGAAAATAGCCATCTATAGTATCGGCGGTGCCCTCGTTTGGCAAGCCATTGGATACTACATGGTCATGTATATGTCGAGTATCGCGAGTATTCCAGAAAGTTATTACGAAGCAGCTTCTTTGGAAGGGGCTGGACGGATTAGGCAGTTTTTCAGTATTACCTTGCCTTTAATATGGAATAACATCCGAACCACTTTAACTTTCTTCATTATCAGTACGATTAATTTAAGTTTTCTTCTCGTCCAGGCGATGACCGGTGGAGGCCCTGACGGATCGACGGAAGTGTTTTTAAGCTACATGTATAAGCAGGCTTACACCAATTCCTCTTATGGATATGGGATGGCCATTGGGGTTGTCATTTTCTTATTCTCATTCTTTTTATCTGCCGTTGTTAGCCTCGTCACCAAGCGGGAAGTTCTGGAGTATTAAGGAGGTCAATGAACGATGAACAAACAAAAAGGAATGAGTACAGAAACAGCTTATCGATTTTTTATCTACGTCGCCCTTATTACATTGGCAATCTCGATTATTATACCGGTTGGCTGGGTTTTCCTGGCTTCACTGAAGAAAAACTCGGAGTTTTATGGGAGTCCTTGGACGCTGCCCGAAGGCGTCCATTTCCAGAACTTCATAGACGCTTTCCAAAAAGCAAACATGGGCACTTACATGCTGAACTCCGTCATGGTGACGGCATTGGCGCTGCTTATTTTGCTGGTGATTGCCCTGCCGGCTGCCTATGTATTGGCCAGATATACCTTTAAAGGCAGCCGTTTCATGAATGCCTTGTTTAAAGCTGGATTATTTATCAACGTGAACTACATTGTTGTTCCGATTTTCTTGATGCTGCTAGATGGGGATACCTTTTTACTGGAGCAGTTTGGAGAAGGGTTCCTGCTCGACAATCTATTTGTCTTAGCATTAGTTTACGCGGCGACCGCTTTGCCGTTCACCATTTATTTGCTGTCCAGTTACTTTCAATCACTTCCATCTACATTCGAGGAAGCGGCTTTGGTTGATGGAGCCGGATACTTTAAAACAATGATTTCAATCATGATTCCAATGGCCCGTCCAAGTATCATAGCTGTCATCCTATTCAACTTTTTAGCATTTTGGAATGAATACATCATTGCCCTGACTTTGATTCCTGGTCCAAATAAGACTTTAACTGTCGGGCTAATGAATTTAATGGCAGCCCAAAAATCCGCGGCCAATTACGGCCAAATGTATGCGGGAATGGTCCTTGTCATGCTGCCAACCTTGATTTTATACATCATTGTTCAAAAGAAATTAACACAGGGGATGACCCTTGGCGGATTAAAGGACTAGGAGGATTTTCATGGAAAAGAGAAAAGGTCGCGTGACCTTGCCAAGTGAAGAGAATTTTCTAAAGGAAACTAAAGAATTGATGGAGCGTTGGGGTGCTGATGCGATTCGTGATAGTGACGGGACAAAGTTGGATGATGAGATCAAACAATTGGATGCAAAAATTTATACAACTTACTTTGTTGCCCGGGGACAGAACGAATTTGCAAAAAACCACATGGAAGAATGCCAGCAGCTTTATTTGATGAGTTTGTTCAATACAGCACTGACAGAGAAACTTGAAATTGATTTTATGAAAGGCTATTTTGAAGAACAGTTACAGCCGGACTATTTTCATGATCCTAAGAAATACTGGGAAGTTATCGACCGTACAACTGGAAGCGTAGTTGACGCGGAAGATTGGAAAGTATGTGAAAAAACGAACAGAGTCATCGTTATAAATGCAATTCCATGGCACGAATATACAGTATCCTTCTTAGTTTATGCGATTTGGGATCCAACGCAAATGTACAATCACATTACAAATGATTGGGGCAATAAGCCGCATGACATTCCATTTGATGTTAGACAAGCTAACTCCAATCAGCATATGAAGACCTATTTAAAGCAATGGCTAAAGGACAATCCAGATACAGACGTCGTAAGATTCACAACGTTTTTCTATCATTTTACTCTTGTATTCAATAATCTTGGCAAAGAAAAATTTGTCGATTGGTTCGGTTATGGTGCAAGTGTTTCAGTGGCTGCTCTGGATGCCTTTGAACAGGAAAAAGGCTATAGCTTGAGGCCAGAAGATATTGTTGATCAGGGCTATTACAATACGTCATTCCGGGTTCCGACCCCAGCCTTTTTGGATTATATGGATTTTGTGCAAAAATTTGTTGCTGAAGAAGCGAAAAAGCTTGTGGACATCGTCCATGAAAGCGGCAAGGAAGCGATGATGTTCCTTGGCGATAACTGGATCGGTACGGAGCCGTATGGAAAGTACTTTAACAGAATCGGATTGGATGCAGTAGTCGGCAGTGTTGGTGGGGGTGCCACGCTGAGAATGATTGCCGATATCCCGCATGTCCGCTATACAGAAGGCAGATTCCTACCTTATTTCTTCCCAGATACATTTTACGAAGGTAATAATCCCGTGCTGGAAGCGAATGAAAATTGGCTGACAGCCCGGAGAGCCATTCTAAGAAATCCTGTTGACCGGATTGGTTATGGTGGCTATTTAAGTTTGGCCTATAAATTCCCTGAATTTGTTTCATATATTGAAAAAGTGACGGAAGAATTCCGGGAAATACATGACACCATCAAAGGCATTGAACCTTACAGCGGATTGAAAGTAGCGATACTGAACTCTTGGGGCAAGCTGAGAACCTGGCAGACGCATATGGTTGCCCACGCCTTATGGTATAAACAAATTTATTCTTATTTAGGAATTTTGGAATCATTAAGCGGGTCTGCAGTGGATGTCAGCTTTATCAGCTTTGACGATGTCATCAACGATGGTGTGCCGGAGGATATTGATGTCATCATTAATGCCGGCGATGCAGGAACGGCTTTTTCCGGAGGGAATCATTGGAGCAATGAAAAGTTAGTCACGACGATTAGAGCCTGGATTCATAACGGAGGAGGCTTCATCGGAATTGGTGAACCGACAGCCTGTAATCATGAGGGCCACTATTTCCAATTGGCGACTGCCCTGGGCGTTGACAAAGAACTAGGATTCAGTTTATCGACAGATAAATATTTTGTCACACCTGTCGGAGAGCATTTTATTTCTGCCGACAGCACCGAGTTTGATTTTGGTGAAGGAATGAAAAATATTTATGCCTTGTCAGCGGATACGGAAATTATTGAGTACTCAAATGGAGAAGTCCACCTTTCCAGCCATCCATTTGGTGATGGAAGGGCCGTCTATATCGCGGGGCTACCTTACAGTGAAGAAAATACACGGCTGCTGATGCGGGCGTTATACTACGCTGCCCATAAAGAAGAAGCATTCCATAAATGGCATGCCAGCAACATTTATTGTGAAGTCCATGCCTACCCATCGGTTGGGAAAATGGCGATTGTCAACAATTCGATGAAGGAACAAACGTCGGTTGTCTTTGACGGAGATGGCAACAGTAAAGAAGTGACATTGGCACCTAGTGAAATCCGATGGGAGGATTTTTAAATGAGAGCTAATGTATTGATATTTGTTAAAATCGCTGTGTTTATCGTTTGTCTGGCGTTGATCATCATCGGTCAAAAGACAGCTGGCAAACTCGAACTGGGCATGATGTTAATTGGATTGGCGGGTTTATTGGGACTGCTTTACGATTACAATCGAAAATTCGTGTAAAAAAATCGAAAGTAAAACTTGATTGGAGCCTGAACGCTCTTTCCTTCAGGTTCTACTTTCTTCAAAAATTGAATCTGCAGGGTAAATGCAAATTTAGAGGTGCGGGCAAATGAAAAGGGCAATCGGCATAGATATCGGCGGGACGAAGATTGCAGCAGGAATTATCTCTGATACGGGCGGGCTGCTTGAACGCGCAGAAGTAAAAAGCGATCCTTCCGATCGGGAAAATATGTTTGCTAGAGTCGCAGAAGCGGTGGAGCAAGTTCTCGAAAAATCAGATCTTTCAATGGATGACATGGAGGGCATTGGCGTTGGGGTACCAGGTAAGGTGGATCAGGAAAAAGGCATTGCCGTTTTTCAAAACAATTTGCCTTGGCAGCAGTTTCCCATTACCGCCAGTTTAGAGGAACGCTTTGGCACCAAGCTAATAACGATTGACAACGATGTTTATATGGCGGCATTTGCAGAATGGAAAGCGGCGCAGGTGAAAAATGATGAGACCTTTGTGTACGTGACGGTCAGTACGGGAATTTCATGTTCCGTGATTCATAAAGGATCATTTTTCAGGGGCGCAGGTTTTGCTGGAGAACTGGGTTTGATTCCGGTCCTTTCCCATGGAGCGAATGAACGGCTGGAAAAGGTCGCATCCGGGCCGGGGATCCAGGAATTAGCTCAAAAGAGTTTAAAGTTAGGTGCGATCTCAACTAAAAAAGTCTTTGCCAGCTACCTAAAAGGGAAGCAGGAATTCGGGCCAGTTATCGATGAGGTGGCTAACACTTTAGCTCAAGGCCTCTATGCGATTTCCAGCATATTGGACCCGCATAAATTGGTTTTCGGCGGCAGTGTCATCGTGAATAATCCTTTTCTTCTTGAACTGGTTAAAGAAAAGCTGAAAGTCTATCAGCTCCCTGAACAACAGCATCTTTTAGGACAGATGAGCATCAGCACATTGAAGCAGGATAATGGCATCATTGGAGCGGGATGGCGTGTATTCGAAAGGTTATAAAAAGGAGTGTCAAAGATGTTTACACTAAGTAATGAAAAGTTAACATCGTTAGGTGCAACGATCACCACAACGGAAATCAAGCAGCAGCCAGGCTTATGGGATCAAACCTATTCATTGTATACAAAGAAGCACGCAGAGATTCATGCGTTTTTGAAAAAGCTTTCTAAACAGCATGATCGAATTCGTGTCATTTTTACGGGTGCTGGAACGTCAGCTTATGTTGGTGATACGGTCCTGCCATATTTAAAAGGAAGAGTAGATGAGAAACAGTGGGAAATGCAAAGCATCCCAACCACCACTTTGGTTTCCAATCCCTATGAATTCTTAAAAGCGGAAATTCCAACCTTGCTTGTTTCTTTTGCACGAAGTGGCAATAGTCCCGAAAGTGTGGCTGCTGTCGAATTAGCTGAACAAATCGTAAAGAACTTTTATCAGTTAACCATAACTTGTGCAAAAGAGGGAGAGCTGGCGAAACGGGCAAAAGATGATGATCACAATCTTTTATTGTTAATGCCTGAGGGAGCCAATGATCAAGGATTTGCCATGACTGGAAGCTACACATGCATGACGCTGACGGCATTACTCGTTTTCGATTCACTGTTAGCGGAAGAAAAAGGCGAAATCGTCCAAACGATTTGCCAAATTGGAGATAGTGTCCTTAGCAGAGAAGAGGATATCAAAAAAATCATTGAACGTGATTTTGACCGGATTATTTATCTTGGCTCAGGAAGCTTTGAAGGGGTTGCAAGAGAAGCACAGTTAAAAATATTGGAGCTGACTGCCGGTAAAATTGTCACCGCCTTTGATTCATCGTTGGGATTCCGGCACGGCCCTAAATCATTCGTCAATGAAAAGGCGCTCGTCTTCGTTTTTGTTTCTAATCATCCTTATACACGGCAATACGATCACGATATGTTAGTGGAATTGCAACGTGATAATATTGCCAGCTACATTTGTGCCGTAGAGGTCGATGGAAAAATGAATTATGACGGGAACACGTTCTTGTTCGTTGAAAAGGCTCAATCCATCCCGGATGCTTACCTGGCATTGCCTTTTGTCATGATTGGGCAAGCTATCTCATTGCTAGCTTCTATAAAAGTTGGGAATACACCAGATACGCCTTCACCAACAGGTACGGTAAACCGTGTTGTGAAAGGTGTCACCATTCACAAATACAATCATTAGAATTACGTGAACGCCGAGTATATAACTAAGGGGAAAGAAGCATGAGAACATTCATTTTTGCGGAGAAATTTTTTCTTGAAGATAAGGTAGAAGGACCTGGTTTTCTCGAAATAAAAGATGGGAAATTCGGTGCCTATTCAGAAAAAAGGCCAGACGAGTCAGACGAAATCATTGATTATGGGGGGCGGTGGATTGCCCCTGGCTTAGTGGATACACATATTCATGGATTTAGAAATCATGATGTGATGGACAATGACTTTGAAGGATTGAAACAGATCTCTGAAGGGCTGCTGTCTTGCGGTGTTACATCATTTTTGCCGACAACTTTAACAGCTTCAACAGAATCGTTGAATCGTGTGGTTGAAATGATTGGTGCAAATTATACCCGTGTGCAAGGAGCAAAAATTAAGGGGATCTTTCTGGAAGGACCATTTTTTACTGAAACACATAAAGGGGCTCAAAATGAGAAGTACTTTTGCGATCCTTCCATTGACAAGTTGAAAAAATGGCAGGACCTATCGCATCAATTCATTAAAAAGATTGCGATTGCTCCAGAAAGAAAAGGTTCAGCTGAATTTATTGAATATGCAGTGAGTGAAAAAGTCTCGGTTGCGTTAGCGCATAGCGATGCAACGTATGAAGAAGCAAAAACTGCGGTTGAAAAAGGGGCTTCCATATTTGTTCATACTTTCAATGGAATGAGCGGTCTGCACCATCGTGAGCCTGGGATGGCCGGAGCAGCCATGAATTTAAGAGATGTGTTTGCCGAACTCATCTGTGACGGACACCATGTCCATCCTGTTGCAGCAAATATTTTAATGAATACCCGCGGCAGAGATTCAACCGTTATGGTGACCGATTGTATGATGGCTGGCGGAATGCCGGAAGGAAACTATCAGCTTGGAGAATTTCCTGTAGAAGTTAAAGCAGGGGCAGCCCTTATGGCTGGCGGAGGTTTAGCCGGCAGTATCCTGCAATTAAAAGATGTTGTTAAAAATGCCGTCAAATGGGGAATTGCTTCTCCTGCAGAAGCAATTTATATGGCAAGCACCGCGCCAGCTAAAAGCGTCGCGATCGATCATGAATGCGGAAAAATTGCTGAGGGGTATGCTGCTGATTTTATCGTGTTGAATCCTTCACTGGATTTAATCGCGACTTATACTGATGGTGTCTGTCGTTATCAAGATTAAATAACAACCAGAAAGAGTGAGTACGATGATTTTAGCTGTGACCATGAATCCATCCGTAGATATTTCCTATCACGTTGAGTCTTTCAAGTTAGACGATATCAACCGGGTTGAAGATTTACGTAAAACGGCTGGAGGAAAAGGTCTGAATGTTGCCCGGGTGACTGCACAAATGGAAGAAGCCGTCATGGCAACAGGTGTGCTGGGCGGAACAATCGGCGATTATATCGTTCAGGAATTAAATAAGAGCAATATTCCCAATGATTTTTTGAAAATCAAAAAGGAATCGAGAAATTGCATCGCCATTCTTCATGAGGGGATGCAAACAGAGATTTTAGAATCAGGGCCGGCCTTATCTAAAGAGGAAGGCGCTGCCTTTCTAGAAAAATTTGAAGGCTTACTTGCAAACACTTCACTAGTGGCAGTTTCGGGCAGTTTGCCCAAAGGCTTGGCAGCGAACTATTATCAGCAAATGCTTAAGATCAGTCATAAAATGGGCGTTCGCATGATTTTGGATTCATCAGGAGAATCGTTGAGTCAAGCCTTGCTGTGTGAGAAAAAACCATTTGCTATAAAACCAAATACAGCGGAATTGTCCCAGCTTTTGGGCATGAAAGTGGACGCAGAAATCGCGAATTTGAAACAGACATTAAACCACCCGCTATTTCATGGGATTGAATGGATCATCGTTTCCATGGGCGGTGAAGGAGCCTTTGTCAGGCATGGTGATGATGATTATAAGGTTACAATCCCGAAAATAGAAGTGGTCAATCCTGTTGGTTCCGGTGATGCAACTGTTGCTGGTTTTGCAGTGGCCCTGAACCGGAATCAATCGGTCGAGACTATATTGAAAACGGCTATGACGACGGGAATGTTAAATACGATGGAAGCTGGAACCGGTTATATTGATGTGAACAAGATGAACGAGTACTTTGATTTTATTAAAGTCGAGAAAGTAGATTGAGAGAGGAGCATGACGATGTTACAGCTTACCAGTAATAAAATGGAAGCGTTGAAACGCCTATCAGATGAAAATGGTGTAATTGGAGCATTAGCCATTGACCAGCGTGGCTCATTGAAAAAGATGATTGCATCCGGCGGGGCGAGCCATGTTGGAGATGAAGGCATTATCACTTTCAAAGAATTGGTTTCTAAGGAATTAACACCATATTCGACTGCGATTCTCTTAGATCCAGAATACGGTCTGCCCGCAGCAAAGGTCCGTGACAAAGATTCAGGCTTATTAGTTGCCTATGAAAAAACAGGCTACGACGCGACAGAAGTGGGCCGCCTTCCGGATTTACTGCCGGAATGGTCTGTGAAACGGTTAAAAGAAGCTGGTGCCGATGCAATCAAATTCTTACTCTACTATGATGTCGATGAAGATGAAAAAATCAATAATTATAAACATGTCTATATGGAACGAGTGGGATCAGAGTGTGTTGCAGAGGATATCCCATTCTTCTTGGAAATTGTCACATATGATGCTGAAAATGATGATGTAAAAGGTAAAGCTTACGCAAAGGTAAAACCGCATAAAGTGATTGGCGCAATGAAGGAGTTCTCCAAGCTGCAATATTATGTTGATGTGCTGAAAGTAGAAGTTCCGGTGAATATGAACTATGTGGAAGGCTATACAGAGGGAGAAACTGTTTACAGTAAAGAAGAAGCTGCTAGCTTTTTTAAACAACAAAGTGATGCAACCCAGCTGCCATTTATCTTCTTAAGCGCGGGAGTAAGCGCGAAACTATTCCAGGAAACTTTGAAATTCGCCAAAGAGTCAGGTTCTACCTTTAACGGCGTTTTATGCGGCCGGGCAACCTGGAAGGACGGTGTCGCACCTTTTACTTCAAATGGTGTGCAAGCAGGCCGTGACTGGTTGCAGGATGCAGGTAAAAGAAATATTGAAGAACTGAATCTCGTATTGAATGAGACAGCTAGCTCATGGTTCGATAAAGCAAATTAATAACAAGCGAGATACTGTAGATGAAGACAGGGGTAGAGGTGAAGAAAGTGATTCATCAACTGGTTCAACAATTAATCAATCAAGCGATTAGTGCTCAATTAATGGAGAAGCAAGATGAAATCTATGCCCGAAATAAAATCTTGTCTCTTCTGCATTTAACGGAGTTCAAAGAAGCGGAAGCAGCAGGGGAAACTGGCCAAGATATCCCTGATTTACTGGAACAATTGATAGAATATGCGTGTGCTCATAAAGTAATAGAAGATATTTTTGATGATAAAGAAATCTTTTCGAGCAAGCTGATGAACTGTCTGATTCCGCGTCCATCAGCTGTTAATCGGCTTTTCTTTGAAAAATATCATCAAAGCCCGGAGTCTGCCACCGAATATTTCTATGAGTTTAGTAAAAATAGTAACTACATACAGATGAAGCGGATTCGGAATAATATAGAATATAAGGTTGATACAGACTATGGCGAGATAGATATTACGGTTAATTTATCGAAGCCGGAAAAAGATCCTAGAAGTATTGAGCTCGAACAGACAATGGAGAAAACAGACTATCCGAAATGCTTGCTTTGTGTTGAAAATGAGGGGTATGCAGGGAGAATTGGATATCCCGCCCGATCTAATCACCGAATGATTCGGGTTGATTTATTGGGAGAGGATTGGTATCTGCAGTTTTCACCGTATATTTACTACCATGAGCATTGTATTTTGCTTTCAGAAAAGCATACGGATATGAAAATTTGCCCAACAACTTTTTTGCAAATAATCACTTTTGTTGAGCAGTTTCCTCATTATTTTGTTGGCTCGAATGCGGACTTGCCAATTGTAGGCGGTTCGATTTTATCCCATAATCATTATCAAGGCGGCCATTACGAATTTGCCATGGCAAAGGCGGATTCAGACTGGACCTTTGAAATGTCAGGGTTTCCTGATGTAAAATGCTCCATTGTTAAATGGCCGATGTCTGTTATCCGTCTTCATTCGGAACAAATAAGCGCTCTTGTAGAAGCCGGGGCACATATTTTGAAGCAATGGCAAAATTATAGTGATGATACGCTTGGAATCATCTCAAGAACGGGTGAAACCCCGCACAATACGATTACGCCCATTGCGCGAAAAAATGGAGATGTATTTGAACTGGACTTGGTTTTGCGTAACAATCGAACGAGCGATGCACATCCACTGGGCATTTTTCATCCCCATGAAGATGTCCACCATATTAAAAAGGAAAACATCGGCCTGATCGAAGTGATGGGGCTCGCCGTTTTACCGGCACGTTTGAAAGTGGAGCTTGAGCAAGTGCAAAAATTTATACTTGGCGAAATACATCATGTTGCCGATTATCATTCCGCATGGGCTGAAGAGTTAAAAGTACGTTACAAAGATGTTGCTAATCAGGCAAATGTTGAGGTGCTTGTAAGAGAAGAAGTAGGCAAGAAGTTTTTGAAGGTGCTGGAAGATGCCGCTGTTTTTAAACGTGATGAGAAAGGAAAAGCAGGATTTTACCGCTTTATCCGTACCTTGGATATGGAATAAATATGATATAGCTTTACAATGAACAGTCTATTTACTGTTCATTGTTTTTTTACATTTATAACAATATTCCTAAAAAACAAGACAATATCGTTATTGTGTAAGCGCTTTAATAAAGGATAAAGTTACAAGTAGAGGGTAATATTCGATCTTCGTACAACAAGTAAAAGATATTGACCTCTATCAAAAGTATCACAATTCTAAGGAGGAGAGGATTTGGGTAGCAAGTATTACAAGAGATCTAGTCATATTCTGCTTGCATCAGTATTATTCTTGCCAACTGTTTTGACGGGAGTTATGCCGACTTTACAGGTAGAAGCGGAAACAACGAATCCATCGGTTACAATTTCGCCTGAAGAAAATGAGGTAAATCAGATTGTAAAACAGACAGACCAACAGGATGGAGGCACAGCAACAGAAGAGGGAGAACTTGTTGACATCACGGATAACAAACTGGAAAATGGTGATTTGAAAATTATCTCGGGTGACGGAAGCGTTACTTATAATGAAGATGGTTCTGCAACTTTCCATGTTACATCTACCCAAAAGAATCGTATTGTCTACAACCAAGTAAAAGAAATAAAGAATGGTATATTTGAAGCGGACATCACTCCGGAAACGGGAGTTATGAACCGTTTTGGCCTCATCTATCGTGTCCAAAGCCCATCGGCCTACACGTATGTGGGAACAGGAGACCGGAACAACCTGTACTTTGGCGAGACCTTTGGTCCTTCCAACAGCTGGACGGATATGACTTCAAACGTACCGTTAGAAGCAAATAAAACCTATCATTTACGATTGAAATTCATGGACGATGAAGCTACTTTATACATTAATGATCAAAAGGTAAATTCCTGGACATTGACAGGCGGCGTGAATCAGGCCGGCTTACTCGGATTTGAAAAAAGCCGTGGTGCTGCCAATATTAAAATTTCTAATATTAAAATAAAAGAAAATGTTCCTCCTCAAGAACCAAACATTCCACCTATTGAGGATACATTAACATCCGACTATATGGATGTCATGATTGACCAAGTATTCCCTCGAGTAATCGAGTACCGGGTTGGAGATAAGGTGATGGACGGGCAAAAAACGTCTGTTTACGGATTGAAAGTGAACGGAAAGCTTTATTATCCGGAAGTAAGCTTTGAAAAGCTAAGCAAAAGCGAAGCGCTGTATACATTAAAGGTAAGCGATGAATATGAGAACCTTGATGCGGCCTTCAAAGTTTCTTTGAAAGTTAAAAAAAATAAAGTTATCTACACTTTCGAAGAAATCAAAAATAGCGGAAGCGCAAAAATTGAAACGGTTGAATTTGCTGACATGAACTTCATCTCAGTCAATTCAGCTCAAGCCAATGCCAAAGCGAAATTAACAAATCTCAGCAGTAATGTGACGAAACCGGGGGATGTCGATGTGACTGTCGACTCGTCTCTAGGAGGCATTGGGAATTCTGAAAGTTATTATACTGCTTTCTTGTCAACGGACTCGTTGAGTGCAGGTGTATGGTCGTCTTCGGAAGTCAATGGCTATCGTAACCTGGTTGCCCATCGGTACGAGAATGAGGATGGAACGAAAGCCGTGGGCATTGGTTCTAGCCAGCTCTATTATCAAAGGGCATTTATGCCGGAACCCCAATCCAATAAACCGACAGTGAAGATTGCGATTGCTGACGATATGAACAATGATAATGAAGTGGACTGGCAGGATGGGGCGATTGCTTATCGTGAGATCATGCAGTACATTCCAGGATCGGAAGATGTAAACAATCTTGTCGGTACACGGATCGCGATGAATTTTGGATCACAGGCGCAACAGCCATTCCTAAAAACATTGGATCATGTTAAAAAGGTAGCGCTCGCTACCGATGGATTGGGCCAGTCTGTGCTGTTAAAAGGATATGGTAATGAAGGCCACGACAGTGCACACCCGGATTATGGAAATGTCGGTGAGCGGATTGGCGGCGCTGCCGATTTACAAACACTGATTCGTGAAGGCCATAAGTACAATTCTGAGTTTGGGGTCCATATTAATGCGCAAGAAACCTATCCAGAAGCAAAAGCTTTCAGTGAAGATCTGATTGATGGACCAAACTCCAGAGGATGGGGATGGCTGGATCAATCCTATACAATCAATAAATTAAAGGATTTGTACTCAGGAACACGTGCAAAACGACTGGACGAATTAAAGGAAGCTGCACCAGGCCTTGACTTCGTGTACTTGGATGTATGGTATCAGGATCAATGGGAATCCAATCGTATTTCAGAGCAGTTCCTAGATCGGGGCTGGAGAGTGACAACCGAGTTTGGGAAGGCAGTGGCCAATTATTCTACATGGCAGCACTGGGCTACGGATAAGAACTACGGCGGGCCAGCCAACAAGGGAATCAACTCTGAGGTCCTGCGTTTTATTAGCAACCACCAAAAGGATTCTTGGGTGCTGAATTGGCCTGAGGCAGGCGGAACGGCTGATCATCCATTGCTTGGCGGTTTTGAATTAGCCGGTTTTGAAGGCTGGCAATCTGATAAGAACACTGACCAGTTTATCCGAATGACATTCGATACGAATGTCCCAACGAAATTTTTGCAGAAATACTACGTCAATGATTGGGAAAATAGCGAAGGCGACAAGGAAAAAACCAATCTGGAAAAAGAAATTACATTGAAGGACCCAAGCAACGGAGATGAAGTTGTCGTAACAAGAAAAGACAACTCAAGAGAACGCGTGATTACCCTGAATGGAAATATTGTCCTTGATGAACATGCGTATCTGATTCCATGGATCAAACAGGATTTCACTGCACTGACACCAGATTCTGAAAAACTGTACCACTGGAACCTAAAGGGCGGTACCACAACTTGGTCGCTCCCAGACGAGTATGCAGGCGCATCTAAAGTCTATGTATATAAATTGACCGACACAGGCAGAAAAGATGCTCAGAAAGTCAAGGTTGTCCAAAATCAAATTACTTTGAAGGCGGACGCTGCCACTCCTTATATTGTTGTACCGAAAAAAGAAAAAGGCTTACAAGTGGGCAATTGGAGTAAGGATGCCCATGTATATGACACAGGGTTCAATTCAGGAACCGTTAAAGACCAGTATACAAAGGTTGCCGGAGATAAGAATGCTGTGAGTGTCGCTCGCACAAGTCAAAAGAAAGATGACCATACCTTGAGCAGCGGGGACTATTATTTGAGCATGAAAAACCCGGCACGCAATACAAGCGTGAGCCGCACCATAACTGACCTTGAACGTGGCAAAGATTATGTGGCGGAGGTTTATGTGGAAAATAACAGTGATGTGAAGGCTGGCATCAAAGTGAATGGCGGAGCTAAAGCTGCAAGCAATTACTCGCTGCGCAGTTTGCAAAAGAATTATGTAAAAGCAGACTCGCACGCCACAAATGATGGCTACGACAGCAAAATGCAGAGAATGCAAGTAAGCTTTACAGCTACTTCTAATAAGGCAGAATTAATCCTTAGCCGCGAGGCAGGAAAAGGCAGCACAAAATTTGACGATATTCGTATCATTCAAAAATCTTTAAAAAACAAAGTATCTCCAACAGTATTTGAACAAGACTTTGAATCCGTCGTGCAAGGAATTTACCCTTTTGTTATTGGCAATACAGAAGGAGTGGAAGATAACCGGATTCACTTGTCTGAATTGCATGCCCCATATACACAAAAAGGATGGGCAGGCAAAAAATTAGTGGATGACGTCATCGGGGGAAACTGGTCCGTTAAAGTGAATACCGGAAACAATGGATTACTGTACCGCACCATTCCGCAGCATTTCCGCTTTGAACCGGGTGTTACCTATAAGGTTTCATTTGATTACCAAACAACTGCTGACTCCTACCGCATCATATCAGGAGACCAAGAGATTGATGTAACGAGTATTGCGGATGCAAAAGGTTTAAGCGTAAATGATACACTTGCTGCATCAACCGAAACCAAAACGGCTGAAATTACTGTCACTGGCTCCAAGAATGGCCAAACCTATATCGGAATTTTCAGTGATGGTACAGACTTGAATGAGGATACAGGCGAAGGAACATTTATTGTCGACAACCTGAGAATTGAAAGTCTGGCACCTGTTTCTAAATCTGCAAAGTGATATGAAATAATAATAGATAAGAGAGAATGAGTATGTTTCTTTTACTGTAAGCTACCATTTAATATCCGCCAAAAAGCAGCTTTCTTGTTCAAATGATTCCAGATTAACCTATATGATTCCCCTGATTTAATGTGATTTTTTGCATTTGTATCAGGGGATTTTTTTATCTCGTTGTTCATTTTTAAAAATTAGATATTTCCCCCAATAGCCTTGTGGAATTTGAAATTAATTTGAAGATGAAAACATATTTTTATCTTCAAATAAATATCTTAAGTAATATAGCCACAGGATTGGGGGAAGAAGCATGCAGAATAAGCCGCAATTGCCTGGTCATATCAGTATGGACCAGTTTAATCAGATGTTAGTTGCACCTGAATCGTTCGCTGCAAAACCTGAGTCTCTTACTGAACAATTATTTGTTGAACGTTCTCTAACTGAAAATAGATTTTGGCTCAGGATAATGAAAGAACACGCACTTTTCTTAGGCGACGGATTTAATCGAAAAGATACTCAACTAATACAACAAACTGACAGGTTTCATTATTATTTTGAACAGCAGGAAAAAAAGTCGTATCAAGTGCCAAACAATGTGGCGTTAGTAAGGAAATTAAATGAGGAAAGTATTGAATTGGTTCATGGGTTCAGGAATTTTAAGCGGAATTTACTTATTATGATAATAAATTGTAGAGTGAGCGGCTTTAATTTTCCTTTGCTTGTTGATCATATAGCCCGTGAAGCCGAATATTTTATGAGGACACTAAAGAAATTTAATCAGGGAATCTTAGAACCTATTCAGGATGCCATCATTAACGAAAATGTATTCTGGCTGAGAATAATGATGGAGCATTCCCGTTTTATCTCATCATTAATGGACCAGTCTGAAAGAAACCTAGTCAATACTGCCAGGAAATTTGGAGATGATTTTGAGACACTATTAAATCAAGCAAGAGATGTAGAGTCAATGTTATATCATAAGCAGCCTACGTATCCAATAATCGGGAAAATGAATAAAGACAGTGAAAATGCAACTACGGAACTTCGAGCATTTAAGAAAGCCGGGCTGGATCTTATTCAATCTTGTCAGATTCGTAGCGTGATAAATCCACTATTAGCAGACCATGTTTTACGGGAGGCAGACCACTTCCTGTATATGATTCACGTTTTAGAAGAAAGGTTAAATGCACAAAAAGTTGCAGAACAGCATATGCAATAATGGATTATGTAACTTGCCTGTAAAAAATTTAACAAGATATAGCTGGATTGAACAAATTGACAAGAGGTGAGTATATGCCTAAAGTTGGTAAGGATGATTTCGTTAACGGATTTGTACCGCACCACACTCATGGTTCAGTTGACTATACTTCGGTTGAGGCGGGGCATGTTCATCAATGTTTAGATGTTACTTCTCCCCCTATAGTGACTCAGGACCACAATCATATTCATTTTACCGAGGGATATGTTGTCTTTGAAAATGGGCATTACCATCGTTATAAAGCTTATTCTGGACCAGCAATTCCAGTAGGAAATGGCATGCATGTTCATTATTATGATTTTTATACGACTGAAAATGATGGGCATCGCCACCGTGTAAGAGGTGTGGACCAGCCAGCTCCAGGTAATAAGTGAATTTTTAATAATGCTACAGTGACCAGCCTAGCTACAAATAGGTTGGTTATTTATTTTTGCCCTCACATCTATGCTTCAGAATCGTGATTACAGATACTTGTGCTAAAGAAAAGAAGGTATCACCGATTTTAAAACCGCTCAATGGTTTTCCCTCTCTTTGAAAATGGGAAAAAGAGACTATGTCTTAAAGATAATGGACATACCCTCAATCCTTCTTCTCCAAATCATATGGTCAAATCCTTCACCCCAAGAATCTTTCAACAGAAGTCCGGCTCTCCGAATTTCTTCTTCCATATCTTCTGTGCATTCCTGTACCTGCTATCCCTTTTTTTCAATTTCGTTCCTTAAGAAGCTGCAGCAGTGCATCTCTTTCTTCATTAATTTCTGATGCTGTCCTCACATTTAATCTTCGTATCAACGATAGAGGAGGGCACCAGCCCTGGAGGGAATGCTGGATCATAAATCCGCTTGCAATGCCTGATAATATCATCCACTTTTTACTTTTCCTAAGTCCAAGTATGGAGGATAGCAAAACAACGGAAGCCAAGTTTGCCTTCAGGACCCGCTCTGTGTCCCATTCAAGATCTAATTCCGTAAGCCGTTTTCTTATTTCGCTTGTGTTTTGTTTTCTATAGTAGACTAAACTTTTATCAATTCTTTTTTGAATGGAACGATTTATGTAAGGTGCCGTGTTCATATTAACTTTTTCGGTCATCGGGGGTAATAGCGTGCTTTCAGATGCCATACAAGATCACTCGCTTTCATTGTCATATTTCCGGTCTGCACCACGTAGTATTTCACTTTACCTATAACCTGATACCCGGGAATGTAAACGGAAAAATTTTGAGAGCAGAAAAGAGAGACCGGTATTAAAAGGCTCTTTACAAAAGATTCAACCTAATAAAATCAGTGGGTTTAGCATATGGAAACCTGGTTTTTACTTTATCGGTACCCGCTTGCATCAGCGGGTTTATCCGCTTCTTGGACTTCGACCAGATATCGCCAGCAATCAGGCGAGGAACCATCAAGGTCGGTAAATCCATAAACCTGTGCGAGTTGTCCGCTGGAAAGAGATTGGCCAGTCCAACGGGCTACATTGAGATCAGCCGCTAAAGCTACAACCGCTCGTCCTACAAAACGCGGTGTTTCCGAAATGACAAAATGAGGTTCTTGTTCAATTGCATCCTGCCAGTTATCTTCGGTTACTCCAAAGTGGTCCAGCATCATTTCTGAGCGCATCCAACCTGGAGTAAGACTGACAGCTGTACATTGATGCGGACGAAGCTCCTGGGCCAGGCTCCACGCCATGCGGTTCACAGATGTCTTTGCCAAGTCATAAAACAGCGATAGCCGATAGTTTTTAGCGTTGTATTCTGCAGTGCCGTCCGTCATTTCAATGACGAGGCCGTTTTTATACTTAATCAACAACGGCAAGGCATAGTGACTTGTGATGATGTGCGTGTCAATTGCCTGGTGGAGCATTCGAAGCCCTCCATCTATGGAGTGCTCCCATACAGGTACATTCCATTCAAGGAGATTTTCACCGCCCCAAACGTCATTAACGAGTATATCAAGCTGGCCCTGCTCTTCCTCGATGCGTTCCATTAAGGCTTTAACCTGTTCTTTTTTTAAATGATCCGTTTGTACGGCAATTCCTTTGCCCCCAGCTTTGCTGACAAGCTCTGCTGTCTCTTCAATAGTTTCATCACGGTCATAATCTGAGCGCTGTGCACGTGTCGTGCGGCCGGTTACATATACCGTCGCTCCAGCTGCTCCTAGTTCAATAGCAATCCCCCGTCCAGCCCCTCTAGTTCCTCCAGCAACCAAAGCCACTTTTCCGCTTAAAGGTTTCATAATACCTCCTGCCCCCTTTGCCATTAGATGGAATTCTAAATCCATTTGAACATTTTTATAGTATATAATCAAGATACAAACAGCCTGCGGGTCTAACATACCATTCGGTTCGGGTACATGCTATTTTAATAGGTTTATTAAGTACACAGGTATAAATTTAATTGGTACTTAATACATTCCTACAAGAAGGAAGGGTAAATGAACAATGAAGACAAAAAACGTAAAAAGGATGACCGAGATTTGTTTGACAGAACATTTGTCGGCAGTCCTGGTGTCATGATCCGGATCATTTTATAAGTGATTTTATTCTTTGTGATAATCAGTAATTTTAACAATCAGCAGCCCGCTCTCCGTTGTGAGTGCGGCTGTTTTTAGGTTTGCAGCGTTTTGGGGAATTCCTATAGCTACTGGGATTATATCACCGCTGATCGGGAATCTATCGCTTCTAATCAATACAGTTAGTTCGAAACATCCAAGGATGAATTTTTCGAACAAGGCCATTGGTACCGGCACATCCGCAGGATGCGAAACACATACCGGAATAAACATCTTGCATTAATCGAACTGATTACAGACTATTTTGGCGATGCGGTTGAGATCACCGGGCACAGCGCGGGGCTGCATATTCAAACGACGGTAAAAACATCAAGTACCGCAAAGGAACTGCTTCAACTGGCGGAAGGAAAAGGCGTCCGTGTGTATGACTTCCGGCAAATGTGGATGAGCCGGGAGGGGACCGGCTATCCCAATATATATTTAGGATTTGGGGGAATCAGTGAGGGTGACATGGAAGCGGGAATCCTGTTATTGAAAGAAGCCTGGGAGGATGTCCTAAAAAAATAATTCAAACATTTATTGAAAATGTTTGACAATAGACAAACCAAAACGTAATATGTTTATATAAGGACAAACGTTTAAAGATTTTGTTTGCATTAAATTGAAGGTGGTATAGCTATGGAGATTTCGGAATCATTTTGGAACGCGTCGGTTGAAGAACTTAAACGGGGATATGTTGAAGATAGCCATTCGTATATTTGCCTCCTGTGCGGCGAGAAATTTGAAAAAGGGATTGTTTATCCTCATGACAAGGTGTTATTCGAAGCGGAGCGGTATACACGTATCCATATTGAGAGCACACACGAATCTGTATTTCACTATATGATCGGGCTGGATAAGAAACTGACCGGCCTCACAGACCATCAAAATCAGCTTCTTCGACTTTTTTATCAGGGTAAAAGTGACAAAGAGGTCCAAAAAGAGATGGGCATTGGCAGCGCCAATACAATACGGCACCATCGTTTTGCATTAAAAGAGAAGGAACGGCAGGCAAAGATCTTTTTGGCGATGATGGAATTGCTGAAAGAAAAAGACCAGTATGCGCCAGCTTTTATCACTCCGCATAAAACAGCCAGGATGGTCGATGAACGATATGATATTACGCAGGAAGAACAAGAAGGAATCGTTAAGAAATTCCTTCCGGAGGGACGCTTGAAGAAATTTCCGCCGAAGGAAAAACAGAGGCTTGCTGTCTTGATGGAAATTGCAACGCATATTGAAAAAGAGCGTATGTATAGCGAAAAAGAATTGAACGCCATACTGGAAGGTTTTTACGAGGATTATGTCATTATCAGAAGATATTTAATCGAGTACGGATTTCTAGATAGAGAAGCGGATGGAAGCAAGTATTGGCTGAAAAAATAACAAAGTGAAATTTTATCGTATTCATTCCGAACCTTTGAAGATTACAATTCCGACAAAGGAGTTTTCAAAAATGAATAAAGAAAGTCATGCAAAAATGGCAAAGCCGATGGTCGCTTTTCTGATTCCAGTGATTCTTGCCAGTGTCCTGCAGTCATTGGGCCAGGTGTTTGGAATTATATACGTTGGGCAAGCGTTAGGTGTAGAGTCTTTAGCGGCAATTTCGGCATTTTTTCCGCTTTTCTTCTTCCTTATATCTTTTGCGATCGGTATAGGATCTGGAAGTTCAATTCTGGTAGGCCAAACATACGGCGGCGGAAATATCTCCAAAATGAAAGAGGTTGTAGGAGTCACGCTGGCTTTTACACTGACCATATCGATTGGGGTATCAGTGTTTGGAACACTCTTTACTGAAAATATCCTTAAATGGATGGGGACACCAGATGATATTTTATTAATAAGTGCCGGTTATGCGCGCATCCTTTTCATCACACTTCCGATTACGTTCTTATATATGGTATACACGACATTTATGAGAGGGGTTGGCGACTCCAAGACTCCGTTTTACTTCCTGTTGGTTAGCGTTGTGACAAATATTATCTTGCTGCCAATATCCATTTCAGGCTGGTTTGGGTTCCCTAAGCAGGGCTTGAACGGTGCGGCATACGCCGCAGTATTATCCAGTTTTATCGCATTTTTGTTTCTTATGGGGTACTTATACAAAAGGGGTCATATATTAAAGTTAGACTCTATCATACTAAAAAACTTCCGCTTAAAAGGCCCTATACTAAAAAGCTTGCTAAAATTAGCAATCCCTACAAGTATTAGCATGGTTGCTATTTCCATGTCGGAAATAGCAGTCATTACTTTCGTCAATGATTATGGATTTCATGCAACTGCAGCATACGGGATTGTGAATCAGCTTGCGAGCTATGTTCAAATCCCGGCGATGAGCATTTCGATAGCCATGTCCGTGTTTGTTGCGCAAGCGGTGGGGTCCGGAAAGTTCCTACAGATTAATGAAGTATCCAGGGTGGGTATTAAGCTGAATTATCTGCTGGGAGGAATCCTGATTCTTATTGTCTATTTGTTGGCAGATCCCATTTTGAATATCTTTCTGGATCACGGTGAGACAATCAAGATAGCAAAGGGCCTTATTTTTATCTCGTTTTGGGGCTATGCCATTTTAGGCCATACGATGTCGCTCTCGGCAAAAATGAGAGCAACAGGAACGGTTTTATGGCCGACTATTTTTACGATAGCAAGTATTTGGCTGATTCAAGTACCGGCTGCATACTTACTATCGAGCTATACCTCACTTGGAATAAATGGTGTCTGGCTGGCCTATCCCATTGCCTTCCTGACGAATTTCTTTGTTCAATCCATGTACCACTATTTTTATTGGAAAAAGAAATCGCTAAAAGCATTATTGAATGAGTGATTCGATGAAACTGTAGGGGAGAATGTTCATTAATCTGTTGATGGAAGTGTAAGTCATTCCAGATTATACGGGGGGTTATGGATGGAGAAAAAGATCGAGATTGATTCATCCTCACTAAAGGTGATGGGAGGAAGATTTCTTTCATTCAAAACTTGATAGCCGTCGTGCGGGCAGACCTCTGAATACAATGGTACGCCCATTTCGCATAATTCCTGCAAATCTCTCAATACTGTTCTTTTTGAAACCCCGGACTCCTTGGCCAGCTCTCCGACTGTAAAGCGTTTCTTCCGATTCAGCATCAGCATCATTTCATTCAATCTTTTAGCCTTTGACATTGTTACCTCCCTAAATATACATTAGTTGTCACCATTGAAATATACAGCGGCCATGATGTCCACTGTTATGATCCGGAAGGTTTCTGCAGGGTCATGAGAGAATTTCTTGATAAATAGGAAACTATATCCGCTAGAGCCTGGTGCTTGAATAGAGCTGCAAGAAGCCCGGCTACATTTATCCATATTGGACTCTGTGCAGAGTGGAAGCGGAGGAAGTGGAGTTTTGGCAAGGCGATGAAGAGCGCAAGCATACCAGAGTACGATACTTGCTCACGGAAACCGGGTGGATGAAGGAGCAGTTGTGGTCATAAAGTAAGCCCGTTCACCGTTTTGTTAAAACTATAACAGGGAATCACCTTGTTGGTCCTGATTTCCAGGTCTAAAATGGAAATGACGTCTATCACCCTGAGATAGGGTGATTCTTTTGACTTTGCGTGTTACGAATCTATAAAAATGTGTTACCAGAACATACATAAAGGTGGAGTGATATATGGAAGATTCATCGTTGAAACGTTTTGGAGTATCGATGGATGGTGCATTGCTGCGGAAGTTTGATGGATTGGTCGGGCTTAGAGGCTATGAAAATCGTTCTGAAGCAGTCCGCGATCTTGTCCGCGATGCGCTGATCCAGCAGTCATGGGAAGAGAGTGAGCAGCTAGTTGCCGGAAGCATCCTCTTGTTTTACAACCATCACCAGCGAAACTTGCTTGAGGAAATGACCAATATTCAGCACGGATATCACGACTTTATCCTTGCCACCACTCATTTTCATCTCGACCATCACAGCTGCCTTGAAATCATCGTGGTCAAAGGGAAAGCGAAGGATATCCAGGAATTGAGCAACAAGCTGACAAGTCTGAAGGGTGTGGAGTACGGGAAGTTTACGGTCGCGCCTGTTGAAAAAGTGTAACTAATAGACGAGGAGTTTTACGATGAATAAAAAATACGCGGGATTTGCCGCAATGATCATGCTTCTTTTTGCATTTGTGCTCACAGGCTGCGGAAATGATCGATCGGCTTCATCCGAAGAATCCAAGCATAAAATTGACGAGCTTGTCCTGTCAATTGAAGGGGAGCCTGAAGCAGGCTTTGACCCTGCAACGGGCTGGGGCCGCTACGGTTCGCCACTGTTTCAAAGCACTTTATTAAAAAGGGATAACGACCTTAACATCATCAATGATCTTGCAACAAACTACCATGTGAACGATGACGGAAAAGTGTGGAGTGTCGATTTGCGGGATGATGCCAAATTTTCAGATGGCAAGCCCGTGACCGCAGAAGATGTGGAATTCACCTTCGAAACAGCCTTGAAAAAAGGCTCGGTTGTCGATCTGAATGTATTGGAAAATGTTGAAGCAGTTGATCCTTACAATGTGGAATTTACCCTCAAAAAAGCTCAATCCACATTTATAAACTCATTGATTGTCACAGGAATCATCCCTAAACATGCATACGGGAAAGATTACAGCAAAAAGCCAATAGGATCGGGTCCTTACCAGCTCGTCCAGTGGGACAAGGGGCAACAGCTGATTGTAAAAGCAAATCCCGAGTATTATGGACAGAAGCCCTATTTTAAAAAGCTGACATTCCTGTTCTTAAGCGAGGATGCGACCTTCGCGGCTGCAAAAGCTAAGGAAGTCGATGTTGCGGCCATTCCCGCTTCATTCAGCAAGCAGGCTGTGCCTGGCATGAAGCTTGCAGTGGTGAAGTCGGTCGACAACCGCGGCATCATGTTTCCATGTATCGAATCTGGAAGCAAGACGAAGTCGGGTTTGCCGGCAGGCAACGATGTAACCGCCGACCCGGCCATCCGCCATGCAATCAATACGGCGGTTGACAGACAAGCGCTGATTGACGGTGTACTCGAAGGACATGGTACGAAAGCGTATACTTCCGCTGACGGACTTCCATGGTGGAATCCGGAGACTGTTTTTCATGATGGAGATGCTGCAGGAGCAAAGGAAAAATTGAAGGAAGCAGGCTGGAAGGATACTGATGGTGATGGGGTTCTTGAAAAAGGAAAGGTGAAAGCACAGTTCACCCTCTACTATCCTGCTGGCGATGATATTAGGCAATCCATCGCAATCGCGGTTGCCGACATGATCAAACCGCTTGGCATCGTGATGGACATCGAGGGCGGAAGCTGGGATGCAATCGAAAAGGAGATGTATTCCAATGCCGTCCTGCTGGGGTGGGGAAGCCATGACCCGCATGAAATGTACAATCTATACAGCAGTAAATATGCCGGAATCGACTATAATAACACAGGCTTTTATAAAAATGAAACCGTGGATGAGTACCTTGAAAAAGCGCTATCCACAACAGATATGAATGAATCGATGGAGTATTGGAAAAAAGCGCAATGGGACGGAAACACAGGTCTTAGCGGCAAAGGCGATGCCCCGTGGGCATGGCTGGTGAATATTGACCATTTATATCTTGTAAAAGACCGACTGGACATTGGGAAGCAAAGAATTCAGCCACATACTCACGGCTGGCCTTTGACCTACAATATTGAAGAGTGGAAATGGGCTGAGTAATTGTGGAGAAAAGCAGAAAACTGGCAATCTTTCTTTTGCTGAAGGTATTAAGGATGGCAACGCTGCTGGCGGCTATTTGTTTCATTTCGTTTTTGCTCGTCAAGAACTCGCCCATCGACCCGGTGCAGGCATACATTGGTGCCGATATGGTCAATGTCGGTCCGGAGCAGCGGGAGCAGATTGCCGAGTATTGGGGTCTGGATGAGCCAATCATGCTGCAGTTTTCACATTGGGCCGGCGCATTGCTGTCAGGGGACATGGGCACGTCGATGGTTTATCGCGAGCCTGTTGCCGACATCATCAGTGTCCGGTTCCGGCATTCCATCGCGCTCATGCTTGCAGCATGGATATTGTCAGGGATCATCGGGTTTGCACTCGGCGCTGTCGCAGCGATGAAAAAAGGGACGCTAGCGGACCGGATCATCCAATGGTACTGCTACACGCTGGCATCCACCCCGACTTTTTGGATGGGACTCCTTGTCCTGATGGTGTTCTCCGTCTGGCTCGGCTGGTTCCCTATTGGGCTCGGCGTTCCGGCAGGTGTCCTTACTGAAGATATTACATTCAGCGAGAGGATTCAGCATCTGATTCTTCCCGCTGTGACGCTCAGCATCGTCGGTGTCGGGAATGTGGCGCTGCATACCCGCCAGAAGCTGATCGATGTTCTTGGCAGTGAATATGTTCTGTTCGCGAGAGCAAGGGGAGAACAGGGTTTTGTTCTGTTTTGGAGACATGGCTTGCGAAACATTATGGTTCCGGCCCTCATGCTGCAATTCGCTTCTTTCAGCGAACTCTTTGGCGGGGCTGTTCTTGCCGAACAGGTTTTTTCGTACCCAGGGCTCGGGCAGGCGACGGTAGAGGCGGGCATAAAAGGGGACGTGCCACTGCTGTTGGGCTTGGTCCTTTTTAGTGCCGTGTTTGTTTTTGCCGGGAATCTTATAGGGGATATCCTGCATCGCCTGATCGATCCGCGCTTGAGGGAGGAACGGCTCTAATGAGTTCCTTGAAGAATAAAAGACAGCGTGCAATATTGATTACAGTTTTGGCTGTTGTGCTGCTTGCAGGTGTTGTCTTACTTGGCTTTATCTTGGATGAAGAAAAAATTGCGACACATCTTGATAACCGGAATTCACCTCCTTCCCTTGAGCATCTTTTTGGTACGGACTGGCTCGGCAGGGATATGTTCACCAGGACGATGATGGGGCTTTCGCTCAGCATGGGGGTCGGTCTTGCGGGGGCATTAGGAAGCACCATGATTGCGGCTTTCCTTGGAATGATTGCTGCGACGATGGGGAGAGCCGCTGACGCCATCGTTTCCTGGCTGATTGATCTTTTTCTCAGTGTCCCGCACCTTGTCACGCTTATCCTGATTTCTTTTTCATTAGGCGGAGGGGCGAAAGGGATCATCGTGGGGATCGCACTCACGCATTGGCCGAGCCTGTCCCGCGTCATCCGAGCGGAAATGATGCAAATCCGCTCGGCGGAGTATGTCCAAGTGTCCAGGAGAATGGGCAGGCCTGGCTGGTGGATAGCAGCGAAGCATATTTTCCCCCACATTCTTCCGCAGCTGCTTGTCGGCTTTTTGCTCATGTTTCCGCATGCGATTCTGCATGAAGCGGCGGTTACGTTTTTGGGCATGGGGCTGTCGCCTCATCAGCCGGCAATTGGGATCATTCTATCAGAGTCGATGAAATATTTGTCCTCAGGCTTATGGTGGCTGGCCTTTTTTCCAGGGCTTAGCCTGCTTTTCGCGGTGCGTTTGTTCGATGTCATTGGCGGGAACCTTCGGCTGTTCACCGATCCTTCGAAGACTCATGAAGAGTAGCTTTATTAAAGTAAGGAGATATTTATGGCGATCCTTGAAGTTGAAAATCTATCTGTTTCTTTTAAACGATATACAAGAGGATTCAAGCAGGTTAAGAGCAATGTGATTTCCAGCCTGAGTGTCGAGGTGGAAGAAGGGGAGATCATGGCGATTGTAGGGGCGAGCGGATCGGGAAAGAGCTTGCTCGCCCAGGCCATCCTCGGTATTCTTCCCCGGAACGCAATCGTCAGCGGGGGCATTAAATATGGCGGGGAAGTTCTGACTCCCCCCCGTCAAAGAGCTTTGTGCGGCAGGGAGATCGCGCTGGTCCCGCAATCGGTCAATTCGCTTGATCCGCTGATGCGGGTTGGAGAACAGGTGCGCACTTCCGTGAAAAGCGGGAATGCCGCCGCCGCTCAAAAAGAGGTATTCGAGCGTTATCATTTGGACGCAAATGTTGAAAAAATGTACCCATTCCAACTTTCCGGAGGGATGGCGAGGAGGGTGCTGATTTCCACTGCGATGGTGAGCGGGGCACGGGTGATTATTGCCGATGAACCGACACCAGGGCTTGATGAACGGAGTGTGGCGGAAGCGCTCAAACATTTGCGGGAATTTGCCGACAGCAGGTGTGCCGTGCTGCTCATTACGCATGATATTGAATCGGCCCTTAAGATAGCCGACAGGATCGCTGTATTTTACGCAGGCACAACGGTGGAAATTTCGCCTGTTGAAAATTTCAGGGGGAATGGGGAAGAGCTATGGCACCCGTTCAGCAAGGCGCTATGGCGGGCACTCCCGCAAAACGGTTTTGTACCGATTCCAGGTTCGCAGCCCCATCCGGACGATTTGCCTTCAGGCTGCTTATTTGCCCCGCGCTGCGGGATGGCTTCGGCGGAATGCGGTGAAGCGCTGCCGGATATGCGAAAATTGCGGAATGGGAGTGTGAGGTGCATCCATGCAACTTGAAGCGCATTCTTTATCTTTTCGGTACGGGAAAAACCCGTGGCTTTTTAAAAATGTAGAATTTTCGGTAGAGCCCGGGGAGGTTGTTGGCCTTGTTGGACCGAGCGGATTTGGCAAAACGACCTTCTGCCGGATTCTGGCCGGCTATGAACAGCCTGTTGAAGGCAGTGTGACGTTAGGTGGAAATCCCCTCCCAGTGAAAGGGTACCACCCCGTGCAGCTGGTGTTCCAGCATCCCGAAAGGGCGGTCAACCCGCGGTGGAAAATGAATAAGATTTTGAATGAAGCCTGGAAGCCGGACAAGGAACTGCTTGATACGCTGGGAATAGAGCAGGAATGGCTGGCAAGATGGCCGGGCGAGCTGTCTGGTGGTGAGCTGCAGCGTTTTTGCGTGGCCCGGGCGCTTGGCCCTGAAACCCGGTTTTTGATTGCAGATGAAATGACCACCATGCTTGATGCTGTCACGCAGGCTCAAATTTGGCATGCCGTGCTGGAAATCGCCCGACAAAGGGAAATGGGCATCATTGTGGTCAGCCATGAGGCCAAGCTCGTTGAGAGGTTGTGTGACAGGGTCGTAGAACTGGGGAGGCGGTTGTAGAGCTGGATTGTATTTAAAGTGTCTGTTTGTCCCAATGTGCTGATTGTTGGTCCATTTTGAGCCCTTTCTTGTGCCCTAAACAAGCCGATTTCTGTCCAAGGGATCCAGATTTTTTTCTCAATCCTGACTTTGCTTTAAAGAGTCCACCCAGGGCGCCGTTCTTTGGAGGTCACGGGCCCCTCATTTCCTGGTCATAGATGCTTTTCGGACTTTTAACAACCTGAGGAAGCGAATTTCCACCTCCCACGAAAAAATCATCCCAGTCCATAAAAAAAAGCCCGCATCAGGGCACGATTTAATCTTCTTTCATTGAGGCCCGATCATGTTGGAAATGAAGTAGAAGAAGCCAAACATACCAAGTGACCCCATGCTTGTCAGCAGAACGCCGAGCGAGAGGATGGGGTTTTCTTTTTTAAAAAGCAACAATCCGGAAAAGATAATGGTTGCTACAAAGAATACCGGCTACAATAAATTAAGCTTGGGTTCAGAGACAATCAGGAACTTTCCGACAAAGTATAAATTGGCCAGGAAGAAGGAAGCCAGAACGAGCTTTTTCATTACAGCTCATCTTTTTTTCTGCTTTTTCTTAATTATAGCACAGAAAGCCTAATTTGTAAATATTATCCATTTCGAGGATGGATGTTAATTAAAAGCCTTATGTGTATTTTTCTGCAGCGCGCCTAATTCAAATAAAATTGCCGCATCGCTGTTTTCGCACCATAGCTCCTTAACTTTTTCACCAGCGAATTGAAAGATTTTGATTCCCGTTTCCATAACGCGCTGGTCTTCAGCAGGGATATCAAACCCCCCCCTTTATAAGTCATCCACCCCGTATAACGGACTACCAATTTATCGCCCTGCTCTATCAAATCATCCATCACCCACTCGTCATCGTGGAATATAGAGCGATACCATTCCATGAACTCTTTCATCTTTTCACGGGAGTGACCCCCGTTTCTAGAGTGAAAAACAAAGTCCTCTTCTGTCAGCTCGTCCAATATGTCCTGATTCCCTTTCGTAAAGTACTCCTGAAACCATCTCTCCGCCGTTCTCTTTTTCACACTTTTCACCACCGGAGGGTTTATCGTTCATTCAATAAACAAATTTCAAAGTGGAAATATTGAACAAAGTCATCAAAAAACAAGAAGAGTTTTCTTGTTTCAGCATGTAGACAAAGTCTGTTTCATTGACCAGGTCTACATGCTTTTTTATGAATAGATGATTGGGGAATAATCATGCTGTTAAAACATTTTGGAGGATAATATAAAGCTATTATTTTTCTATCAATTTTTAATACGAATATTACCAATATAGCTCAGTATTGTATAATTATACTAAATTAAAATTCAGGAGGTAGGCATTTTATGAACATTAAGCCATTAAAACTTTTTCTTTTAACCTTTGTTTGCTCATTGATTTTTTCTATTGTTTTTATTACTGTAGCACGCATCGACGCTTATTTTAACCCCCCGTCAGCTCCACCAATTTCTATTAAAAAAATAAAATAAAAATAACAGGAGAGTATGCTTGAAAACACAAGACAGCGAATAATGAGTATAAATAGGGCACGGGCAAACGGGCAGTTATTGAATTTTAAGTACAAGGGTAAAGTATATGCTTATGTTTAAAACCAGCGCGGGATATTGTCGCAATTACTGACGAGCTGCAGGAAACGATTGCGCGCTATACCTACGATGAGTGGGGGAATCTGTTAAAGTTAGATGCGTCGACTCCGCTTGGTGCCGAAGTGGCATCAGCCAATCCGTTCCGCTAAGTCGGAAAGTATGGAGTGCAGTATGATAAGGATACAAAGCTTTATTTCATGGGATGGAGGGACTATGACTCCAAAGTAGGCCGCTTTATTGTGGCGGATGATTATGAAGGGGAGGATGACAATCCTATTTCCTTCAACCGTTACCTGTATGCGGAAGCTGATCCTGTCAACAACATCGACCCGGATGGCCTGGCGCCGAAGTGGCTAAAGAAGCTCAAGAAAGGGATCAAAAAAGCATCAAAGGCAGCCTAAAATTATGCCATCGGGGATGATATCCGGACGATTAGGAGCAGGAAGACGAAGTGGTACCAAAAAGCCGGTGCAGCTGTCTTCATCGCATCGAACTTCATTCCGGGCGGGGGTGTGGTTTCCAAGCTGGCCAAGGCAGCCTACAAGGGAACCTCAAGGGCAGTCAAGGCATACAGGACGGTAAAGAAAGTCTCCAAGAAGACATACCGTTCAACAGCCAAGCGTGTGGCCGCGAAGGTATACAAGAGGCCGAAAACAGTGCCGGCAAGATCAATCAAGAGCAGTCCGAGAAAAGAAAGCCGCTCAGCCGCCAAAGTAACCCGGACAACGAAGAAAGCAAAGCCGAAAGTGGCCAAGCGAACCCAGCAGCCGAGAAAGCAAACCCAAACGAGGATTGAGAAGAGGGAAGGAGATTCAAATAGAGAAAGAAACTTAGACAACTCGAACAATTCAAACAACTTGAACAACTCGGATTCGTTTGATAGTAAGGGTAATCTAGGAAAGCTAACTTATAATAAAGATGGTACATGGACTTCATCTGGGGGATTAGAATATGGTTATGATAAGAAATTTGGTAATCGAGTAAAACATATATTGGCTCATCTCGAGTCTAATCCAAACAAAATGAACCATACTGTTTTTAATGTACCTAAAACTAAAGTTCTGCCGCTAATAGACGAAGCTTGGATGAAAAAAGGTCAACCATTATTAGGTGATCCAGGAGCCTATATTGTTCCAATGGGCAGAGTAGTAGGAACTAATGGAGAAACAGCGCTTCGTTTAGTGGTGAAACCTAATACAAATAAAATTATTACAGCATATCCAGTATCACCGTAGAGACGGTGTAGTAAAAGAGGAGGTGGAAAATGCATATCTTTAATGGAAATGTAGTGTGCCCCCGATGTGACGGTAATGGTCTAGTGTATAAATCTAGAGTTGTTGATTTAGACTTGATTATTTACATCTGTGATGAATGTGAAGCATCGTGGCAAAATGAGGAGATTATCTTAAATGAGTTTCAAGACTTAAGTGCTTTTCTTCAAGATAAAGGACTTGTTTATGAGGATGTCCGATTTGTTGATTTAGGATATGATTGGAAAAAATAGTGATGAAAACCTTGATTGGCTATATGCCTCTCAAGGTTTTTTTGGGGGGTGGGTGACGAGTAAACTGCTTGTTACTCATTAAATAAGGATAACCGTAATAATCCCAATACCATCTTTTAACAAATTATATGGTACGCTTAATTGCAGTAAAATGGATGTCTTGTTTAAAGAAAAATACTTTCTGTTAATAAGGTCAATTTCATCAGATACCACCGTTTTCTCTTATTAAAACCTAACCTTCACTTTCCCCATGCTTTTTAAAATTTTTCGCAACTTCGTGCGTACATAGAACGATTATTAAGTTGAGACTACTCCACCTCAATTAAATCCTGAATGTCAATGTCTAACACTTTGCATACTGTTTCTACCGTAGATTGAGGGTGAAGAATATCAAAACGCAAGAAAGGCAGCTAATAATGCCAATGCTGCATTGCATAGAAAAGACCCAGAGCTAAAGGGTAAACAAATTCATGAAATTCACCCAGTTAAATTTGGTGGAAGTCCCACTGATAATGCTAATAAAATTCCGTTGATTCTGAAAGAGCATGCTGAATATACAAGATACTGGAACAACCTTATGCGTAATCTAAAAAAATAACTAACTTGTAAAGGAAGATAAGAATGGACGAACAAATTAAAGCTTTATTAAGCCAATTTGAACTTAATGAACCAGCTTCAGAAATCGATATTAAAAAGGTTGAAGAACTATTGAGTGTTAACTTTCCACAAGAATATTATGACTTTCTATTAATTTCTAATGGTGGAGAAGGTGCAATTGGTCAATCGTATTTAGTATTGTGGAAAATAGAGGATCTAATAGATTTAAACGATGCATATGGGGTTGAAGAGTTTGCCCCAGGTTTATTAATCATCGGTTCTGATGGTGGAGATACAGCTTATTGTATTGATATTAAAAGTGAAATTAAACCATTTGTACAGGTGCCTTTCATTGGAATGGATTTAAGTGAGGTCCAAAGCTGTAGCAATGACTTCAAAGGGTTTCTTAGTTTCTTAGATAAAGAATAATTTATTTATACTGTTTGACCTTGATTGGCTAAATGCCTTTCAAGGTTTTTTATGCAACATTTGAAATTAATTCAACGATTGATAATGTTACTAAGAACACAATATGATAAGGGAACAAACCTCTATTTCATGGGGGGGAGGGACTATGATTCCAAAGAAGGACGTTTTCTCGTGACGGATGAGTATGAAGGGGAGGATGACAATCCTGTTTCTTTTAAAATCTGTAAATGAACAACCACTAGACTTGACTGCAAGAATAGCAGGTTCAGGGAAAAACTAAAACGGAGTTGATTTAAATGAGATGGTGATGAACAAAGGGAAAATTACTAGACATTTTGGGATTGATTTAAGGACCGAATTATAGAAATGTGTCCAAGAGGAGGGAAGAAGATGATTCTCGTAAGCTCTTGTTTGGCAGGCATGGAGGTCCGGTATGATGGCGGACATTGCCTGGATGGGAAGATTGCGGAGTTGATAAAAGAAAATAAGGTGGTGGCTGTTTGCCCTGAGCTGCTTGGCGGGTTTTCGACGCCGCGGCTGCCTGCGGAGATTGTCGGCGGTGATGGGGATGATGTGCTTGATGGTGCGGCGAGGGTGGTGGATAAGTCGGGCCATGATGTTACGGAACAATACATAGAAGGAGCCCGGCTTGCTTTAAAGAAAGCGCAGGAGCTGGGCGCTTCGGCTGTTGTACTGAAAGAGAACAGTCCGTCCTGCGGCAGCTCGATGATTTACAATGGGGAATTCAACGGTACGAAAAAGGCAGGGAATGGTGTGACTGCGGCTCTGTTCAAAAGAAACGGCATCCGTGTGCTGTCTGAAGAAGGGCAGATTTGAGCGGAGTTTGGTTTGCCCGGCATCCAATGGTATAATACAGAGTAAAAAATCACCCTATTATCGGAGGCGCCATGCTTACATTTGAAGAGAAACTTGCCATAATTGAATCATTTCCTGAACTCGAGCGTAAAAAGGTTTCGCTCGGACGCGTTAATTTCCACTTTGGAGAAAGTGCGGAAGACAAGAAAAACGTTGTTTACCATTTGCATCCGAATGGAAACGGGTTTGTTTACGCCGGGAAAATAGAAGGCATCGATACAGACGATAAAGGAATGGTGAACATCCGTGATTTTTCACAGGATGAGCTTCGCGATATTATCAAACAGTCCATTCAATCCCTTATGCCGCCAACAGCAGGGGAAACAGCGATCATCGGTGAAGCTGAAGAAGAGCGCTGGGTAAATGGTGAAAAGCATACCCTGCTGCTTGTCGAGGAAGATGACATGTGGAATGTATATGCCGGCCTGAATCTTGATGGAACTTTCCCCTCATATAACGAAGCGAAGCAATATCTTGAAGAGGAAGGCTTTAGCCGTCGGAAATAATTTTAATTAGAATGAAACTGGAAAAATACTGCCTTTGACAAGGATAACTTTAAGTGCAATAATGATGATAATTTAAATACTGGTACCTTTAAATTCAGTCCCGTGAGGCTGACAAGGACAGCGGAATATGTGAAGAGAGCTGGCGGTTATACGCCATGCTTTCTTCCTGCAAGAAAGGCTTCCTGTCCACTTATGGCAGGAAGCCTTTTTTTGCGCCATCCTCTGTTTGGGCAATATTCTGAAGGAAACTTCGGTACCAGCACAAACTTTTTTAAAAATGGAGGAATAGAAATGGAAAAGAAAACAGATCGCGATTTTTCATTGCAGGCTGTACCGCAGTCACACCGAAACGGTTTTTGGAGAATGCTCGTTGTTATGCTCGGCTTCACTTTTTTCTCGGCAAGCATGCTGTCAGGCGGTACGCTCGGCCTTGGACTTACGATGGGCGAGTTCATCGTGGCTGTTCTAGCTGGGAACCTCATCCTTGGAGCTTATACTGGAGCACTTGCTTACATCGCTGCCAAAACTGGGCTTTCGACACATTTGCTCACACGCTATGCTTTTGGTGAAAAAGGCTCTTATCTTTCTTCGTTTCTGCTAAGTGGGACGCAAATTGGCTGGTTTGGCGTCGGTGTCGCAATGTTTGCGGTCCCCGTCCAAAAAGTAACAGGTGCAGACACTTATCTGTTAATTGCAGTTGCCGGTCTGCTTATGACAGCAACAGCATTTTTCGGAATGAAGGCTCTCGCGATATTGAGCTTTATCGCAGTGCCGGCCATTGCCGTTCTTGGAGGCTTCTCGGCTTTTGAAGCGCTCGGGGATCTTGGGGGAATGGCGGCGCTGATGGATTATCAGCCGAAGGAAAGCCTTGGAATGGCGGCCGCTTTGACCATCTGCGTAGGCTCCTTTATCAGCGGCGGAACGCTGACACCCGACTTTGCACGATTCGCAAACACGAAAAGAAATGCAGTGCTGACCACCGTGCTCGCTTTTTTCATCGGAAACTCGCTTATGTTCTTCTTCGGCGCAATTGGCGCAATTGCCACAGGGCAATCGGATATTTCGGAAGTCATGTTCCTCCAGGGACTGATACTTCCGGCCATCATTGTGCTTGGCCTCAACATCTGGACAACAAATGACAATGCCCTTTATGCATCAGGCCTTGGAATCTCGAATATTACTAAAATCAAAAAGAGCAAGGTTGTCATTTTCAACGGAATCATCGGAACTGTCATGGCGATGTGGCTGTACAACAACTTTGTTGGCTTCCTGACGATCCTCGGCGCGGCACTCCCGCCAATCGGCGCCATAATCATTGCAGACTATTTTATCCTAAACCGCGGCAAATACCGCAGCTTTGAAAATATGAAGTTTAAATCTGTCAACTGGCTGGCGCTCACGGCTTGGGGCGCGGCAGTAATGATTGCCAAATTTGCACCGGGCATCCCGCCGCTAAACGGCATTCTCGGAGCGGCATTCATCTATACGGTTCTTGGCTTCGCCGCAAACAGAGTTACGGTTGCAGGCAGACTTGAAATGGAAGAGGTGACGGAAGCGTGATTATTAAAAACGCAAAGTTAAGGAACAGGGATGGTCTTTGGCAAATACTGCTGAAAGACGGGAAAATTGAAAAAATCGCACCTGCGGGTGAAACCGTGAGCGGCCAGCAAATCATCGACGTTAACGGGAGCCTTGTGCTGCCGCCGTTTGTCGAGCCGCATATCCATCTTGATACAACTTTGACTGCCGGTGAGCCGAAATGGAATGAAAGCGGCACATTGTTCGAAGGAATTCAAAGGTGGTCGGAGCGCAAGCAGTTTCTAACCATTGAAGACGTGAAAACAAGGGCGAAAACCGCGCTGAAATGGCAGATTGCCCAGGGGATTCAGCATGTCAGGACACATGTGGACGTAACTGATCCAAAACTCACAGCGCTGAAAGCCCTGCTGGAAGTAAAAGAAGAAATGTCTCCATATGTGAATTTGCAGCTTGTCGCCTTTCCGCAGGAGGGAATCCTTTCCTATCCGAATGGCAGGGAACTGCTGGAAGAAGCGTTGCGTATGGGCGCTGATGTCGTTGGCGGCATCCCGCATTTTGAGTTTACTAGGGAGTATGGCGTCGAATCGGTGAAAACGACTTTTGAGCTGGCTGAAAAATACAGTTGCCTTATCGATATCCACTGTGATGAAATCGACGACGAGCAATCTCGTTTTATCGAAGTGGTTGCTGCGGAGGCCTACCGCCTAGGAATGGGCGAAAAAGTAACGGCGAGCCATACGACTGCAATGGGATCCTACAATGATCCTTATACATCCAAGCTTTTCCGGCTGCTGAAGCTTGCAGACATCAACTTTGTATCGAACCCACTGGTCAATATCCATCTTCAAGGGAGATTCGACACTTATCCGAAGCGGAGGGGCTTGACCCGGGTAAAAGAACTGCAGGAAGCCGGCCTGAATGTTTGCTTTGGCCATGACGATATTTTCGATCCGTGGTACCCGCTTGGAACAGGAAATATGTTGAAGGTGCTCCATATGGGTATCCATGTTGCCCAGCTGATGGGCTACGAGCAAATTGTCCGCTCTCTCGACCTTATCACGGATAACAGCGCAAGGACCTTGAACATTCAAGGTATGTACGGAATTGAAGAAGGCAAGCCGGCGAATTTGATTGTACTTGCGGCGGAAAATGAATATGAAGCAGTCCGCAAGCAGGCAGCTGTCCTCTATTCCATTCGCGAAGGCCGCATCATTGCAGAAACAAAGCCTGCAGAAACGACGATCAGCCTCGGGGGACAGGTAGAAAAGGTCACATATAATAAGTGAAAATAGTTTGCCGCAGCGGAGAAAAGCTGCGGCATTTTTTTATGGGAAAAATATCATAAAAATTTCATTGAAATAGAATTCAAAAATAGGGGAAAGTTCCGATATTTAATGAGAAAGGAAATAAAAGGCTAATAAAAACATGTAAAGGGGAAGGCGATATTGGAAGAAATCCAGAAAATGAAGCTTGAAACTTTAAAATCTAAGAATTCAGCTATGTTTTATACATTATTAATCTCACTAATCGCAGCGGGATTTTACAGCGTGGCAGCCAACAAGGTTTTTGAAATTTGGGTTTACGGGATTGAGATTCTTATATTTACAGGATTGTTTATTGTTCTGCAGTATGTACTAAAAAAAGAATCCTTATTTCCATACTTAAGCATTGTGCTTTTATATTCAGCAGCGAGTACTGTCATTATAGTAAAGGGGGCTCTGTAGAGGTCATCCAGGTACTGGCTTTCCTTCAGGTATATTCGGTCATCCAGCTTTCCCCTCCGCTTTTTGTAACAGGATCGCTTATGGGGTTTGGCGTACTCCTGCTGAATTATTTCTACGCTTCCGACAAAGCAGCCGAACCTGCTTTTACAACTGGATTCCTTACGTATTTGCTGACAGCGGCGGCTCTGTTTGTTTTAATCAAAATAACTGGCAGGCAGTCAATGCTCGTTGAAAGGCTTCTAGTTGAGTCCGTGGAAACCAGGGTTGAGAAAGAAGAGAAACAGGAAATACTCGAGCATGAAATCACACAGATGGCGGAACGGATCGCCGAGGTAAACAGACAAATCCAGCATCACAGTGGCGCCCAGCTTGAAATGAAGACTGCTATCAGGGAAGTGGCAGCGGGCAGCCAAAACCAGACAGAGCAGATTGCGAGCATTGCCGAAAACTCTTTCTCTGCTTCGCAGGCAATGGGAGAGATGGAAGTTGTCACAGCAGAGCTGTTCAAGGATACGGAACGGGCTCATGGGATGGCAATGGATGGAGAAGGGAAAATTTCAGTCCTACAGTCGGAAATGAATGATGTTCATGGAATGATTTCCGGACTGAACAAGGCTTTCGAGCAGTTGACAAATAAAATTCAGGAAACGAATGAATATGCTGTCACGATTCGGGATATCACCACACAGACGAACTTGCTTGCTCTGAATGCCAGTATCGAAGCAGCCAGGGCAGGGGAGGCAGGGCGCGGTTTCTCTGTTGTTGCCGAGGAAATCCGCAAGCTTGCTGAAACAACGAAAACAACGACAGAAAACATTACCGGCAACCTGGAGGAAGTCAATGAGACAAACGGGCTTGCACTTGAAAAAATGAAGCAAAGCGCCGTGAAATTCGAGGGAAGTGTCGGCACAACAAAAGAAATGGCCAGTTATTTTGCTGAATTGAACAGCACGATTTCCATTTTGAATAGAAAGTTTACGAGCTTTGATACCCTTGTAAAGGATGTGAAAGAAAAATCGACCCAGGTGGAAGTGGCCACAAACGAGATGGCGGCAGTTGCCGAGGAAGCATCAGCAGGCCTCGAAGAAATGCATGCAACCGTCGAAACAATCACCGAGGATAATGAAAGAACCGCCGTCAATATGGCCGAGCTGAACGAAATTGCTGCCAAAATCCGGGCAGCCCTTTAGGAAGCCGGCCATGCAGTCTGCCCTAGAGCTTCTTTCGAGAGTCATAGAGTGGAGGAAATGCTGCAGACGTCTGAGAGCGGTCAGCCCGAGTGTGAAAATCCGCAGGGGTCTTGGCGTAGGAAGTCCGAGTTGTGGAAGTGCGGAAGCCTTGTCTTATACCCGGAAAAAAGTTATCCTAAAGGGTAGCTTAAGGAATCTTTCGGACGGACATAAAGAGGGCGGGCGTGATGCTTGTCCGGGTGAGGTGTAATCATGATGGTCATCAAATATTTGTCGGCATTCCTGCTGCCAGGTCTGCTGGTTGTTTTTTTTACAAGGGTGGCCTATAACCAAGTCGTCGGCCTTGTGCTTACAGTTGGCCTGATTGCGGCTTCGGTTTATAAAGGCTATACGGACTCGTGGTGGCTAATTGTAATCGATGCTTTCTCTCTGACGCTTGGCTTTTACTTTTCCAACAGGATGAGACAGCGATTTCGTGAAAATAAATAGGAAGAGCCTGCCGTAACGATACGGCAGGCTTTTTGCTTATTTGAAAGCCTTAGTGTTGTGTTAGGAACCAGTATTGCGGCGAAAAGATGAGGTTTCTGGGGGCCAGTCTTCTTTAGAGTGTCATTTTGGTTTGGATTTTTACTGGCTTGAGCTGGCAGGGAGTTGGGAAATAATTAATTCTTCCGGGAAATAACAGGATTAGGACAGAAAACACGTTGATTAAGACAAGAATCAAGTTGATTAGGACAAAAAACTTAGTGATTCGGACAATTAGACAATTTACGTAAAAAATAAATACGATAAACCGGCAATAACCCAGTATCTCCTACCTTCCAGCCACCGCAATGCAGAAGCACAGTTTATCAATCATTTGATGAACGAAAATCCGCTATCATCTTCTCCTTTCGACTCTTCTGTGCGAAAAATATCTAGAACATTTGTTTGCTTTTTGTTGGTTAACAATGGGAGCTTTGTGGTAGAATGAATGTATTAAAAGAAAGACGGAATAAACACCTCGTTTTGAAAACCGAGGCTTATTTTATAGAAGGAATTTTTCAATAGGAGGCTTTTTTGTGAAGGATCAGTTTGAATTAGTCTCAAAGTATTCCCCGCAGGGTGACCAGCCAGAAGCGATCAGGAAGCTGGTCCAGGGCATTAATGAGAACAAGCGGCACCAGACGCTCCTGGGCGCGACGGGGACCGGGAAGACGTTTACGATTTCAAATGTCATTAAAGAAGTGAATAGGCCTACGCTCATCATCGCCCACAACAAAACGCTGGCTGGACAGCTGTATAGCGAGTTTAAAGAATTTTTCCCGAACAATGCTGTCGAGTACTTTGTCAGCTACTATGACTATTACCAGCCGGAAGCATATGTGCCGCAGACAGATACCTTCATTGAAAAGGACGCGAGCATCAATGATGAAATAGACAAGCTTCGGCACTCGGCAACCTCTTCCTTGTTTGAACGGAAAGATGTCATCATCATCGCCAGTGTCAGCTGCATCTATGGCCTCGGTTCTCCTGAAGAATACCGGGATTTAGTTGTTTCACTCCGAACCGGCATGGAAATCGAACGGAACCAGCTGCTCCGGCGCTTAGTTGATGTCCAGTATGAGAGAAATGACATCGATTTTAAGCGAGGGACGTTTCGGGTGCGCGGGGATGTTGTTGAAATCTTCCCTGTTTCCCGTGATGAGCATTGCATGAGGGTAGAATTTTTTGGTGATGAAATTGACCGAATCCGGGAAGTGGATGCCCTGACAGGGGAAATTATTGCCGAGCGCGACCACGTCGCCATTTTTCCAGCATCCCACTTCGTAACCCGCGAAGAAAAAATGAGAATTGCCATTGAGAATATTGAAAAAGAGCTGGAGGAACGACTTGAAGTCCTTCGTTCTAACGATAAGCTTCTCGAGGCCCAGAGGCTTGAACAGCGGACGCGCTATGACCTTGAAATGATGCGGGAAATGGGATTCTGTTCGGGAATCGAAAACTATTCTCGCCACCTCACATTAAGGCCGCCAGGATCGACACCGTATACGCTTCTCGATTATTTTCCCGAGGACTTATTGATTGTAATCGATGAATCGCATGTTACGCTTCCGCAAATAAGGGGAATGTTTAATGGTGACCAGGCCCGCAAGCAAGTGCTTGTCGACCATGGATTCCGTCTGCCATCCGCTATGGACAATCGCCCGCTCACATTCGGGGAATTTGAAAGCCATGTCCGGCAGGCTGTCTATGTTTCGGCAACACCGGGGCCATATGAGATTGAACATACACCGGAAATGGTCGAGCAGATTATCCGACCGACAGGCCTGATTGACCCGACCATTGATGTTCGGCCAATCCAGGGACAGATCGATGACCTGATCGGCGAGATCCAGGAACGGACGAAACGGAACGAGCGTGTCCTTGTCACGACGCTGACCAAAAAAATGTCAGAAGATCTGACAGACTACTTAAAAGAAATCGGCATTAAAGTGCAGTATCTTCATTCGGAGGTCAAAACGCTCGAGCGGATTGAAATTATCCGTGAGCTGCGGCTTGGCAAGTATGATGTCCTTATTGGAATCAACCTTCTCAGGGAGGGTCTTGATATTCCAGAGGTATCGCTTGTTGCCATCCTTGATGCTGATAAGGAAGGCTTCCTCCGGTCAGAAAGGTCTCTGATTCAGACAATGGGGCGCGCTGCCCGGAATGCGTCCGGCCATGTTATCATGTATGCAGATCGAATGACGAACTCGATGGAACTCGCGATTTCCGAGACAAACCGGCGCCGGGAAATCCAGGAAACCTACAATAAGGAACACGGCATCACACCGCAGACGATACAAAAAGACATCCGCGATGTCATCAGGGCTACAATTGCTGCCGAGGAGCAGGAAGCGTACAGCCCGTCCGAAGGCTTGAGGAAGCTGTCCAAGAAAGACCGAGACAAAGTAATTGCCAATATGGAAAAAGAAATGAAAGACGCGGCAAAAGCGCTCAACTTCGAAAGGGCTGCCGAGCTGCGTGATTTGATATTAGAGTTGAAATCGGAAGGATGACGTTTTTATGGCGATGGATAAACTGATTGTAAAAGGCGCCAGGGCCCACAATTTGAAAGATATCGATGTCACCATCCCGAGAGACAAGCTTGTCGTGCTGACAGGGCTTTCCGGTTCAGGAAAGTCCTCGCTGGCGTTCGATACAATCTACGCTGAGGGCCAGCGACGGTATGTAGAGTCATTGTCCGCGTATGCGCGTCAGTTTCTCGGCCAGATGGACAAACCGGATGTTGATGCAATTGAAGGGCTTTCGCCCGCGATTTCAATTGATCAGAAGACGACAAGCCGGAACCCGCGCTCGACAGTGGGTACCGTCACAGAGATATACGATTATTTAAGGTTGCTGTTCGCAAGGGTGGGGCGGCCTGTCTGCCCGATCCATAAGATAGAAATATCTTCTCAGACAATCGAGCAGATGGTGGACCGCATTCTTGATTACCCAGAGAGGACGAAGCTTCAAGTCCTCGCACCAATTGTTTCTGGACGGAAAGGGACGCATGCAAAAGTGTTCGAGGATGTAAAGAAGCAAGGCTATGTCCGTGTCCGGGTAGATGGAGAAATGATCGATGTCAGTGAGGAAATAGAGCTTGAAAAAAACAAGAAGCACAGCATTGAAGTGGTTATCGACCGGATTGTTGTTAAGGACGGCGTCGCAGCGCGACTTGCCGACTCACTTGAAAGCGCGCTTAAGCTAGGGGACGGGAAAGTTCTCATTGATGTCATCGGGGTAGAAGAGCTGATGTTCAGTGAAAATCATGCCTGCCCAATATGCGGATTTTCAATTGGCGAACTGGAACCAAGAATGTTTTCCTTTAACAGCCCATATGGAGCCTGCCCTGAATGTGACGGTCTCGGTAACAAGCTGGAAGTGGATATCGGTCTCGTCATTCCAAATAAAGACCTGACTTTGAACCAGCACGCCATCGCGCCATGGGAGCCAACTTCTTCGCAGTATTACCCATCCTTGCTGGCGGCAGTCTGCCAGCATTATGGAATCAGCATGGATACTCCAGTGAAGGACCTTCCTGCTCATGAACTCGATAAAGTTCTGAACGGTTCGGGCAGTGACCGGATTTACTTCCGCTATGAAAATGACTTTGGCCAAGTACGTGAAAATTATATCGTTTTCGAGGGAGTACTTAAAAATATAGAACGCCGCTATAAAGAAACGAGCTCCGATTATATCAGGGAGCAAATGGAGAAATACATGGCGGAGCAGCCGTGTCCCACCTGCAAAGGAAAAAGGCTGAAGCGGGAAAGCTTGTCTGTCTTAATTTCAGGGCAGAATATCGGAGAAGTTACGGCACTGTCGATAGAAGAGGCATATGACTTCTTTTCTACACTTGAGCTGTCGGAAAAAGAAATGAAGATTGCCAACCTGATTTTTCGAGAAATCAAGGAACGGCTTGGTTTCCTGATCAATGTTGGCTTGGATTACCTGACTTTGAACCGTGCTGCAGGAACATTGTCCGGCGGGGAGGCACAGCGTATCCGGCTAGCGACCCAAATTGGGTCGAGGCTGACAGGAGTGCTCTACATCCTTGATGAGCCATCTATTGGGCTTCACCAGCGCGATAATGACAGGCTGATTGGCACGCTGAAGAATATGAGGGATATCGGGAATACGTTGATCGTCGTTGAGCATGATGAGGATACAATGTTAGCCGCTGATTATTTAATCGATGTCGGTCCAGGTGCCGGAGTCCGTGGCGGTGAAATTGTTTCTGCAGGCACCCCGGAGGAGGTTATGAATGATCCGGCTTCCCTGACAGGGAAGTATCTTTCCGGTAAAAAGTTCATCCCGCTCCCAGTGGAACGAAGAAAGCCTAACGGCAGGCTCGTAGAAATTAAAGGAGCCCGAGAAAATAATCTGCAGAATGTCAATTTGAAGGTTCCTCTGGGGTTGTTTGTCGCGGTTACCGGCGTTTCGGGCTCGGGTAAGAGTACCTTGATCAACGATATTCTCCATAAAGCGTTAGCCATGAGGCTTCATAAGGCAAAAAGCAGGCCGGGAGAATTTCGGGAAATAAAGGGGGCGGAGCAGCTTGAAAAAGTTATCGATATCGACCAGTCGCCGATCGGGCGGACCCCTCGCTCCAACCCTGCAACCTATACTGGAACATTCGATGATATCCGTGATGTATTTGCTTCTACCAATGAGGCAAAAGTACGGGGATATAAAAAAGGGCGGTTCAGTTTCAACGTTAAGGGTGGCCGCTGCGAAGCCTGCCGGGGTGACGGAATCATTAAAATTGAAATGCACTTCCTTCCTGATGTGTATGTTCCGTGTGAGGTTTGCCACGGAAAGAGGTATAACCGGGAAACTCTTGAAGTACAGTATAAAGGTAAGAACATTTCCGATATTCTTGACATGACTGTTGAGAATGCGGTTGAATTCTTTGAAAATATCCCGAAAATTAAACGCAAGCTCCAGACAATCTGGGATGTCGGCCTGGGATATATTACGCTTGGGCAGCCGGCTACGACATTGTCCGGCGGGGAAGCTCAGCGCGTCAAGCTTGCGTCAGAGCTGCACCGCCGTTCGAACGGCCGATCACTGTATATTCTTGATGAGCCGACAACAGGCTTGCATGTTGACGATATTTCCCGCCTGCTGGAAGTATTACAGCGGCTTGTCGACAATGGCGATACGGTCCTTGTCATCGAACATAATCTTGATGTTATCAAAGCTGCGGACCATATTATTGACCTAGGCCCTGAAGGCGGGGACCGCGGCGGAACGATTATCGCTAGCGGAACGCCTGAGCAGGTAGCTGAGTCTCCAGGCTCGTATACAGGCAAATACCTGAAGCCTGTCCTTGATCGGGACCGGCTCCGGATGCAGAAGCTGATCGCTGAGCGTGAGACCAGCAAATCATAATTAAAACAAGGCTTCCCTTAGGTGCGGGAAGCCTTGTTTTAAACAGGATAAAAAAAAATTAAGGATTTAGCAACTCTGCCAGAATAAAGGCGGGGCAACACTTTCCCTGAAACTTCTTCTCTATTCCTTCGTATTAAAGAGAAGGAGATGTTTCGGCATGAATACGAATAAATTACTTTCGGGGTTTTGTTATTTAAGTTTTCTATTTGGTATAGGCGTTATTTCGCCGCTCGCTGTCTGGATAGCTTCAAAAGACACTGAAGTGAAAGGACATGCAAAAAAAGCTTTCTTTTCCCAGCTTATTCCTATGTCAGGGGTTGTGTTAGTTGTTTATTTTGCCTGGGCAGACTTGGCTCTGCTAAACTCCAGCGAGGAGGCACCATACCGTACATTAGTGGCGATTGCCGGAACAGGTTTGATTACGTTTATCGCCTATATATGGAATCTGGTAAAAGGGCTCAAGGTATTGATATAGTTTTACAAGAAGGGGGAGGAAGAAGATGAATGAAGAGCGTAAACGGATATTAAAGATGGTGGAAGAGGGTAAGCTGACTGTAAATGAAGCTTTATTTCTCTTGGAGCAGCTTGAAAAGAACGACAAGACGATGGAAGTAAAGCAAGAAGAACTGATGACAGAGCTGTCTGCTGTGGTAGAACCGGACGAGGGCCAGAAAACCAGAAGCAAAAAAGAGGAAAGCAATACAAATAGCTTCCAGTCTGTTAAAGATACAGTTTTTGATTTTGTGGATATGGCTTTTAAAAAAATAAAGAATCTTGATCTCGATTTGAACTTTGGGCAGTCTGTCGATATATCGCATATATTCCAGCACAGTGACACGTATTTGGATCAGATTGATATCGACCTTGCCAATGGCAGCGTCAGGATGATTCCATGGGATAAAAAAGATGTGAGAATCGAATGCAATGCAAAGGTATACAGGGTGGAAACGCAGGAGGAAGCCCGCCGCAAACTGCTAGAGGATGCGATTTTTGCCATAGAGGGCCAGAAAATGCGCTTTGCTGTTCAGCAGAAGTGGATGAAGGTTGCGGCTGATATTTACATTCCAAGGGAAGACTATGACACTATCCGAATCCGGCTGTTTAACGGGGGAATCGAAGGCAGTGAATTAACTGTCAAGGATTTCAAGGCAAAGACGGCCAATGGAAAAATCATCCTGGAAGGACTCGATTGCAGAAAGCTTGAAGCCGAAACAGCAAATGGCCATTTGAAAATTAGGCGGAGCATGATTAACGATCTTGAGGCAGAGACAATCAACGGAGCTATTACTGCGGAGGGATCATTTAGGCATGCAGATTTGCAGTCTTTCAACGGCCAAATCGGGTGCATGGTGGAAAATGAAGATTGTGAAAGTGTTGAAGTGAAATCAGCGACTGGCGGGATCGATATTTCTATCCCATCCGCCATTGCCCCAACAGGTACGCTGAAATCGAACCTTGGAAATTTCAGGCTTGAGATTGAGGGCGTGCATGTTATCGAAGAAAAATCAGAAATGGTGCAGAAATCACTTAGCTTCAGGCCAGACGCTGAAAGTCTGGAACCTTTGAGAATTTATGCTGAAACAAAAACTGGTGCGATTGTGCTGAAAAAGAACCGTGGCGCTGAAGTAAGGTAGGTCCGTTCTGGCTGGCAGACGGCAAAAATGAATTGGGCGTCTGCTGAAAAGGGAGGTCTTTTACATGAAAATAGTAAGATCGAGAACCAATCGAAAAATAGCAGGCATCATCGGGGGCATTGCGCAAACAACAGGAATTGATGCGACAATCCTTCGCATCATCTTTATCATCCTCTTGATTACGACAGCATTCTTTCCGTTGGCTATTACCTACCTTCTTCTGACTTTTATTATTCCGAAAGAGGAGAGGTAAGCAAATGAGATGGCTAATTGGTATTGTGATTAACGCAATTCTGTTCACAGCAATTGCAGGATACTTTGGCGAAGCTTTTTACGTAACCAGCTTTGGCGCAGCTCTGGCGGCAAGCTTCGTCCTATCTATTCTTAATGTCCTCGTCAGGCCAATCCTTATTATACTGACACTTCCTGTGACCGTCCTGACACTGGGGCTGTTTTTGTTCGTTGTTAATGCGATAACGATCATGATCACAGACCAGGTGATGGGCAGTTCCTTTGAAATACAGGGATTCGGGATGGCACTATTGACAGCGGTCATCATGGCCCTAGTAAATTTAATCATTCAGAGCACTATTTTGAAAAAAGAAGCATAAGAACAGGGCTGGCAGATGTGCCGGCCCTGTTCTTATGCTGTAAAATGGCGAATTTCAACAAGTGGAAAGTGGGAAATAATTTCATTCTCCCGGGAAATACGTTGATTCGGACAAAAAAAATTGTCTATTAGGACAGAAACCCTCGTGATTCGGACAAAAAATAGCTTAATTCGGACAAATAGACATTTTATTCCAAACAGGCTCCATCCTAAACCGATCCCAAAGTTGAAAAATCTGGCGGAAACTCAAACAAGAACTCGAATCAAAATTCTGTTCGAACTCAATTAAAACTCAACTCGAAAAACGACCGCACCTCGAAGCTCAATCATTAACTCGGCCAAAACTGAATCCGAAGCCCAATCCGAAGCCCACTCCGAAACGCCATCCAAACCCGAATCGAAGCCCAACCCGAAACTCTTCAATTCAAACTCAAACTCAACCGTAACCCAACCAAAAGCTCACCCCTCACCCCTCTCTTACAAGCCCATATTGCTCCACAATCGCTGCGACGATGGCGCCGGCGATTTTCTTACGGTAGGATTCAGATCGGAGGAGCTTACTTTCGTCCGGATTGGTCATAAAGCCGGCTTCCACAAGGACTGCATCCATGATGGTTTCCCGCAGGACATGGAAATCAGCGGTTTTGACACCGCGGTTTCGTAGTCCGGTTGCAGCAATGGCATTCCGCTGGATTTTCTGGGCGAGGGCATAAGCGCGAGGCGGCTTAGACAAGTATATGTATGTCTCGATTCCGCCTGCGTCGCTCCAGCCGCCGCCAAAAGCGTTTGCGTGAATGGAAATATACAAGTCAACGTCAAGATGGTTGGCGCTCTTGGTCCTTTCCCTTAACGTAACATCTCGTTCGTCCGAGTGGGCAAAGTAAACCGTTACATTTCGATAACATTCGAGTAGGCCGCGGGCATGGTTTGCAACAGCCTTGTTAAATTCATATTCCCGCATGCCATTCGGGCTACGCTTTCCTGTTGTATTGTAGCCATGCCCAGCATCAAGCATGATTTTCATATTGCGCTCCTCCTTATAAAGACTTCAGTCATCTATAAAGATATGAAGTTTTTATCAAAAGGGACATACACTTAAATTATTTTTCCAGCTCGTACATATCATCCAGTTTCCCCGTTAAGTATTTTTGCGCATCCGCGATGCCGAGATTGTAAAAATGGGGGGCGAGCTTATCCATGAAGAATTCGAGAATCAGCAATGCTGCCAGGTCCCCTAGTTCCTCACCGCGCTCTTCATAAAAATAGGATTGTATCTCACTGATAAGTGCATCTTTCGTTTCTTTATTTAATACAAATTTTCCGAGCATGTCACGACCCCTTTCCATGATTTAACCCAATTATAACTGTGCTTCAGGAATATAGGTGTAAAAACATGCTACTCACGTTTTGTTCTTTTGGAAAAAGTGCTAAAATAAAAAGTATTGTACATATCCAGGATGAAGGGAGATGCTTTCTTGGTAAAAGTCCGGACAAAAGACATCATTGAAAAATTTAATCTTGAACTTGTCAGCGGTGAAGAGGGCATTAACAGGCCGATCACGACCACCGATATTTCACGGCCGGGAATAGAAATTGCCGGTTACTTTGAATATTATCCTGCTGAGCGGCTGCAGCTGCTTGGTAAAACGGAGCTTTCTTTTTTCGAAAAGCTGAATCCGGCAGACCGAAAGACGAGAATGGAAAGGCTTTGTACGGATATTACGCCGGGCATCGTCATTTCAAGGAGCATGGATGTGCCCGAGGAGCTCATTGAAGCATCGGAGCGCGAGTCAGTCCCTGTATTGAGGTCGACGATTAAATCGACACGGCTTTCCAGCCATCTTACCAACTATTTGGAGAGCAAGCTGGCTCCCACCACTGCTGTCCACGGGGTACTTGTGGATATTTATGGCGTGGGTGTCCTGATTACAGGAAAAAGCGGGGTCGGAAAAAGTGAAACGGCTCTCGAGCTTGTGAAGCGCGGACACCGGCTTGTAGCGGATGACTGTGTGGAAATTCGCCAGGAAGACCAGGATACGCTTGTCGGCACTTCGCCGGAGCTAATTGAGCACTTGCTTGAAATCCGGGGACTCGGCATTATTAATGTCATGACATTGTTTGGCGCAGGGTCTGTAAGGACACACAAAAGGATCTCTCTTGTCATACATCTGGAACTTTGGGACCAGACGAAAACGTATGACCGCCTGGGTCTCGATGAGGAAAAAATGAAAATCATCGACACCGAAGTCACGAAGCTGACTGTCCCGGTTCGGCCTGGCCGGAACCTTGCCGTCATTATTGAAGTCGCTGCCATGAACTTCCGCCTCAAAAGGATGGGAATGAATGCAGCCGAGCAATTTACGAGCAAGTTATCCGATGCTATCATCGATGGTGACCATGAAGACAGGTAATCGTGCATGAATTTTATAGATAGAGAACTGGATTTTTAGAGGGAGGAATAACATGGAAGAAAATATTCAACCGCTGGATCCGATTGCTTTTTCACTCGGCCCCATTCAGGTTCACTGGTACGGTCTTATTATCGGAACAGGTATTGCCCTGGCGCTTTGGCTGGCGGTCAGGGAAGCGGAGCGAAGGGGTCTCGATAAAGAGCTTTTCCCTGACTTGATGCTTTGGGCAGTACCGATAGCGATTATCTGTGCGCGGATTTACTATGTGATTTTTCAATGGGATTACTATGCGCAAAATCCGGGGGAAATCCCGAAAATTTGGAATGGCGGCATTGCCATTCATGGTGCGTTGATTGGTTCGGTGGCCACCGCGTACGTGTTTGCGCGGAAAAGAGGGGTATCCTTCTGGAAGCTTGCAGATATAGCCGCTCCAAGCCTGATACTCGGCCAGGCAATCGGCCGCTGGGGCAATTTTATGAACCAAGAGGCGCATGGCGGTGAAGTAAGCCGTGCTTTCCTGGAAAATCTGCACTTGCCTGATTTTATCATCAACCAGATGTATATTAATGGTGCCTATTACCACCCAACATTTTTATATGAGTCTGTATGGGATTTGCTTGGGTTTGTCCTGCTGATTCTGCTGAGAAGAGTGAATCTCGGACGAGGCGAACTGTTCCTCAGCTATCTGATCTGGTACTCGGTTGGCCGCTTTTTTGTCGAAGGGCTCCGGACGGATAGCCTGATGCTGACAGAATATTTGCGGATGGCACAGACCATCTCGGTTGTTCTGATCGCAGTTTCGATTGTTTTATGGATTTACCGGAGAATTAAGGGGTATTCAAAAGTTCGGTATTTGGAAAAAGAATAGCCGAGGGTAAAATCTTTTTGGGGGAGATACTTCATGGTTTCATCGTTGAAAAAGGGGCTCATGGTTGGCTTGAAGACAACGTGGACGCTTGGAAAAATCATTTTTCCTGTCACACTCCTTGTCTCAATCCTTCAGCATACACCGGTTTTGCCATGGATCATCCGTGCAGTGGAACCTTTGATGGGTATGCTCGGACTCTCTGGGGATGCCGCAATTCCACTTGTACTTGGTAATTTTCTTAACCTTTATGCGGCAATTGGAGCCATTCTCACGCTTGATTTGACTGTGAAAGAGGTCTTCATCATTGCGGTAATGTTGAGTTTTTCGCATAATCTGCTGATCGAAACGGGTGTCGCACTCAAGGTTGGTGTAAAGCTTTGGATTGTGCTCGTCGTCAGGCTTGGACTAGCGCTTGTGTCTGCAGTTGTGATCAATTTCCTGTGGCAGGGAGGGTCGGAAATAGCGAAATACGGCCTTATCCCGGCAAAAGAAGAAATGGCCCAAGGCTGGGGTTCTATCCTTTTGACAGGCCTTGAAAAAGCAGGAATTGGGATTTTTCAGCTTGCGGTGATTGTCATCCCGCTGATGGTCGGAATTCAAATATTGAAAGATTTAAAGTGGCTTGATGTTTTTTCAAGATGGATTTCTCCAGCCACAAAGGCTCTTGGCATGGAAGCAAATGCTTCCACAACGATGGCTGCCGGCCTGCTTTTCGGGCTCGCTATGGGGGCTGGCGTCATGATCCAGGCAGTCAGGGAGGATGGAGTTAGTAAAAAGGATGCGACAATTGCTTTCATTTTTCTGGTGGCCTGCCATGCAGTTGTAGAGGATACGCTGATTTTTGTCCCGCTGGGAATCCCAGTCATCCCGCTTCTCCTGATTCGCCTTGGGGTTGCGATCTTGCTGACAGTCGCTGTCGCTTTTTTCTGGAACCGGGCCGAAGTTGCAAAAAGAAAGGAAGCATTTTATGAGCAATAAAATCAACACTGTCCTGTTTGATCTTGACGGTACTTTAATTGATACAAATGAATTGATTATTTCTTCGTTTCTGCATACGCTCGAAAACTATTATCCGGGTGAATATGGGCGGGAAGAAGTCCTCCCGTTCATGGGTCCTTCTTTGAAAGAAACGTTCGGCAGCATCAATCCTGCAGCTTGTGATGAGATGATCCGCACCTACCGCGAGTATAATCTTGCGCATCATGATCTGCTTGTGAAGGAATTTGAGGGAGTGTACGAATCTGTCCGCACTCTTCACGAAAATCGTATGAAGCTGGCGATTGTTACGACGAAGCTGTCTGATGTCGTTACTATGGGCCTCAAGCTGACAAAGCTGGATGAATTTTTCCCGGTAGTAGTTGCGATTGACCATGTGACAAATCCGAAGCCTGATCCCGAGCCAGTGTTAAAGGCGCTCGATCTTCTTGGAGCATCTTCGGCGAACGCAATCATGGTAGGGGATAACCACCATGACATCCTCTCCGGGAAGAATGCCGGAACAAAAACAGCCGGGGTTGCCTGGTCTGCAAAAGGCAGGGAGCACCTGTCACGCTATGAGCCTGACTATATGCTTGAGCGGATGCCGGACCTCTTGTCCATCGTTGGGGTGTAATGATGCGGCAAACGGAGCGACACCCGGTTGATGGAGCTAACTCTTTATGGCATGTCTACAAAACGGTGCCTTTCCTGAAAGTCGTTAAGAATTTCATTGTCATCCAGGCGGCCCGCTACACACCTTTTCTCGGCATGAAAAATTGGCTGTACAAGACTTTTCTCCGAATGAAAGTCGGCGATCAAACATCGTTTGCCCTAATGGTTATGCTTGATGTCATGTTTCCGGAAAAAATCAGCGTAGGCAGAAATACGGTGATTGGATACAATACGACCATTCTGGCACATGAGTATTTAATCAAGGAATACCGGCTTGGCGATGTACGGATTGGAGACGAAGTGATGATTGGAGCGAACACAACCATCCTGCCTGGAATCACCATTGGTGACGGGGCGATCGTTTCTGCAGGTACACTCGTCCATAAGGATGTCCCAGCCGGAGCCTTTGTCGGCGGAAACCCAATGAAGGTCATCTATTCGAAAAAAGAACTGGCGGAGCGCTGGAAGGATGATCCGATTTACGGAGACTTCCGTTAGCTTGAAAATCGCCGCTCTTATAATGAGCCTACTCTTTTCCCTGCTATCTCCTCGGATAGCAGGGTTTTTATTATATAAAAATAATAATAAATATGAAAATTCTCAATAATTAATCTTAATGACATTTTCTTGTCTTTTCTCCAAAATTGTAATATATTTTTCTAGTATTATGAAAAATTGAGGGAGGTATCGCATGAAAAGAATTGGATTGGCTTGGCAGATTTTAATCGGATTAGTGCTCGGTATCATTGTTGGTGCCTTATTTTATGGAAATACGCAGATAGGGACATATTTACAGCCTATTGGCGATATCTTTTTAAGATTAATAAAAATGATTGTTGTTCCGATCGTTATCTCCAGTATCATCATTGGAGTTGCAAGCGTCGGGGACACAAAGAAGCTTGGCCGCCTTGGCGGAAAAACGATTATTTATTTTGAAGTTATCACAACAATTGCCATCATTCTTGGAATCGTTGTGGCTAACGTGTTCCACCCAGGGACAGGCGTTGATATGAGTTCACTTGAAAAAACAGATATTGGCAGCTACGTAGAAACAGCAAAATCAGTCGAAAGTCATGGATTTGCAGATACCATTGTTAACATCGTTCCGACAAATATTTTCGGTGCAATGGTTGAAGGAAACATGCTTGCCATCATCTTCTTCTCCGTCCTGTTTGGCCTTGGAGTAATGGCAATCGGAGAAAAAGGGAAACCGGTATTGGCGTTCTTCCAGGGAACGGCGGATACGATGTTCTACATGACCAACCAAATTATGAAATTTGCTCCATTTGGTGTTTTTGCACTGATTGGTGTAACCGTATCCAAATTTGGAATCGCATCACTCATTCCGCTTGGAAAGCTTGTAATAACAGTCTACTTAACAATGGCCTTCTTCGTGATTGTGGTCCTTGGTTTGGTAGCAAGGTATGCGGGTGTCAACATATTCAATCTTCTAAAATACTTAAAAGATGAATTGATTCTAGCCTACTCAACTGCAAGCTCAGAGACCGTATTGCCAAAAATCATGGAGAAGATGGAGAAATACGGGTGCCCGAAAGCGATTACATCGTTCGTCATTCCGACGGGCTATTCCTTTAACCTTGACGGGTCGACCCTGTACCAGGCAATTGCGGCAATCTTCATTGCCCAGATGTACGGCATTGATCTCTCGCTGGCGGATCAGCTTTCGCTGGTACTTGTCCTGATGGTTACATCGAAAGGGATTGCTGGCGTTCCGGGTGTTTCATTTGTCGTCCTACTTGCTACTCTTGGCACAGTGGGAATCCCAGTTGCAGGCCTTGCCTTCATCGCGGGAATCGACCGTATCCTTGACATGGCAAGAACGGCTGTCAACGTAGTCGGCAATTCGCTTGGCGCAATTGTCATCTCTAAATGGGAAGGCGAATTCAAACCGACAACCGAACAAGAACGGGAAGAAATGGCAGCTTAAAATCATGCCAGTTTTAACAAAGAACAGCTTAAAAAAGAGATTGGTTCAAATGAACCAGTCTCTTTTTATATGCTGAATTATTATTGTAAAAACAGCTCAATTCTATTCTGTCATAACATTTAAGCCTAATAGGAAGATAGTCTGATTGTTATGCAAGGATAAGATTATTAAGAGGCTTCTCCTTCGGCTGTTCTGAGATTGTTTCCTGCTGGTATGATCTTTATTTTTCATGATCATCGACAAACCGTCTATTCTCGAGTACGGCGATTGTGTCAAATTCCTTCACAAGTAAATCAAGGCTTTTCTTCAGTTCATCCCCCCGAAATCGGGCGCTCATGCCCTGTAATGGCAGCCTCAGGCCGCAATGCGTGCAGTTTTTCTACAGATGTTCTGAATGCTTCCCAGGCTGTTGTTAAATAACGCGGGGGCCCGCTGATTTCTTTTGGGTCACCATTTTGTAGAGGGACTCCTGCTTGACGGTGACAAAAGCATCGCCGGCAATATCAGGGTTCGGTCATCCTCGCGAAAAAGAGAAATGTGGCCCAGCGAATGGCCTGGAGTTTGAATCCATTTCCACTCAGGAAGCGCTGGGACTGATCCGTCCATTGGAAGAGCATGCACCCGCTCCTCAAGCTGAGTGCCTTCATTCGGATAGAACGCAGCCATTTTCGTAAGCATCCCTCCATCAACAGTCGGACCCGGTTTCGGATAATCTTTTACACTTGTCAAAAAAAGCAGTGCCAATTCATGCGCGAAGATCTGAACGTTCCACCGCTCGGCCCAAATCCCTCAGCGCACCCACATGGTCGAAATGCCGTGTGTCATCACGGTTTTTGGAGGGTTGTTAGACCCGAATAGCCTTTCCGCCTCCTCCTCTATTTTATCTGCCGATCGCGGCATCCCTGCATCTACCAAAACCCATTCATTCTCCTCACCAGGAACACCGATAAAAACGACATTCACGATTTGGACTGGCAAATAACTGACCGCAGCTGCCACCGCTGTCCACTGAAGTAACGGGTATAAACCTTTTTCTGAACTGCTTTCCATAAAATGCCCTCCTTTCATGGTTCTTCCCTCTTTTACCCAGAGCGTCCAGCAGGAAACGGGAATTCATCGTTGATTTTGGTTGACGGGAGGGGAGATGCACGTTAAAATACTGATAACTTCAACTTGTTAGCATATTAGTGAACTAAAGGATTTTCTTATCTTGTCCGGGCGGAAGCATCGTGACGATTGTAAAGGGTGAATATAATGAGCCGATTATTCATGTTTGAAAAGCCGCTGGGCATGAGGGATACATTGCCTGACCTTTATGAACGGAAACAGCATGTCCGTGCTGCGGTGGAATCAGAAATGAAGCGCTGGGGATACCGGTTTATCCTTACTCCTACACTGGAATATTATGAAACGATTGGTGAGGCATCGGCGATTCTCGACCAGCAGCTGTTCAAGCTTCTTGATAAAGAGGGCCATACGCTAGTCCTTAGGCCGGATATGACGGCACCAATTGCACGGGTGGCAGCCTCTAAGCTGTTAAAAGAAGATCTGCCATTAAGGCTGGGCTATTGCGCGAGTGTCTTCCGGTCACAGCAGCGCGAGGGTGGCAGGCCGGCAGAGTTTGAACAAATCGGGGCAGAGTGCATCGGGGATAAAACAGTGAGTGCCGATGGCGAAATGATCGCCCTTTCGATTGCCTCATTAAAAGAAGCAGGCCTTGAGAATTTTCAATTATCTGTCGGCCACTCGGCTTTCGTCAAGGAACTGTTTGTCCATATCCTCGGGACGGAAGAACGTGCGCGCGGCCTGATGAAATATTTATATGAAAAAAACTACGTGGGCTACCGCGAGCATGTAAAATCGCTGCCTCTTTCTTCAATCGACACGCAGCGCCTTCTGTCTTTCCTCGAACTTCGCGGAGGACAGGAAGTCCTTGAAAAAGCTCATTCTCTTATTGAGCTGGGGCAGGGAAAAGAAGCGATCGGCGATCTTGAGGAATTATGGGGAATACTCGTTGATTACGGTGAGGAAGAGCGAATCTTTTTCGATTTAACGCTCGTCAGCCACATGAGCTATTATACAGGCATCGTTTTTGAAATTTATGCCGGACAGGTCGGGTTTCCGATTGGAAGTGGCGGCCGCTATGACGGGCTGTTGCGGAAATTCGGAAAAATCACGGGGGCAACAGGTTTTGCCATTCGCCTTGACAGTTTGCTTGAAGCGCTTGGGGAAAGAGGCGAAAGCGGGCAGCCTGCCTGCATCCTGTTCAGCCCGGAGCGGAGGAAAGAAGCGTGCGGACTTGCTGCTTCCCGCCGGAAACAAGGCGAGTGGGTCGTTCTCCAGGATATTTCCGGAGTAAGCAATCTTGATGCCTGCACTAAACAATTTTCCGATACTGTCTTTTTAGTCGGAAAGGCGGGGAGGGAAAAAAGAACATGACGGAGCAGCTGACGATTGCCATGCCGAAGGGCCGGATTTTTCGTGAGGCGGCGAATCTTCTTAGGCGTGCGGGGTACAGGCTGCCGCCAGAGTTTGAGGATTCAAGGAAACTGATCATCGAGGTAGAGGATGAACAGTTCAGGTTTATTCTTGCAAAGCCGATGGATGTAGCAACATATGTCGAGCACGGTGTAGCCGATCTGGGGATTGCCGGCAAAGATGTGCTGCTGGAAGAAGAGCGGGATGTTTACGAACTCCTCGACTTGAAGATCAGCAGCTGTTACCTCGCAGTTGCCGGCTTGCCTGATGCAAAAATAAATGAAGTGGCGCCAAAAGTGGCGACAAAGTATCCAAACGTGGCGACTGCCTATTTTCGCGAGCAGGGCGAACAGGTCGAAATCATCACGCTGAATGGCTCTATTGAGCTGGCCCCGCTTGTCGGACTGGCAGACCGGATAGTTGATATAGTTTCAACTGGCAGAACTCTGAAGGAAAACGGCCTTGTTGAAATGGAGCATATTGCCCCTGTGACTTCAAGGCTGATCGTCAATCCTGTCAGCTACCGGATCAAGGATGCCGGGATCAGCGGAATCGTGAGAGCATTGACTGAAGTGATGGACTAAAGCAAGCAGCTGACAACTTTGAAAGGATGATTCTTTTGAAAATAATGAATCTGGAAAAGGGTGTCTCCATCAAAAGGACGGTGGATGGAGGAACCGAAATGCAGCGTCAGGCAGCTAGAAAAATTATCGCTGATGTCCGGCAGCGGGGAGACGAAGCACTTCGCTTTTATACGGAGAAGTTTGACGGCGCGGCCCCTGATTCTCTTCTCATTAAACGAGAGGAAGTCGAAGAAGCATACAAGCACGTGGAGGAAAACCTTGTGGAGATAATTCGCGAAGCAGCCGGGCGAATACGTTCCTATCATGAAAAACAGCTTCGGCCCTCCTGGATGGAAACTTCCGATGATGGCACGATCCTCGGACAAAAAATCACCCCTCTTGATTCTGTTGGCATTTACGTACCAGGCGGAACGGCTGCATACCCTTCCTCTGTGCTGATGAACGTAATTCCGGCACGGGTTGCTGGCGTCAGGAGGATCGTTGTCATTTCTCCTCCCGGTGCGGATGGAAAGCTTCCGCCTGCAGTTCTGGTCGCAGCAGATATTGCGGGTGTGGAGGAAATATACAAAGCGGGCGGCGCCCAGGCGGTTGCAGCGCTGGCTTACGGAACTGAAACGATTGGAAGCGTGGATAAAATCACGGGTCCAGGCAATATATATGTTGCTTTGGCGAAACGCGAGGTGTTTGGAGACGTTGCGATTGACATGATTGCCGGTCCGAGCGAAATCGCCGTGCTGGCGGATGATACAGCTTGTCCAGATGAGATTGCGGCGGACCTTTTGTCACAGGCTGAGCACGACCTGATGGCCTGCAGTGTACTGATCACGGTCTCCCGCTCTCTTGCTGTGGACGTGAGCCAGGAAGTCAAAAAGCAGCTTGCTGTGCTTCCCCGGAAAGACATTGCCGGCCGAGCGCTTGAAGATTTTGGCGCCATTTATATTGCCGACAGCATGGAGGAAGCTATACAAGCGGTGAACGAGCTCGCACCCGAGCATCTTGAAATTTTGACAGAGGATCCAATCGAGGTACTGGGCCGTATCCGTCATGCAGGAGCGATTTTCCTTGGACGCTATAGCACGGAGCCTGTCGGAGATTACTTTGCCGGGCCGAGCCATGTATTGCCGACAAACGGAACAGCACGCTTTTCCAGTCCGCTTGGTGTGGACGATTTTCAAAAAAAATCGAGCATTATTCGTTACAGCGGGCAGGCATTGAAGGAGCATGGCAGGAAGATTGCCGGTTTTGCCCGTCTTGAAGGACTTGAGGCACATGCCAGGGCAGTTGAGACTCGGTTGGATAAAATATGAACCTTTGCCCGTCTTGGAGGACTTGAAGCACATGACGGGTAGTTGATCCCGTTTGAATAAAAGATAACCGCATGCAGGAGGGAACGGCATGGAAAGAATCTCGACAGTCCGCAGGAAAACGAATGAAACAAAAGTTGAACTGATTTTCGGCATTGATGGGGAAGGAAAAGCGGACCTCGAAACCGGCGTCCCTTTTCTCTCGCATATGCTCGATTTATTTGCGAAACACGGCCAGTTTGACCTTGCGGTTGTCGCAAAAGGGGACATCGAAGTGGATGACCACCATACGGTTGAGGATATTGGTATTTGCCTAGGCCAGGCACTTCGGGAAGCGCTTGGCGACAAAAAAGGGATCAAACGATACGGGAGTGCGCTCGTACCCATGGATGAAGCACTCGCCCAGGTGGCAATCGACCTCAGCAATCGCCCGCATCTTGAAATGAGGGCTGACTTCCCTGCTGCTAAGGTAGGTACATTTGATACAGAGCTTGTTCATGAGTTTTTGTGGAAGCTTGCACTTGAAGCGCGAATGAATCTTCACATAATTGTCCACTACGGGAAAAATACCCACCACATGATTGAAGCTGTTTTTAAAGCATTAGGAAGGGCGCTCGACGAGGCGGCGGCAATTGACCCGCGGATCAAAGGAGTTCCATCCTCAAAAGGGGTCCTTTAATCATAAGGTGAGACATACAGGGAAGGGAATGTGTACGGATGATTGGCATCGTCGATTATGGGATGGGCAACTTGTTCAGTGTGACAAAAGCGCTGGAACGCCTTGGGGCAGCATGCTTTGTTTCTGAGGACAGCGAGGAGTTATCTAGGGCTGACAGCCTTTTGATTCCGGGAGTTGGTTCTTTCCGTGATGCGATGGAGCGGCTCGATGAATCAGGGCTTGTCAGCATGATCCGTGATTTTGCGGGTACTGGAAAGCCGGTGCTGGGCATCTGCCTCGGAATGCAGCTATTGTTTGAAGAAAGTATGGAAAATGGCGGAGGCAAAGGCCTTGGCCTTCTAAAGGGGAGCGTGGAGCGGTTCCCTGGCGTGGATACGGCTGGCCTTCCTTACAAGGTGCCGCATATGGGTTGGAACGAACTGAGGTTTGTGAATCCTTCTCCGATCCTTAGAGATGCTGGCGAGGGTCATGTCTATTTTGTCCACTCTTATTATGTAAAAAATGCTGACAGGGGCACTTTACTGGCGGTTTGCGACTACGGCGAAGAGGTGCCGGCTGTTGTCGGCAAAGGCAATATTTTCGGCATGCAGTTCCACCCTGAAAAAAGTGGGAACCTTGGAATGGAGCTTCTCGGCAATTTTACAAGGATAGATGCCTGCGTTTCTGGAAGAGCGGACGTCTTGAAATGGGACTCGTCGAGGAATTGACTGTAATGGACGCTCTCAGCAAGGCTTATTTTGAAGAATGAGGAGGCGGAGTGATGCTTTTTACGGTGTATCCGGCAATCGATATGAGGGGCGGGAAATGTGTCCGGCTCCTCCAGGGAGATTACGGAAAAGAAACGGTATACGGAGACTCTCCCTTTGAGATGGCGAGGGAGTTTGCGAAGGAAGGCGCGAGCTGGATCCATATGGTTGATCTCGACGGTGCACGCGACGGAAAAAGGGTAAATGATACGTTTGCTATTGCAGCTTCCCAAAAGCTGGATGTGAAGATTCAAATCGGCGGAGGGATAAGAACCGAGAAAGAAATCGCTCACTATTTGGAAAACGGTATTTCGCGCGTGATTCTTGGTAGTGCCGCTGTGTCTGATCCTCTTTTTGCAACAAAAATGGTGAGGAAGTATAAAGACAGGATTGCGATTGGCATTGATGCCAAAAACGGGTACGCTGCGACGCATGGCTGGCTGGATACTTCGGGCGTCAAAGCTGTTGAGCTGGGCAAAAGGTTCGCAGACGCTGGGGCTGAGACTTTTATTTTTACCGATATCATGACGGACGGCATGCTTTCAGGCCCTAATTTGGAGGCGATTCGCGAGATGGCTGAGGAAACGGGGAAAAGCGTCATTGCTTCCGGCGGTGTAAGCTCCGCTGATGATTTAAAGGACCTCCCGGGCTATGGCGCAAGCGGCGCAATAGTGGGGAAAGCAATCTATGAAAAGCGTCTGACCGTAAAAGAGGCTTTGGAATCAGTACTGTGAATGAAGGAGGGTATAAGCATGCTGACAAAAAGAATCATCCCCTGCCTTGATGTGAAGGAGGGACGTGTGGTGAAAGGCGTCCAGTTTGTCGGCCTTAGGGATGCTGGCGATCCTGTGGAGCTTGCCCGCCTTTACGATCAGGAGGGGGCAGATGAACTGGTCTTCCTTGATATCTCAGCATCCCATGAGGGACGTAAAACGATGGAGGACGTTGTCAGGAACGTTGCGGAGGAACTGGCCATTCCGTTTACGGTCGGCGGCGGGATCAATTCGCTGGAGGATATGAAACGGATGCTCCGAGCAGGGGCGGACAAGGTTTCGCTCAACACGGCGGCTGTTCTGAAACCTGGTCTGATTGGAGAAGGTGCTGATTATTTTGGCTCCCAATGCATCGTGGTTGCGATTGACGCAAAGTATGACGCTGAAATGGACTCCTGGCGCGTATACACGCATGGAGGCAGGCGGGCGACCGAATGGGAAGTGGTCGAATGGGCGCGCCAGGCTGTCCGACTGGGCGCCGGTGAAATTTTGCTGACAAGCATGGATAAGGATGGTGAGAAAAGCGGGTTCGATCTTTTGCTGACACGAAAGGTGAGTGAAAATGTACCTGTGCCGGTGATTGCGTCAGGTGGCGCCGGGAAAGCGATTGATTTTGCCGAGGCTTTTACAGAAGGCGCAGCAGATGCGGCACTGGCTGCTTCTATTTTTCACTACCAGGAAACGAGTATTATGGAAGTAAAGCGCAGCCTGAGTGAACAAGGAGTGGCGGTCCGACTTTGAGGGGAGAGGAAATGGATGAGGGCAGAAGATATTAAATTTGACGCACAGGGCCTAGTGCCGGCTGTTGTCCAGGACGCGGCAACGCTTGAAGTGCTGACAGTAGCCTATATGAGCAAAGAGTCGCTCACGAAGTCGCTGGAAACGGGAGAAACATGGTTTTACAGCCGCTCGCGCCAGGAATTGTGGCATAAAGGTGCAACAAGCGGGAACACCCAAAGAATAGTAGAAATGCGCTCCGACTGTGATTTCGATGCGCTTGTTGTTCTAGTTGATGCTGCCGGTCCTGCCTGTCACACAGGCGCTGGGAGCTGCTTCTCGGGGACGATTTATGCTGCGGAGGCCGGGAATGATGCGGGTGGCGGACTGCAAATTCTGCAGCAGCTTGAAAAAGTGATCGCTGAGCGGGAGCGCGATCGGCCAGAGGGAGCCTACACGACATACTTGTTTGAAAAGGGGCTCGACAAAATTTTGAAGAAAGTCGGCGAAGAAGCGGCCGAGGTTATCATCGCTGCCAAAAACCGCGATGGGGAAGAACTGAAGTGGGAAGCCGCCGATCTCTTGTATCACCTTCTCGTCCTTCTGAAGGAGCAAGATGTGTCGTTAAAGGAAGTGCTAGGTGTATTGGCAGATCGGCATGCGGGTGCCGATGCCGGAAAAGAAGAAAAATAGCCTGGGCGTGGTATTGCTGTACCCGCCTTATTTTTATTGAAAGATGGGGAAGTAGATTTTTTTCTTGGTGTTGCCGGTGGAGTGGAGTTGCATTTCCCAAAGAAGCCTCCATGCAAGCTTTTGCGAAGATAATTGGAGATAATCACATAGTTCACGGTTAGTAATTGTGGGTTGAAAGAGAAAGAAATAGTCCTTGATGGCCTGGAAATGTGCATTCTTGGAGCTTGCTTTACAACGGCTGCAATGCCAGTTTCCGCTTAGCCGGTACATTCCAAATGAATAACACTTAGGGCATTGAATTCCCGTTTTAAGTTCGTCGGGTAATACTCCGAAGGGCGGGTAGGAGGGTGTTAGAGGCATGTCATGAAAGAGCAGGGACTCTTTAAACTTTTTTATGGTCTTACCTGTCAGAGGCTTCTTGTCATATTTATTTTTGAGCAAGGGGATCTTTAGCAGCAGGCTTTCTGCATGGCACAACTTATCATAAAGTTCAGGGTCATTTGAAGGGTTTTTAATGATAGTGGAAGGGTTGCTGAATACAACGAGATATTCAAGCGGGATGGGCGGTAATTTATGTGAAGCTAGTCAATTATGGAAAAGGTAGAGATGGCGTTTTGCCTGAACTAGTGGATTGGAGAAGCCTTGCTCCTTGCCTTCGTACTCCCGGACCATTTGATCCGATTTGGGATGTAAATGGATAGTGCCATAAAAGTTTTTCACATCGAGGATCAGAATGAAACCAGGACAAATGATGAGAGAGTCAATTTGAAAAAAAGTATCATTATGCGGAAGGCGAATATCGTGGAGGATGAAGTAATCCTTTTCTGGTAATAAGGAAAGATGGTAGTCGGATTCCAACTCGCCCTTGTATCCGGCTTTCCTATTAGTTAGTGCTGTTTGGATGGTCGGGATCTTTGGATGGTTAAACGGAAGTCTTCTTAAAAGGGCCTCAAGGATTTCAATTTTTAAAGGGACCTTGCGGGGTTTGACGATCAAAAATGACACTCCTTTCTATATGTATTAGTAATGTATACTCCTGCTTCAATGAAAAACCCTTCCGTAGTGGGAAACTGTCAGTGATTTGACATATTTAGAGAATTAGAAAGTAGCCCCGAAGAACAATGTGACTCGGGAACGGGGGGAAAGAACTGGCGATGAACATACTACACCCGTCGTATTTCGGGTAATCACAATGAAAAATTAAGAAAAAGTTTCCTCGTATGGGTTGAATATCAGGAAAAAAAGGTCATTATCTTACTAAAAGCCATCTTGGTGACTGGGAAATAACTCATTCTCTCGGGAAATCCCGTCATTCGGACAAAAAAATAGGTGATTAGGACAGAAAATGTTGTGATTCGGACAACAAAACGCATGATTAAGACAAAAAACAGCTCGATTCGGACAATTAGACAATATATGAACCCCTCCTCCGAACCTTGAAAACAAGCAATCTACCCCCTCCTAGAAATTTCCCTACTTCTCCCTTACAGCCACCGTGTGGTATAATACATTAGTTAAAAACCATTTCTGGAGGATTCGATGGGAAAAGACTTTAAAGCAATTAAACAAACTGGGCAATTACTGTCATTTGTTCCCACGGGCGAATATTATTTTGCTAAGGGGATCAAGGCGTATAATCGACGGGATTTGCAGCGGGCGCATAAGTATTTTTCCCGTGCGATGGATCTTGAGCCGGGAGAACCGATGATTGTCTGTCAACTGGCAATCGTCAATACCGAACTCGGCGACTATCAGCAGTCCATACGTCTATTGCGGTTGATCCTCGAAGAATATGATGAAGAAATGACGGAATGCCATTATTTTTTATCTAATAACTATGCTCACATGGGCTTATTTAAAGATGCATACAACCAGGCTAATCTCTATTTGAAATTTAATCCGGACGGCGAGTTTGCAGATGATGCCGAGGATTTGCTTGAACTCATCACACTTGAAGCGGATGAGTTTGACGAAGATCTGTTCGAAGAAGATGAGCTTATCGTCAAGCAGGATGAAGCAAGAAGACTGCTTGAAGCGGGCGAATTTCTGAAAGCTGTGGAGGTCTTCGAGGACTTGATCAAGGAATTTCCGGAGTACTGGTCTGCCTACAACAATTTGGCGCTGGCTTATTTTTACCTTGGCGAAACGGAGAAAGCAGATGGGATACTTGAGCAGGTGCTTGAGATGAACCCGGGCAATCTGCATGCTCTTTGCAACAAGCTTGTCTTTGCTTTTTACAGGAATGAGCCGGAAAAAATGGAGCGGCTGACAACGACGCTATCTAAAATCCATCCTCTTACAGGGGAGCAGCAGTTTAAGCTGGGTGCAACTTTCTCCTTGATTGGCGAATGGGAGCATGGATACAAATGGCTGAAGCGGCTTCAAAGGTTTGGCCATGAAGGCGACGGCGCTTTTTATTACTGGCTGTCCTACTCCGCTTTCCACACAGGGAGGGAGCAGGCATCAAGGACTTACTGGAAAAAAGTGCTTGAGCTCAACCCTGAAAGGGAAGGTCATGAGCCTTGGAGCGAGAGAAATCATGGACAGAGCCTAGATCACCAGGTGTCTTCCATCATCAACAGGCTTGATAGCGAATATCCAGAAGAACGGCTGTTTGCGCTTTTCCTTGCATCAGTGTCAGCGAAAAAGGAAGAAGTGCTTTCCTCCGAAAAAATCGGCAGCAGTATGTCCAGCCTTGAAAAACAATACTTGCATTATGTCGAGTCGGGGAACAGGAAGCCTGGAATGGAAGAAGTGCTTGGCGCCCATGAAACGGCACTGCAGCTTTACGAATTCCACCAGCCGATCAACCACGATAAGGCGGGTGTCTACCTGATCTGGTTTGCTGTTTTTCAGGAAGCTGTCAATGAAGGCCGCAGCCTCAAGAATAAGAAGGCGTGGGCAGCAGCAGTTGATTATGTTTGGGGCAGGCTCCGTGATGATAAGTCAACAAAACAGGCTGTCGCCCAGAAATATGAGATTTCGGTATCGACTCTAAGCAAATATGTCAGAATGGTGAATGGTTTTCTCCGTTAGTACTGGCCTTTGTGTGTTTTATCAGGCACATTCTTGGACGTACAGGCCTTATTTTTTATAGGATAGATATAGACAGGAAATACTTATTAGTGTATAAGTATCAATCCGAAATGTAAGGTCAAAGGAGTGGACACCATGTCGGAAGAAAAAATTTATGATGTCATCATCATTGGTGCAGGGCCGGCAGGAATGACGGCTGCTGTGTATACATCAAGGGCGAATTTATCGACGCTAATGATTGAACGGGGCGTTCCGGGCGGCCAGATGGCCAATACAGAAGAGGTCGAAAACTATCCTGGTTTTGACCATATTCTCGGACCGGAGCTCTCTACAAAAATGTTCGACCATGCGAAGAAATTCGGTGCCGAATATGCTTATGGGGATGTTAAAGAAGTCATCGACGGCAAAGAGTATAAAACCGTTGTGGCAGGTTCCAAGGAATACAAGGCACGTGCTATCATCCTTTCTGCCGGTGCGGAATACAAGAAGATTGGCGTACCAGGTGAAAAAGAACTTGGCGGCCGGGGCGTATCCTATTGCGCGGTATGCGACGGAGCATTTTTTAAAGGAAAAGAACTCTTCGTTATCGGCGGCGGAGATTCCGCTGTTGAAGAAGGCGTGTATTTGACCCGCTTTGCATCGAAAGTAACAATCGTTCATCGCCGCGACGAGCTGCGTGCCCAAAAAATTCTTCAGGACCGCGCTTTTGCCAATGAAAAAATTGATTTCATCTGGAGTCATACGGTCAAAGAAATCAACGGAAAAGACGGCAAGGTAGGCAGCATCACGCTGGTGTCGACGAAGGATGGGAAAGAAACCGAAATCGATACAGACGGCGTATTCATTTACATCGGAATGGTGCCCCTGACAAAGCCGTTTGAAAGCCTTGGCATCACCAACAGCAATGGCTACATCGTAACAAATGAACTGATGGAAACGAAAGTGCCTGGAATTTTCGCTGCTGGCGATATCCGTGAAAAGACACTGCGCCAAATCGTTACTGCGACTGGCGACGGCAGTATTGCTGCTCAAAATGCCCAGCACTTTGTTGAGGAACTGAAGGAAGAGCTGAAGGCTAAGGCCTAATTTTACAGAGCGGTAAGATCCTTTAGTTGAAAAAATTCAAAAGTAACGGTTTATTAATTCTTCTGTAACAGTAGTGAAATAATCTTCAGGTATTATAGGAGTTGAAATTGACCCCCTTTTGAAAATATAATCCTTTTACAGCACAGGTTCTCCTGTGCTCTTTTTTTTATTTTCAGTATAGTACAGGTTTCACCAATTGAGTATAACAAGGCTGCCAAAACAGTTTGGGAGCCAATTTGTACCTTTACAAAAATATCATTTTTCAATTCATTGAGAGTGATTTCTAAAAATAGTATAATAAAAAGAATGAGAGATCAGGCAGCCCGTTCTTTGTCCATGTGCCTTACCGTGTCACATGTCATGGAATGCAAGGCTGTTTTTTCACAAAGTAAATAAAATTGTAGGTGAATGCCATGCAGCGCGTGACAAATTGTGTACTAATCAGAGATAATAAGGTCCTTTTGCTGCAAAAGCCCCGCAGAGGATGGTGGGTTGCCCCAGGCGGCAAAATGGAATCCGGTGAGACAGCGAAGGATTCATGTATCCGGGAATTCCGTGAAGAGACAGGGATTTATTTGCTGAATCCCAAAATCAAGGGGATTTTTACGTTTGTCATCAAAGACGGGGACCAGGTGGTCTCGGAATGGATGATGTTCACTTTTTTTGCCACCGAATCAACGGGAGTCCATCTTGAGCAATCAGATGAAGGGACGCTTCAGTGGCAAGATGTTCAAGACATCAAGAATCTTCCGATGGCTGCAGGTGATTCTCATATCCTCGATTATATGGTGCAGGGGAAAGGAATCATTTACGGAGCATTTACCTATACACCAGATTTTGAACTGATTCAATACCGGCTTGATCCGAACTAAAACTGGACAGGAAGTGTCCTGTTTTACAATAAAAGTTTCTATATAAAATGCAGAATTGGGGGGTAAAGTATGACGACCGGCTCAACAACCGATACCCAGATTGTTATTATTACAGGAATGTCGGGGGCGGGGAAAACAGTTGCTATTCAAAGTTTCGAGGACCTTGGGTTTTTCTGTGTTGATAACCTGCCTCCAACCCTGCTTCCGAAATTTCTTGAATTGATGAAGGAATCCGGCAATAAAATGAATAAAGTTGCCCTTGTAATGGACTTACGCGGCAGGGAGTTCTTTGATTCACTGTTCAGGGCGCTCGATGACCTTGGGGAGACATCATGGGTGACACCAAAAATCCTGTTTTTGGATGCCGACGATGCGGCGCTTGTAAGGCGTTACAAGGAAACGAGGCGTTCTCACCCACTGGCTCCGTCTGGATTGCCTCTGGAAGGCATTAAGCTTGAGCGTAATCTTCTTGAAGAACTGAAGGGCAGAGCTCAGATTATATACAACACGTCTGCAATCAAGCCAAAAGAACTGCGCGAAAAAATCCTCGAGGATTTCGCGGCTGATGGCAAGGCGATTTTTACAGTGAATGTCATGTCATTTGGCTTTAAGCATGGCCTTCCAATCGATGCAGATCTTGTATTTGATGTCAGATTCCTGCCGAATCCTCATTATATTGACCATATGCGGCCAAAGACGGGGCTTGATGAGGAAGTTTCAACCTACGTGCTGAAATGGAACGAAACGCATAAGTTTCTTGAAAAAGTGACAGATTTGCTTGGTTTCATGCTCCCGCATTACAAACGTGAAGGCAAGTCGCAGCTTGTGGTCGCAATCGGATGTACAGGCGGACAGCATCGATCGGTGGCGCTTGCGGAATATATCGCCCATTACTTTGAAAAAGAGTATAAAACAAGGGTGACGCATCGCGACATTGAAAAGAGGAAGGAAAAGACAACATGAGAACCAGTAGTCAGCCAAGAATCGTCATCATTGGCGGCGGCACCGGGCTGCCTGTTTTGCTTAGGGGCCTAAAAAGTTACCCTGTCGATATTACGGCAATCGTCACGGTAGCCGATGACGGTGGAAGCTCAGGACGATTGAGGGATGATATGTCTGTCCCTCCGCCCGGTGATATCCGTAATGTACTCGCTGCGTTGTCGGATGTTGAACCGCTCGTTGAAGAAATGTTCCAACACCGCTTTAAAACCTCGAATGAGCTTTCCGGACACTCGCTCGGAAACTTGATTCTTGCCGCGATGACTTCGATTACCGGCAACTTTTCACATGCAATCCAGGAAATGAGCAGGGTGCTTAATGTTAAAGGCAAGGTCCTGCCGGCTGCGAACCGGAGCGTGGTCCTTAATGCCGAGATGGAGGATGGCACGGTCGTCCGCGGCGAAAGCAAAATTCCCTACTCGGGTAAAAAAATAAAACGGGTGTTTCTAAATCCGGGAAATGTTCGCCCGCTTCCTGAAACAATTGATGAAATAAGGGCAGCGGATTTGATCGTTATCGGTCCTGGAAGCCTGTTTACCAGTATTCTGCCGAACTTGCTAGTGGAAAAGATCGGCAGGGAAGTGTGCGCGGCAAAAGCAAAAACAGTATATATTTGCAATCTCATGACCCAGGCGGGTGAAACGCTCGATTATACCGCGAGCGACCATATTAAGGCCATTTATGACCATATGGGCTGCTCATTTCTCGATACAGTCCTTGTTAATAGCGAAGCAATACCAGAGGATGTAGAGCTGCGCTACAAGGAGGAACTTGCACAGCCTGTCCGATTTGACCGTGAACGGCTTCACCAGCTTGGCGTTGAAATCGTTGAGGAAGAAATTGTGATCCAAGAAGGAAATGTGATTCGCCATGACACAAACAAGGTGGCGAAAACCCTGTATAATCTTCTTAAGCATGAAGTGAAAGAGAAATAAACTGAATATGATTGCAAGCAGCTATAAATGCGTCCCTGCTGTCAGGGGGCGCGTTGCTTAATATATAATTGTTTTTTTACTGTCCGGTGCCCAGCGCCTAGTGGGCTTCGCTCATCACCATAGGATAAAGTACAGGACGTGCGCGCCCTTAGCGTTATAAGTCAATATCGATTCGCTAACGCTCATCGTGTTTCCTTTATCTCGGTCATTAAAAGGCGAGGCGACTGTCCAGTCCATACGGCGCCAAACGGGCGCATACGCTTTTATAATTGGAGGTGTGAAGATGTCTTTCGCTTCGGAGACGAAGAAAGAACTTACGAATCTTGATGTGAAAGGCTGCTGCAGCAAGGCAGAGATGTCTGCGCTTATTCGGATGAATGGTTCCCTTTCCTTTTCAAGCCGCGAGCTTGTGGTTGACATACAAACCGAAAATGCGGCTATTGCCCGAAGGATTTACACATTGATTAAAAAGAATTATGATTCGCAGGTTGAATTGCTTGTCCGCAAAAAGATGCGGCTAAAGAAAAACAATGTCTACATTGTACGTCTTAAGGATTCGGCAAGAGAGATACTGGAAGACCTGAAAATTCTCGGTGAAGGTTTTTCCTTTATCTATCGTATTTCAGATGATCTGGTCAAGAAGAAATGTTGTAAGCGTTCTTATTTGAGGGGGGCATTTCTTGCAGGCGGTTCGGTGAACAACCCTGAAACTTCCTCCTATCATCTCGAAATTTTTTCGCTTTATCAGGAGCATAATGAATCACTGTGCGAGCTGATGAATAAATTTGAATTAAATAGTAAAACGCTCGAGCGGAAGAAGGGCTTTATTACATATTTGAAGGAAGCGGAGAAAATTACCGAGTTTTTAAATATTGTTGGAGCACATAATGCACTTCTTCGTTTTGAAGATATCCGGATTGTCCGGGACATGAGGAACTCCGTCAACAGGCTGGTGAACTGTGAAACAGCCAATCTGAACAAAACGATTGGCGCAGCCCTCAGGCAGGTTGAAAACATCCGCTACATTCGCGATACGGTCGGGCTACATATTTTGCCGGATAAGCTTAGGGAAATTGCTGAGCTTCGAGTGAATTACCAGGATGTCACCTTGAAAGAATTGGGTGAAATGGTATCTGGAGGCAGTATCAGCAAATCCGGCATCAACCACCGCCTAAGGAAAATCGATGAGATTGCGGAGAAGCTCCGCGCGGGCGATATGGCCAAACACTGACAGAAGATGTACCAGGCAGATTGGAGCATACCAGGCTTTTCTTTGGAGAAGCCTTTGTAAAAACATCGAAGCCTGAACCCAAAATAAAGGAATTTCAAATAATGATGGTGGAGGAGGAAAAAACATGGTGGAAAAGCAAGTGGAAGTAAAGCTAAAAACCGGTTTGCAAGCCCGTCCGGCGGCATTGTTCGTTCAGGAAGCTAATCGTTTTTCTTCAGAAATCTTCCTTGAGAAGGATGGCAAGAAGGTTAATGCAAAAAGTATTATGGGCCTCATGAGCCTTGCGGTTGGTATTGGATCGACGGTGAAACTGAGTGCTGAGGGAAGAGATGAGGCAGAGGCACTGGCAACTCTGTCTGCCTATGTTGCAAAGGAAGACTAATGCGGATAGAAAAAAACTCGCTGCCTGGCAGCGAGTTTTTTGCAATTTTATTTATTTGTTCCTTCATTTGGATTGCGTTTCACGATATGGTCAACGAGGCCATATTCTTTAGCGCGGTCTGCAGTCATGAAGTTATCGCGCTCTGTGTCGCGCTGAATTACTTCAAGCGACTGGCCAGTGCGTTCAGAAAGGATGTTGTTCAGCTTGTCGCGAAGGAAAAGAATACGCTTGGCGGCAATTTCGATTTCAGTTGCCTGACCCTGCGCTCCGCCGAGTGGCTGATGAATCATAACTTCTGCGTTTGGAAGGGCATAACGCTTGCCTTTTGTACCAGCTGCAAGCAGGAATGCACCCATGGATGCAGCCATCCCGATGCAGATTGTCTGGACATTTGGCTTGATAAATTGCATTGTATCATAAATCGCCATGCCTGCTGTGATGCTTCCGCCTGGGCTGTTGATGTAGATGGAAATGTCTTTCTCTGGGTTTTCTGCATCAAGGAAAAGAAGCTGTGCAACGATCGAGTTGGCTACTTGGTCGTCAATCGCGCTTCCAAGCATGATGATGCGGTCTTTTAGCAATCGTGAATAAATATCGTAAGCGCGTTCGCCCCGATTTGTCTGTTCAATGACTGTAGGAATCAAGTTCATATTCTGTGTTCCTCCTTTAATCCTAAGGTTTGCTGGGTTGCGGCTACTCGCCCCACACCAGGGAATCTATGTACTGTTAATGATACACCGATGGTCAATAAAGGTCAAACGAATCACTCTTGCCAGCGCAGGGAAAGTTTCGACACAAAGAGCTGGCAAAAAACAACTGTCTTTCCATCTTACCCACCCCTCCAGTTTTTAAACTGAAAAACAGCTTGCATTATCGATCTCTATCACCTATAATAGGTAAACGTAACACCAACCAGCTTTTCCAATATAATAATATATGCCCTCGTGGTGCAACGGATAGCACGTAAGATTCCGGTTCTTGAGATGTGGGTTCGATTCCTGCCGAGGGCGCTAACAATAAAAGCATTTTTCGCAATACGCGAGAAGTGCTTTTATTTTTATCTTTTATTCCACAAATGAGGGAGCTCCTGCCTCCTTTTAAGTGTTTTTGTGTCAGAATTGTGAACTGACAGGATATTTTTCATTCCGCTTCCGGCCATTATCATGTAAAATGAGGGCAGGAGGCGATGGGGATGGATTTAAAGGCCGGGTTATGGCAAAAGCAGACCTTGAAATTGGCGATGACGCAGGAGCTTTCGCAGGCGATTGCGCTGTTGCAGTATTCTGCCCAGGAGCTTGCCGCTTTTTTGGAAGATAAAATGGTGGAAAATCCCCTGCTTCAGGTTGATTATAAGAATATAAAATCGGTCGATCCAAGACTGGGAAGAGAAAGGAAGTCCAGTGCTTCCGGCAGTTCTGGCGGACAGGGACAGAAAAATTGGATAGAACAAATTGGGCAGACTTCAGAAACGCTACAGGACCATTTAGCGTTTCAGCTGAACATGATGGCTGTATCACCTTTAGAGCGTAAAGTGATTCAGGTGTTTATCGAATCTATAGATGAAAACGGTTACTTGGGAACAGACTGCGAGGAAGCCGGTAAAAGATACAATACTAGTCTGGAGGAAGTGGAGCGCTGCCTGTCGATCCTGCAGGGAATGGAACCAGCGGGCATCGGGGCAAGGGGATTGCAGGAATGTCTGCTTCTCCAGCTTGAACGAAAAATCTGCTGCCCGGAGAGCGAGTTAGCGTATGCAATTATCCAACAGCACTTTCTCCTTTTCGCTGAGAAAAAATGGAAAATGCTTGCGAAGCTGATGAAAACGGATTTAAAAGCAATCCAAAAAGCATTCGACTATGTCCAGTCTCTTAATCCAAGGCCCGGTGCTATTTTTCAAAGTGAAAAGGCAGCCTACGTGGTCCCAGATGTCGTGGTGAGGATTGAGGATGGTGCTTTGACGGTGAGCCTGTTCAATGGCACTGTGCCGAAAGTAACCTTCAACCAGGGTTACTATCAGCAAATGGCTGCACATCAGGACGCGGAAGTATCGCGGTTCTTACAGGAAAAGCAAAGCGATTACCAATGGATTTTGAAAAGCCTTGAGCAGCGAAATGAAACCTTGATGAAAGTCTCACTTAAAATAGTGGAAAAACAGCATAACTTCTTTTTTCATGGTCCATCATGCCTTAACCCGATGACAATGAAGGAAGTTGCTGATGAACTGGGCATCCATGAATCAACTGTGAGCAGGGCTGTTCGCGAAAAGTATATGCAGACACCGCTTGGTACTTTTGAGTTGAAATCATTCTTCTCCAGCTCCATTAAGACGACAGAACATGAACAAACCTCATCCCGCCAGGCTAAAGCGGGGATTGGCCGGCTGATTAAAGGGGAAAATAAACAAAGCCCGTTGTCAGACCAGGAAATCGTCAGCCTTTTAAAGGAACAGGACGGCATTGTCCTGTCGCGCCGCACTGTTGCAAAATACAGGGAGCAGCTAGGGATTGCATCATCCTCGAAAAGGAAACGGTTTGAATAGATAAACACAGGCAGGGTGAACGGAATGAAAAGAACAGTTACGCTTTATATGAGGGAACGCTGCCATTTATGCAGTGATGCCCTGGTTTTACTTCAAGGTCTCCAGCAAGGCTGGAACTTTGACATATGGGAAGTCGATATTGACAAGGATGATTGCCTTGTTGAAAAGTATGGAATCTCCATTCCTGTCATCGAACTGGAAGGGGAAGAAATCCAGTGGGGCATTGTTGACAAAAATGCCATCATTGAAGCGTTTTCAAGAAAAAACATTGAGTTTATTGGTTGAACTCGCGTTTCACTCCTGCTAGAATGAAATTGTAGCGGGAGTGATTTTTTTTTACATCGAGTGGGACATAATATGTCTAACCGGGACATATAGCGACCAGCTAATTTTATCCCATCATAAAAAGGAGAATATCATCATGTATTCCATTCTTGATATTCAAAAAAGAATTATGCCCGATTTAGTTGAGGTTATGCAAAAACGGTTCCAGATTCTTCAATACATAAATGTAATGCAACCAGTAGGAAGAAGGAGCCTTTCCGGCAGCCTTGGCTTGACGGAGCGGGTGCTGCGGAGCGAAGTTGAATTCCTGAAGGAACAGGATCTCATTCGAATGTCCACACAGGGAATGAGCCTAACTGAAGAAGGGAAAGATATTCTCGACGGCCTCGAACGAATAATGAGGGAAATAACGGGTATAAGCAGACTAGAGGCGCAGCTTAAGGCTAAAATGGGCATCAGGAAAGTCGTGGTTGTACCTGGAGACAGCGATAAATCCCCGTGGGTGAAAAGTGAATTAGGAAATGCATGTGCCGCATGTATGAAAGATGCTCTCCGTGAACATGATATTATCGCAGTGACTGGCGGATCGACAATGGCGGCAGTAGCCGAAATGCTGCCAGCGGATTTTGGGGAGAAAAACCTCCTGTTTGTACCTGCAAGAGGCGGAGTCGGCGAAGACGTGAAGAACCAGGCTAACAGCGTCTCGGCAAACATGGCGGACAGGACCGGTTCCAGGCACAGAGTCTTTTATGTACCCGACCAGGTCAGCAGCCAGATATACGAATCTTTCACCCAGGAGCCTTATGTAAATGAAGTGCTGGGATTAATTAAATCTGCAAGCATGGTATTACATGGTATTGGTGATGCTATAACAATGGCAGAACGGCGGAATACAAACGAGGCTGACATGGAGAAAATCGTCAAAGGAAAAGGCGTTGCCGAAGCTTTTGGCTATTACTTCAACGAGGATGGGGAAATTGTCCACAAAGTACAGACAATTGGCCTTCAGCTCGACGACCTTGAATCGATTCAGCACGTATACGCCGTAGCAGGCGGATTTTCCAAGGCAAAAGCCATCAGATCGTATATGAAACAGGCCCCGGCGTCCACCATCCTGATTACGGATGAAGGAGCAGCAAGAAATTTGGTACAAGGGTAGTCCGGTTCCCGGACAGCCCATTATATAAATGAACCACTAAAAGAGGCACGAATAAAAGGAGGAAAAAATCATGGCAGTAAAAGTTGGAATTAACGGATTTGGACGTATTGGACGTGTGGTTTTCCGCGCAGCCCTTAAGAACCCTAACATCGAGGTAGTGGCAGTAAACGATCTGACAGATGCAAAAATGCTTGCGCATCTTTTAAAATATGACTCTGTACACGGCACACTACAGGAAGATGTCAGTGTTGAAGGAGATTACCTTGTCGTAGCTGGCAAGCGTGTGAAAGTAATCGCAGAAAGAGATCCTGCACAGCTTGGCTGGGGAGATCTTGGCGTTGAAGTTGTCATTGAATCAACTGGACGTTTCACAAAACGTGCGGATGCAGCGAAGCATCTTGAAGCAGGCGCTAAAAAAGTCATCATCTCTGCTCCAGCTTCTGATGAAGACATCACAGTTGTTATGGGCGTTAACCATGAAAGCTATGACCCGGCTAACCACCATGTCATTTCAAACGCTTCTTGCACAACAAACTGCCTTGCACCATTTGCGAAAGTCCTTAACGACAATTTCGGAATCAAGCGCGGCATGATGACAACAGTTCACTCTTATACAAATGACCAGCAAATCCTTGACCTTCCACATAAGGATTACCGCCGTGCACGTGCAGCTGCTGAAAACATCATCCCGACAACTACAGGTGCTGCAAAAGCAGTTTCCCTTGTATTGCCTGAACTGAAAGGCAAGCTGAACGGCGGCGCAATGCGCGTTCCAACTCCGAACGTATCATTGGTTGACCTTGTTGTAGAGCTTGAAAAAGAAGTAACAGTTGAAGAAGTAAACGGAAAGCTTAAAGAAGCTTCAGAAGGCGCTCTAAAAGGCATCCTTGGCTACAGCGAACTTCCGCTTGTATCCGGAGACTACAACGGAAACCCTGATTCTTCCACTATCGACGCGCTTTCCACAATGGTAATGGAAGGCACTATGGTAAAAGTTATTTCTTGGTATGACAACGAGTCAGGCTACTCTAACCGCGTTGTTGACCTAGTTGATTACATCGCTGGAAAAGGCCTGTAATACCGAAAAAACCGTCACCCTGCAATGTCTTCCCTTAAAACGGGGAAAATATTGGATTAACCTACTGTGAACGGATATAATGATATGGTATGAAAAGGGGAGCGGGGACCAATCCCCTCTCCCTTTTCTATTTAAATTGGAATTACCATTTCTGAAGGAGGTCCCTGCCTTGAATAAAAAAACGGTCAAAGATGTGGACGTACAAGGAAAGCGTGTATTTTGCCGCGTTGACTTTAACGTTCCGATGAAGGATGGTCAAGTTACTGATGAAACAAGAATCCGTGCAGCACTGCCGACAATCAATTATTTGTCCGGACAGGGTGCAAAGGTCATTCTGGCCAGCCACCTAGGACGCCCGAAAGGCAAAGTAGTTGAAGAAATGCGTTTGACAGCTGTTGCGGAACGTCTTACAAGTCTGATTGGCAAAGATGTGAAGAAAACAGATGAAGCGTATGGTGATGCTGTTAAAAACGAAATCGCCTCAATGAACAATGGTGATATCCTCTTACTGGAGAATGTCCGCTTTTACCCTGGCGAAGAGAAAAATGATCCGGAGCTTGCGAAGGAATTCGCAGCACTTGCAGACATTTATGTGAATGATGCTTTCGGCGCTGCGCACCGTGCGCATGCTTCGACTGAAGGCATTGCGAAGCATATTCCTGCAGTGTCAGGATTCTTGATGGAGAAAGAGCTCGAAGTTCTTGGAAAAGCACTTTCCAATCCTGAACGGCCTTTCACAGCGATTATTGGAGGAGCTAAGGTAAAAGACAAAATCGGTGTTATCGAAAACCTGCTTGAAAAAGTGGACAATTTGATCATCGGCGGCGGACTTGCCTATACTTTCATTAAAGCACAGGGCCACGAAATCGGAAAATCCCTGCTTGAAAAAGATAAAATTGATCTTGCAAAATCCTTTATGGAAAAAGCAAAAGAAAAAGGCGTCAATTTCTATATGCCTGTCGATGCAATCATTGCTGACGACTTCTCGGAGAATGCAAATTCAAGAACTGTTTCAATTGAAGAAATCCCTTCTGATTGGGAAGCGCTTGATATCGGCCCGAAAACAGCCGAGCTTTACCGGGATGTCATCATGAAGTCCAAGCTTGTTATTTGGAACGGACCAATGGGTGTGTTTGAAATAGATAAGTTTGCAGAGGGAACAAAAGCTGTTGCCAAGGCGCTGGCAGATAGCACTGATACATACTCAGTGATTGGCGGCGGCGACTCAGCAGCTGCGGTTGAAAAATTCAACCTGGCTGACAAGATGAGCCATATTTCCACAGGCGGAGGAGCTTCGCTTGAATTCATGGAAGGCAAAGCCCTTCCAGGCGTAGTCGCCCTTAACGATAAGTAAAGCTACATCCAGTCATACAAACGGGTTTCGAAACCTTCGGACCCACGTTCCGAACCATTCGGAACCTGGTTTTGCAAAAGAAATGAGAAAGGAAGTGCCAGCATGAGAAAGCCAATCATCGCCGGAAACTGGAAAATGTTTAAAACCCTTCCTGAGGCAACTAGTTTTCTTGAAGAAGTGAAAGACCTTGCCCTTTCGAAAGACAAAATGGATTCGGTTGTCTGCGCGCCTGCATTATTTTTGGGCCAGCTTGCCGAAATCGCCAAAAACCATGATATTGAAATCGGCGCCCAAAATATGCACTTTGAAGAAAACGGTGCTTTTACAGGCGAAACAAGCCCGAAAGCACTTGAAGATATTGGCGTTAAATACGTTATAATCGGCCACTCGGAACGTCGTCAAATGTTCAATGAAAGCGATGAGTCTGTCAATAAAAAGACCCTCTCCGCATTCAAATACAATTTGACTCCGATTGTTTGCTGTGGTGAAACACTGGAACAGCGGGAAAATGGCGAAACAAACGAGTTTGTGGCAGAACAGATTAGAAAAGCACTTAAAGGGCTTACTGAAGAGCAAGTAAAACAAACAGTTATTGCATATGAGCCTATCTGGGCCATCGGCACTGGGAAATCTTCGACTGCAGAGGATGCTAATGAAGTATGCGCAGTGATCCGTAAAGTGGTTGCAGAGCAATTTTCACAGGAAGCAGCTGATAGCGTCCGCATTCAGTATGGCGGAAGCGTAAAGCCAGGAAACATTAAAGAATATATGTCCCAGCCAGACATCGATGGCGCGCTTGTAGGCGGAGCAAGCCTCGAATCAGCTTCTTTCCTTCAACTATTGGAGGCAGGTATCCATGAGTAAACAATCACCAACTGCGTTAATTATCCTTGACGGCTTTGGGTGCCGTGGTGAGCAGTTCGGAAATGCTGTTTCCCAGGCTAAAAAGCCGAATTTTGACCGTTTCTGGAATGCTTACCCCCATGCAGAGCTAACGGCTTGCGGGGAAGCGGTCGGCCTTCCGGAAGGGCAGATGGGAAACTCAGAGGTCGGACATTTGAACATCGGTGCCGGCCGGATTGTTTACCAAAGCCTGACGCGTGTGAACATTTCCATCCGTGAAGGCGAATTTGAAAAAAATGAAACCTTCCTGAAAGCAATTAACCATGCGAAGGAAAAAGGAACGGCCCTGCACTTGTTCGGCCTACTGTCTGATGGCGGCGTCCACAGCCATATCAACCATATGTTTGCGCTGTTGAAGCTGGCTGCAAGTGAAGGTCTTGAAAAAGTATATGTGCATGCGTTCCTGGACGGCCGTGATGTAGGCCCGAAAACTGCACCTGGCTTTATCGAGCAAACTCTTGAAAAAATGAATGAAATCGGAGTCGGCGAATTTGCATCGATTTCTGGGCGATACTATTCAATGGACCGCGACAAACGTTGGGATCGGGTAGAGAAATCGTACCGGGCAATGGTGTACGGCGAAGGCCCGACGTACTCGAACCCGATGGAGCTTGTCGAGGACAATTACGAACACGGAATTTTTGACGAGTTTGTCATTCCGTCAGTGCTTGTAAAGCCCGATGGTTCTCCTGTGGCAACAGTCCAAAATGACGATGCAGTGATTTTTTATAACTTCCGCCCTGACCGTGCCATCCAGATTTCAAACACGTTCACAAATAAAGACTTCAGGTCATTTGACCGCGGGCCAAAGCATCCTGAAAACTTGCTCTTTGTGTGTCTGACACACTTTAGCGAAACGGTTGACGGATATGTTGCGTTCGAACCAATGAATCTTGATAATACTTTTGGCGAAGTCATAGCCCAAAACAATATGACACAGCTCCGGATTGCGGAAACGGAAAAATATCCGCATGTCACTTTCTTTATGAGCGGAGGGCGTGAGAAGGAGTTTCCAGGGGAAACCCGGATCCTGATCAATTCACCTAAGGTTGCTACATACGACCTGCAGCCTGAAATGAGCGCGTATGAAGTGACAGACGCACTGCTTAAGGAAATACAGGCTGACAAACACGATGCCATCATCCTGAACTTTGCTAACCCTGACATGGTGGGCCACTCGGGCATGCTCGAGCCTACAATTAAAGCGGTTGAAACAGTTGATGAATGTCTCGGCAAAATCGTTGACCTTATCGTTTCGAAGGGCGGTACGGCGATCATCACGGCAGACCACGGAAATGCTGATGAAGTGCTGACGCTAGAAGGTAATCCAATGACAGCCCATACAACCAACCCAGTGCCGGTTATATTGACGAAAGAAGGCGTTGAACTTCGTGAAGACGGCATTCTCGGAGATCTTGCACCAACGCTCTTGGAACTATTAAAAATTGCACAGCCAGCTGAAATGACTGGAAAATCATTAATCCAAAAATAAGGAGAGATTATTTATGCCATTTATCACTGATGTATACGCACGCGAGGTTCTTGATTCCCGCGGTAACCCAACTGTTGAGGTAGAAGTTTTCACAGAATCAGGCGCTTTCGGACGCGCACTTGTCCCAAGCGGTGCTTCCACTGGCGAATACGAAGCAGTTGAGCTTCGCGATGGCGACAAAAGCCGCTATCTTGGAAAAGGTGTATTGACAGCTGTTCAAAACGTTAACGAAGTCATCGCTCCATTCATTGTTGGCGAAGAGTACAGCGTGCTTGACCAAGTTGGCGTTGACCACGCTTTGATTGGTCTGGATGGTACAGAAAACAAAGGAAAACTTGGTGCGAACGCAATCCTTGGCGTATCAATGGCTGTTGCGCATGCTGCCGCAGACTATCTTGATATTCCTTTGTACCAATACCTTGGCGGATTCAACTCTAAGCAGCTTCCAGTCCCGATGATGAACATCGTAAACGGCGGCGAGCATGCTGACAACAATGTCGACATCCAGGAATTCATGGTAATGCCTGTCGGCGCTGAAAACTTCCGTGAAGCGCTTCGCATGGGTGCGGAAATCTTCCACACCCTGAAGAGCGTTCTAAAGGAAAAAGGTCTTAACACAGCTGTTGGTGACGAAGGCGGATTTGCTCCAAACCTTGGTTCTAACGAAGAAGCTCTTCAAACAATCGTGACAGCAATTGAAAAAGCAGGCTACAAACCAGGCGAGCAAGTGAAGCTTGCAATGGATGCTGCTTCTTCCGAGTTCTACAACAAAGAAGACGGTAAATACCATTTGTCTGGTGAAGGTGTTGTGAAAACATCTGCTGAAATGGTTGACTGGTACGAAGAAATGGCTTCCAAGTACCCAATCATCTCAATCGAAGATGGCCTTGACGAAAACGACTGGGAAGGCCACAAGCTTCTTACTGAGCGCCTTGGCGGCAAAGTACAGCTAGTTGGTGATGACCTATTTGTTACAAACACGAAAAAATTGGCTCAAGGTATCGAGCAGGGCGTAGGCAACTCCATCCTGATCAAAGTGAACCAAATCGGTACACTTACTGAAACTTTCGATGCAATCGAAATGGCGAAACGCGCTGGCTACACAGCTGTCATCTCCCACCGTTCCGGTGAAACAGAAGACAGCACAATCGCTGACATCGCTGTTGCGACAAATGCAGGCCAAATCAAAACTGGTGCTCCGTCCCGTACAGACCGTGTAGCAAAATACAACCAGCTTCTCCGCATTGAGGACCAGCTTGGTGAAACAGCCCAGTACAACGGCATCAAATCTTTCTACAACCTGAAAAAATAATTCATAAAATGAAAACCGCCGGCAGATGTGCCGGCGGTTTTGTCTGTCTAGAAACTACTTAGAATGACCAGTCCCGAAATATACAATGGGGCAGCGTAAACCTGCCGATTGCGATAAAGAAACGTACTGGCGGTTTTTATATACCTTTCTATTCATCAGCACCTGTGAGCGCTAAGTCCGCTATTGTACCCTGCCTGAAAATGTGATAAATTTAAAATACTGTTAGTTGCAGGTTTTTCAGGAGGTGTACTCATGCATATCTTTTTAGTGACGTTGCTAGTGATCGTCTGTATTTCTCTTATTGTTGTTGTCCTGCTGCAATCTAGCCGCAGTACTGGCCTCTCCGGGGCAATTTCTGGCGGCGCCGAGCAATTGTTCGGCAAACAAAAAGCAAGGGGAATCGACTTGATCCTCCACAGGATCACAGTAGTTCTCTCAGTTCTGTTTTTTGTTCTCACCATTGCTGTAACTTATTTCAAACTGTAATTCAATGAGTGTTTTGCGACCCGGCTTCAAGCGAATGCCGGGTTTTTGTGTTGTTTATTGGGCTTTCTGCCGGTTTAAAGGCGTATTTCTGGCATGTTGGCGTAACGTTTGTTAAAACTAAAAGTGATGGGAAAAGAAGAATATCATCAGAGAATATCTATTAGGCAAAGGGAGTTATTTGAAATGAGAAAACTGGTTCCAAAACCATTCACTTTTAAAGCTAGCAAACGGGCCGTATTGCTTCTTCACGGTTTTACCGGGAATTCAGCCGATGTCCGGATGCTTGGCCGATTTTTACAAAGGAAAGGGTACACATGTCATGCCCCTGTCTATAAAGGGCATGGGGTTGAGCCTGAGGAACTTGTACTTGCAGGGCCTGAAGACTGGTGGAAGGATGTAAGTGAAGCGTACAATTTTCTTAAAGACGAAGGGTACGAGGAAATCGCAGTTGCTGGCCTGTCGCTAGGCGGCGTTTTCTCCCTGAAGCTTGGTTACACCGTTCCGGTAAAGGGTATCGTAACAATGTGTGCACCAATGTACATAAAGAGCGAAGGAACGATGTACGAAGGTGTACTGGAGTACGCCAGGGAATATAAAAGGCTTGAAGGCAAAACGAAAGAACAGATTGAGGAAGAGATGGAAGCTTTCAAGAAGACGCCAATGACAACACTGAAAGCTTTACAGGGACTGATCAGCGATGTCCGCAAGCATGTTGACATGATCTATGCGCCTGCATTTGTTATCCAGGCGCGGCAAGATCATATGATCAACCCGGACAGCGCCAATATCATCTTTAACGAGATTGAATCAATTGAAAAAGAAATCAAGTGGTATGAGGAGTCAGGCCATGCGATTACTTTTGATAAAGAACGGGACCAGCTCCATGAAGATGTTTATGCGTTTTTAGAAAAGCTAAATTGGAAAGAATAGAAGTATGTGTGCTAGGCTGGCCACTGAATTTACCTAAAGGGAGGGATTTATATGGAAGAAAACATTAAAGAGCATGTGGACAGATTGCTTCATTACATGAAAGATGAAGCATATAAACCATTGACCGTCCAGGAGCTGGAGCAGGCTTTGGGCATAGATGATTCCGCAGTGTTCAAGGATTTCGTCAAGGCGCTTGTCGCTATGGAGGAAAAAGGGATTGTTGTCAGGACTAGAAGCAATCGCTATGGACTTCCGGGAAAAATGAATCTTGTCCGCGGAAAGCTGACAGGTCATGCGAAGGGCTTTGCTTTTGTCATACCTGAGGAGCAGGGTGTGGATGATATTTTCATTCCGCCAAATGAGACAAACAATGCCATGCACGGGGACATCGTCCTTGCACGGGTTTCACCGGAATCGGCTGGACAGCGTCGCGAAGGAACGATTATCAGGATTCTTGAGCGCGGCGTTCAACAGGTTGTCGGGACTTATACGGAAAGCCGGCACTTTGGATTTGTCATCCCGGATGACAAGAAGCTGACAAGTGATATTTTTATACCGAAAGAGGCATCTGGCGGAGCTGTGGAAGGGCATAAGGTTGTTGTAAAGCTGACATCCTACCCTGAAGGACGGAAAAGTGCCGAAGGGGAAGTTGTTGCCATCCTTGGCCACAAGAATGATCCAGGTGTTGATATCCTGTCCGTTATCCACAAGCACGGACTTCCACAGGAATTCCCTGCTGAAGTTCTCAACCAGGCCAACTCGACGCCTGACAGCATCGACGAAAGTGAACTTGCTAATCGCCGCGATCTGCGAAACGAAACGATTGTCACGATTGATGGTGCGGATGCGAAGGACCTTGATGATGCGGTTACCGTCACTAAGCTTGAGAATGGCAACTATAAACTTGGCGTCCATATTGCCGATGTAACTTACTATGTCCGCGAAGGCTCGGCAATCGATGCAGAGGCAGAGGAGCGGGGCACTAGCGTATATTTGGTCGACAGGGTTATCCCGATGATTCCACACAGGCTGTCTAATGGCATCTGTTCATTGAATCCAAAGGTCGACAGGCTAACACTTAGCTGTAATATGGAAATCACCCAGGATGGCGAAGTTGTGGACCATGAGATCTACCAAAGCGTCATCAAGACAACCGAGCGGATGACTTACTATGATGTGAACAAAATCCTTGTCGATAAGGATGAAGAACTGCTCGGGAAATACGAGCCGCTCGTTCCAATGTTCGAATTGATGGAAGAATTGGCTGCGGTTCTCCGCGAAAAGAGGATGAAGCGAGGCGCCATCGACTTTGATTTCAAAGAGTCGAAAGTGATTGTTGATGAAGATGGAAAACCGGCCGATGTCGTTATTCGTGAGCGTTCTGTTGCAGAGAAGCTGATTGAGGAATTCATGCTTGCGGCGAATGAAACAGTAGCGGAGCATTTTCATTGGATGGAAGTACCGTTCATTTACCGGATTCATGAGGACCCAAAAGAGGACAAGCTGCGGAGATTCTTTGAATTCATTACCAATTTTGGCTATATTGTCAAAGGAACAGCGAACTCCGTTCACCCTCGGGCATTGCAGGAGATTATTGAAGAGGTACAGGGCAAGCCAGAAGAAATGGTGGTTTCAACTGTCATGCTGCGATCGATGCAGCAGGCGAAGTATTTCGAAGAAAGCCTTGGTCACTTCGGGCTGTCGACTGACTATTATACCCACTTCACTTCACCGATTCGCCGCTACCCGGACTTGATTGTCCACAGGCTGATCCGCACGTATCTCATTGAAGGGAAGATTGACAACGCGACACGGGAGAGATGGAACAGCATGCTTTCAGAAATCGCGAAGCATTCCTCGGACATGGAACGCAGAGCTGTTGAAGCCGAGCGGGAAACGGATGAACTGAAGAAAGCCGAGTACATGGAAGACAAGATTGGCGAAGAGTATGACGGCATGATCAGTTCGGTAACGAACTTCGGAATGTTTGTCGAACTGCCAAACACGATTGAAGGGCTTGTCCATGTCAGTTACATGACGGATGACTATTATCGTTTTGATGATCGTCACTTCGCAATGATTGGTGAGCGGACGGGGAATGTTTTCCGTATTGGCGATGAAATTACGGTGCGTGTGATCAACGTGAACAAGGATGAGCGCTCCATCGACTTTGAAATCGTCGGCATGAAAGGCACCCGCCGTGAGCGGCCTTCAACGCCTCGCGTCTTCAAAACAGGAAGTACGGAAAAGAAGCCGCGCAGAGGCAGCGAAGGGCGTAACAACGGAGAGTCACCAAAGGAAAATGGAAAAGCGCCAGGCAAGGCAGGCAAGGGGCGAAACAAGAAGTTCTTTGAAAACGCTCCAAAAGCCAAGCGAAAAAAACGCTAGGTCCCTATTTAACACACTAAAGCAGTGGGGGTCAGGCACCCTTTACCTCAGTAAAGGGTGCCTGACCCCCACCACGGCAGTGCATTAAAGCGCCCGCCATCTTGCACTTTTGCGGGGCCCTCGTTTTTGCTAAAATAGAGAGACAGTAGAGAGAAAGTAGGGGAGATTCATGCCAAAAGGCGCTGGAAAGACGGTCGCCCAAAATAAAAAGGCCTACCATGATTATTTTATTGAAGACACATACGAAACAGGAATCGTCCTGCAGGGAACAGAAATCAAAGCAATCAGGGCAGGCAGGGCCAACCTGAAAGATTCCTATGCCCGCATCCAGAATGGGGAAGTATGGCTTTACAGCATGCATATCAGTCCATATGAACAGGGCAACCGCTACAACCATGATCCTTTGCGGACCAGGAAACTTCTCCTTCATAAGCGGGAGATCGCAAAGCTGATCGGCGAAACAAAGGAAACGGGCTTTGCACTTGTCCCATTGAAGCTTTTCATGAAGGATGGCTATGCGAAAATTCTGCTTGGCCTTGCAAGAGGGAAAAAGAAGTACGATAAGCGTGAAGACCTGAAAAAGAAAGAAGCAAAACGCGATATCGAGCGTGCATTCCGCGACCGGCAAAAAATGTAATCATGCTCCGCCGCCGCATTCGCCGGCTGGATTACAGCAAGTGTTACCAGTTGAAAACCATGTCAGATGTGATATAATAATAATTGTCACATCAGTGGCAAACAGCTTTTGCTCGGGACATTCCGAGTTTCCTAACGCCTGTTTATACCATACTATATGGGGACGTTACGGATTCGACAGGGGTAGTTCGAGCTTAGGTTGCGAGTCGAGGGGATCGGCCTCGTTAAAACGTCAAAGCCTATAACTGGCAAACAACAAAACTCTTTCGCTCTAGCTGCTTAATAGCACTTTAGCGGTTCGCCCCTCCATAGCCCATGTGGTAGGGTAGCGGACTCAAATTTAGTGGGCTACGCCGGATTCCACCGTCTGAGGATGAAGGAAGAGAACAACCAGGCTAGCTGGCCGGACGCCTGTCGATAGGCATAAGGATCAGCGAAATGCGAATATGTCGACTACACTCGTAGATGCTTAAGTGCCGATGCTTCTGGACGTGGGTTCGACTCCCACCGTCTCCACCATACATATTGTATTGGTGGATTTTTTATTTTTGTTTCTTAAAGCATAAAAATGTCATCTTTACACCTTTGTGATCATTATAAATCGTTTATTAAAATTAACTAGTAAATAGCTTTAAGGGAGGAAAAAATGAGTAATCCTTATGATGGATATGAATTATTTGAGGAAACTTCAAAAGATGGCTTCGTGTATGGAGAAATTAGTGATCACTTTGATTATGATACTGAAGACGGTACTACTTACGGCGACGGTTTTATACAAGGGGCCTGTTGGAACAAGAGCAGGTGTTATTTGGCAAGTAGAAGACAAAGTTAAATTTACAACGGAAATAGAGCCTGAAAAAGATAGATGGGGAGTATATAATATTTGGTTTACCATATTATAGAGCAGTTTAATATTTATTTACCATTCATGCTTATCGAAAAGCCAAGTCTTAACCAATAACTTAACCAATATTGTATGAAAAATAATGGTCAATAATGTATGAATAGTAATAATGAAACTAATGAAAATTCAAGCCTAAATCCGTTCGCTCATAAACAAAATGAGCGAACGGATTTTTTTATGAGTTGGCTCCAAAGAAAACTCAATATCCTCCTAATTTAATGGGGGTATTTGTCGGTCTATTGGGAGCTTACAATAAATTACAACTAAAATAAAATTTTAGAAAATTTAATTAATAAATCATTGACATATACAGGTCAAAGGTCAATTACTTAGAATTATTCACTCGTGCGGCTTTTTGGTTTATTTTCGGTTAACCGAAGGTTTTACTGGGTATGGAAAACAAAATTTTGTACATGATAAAAATGTTCCTATTACAATGTGGGTACAAAAGGAGGATTTTTAAATGGACAAGAAAACAGAAAAGAAAATTGAAGCTGTAGCACGTAAGGCAGCGGATACAGAAATTTCTCAAGAATTAAGTGCAATTCAACACCAAGTGCAACATTTACAACAAGCTTTATCTCAGATGTCCCAATCTTCACAAGGACAGCAACAACAAGGACAGCAAAATCAGCAAGGTCTTCAACATGCCAATCAATTGATGCAACAACTTCAACAATTTAGTCAACAGTCTCAACAACAAATGCAACAATCTGATCAGCAATTACAACAAACTATTCAACAAGCTATCCAAACTTTAAATCAAGGCTTACAGCATCTTCAATCTAATCAAACATTAAATCAAATCAATCAAGCTATATCCCAAGCCCAGCAACAAATTAAACAAATGGGTAGCCAACAAGGGCAACAAATGGG
>NZ_QWVT01000019.1 GCF_003570705.1 Mesobacillus zeae
CTCGTACATCCTGTGCTTCGTCGTAGAGAGGTGGGCGAAGTCCACTAGGCGCTGGGCGCTGTAGCTGGACAATGAAAAGCGACCAGTTTTCGAAGGATAAATGCTTTCTTTATCCCTTCAAGCAAAAAAGTCATCCCCGTTTTGGGATGACTTTTTTGCTTTTACATAATATTTATTGTAAGCTTGCTGTCCTCCATTACAATCTTTACTGTGTTTCCGGTGCGGACACGTCCTGCAATAATTTCTTTTGCAATCATTGTTTCAATATTTCTCTGTATATACCGCTTTAGCGGTCTTGCCCCAAAAACAGGGTCAAAGCCATTTTCAGCAATGTATTCTTTCGCTTCGTCGCTTGCCTGAATGATAATCTGCTGATCCATAAGCCTGTCTTGCAATTTTCCCATCAGCTTCGAAACAATCTTCTTGATTTCTGATAACCCCAACGGCTTGAATAGAATCATCTCATCTACCCTATTTAAAAACTCCGGACGAAAATGCTGCCGAAGCTGTCCCATGACGAGGTCCCTTGTCCCAGGGTCAATTTCCGTACCTTTGTTTTCCAAGAGGAAGTTCGAACCTATGTTGGATGTCATAATAATGACCGTATTTTTACAATCGACCGTCCTGCCCTTGGAATCGGTAATTCTGCCATCATCAAGCATTTGCAGAAGGATGTTGAATACTTCCGGATGGGCCTTTTCAATTTCATCCAGCAGGATAACTGAATATGGCTTTCTGCGCACTGCTTCTGTCAGTTGACCGCCTTCTTCATAACCTACATATCCTGGAGGCGCTCCGATCAGCCTTGAAACAGCATGCTTCTCCATATATTCGGACATATCAATCCTTATGATATGCTCTTCACTGTCAAAGAGAGATTGAGCCAGTGTTTTTGCCAACTCAGTTTTACCGACCCCAGTTGGTCCAAGGAACAAAAATGAACCGATCGGCTTGTCTGGATCCTTGATGCCGGCCCGCGCTCTTAATACTGCATCAGAGACGAGAGTCACAGCTTCTTCCTGGCCAACAACCCTTTCGTGCAAAATGGATTCTAGCCGCAGGAGTTTTTCCCGCTCGCCTTCAACAAGCTTTGTAACCGGAATGCCAGTCCAGCGGGCAACAATCGAAGCAATTTCCTCTTCGGTAACTTCCTCTCGAAGTAATTTTTCTCCTCCATGGGCTCCTGTTTCCTGTTCCAGGGCACGGATTTCTTTTTCAAGCGCGGGGATCCTACCATGGCGCAGTTCTGCCGCTTTGTTCAAATCATACTCATTTTCTGCTTTTTCAAGTTCCCTCCGTAGCTTTTCAAGCATTTCTCTTTTCTGCTGTACAACCTGAATGCTATTCTTCTCTTCTTCCCATTTTCCTTTCATTACCGAAGCAGAATTCTTGAGGTTGGCCAATTCCTTAACAAGATTCTCAAGCCTTGCCTTGCTTGCTTCATCTTTCTCTTTCCTTAGTGCTGCTTCCTCGATTTCAAGCTGCATCACTCTTCTCGTCACTTCATCAAGCTCCGAAGGCATCGAATCGATTTCCGTCCGGATCATCGCACATGCTTCATCAACAAGGTCAATCGCCTTGTCCGGCAGAAAACGGTCTGTGATGTAGCGATCGGACAGGACAGCTGCCGCAACAATTGCCCTGTCATGAATATTGACTCCATGGTGGACCTCAAATCTTTCTTTGAGCCCCCTCAGAATGGAAATAGTATCATCCACATCTGGCTCTTCCACGAGAACTTGCTGAAATCTCCGTTCTAACGCCGGATCTTTTTCAATATATTTTCTATGCTCATCAAGTGTTGTAGCACCGATGCAGTGCAGCTCCCCGCGGGCCAGCATCGGTTTTAGCATATTACCAGCATCCATGGCTCCTTCTGTCTTGCCAGCACCGACAATAGTGTGTATTTCATCAATAAATAGCAGGATTTTCCCTTCGCTTTTTTTTACTTCATTCAGGACCGCCTTTAGCCGCTCCTCGAATTCTCCTCGGAATTTTGCCCCCGCAATAAGAGAACTCATATCCAGTGAAAAAATTGTTTTATCCTTTAGACCCTCGGGAACATCACGACGGACGATTCTTTGAGCAAGCCCTTCAACTATAGCTGTTTTACCTACTCCAGGCTCCCCAATGAGGACAGGATTGTTTTTGGTTTTTCGTGACAAAATTCGAATTACGTTCCGAATTTCTCCGTCTCGGCCAATGACCGGATCCATTTTTCCTGCCTTCGCCTCCTGGACAAGATCTCGACCGTATTTATTCAAAGCGTCATAAACCGCCTCAGGGTTTTGTGAGGTCACGCGCTGATTCCCCCTTATTTCTTTTATTGCTGACAGTATGTTTTCCCGATTAAGTTGATTTTCCTTCAATATCCTTCTGACAATCGAACCCTCCGCAGCTGCCATGGCTAAGATAATGTGTTCAGCTGAAAGGTATTCATCATCTAACTGTTTCATTTCACTCTCGGCAGCAGCCAGTTCCTTTTGCAATAATGATGTGATGTAAAGCTTCCCTTGCTCCGTTCCGCTTCCGGAAACCTGAGGCTTTTTCTTCAAACTTTCCTCAAGAGCAGACTCTAAAACCGTTGTACTGGCACCGGCACGGCTGAGAATCAGCCCAGCCAAACTCTCATCCTGCCTGAGCATGGCCAGCAGAAGATGAATTTCATCAACTTCCTGATGGCTGTTTTCCAATGCAGCAGATTGGGCTGCCATGAATCCTTGCTGCAGCCTTTCAGTCATTCTGTTAAAATCCATGCTGCAGACCTCCTTTGACTATTATTGACCTTTGTCCTTATTATAAATCTTTTTATGAACAAGTAAAAGCCATCCGCATATGGATGGCTTTTACACATATAGCTCTCCCTGAAACCTAAATTCTCAAGGTTTACGCTTATATGTCCAGATTCGGTTATGGTTGGACGCTTCAGGAAAAGTATCTCCCGCTTTCAATTTCACTTGCTTTGGATTTGTAACAGTGCTTCCGGTCTCGCCTATTTCAACATAAATTCCGTTGTTGGGCGCTTTCTGCCCAGAACGGAACTGGTGGTTTTGACCCATACTGATGCCTCCCTTGCTGGTATGTGCATCTATATTTTGGCCCTCTGCCCCCGTGATTATATAGGGAAACTATTGGTTTATTTACTTAATATCCTAACAGTTGCGAAAACCCTTAGCAGGCCCTTTGGGCATGTTCAATTTACAATTACCCCCTTATTTTTTTGTTCCAGCCATTTTCCCATAGGCCGTACATTCCAATCTTCAATGGTATTGGCTTTTAGATAAGCGATAAAGGTTTCCTTTCGGGAAAAAATGAGCTTCCTGTTCTTTATTGCCCACTCCCGAAGGATTAAATCCTCACGCGTCTGTCCAGTGCATAACACGCCTGCAACTTCCTCTTGATCCAGAAATTCCCTGCTAAAGGAAACAAGCCTGACTCCCGTATCCGAGGATTGCTGTACCAGACTGCTAACATTTTCATTTTGAGGATAAAGGATGGATCCAGCGATTTTCTTTCCTGTTTGAGCAAGAAAGCTTTTTTTTAATGCTTCCTGCAAAGTACCCGCAATACTGATTGCCTCACCCGTCGACATCATTTCAGGCCCCGTTTTCATATCAAGCCCTGGTAGAGTAAAATTAGAAAACACCGGGTGCTTGATGCATACATAGTCCTGGTTTTCTGTGAATTTAATACTCGGAGATATGTCTTTCGACAATTTATATTTCCCGAGCAATATTTTTGTCGCTATATTGACAAGCGGTATTCCTGTAACTTTGCTGACAATTGGCATTGTCCTGCTGGACCTTGGATTAACCTCAAGAATGAGAAGGGTATTTCCATTCACAATATACTGGATGTTCATTAACCCCTTGTATTGTGTTGCCTTAACAATTCTCGACGCGTATTCGAACATTTTTTGTTGTATATTTCCCGAAAGCGACTGTGCCGGAATGACAGAGAAGCTGTCACCTGAATGGACTCCAGTTGTCTCGATATGCTCTACAAATGCAGGCACAAGGATGTGCTCCCCGTCTGCAGCCAGGTCAATTTCCGCCTCTTTCGCCTGTAAAAACTGGTCTACAAGGAGCGGGTATCCAGACTTAGAATCAGCAATATAGCATTGAAGATCCTCATCGGAAAGGATGACTTTCATATCCTGTCCGCCGATTACATACGAGGGCCTCACTAGGAGCGGGTATCCTATACGGCAAGCCGATTCAATCAATCCTGCTTCATTCCATGCATACTCTCCTTTCACCCTCGGTATTTCAAGTCTGTCAAGAAGGCTGTAAAACTCTTCCCGGTCTTCAAAAACGTTAATTGTAGCTGAATTCACTCCGAGAATCGTTATTCCCTGCTTCTCTAATTCATTGGATAGATCTAGGGCTGTTTGTCCACCTAGCTGGACAATTACTTCTTGAATTCCTTCGTTTTCAATCACAGCCAAAATATCCTCAAGGACAATCGGCTCAAAATACAGCCTGTCTGAAATGGCGAAGTCTGTACTCACTGTTTCCGGATTGTTATTAATCATCACCGTTTCGATTCCTTCTTCTTTTAACGCGAGCACTCCATGGACCGAGCAGTAGTCGAATTCAATGCCTTGGCCAATCCGGATTGGACCGCTTCCTATTATCAATATTTTCCGTTTGCCGGATTTTATCGCTTCGTTCACTCCATGGTAGGAAGAATAAAAATAGTTGGAGCCTGATGCAAATTCTGCAGCGCATGTATCGACCATTTTAAATACTGGTTGCAGACCAAACTCATCTCTTTTCTTCCTCACCTCTTCCTCCGGAACTTTCCACGCGGAAGCAAGAAAACGGTCGCTGAATCCTTTTTCCTTGTAGTGGAGCAATAAGTTTTTTGTAATGGAAGCAAAGCTGCCCGAAACAATTTCTTTCTCCAAAAGTGCCATTCTTTTCAGCCTTGTTAAAAAGAAGAGGTCGATGTGTGTAAGTTCATGGATCAAACTGACGTCTTCTCCTCTGCGAAGCAGCTCCATGATCACAAACAAACGTTCATCTGTTTGGCTGAGAAGAAGGCTTTTTAGTGCATCTGCCCCTAAAGAACCAAGATGGGGCAGGGAAAGATCATTGACTTTCAGCTCCAAAGATCTGACAGCCTTTAGCAGGGCACGCTCAAAGCTTCTATCGATTCCCATTGCTTCACCGGTAGCTTTCATCTGGGTCCCGAGCGTTCGCTGGATTGCAGGGAATTTGTCAAATGGCCACTTCGGGATTTTCACAACCACATAATCAAGGGCAGGCTCATAGCTTGCAAATGTATTTCCAGTAACAGGGTTTTTTAACTCAGAAAGCATATATCCAACTGCAAGCTTCGCTGCCATTCGTGCAATCGGATAGCCGGTCGCCTTCGAAGCCAAGGCTGAGGAACGGCTGACACGGGGATTAACCTCGATAAGAAAATAATTCTTGCTTTTCGGATCAAGCGCAAACTGTATATTGCACCCTCCAACGATTCCCAGGGCGGAAATGATCCGAACTGAGGCAGACCTTAGCATATGATATTCCTTGTCAGTCAATGTCTGGGATGGTGCAACAACAATCGAATCTCCAGTGTGGATACCAACCGGATCAAAGTTCTCCATATTACAAACCGCAATACAAGTGCCGCTTTCATCCCTCATCATTTCATATTCAATTTCTTTGTACCCTGCTATGCTTTTTTCAATAAGGCATTGACCGATCGGACTCGCATTAAGGCCTCCACCGACAAGGGTTGCTAACTCTTCCTGCGTTGCCGCAATTCCGCCGCCGCTTCCGCCAAGTGTATAAGCCGGCCTAACAATAACGGGGAACCCGGTCTGATGGGCAAAGTCCAATGCTTCTTTAATACTGTGTACTATAGTGCTATCAGGAACAGGCTCCCCCAGTTTGTGCATCAAACTTCTGAACAAATCACGGTCTTCACCATTTTTTATTGATGAAATCGATGTACCAAGAACTTTTATTCCAAATTTTTCAAGAATACCACTTTCGCTTAGCTGAAAAGCAAGGTTCAAACCAGCCTGACCTCCAAATGTGGCAAGCAATCCGTCTGGCTTTTCCTGCATGATTATTTTTTCGGCACTTTCAACAGTCATTGGCTCAAAATAGACGGCATCTGCAAATGACTGGTCCGTCATAACGGTTGCCGGATTATTGTTCAAGAGAACGATTCTGTATCCTTCTTCCTTCAAGGCAATACACGCTTGTGTGCCCGCATAATCAAATTCTGCCGCCTGGCCGATAATAATCGGTCCCGAGCCAATCACCAATATGGATTGTATACTTGTGTCTTTAGGCATAATGCACCGCTTTTCGCTCCGTGGATTTGATTATGTCGATAAATTCATCAAAAATATAGTTGCTGTCGGTCGGTCCAGGGTGTGCCTCTGGGTGGAACTGGACAGTTACGAGTGGCAATGCGTGATGCTGAAGGCCCTCCACTGTACCATCATTGCTGTTGACAAAACGAGGTGAAAGCCCCGTCCCTCCAAGGCTGCATCCATCGACAACATAGCTATGGTTTTGTGAAGACATAAACACCTTTCCTGATTCCCTATCGAGAACAGGATGGTTCGCACCTCTGTGTCCAAATAGCATTTTTTTCGTATCTGCGCCAAGTGCCAGTGCAGCAATTTGGTGTCCTAGACAGATGCCGAGAGCTGGGTAATATTCGATAACTTTTTTGATTTCTGGCAGTATACCTGTCATTTCCTTTGGATCCCCTGGGCCATTTGATAAAAGAATGCCATCAGGGTCTAGCTTTTTTACTGTCTCGAAGTCTGTTTGATAGGGCACGACTGTCACTCTGCAGCCTTCTTTTCGCAGCAGGTTCAGAATGGATTTTTTATATCCAAAGTCATACAGTACAATATGATGACTTCCCTTTCCATATTTCTGTATCACAGTAGTGGATACCTTGCCTGCTTTGCATTCAGGCACGAGTGTAATTCCTTCTTCACGGACCGGAGACGAATCCATCACGGCTGGCATGGAGCCATGCTCTCTTATTTGCTGTACTAGATCTCTTGTATCGACACTGCTTAAAAGAGGAATGCCCCACAGATTCAAATACTCGGGAAGCGGCATTTCTGACTCATAATGAAAGCACTCTGCCTCCACTTCATAAACAATTACGCCCGATACTTGGGGACGCTTGCTTTCCGCATCATTTTTATTCACCCCGTAGTTCCCAATCAATGGGTAAGTGAATACAATAATCTGCCCTTTATAAGATGGGTCAGTCAATACTTCCTGATAACCAGTCATTCCGGTAAAAAATACAATTTCGCCTTTTATTTCGGCAGCCGGTACTTTCCCAGCCCATTTACCTTCAAATGTTTTCCCGGCTGCCAGATGCAAATATCCGTCCATCATACACCTCACTGTTTTGTATATTTATTTACGATTATTTATATTTATGCAATATTGGCCGCAAATGTCCGTCTATATTACAGTCACGCCCTTTTTTTCAGCGTCATCTCAAGAAGAGATACCGCCTCATCAATCTCCATTTTGTTTACATTCAGCGGAGGAAGAAGCCTGATAACATTTTCGCCAGCAGGCAGGGCCAACAGTCCATTTTCCCGCAGTTCCTGCAGCGTTCCCGAAAGCTCTTCCGTTATTTCGATACCCACCATTAGGCCAATCCCCCTAATGTCCCTGACATTTTCTAGAATTCCCAGTGATTGCTTTAGCAGTTGAGCTAGATATACACCGAGTTCCCTCGTTTCCCGTAAAAAATTTTCATTGAAAATAATTTCCATAGTTGCCTTCGCTGCTGTTGTCGCTATTGCGTTGCCGCCGAATGTAGAGCCATGGCTGCCAGGGCCAAACGCTTCTCCCAGCCAGCCTTTGCCAGCCATCGCCCCGATTGGAAAACCGCTTCCGAGACCCTTTGCGGCCGTAATGATATCAGGCTGAACGCCATAGTGCTGAAAAGCAAAAGCTTTACCTGTCCGCCCGATTCCTGTCTGTATTTCATCCACCATAAACAGTGCGTCATTCTTCCGGCAAAATGCCTCTGTTTCCTTTAAAAACTTTTCACTTGCCGGGTGGATGCCCCCCTCGCCCTGAATAACCTCCAGCATGACAGCAGCCGTGTCAGTTCCATCCTCTTCCCACAGTCTTTCGCAGTCATTGAATGGAAGATGGACAAAGTTCTCTGGCATGGAACCGAAACCTTGCCAGACTTTTTCCTGCCCTGTTGCTGCCATTGCTCCAAGTGTCCTGCCGTGAAACGAACTTTTAAAGGAAATAATTTTACTTCTTCCAGTTGCTTTCCGGGCAAGTTTAATGGCTGCTTCATTCGCTTCTGCCCCGCTATTGGCAAAGAAAACATAGTCCATTCCTGATGCTTCGGCCAATAGCTTTCCCGCCTGTTCCTGGATGTTTTGGGGAAAAAAATTGGAAACATGCCAAAACTTATCGAGCTGGGCTTCAACCTGCTCCTTAACTGCTTCATGGCAATGGCCCAGATTGCATACCCCTATGCCTGAAGTAAAGTCAAGGTACTCCTTCCCGTTTTCTCCAGTCATCCTGGCACCTTTTGCATAAGCTGGCTCAAGCTCCCATCGCTTGTATGTCGGAAACAAAACACTCATTTTTTTATTCCTTCCTTTGCCGCTATTATGGTTCCATTCCATTTACCCTTGCTGTAGAATGCTTTTTTCCCTGAAACAATCATGACTTTTCCTATTCCTTCTGACAGTAAATCCATTGCTGATTGAACCTTAGGAATCATCCCTCCATAGATGTTACCACTTGAAATGTGTGTTTCAATTTCCCCTGGGGTTGTTTCTTGTACAACGCTTCCTTCAATGATGATTCCTTCTACATCGGTTACGAAGACGCAGCGGTCTGCTCCTAGTTCCCTTGCAATGGCAGCTGCAGCATAATCTGCATTGACATTCAGTCTGGCACCATCCGCCCCTGAAGCAACAGGTGTGATAACCGGAATAAACCCTTCCTTCAGCCAGACCAGAATAGTTTCCTTCCTGACAGAAGTTACCTTACCGACATACCCTAGCTCCTGCCGGTTGATGTACTCTGCCTGAAGGCACTTTCCATCACTTCCATTTAACCCAATTGCCTTAAGTCCCGTTTTATCAAGCATTCCGACCAGCTTTCTGTTTGTTTGTCCGGAGAGTACTGTTTCGACAATTTGCATCGTCCGTTCACAAGTGACTCGGAGTCCATCCTTAAATTTCGGTGGCATATTATAAAGTGCAAGCATAGAGTTGATTGCAGGGCCTCCGCCATGGACGATAACCGGTTGAATTCCGTTGCGGATCAGCTCCTTAAGGCTCTGGAAAAAGTCTCCGGACAGCCGATCCATAATACTGCCGCCGCATTTCAGAACTAAAATGTCCATCTAATGCACCTCAAGTCCTGTAGCTTGCGTTAATTTTCACATAATCATAGGACAAGTCACAGCCCCATGCTGTTCCTTTACCAGTACCAACATTTAAATGAACGTCAATGCAAATCACTTCTTTTTCAAGGTAAGACCTTGCCTTTTCCTCGCAAAATTCCACTGGATTGCTTTTCTCCAGTATGGCGATAGTTCCAAGCTTGATATCAACCGTTTCAGGATTAATGAACGCCTTTGCTTTGCCTGCAGCTCCTACAATTCTTCCCCAGTTTGCGTCGGTTCCATAAACTGCTGTTTTGACAAGGCTTGATCCCACAATCTGCTTGGCGACAACTCTGGCTTCCTCATCATTCAGCGCACCGGAAACCGTGACTTCGATTAGCTTTGTCGCGCCTTCACCATCTCTTGCAATTTGCTTTGCGAGGCTTATACAGTTTTCTTTCAAGAGAGCGATAAAAAGGGGCCATTCCGGGTCGGACGGCGTCAAAGGCTCATTTCCCGCAAATCCATTGGCCATGACTGCAACCATATCATTTGTTGATGTGTCACCGTCTACTGTAATCTGGTTGAATGTCACATCCGTTACTTCTTTTAAAGCCTGGTTTAAATAAAACGAAGAAATCGCTGCATCTGTTGTCACAAAGGCAAGCATTGTCGCCATATTGGGATGAATCATTCCAGAGCCTTTTGCTGCCCCGCCCATCGATATCTGCTTTCCGCCTATCTCTGCCTGGAAACAGCTGCTTTTCATATTAGTATCAGTAGTAAGTATCGCTGTCTGGAACGATTCAGCATCACTTTTGGATTTTCCTGGCTGAAGTAATTGAATTCCGGAATCTATCTTTTCCATATCAAGATACTCTCCAATCACTCCTGTGGATGCAACGACAACATGCTGATGTAAAAGTCCGAACTTCTCGGCTGCCAGCTCCCTTGTTTTGTAGGCATCTTTCAGACCTTTCTCGCCTGTGCAGGCATTTGCGCAGGCACTGTTGACGACGATGGCCTGAACCATTCCTTCTTTTTCGATACTGTCCTGCGATACCCTGATAGGAGCCGCCTGGAAATGGCTTGTTGTATAAACAGCTGCGCAGCTTGCGGGCGCTTCACTCATTATCATTCCGATATCGAGTTTCTTATGGCGAAGGCCGGCATAGGCTCCTGCTGCCATAAATCCTTTTGGCGTCAGTATACCGCCGTCCTTTAATTCTTTGACTATGCTTTTTTCTGTTAACGCTTGTTTCATTTCAAGCCTCCTTATGGATATACCGGAACATAGTTCAATCCCGCATTTTCTTCCAGCCCGAACATCAGGTTGGCATTCTGTACAGCTTGGCCTGCTGCACCTTTCATCAAATTATCAATAACTGAGACAATCGTTAACCTGCCAGTCCTGCGGTCCGCATGCATTCCAATGTCGCAAAAATTGCTTCCGCAAACTTCCTTGATGGCGGGATATTTCCCCGCGGGACGAATCCTGACAAAGTGGTGACCTGCATATGTTTCTTTGTATAAGTCAACAAGACTTTCAGTATCCATCTCTTCCTTCAGCTGCACATAGATCGTTGCCATAATCCCCCTAGAAACGGGGATAAGGTGGGTGCTGAAGGTGATGGGGCGAATATGTTTATCCCACCTCGCCAGCTGCTGCTGTATTTCGGGGATATGCTGATGTTCATTGACCTTATAAATTTTCAGGTTTTCGTTCATCTCTGTAAACGAAGTAGCTTTCGACAATGATTTCCCTGCTCCGGATAGCCCCGATTTAGCATCAACAATGATTCCCGCCGGCTCCAGGAGTCCATTATCCGCCAGCGGACCAAGGCCCAAAAGTGTTGCCGTCGGATAGCAGCCCGGATTGGAAAGAATCTCAGCCTTCCTGATATTCTCCCTGTTCCACTCGCTTAGCCCGTATACGGCCTTCTCAAGGACATTGCTTCCTGCCGCTTTATGTCCGTACCAGGATTCGTACTCTCCAGGATCGTTAAGGCGAAGGTCTCCCGAAAGGTCGATGACTTTTATCGGTTTTCCGGAGAAAGCCTCAGCCAATCGACCTGAAACCCCAGAAGGTGTCGCTAGAAAAACAATGTCAGCTTCAGCAGCAATTTTATCGCTGTCGATTTTCTCCAATGAATCTTCAAATATAGTATAAAGATGGGGATACTCCTCTGTGACCGGCATCCCCTCCCTTGAAGAGTGAACAGAATGTATACGAAATACAGGATGGTCCGTCAGTATCCTGATCAACTCTCCTCCCCCATATCCAGTTACACCAATGATTGCTGCTTTCATTAGGCACCTCCCTTATTCAATAATGAATAAATACTCATTTTTCTTAATATTTATTAAATTTACTTCTTATCATTATAAGAACTCGTTTACAGAAACGCAACTGATTTTTTCCAATTTTTTATATATTTTTTTTGTAAGCCTTGTCATTACTTGTTTATCAGTATTCTTTTTTGTGGAATAAAAAAAGCAGACGTATACCCACGTCTGCTTTTCACTATATATTCTATTTTATACAATGAATAAAAATTACATAATTCTAATGAATATCATAATAAAGAATAAGACTGCGTTTATAATTTCATATACTCCAACCTTCATGACGGAGAGAGACCTGCCATAAAAAAGGATTGCCCGAAACAAGCTTGGCAGGAATGCAAGCATGATAATCGGTTCTCCTACGATCAGCCAAGTAAGCGGCACAATTACATGATACGCCCACGAAATATATTTGAATCTTACATTCTTTTTTTCCCGCACCATCGTTTTTACATATAGCGTACTCCCGCCGAAAAAAAGGATCATTCCCGCAAAAACGAGAAGCGCTTCACCTGAAAGCGAAGCAGAAGAGAGATAACTGCTCGCCAGCCCTGCAGTCGAAAAGGCAAAAATGGCACTCAAATCATTAAGAAGTGCCCTGTCTCTGTTTTTTGAGGAATAGTAAGCATTGATGCAAAAGAATGGAATCATGGCAATGCCAAAATATAGAATGCGAGGCTCCGTAAAAAGTGGAACCATGAGGAAAATTAATGCCGGAAGCAAGTAAGCCAGGGTCCACCTTCGATAGAAGCCTACTTTCTTCCCTTTAAAAATCAGGAGCATTGGATATACAGCCAAATATAATAACAGCCAGCCAAGGAAAAACGGTATATGCTGCCAGACAATGCCTCCCTCGGCTGCTCCAAGCCAGAATGGAATGATCAGCATCGCCCATGCACCATGCTGTTTAGGCAAAAACAACTTCATCTTTATTCACTCCTTTTTTCACTATATCTACTATAGTCGAGTAAGTTTTCCGAATAAGTGAATAGAATCACATATTGTTCATTAAAAGGACGATTGGACACCAAAATGTCAAAAAATAAAAAGGCACCCTTAAGGATGCCTTTTATCAAGCTTCATGCACAATCTTTTTACATAAAGGTGCGGCTTGAATAGATACGATATTTTATTGGTAAAGGCAAGCAAAAGCAAGAATAGGAATGCTGTGATCAAGTGTGCACGCGAGAGAAGGGAAATGTTCTTGACTAAATCTATGTCCGGCTGAAACTGAAGCATGCTCAAAAGCCAGCGTAACAGTTGTACTGGTTCATCTGTCAGCCCAAAGATAAAAATGATAGCCAGACCGCTGATGCTGCTCAGCAGAAGAAGGAGTTTAACAGAAAAAACTAAGACTTTTCCCTGTATCGTATAGCCAACTGCCTCTTCCGCATCCTTTGGGATATCCTGCTGCCAGATCATCCCCATGGCTACAATCGCTCCAACCGAATATGGGAACACAATCCACAATAATACTTGACCGATATCCATTCGACTTTCACCCCTGCCTTAATGTTCGAAACACCAACACATACTAAACATTTTAGCCGGAGATATAACCTTTCACAGTGACATAAGTCGCTAATATGTCAAATTTGCGAACCTTTTTCTTGTTTTTTTGAATATACCTGAATATTTAGACCTAATTTAAATAATTTTCAATATAACTCAGCACCCAGCCATATCCTTCTTCCGACCCTGTTTTAAAAATTGGGACGTCGACCATGCCCCTTACCCTTACTTCAAGTCCGCCATCCATAACAAAAACTGCAACGATGTCTAAAAGCTCTTCAAGAAGGTGAAAATCCTCCCTGCCCCTCAGCAGTACGATTTTGGGAAAGCCGGCATGCTTATGGCCTTCAACCAAAACCACTTCGGGCATGAAATATTCCGCCAGTCTAACCTGCTCCTCAAGGGACCATCCAGCTTTATCTGCGTGCATGACAAGCCTTCCTCCCCCTTCCACAATCGAAGCAACAGCCCCTGCTGCGACGTGTCGGCCTGAATCCTTGCCTTCATATACTGCCGGCTTTCCCCCATGTCCATGATGCTTAATAGCTACAGCTTTCCATCCGCATGAAGAAATCCTCTCTATCAAGCCAGCCGCAACCGTGGTCTTCCCACTGTCCTGGTAGCCGGCAATTTGAAGGAGAACTGGTTTTACCAAGGCCACAAACTTCCTTCCTGGTCTTCAAGCAGAAGGACGTCGACTTCCATGCCGCGTTCAAAACCGCGCGATCCTCCCGGCAATACCATCAGGGAATTGGCGCCGGCGAGACTCATGATGATATTGGATTTATCAAGCCCGCTAGGCACAACCACAAGTCTTCCTGCTTCCGCGCTCAGGGAACTTCTGACAAAACGGGTAAACGGATTGGCCTTTGGAAAGTCAGCGTCAAGCCTTGCCTGCTCCTTGCGCAGATGCGGTCTTTCGCTGAAAAGCATCGTCCTTATCACAGGCCTTGCAAACAACTCAAAGCCAACGTAGCAAGCGGAAGGATTTCCTGACAGCCCAAACATAAGCTTTCCATCTAGCTGCGCTACTGTCGTGACACTGCCAGGCCTCATGGCAACCTTGTTAAACAAAACCTCCGCTCCCAGTTTTTCATAAATCTGCGGGAGGTAATCAAAGTCGCCCACTGACACACCGCCTGTTGTAATAAACAGATCAACATCCTTTACCGCTTCACGGACAGCCTCAAAGCATGTATCAAAGTCGTCCTGAAGCTGGCCAAAATAGCGGACTTCTGCTCCGGCCCTTTGAATTTGGGCGGAAATCATATAGGAATTGCTATTGCGGATTTTTCCAGGCTGGAGTGGTTCGCCGACATCAAGCAGCTCGGTCCCTGTGGCGTAAAGACCTACTACCGGCTTTCTGGCTACCGGAACTTCAGCATAGCCGAATGTAGCAAGCATTGCCTGTACGCCTGGGTTAATAAGTGTTCCTTTCCTTACAAGAACTTGCCCCTCTTTTGCATCTTCTCCCTTGTAAGAAACATTCTCTCCTTTTTTATGTACCTTCTTGACTGTCATTGTCTTTTTGCTTCCTTGTTCTTGAGCTCCTGCCAGTTCTAGCATGACGACAGAATCAGCTCCTTTTGGCATTTGTGCTCCAGTCATAATCCTGACAGCCTGGAAGGGTCCAAGTGTTTTATCTGAAAGCATACCCGCTCCAATATGGTCAACCACCTCAAACTCGACAGGCGTCGACTGCGATGCAGCACTTGTGTCCTGTGAACGAATGGCATAGCCGTCATATGGAGCCCTGTCAAAGTGCGGCACATCGCTTGTCGCTCTCAGGTCTTCCGAAAGATATCTTCCTCCACTTTCAAGAATAGATACATACTCGCTCTTGCCTTCCTGTCTGTATTCCATAACTTTTCTGACTGCTTCTCCGATTTTTATAGGGTTCCTTCTTTCAAGCATCTGATCAGCTCCTATTGGCAGGTTTAATCACGTCATTATTACATTCCATTATAAGATTAAAGGAAACAATATAACATGACAAACCTCACAAAGTGTTTTCGAGAGTATTTTTATGATAGAATCGTGAATTTTTTACAAAGTGTGATACATATCACCAAGCGAAAACATCATTTCCTTTATCATTAAATTGTAAACAAAAGCATCGAACAAAGGAGGAAACATCAATGCAACTGCCTTTCAATGAAGATACATTAGTCAAAGACATCGTCAACCTTTTCCCGAATTCCAGCGATATATTCAAGAAAAACCGGATTGACTTTTGCTGCGGTGGTAATGTCAAGCTGTCTGAAGCAACAGCAGAGCGCCAACTAAACATAAAGATCATCATGGATGAACTAGCCAGTCTTTATGAAAAAAACACCAGGACCGCAGAAGATATGGAGGTTTGGACACAGACAGACTCACCGGCATTAATACAGCATATAATCGAAAATTATCACCGTCCGCTCGAAGAAGAACTCTCGCTATTAAGCCCTTATGTGACAAAGGTTGCCCGAGTGCATGGAACCCGACACCCTGAATTAATTACGATGCATGATTTGTTTTATGAACTGAAGAAAGAGCTGCTGGAGCATACCGCAAAAGAAGAGGCTGATGTTTTCCCGGTACTCCTTGCTTTAGAAAAACATGAGGCCGGACAGCCAAAAACATTGCCGAATTATATTAAAGAACTGGAAAGTGAACATGACCATGCCGGTTCAATCCTGAAAAAGCTTAGGGACATCACAGCAGATTTCACCCCTCCTGCCGATGCATGCGGTACTTTCAGGCTGGTATATAAGCGTCTGGAAATCCTTGAAGATCAGACATTTATGCATGTTCATTTGGAAAACAATATCCTCTTCCCCCGATTTATGGACAGCCCTGTTATCCTGTAAAAGGAAAAGCCTCGATTTCGGGGCTTCTTTTTATCCATTTTAAAGCACGCCCGAAAAAAGCCGGGCTGCGGATTCTTTTGTTTTTTGAATCATGCTCCGTTTATAATGATCAACTGCCCCAATCCGTTCACTTTCCGTAATGTCTTCTTCATAATGTGCTACCAGGTCCCTGATGGAACTGCTGCCATAAAGAAAAACGTTCACTTCAAAGTTAAGGTGAAAACTTCGCATATCCATGTTGGCAGTCCCGATTGAAGCAAGATTACCGTCAATTATGACCACTTTCTGATGAAGGAATCCCTTTTTATACAAATAAATTTCCACCCCATACCTAAGAAATTCCGAAAAGTAGGACTGGCTTGCATACTGAGTAAGAAAGCTGTCGTTTTTATGAGGTAAAAGGACACGCACTTGAATTCCTTTGGCAGCAGCTGTTCTCAGTGCTGTCCTGATTGCTTCATCAGGAATGAAGTAGGGGGTCGCAATCCATATTGAACGTTTGGCGCAAGACATCATGGCAAAATAAAAATCGCTCATGATTCCCTGCTGTGTATCGGGACCGCTCGCTACAACCTGGACGGCTCCATTGATCACATCCTCGTTAACGATTGATTTTGTTTTTTTGGCACACTGGTCCTCAATTACCTTTTCTCCGCTGACATACTCCCAATCAAGAAGGAATACATTATGAAGCGAATAGACAGCCTCCCCTTTTAGCATCAGATGGGTATCACGCCAATAGCCGATATTTTCGTCTTCCCCCAAATATTCAACGCCGATATTCAGTCCGCCGACAAACCCTGTTTCCCCGTCAATGATGATAATTTTCCTGTGATTCCGGAAGTTGAACTTCTGGTTAAAGAACCCGTATTTCAATGGAGAAAAAGGATAGACTTTAATACCTGCCTCCTCCATTGCCATTGTATATTTTACTTCGAGCCTCATGCTTCCAGCAGCATCGAAAATAAATAGGACTTCGACGCCTTCCCTTGCTTTTTCAATCAGGATATCGATAATTTCCTTGCCAAGCCTGTCGGACCGGAAAATATAGTATTCAATATGGATAAAACTCTTTGCCTGCTTAAGCCTTTTCTTTATCTCCGAAAAGGTTTCTTCCCCATTTTTCAATACGGATGAATGCGACCCTGTACTGATTGAGGTCTTCGAAACATTCCCTGCAAATTTGGCAAAACACTGCTGATTGTCCTGAAGGAAAGAAAGATCTGGCTTGGTTTCTTTCCTCATCATCCTCTCCCATTCCTGTCTGGCTGTCATGCGCTTATTCTTGAACAGATATCCTTTCAGGTATAGCTGACCAGAGTATAAATAAAATCCGTAGCCAAGGACGGGGAAAAACAGCAAGACATACACCCATACGAGCGTTTCATTGGGAGCCCTGTTTTCTAGGAGCAATGAAAACATGCTTAATAAAATGATTCCTCCATAGAGGCAGAAAAAAAACAGCTTCCATGCGAAGTTGAAATGCGAAAAAAAGACAACATAAATACAAAGCATCAAAATAGGGGAAAAAATAAATTCAATTCTTCGTTTCAACATGGCTAATCTCCAAATTCAAAAGGATGTGAAAAAATCATTTCCCTTCTCCTCTACCCCTTTTTCTTCCTATCAAAAACATTCTTATTAGGTAAAAAAATATGTAAAAGCTGTTTCAGCAAAGAAAAAAACCCTTTACGGGTTTTTTTACGGAGCTGGTCTCAGCCACCAATATAGGACATTTCGATTTTCTTTCGGTTTGCCATTGTCTCAGCAGTTCTTTCATCGGAATAACGGTCTATCCGATGGTTCCAAATATCCATGATCCGCTTGCTGAGTTCCCCATCGCCTGCACCATCGCGCATAAAATCACGGATATCTGAACCATTGCCATTGAACAAGCAGGTGAAAATCTGGCCGTTGGCAGACAGCCTGGCACGTGTACAGCTTGAACAAAACGATTCAGAAACAGAGGAAATGAATCCGACATGGACATCTGTCCCTTTATACCGATAGCGTCTTGCTACCTCGCCAAAATAGGCCGGTTCTGTTTCCTCCAGAGTATAGTTTTCCCGAATGACATCGTAAATCTGTTTCTTTGTAATAACATCATCCATTTTCCATCCGTTCGTACTGCCGACATCCATGAATTCAATGAACCTCAGCTCAAGATTCTCCTTCTTGCAGAACTCTGCCATTGGGACGATTTCGGTATCGTTCAATCCTTTTTTTACAACCATATTAATCTTTACCCCAAGCCCCGCATGCTTTGCTGCATTGATTCCGTCAATGACCGGGGTTACACCTACTTTCCGCCCGTTTATCTGCCCAAACAGTTCATCATTAAGGCTATCAAGGCTTATATTTACACGTTTGAGCCCTGCATCCGCAAGCTGTTCAGCAAACCTTGGAAGAAGTACACCATTTGTGGTCAATGCGATATCAGCGAGTCCTGGAATAGAAGAAAGCTTTTTGACGAGTACCGGCATATCTTTTCTAAGCAAAGGTTCCCCGCCTGTTAGCCTGATTTTTTCCACGCCTAACCCGACAAATATACGGGCAATGCGTTCTATCTCTTCATAGCTTAACAACTCACTTTTAGGCAAAAAAGCAAAGTCTGGACCAAATATTTCAGCAGGCATACAGTAACTGCAGCGGAAATTGCAGCGGTCGATGACAGAAATGCGCAAATCCCTAAGCGGCCTGTCCAGCTTATCTTTAACAAATTGTTTATTCATTCACTTCAACTCCATATATAGAAGTCCTGTTATCTGACATTGTAACAGTAGAAATACAGCCTTACTGTTAATATTCTCACAGCAGTTTTTAAAATAACTTGTTGTTTTTGTTTATCATACTATACATCTTACGGTAAAAACTACGTACATGATGTATATACCCTAAATTTCATAAACTTGTCATATAAAATAGGATTATTTTCTTCTATTCATATAATACCGATACGACAAGAACAATCCGTTGCTGGTGAATGTTGTTTTTTACAAAATTGTGAACACGAATCAACAGAGACGTGACAACTTTTCAACAAGTGTGATTGGCATCCGATTTAACACTATAGAGGTGTTAATATTAGCGTCAAAGGATACTATTTCGATTAAAGGATGATGACCATGCCTTATAAAAATAAAGTGACCCATTCGATTGAAATCAAAGAACTATTGCATTTCGCCGACAGGACCATCACTGCGAAAAAAGGGACATACCTGTTCCAGGAAGGCATGGATGCAGAGGAATTATATCTCATTATTTCCGGAAAGGTTCAAATCAGCAAAGTCACCAAGGATGGGCGTGAACTCGCCCTCAGGATTTGCGGCGAAAACGATATATGCGGCGAACTTACTTTGTTTACTGAAGCACCGAAATATTTACTCAGCGCGCTTGTATTAGACGAAGGGGAAATCGTCGCCATTAAAAAAGATGTCATTGAACGGGAAATTTTTCAAAACCCTTCTCTTGCCTTTGAATTCATGAAATGGATGAGCGACCACTTTCGAAAGACACAGACCAAATTCCGCGACCTGGTTTTGAACGGAAAAAAAGGGGCGCTTTTCTCGACATTAATCCGGATGACCAACTCTTACGGTGTAAAGAAAACGGATGGTATTTTAATTGACCTTCCCCTGACAAACCAGGAACTTGCCAACTTTTGCGGAACTTCTCGCGAGAGTACCAACAGGATCTTAAATGATTTAAAACGAGGAGGAATTATCTCCATTAAAAAAGGAAAAATTATCATCCATGATCTCGATTACCTAAAAGCAGAAATCGGATGCGAGAACTGCCCTGCGGTTTTTTGCAACATAGAATAAGCTTTCCATACTCTCTTTCACTAAAAGGAGGAACACAATTTCCGTGTTCCTCCTTCTTATTTACATTTGCTGTTTTTGCTTTCTCAATTTTTTTGGGATATAGACACAAAACGGTTCACTCTCAAGATAGTCCCCCGTCATTGCATAGGCCCTCGAACGCGACCCACCGCAAACATGGCGGAATTCGCACTGACCGCATTTCCCCTTAAAATTGTCGGGATCCCTGAGCGATTTGAATATCGGTGAATCCCGATAAATTTCTGCCAGCGGCTCTTCCCGGACATTCCCGGCCTTAACAGGCAGAAGTCCACTCGGATATACATCGCCAATATGCGAGATGAATACGAAGCCATTGCCATCATTCACTCCCTTTGGAGCCCGGCCGAGTCCGTCGATTGAGCCGGTAAGTCCTTGTTCGGTGAGTGCATCAAGATATTCAATTTCCTCTGTCTGTCCCTTAGCCTCACGCATCTTCTGTTGAATGACAACGCGCCGATAATGCTGGGCAGCTGTCGTTTTAATATCAAACTTGACTTTTTTGCTCAGGTTATACAGCCAGGTGAACACTTTTTCATGTTCAGCGGGGCTGACCATATCCTTTTCCTGTCCTCTTCCTGTCGGAACTAGGAAGAATACACTCCAAAGCACACAATCAAGCTTTTCCACGAGCGCAGCCATCTCTTCAAGATGTCCTGCATTGTACCTGGAAATCACTGTGTTAATTTGAATGGGTATTTTAAGTTCATGTAAATATTGAATTCTTTCCATTGTGAGGTCGAAGGAGCCTACTGTACCGCGAAAGTGGTCGTGAATCTCGGCAGTTGGCCCGTCCAAGCTAAAAGCCCAGCGGGACAAGCCCACTTCTTTCGCTTTCTTGATCGCTTCCTTCGTGACATTGGGCGTAGCGCTGGGAGTCATTGATACTCGGACACCTTTTTGTACAGCGTACTCGGCAATCTCAAAGACATCTTCCCTCATCAACGGGTCGCCGCCTGTAAATACAAGCAAAGGGGTTTTCATTTCATAAATTTGATCAATCAGCGCTTTCCCCTCTTCAAAGCTCAGTTCACGCGGGTCGCGCCGATATTGAGCTTCCGCCCTGCAGTGCAGGCACTTAAGCTGGCATGCTCTTGTCAATTCCCAGATTACTATGAAAGGGTCTTCGTTAAAATCCCTTGAATACATTCTGTTTACGCCTCCTGTTCCATCACCTATATCAACAGTATAAGAAACTGATGAAGTTTTCATAGTGAATTCCATCACTCCAAAAGATTTGCACTATGGCTATTTAATGAACAATTTTCACAGGTGAAAAATGCCCTGAACCTTAATAGTCCCGGGCATTTCTATTTCTTTTATAATTTTACTTCGGCATTTTTCCTCTGGTAGTAAAACCAATTCAGCAGGAATGAAACGATATATACGGCAATGAAGAAGTACAGGGCATTGATTGGCGTTCCCGTACTGGCTGTACTCCAGCCAAACAGTTTTGGGATGAAGAAAGAGCCATATGCAGCAAATGCCGCCGAGAAGCCAAGAACAGGTGCCGCTTCTTTTGCAGAGAAAATATTAGGAATCATCTGGAATGTTGAACCTGATCCGATTCCCGCAGCTATAAACAAGACGAGGAAAGAGGCTAGGAATCCTGCAAAATTCACTTGTTTTGTGAAATAGACAACTGCCATCGCTCCGATTGTCATGACAATCAACGTAATAGAAGTAATGAGTGTACCTCCAAGCTTGTCGGAAATCCAGCCGCCAACCGGCCGTGAAGCTGCAGCCAGAAAGGCTCCGAGGAAGGCAAGGCCGATATGCTCCGGAAACAAAGATTTCAGCAAAAGCGGAAATGCTGCAGCATAGCCTATAAAGGATCCAAAGGTTGCAATATACAGCACTGTCATGATCCATGTATGCTTCTTTTTAACAATGACAAATTGTTCAGCGACCGATTGTTTTGCTCCTGGAAGGTTATCCATACCGAAATATGCGAGAACAGTCAGGATGATAATGGGGATTACCCAGACAAAAGCAGCGTTTTGCAGCCATATTTGTGTTCCGTCTGACAGAATCTGGCCCTTCGTATTTCCGCCTATGAAAGCAAAAGTGCTTGAGGCAATGGCAAGCGGTGTGATGAACTGAACGACGGATACCCCCATATTTCCTAAACCGCCATTAATTCCAAGAGCCGTACCCTTCTCCTTTTTTGGGTAAAACATGCTGATATTTGCTGTTGAAGAGGAGAAGTTCCCCCCGCCTAGCCCGCAGAGAGCTGCGAGAAGAGCCATTATCCAGTATGGAGTATCTGGATTTTGGACTGCAAAGCCAATTCCAAGTGCCGGAATAAGCAGGACTCCTGTGGAGAACACTGTCCAGTTCCGGCCACCAAACGCACCGGCTCCGAAAGTATATATGAAACGAAGTGTGGCACCAACAAGCCCCGGAAGCGCCGCCAGCGTAAAAAGCTGCTGCTGCGAAAAAGAAAATCCGATGTCATTGAGTCTGATAGCTACAACCGACCATATTTGCCAAATGATAAAAGCGATCATCAATGAAGGTACCGAAATCCAGAGATTCCTCTGGGCATGCTTCTTGCCTTCAGCTTCCCAAAAAGCCGGATTTTCCGGATTCCAACTCGTGATTCTAGGCATATCATTTCCCCCTGTATTGTTTTCAAAATTTTGGTGATTTACTATTGAGGTTATGGTAACACACACGATTTTTAAGAGGTGTGACAGACTTCACAGTACACATTTCCGTAACAATCACAGTCACTTTTTAGTCACATTTTAAAATCCAAACATTATTTCACAATAAAAAAACCGCTAGGATTCAAGATCCCGACGGTTTTTAACGTTAACCTTATTCATTTTTCATAAGGGATTTCCCTTAATTAAGATAATATTAGCCCCTAATATTATTCACATTAGAGTCTACTACCTAATCCCTGACACCAAGCGCAATTTTTGCATAGCGTGACATCATGTCTTTTGACCATGGAGGATTGAAGACAATGTTAACATCCACATTTTTCACTTCAGGAAGGTCCGTAAGCGAGTGTTTAACCTGCTCAACAATCGTTCCGGCAAGCGGGCAACCCATCGATGTAAGAGTCATTGTAATCGTCGTATTCCCTTCCTCGTCCATTTCTGCATCGTACACTAGCCCAAGATTCACAATATCAACACCGAGTTCAGGGTCAACCACCATTTCAAGTGCTCCCATGATGCTGTCTTTCATTTCTTGATCCAAAGCTGTCCGCTCCTTTCATTTGTCCATCGTATCTTTCATCTTACAGCATTAAACGTGCCTTTTACAGCTATTACCTCTCCAAATGACAGGAAAACCACTCTGCAGTCTTTCTGACACCCGTTTTTGATACCTTGTGCCCCGCATGACTGTCAGCAATAAAATCCAGCTTCTCCGGAAAATCTTTGTAGCTTTCCCGGATTTCTTCGTAAAAGTGGCGTGCACCTTCATATGGGACAATAGGGTCAAGCTTTCCATGCCAGAACAACAGCGGCCTGCCTGCAAGCTTTTCAGCCTGCAAACCTAAGTCGTAGATGGCAATCTTACCTAGCAGTGTATCCATCTGTTCTTCGGTGAAAGGAAGGCTCACACCATGCTTCTCCATTTCGGCTATCTGCCAGCGGGCAAGCTGGCTATAAGCCGGGTAGCCCATCAGGCTCGCTGCAGCTGAAATCCACCTATACTGGCTTATAGCCCCCAGCGTGGTGATAGCCCCCATGGAGGTGCCGGCCACACCAATTTTATGCTGATCGGCTAGGCCTTTGCCGACAAAATAAGCTTGAAGCTTATCTATTTCCTTTATGGAATTAATCACAATTTCCCAAAAAGAAAAACCTAGTTCCCTTTCTGTTTTCCCGCAGCTTCTTTCCCCGTGATAGAGCGCTTCCGGCAGGGCCACCCTCAGGCCCTTTTCAGCCATTAAGTAGGCATAGTTCAAATTGGTCTCCTTTGTACTCGTAAAACCGTGCAGAAAGAACACGAGTGGAAGAGCGTCGGAGAAATTCTCCTGCTTTGCAATATGAAGGACGGGAATATTGTCTATGGACAATTTTTCAATCGTAATCATCTGGAATCCTCCTTTCTGGCAGTACTGAAGGGTCATTAAATGATTTTCTTACAAGAAATATGTAAAATATAAATCATAGCTCTTAGACGGATTGCTATACTTGCCTAATAACGATTGTAGTACTTTTCGTTTTGCTGCGTCCAACATTTAGACATACATTTGTCACTGTGTATTGTATTTTTATTAAAAACGAGAAAAGAAGGAGCTTTTATGACAGATAAACACTTAATTGCACTGGACCTTGACGGTACATTGCTCAAGGACAACAAAACCATTTCCGAAACAAACAAACGTGTCATCAAAAAAGCCAGGGAAGACGGCCATGTTGTGATGATTGCGACAGGTCGGCCATTCCGATCAAGTGAAATGTATTATCATGAACTGGAGCTTGATACCCCTATCGTCAATTTCAATGGTGCCTATGTGCACCACCCGCTTGACCAAAAATGGGGCGTGCATCATTCTCCTTTATCTGTCGATGTCGCCAAGGACATTGTCGAAGCACTCGATACATTCGAATACTACAATATTATCGCAGAAGTGATTGATGATGTATATTTCCATTATCATGATGAAAAACTCCTTGATATTTTCAGTCTTGGTGACCCTCATGTAACAACAGGAGACCTGCGGAGATTTTTGAAAAAGTCACCGACAAGCATGCTGATCCATACAAACGAAGAGCAAGTGAAAAAAATCCGCAGCCATCTATCCGATGTCCACGCAGAAGTGATTGACCACCGAAGCTGGGCAGCACCATGGCATGTCATTGAAATCGTTAAGTATGGACTAAACAAAGCGGTAGGTCTGAAAAGGGCTTCAGACTATTTCGATATTCCGTCCGACCGGATCATTGCCTTCGGAGATGAAGACAATGACTTAGACATGCTGGAATATGCCGGCCGCGGGGTGGCAATGGGCAACGGAATTGACGCAGTTAAAACAATCGCAAATGAAACAACCTTGTCCAACGAAGAAGACGGTGTGGGTATCTACCTTAACGACCTGCTGAATCTGAAAGCTTTATAAGCGCTTAAGAGCAGGATGGCTGAAACGCCCTCCTGTTTTTTCATGTTTTTGAACAGACAAGAGCATACTAACAAACGAGGCAGAGCTGCTGCTTCAAACCATACTCGGACGATTCTTGAGGAGGGGTTACGATGGGAAAACGGAATAAATCGAAACGCTTTGTGAAACAAGGTGTTGACAGTGTTTCAAGACATGCTGATCGAATCCCGTACCACACCACTTACGCAGAAGCCGAAGCAAGGAAAATGGCAGATGTAAAAGAATCCTCACTGGGAGGAATTTAACATGGGCAACAAGCTTTTTCAGGAAGCGAGAAAAGCTGTATCAATAGCTGCAGATACAAATCAGGCGGAGAAAGAAACAGCCATTCGCCATGCTGAAAACAGCCTGTCTTCCGCCTATGCCAATTCAACAATTGCCGAGAAGGAGCAGCTCAGGCGCTTGCAGGGCGAGCTAGATTCCATTAAGAGCTGACAATAGCCAATTTCGTCTAAGGCCATGGCCTCAAAACAGCAAAAAGCTGGCACGGGAAAAACCGTGACAGCTTTTTGCTGTTAATTGAAGTCCTGCAGGGTGACGGGCCATATTTGCTTCATGACCCTTCCTTCACCTTTCCGTTCGTATAGGTTGAGAATCAGCACTCCGTTTCCCGGAAGTTTCTCCTCAGGAATGTTTACCCTTATAGAAAATGGTTCCCAGTGACGGTTGCTCTTCCCGGCTGCAATCTTTGTCTCTGGTAAATATTCTTTATGTCCATCTTCCACAGAATAAAAGAACTCACCCCCGTTACGGATTAATCCTGTTACCTTATAGCTTCCGCCAGACCCGCTTGTAAGGATTTTCTTGAACACATGGTTTTCCGGAGGGATATAAAGGCTTTTGCTGTCTTCAAGCTTTTGCTGTGACTGGCCGCCTACGACTCTAGCCTTCAATGTGGCCTTCACAGTCCAGTCTCCCGCTTTTACCCGTTTGCCTTTATAGCGGTAATCCCAGCTTTCCTTCCATGTCACCTTTTGCCCTGGCTGAAGCATTAAATTTTTGATTACCTGGGCGAAAGCTTTTCCCTCCGAATACCGGTATACAACGTTTCCTTCCGGGTCGCTAACCGTAATTTCGTAATGCTGTGAAGTCGGAAATTCAAAGACCAAAGCTTCATTTGAATCATTCTTTAATATTAGGTCGAAAGTTGCCCTGCCTGGCCCTGCTGTTGGCTCGACAGAAAAATGTGCATCCCCAGCCAGTTCTCTTCCCCTTTCTGCTCCATTGACCAGCAGCGGTGCCCCAACTGCCAGAAGCAAGCATAATATTGGGTAAATAATCCGCATCCCGCACCTCCTTTTAGTCTCTTCTGAAAAAGCCTAAAATGCCCGATGTTTCGACAAGATTGGTAAACGCGGTTGGGTCCACCTCTTTTATGATTCTCTCAAGGTCATATAGTTCATACCTCGTAATAACAATTATCATCATGTCCCTTGTTTCATTCGTAAACGCGCCTTTTGCGGGAACAGTAGTGATGCCTCGTTCCAAGCCTGCGTAAATCGCTTTTTTTAATTCCTCCGATTTCTTGGTAACAATCATCGCGGTCAGCTTTTCATGTCGCGTATGGATGGCATCAATCACCCTTGTTGATGCATACAGAGTGACAAGCGTATAAAGGGCTTTTTCCCATCCGTACAAAAAGCCCGCAGTAATGATAATTATGCTGTTCAAGGTGAAAAAATAAGTGCCGACTGGCCGGTCTTTTAATCTGGACAGGAGCATTGCCACTATATCCATTCCCCCTGTGGAGGCCCCCCATTTCAGCGTCATACCAACACCTACGGCTGCGATAACACCGCCGAAGACGGCATTGAGCAGAATATCGCCCGAAACATGCTTAATCGGTATTATTTCCATGAAAAAAGACATTGCTGCAACTGATAAAAAGCTGTAAAAAGTGAACTCTTTCCCAACCTTTTTCCAGGCAATAATGGTAACCGGTATATTTAATAGGAATAAAAGGATACCGGTTGAAAGCTTGAATAGTGTAAATTCTGCAAGAATGCTTGAAATGAGCTGTGCCGCTCCAGCAAACCCGCTTGCGTAAATATTAGCCGGTATTAAAAACAAGTTCATTGCCAGCGCATTTAACAATGCGCCTGCCATTACGACAACGAACTTTCTCGTTTGTAACCAAATCATTGTAAACCCCTCCTAAACTGATATATATCACATATTTTTCCAATATGCAGTACTTCTCATTGTGTTTTTATCTTTAAACGGCTAAACTAAGAGCATAATAGGTTGAAAGTAGGTGACAATTTTATGCATGTACAAATACTGGCTGACAGCGCATGCGACTTGCCGCTCCAGTTTTATGCCGAGAAGAATGTAACGCTTTTCCCCTTAAAAGTTCATCTTGACGGCAAAGAATATGATGACCTGAAGACAATTGATCCTTCCGAAGTGTATAGGAACATCCGCAGCGGAAATTATCCAAAAACGTCACAGGCTTCTCCAGCCGGTTTCAAAGACCTCTTTACAGAGATGGCTAAAAACGGCCAGGATGGAATATACATAGCTTTTTCTTCAGAACTGTCAGGTACTTACCAAACAGCTGTTATGATTTCTAATCAAGTGAAGGAAGAATATCCCGACTTTAATCTAACAGTTGTCGATTCAAAATGCGCTTCTCTCGGATACGGCCTGGTAGTAATGGAAGCCGCCCGGCTCGCCAGCTGTCATGCATCAAAAGAAGAAATTATTGCGGACATCAAATTCAGAAGCAGCCACATGGAACATCTCTTCACAGTGGATGACCTCGATTATCTTGCAAAGGGAGGAAGAGTATCCAAAGCTTCAGCCTTCCTCGGAGGCCTTTTAAATATCAAGCCGATTCTCAATGTCGAAGAGGGAAAACTTATTCCCATTGAAAAAATCAGGGGCAGGAAAAAACTCCTCAGACGTATAATCGAAATCATGAAAGAACGCGGCGACACTCTTGGGTCCCAGACAATTGGCATTAGCCATGCTGATGATGAAGAAACTGCCCATGAAATGAAAGAGATGATCCAGCAGGAATTCCAGCCAGCCAATATTGAAATCACGTCAATTGGCGCAGCGATTGGTTCCCATACAGGAGCCGGAACGATTGCCATTTTCTTCTTAAATAAACTGCCATCATAATCTTATTCCAGAAGGCCCCGTCACATTTTGGCGGGCCTTTTATTTTTGCCGGCATATTACATTTTGAAAATGGCATGCTATATAGGAATACGATTCTGAAAGGAGATTTCTTATGCCGCACACTTCTGATAATGATAAGAAAGCACAGGATAACAATGCCCTCCGGCATGAAAAGAACATGCTGCGCGAGAAAAACCGTAAAGCGGGAAAAGATTCCTATTCAAAAAAAACAGACCATAAATAATCTTATTGCAAAGGCAAAAAGCGGCGGGATGCCGCTTTTTTTATTTTCAGGCTATTCCTCCGAGCTTTCCTGCTCCTTTTTGTATGTCCAGCCTTGTTCCTGATAAATTTTCCCTTCCTTCAGAAGCCGGCCGAGTGCACGCTTAAATGAACCCTTGCTCATGCCAAAACGTTCCAAAATGTCCTCTGCCATGCTTTTGTCGCTGAATGGCATGGCACCGTTCCGGGAGTCTAGATATTCCATGATTATGTCGGCATCCTCCCCGAGGGCCTCCTGCTTACGCGGCAAAAGCGAGAGATTAACAGTTCCATCCGGCTTCACATCAATAATTCTGCCCTCGACTTTTTCGCCAATCCTTGGTTCCCTTTTCCGCTGGGACTCATGGATGAAGCCTTTAAATCCTTCTGCTGTGTAGATCCAGCTCCCCACACGGGCTGTGCGGTAAATATAGCCATGAACATTGCGGTTGAAATCTTCCCTGTCAGCAGGCACCATAATCGACTCAATTACTGGATCTGTTGCCATCCGTGCGTAGATTCTGTTATTCTTATTCACCCTCAAGGTAATATATATCTGATCTCCTTGTTCAGGCCATACTGATTCAACCACCGGCAGGTCTTCTTCACCCAGCAATATATCTTTTCTCAGCCCAATATCAAGGAAGACGCCTATTCCTGGTTTTCTGTCTACCACTGTTGCCCAGCCATATTCATCAACACTTACAGTTGGTATGGTTGTTGTCGCGGTAAGTCTTCCCATGGAATCCACATACAGGAAGACAGGAACAGTGCTGCCCTCTACTAGTTCAAGTTCCCTGTTCATATCATTTTTATGAAGCAGGACATCCTGCTCCCCATCCGTCAAAAAATATCCATATTCGGTTTTTCTGGACACCTCAAGCTCAATTGTGCGCCCTGTATATTCATTTAGAGACATTTTTGTCCTCCTGGTCTTTTTAATTGCTGTTATTTTGTACTCCGAAGTTGTTTGAACTGCTATATTTTACTATAATGTAGGCAGAATGAAAAACGTTTTTCGGAGGTTAGTATGTCTAAAGAGAGCTCATTTGATATTGTTTCCAAAGTAGATTTTTCAGAAGTCACCAATGCCATTAGTATTGCCATGAAAGAAATCCAGACACGCTATGATTTTAAAGGAAGCAAAAGTGACATTAAACTGGACAAAGAAGAACTAGTCCTTGTTTCAGATGATGAGTATAAGCTTGATCAGGTGAAAGATGTTCTTCTCAGCAAATTAATCAAGCGCGGAGTCCCAATCAGAAACCTTGATTACGGAAAGATTGAAGGGGCTTCAGGCGGAACAGTCCGCCAGCGAGCGAAGCTTATCCAGGGTATCGACAAGGACAATGCAAAAAAAATCAACACGCTCATTAAAAACAGTGGACTTAAAGTGAAGAGCCAAATCCAGGAAGATCAAATCCGCGTTACCGGTAAAAACAGGGATGACCTTCAGCAAATTATCACCCTGATCAAGTCTGCGGACCTTACAGTGGAAGTGCAGTTCGTAAATTATCGTTAAACATCCATACAAAAACCAGCTGCAGAAAACGGACAGATTAATTATATTTTTGTCCGTTTTCTTTATTTTTGACACAGAATGGTCATAATGTAAAGCTGGATTTTAATGGTTTATCGATTAGAATACCCTTGTAGGTATAAAACCAACAATTGGAGGGCTGTTGTTATGAGCAAAAAAATCGTGATTGTCGGCGGTGTCGCAGGCGGAGCCACAACTGCAACCAAGCTGCGGAGACTGGACGAGCAGGCAGAAATTATCATGTACGAAAGAGGAGAATTCATTTCGTTTGCGAATTGCGGTCTCCCCTATCATATCAGCGGTGTCATTGAAGAACGATCCAAATTATTGGTCCAGACTGTAAAAGGAATGGAAACACGTTATAACATCAAGATCAGAAACTATACCGAAGTGAAAAGCATTCATCCAGAAAACAAAAAAATCACTGCGCAAAATCTTAAGACAGGGGAAACCTTTGAGGATTCCTATGATGTTCTGATCTTGTCACCTGGGGCAAAGCCAATAGTACCGCCAATAGAAGGTTTGAGAAGCAGGAACGTGTTCAAACTGAGAAATATTCCCGATATGGATAAAATCAAATCTTATCTCGACGAAAAGAAACCTGGCAATGCTGTTGTGATCGGCGGTGGTTTTATCGGCCTCGAAATGGCGGAAAACCTGGCCGAAGCAGGACTTTCAGTTACGATTGTCGAGAAGTCCACTCAAGTGATGGGCCCTGTTGATCTTGAGATGGCTGCTATTGTGGAAGATCACCTCAGGGCAAACGGAGTAGAACTTATCCTTGGTGACGGAATACAGGATGTCTTGGATAACGGCTCCGAGGTGCTGCTCGAAAGCGGGAAATCATTGAAGTCAGACATTATTATCCTGGCCATCGGCGTCATGCCTGAAAATGGGCTTGCAAAAGACGCAGGTCTTGAGCTTGGCGAACGCGGAGGCATTAAAGTGAACGGGCACCTGCAAACGTCCGACGAATCTATATACGCGCTCGGCGATGCCATTGAGGTCACAGATTTTGTGAACGGTAAACCAACAATGATTCCGCTCGCATGGCCGGCAAACCGCCAAGCCCATATTGTCGCCCACCACATAAACGGAAAGGACATTACCTATCCAGGGACTATGGGCACATCCATCGTCAAAGTTTTCGATTTAACCGCTGCGGTGACTGGCAACAACGAGAAAACTTTAAAGCGGTTAGGCATCCCGTATGAAGCTGTCCATATCCATCCGCTTTCCCATGCAGGCTACTATCCCGGTGCCGAGGCAATATCGCTGAAGCTGATTTTCGATAAAAAAACAGGAAAAATCTTCGGTGCCCAGGCTGTTGGAAAAGACGGTGTTGACAAAAGGATAGACGTAATCTCTACAGCAATCAAAGGCGGTCTTACCGTCCATGAACTCCAGGAGCTCGAACTAGCGTATGCACCGCCCTTCTCATCAGCTAAAGACCCAGTCAACATGGCAGGCTATGTGGCTGCAAATATTATGGACGGAATGTTTGAAACCATCCATTGGCATGAAGTAGATGAATTGATCGCAAACGGCGGATACCTCGTTGATGTCCGCACAGACAAAGAATGTGCCAACGGATGTATTGCCGGCTCTGTGAATATACCGCTAGACGAGCTGCGCGATCGACTCGATGAGCTGCCGAAGGACAAGACCATTCTGATTACCTGCCAGGTTGGATTGCGTGGTTATCTTGCATCACGGATATTATCGCAAAACGGATTTAGAGTTAAGAATCTGACAGGCGGGTTTAAAACATATTCCATGTATAAAAAATACCACCAATAATGGTGAAACCGGTCCTCTCTCTCCGGAGTGGGCCGGTTTTTTCGTTAGTGAGCAAATTTCATAGCTGCTTTCTCTTTTAAGAATTCTAAATACAGCTTCTTGGAATAAATGCTTGCTGATCGATATCCGCCAAAACCACTCCCCTCCGCTTCTGAACCCTGATTTTTCAACTCTAGCAGGAATTTCCACGTTTTTTTCACCAGATTAGAAGGAATGTAAAACGTATACAGAGATTTCGAAAGGAGTGAGGCAAATGACAGGTGAAAATAAACAAGGGTTTCCTCCACAGCATCAAAATCACCAGCCGGGAACTGAAACAGAAATGCAGCCTGAGCCAAAAAACGTAGCCGATTATTATAAGGGTGCGGGAAAACTTGATGGAAAAGTTGCCCTCATCACAGGCGGCGACAGCGGGATCGGGAAATCGGTTGCCATTTATTTTGCAAAAGAAGGAGCAGATGTGGCCATCGTGTATTTAGACGAAAGCAGCGATGCCAAGGAAACAATGCTGCTTGTAGAAGCCGAAGGGAGATCCTGTCTCCTGATGTCAGGCGATCTTGGTAATGAGCAGTTTTGCAAAGACGTAACCGAAAAAACATTGGAGCACTTCGGAAAAATAGATATTCTTGTCAATAACGCAGCAGAGCAGCATCCTCAGGAAAGCATTCTTGATATATCCGCGGAGCAGCTCGAAAAAACGTTCCGCACCAATATTTTTTCAATGTTCCATTTAACGAAGGCAGTACTGCCGCATCTTGAAAAAGGCAGCACCATTATCAATACTTCCTCTATTACAGCATATAAAGGCAACCCTAAACTGATAGACTATTCTGCGACAAAAGGTGCCATCGTTACGTTTACGAGATCGCTGGCGATGTCGCTCGCAAGCAAAGGCATCAGGGTGAACAGCGTAGCCCCGGGGCCGATTTGGACTCCACTGATCCCATCTACTTTTGACTCTGAAGAAGTATCCAAATTCGGAACAGACACGCCGTTTGGCAGGGCTGGCCAGCCGTTTGAGCTCGCACCCGCCTATGTATACCTGGCGAGTGATGATTCTACCTACGTCAGCGGACAGACGATCCACGTCAATGGCGGCACAGTCGTCAATGGTTAAAAATTCTGTATCAAGAAAGAACTGCCCCGGGTTTTCCGGAGCAGTTCTTCTTTTTAAAAGCCGCAACGTTTAATTATTTTGCTTTTTCTTTCTAGCCCTTTTTAGCAGAATGAAAATAAACACAAAGAATGCAGCATAGACTGCAGCCATGCTCAGCAAATACGGAATGTTCAGCCCTGATTTAGGCGCCAGCACAAAGATTTGCGCTTCTTCGCGGTCAAGGACGATTTTGTAGGACCCATCCTTGCTCTTGACCATGTCATCGGACAGCAAACCGCGGAGTTCCTTGTCTTTTTCAAGATCCTTCGATGTCAGGGTGACATCCTGGGATTTTGCTGTATTATTGATCGCTATAACTGTTGTCTCATTATCGTACGTCCGTTTATAAACAGCCATGCCATCTTTCGCATAAAGCACATCCATCGAACCACGTGTCAGGGAAGGCAGCTGATTCCGCAGTTCCCCGATTTTGGTCATGTAATCGACCAGGTCCTTGTCAGTCTTGAAATTCATAAGCTTACTGTTTTCCGGGGGCTTTTCCCCGTTCAAAGCAATTTCGCTTCCATAGTAAACAACCGGGACACCGGGAACAGTATACAAGTAGGAAAGGGCAAGCTTCCAGCGCGTTCCCGGATGCTGATTCTGATCGACAGCATCCTTCGTAAAGCGTACGCTATCCTGGTTGTCCAGTATTCTCGCAGCGTTAAAAGCCTTTTCTTTACTAAAGTCTTCACCAGTAACAACTGCTTTCAGATTTCCGTCAGGTTTTGCGAAAGCTTGTCTCATCGGGTCCATTAGCTTGTAATCAATAGAAGCATCAATGCCGGCTTTTTGTTTCGTATCCGCCCCCCCAGTATCCTCAACTAAGTAAATATTGCTCTTTGTTTTTTTCATTTCCTTTGAAAAATCAGTCCAAAAATCAGCAGGGACATTCTGTGCTGAATCTAGAAAGTATCCATCGATATCACTTTCTTCAATCCACCACTTTCCTGCATCAACCAAATAATTCCTGACTTCCGGATTGCTTTGATCAAGGTCTGGCAGGCCATCCGTCCAGGCCCTCTGCCCCTTGCCGTTCTCCGGATTGAACCAGCCCTTTTTTTCAGTGTCATTTAGCCATGCATGCTCTGTGGATACATTGTTGGCTACAAAATCAACCATCACCTTCATATCACGCTTATGGGCTTCTTTCACCAGTTTCTTAAATGTTTTCATGCTTCCAAAATGCTCATCCGGCTTATAGAAGTCCTTCACCCAGTAACCATGATAGCCGTTTTCGGCATTATCAAAAATCGGCGTCAGCCTGATGGATGTAAAACCCATGTCCTTAATATAGTCCAGTTTGTCAATGATTCCTTTGAAATCACCGCCCTGGTAAGCCTCCATATTTGTTGTGTCCACCTCGTAATCATTGTCGGTGTCACCATTGTTAAATCTGTCGACCATCAAATAATAAACAGTTTCATCCTGCCATTTGCGTCCTTCTTTTTCCGCAGCCTCTGTCGGGTATGCGTAAAAAAGCAGAACCGGAATTAAGATGAAAGTCATTAAGGCTTTCTTCATCCCCCGCTCCTCCTTCATTGCTTAAGGCAAAAGAAATGTCACGCTTCTGCCATATTATTCTCCTACTATAGATTATCCCTTGTCCCATGGGACGTCAAACTCGAAGCAAACCTTCCCTGGATTATTAACAAGCCGCCCCAGAGAAGGGCGGCTGTTTTGTTTCACTCCACGATATTTACATTATATTCCTTGAACCAAATATGGATTTGGGCTATATGGGCAAGGAGCTGCGGCCCTGTCATGAGCTGACCAAACCACGGTGTTCCAAATGAGGCCCCCCCAGTTTCAATCAGCTTTTCCAAAAGGCTCCGGTCAAAGAACTCATGGAGCGCGCTAGCCTTATCCTCCAGGCACTCTGCCAGCAAGGACTGCACACCTCTTGTATAGGCAGGATGATGCGTTTTCGGGTAAGGACTTTTTTTGCGGTAAAGCACCTCGTCCGGGAGAACGCCTTCAAGCGCTTTTCTCAATATCCCCTTCTCCCTGTTTCCGTGCATCTTCATTTCCCACGGGATATTCCATGCATATTCAACAAGTCTGTGATCCGCAAAAGGAACCCGCACTTCAAGGCTCGCACCCATGCTCATCCTGTCCTTCCGTTCAAGCAGTGTGGTCATGAACCAAACCATGTTCAAATAAAATAATTCTCTTCTTCTCGCCTCTTCCCCGGCTTCCCCCTCCAACGAGGGTACTTCAAGCAGTGTCTCTTTGTATCGGTCCATCACATACCCGCCAAGATTGAGTTTCTTCTGCCAGTCTTCCCGCATCATACCCTGGCGATCTGATGTCGACCGCATCCATGGAAAACCGTCTCTCGCCAGATCGTCACTCCGCCGGAACCACGGATAGCCGCCAAAAATCTCATCGGCACATTCTCCCGACAGGCTAACAGTGAACTTCTTTTTAACTTCCTCGCAAAACCACAGCAGGGATGAATCAATATCGGCCATTCCCGGCACGTCACGAAACCGGACTGCTTCACCCAGACGTTCAGCCAGGAGCTGCTGCGAAATTGTACAGTTTTGATGGACGGTGCCATAGGACTCTGACATCATCTGTATCCAGGCACCGTCTGAATTGGGCTGGAATTCATTTTCCCTGAAATAATCGCCATTTTCTTCATAATCAATGGAATACGTGTGAAGCGGGCCTTTCCCTTCCTGCGCATATGCTTCGGCAGCAACAGCCGTGATGGCACTGGAGTCCAAGCCCCCGGACAGAAAAGTACAGAGCGGCACGTCTGACACAAGCTGCCTCTTAACCGCATCTGTAAAAAGAAAGCCGACCTTTTCGGCCGTTTCTTCCAGGCTGTCATTGTGAGTCGCGCTCTTTACGTTCCAATATCGCCAAACCTTTAGCCCTGATTTTGAAAAAGTAAGGGCATGGGCTGGCCGAAGCTCATCAATTCCTCTAAAGATCCCCGCGCCTGGCGAGCGGGATGGGCCGAGGCCAAACAGTTCCGACAGTCCTTCACGATTCACTTCAGGCTTCATGCCGGAATGTGCAAGAATTGCTTTCTGTTCGGAACCAAAAAGGAAGCCGCCTTTTGCCTCTGAATAGAACAGCGGCTTTACGCCAAGCCTGTCACGTCCAATAAACAGTTTTTCCTCTCTATCGTCCCAAACGGCAAAGGCAAAAATGCCATTTAAATACTCGAGGCACCCTTCTTTCCACTCAATGTAAGCTGTGAGCAAAACTTCTGTGTCAGAATGGCCGTTAAAAGAATATCCTTTTAGTACCAGTGTTTTTCTGAGTTCTTCCGTATTATACAATTCCCCGTTATAACAAATGGTATAAGTGCTGCCGCCTTTGCTTATTGACATCGGCTGCCTGCCGCCTTCCGGATCCACCACTGTCAGCCTTCTGTGGCCGAAAGCAGCATGCGTACCTAGCCAGACGTTCGCTTCATCAGGTCCCCTGTTTGCCATGGTCTTAGCCATTCCTGAAAGTGTCTGCCCTGCATTCCTTAAATCCTGCCTAAAATTGATCCAGCCAGTGATTCCACACATTTCAACCACCCTTTCCAACGGAAAGATAAGATTAGCCGCCTATCCCCTATCTTCTATCCTCCATGTTATGCATCGATGATAAATGGGTTAATTGTCCCCAAATAATTAAACCCCTTGAAGCAAGCAGTACATACACATCCTTGTTATAAAACATTGTAGTTATGGCTAAACAGAAAGTGAGCATTAATTACGGAGGAAAGTGATGAAAAGACAGCAGAGACAAAAGCTTATCGAGGCGCAAGCCCGGGCCTTTCACACCGGGACCGTCGAGTACATGAACAAACAGTGGGTATTCTTTGACGAGGAAACCGATGAAGCGTCGCTCTTGGATGAATATGTGCACCAGGAAGCAGAAGTCCTTCGGAATACCTTTTGGATAAAAGGATATTTACTTGAGGATGGCGGTTTCCGTGAAGGCGCGAGCATTTCTCAGCTTGAAAACGGTGAAACAGTGAGGATTAGGAAGCAGCTTATCTATTCGCTTGAAAAACTGGTTGAAGGTCTTGAAGATGAGGCGCTGCTTTATTTTCTAAATACGCTAAACTCGCTTCATTTCTCGATTCATGACAGCATCTATTGCTACAATCACCTGACATTCCTCAATCCTGAAAAAGAAGCATCTGGAGTGAACTTTTTAATCTTCGACAACGAGACGCAAATTTGCAGTGTACAGCATCATTTTGATTATGGGAAAAAGCGGGTGGATCGTTTTGAATTTACCTTAAGTGATGGAAAAAGGACAGTCATTGAAAAGATGCTGTCATAACAAAAAGCCTTCCCGATATGCGGGGAGGCTTTTCCTTTGGAATTACTTATGGCTGTCGTCGGGCAAGTAGGCTGCTTCGAAGTCAGCTGCCTCCAATGGTCTTCGAATGTAAAATCCCTGGGCAAAACGACACTCCAAACCGCGCAGCAGTTCTGCCTGTCCTTTCGTTTCCACACCTTCTGCCACTACATCCACACTAAGCCCCTGGCCCATCGTAATAATGGCTTTGACGATAGCAAGATCAGAGCTACCTGATTCGATATTATGGATAAAGGATTTGTCTATCTTTAAGTAATCGATTGGCAGGTTGCGCAAATAGCTTTAGGAAGAATAGCCTGTACCAAAGTCATCAATGGACACCTTTACACCGAGTTCCCTTAGTTCCTGCATGATCCCAATGCTGTACTCCAAGTTTTGGAGCATTGTACTCTCTGTGAGTTCAAGCGTCAAGAATCCTGGATCAAGCCCGGAAGCATCAAGTGCTGTCCTTACTTTGTCTGCAAATGAGGGCAGCTGGAACTGCCGTGCCGAAACATTGACTGAAACGCCAAGACATTCCATTCCGCATTGCTGCCACCTCTTTGTCTGCCGGCACGCAGTATTGAGCACCCATTCACCCATCTCAAGGATGAGTCCGGTTTCCTCTGCCAACGGGATGAATTTCGCTGGCTGGACTGTGCCCAAATAGGGATGGCCCCAGCGAATCAGGGCCTCAGTTCCGGTCACTTTGCTAGTATCGAGGTCAATCAGCGGCTGATAGCAGAGATAAAATTCTTTTTTCTGAAGAGCCTTTCGTAGGTAGCTTTCAAGTTCAAGGCGTTCTGCTGCCTCAGCGTTCATTTTGGCAGAATAAAATGTAACCCGGTTTCCTCCACGGTTTTTGGATCGGTTCACGGCCATATCGGCATTTTTCAAAAGCAACTGCTCTTCCCCCCCATCCATCGGATATACGCTAGCCCCAATGCTTGCGGTGAGAAAGAGTTCCTGTCCGTGATAATGGACAGGCTGGGAAATCGCTTCAAGTATCTTTTCGCAAACTTTCAAGGTTTTTTCATGCGTGACGGAGTTTGTCAGCAGCAATGTGAATTTATCACCACCAAACCTCCCGAGAAATGCGTCCTGCGGAATTGCCTCCACTATTCTGCGAGAGAGGTTTTTCAGGATTTCATCACCTGAAAAATGGCCAAGGCTGTCATTCACCATTTTAAAACGGTCCAAATCAATGATAATGACCGACATCATTTGATTCATTCTTCGGGCTAGGCCCAACATATCTTCAAGCATTTCCGTGAACTTCATTCTGTTTGGCAAACCTGTTTCACCGTCATAATAGGCAAGCTGAAAAATTCTTTTTTCAAAGGTTTTGATCAGTTCCGTCTGCTTTCCGGATATTTTTTCATGAAAAGTTGTGAACGACAGCATAATCCTGCTCCTTGATCCGGAGATTTCCAGAAACTCCCCTGCAGGGACAATTTCCGGCAGCATGGATTCAGGGAAACTCTGTTTAAGCAAGTCACTGACTTCCATGGCCTCTTCATCGAATCCAGTTCCGCTGTAAATTTGAATGAGCTTGACGGATTGCGAATTAAAACGGTGTTTTTCGATAAAAAGATTTAATTGTGTTGGATTCTCATACATACAGCAATAGGTTTTGGCCATGGCATTCTCCATCTTGATTAAAATTTTCCAATACCCCCGCCTTAAAAGTAACATACCTGGAGAAAGAAATTTATGACAAAAAAAGAAAAGCTGCCGACGTGGACAGCTTTTCTTAACGTTTTTAGAACCAATCAAATCCAAGCGGAAGTTTGAATCCAAGGAACAGCACTAGAATTAAAGCGATGGCTAATTGGATCCACAAAACAGAGGATTTCACATTGCCAGCCTTTCTGTTCAGGATCAACTCAATAAGTGTAATGATCCATAGTCCAACAGCTGCTTTCAAGATATACAACATGCTGATGCTTGAAAGACTAAACAACATTCCGATTCCTGTTCCCAGGATCAATAGATAAATCACTCGGACTATCATTTTAACAATCTTGAAACCTTTTTCATTCCCCTTGTTATAGAGCGAAATCGCAACAAATAATAATATCAAAGCAAGAATCCATGAAGTTAAATGGGCGTGTGTCATAAATTTGCCTCCTATAATCTCTATTCGACAATATCATACCATACCCACCAACAAAATCCTAAAAATACGGTGCGCGTAGTGTTAATGAAATGTGCTCATCAGGATTTCCAGGAATCATCATGCCGATTTTGCTAATATCAGAGATTTGGACAGGATTTCAATACTCCACTTTTCAATATAAGCACCCTTAAAATTTTAACTGATTATATGTTAAATTAATGCCTTTTCCATAATCCATAGTGGTTTTTCATGAAAGGTGATTTCTTTAACTTTGCGGAACCCCTGTTTCCCCCAAAAGTTCATTCCAGTTATGTTTGCAGTGAAACACCCCAGACGAACCTCATTAATATTTCTGCTTTTCATTATTTCTTCATATTTTGCTAAAGCCTTTGCTGCATAAGATTTTTTAGTCCAATTGTTATGAATGATCAGCAAACCAAGCCATGGTTTACGGTCTGTTGGATTATCCATAATAAATTCAATTATACCAACATAGTGATTATCGGATCTAAGCAAATACCGTTCTTTTTTCAGTTCGGGTTTTTCCTCGTGCTCCTTAAGCAAATCTTCTTCATCTAAGACTTTTTTTCCATCAGCTAGCACATTGTATTCAGGATGTGAATTCATAATCTCCATCTCTTGTTCTATCATATCTATACTACTTAAGATAAATTCCACATTACATCACTCCTCGTTTTAGCGTCTTTTTAATTAGATAATAATCTAATTAGGTGATTTTGTGAACAGGATAATATCGATAAATTTTATATTCCCTAAGCTTTACAAATTCGAGTAATTAAAGAGAGGAAGAAAATTAGTGCTTTTTTACTATTTTCCAAATCTCAAAGGCGACCGCTGCCTTGTTTGTATACAATAGTTAGATTTTTATATACAATAATTGGATACAAAGGTTAATTTTACTGATCAGTGTTACATAGAAACCATCAAGCATCCATCGAGGAGGACCTTATGTTTAAACATAAAAAACGTTTGTTAATCACCAGCATTGGAACTGCATTATTATTAGGAGGCTGTTTAAACATGGATACATCAAATGAAAAACAGAATGGAAATACACCAAAAGCCACAAGCGGAACTCAAACTGATGAAAGATATGTAAGCGTCCAGGATTATACCGGCGAAGGGTACCGTATGGACAATGGCGAAGAAGAGCAAAAAATAGCAGATAAAAACAAAGAAAAAATTGAAAAAGCAGTTGAGAAGTTCTTCCTTGATAAGTATAAAACGGAAGTTGTAGTGAGGAATATGATCGGTGCGGATGGTGCAGCTACTGTGTTCGTAGAATCAAAGGGTCTCCTCGATTTTTATACATACGCCATCGTGCCGATTGATGATTCAGAGAACAAGGTACTTTATGATGAGGTTTGGACAGAACAAGAAGAAGCTGAAACAGCCATTCAACTTGCTATGTATAAAATTGCTAATGACGATAAATTCAACTATTTAAACGATTATCTGGCGAGTTTCTCCAAAGAAAATGATGTTATCGGAGAAAACCCAGAGTTTAAAAAGAAATTTGCTAGCACTGGATATGTTACACCTTTTTATTATATGGAATCTTTCAGTGATTCCCTTTTACCTCTATTAGATACTTATTTAAAACAACCAGGATTAACAAAAGAAGATATACAAAAGGTATATAACTCCCTGGAAATTAAACCTGATGAAATAATTTTTCTATCCACCTGTATATGAAAGAAAAAGATATGAATCCAAATAAAAAGGTTTTTGATAAACTTTCCGAAGAATTAAAAAGTATAAAAAATATACCACCTGGTGCCTATAGAATACATTTGCATGATAATCTCATTAATAGAAAGACCGGTATTGGATCTAAGGACAATTCAATTGATACACACTTTGAACATCTAATCATTAAAGAATAGGAGTATATTCCCCCCCCCTAATCCAACGTGATTCTCCCCATTAGACAATTTTTGTTAAAATTTACCTAACCAATCTTCCACAACTCTAAATAAAAAGAAGATCAGCCCAAGCCGACCTTCTCTTTTCTCCCTTATTCTCCTACGCTATTTGACAATGTGCCGATCTTCTCGACTGTAATTTCGATTTTATCACCAGGCTGCAGAAACTTTGGAGGTTTAAAGCCTTTTCCCACACCCGCCGGCGTACCTGTTGCGATAATGTCACCCGGCTCGAGGGTCATTCCTTTAGACAAAACCGAAATAATTTCTTCCACCGGGAAGATGAACTGCTCTGTGTTCGAATCCTGCCTGACTTCCCCGTTTACCTTTGTATGTATGTTCAGGTTGTTTGGATTGTCAATCGCGGATGTATGTAATATCCACGGGCCCATTGGGCATGTGCCGTCAAGACTTTTGCCGATAAAGAACTGCTTGTGACGCCGCTGCAGATCACGTGCGGTCACGTCATTAATAATCGTATATCCGAAAACATAATCCAGTGCGTCTTCCCGGCGGATTTCTTTCCCTTTCCGGCCGATGACAACCGCAAGCTCCCCTTCATAATCAAGCTCATCCGCTACCCCTTTGTGACTCGGAATCGTTTCACCCGATCCGATCACCGCAGTAGGAGACTTCGTAAACATCATAATATGTTCGGGAATATCGTCCTTACTCCCCATTTCGATCGCATGCTCGGCATAATTTTTCCCCACGCACATCACATTTTTTGTCGGCCTCGGAATCGGCGCTTCAAGTCTCACAGCAGCGAGTGGACTGAAGCATTGGCTTCCTTCACTTTCAGCCCATTCTAGAGTCTCCCGCGCCCCTTCAGCCCACTCTGCCCCAAGCGCAATACACTGTAGCAGTGAAACTGGACTCGTTGCTTTCCCCAATCTTCTTTCTTCCGCCATAGCGATGTCCAGTACCCTCTCACCCATGCTGTCGATCATGCCGACAAACTGGCGTCCTTGGTATGTTGCGGTTACAAACTTCATTTCTCCCACCTCTTTATGTATTGTTTCATTCTCCAGACCGCTCTTTTCTCCATTTGGGAGCTGCCCAGTAGCTGCCCGCTCTCAAGAGCCATTCAACCGGTCCATAGTAAAATCTCTTTGTCCACCTGACACTGAAAGCCAGCTGTATGCCAAACAGAATAATTGCCAGCATCGTGCCTTTAAACAATGAAATGCTGCCATAAAGTCCTAAGCCATATCCATAAAAAATAAACGAACCAATGACACTCTGACATAAATAATTTGTCAGCGAAATTTTTCCCGCGGCAGTAAGCGGACGTAAAAAGCCCATATTCCCCGCCAAGGCTATGAAACCCGCATAGGAAAACGCCTGTAGAGGCCCACCGAAAAGGTCCTGGATGTACACTGTCAGCAAATTATTTCCTGCTGTAAATGGAAGTAGCTTAAATGCCAGGCCGGCCAAAAACATAATCCCGGCCGCTGCAGCCATTTTCCTCCTGTAGTTCTCAACATTTTCAAACAACTTAAGCTTGGCCGCTCCCGCTCCAATCATAAACAGCGGAAGAATAGTGATGAAATACATGAAAAACGCACCTGGATTGTTTGTATAAAACCAGTCCTTGACACGAAAAGCAGAAATCTCCGCAAAGCTTCCATTACTGTATGTTTCAACCGACAACTTCACTGCTTCCTTATCTACAGGCAGTACCATTTCGGCGGGACTAATCAGTAAGACTGCAACAAATAGCAGACATAAAAGGAGATTCGGAACCAGATAAATCAAAACCCCTGACCACACCAGCTTCTTCGCGGACAGCCGGATAAACGCCAGCAATAAAAAACCACATACAGCATATGTAAACAGGATATCGCCATGCCAAACGAGAACAACGTGCAGCGCTCCCAGCATCAGCATGACCGAAAACCTTCTGAGCGCCACCGGGTAAAATGCCATTCCCTTCGCTCCTGATCTCTCCATCATAATAGTCAGACTGTATCCAAACACAAAAGCAAACAGAGGATAAAAGCTCCCCTGCACGAATACATCAATAAAAAAGTATACTGCCTTGTCCAGTCCGCTTTCCCACCACTTTTGCCCGTCAATATACAGTATCGGCGTATGGAAAGACATCATGTTTACAAGGAGGATTCCCAATAGGGAAAACCCCCTCATCATATCAATTGAAACAACCCGTCCCCCGTCTATTTTCATTCTTTCGCCTCTTTTCCTTGTATGTTATCTATCTATTATACACACAAGCCAGGAAACTGGAAAATGAAGGGTGACAAGCCACCATCAGTAAAAAATTAATTGACGAATCGCCCTGTTTTGCCCGTAGCTTCCCAGTAATCATTCCGTAAATGGACCTTTTGAATTTTCCCGGACGCCGTCTTCGGCAGCTCATCGACAAAAGTGACGCCTGTAATCGCTTTGAAATGGGCCAGCTTTTCTCTTGAAAAAGCAATCATGTCTTTCTCACTCACTTTGGCATTTTCATGAAGAACAACAAAAGCATGAGGAGTCTCTCCCCACTTTTCATGCGGTACGGCAATAACTGCCGCCTCGAGTACGGCCGGATGCTCGTACAGAACACCTTCTACCTCGATTGAGGATATGTTTTCTCCGCCGGAGATGATGACATCTTTCTTGCGGTCAACAATATCAATATTTCCGTACTCATCGACCGTTGCCATATCGCCAGTATGGAGCCAGCCTCCCCTGATTGCTTCCATCGTCGCCTCCTCATTCTTCCAATACCCTTTCATGACACCGTTGCTTCTTGTGACAACTTCACCGATTTGTCGGCCATTATGCCCCACTTCTTCTCCCATGTCATTCACCACTTTGACTTCACAGCCAATCATGGGAACCCCCGCTTTTGCCTTCATCTTGTACTGTTCCTTCATCGGCAATTTTTTTAGGTGGGACCGTACGGATGAAACTGTACTAAGCGGAGATGACTCTGTCATGCCATACACCTGGAGGAACTCCCAGCCCAGCTCCTTCTCCACCCTTGTAACGAACGCGGGTGGCGGTGCAGAACCGGCGATGACGACCCGAACCTTCTGTTCAATGGACGGAATATTTTGCTCATAATATTGCAATAGCGCATTGAGGACAGTCGGGGCCATATGCATCACTGTAACCCCGTGATTTTCCAGCGCATGGAAAATGGTTTCCGGAGTTGTTTTCCTCAGGCAGACCTGCGTCGCTCCATTTGCCGTATAGTAAAAAGGAGACCCCCAGCCATTTACATGGAACATCGGGAGGACATGAAGCAATGTATCCTCGTCACTCACCCTCAAGTGATGCATCGTGCTCAGCGCATGTATATAGTTATTCCGGTGCGTCAGCATCACTCCTTTTGGATTCCCTGTCGTTCCGCTCGTATAGAGAAGGCTGCAAACATCATGCTCATCAAGTTCTTCCCGGTCAAAGGGTTCTGCCGAATGTTCCTCAAGCCAATTATCATAGCCGGTTTCCGCGGTATCATTTTCCTTATAATGGACAATGATTTTCTCGACGGTCTCAAGTTTATCTTTGACAGGAAGAATAAGATGATATAATTCCTGGTCCACAAACAGGATTTTAGATTCACTGTGGTTAAGGATAAAACAATAATCATCCGGCTTCAGCCTGATATTTAGCGGCACCATAATCGCACCAACCTGAAAGACGCCGTAGAAGCCCTCCAGCATCTCCATTGAATTTGGCGCCAGATAGGCAACCCTGTCCCCTTTTTGCACTCCCAGATCACGAAGACCCCTTGAAATTCGATTGACCCTCTCATTCAATTGGCTGTACGTAAATTTACGGCTGTCTGTGATAATAGCCTCCTTGTCTCCATACAACGCAACGGCTCGATCCAAAAACTGCGTCAACACCAATGGCACATTCATTGCCCAATCCCCCTATTGTTTTTTAAAAATTCTAATAATATTGTAACATAGCACTTTGCCTGTATGTGTTGTTTTTTGTCTAATAAAGGATTTTTACTTTCATAAACGTTGGCTGTTTATTCACATTCCAGCCCAGTGGGCATAGGATATAAAAAAATTGCGTAAGGGTGTTGCGGCATGCCGGCAATCGTTGGGGCAGTCCAAGTCATATCAATTAGCAGCAGCGGAGTCTTTAACATTGGAGACGTCTATAAAATCATGCCAAGAACAAATGCAAAAACCTTCGCAGGAGCAGGGTCCTTTAACACAGGTGATGGAATGGTCATCTATAACAATAAAAACACAACCAATGCGTTTGACCAGGATGGCGTCGACCAGGGCAACTACTTTAATGCTTGATGGCAGGTGATATCATGAATTTTTACATTCAACAGTCAATCCAGATCAACCAGATTAAAATAAGTTCGGTCACCAACTCCTCTGTTCTTCAGATTGGAAGCGCTGGTATTATTAAACCTAATTCCTATCTTTACAATACTGGTGGATTTACAGGCCCTGCCCCGCAGGCTCAGCAGCCCGGAAGCACTGTTATCCAGGCTCCTTCCGTCCCGCTATAGGGGAAATAAAGAATCAGCCTGACTCCGTTCAAGCAGAATCTGAGGTGAATTTCAATGAGTCCGGAATTTTATCAGTATCTTAAACAGCTTCATAGCTTTGTGGAATACCAGGAAAAAAAATTAAAGATCCTGGAAAAGACAGTCGCGGGTCTCCAAAAGGAACTCAAACGAATGAAGAAGCGTCCCCCTGTTCAGGTAGGGAATATTGAATACAAATTTGACCAGCTGAAAGTCGAGAAGCTTGAAGGAACATTGAGCATTGGTTTAAATCCGGCGGAACTTCAGGGAATTGAAGATTTTGTGGTGGACAATAAAAATATTCAGGCACCTGGCTCTCCAAAGGATATGTTCATGCGTTCAATTGACATTGAGAAAACTTTAAATGAGTTCCTGGAAACAGAACTTTCCGGAATTTTCCAGTCTGCGTGTGAAAAGCTGCACATTCAAGCTGATGATTCATATCAGGAGTTTATCAAGGACGATATAAAAAAACAGCTGCCCAATCGAATCGCTGCGCACACTTCCGAAATGTTGTCGCAGCGGAATCAAGGGGAAAGTGAGCAAGAGTTTTCAAGCAGGGTTGCAGAGACAATCAAAGAGGAAATCAAAAGCAGTATCGTGCAGTTTTTACAACAGCTTCCTAAGGGGTGATAAGTTGAATTTCACTGTATATAATCGTGATCTTAACATAGGCACGATTAGAGTAATCGGTATTTCCAGTTCATCGATATTAATGGTAGGCGATACGGAGACGATCCAGCTCGCTGCGACATATGATACTCCTGCAGAATCTCTTATTATCGGGCCTTTTATTCCGCTTAGCCCCGAAAGAGATTAGAAACATGCGGACATCTGCAGTAGAAAATATCAGGGTTAGCAGCTTAATTTTTTCCTCAGTTTTAGAGATTGGGGATACAACCTTAATCGAAGGCTGCTCTAGGGTGCTTGCAGTTCAGAGGGAAGGCGAAACTTTCTTCGGCAACGAAGGGGACTTTTTATCCTTCAAGGTCTTCACCGAGCCGATTCCCCTAGCAGCCTTAACGGAAAAAGCTGCATTCTCTAAAAATGACCTCTGCTCTTTTATCCATGTTGGCGCCATTAATGTGATAGGAATTTCAACCTCATCAGTTATGCAAATCGGAAATGCCGGCAGTATTCAAATGGAGGCAAGAGTGAAGCACATCAGGCAGCTGCTGCCAAGGTAAGGGACACTCCCGGTTCATGTTCCGGGAAAGCAAAGCTAACAGAAAAGGATGTTTTTCATGCCAGCTTTAATAGGACCGGTTCAAATCATCAATGTCGGTGGAGGAGTCGTCCAGTTTGGCGACACTGTTTACATCGCCCCGAAGAACAATACGAAAACAAATTCAGGTCAAGGCACGCTTAATACCGGTGGTTTTATCATTACCAACAACGGATTGAATTCCAGCAATGTCGTTGATACAAACTTGATTGACCAACCTACAATCGGAAATAATTAAATGCCTGCGGGACGCTGAATCCCTTTTGGTAAGTCTCTTTACACAAAAACTGCTGCCTTGAATGCCGGCAGCAGTTTTTGCGTAAATGTTACTATTCTTCCCCGAGCTTTAACAAGTACCCTCCGTCAAAGAAATACAAATACTTTTCCTCGACTTTTCGCCTGGTGATTTGTTCGATTGCCCTCGCATAAAGAGCAATCTGGATGCGGTATCGTTCTTGCAAGACAGGCCTGGCCTGTTCGAAGCCGCCCTTGAACCTGTCATGGATGCCATCCGTCTTGAAATCAAGGAGCACTGTTCCCTGTTCATCTTCAAAAACACAGTCAATGACACCCTGTACGAAAACCGCTTCTTCACTTCCCATCCAGCCGGGATATACTTCCGATGAGGGCAGGGATAAATAGAATGGAACTTCCCTCTTGACTTTCTCTGCACCGAGCAGCCGTTTTCCAATGGCAGTGTTAAAGAAATGGACGATCCATTCAGTTTCGATTGCATCTCTTTGCTCCGGCAGAAGAATTTCCTTTCCCACCATTGCTTCCATCTGCTCATGGAGGGACACCGCTGTAACGGGACGCGATAAGTCCACATGCTGCATCACCATATGCATGGCTGTCCCTTTTTCTGCTGGGGTAAGCTTTTTTTCCTGCATGAACCTTGGCCTGTTCAGGACAGGTTTGGCAAATTTTCGCAAAATTTCCGTGCCGCTTTCAGCATCACGAGTTTCTTGGTTTCTTTTCAACTCGGATACGGATTGTTTCGACCGGTGGCCTGCCGCATCCTTGTGTCCGTAGCTCCAGCCTAGCTGCTCTGCCACTTTTTCGGCAAGATGCGAGTGCACATTCACTTTTTCACCCGCCGCAACACGCTCCAGCTCCGTATCAATAACATTCTGGGCTTCTTCAGTAAACTGGGCAATTTCCTCTTTCGCATAACACGCAATTTTCCAGCGTGACGGATGGCCCGCAACCTCACCATCCATCCTCGCCCCTTCGGCAAATCCATTGGCATCCCGGTGGCGCACGATGGCGGGCCCAATCCAATCGAGATAGCTTCCAGCTGACGCTCTCATATATTCATCAAGGAGCCAGTCGGATGTACCTGTCGAGTCAGCCCATTTAGCAGCCGCTTTTTCTGCATCCTTCACTGAAGCCAGTAAATACAGCTTCTCTTTTGCGCGGGTAAGGGCGACGTACAGAACCCTCATTTCCTCTGCCAGCATCTCGAGTTTCTTTTTCCTTTTAAAAGCGATTTGCGGAAGGGAAGGATAGGAAATTCGTTTATCCGGGTTCACATACTTTGAAGCAAACCCAAATTCCTTGTCGAGCATATAAAATTTCTTTAAATCCATTGTGTTAAAGTTCCTGGCCAGTCCCGCAACGAACACAACCGGGAATTCCAATCCCTTGCTGCTGTGGATGGTCATGATCCTGACTACATCCTCCTGCTCTCCGATTGCTCCGGCAGTCCCGAGGTCATCCCCACGTTCCCGCATGCGCTCAATAAATCTAAGGAACCTGAACAACCCTCTGAATGTGGTGGACTCATACTGCCTCGCCCTGTCATACAGGGCGCGAAGATTGGCCTGGCGCTGTTTGCCCCCAGGAAGCCCCCCCGAAAAATCATAAAACCCTGTTTCCCTGAGAAGCTGCCATATTAAATCAGAAACTGCTCCCTGCCTGGCTTTTGTGCGCCATTGTTTCAAGCGCTCCAAGAAGCGGTTGGTTCTTTCGTGTAGCTCTTCTTCTCCCTGTGCAGGCATTTTTAAGCAGAAGGCTTCGAGTGCTTCATAATAAGCACCTTTTCTCTCTGCGAGCCTAATGAGGGCGAGATCCTCTTCATCCAGTCCAACAATTGGGGAGCGCAGAACTGATGCAAGCGGAATATCCTGAAGCGGGTTGTCAATCACTTTTAATAGTGCGAGCATGACCGAGATCTCGGTTGCTTCGAAATACCCTGTTGAAAGGTTAGCATATATCGGTATTCCTTGCTGCTTGAACTCCTCCATAATTTGCGGTGCCCATGTCATAGAGCGAAGCAGGATAACAATATCACGATAGTTTACCGGCCGGCTCGTTCCTATTTTGCTGTTAAATACACCACGGCGTTCCTCAACCATTGCTTTTATTTCTTTTGCCATCAGCCTTGCTTCCAGCTGTGACTGCTCAAGGTCGGCACTGTCGAAAACATCGCTACCTGTTTCCGTCTCCTCCCGATCTTCCGGTTGTCCGCCTGTTTCCGAGTCAATCAATAATAATTCAACCGGGTATGGATCGTCTTCAGGATATGGAGCCCCTTTTTTCAGTTCAGCCTGATCATCATAATGGATTTCGCCAACATTAACGCCCATGATTTGCTTGAACAGATAGTTCGTCCCCTCCAGCACTTCGTTGCGGCTGCGGAAGTTTTTCGCCAAGTCAATTTTCAGCCCGGTTAATTCTCCGTCATCGGTGAACCTGTTGTATTTTCCGAGAAACAGGTTCGGCTCTGCTAGTCGAAAACGGTAGATGGATTGCTTTACATCCCCTACCATGAACAGATTACCCGTGTTTTCCCCATCAGCAGTAACAAGCTGGAGAAGTGCTTCCTGAACCATATTGGTATCCTGATATTCATCGACAAGCACTTCCCTGAACTGGCTTCGATAGTGCCTAGCAGCCTCTGACGGAAATAGCTTCCCTTCCTCGTCCCTTCCAACCGCAAGAATATCGAGGGTATAGTGCTCCAGATCGGAAAAGTCGACAAGCCCTTTCTCCTGTTTCATGGAATTGAATCTTTGCCCAAACACCTTCACAAGGCTGATGAGGGTTTCTATCACTGGCTTCATGTCTTCCATATCTTTCAGGAAGCTTTCTGGCCTTCGGGAAAATAGCTCTGCCTTTGTATCAAGCACAATTTTCTTTGCCCTGTCGCGCAGCTTCTGTGCCTTATCAATCAAGGCCTTGTCATATGTTTTCGGGCTGGCTGGTTTTACCCTTTGAAAATCAGCAACCTGCATGGCCTCATACAAATCGGACCATGAATGGTTTAAAGCATTTAAAAGGGTTTCCACAACATGAATGTCCTGGGTAAAGTTTTCCGCCCGAGGTGCAGGGCCTGCCGGAAGCCTCGTAATCTCGAGCCCCTGTTCGAGCAAATTCTTCGCACCCTCAAGCTGAAGCCTGAGATCGAACAATAGTGCTTTTACAAACGGAAATTCTCCCACAGCCGTATCCTTCCGGACGTCATACATGGAAACAATGGAATCCAGATAGGTGTCCGGCAAAGGATTCGATCTTGCAAAGTCATATAAATCGAGGATAATATCCTTCAATGCTTCATCGCTGCGGTCATTGGTAAAGGTATCGACTAGCCTGAAGAAAGGCTGATTTTCTGGTCGGCCGTACTCTTCTTCAAAAAGTTCGTCAATGACTTCATCGCGAAGAAGCTGGCCTTCGGTTTGGTCTGCAATTCTAAAGCCAGGGTCCACGTCGATTAAATAATAGTATTTCCTGATGACTTCAAGACAAAAAGAGTGAAGGGTAGAAATGGATGCCCTGTTCAGCAGGCTTAGCTGCTTCCTTAAATGGGCGGATGACGGATCAGCATTGATTGACTTTTCCAGCGCTTCTCCGATCCTATGCCTCATTTCCGCAGCAGTTGCATTGGTAAAAGTAACGACCAGCAATTCATCAACGTTCAGCGGTTCGCTTCCTTCGGTAATTTTTCTGATAATCCGTTCAACAAGCACAGCAGTCTTTCCGGAACCAGCCGCTGCAGCAACAAGGATATCCTGGCCTTTTGCCATGATTGCCTTCCACTGATCCGGTGTCCATGTCAGCCCGTCCGGCATTTGCGGTATATTCATTTTAGCCAAGGTCCACTCCCTCCTTCCTGATCGCTGCCAGGATATCTTCTTTATTCTTAGAATCAAGCTTTCGATGATCATTTGTCTCGATGGATTTGTCAAACTGGCAGACCGATTTGAAGGAACAGAAGGTGCATGGCATTTTATCCTTCAGTCGAAACGGGGAAATATCCACGTTTCCGCCGACAATTTCATTTCCCGTCTCAACATACTTATTCCGGACAAACTGCCTGAGGTAATCAAAATCCTCCCTTGTCGCCACTTTGGACGCTTTTGTCAGCGTACCGTCCTTTTTTAAGCCAGCTGAAATAATTTGCGAATTCCCTGAATCAAGGCTTCTGTCCATCAGCTTGATGACATGCTCATCAGCGAGCAGCAAACCATTCATTTTGAATTGCTTCAATATCTCCTCTTCAATTTCATCAAGCGACAGCATCTTTTGGGCATTGATGATCGGGTTATGAACATGGAAATAAACCACCCCGGCAGGGTCAGCTGCTTTTCCGACAAGCCCTGGTGAATGGGTAATAATGATGTCAAGGTACGTCAGCATCTGAAGTGCAAGACCATAATACACCTCAGTGAGATTAAGTTCTTTATCGCTCGATTTATAATCAAGCACCCTTAGGTACATTCCCGTTTCATCCTCTGCCTTGTCCACTCTGTCAATCCTGCCGATCAGCTGCATCTTCGTCCCGTTCTTCAGGGAAAACCCAAGCGGCGGCAGTTCTCCATTGCGCCCGAACCCAAGTTCAAGCCCTATTGGCGAAAATCCGCTTGACCTTGCGTGTTCGCCAAGTACAAGCGATGCCCGGGTTATAATACTTTGCAGTTTCTGCCTGATATAATGATGGCGGTTCGAACTCAGCAGGATTTCATTCTGCAGCCTGGGTGCAAGTTTTGCGACGGCCTCTTTGGCAAGCTCCTCTGATTGGGCCTGCGTAAGCCCTGCCCAGCTCAGATTCCTGTCCATGACTGTTTCAGCAATATATTTTAACGCGGCGTGGAAAAGTTCCCCGATATCCGGAGCCTCCAGCCTGAATATCCTGCGGTCTCTCAGCTTAAGTCCATGCTGGACATAATGGGAGAAAGGACAGCTGTTGAACAGCTCCATCCTTGACACACTTGCTTCAATTTCATCTCCGTACAGTTCCTTGGTTACCTGTCCGGAAAGCGGCTTTGTCCTGTTTTCATAGAACAAGCTTGAAAGTACCTTCCTGGCTGTGTCTTTCCAGCGGTAGCTACCAATATAGTAATCGTAAACATCCCACCAAAAATCAAATACAGGATAATTCCTTTTCTTAAGCTGCAGCTGCGAAGTCAAGTAGGACAACACTGCTGTTTCACTTGAAACATATTCGAACTGCTCCCGTTCGCCAAGCTCTGATGGATCTGCAGCAAACACGCCGAGCTGCAAATCAGGAAACAACTCTTCAAGTCTTTTAATATAGGTGGATGGCATGAGCGCCTTTCCTTCTTCATTCGCAATTGGATAACTCACATAGAGAATGTCCGAAGGGGTTGTGAAAGCTTTATAGGCGAGAAAGTTCTCGTCCAGGAGCTTTGTCCTGCTTCCAGGCCCGATATAGAGCCCCCTCGTTTTGAGAGATTCCCGGTCATCATCTCCAAGGATACCGTCCTCGGTCAGTTTTGCCGGCAGGACTCCTTCGTTCACTCCAATGACAAAAGCAGCCTTGATCTCGGCAAGCCTTGATTTTTCAAGGTCAGCAACCAGAGCCTGGTCAATGGCGGGAGGAATAAGGGAAAACTCAAGCGACTCGAAGCCTGCATCAAGGATGTTTGCAAACTTTCGCGGATCTACCTTTTCATCGCCAAGCATTTCGACAAACTCGTCCAGCAAATCCATGATTCCATTCCACGCCTGGTCATGTTCCCTCGCCTCGACTAGGTGACCCTGCTCCTCGGCTGCAATTCGCCATTGCTCGAGTTTTGCCGGAACATCGAGTTCCTCGATAAACAAATAAACTGCCTCGCAAAGCTTCCGCCCGCTGTCCGCACGTTTGATCCGCCTTGCCATCCTAAGAAGCGGCGCGGTGACTATCAGCCTCATCTCATTCAGCTGCAGTTCCATTTCTTTTTCCGCATCAGTCTGGACAGAATCGACAAGTTCAAGACCGCGAAACCGCCTGTAAATCCAGCGTTCCTTTTTGGTCCATTTGTCCCCCTGTATGCCGTAAGCGAGCACATAATTCTCCAGCCTGTCCATTTTTTCCCGATACTGATGGACATCTGCAGCAAGCGGAAACAGTAAATCCGTCTTAATTGCGCGAAAAATAGGTTCATAGCGCCAATTTCCAAGCACAGTTTCCAGGCTTGAGCGAATCAGTTCAATGAGCGGGTGGTTCAGCATTGTCCCTTTTTGGTCAATGAAATAGGGTATGTTATAGTCTCTGAACACAGTCTCCAGAATATCCCGATAGTCGCTGCCATTCCTCATCATGACCGCTATATCCTTATATCTGAATCCGTTATCACGAACTAGGCCAATCATCTTGCGCGCAATTCCTTCAACCTCTGCCCTGCGGTTGGCGGCCTGGAATAGCCTTACTTCGTTTTCCCCTATAAAAGGCTTCGCCGGCCTTGTATCAAATTCAGCTTCAAGATGCCTGAGAGATTCATTGTCCCAGCGCTTCTGCCCCGTCAGAATGACCTCATCTTCCAGATCGAATCCCCTGCTGCTAATGAGTTCGTGGAGCATTCTGCATGTTTCTCCCGTCAGCCTGAATAAATGCAGTTCGTCAGGACCAATCCCTTTGAAGGAACGGTCAAGAGGCAATGCAATCGTAACCCGCCTGCATGTTCTTATCAGCTGTTCAATAACCATTAGCTCAAGCGGTGTAAAAGTATAAAAACCATCTATATAAATCTCCGCATCTTCCAAATAACTAGATTCGGGAATTTTTTCGGCCAGCAGACGAAAATAATCCTCCGAATCAATATACTTTCCAAACAGCTCTTCCTCGAACCGGCGGTAGACCATTTCGATATCATGGAGCTTCTCTTGCAAGACTTTCTGCCCTTTTTCATTTTCTGTTTCCTTCAAGAGTTCCTGGGGGCTGATTGCATATCGTTTAAATTCTGTCAGCATCTGCTCCATTTGCTGGATAAACCCGGACTTGTCGGCAGCACGATGAAAAATTTTCAAATCATCTTTTTTATCCTCTATGATTTTTCTGATCATCATACTTATACCAACACTTGTCAAATGATGCCGGGCTGAACCGCCTGTATCCTGGAGAATCCGCCATGCCAGCCGCGGAAAGCTGTAAACCTGTGCTCTGACCATTCCGCCGAGCCCTGGTGTCGTAGCCAATCTGTATTCGGATAAAAAGGACATCTGCTCAGGAACAAGGTACACGATCGGGTTCCCTTCAGGACTGGATTCAAGCTTTCCGCGGATTTCTCTTAAGCATAGTTCCGTCTTGCCGCTGCCTGAGCGGCCGAGCACTAAACGAATGGACATCTGCGCTCCCCTTTCTTTCTTAAAAAACAAAGAATTTTTTTCGTTATATATCAATCATTATTATGATTAGGCAAACACATGTTCACTTTTCCATTATACCTGTTTTTAATCTCCATTCCAATTAGGGCATGCTGGAAAAAAGTCAAGCTGATTCTTGATTGTTACATTTTAAGAAAGCACAAAGGACAGCCCCTCATTGAGGCTGTCCTTCAGTATTCCCTCTGCTATCTCCTATCGAGGCGGCTTTCATCAAGTATGCCCATTCCGGCGATATGCTGCCGGGCTTCTTCATCGCCGAGTTCATAAATCAGAGCATACACTTCATTGATTGTATTGTCATAGTCCGCATCTGCCTTATCGTCGTGGTACTCTTTGAACGGTACATGGGCTCGCCCGAATGTCTCAAGGTCGGCTTTATAATTTTCATTTAAGAATTCGCGGTGATGCTTGACTTCCTCTCCGGTGGCGTAGATTTGGAAATAACCATTTAGTTCAGCCGGCCCCTCAAGCACTTCGCCGTTTTCAATGTTTACATAATATTTCCGCTTTTGCTCTTCCATTATGACAGCTCCTCTACTTTTTATTATGCTTTACCACCAGAGGGCACACTTTAATCAATTAGAAGTGGGTTTGCCTTTTAAGTCTCGGGAAAAATGCAGCAAAAAAGGACCCTTCTTTCCGGGTCCCAGTAACCTATTCATCAAAGGAAACAACCATTTCATCCAAAGGCCAGTAGCGCAGATTGACCTTTCCGACTACCTGATCATTTGAAATAAACCCAAAATATCTGCTGTCCCAGCTTCCGAGGCGATTATCACCGAGAACAAAAAGCTTGCCGTCCGGAACCTTCTCAGCTCCGGCAACTTCCTTTAAAGTAAAATCCCCGGTAATATAATGTCCCTCCGCTTTTTTTCGATATTCTTTTAAATAAGGTTCTTCCACTTCATTCCCATTGATGAACAGCCGATCCTCGCGGTATTCAATTTTATCTCCCGGCAGGCCAATCACTCGTTTGACAAAATCCTCTTTCTTATTTGCATGAAAAACAATCACATCAAATCTTTGGAGGTCACCTGCATCATAGCCAATTTTATTGACAACAAGCTTGTTCCCTTCCTCCAAGGTCGGGAGCATTGATTCACCTTCCACTACATAATTGGAAAAGAAAAAAGTACGAATAAAAGCGAAAATGATCACTCCAATTGCAAAAGCTTTCAGCCACTCAGTTCCTTCTCTTTTTAGTCCTTCTTTCACATTTCCCCGCCTCCTGTACCAGGCCTTTTTCACCCATTATGTTCTTTTTCAATGCTGCTATTCATTTTTACTTCAATTCTTTTTCCAACATACCACAAAACAAAAATAAGAAGGCCGACAAGGGCAGTACGGGCAGGTTTGGTGATCAGTGACTGAATGTCATAACCCACAAAGCTGATGGTGAAAATCATCACCATTTTTCCTGCAAACACCGCCAGCATATACTGCGCCGTGCTGATTTTGGACATCCCTGCGACAATATTGACAAGTGCCGAAGGGGTGAACGGAAAACAAAGGAGGACAAACAGCGGACCGAACCCATGGCGTTCTACCCAGTTCATGCCTCTCTGCACCTTTGGATGCCTTTGTAAAAAACGAAGCAGGCGGCGCTGCCCGTATTTACGGACTAGCAAAAATACAATTAAAGCTCCTGTGCAAGCACCAATCCATGAAAAAAGGAACCCAAACCACAAGCCAAAGGCGCTTGCGTTAGCCATTACAAATATAAATAACGGGAGAAAAGGCAGGAACGCCTCCAGCATAGGAAGCAAAACTCCAGGAACAGGCCCCAGCGCCCGGTATTCTTTTATCAAATCCATAATTTTTTCAAGAGTGAACCAATCCTGAAGGAATCCTAAATCCATCGCAGTCTCCTTTTTCCATGCCTCCTTTTTTCCTTACAGCATGGAAAAGCTTTTTGCTAATATTGTACACCTGTTTAAAAATAAATGGAAAGATTAGAATAAACGTCCTGCACATTTCTATTTTGCCAGGAAACCCTGCAGTTCCGCTTTATTTACCTCCTGGTCAATATCAAGGACAAGCCCTGACCCACTTACCCGCTTGTCCTCAAAGGAACCATTAACCGGGATACGCATGGTTTCAATATTCCTGTTATCTTTGGAAACGAATCCTTTAGCAATATATAGCATGTCTCCTGTACCCATATTCGTGTTGACATATGGCATGACAACGCCAACCAGCTTTGGAAGCTTAGGTACTGTACTGATGCTCACTAACTGGTTGCCGACATCCTTGATGACCTTCTGCTGTCTCTCTACTCTTCCGAAATCCCCGACGGCATCCTGGCGGAAGCGTACGTAGCCGAGCAAATGCTCTCCATCAAGCTGCTGGACTCCCGGTTCGATCGTAACATCTATATTTTCTTCCATCCGCTTTTCCACATCGACCTTAACCCCATTTGGGAAAGCCTCATCCATCAGCTTGACAAACCCTTCAAAATCCACCACAGCATAGTACTGCAGGTCGACATCAAAATTATTCTTGATCGTCTTCCGCAGCAATTCAGGTCCTCCGTAAGCGAAGGCTGCATTGATTTTATTCTTCCCATGCCCGGGAATGTCTACATAGGAATCCCTCATAACGGAAACCAATTTATAGGTCCCTTTACTTTTATTATAGCTGCCGATCATGATTGTATCGGCTCGTGGCTTATCCCTGCCGGTCGCATCACTCCCAAGGATAAGGATGTTGGTGGATCCGTTTGCGTCCTGTTTCCCTTTAAATTCATACACATCCTGCTTATCGCCTACGCTTTTCCGTGATTGTTCCACACCTGATTTGTATTGTGAATATAAATAAATCCCGAGTATACCACCAATCAGAATGAATAGAAGGAGAAAAACCCTGCCCCAGCGGACTTTTTTTCTTTTTCTTTTGATTACCCGTCTTTCATTTCTCATTTGAGAGTTTTCCACCTTTTTTGTTTTATAGCTTAATTTTCTAAATAAAAGTCTCATTCGCCAGACTTGTTTTATTTTCCTTCTTTTCACCACTTGTTAAACTTCTACCGGAAAATTTTTTTCAATTATATCAGCCGAACAAATTGGTATCTATAAAGATTACGTTTAAATCAGCTTGAAAATGGCCGTCGTCCGAATGATTTGAATGTCTGTGGAGAAAATAATATGAAGTGGATACTTGAAAAAGAAGCTTGTTATGGAGTATGATGGAACAGAACATATGTTCCATTTTTGAAGAGGGGCATTTAAACATGACAAGAATACCTGAATACGACCGTGACATGATAGAGCAGGCTATTTACCTGCCCATGGTCTTGACTGTCCTCAACAGAGACCGCACTGTTATTGAGTCAAGTCCATTCAAACTGAAGAAACCCTATCTTGTGTTAATCGAAGAAACGATGCTGGCCATTCAAAAAGATCTCGCCGGGGTTAAACGCTACATGAAACAAAACAGCCTTAAGGTACAGCAGCTAAAGCGCGATGAAGCCTTCACCATGTATCTCTTTCTTTACCGTGGCTATGAGGAGCAGCACAATTACTTCAATCCCCGCCTCCGCAACAGGACAGAAGAACTTATGGAATATTACCTTTTCCGGAGATACTCCCTCCATGCAGAGAAACTTCCAGAGAAATACATCAACAAAAAACAGCATAAATAATTATGCTGCAGTAGAGTGAACTCCGGACTAGTCTTTATAAATCTCACTGACCATGCCGGCCGAACTGTTCTGGGAATACTTCGGCCCCTGGAATAAGTACACAGCCCGGCGTTCAGTCTCCTTCATTCTCTCCATCATCCTGGTTTTCAGCAGAGCCGTTCTCAGCAGCTGGTTTTCAAAAGATCGAAAGGAAACTGGAAGTGTGATGGACTGCTTATTTCGGAAGGTTACATAGGTGTGGCGGGAATCAATTTTTTTGTGGTTTAGAACATGTTCATGAGAGACCCAAATACAGTTTGGATTGGACGGTGACGTTGTCGGTAGGAAATAAATAGAGTTGTGGGGATCAATGATGATTGGTACCTTGTGTGTAATCCCGGTCAAATCACGGGCGCCATCCTTTCTTCCTTCATAGCTCGATCCAAAATACTGACAGCTTTTTTTGATGATATCAATCGGCTTAAGCGGGGAAATATAATCATCCTCAAACTCATAAATTCTAGAAAATGTCTTACTGCCATACTGGTAAGGAAGGATTATCATAGTAAAAGGATTGACTTCATATTCATCCAAGGATTCTTTCTGTCCGCTTTTCATTCCATCATCTCCCTAAAGAGGATTTTATTTCATCATACCACCGTCAGCCTTATTATTAGTAAAAATTAACAAATGTTCGTAATTTATTCACAAAAAATTGGGTGCAAAAACTTTCTTAAAATTAAGATAATTTTGTTGATTATCCTTTTCAAACTCCATATAATATAAAAAAGGTCGAAGAGGTGAGGTCAGTGAAAGAGAAGTCCTATTCTGAAATCATGAAGGCCAGCGTGATGAACCGCATTAAAGCAAAAGAAACCTTTGTTTTGGACCTGTATGTGGATATGCTGATTTCGGAAATCCAGCTGAAAACAAAAAAGGAAAAGTTGCTTTCAAAAATTGATGATGCCATTGACCAACGGGACCAAACGCTCTTCTTTTCCCTTACGAAGGAACTGAAAGATCTGAACAGACTTTTCGGGACATAGATGAAAAATAATTCCCCTGCAGCTTGCAGGGGATCATTTTTTATATTCTGACATAGTAATGCTCCGGGTTTAAAAGGGTTTATATCCGAAACGAAAAAAAGCCCTTGTTACGGGCTTTTTAATCCGTATTTTTATTTCTTTGTTCAACCTCATAATCTTCCAGCCTCGATATCCGCTCAAGCATCGTAGGGTGACCGTAACGAAAAATCTTCACAAGGAGCGGAGGATTTACTTGGCTCAAGCCCGCTTTCGTGAGGGTTTGAAAAGAACCGATGGCGTCATCTGTATTCCCCGTCATTTCTATGGCATAGCGGTCTGCCCTGGTTTCCTGGTACCGTGATACAAAATTGCTCGCAGGACTTGAAATAAACATAAGCATTGAAAGAATCATCAGCAGAAGCGGTACAGAACGAATGTCGCCAACATCGTCCACTTTCAGCTCTTTTCCCCAACGCCTGATTGCCCAGGCCATCATTCTTGATGTCAGCCACAATCCGAACAATGACAATATCAGATAACCGGCAATTCCGATATAAATATGCTTTTCAACATAATGGGCCATTTCATGGGCCATTATGAAAAGGATTTCACCGTCACTCAGCCTGTTTAAGGTCGTATCCCAAAGAACGATGCGCGAGTTTCCGCCAATCCCTGTCACATAAGCGTTTAAGGCATTCGTTTTTTCAGCCATGTTCACTTCAAAAACATGATTAGCCGGGATGTCTGCCTTTCCGGCAAGATCAAGGATCTTTGCTTCAAGCTCTTTGTTCTTCAATGGAGAAAAGTCATTATAGAGCGGGTCGATTACAACAGGCTGGACGAACATGATAAACAGCGTGAATGGTATGGACAAAAGCCATGCCAAAAGCCACCAATATTTGCGGCTCCGCTGAATCAGCCAGTACAGGACGGAAATCGTGATCAGCAGTGTCACAAAGTTCACCCAGAAACCAATCAGTTCATCCTTCATCCAGGAAGGAAAGGATTGGGTCGATATGTTGTATGTCTTGGAGAAATTGTAGCTGATATAGCTAAGCGGAAAAGTCGCTGCATAGGAAAATAGGGACAGCCAGAAGATATAGACCCCATTTTGCAGGAGCTTATGTTGAAACGTATCTTTCCCCCATTTTTTAAACGCACCTGACAGCCCGACAAGCAAGACTAAAAAATAGAACAGCCATTCATACGGGGTGGAAAGGAAAAACAGCAGATTCCTTATTTTCGAGTATTCTTCACTAAGCATATATTCCCGGGGATTCAAAAACGTTGCAGGATCAGCCCTTGAACCCTGGAACTCAAACGGCAGGCTTGTATCAGCTAAATAAAAAAGATACCAATAAGCCAAAAAACCGAAAACGATATAAGCAAGAATTCCATAGAAGCCCATTTTCCGCGCCAAAAGCCATCACCCTTTCGTACAACCTCTACAAGTAGTGTAGTCGGTCTCCCTTCAAATTAGAACAAGTTATTGCCCCTCTCATGAAGGACAGCCAAGGCGCACTAGAAAAAATATGAGTATGCACTAAGGACAGTGATTGCCCCGATCACGACAAGAATGACATTAGCACCCAGGAATGCACAGCCAAAAGCAGCAGCCGCACCGACAGCACCGTATATCATATCCTCCTGGATAAAAAATACTGCTGGAAAAATGAGGGCGCCCAGGGTGGCATAAGGAACATTTTTTAGTACCCCTTGGACAAATGGAGGCAGCTCCTTTCCCCTGAACATGACAAACGGGAGCATACGCGGAATATAGGTCACAACAGCCATCGCAGCAATCAAAACGACCATCTCAGTTTTCAGCCTGATTCACCTTCCTTTTTCTCCCCATTATCTCTATCCATTCAACAAGGACTGCCGACAAAAGAGTGGCTGCAACAATTGCCCAGCCTGTCGGCATAAGTTTCCCAAGCATAAAGGTAGAATTAAAGCATGCCGCAAGCACCGCGAGGAACACGACCTTCCTGCTTTTTTTCATGGAGGGAACGAGGAGCCCTGCAAACATGGCATAAAGTGCTATCGACATGCTGTCCTGCAAAACCTGCGGCAATCCTGCCCCCATAAGGAAGCCTATTCCGGAGTTGATCACCCAGCTCGCATAAGAAATAAAAACGAGTCCTAGCATGTACCAAACCGTTACGGGTTCTTCCCGGGTTGCTGCCACCGAAAAGGTTTCATCGGTGATTCCAAAAGCATAGAACATTTTTCCAAAGACGCTGTCCCCGGATGCTTTTTCATTGAGTGAAGCCGACATTAGAAAATGGCGGATGTTTACAATGAATGTAGTCAGGACAATCTCAAACGTACCAGTTCCAGCTGCCAGAAGGCTAAGGGATATGTATTGCGCCGCTCCTGCGAAAACAAGCAGGCTCATTAACACCGTTTCGCTAAGAGTCAGTCCCGTCGTCTTGGCAATCAATCCGAATGTCAGGGCAACAGGCAAATAGCCAATGCATATGCTCATGCCTGATTGAAGGCCTTTTTTGAATTCCACTGCTTTCCTGGCTGTAATATTGCTCTCCATCGCCCTCCCCCTTTTACCAAAAATAGGAATTATCTAAAATACAAAAATAAAAGAATAAGAAAAAAGTGCATGAAAAATATCATGTACTTTTTTCTATTATCAGAGTGATTATGTATCTCTTATTTCCCTTTAAAGTGAGGCTTTCGTTTTTCGCTGAAGGCAGCTAGAGCCTCCAGCCTGTCTTCGGTTGGAATAGTTACCTCGTAGGCTTTTCGTTCGAGCTGCAAACCTGTCTGCAAATCCACATTCATTCCCTGCTTCACTGCAAATTTCGCCTGAATGAGAGCTACAGGCCCATTGGCTAGCATACTGCCGGCAAGTTCTTCACAGGCTGGCAGGAGTCCTTCTGCTTCCGTTACTGAATTGACCAGATGAAGATCATAAGCCTCCTGCGCGGTCAGTTTCCTTGCTGTCAAAATCAGTTCAAGTGCTTTTGCTTGGCCAATCAGCCTCGGCAGCCGCTGTGTCCCTCCAGCACCCGGTATGATTGCAAGCCCGGTTTCTGTCAACCCCATCAAGGCATTCCTGGATGCCAACCTGAAGTCACACGCAAGGGCAAGCTCCATTCCCCCTCCAAAAGCAAACCCGTTAATGGCTGCTATAGTAGGCTGCGGGAGCTGGTCAATGCTCGTGAATACATCCCCTATTTTGTAGAGGTTCCGCTTTACTTCTTCATCCGACAGTGTCTTTCTTTCCTTAAGATCCGCTCCGACGCTGAACGCCTTTTCTCCCATTCCTGTAAAAATGACAGCCCGGACTTCCCGGTCCGTGCGAATTTTCTCCACTGCCTGCTGCAGTTCGGACAATGTCTCATAATTAAAAGCATTCAGGCTGTCTGGCCTGTTAAGGGTTACCACACCGATATGTCCCCTTTGTTCATAAACAATATTGTTCACTTTGCCATCCTCCCCCTGTTGGTGTTACCTTTTCTCCATGAGAAAGAAAAAATCCTTCTCATGAAAGATGGTTACATGAAAAAAGGCAGGCCATTTCAGCCTGCCTCTTTAAGCTTCAGCTTTGCTGAAGTACTTGTTTCCTTAAAGCCCGACGCAAAATCTTGCCAGTTGTGTTTTTCGGAAGTTCCGCTAAAAACTCAATAGAATTCGGGACTTTATATTTTGCCAGATGCTCCCGGCAGTAGGAAATGAGGTCTTCCTCTGTCAAAGCAGGGTTTTTGCTGACAACAAAGCTTCTCACGGCTTCGCCAAAGTTCGGGTCGGGAACACCAAGCACTGCCACCTCCACGACATCGGGATGACTGTACAGCACTTCCTCCACTTCGCGGGGATATACATTGTATCCGCCGACAAGAATCAATTCCTTTTTGCGATCAACGATATAGAAATAGCCTTCCTCATCCATTCGGGCGAGGTCTCCTGTATACAGCCAGCCTTCCCTGATGGCCGCCGCCGTCTCTTCAGGCATTTTATAATAGCCTTTCATCACGTTCGGGCCGCGAACAATCAATTCGCCAACTTCACCTGGGGTCACCTCTTCCCCAAGCTCGCTGACAACCTTATTCTCAACATTGACGATTGACCTTCCGATCGAACCTGCTTTCCGCGGACGGTCCAGCGGGTTAAAGCATGTTACCGGAGAAGCTTCGGATAAACCGTAGCCTTCAGAGACGGCTACATTGAACTTCTTCTCAAAATTTTCGAGAAGGGCCACAGGAAGCGATGCTCCTCCTGAAATACAGAGCCTCAAAGATTTCATATCTTCCGCGTCTCCTTCAGGGTACTGATAAAGGAAGTTATACATCGTTGGGACTCCAGCAAATACTGTCGGCTCGTACTTTTTTGCAAGGCGAAAAATTTCCTTTGGGCTAAATCTCGGCACGATGAGCAATGTTCCGCCGTTCATTAACGGCGCATTCAGAACAACCGTTAGGCAAAAGACATGGAACATTGGAAGCGCAGTGACCACCCTGTCATCCTCATTGATTTTTAAATAGTCCGCCACATCCTGCGCGTTACTGAACAGATTGCGGTGTGTAAGCATAGCCCCTTTTGGTTTCCCGGTTGTCCCTGATGTATAAAGGATGATAGCCGTATCATCCTCCCCTAGATCAGGGCCTTCATAGTTGGGGCTTCCGATTGAAACGACATCAGCAAACGCTTTCATTTTATCTGTCATTCCGCCGGCATTGCTTCCGCCGCCTTGGCCGGATTCACAGATGATAAATTGCTGTACTTCCGGCAAGTGTTTCTGCATCTTTTCTGCAAGAGGCATCATCAAGTCCAGACAGACGACCGCTTTTACATCTCCATTTAGGAGGATAAAGCTGATTTCATCTTCTGTATAAACCGGATTGATTGGTATGACTGTAGCTCCGAGGCGCAATGCCCCATACAAGCTGATGATAAAGTGCGGCGAATTCCCCAGCAGTACTGCAATGTGATCGCCTTTTTTTATACCTAACTGCTCCAGACCCGATGCAAAGCGTGTAACGGCTGCATCCAATTCAGCATATGTACTCGCCTGATCCATGAAATAGTAGGCAGGCTTTCCCCCAAGCCTTCCCGCAATATTATGAAGCTGTACTGATATATTCATTTCCCCATCTCCCGCTTAGTGAAATTGCTCACCAAATTGTAAATAATTTTCTAAATATAATTATATTGAAAGAAAATTACGGATTCAAGGGAAATGTCTTTCTTTTCTTAAAAGTCAATCAATTTATTTATTCTCCTGCAATAACTGTACCTGTTTTTCCGGCGATGGCATCGTATGCATGTTCAAGCGAAGTGATATACGATTTTCGTCCGGTTCCGGATTCAGCGAACTGAATAGCAGCCTGTACTTTTGGAAGCATGCTTCCAGGGGCGAACTGGCCTTCTTCAATGTATTGGTTGGCTTCTGCCAAAGACAGGTTTTCAAGGTTCTTTTGTTCGGGCTTGCCAAAGTTTATGGCAACATTTTCAACGGCTGTCAGAACAAGAAATGCGTCGGCATCAACCAATTCAGCAAGCTTTTCAGAAGCGAAATCTTTATCAATTACCGCTTCAATGCCAATCAGTCTGGAGTTATCCTTTGATACAGGAATCCCTCCTCCGCCGCTTGCAATGACGATGTTTCCGCTTTGAATCAAGTCAACGATGGCCTTTTTTTCAATGATGTCCAACGGTTTTGGCGATGGGACAACCCGGCGATAACCCCGGCCTGCATCCTCTTTCATCTTATAACCTTTCGTCTTCGCGAGCTGGTCTGCCTCTTCTTGGGTATAAAAAGAGCCGATTGGTTTTGTCGGATTTTCAAAAGCAGGATCATTTTCATCAACCAATACCTGTGTGACCAACGTTACGGCATTCTTATCTATACCTTCATCATGAAAAACTTCGTATAGGGCGTTTTGCAGCCAATAGCCAATCATTCCCTGGCTCATGGCTCCGCAGGTATCAAGCGGCATGGCCGGCAGTTTATCGCTTTGGTTCATCTGCTGCTGCAGGACAATGTTCCCAACCTGCGGACCATTCCCGTGGGCAATGACTAATTTATGCCCTTCCTTAATTAGTTTTACCAGCTGTTTAGCTGTATTGTAGCATGCCAATTTCTGCTCCTCGGCTGTAGCACCGTTCCCTGTCTGGATGGCGTTTCCGCCGAGAGCCACAACAATCGTTTTTGCCATAATTACTCCTCCTGATGTCTAAATGCTGATTTTTCCTGTTGCTAACATGAAGATGGCGATGACACCAAAGACCACGAACAGCCCCGCCCAGACAAGTTCGAATGGTTTAAACGCTTTTTTTCCATTTTCCTTTTGCGCATATCGGTAGACAAAAATCCCCAGCGCATACAGTACAGCCGTCAATACAAGGTAGTCGATGCCTGCTGCATACAGAAGCCATGCACCATATACACTTGCTACTATGCCGATGCCCATCTGCTTTGTCTCTTTTTTCTCCATACTGTATTTCACTTGATACAATGCTGAGAAAAGATATGGAACGAGAATCGCTGAGCTTGCGAGCGAAAAAGCAAAATTATACGGTTTATCGGAAAACAGGAACGTGAGCAGGAAAATCTGGATCAGCACATTTGTGACAATCAAGGAATTAACAGGTGCCTTGTTCTTGTTTTCTTTAGCAAAATACTTTGGAAGAACGCCATCCAATGCCGCCAAATACGGAAGTTCGGAAGCAAGCAGCGTCCAGCCGAGCCATGCTCCAAGGACCGAAATGATAAGGCCGAGGTTTACAAAAGTGGCGCCCCATGGACCGACAACGCTTTCAAGTACATAAGCCATGGAAGGGCTCTTTAAATCAGCCAGTTCCGACCTTGACATGATTCCCGTGGATAAAAGGGAAATCATGATATAGATTAGCAATGTTGAGACAAGGCCAATAATGGTGGCTTTTCCTACATCTTTTTTGTGTTCAGCACGGCTTGAAAGGACAACCGCACCTTCAATACCAATGAAAACCCACAGTGTAACAAGCATTGTGCTTTTCGTCTGACCCATTACATCTGCCAGGTTAAAGTCCCCGCCCCAAAAGTCCATATTAAATTGGTCAATGTTAAAAGCGAAGATTCCAATGATAATGAAGAGAAAAATCGGGACGAGTTTCGCAATCGTAACGACAGTATTGACCAATGCCGCAGACTGGACCCCTCCGAGTATCAGGAATACAACGGCCCAAAGAAGTAAAGAAGACCCAATGATAGAGGCTAGGTTTTGGCCGTCGAACACAGGCAGGAAATAGCCAATTGAACTAAAAAGAAGGGTTGCGTAGGCAACATTGCCCAGCCATGCAGAGAGCCAGTACCCCCACGCGGAGTTAAATCCCCAGTAATCGCCGAAACCTGCTTTTGCATAACTGAACACTCCGCCTTCCAAATCCGGCCGTTTGTTCGTCAGGTTCTGGAAGCAAAATCCAAGGCAAATCATTCCGATTCCTGTAATTAGCCAGCCGATGATAATCGCCCCTGTACTCGCACCAGTTGCCATATCTGTAGCGATGTTAAAAGCTCCGCCGCCGATCATTGATCCTACAACAAGGGCAATAAGGGCAAAAAGCCCAAGCTTTTTCTCATTTTCAGCCATTTAATAAACACCCACTTTCAATAAAAAATGAATTTTATGCCGCGGCCCGCATTCGGCCTGGATACCCTTAAACGGGTATCCTACCGGTTCTGCGGTTGTTCTTCTGTGATTAGGAGAGAGTTGCTGCCATAACTGCTTTGATGGTATGCATGCGGTTCTCTGCCTCATCGAAAACGACACTGTTTTTCGATTGGAACACTTCATCAGTGACTTCCATCGCCTCAAGCCCGAACTTTTGTTTGATTTCCCTTCCAACCTCTGTATCCTGGTCATGGAAAGCAGGAAGGCAATGCATGAAGAGCGTATGGTCTTTACCTGTCATATTCATCATTTGCTGGTTAACCTGATATTTCTCCAGTAAATCGATGCGCTCCTTGTACTGGTCCTCTTCACCCATGGATACCCAGACATCTGTATAAATCACGTCAACATCCTTAACGCCTTCCTCGATGCTGTCAGTGATGGTAATCTTGGCACCAGTCTCTTTTGCCACACCTTGTGCGTAGGCAACGAGTTCTTCGTTCGGGAAAAGCTCCTTTGGTGCAATGGCACGGAAGTCAAGACCCATTTTGGCTGAGCCAATCAAGAGTGAGTTCCCCATATTGTTCCTTGCATCGCCAACATAAGCGAACTTAACACCTTTAAGGTATCCCAATTTTTCTTTGATTGTCATAAAGTCAGCAAGGATTTGCGTTGGGTGGAACATGTCCGTCAACCCGTTCCATACCGGGACACCTGAATACTTGGCCAATTCTTCCACTGTCTCATGCTTGAATCCGCGGAACTCAATACCATCAAACATACGGCCAAGGACAATCGCCGTATCCCTGTTTGACTCTTTCTTTCCAAACTGGATGTCTCCCCTTCCCAGGTACTCAGGGTGAGCGCCGAGATCGATACATGCTACTGTGAATGCACAGCGCGTACGAGTGGATGGCTTTTCAAACAACAGTGCAATGTTTTTGCCTTCAAGCATCTTATGAGGAACACCCGCATATTTCAGCCGTTTAAATTCAATTGACTGGTTGATTAAAAAATCTATTTCCTGCGGCGTAAAATCTTTCAATGTCAAAAAGTGTCTGCCTTTTAAGTTAAATCCCATTGTAAGCCCTCCTAAATTAGGTTAGTCCAGATGCAGGTATTAAAGATCCTCGCGGTAAAGCGGCATGCTCATACAGCGCGGGCCACCACGGCCGCGAGCCAATTCACTGCTTAGTACTTCAATAACTTCCACACCATGCGAACGCAATAATTCATTCGAAACATAATTTCGGTCATAAGTGATGACAACACCTGGAGAAACAGCCAGGGTGTTGCTGCCATCATTCCACTGCTCACGGGCAGCTGCGATATCGTCTCCGCCACCGCATGGAATCAGCGTTACTTCATTCAAATTAAGGACTTCTTTCAACGTATCAACAATATTGGCACGGCGGGAGATTTTAAGGTCTTCATCTTCCCCTCTTTCAAGGATGAAAATGTTCATTTCCCCTCCTGGTCCAAGAATTGCCGGGTGGACAGTGAATTTATCACGGTCAACCATTGTAAATACAGTATCAAGATGCATGAATGCCCTTGTTTTAGGTATTTCAACAGCCATGACTTTTTGGTAATTCTCATTTTTTGCAAACAGCTTCTGGGCCAGATTTTCGATTGCCTGGGCTGTTGACCTGGCGCTGATTCCGATCGCAACAACTTCGCTGCTTAATACGAGCTCATCCCCGCCCTCGATTGAATAGGCACCTCCGCGGTCAAACCACAGCGGAATATCATGTGGAGAGAAGCGTGGATGGTACTGCATGATGTATTTCATGAACAAAGATTCCCTTCCCCTTGCCGTCCTGTTCATACGGTTCAGTGAAACGCCGTTGCCGATGACCGCAGCCGGGTCTCTTGTGAAGTATAAATTTGGCATTGGGAACAAGTAAAAAGGATCCTGGTTTTCGATAAATTCATGCAAATGCCTTTTTGATTTATGCGGAAGCTCGTTTTTCTGCATCCCTTCCATCATTTTGTTGACAAGCTGATCTTTTGGAAGGCTCGTCAAAAACTCCCTGATTACCTCAAGAGAAGAACTTTCGCCAACCTTGCTTTCACTTAGAAATTCATCAATCAGGCTTAAACGAATCTCGTCGTTTAAAATTGACTCTGCTAAAAGGGTATCTAGATAAACAACTTCAACTCCCTGGTTGCGGAGAGATGTAGCAAAGTAATCATGTTCTTTTTGAATCGCAGGCAAGAAAGGAATGTCGTCAAACAAGAGCGTTTCCAAATAGTCCGGTGTCAGGTTTTCCAATTCTCTTCCTGGACGCTTCAGAAGGACAGTTTTCAGCTCCCCGATTTCCGATGTCACATTTAACGGGTATCTCACACGGTTCACTCCTTTGGATGATAAGTACAGTGATCTTTAATCAGTTCAAGCCAACCATGATGATCATGGTCAACCGATTTTCCTGACTGAAAGACCTGTTCGTTATTTTTTAACACTTTCAGTTTTTTATTCCCTAATTTGGACAAGGTAAAATCAGAGTGGGAATTTCCAAAAAAAAAAAGCCGATCTCATAAGAGACCCGCTTGAAATTGCAGTTTCTTGGCTTTCTTTCGTTCAATAAAGTAAACGGATGAAATCCTCATTGGAAATGCTGCCGAAATAATGTTGGACATTCATCCCTTCCAAGGCAGTCTCCAATGTTGACTTTTCGTATTTCCTGCCTGTCAGGCGTTCTTCTATTTCGCTCACGTCCCCGACACCGAAAAAGTCTCCGTAAATTTTGCAGTTTTCGATGATCCCTTTACTTACTTCAAGCCGCACATCAATCCCTCCGACAGGAAAGCGGTGAGAATGCTGGATATTGAATTTTGGTGATTTGCCATAATTCCAATCCCAATTCTGATAACGCTGTTTTGAGAGTTCCATTATCTTTTTCCAGTCATCCTCTGACAAAATATATTGCGGAATTTCGTCCAAACCTGCAAAAATATTCTTTAGCAAAAGCAATCTGAAATCTTCTATCGATATTTTATCAGTCATAAACTCAGAAATATTAGCCACACGGCTTCTGATTGATTTAATGCCTTTTGACTCGATTTTATCCTTTTTCACCTTAAGAGCAGACACAACATTTTCCATTTCGGAATCAAATAGCAGGGTCCCATGACTGAACATTCTTCCTCTAGTAGAGAACTGGGCATTTCCAGATATCTTTTTTCCTCCTGCAAGTATGTCATTCCGTCCGCTTAGCTCTGCTTCTACCCCGATTTTTTTCAGTGCTGTGATGACAGGCTCGGTGAACTTTTTAAAATTGTGGAAGCTCTCGCCATCGTCCTTTGTAATGAAGCTGAAATTAAGATTCCCAAGGTCATGGTAGACGGCTCCACCGCCTGAAAGCCTTCTGACCACATGAATCCCGTTTTTCTCCACATAATCCGTATTGATTTCTTCAATCGTATTTTGGTTCTTCCCAATAATAATGGATGGTTCATTGATATAGAACAGCAGGTATGTTTCGTTCACATCAAGGTTTTTAAGTGCATATTCCTCGATGGCAAGGTTGATGTGCGGATCCGTAATTCCTTTATTATCGATAAACAGCATGGTCCTTATTCTCCTTTTAAATCGTAATCGTCAAACCCTCTTCTGCGAGCCTGATGGGGCCTGTGTATCTTTCTGAAGCTTCTTTCACAAGTTGTCCGAGTTCCCCGTAGTGCGGTAAATGTGTCAAGACTAGGCCCGATACATTTGCTGCTGTTGCGAGGGTTCCTCCATCAAAGCTGTTCATATGACCCGCTCCCTTTCCGTCACGATCGCCGTAAAAATTGCATTCGCAAAGCAATAAATCTGCATTTTTGGAAAAAGGGATGAACTCGTCCTTGAATGACGTATCCCCGGTAAAAACAAGGACTTTATCTCCTGCTTCAATTCTCATAGCAAAGCATGGGACTGGATGGGCAGTACGGAGGAAACGGATCGTAAAAGGGCCGATTTCAAGTGTCCCATCGGGATCATAGGCAATTCCTTTTGTAACCTTTTTATATGTAAGCTTGGAAAATTCCCGGTCATTCAATGAATGACCGTATATTGGCAATGTTGGAAGGTTTGTTCCTAAGAAGCCCTGAATCAGCCTGGCATGCTGAAGAACACCGATATCGGCAATATGGTCCGGATGATAATGAGACAGGATGACTGCATCCAAATCTTCCGGAGCAATAAAATTCTGCAGCTTTGACAGGACGGAGCTTCCGCAGTCAATCAGCAGACGAAAACCGTCATGCTCAAGGAGATAACCTGTGCTCGCTTCGTTCTTTTTTGGGTATCCTCCCCAGCATCCAACAATAGTTAGCTTCAAATTGCTCCCCTCTTTCATTGATTATGTTTTCACTATACTCCATTTTGCCCATTTTTTCACTTTCACACTTTTTTGTCTTGTAACACCATTGACAAGACAAACTCTGTTATAATACAATTCAAATAACGGATGGCCTGTATCACCACAACTTAAGCATAGGAGGTTGAAAACATGCTACAAAACGTCCTTGAATTTTTCCGTAACCTGCCTGCGAAAAGCTGTAAAGAATGCGGGGAGCCAATCAGTGAGCAGCATGAATGCTACGGCAATACGTGTGACAGCTGCCTTGATCCCCGTTAAAAGTAATCATTCATGAGTGTCAATGAGTCATGTATTCGGCTAAGCCGATTTTCATGTAAATCCCTTCCCTGCAGTTATGCATTGACTGCAATTAGAAAAGCCAGCCGATACCGGCTGGCTTCTTTTTTACTTATCGTTTACTGCTTTATAGTACGTACGCTTGTGCATGACCTTGAAATACAGGAGTGTACCAGCAGAGAGTGCTGCAATATAGCCTAGTAAAGTCCATGCATTCTGCCACATGAATCCAATATCACCGCTCGAAACAATTGCTTTAAATCCTGAAACAGAGTATGTCATCGGAAGCAATGGATTGAATACCTGCAGCCAACCTGGGATTAATTCCAGCGGGAATGTTCCTGCACTGGTTGTCAGCTGGAAAATCAAGATCAAGATGGCGATGAAACGCCCAGGATCTCCAAGCAAAGTGACCAGGAATTGAATCAATGCCAAAAATGTAAAGCTTGTTATAATTGTGAAAAGGATAAACAATGGAACATTATCAACTTCAAGTCCAAGCCCCAACAGGAGGATGGCATCTGCAAGAAGGGATTGAAGAATCCCTACCCCTGCTAGGACTGCAGTCTTACCAGTATACCAGCGGAAACCGCTGCCCGGAATGCCTGCAGGCTCTTTGAACGGGAATACAATTGAGATTAGCAGTGCGCCTACAAACAACCCAAGCGACAGGAAGTATGGGGCAAAACCCGTTCCGTAGTTCGGTACTTCGTTGATCTTTTCATTGTCTACTTTTACAGGATTAGCCATCATGTTGAAATTGTCTTTTCCTGCTTTTATGTCCGCTTTATCAGCACCTTCTTTCAGCTTGTCGGCCAGCTCGGCAGAACCGTCAGCCAGTTTGCCGTTACCGTCAGCTACTTTTCCGGCACCTTCTGAAAGTTTCCCAGCACCTGATTGCATCGCTTCTGACCCAGCTGCCAGCTGTCCTAAACCACCGACAAGTGTATTGGATCCACTTGCTAGCTGATCAGCACCAGATTTTGCTGTGCCAAACATCTCGCCGAAGGTGGACATCCCTGAATGGAACTGATTCTGTCCAGCAACAAGTTTACCCGAACCTTCTTGAAGCATAACACTTCCTTCAGCCAGCTGCCCGATTCCACCTTGCAGCTGCTTCTGGCCGTCATTAACAGTAGCAAGTCCGCCCGAAAGCTGTTCGGCTCCAGTTGCCAGCTTGTCTACACCGCCAGAAAGCTTGCCTGCTCCTTCGGAAAGCTCTCCTGCTCCAGCATAAAGTTTGTCTGCTCCTTTGGAAAGCCCTGCTGCTCCAACATAAAGCTTACCTGCTCCCTCGGATAGTCCCGAAGTGCCAACCTTTAATCCGTTGCTTCCAATGACCAATTCTCCCAATGCAGCTTTAAGAGCTTGTTTCTGCTCTGCAGGAATGGCTGGACTGTTAAGAAGCGGGGTCAACTGTTCATTCAATTGATTGATACCTGCATCAAGTTTCGCTGCTCCATCCCTAACAGGAATAGATTTGCTCTGCCATTCATTTAAGCCGCCTGCAAGAGTTGAAGCACCAGTGCTGAGTTGGGCGGTCCCACCCTGCAACTGGTCAGCTCCAGCCTTCAGCGTGTCTGCACCGGTTTTCAGTTCGCCTGCTCCACCCTGCAACTGGTCAGCCCCATCTTTCAGCTTTCCAGTACCGTTGACGAGTTCCGGCATTTTTCCGTTAACCTGTTGGAGGCCGTCTTTTGTTTTGCTGATTCCCTCATTCAGTCCTTGCTGTCCTGCCTGAAGGTCTCCTGATGCTGTTTGGAGCTTCTGCTCTCCTTCCTGCAGTTGGCCAAGTCCTCCAGCCAGCTTGGAGGCACCATTATTCAGTTCTTTCGTTCCCTGATAGGCTTTGTTCATGCCATCACTGAACTCGATGGACTTTCCGGCAAGCATCTCCAGATTATCATACAGCGCCTTTGAACCTTTTTTCAGCTCTCCGGCGCCGCCGTTAAGCTTGTCGGCTCCTTCATTGGCTTTACCAAGTCCGTCTGCCATCTCACCAACTTTGTCAAACATGGTTTCCGCATACGTCTCGGACACTTTCTCGGATAGAGATGCCTTAATTTTTTCGACTGCTGTACCCCCTATTTGTGAAGACAGGAAGTTGTAGCTTTCATTCGGCATATAAACGAGTTCCAATTTCTCTGGTTTTTCATCCAGAAGAGTTGTAGCGTTTTGTGAGAAGTCTTCTGGAATTTTAATTGTCATGTAATACTTTTGATTCTCCAGGCCGCGATCGCCTTCTTTTTCATCTACAAAGATAAAATTAAATTCTTTTCCTTCATCGAGTTTGTCAACAAGCTCGTTCCCAAGATCGATATCTTCGCCTTCCATTGAGGCCCCTTTATCCATATTTACTACCGCAACAGGCAGTTCATCGAGCCGGGCGTATGGATCCCAGAAAGCCCCGAGGAACATTCCAGTGTACAATACCGGAATGAACAGGACGGCAATAATAGGGATCAGAAGCTTCTTGTTCCGTAAAATTGACAAAGCCTCCTGTTTAAATAAACTACTTTTCATTGATGATAATCCCTCCAATAATAGTTGACCATTTTGATCATTTGGTCATTCTACTCTAAAAAAATGGGGCTATCTATACAGACAATCCCTTGAAAATATAAAGCTCAAAAAGCTTTAATATTTGTTCTTTATCGAGCGGCTTACGCTTTTTTTCCCAGTCAAAGATCAGGGAAATGTAAAGTTTCAGCATAATAAACGCTGTAAGTTCAGGATCGCACTCTTTAATTTCGCCTTTTCCGATAGCAGTCTTGACCTGTTCGGCAATATAATTCAAGATTGCATGCTCAAGCTTTTCCATTACATCAATGACTGCCAAGGTACCAATATCCTTTTCTTCCTGAAACAGCTTGATTGTCAGCTGATGCTCTTTTCGGAAGCGAAGAATGCTGTATAGCGTCCGATGAACATTTTCATAAAACGAAAGGGCAGGATCAATTGAAGCGTCTGCTGTCTCTTTCATTTCTTTGATGAGGCGGTGAATGATCTCATCGAACAATTCTTCCTTATTCTTAAAAAAAGTGTAAATTGTTCCTTTTCCTACGTTTGCCAGTTTCGCTACCTGGTCAATAGTCGTTGCTTTATAGCCAAACAGGGAAAATGACTTTGTTGCTGCATCAATAATCAGTTTCTTCCTGTCAACTACCAACGTCATCACCTCTTTTTCGATCATTTATGACCATATGAACAAAACGGTCATTTCGAACAATATTTACTTTACCACTTTAAACTTAGGTAATCAAGCATAAAAGCACAAAGTTTTTGTAAATAAATGGCGCAACCGCTTACATGGTAATAAACAGATTTTTTATCTCAAAATTGATAAAAAACCTGCCAGGGACATTTTCCCAGGCAGGCCATTTGTAAACTTATTGGAAATTGAGATAAGAAAGAATCTTTTTAACGGCAGTTTCCCCTTGATCGATACAATCAGGGATACCCAACCCCTCAAAAGAACTTCCAGCCATGTAAACTCCCGGAAGCTCTGCCTGAAGTCCGTCTTTTAACGCTTCGACACGCTGTTTATGTCCCACTGTATACTGTGGCATTGATTCCTTCCAGCGGGTAATGACGGTAAACTCCGGTTCGGCGGCAATATTCATTGTTTTTCTCAAATCTTCCAACACGACTTTCACAATTTCAGCATCAGGCTGATCCACAATTGCTTCATCACCCGCCCGGCCTACATAGCAGCGGAGCAAAGCTTTCCCTTTCGGAGTGGAATGCGCCCATTTTTTATGTGTCCATGTACAGGCCGTAATCACATAGTCGCTGTTCCTTGAGACGACAAATCCTGTCCCGTCAATATCTTCCTTGATCGCACTTTCCGGGAAAGCCATTGAAACTGTCGCCACTGATGTAGACGGCATGTTTTTGAAGCCTTCGAAAAGGTGCTCATGTTCCGGGAACATATGGAGCGCCGCTTCGTGCGGAGCAGTCATAACAATGCTGTCAGCCTCTAGCGTATCACCAGTGCTCAGCTTGAGTGCATAGCCGTTTTCGCTTTTCACTACTTTGTCAACACGGGTACTTTTCATGACAGAGCCATCCTCAAGTTTCGCTTCAATGGCTTCTGCCATTGACTGAAGGCCTGTTGAAATTCCTATGAAAATCCCTTTTTTCTTTGGAGCTCCAGCTCCAGGAGCTTTACGCGGAGGCGTCGTTTTCTTCATGCCTCGCACAAGGCTTCCATATTTCTGCTCCAAATGGTAAAACTGCGGGAATGTAGCCATTAAGCTAAGACGATCAATATCTCCTGCATATATTCCCGACAGCAATGGCTCAATCAAGTTTTCCACAACCTCATCACCAAGCCTGCGCCGGAAGAAGGTTCCCAAAGTCTGGTCCTCCTTCTTTTCAGAAGGAGGAAGGATAAAATCTCCCGCTGCGCGGAATTTACCCGGCCATGAAAATAATTTCGTTGTGATGAACGGGCCGATTTCCGTCGGAATACCCATGATAGATCCGCCTGGCATTGGATGAAGCCTGTCACGTACAAGGACATATGATTTACCCGAAGAATTATTGACAATCTTGTCGCCAAGGCCCACTTCCCTTGCAAGCCTTCCTGCGCTTTCTTTACGTTCAAGAAATGAATCGGGGCCACGTTCTATTACAAATCCATCTTTAACAACAGTTTGCATTTTACCGCCAATGCGGCGCGATGCTTCAACCAATTTGACCTCTAGGGGCAGTTTATGATCGCGAGCATGTTTCTGAAGGTAGTATGCTGCTGTCAGCCCGGTGATTCCGCCACCAATGATGACAACCTTTTTCTTAGTGTCCGCCACTTTCATCGCCTACTTTTCTTTGTGATTAACCTTTAAGCGACAGCTTTTTCAAGATAACTTCAGCCATCGCATCAATAAATTCTGGCTGTGCGTTCGGCATTTCAGGGCGGTAGTAGGAAGCCCCCACTTTGTCAGTAACGGTTTTGCATTCATAATCATTATCATAGAGGACCTCGAGATGGTCTGAGACAAAACCGGCCGGCACATAAACAAATGCTTTGCAGCCATGAGTTTCAAACAATTGTTGTGTTAAGTCCTGAACATCAGGGCCAAGCCACGGGTCAGGAGTGTTCCCTGCACTTTGCCACCCAACTTCATACTGATCAACCCCGGCTGCCTCAGCAATTAGTCGGGCTGTTTCCTTCAATTGCTGCGGATAAGGATCACCCATTTGAAGAATCTTTTCCGGAAGGCTGTGCGCCGAGACAATCAGCATGGCTTCTTGCCTTTCAGCTTCAGGCATGTGATTACAGGTTTCCCTCACCCTGTCTCCCCAGTACTTGATGAACTTCGGCTCATCGTACCAGCTTTCAACCGATATAATGTTAGGGCCGCCAAGCTTACCGGCTTCTTCCTTTGCCCTTCCGTTATATGATTTAACGCTGAATGTCGAGAAATGCGGAGCGAGCACAATACTTATGGCATCTTCAATTCCATCTTCATGCATCGCTTTTACAGCGTCTTCTACAAAAGGCTCGATGTGCTTGAGTCCAAGATACATTTTAAACTCGTACTCATCCTGGATGCTATTTAGATGGGCTTCGAGCTTTTCAGCCTGCTCAATTGTAATCCTGGCAAGCGGTGAAATACCTCCGATTGCTTCGTATCTTTGTGTCAAGTCTTCAAGCATTTCGGGAGAAGGTTTTCTTCCGCGCCTGATATGGGTATAGTATCTTTCAATATCTTCTTCTTTATATGGAGTACCATAGGCCATAACGAGCAGGCCTCTCTTTTTCTTTGCCATGATTGCACCTCTTTATACCATCGTTTTGCACTGGATTTGCTTTCTATATTCTCGCAAAAAACAGGACAATATGCCAATTTGAATATTCGTTTCTATATTTACCGACCAAGCCTGGAAGCGGAATATTCATGGATAAAGGAAGCAAGTCTTTTCAGTGTATCAGGGTTGACGGACGGAAATACGCCGTGCCCAAGATTGAAAATGTGGCCAGGCTGTTCGATCCCCTGATCGATGATAGCTCTCGCTCTCTCTTCAATCACTTCCCAAGGAGCAAGGAGGATTGCTGGATCGAGGTTTCCCTGGACCGTTTTATGAATACCCATTTGTCTCGCTTCGCTGATTTCTAAACGCCAGTCAAGGCCGACCACATCAAGCGGGAGATCGTTCCACTCGCGGGCAAGGTGGCTCGCTCCAACACCAAACATGATGAGCGGAACATTCTCTTCCTTAAGTTCCGTGAAAATCCTGTTCATTATAGGCTTGATGTAATGCCTGTAATCGTTGACGTTTAGTGCACCGACCCATGAGTCAAAGATTTGGATGGCTTTCGCACCCGCTTTAATCTGTGATTTCACGTATGTAATAATCATGTCTCCAAGCTTGTCCATCAGAGCAAACCATGCTTTAGGCTCTGCATACATAAAGGCTTTTGTTTTATTGTAGTTCTTTGAAGGGCCTCCCTCGATCATGTAGCTTGCAAGTGTAAATGGAGCGCCGGAAAATCCAATCAAAGGAACCGACAGCTGCTCCTCTGTTAAAAGCTTGATCGTATCAAGGACATACGGGATATCATTTTCAGGATGAATTTCTCCAAGCTTTTCCACGTCGGCTAGAGAACGGACAGGATTGGAGATAACCGGGCCAATTCCTGATTTGATTTCGACATCAACACCAAGCGCAGGAAGCGGGGTCATTATATCTTTATAAAGGATAGCCGCATCGACATTGTATTGTTCGACCGGAAGCCTTGTTACATAGGCGCAAAGCTCCGGCTGATGGGTAATTTCAAAAAGGGAGTATTTCTCCTTGATTTTACGGTACTCCGGCTGGGAGCGGCCTGCCTGGCGCATATACCATACCGGTGTATGCCCTGTCTTTTCTCCCCTTGCTGCTTTCAAAAATGTATCATTTATCACTTTCGACATTGATAAAGCTCCACCTTTCGTTCGTGTCTGCCTTCTATTGTAATATAAATAATATCCCATTAAAAATACCTAGTCTCGGCTATATACACTATAGCCTTTTTAACTTCAAGTTTCATAGCAGACCGCTCAAATGTCACAAAAATGACGTTTTTTATTTAACCGTCCATTTTACTGTATTTATTTGTCAGAGACATCTTGAAATGTTCCAACAACGGAGGTTAAGGGTATAATGGAGGAACCAAAAAGATGAGGTGATTCTTTTGAATATGTTCATTACTGCAGGCACTTTTGATTTCCTGCAAAAAATGAAGGACAGATATCCTTCGGAAAAGATGCTTCTCCTGTCGAGCGGCGAAGGAGCTTCTATTCTCCATGAAACAGAAGGAAAGACAGTGTTCAACGAACCAAGAAAATATGAGGTAATTGATACCGCAGGAACATTTGATGGAGCCGGATTTGCTGTCTTAAACAATATTCCTGTCAACGATGAAGGCAGGCCGTTGTTCGAATATCGCTTCCTCAACCGTCCAAGGATGATCGAGAAAGAGCCTGGTTTCGTCGCCATCCGGGTCTTGCGCCCATTATCCTCTAATACTTACGTCATCCTGACACTATGGGACAGTGAGCCCTCTTTTGAAAAATGGCAAGACTCCCAGGCGTACAAACACGGCCATAAAAAAAGCGGAACGGAAGAAGGAATTGACGCCAAGCCATCCATCTTTTCCGGACCCTCATATGTCTCTAAACACCACACCGTTCAGGGTGATCAGGATTAATGATTCAAAAAGCAGGCTGCCGAATTGAACTGCACCCCAATTGTTAGACACACATCTAACAATTGGAGGTGCAGTTTTTTTGCTTCAGTCATCTCGATGTCTCCTATTAAACATTTGGTTCATCCATGCCAAAGATTATGAAGTCTATCAACACCCTGTTTTCTTAATTCAATACAAAATGGTTAATCATATGTATCAGCTATGAGCGGGCCGCCTGTCCTTTATTTTTTCATATAGATAGATCCAGAGAATTGACCAAATGAAACCTGCGGCATATCCACCGGCTACATTGGATGGAAAGTGAACATTCAATGCAATGCGGCTTATCCCGAGCAGCAGGATAAGAACAGCAGTAGCCAATATCCCTGCCCGTTTGGAAAATGTGGCTTCCATCGGCCTTTTAATAAAATAGAAGGCCATCATAAACATAATGAGTCCTGCCATTGCATGGTCGCTTGGATAGCTCGACGTCTTTACTTCTACCAAATACTCGAACTCAGGTCTCGGCCTGCCATGCCATAATTTCATCCAAAGCAATCCTGTCGAAGGCAACCCCCTTGAGATAGCGTATGAAAAATAAAGATAAACAGCCAGCGCGATGATTGTCCAGCCTACGCGATTTTTATAAATTCTCATAATTAACTGCCCTCCCCTCTTTCTTTATCATTCCCCGCCAGTTTATAAACATTATCATATTAAAATTCGCGATCAAAACAGAAGAGTAATGTTATAATTGCTAAAAACATTCTAAATTTTCAGAAAGAGGTGGTTTTAATTGAAAGAATTCCTCTTTAATCGCCTGGATACTTACTTTAATGAGATGGTGGAAATCAGGCGATTTCTCCATCAGCATCCTGAGCTGTCTTTCAAGGAGACAAATACTGCCCGCTTCATTAAAGACTATTATGAAAAGCTTGGCTTAAAAGTGCAAAGCGATGTTGGCGGGAATGGCGTTATCGCCAGGATAATCGGCGGAAAGCCCGGCAGGACGGTTGCGCTAAGAGCTGACTTTGACGCGCTCCCCATCCAGGATGAAAAGGATGTGCCCTATCGCTCCCGGATTCCCGGAGTTATGCATGCGTGCGGGCATGACGGACATACAGCTCTGCTCCTTGTCCTTGCAAAAGCCCTCTACGGGATGAAAGAAAACCTTCACGGCACATATATCATGATTCACCAGCATGCCGAGGAATACGCTCCCGGTGGTGCTATTTCCATGATAGAAGCTGGCTGTCTTGAAGGAGTGGATGCCATTTTTGGTACACATCTATGGGCTACCGAACCGACTGGCACTATTCAATACAGAATCGGCCCGATCATGGCCGCTGCGGACCGCTTTGAAGTAACGATTCAAGGTAAAGGCGGTCACGGCGCACAGCCCCATAGGACGAAGGACGCCATCGTGGCAGCTTCACAGCTTGTCATGAACCTGCAGCAAATTGTCAGCCGAAGGGTCAATCCGGTAGAGCCTGCTGTTGTGACTGTTGGATCGTTTGTCGCAGACAATGCATTCAATGTGATAGCCGACAAGGCCAAACTCATCGGGACAGTAAGGACGTTCGGTGATGGCACCCGCCAATTGATAGCAGACGAAATTGAAAAGATAATCCAGGGCTCTTGCCTCACATCTGGCTGTACATATGAATACAGCTTTATTAAAGGCTATCCAGCGGTAGTCAACCATCCTGAAGAAACAACATTCCTGATTGAGTGCGCTTCGCAAGTGCCAGAGGTTAAGAAAGTGGAAGAATCAGAACTGCAAATGGGCGGAGAAGATTTTGCCCATTATCTGAAGCATGTGAAAGGAACATTTTTCTTTACCGGCGCCAAGACACCGGGAACTGCCGAGGTATATCCACACCATCACCCTAAATTCGATTTTGACGAAAACGCAATGCTGATTGCAGCAAAGACGCTTGGGACAGCAGCGTTGAATTTCCATTCACCGAAAACAGAAGAGCCAGCGGTACGCAACACACTGGCATAATAACAAACACCTCCGGAAACCCGGAGGTGTTTATTATATATTCCTTCTCTTTTTGCTGTAGATACGGACGAAATAAAGAGAAAACAGCAGCCCCGCTAAGGCTGTAAGAAGTGCGCTGTTATATTGCTGTTTGAGTATGAGCACAGCTGCAAAGACTGCAGTCTGAAGGAATAGTACCCCGGTAAAAAACGCGCTGAACGATTGTTCCCTTTGTCTATGGTCAACAGGATAAAGCTGCATCCAAAGCTTGTTTTCGTGGTGGCTCCATAACGGCTGGAGCTGAAAACCAGTCAAATATAAAAACAGCAAAGCGAGAATCATCTGTCCTGGCCCATATGTTAAATAATAAAGGGCAACCGCACCGATCAATGTCAGTCTTGTAAAAAGGCCAAAATAATCGCCAGACCGGAAAAACGTTTTCCCATAAATATGTGTATAGACTTTGTCCTGCCTGTATGGCAGACCTGAAAGAACCCAATCAAGCCACTTTCTTCGCTTCACTTTGTTTTTCAGCTGCGGTACGTCTGTAAATAAATTGGCCAGACGGTAAAATGCGGACATCCGCTTTTCTTCATGCTCAATCAAGAATTCCCATTTCAGGCCTTTATCCTTCGACTGCGAGCTGTAATACATATAAAGAAGGATCAGAATAACCGCGGGTAACACGACAATCACGGCGCTCGCACCGGAAAACAGCAAAAACATGAACACGAGATTGACAAAATACCTGACGAAGGAATCCCCTTTGTGGATGCCTGGCTCAATAAAATATTGCACTCTCCAACGGACCATCAGATTTATCGCTTTCAGGACAGCAAGTGCAATCAGGAAGATAAAATAGGAACGAAAACTGCCTTTTTCAGTCTGGACATACATTGGCATTGCGACCGCCAGCAGAACGACGAGCAGGTAAATCTGAAGAAAAAAGCTAAAGATGCCGGACTTTTTAAAATACGTTCCAAGCTTTGTTTCAAGCGGAAGCAAAAAGATTTTATCCGCTTCAGTCAAAAAAGTATGGATGGGACTATACGTAATGACAACGGAAAGGACGACGGCCATAATCAAAGCACCAGGGAACCCTTGCTCAAGCGTTTTGACCCATTCCTGGTAATAGAAACCGGCCGTACCAATCAGGAACAGGAACACAATGACCAGATGACCATTAAATATGTAGCGGAGATAGCGCCCCGTTTCCTTGATGAATTGTCCAAATCTTTCCTTCCATAATGCATCGGCATTAAACATGGTCTTCTTCCTTTGTCAGCTGGATATAAAGGTCGTCTAGTGTGGCGCCAGGCATGGAAAATTGCTCTCTTAGCTCTTCAAGTGTACCTTTTGCCCGCACCTTTCCTTCATGGAGAATGACAAAACGGTCGCAGTAGCGCTCAGCGGTCGCAAGTATATGCGTGGACATTAAAATACCTGCTCCACTTTCCTTCATCTTATCCATAAGGTCAAGCAGCGACTGGATGCCAAGCGGGTCAAGACCTACAAAAGGCTCATCGACAATATAAAGCGAAGGCTGGACAAGAAAAGCACACATGATCATAACCTTTTGCTTCATCCCTTTTGAAAAATGCGCTGGAAACCATTTCAGCCTTTTCTTCATCCTGAATTCTTCAAGCAGCTTTTCCACTCTTTCCTTGTAAACCGACTCTTCAAGGCCATAAGCCATTGCTGTGATTCTCAAATGCTCTTCCAAAGTCAGCTCTTCATAAAGGATAGGAGTTTCAGGAACAAATGTGAACTGTTTTCGATACTTCTCCCGATCCCCGCTGAAGGTCTGCCCGCCAATCATGATTTCTCCCTTGTGTGGTTCCATCAGGCCAATGACATGCTTGATGGTTGTACTTTTGCCAGCACCATTCAGACCAATTAAACCGACCATTTCATTTTCATTCACATCAAATGAGACATCCTTTAGGACAGGGTTCCTTGTGTAGCCGCCAGTGATATTTTTTATTTCCAATAAAGCCATGGGCAACGTCCTTCCAAGCTGATTTATGCTTTTATTTTAGCAAAACGAACCCAATATTGACAGGAGTACCCACTGAATTGGTGATGAAAGAAAACTTAAAAAGAAGTAATAAAAAATTTGAGGCTGGGCAATCTAATCTTTGAAGGGGAAACAGCTTACCAATCGGAATGAGGTGTCTGTTAAAGACAATTAATTCGATTTGCCCAGAAGCTTCAAACGCTCCTACAGGTGGTTTGATGCGCTGTATACTGTTATAGTGCATCGAGCCGTTCAGAACAGCACTCCACCAATCGAAATGAGGTGCTTGTCCAAGACTATCATCCGCTTTATAAGTTGTGAAACATATAAAGATGAATAGGAGATGGTCCGATTGAATAATTGTCCTTTTGAAAAATCATCCATTTTGTAGAAAATGAGGTGTTTATCAAAGGCATACCTGCTGTGAACGCATAAGAGCAAAAGCAAAGTTCCCCTTCAGGGACAGGACTCTACGATCCTGTCCCTTTCCGTTATGCGGAATTTCATAAGAATCCAGGATAATAAATCAAGGAAAAAAGAAAACAGCTATTTGCAAAAATAAAAAGGGATAAATCGATAATAAATTTTTTTAAATCACGCAGGGCTATTAGGATATATTGATTGACTCCTTCCCTCCCTTTTAATCCTTCCTGTTTTTGTGATAAAATACCAGAAACGGATTTGCCGAAAGGATGGTAATAATGGGAGACTGCATTTTCTGCAAGATTATCAATGGCGAGATTCCAGCGGCTAAAGTATACGAAGATGAACATGTCATTGCGTTCCTAGACATCAGCCAGGTGACAAAGGGCCACACGCTCGTCATCCCGAAAGTACATAAAGAAAATTTATATGAACTTGACGACGAAATTTCCCAGAACCTGTTCAAGCGGGTTCCGAAGATCGCCAACGCAATCAAGACCGCCTATGAACCGGCCGGGCTCAACCTCCTGAACAACAACGGAGAGCTTGCAGGCCAATCTGTGTTCCATTTCCATATGCACCTGATCCCGCGCTATGGCAAGGGTGATGGCTTTGGGGCTGTTTGGAAAGCGGACAACCATTCCTACACCGGGGAAGATTTAAAGAAAATCGCATCAGATATTGCTGAAAATCTCTGACTTCTGCATTTAGCGGAAGTTTTTTTACGATTATTTTTCAGAATAAATAGAAATCCGGTTAATAATCTGATAGCATGATATTAATATTTTATCCAATTACTGCATTACAGCGATATGGGGAACCAGGGGGATTGAAGAATGAAACGAGCATTGAATTTTAACGCGGGGCCTGCTGCCCTGCCTGAGGCTGTCTTGAAAAGAGCTGAAAAAGAATGGCTGGAATACGGTGATACCGGAATGGCCGTCATGGAAATGAGCCACCGCAGCAAAGAATACGAATATATCAATAATACGGCACAACAGATGTTCAGGAAATTACTGAGCATTCCCGAGGATTATGAAGTACTGTTCCTTCAAGGAGGGGCGAGCCTCCAATTCACAATGGTCCCGATGAACCTGATGGAAGAAGGAAAGACCGCATATTATGTCCTGACAGGTTCCTGGTCGGAGAAGGCCCTTAAGGAAGCCAAAAAGCTTGGCAAAGCTGAAATTGCAGCTTCCGGAAAAGAAAACCAATACAAAACGATTCCCAGCTTGTCCAACATCAAGCCGCTTACAGAAGGTTCATATCTGCACATCACCACCAACAACACCATTTATGGAACGCAGTGGCATGATATTCCTGCCGGATTGGATTTGCCGCTTGTCGCCGATATGTCGAGTGATATCATGAGCAGGCCGCTTGAAATAAGCAATTACGGCCTTATTTATGCAGGTGCCCAAAAAAATCTGGGTCCATCCGGGGTTACTGTCGTCGTCATCAAGAAAGATTTGCTTGCACGGTCGAAAGATTCACTTCCGACCATGCTTGACTACCGGACACAAGCAGGCAGTGCATCGCTTTACAATACCCCGCCAACACTTGCGGTTTACTTATTGAAACTCGTTCTCGAATGGGCAGAGTCACTGGGCGGAGTCAAATCGTTGGAAAAAATAAATCAAGAAAAAGCAGGCATTCTATATAGCGCCATCGATGAGAGCGACGGCTTTTACCACGGTCACGCAGATCATGGCAGCAGATCCATGATGAATGTCACCTTTACACTTGATACAGAGGAAACAACCAAGGTATTCCTCGAAGAAGCGAAAGCCCGGGGATTCACCGGACTTGCCGGCCACCGCTCGGTCGGAGGCTGCCGCGCCTCGATTTATAACGCCGTGCCGCTTGAGCATGTGGAACAGCTGGCACAGTTCATGAAAGAATTCAGCAAGCGATAATCAACAGAAAAATAACAATTCACCACTTTTGATAATATGCTATACTGATAGCAAGCTTTTCGCTGCAGGCACAGAAGCACTGCAGGAGAAGTGAAAGAGCGAGATGAGATGAGATGAGACGAGGAGAGATGAGAATTGAATACGAAAAATTTAGTTGTGCTGTCGCTGCTTATTGGGATGGGTGCTGTACTGCACACCATTGTCCCCGGATTGATCCTGGGAATGAAGCCGGACATGATGCTGACCATGATGTTCCTGGGAATTGTTATTTTCCCCGAAAAGAAGAGTGTATTTCTGGCTGCTGCAGTAACTGGTGTACTATCAGGGCTGACATCTACTTTTCCAGGCGGGCTGTTACCAAACATCATTGATAAACTAGTGACTGCATATGTTTTTTACAGTCTGATGCTCATCTTTAAAAAGCACCGTGGTTCCGCCGCATATACTGCTGCATTGACTGCAGTTGGAACAATCGTGTCGGGAACCGTATTTTTAGCAGCCGCTTACTATATCGTTGGGCTTCCGGGCGCATTTGCCGGCCTCTTTGCCGGAGCGGTCCTGCCTGCCGCCTTGTTCAATACCATTTTCATGATCTTTCTTTTCCCTATTGCTTCGGGTGTTTTAAAAAAGACGAAGCTGGTGGAACTCAAATAAACAAACATATACAAATAACCCGCAGACAATGCGGGTTATTTTTTTTCGCTCCCATTCTTTTTAATTCAGCAAGGACAGTAATGCGCCTAGGAACAAAAAAATGGCGCCTCCCATCCCAAGGGAACCGGCCCTCTTCTTAAGGAGCCGTTTTGGCGGGTAAATACCCGGCTTTCCTGCAGCAAGCACTTGGTGAAGCATACCTGCAAAGCAACCGATGCTGATTAAAAAAATGAAGGCTGTAAAATTCCCCATCCCTGCCCCCCTTCTCTCCTGGCCACAGCAGGAAGACAATAGTTACCGGAGCTTTTCACAGGCTAATCTTACTCATCCGGTTTATTTCATGTATATTAGGAAAATAAATAAGGTATACGAACAATAGGCTTTTCGGGAGTAGAAAAAAAAAGGTTTTATTCACATTATGGAGAAAATAATGATAAAAGGATTTAGAGGTGATAATAATGAAGGCAAAATCCCTTGTACTAGGCATAATTGCAGGCGGGACCGCAGCCGCAGTTGCTACGCTGCTTACGGCACCAGCATCAGGCAAAGAAACCCGCCAAAAACTAAGTGCAAATAAAGATGAAGTAATGAAGCAGCTTTCCGATGTAAAGGACAGCCTGCTGGAAATGAAACAAAGCATTTCAACCCTTTCAAAAGAGGGCAAAACCAGTCTGGAGACATTCCTGCATGATGTCAAGCTTTCCGTCTATGAATGGAAATTGAATACTGATAGCAATAAGGCCGAGCTGCAAAAAGACATCAAAGAAATTGAGCAAACCATTCAAGACCTCGAATCTGAACTCGCTCCTCCGGCAAAACAGTAACGAAGGATTCTCCTCCTTTATTCCGGGTGCCGGCAGAAAGGAGGAGTTTTCTATTCTATGGCGAACAAATATTATTGAAAGGATTGTAGACAAAACAACATATAAAATTTGCCTCCCGGACCACCATATTAAAAATAAATAAGTTGATTTCTAAAAATTTTGTAAATTTAGCTTTATTATTTTTTGTTTTATTGGCATAATGTTAATAGAAACAATAAAGTAGGTGACAATGGGGATGACAAACAAAAACTATTCAATGAAAGAAGCAATGCTTTTCAGCCAAAGAATCGCGCAGCTAAGCAAAGCACTTTGGAAGTCGATTGAAAAGGATTGGCAGCAATGGATAAAGCCGTTTGATCTTAATATCAATGAGCACCACATTCTTTGGATTGCCTATCACCTTAACGGGGCCTCGATTTCTGATGTTGCCAAATTCGGTGTTATGCATGTTTCAACTGCATTTAATTTTTCGAAAAAGCTTGAAGAGCGAGGATATTTGAAGTTCTCCAAGAAAGAAAGCGACAAACGGAATACGTACGTGCAACTGACACCTCAGGGAGAAAAAATACTCCTCGGGCTGATGGAAAGCTACGAACCGGATAAAAACGCTGTGTTTTCCGGTGCCCTGCCGCTTAAGGATCTTTATGGGAAATTCCCGGATATCATTGAAATGATGGCGATCGTCCGGAATATTTACGGTGATGATTTCATGGAAATCTTTGAAAAATCGTTCAGCAATATAGATAGTAAATTTACCGAAGAGGAAGGAAAGCTGCGTAAAAAAGCAGAAGTAGAATCTGAAGTCGTGTGACTTTACAGCAAATTTTCTTAATTTAGCCATCAGCGGTACATAAAGCCCCTGCCTGCTGAGTGCCCCAATCACTTCCCTGGCATCTTAGTCCCGGCATAAAGGCCAAATAGAATTCCTCATAAAGCGGATGAAAATTTTTAAAACCCTCCGCTTTCTGTTTTTGCACCTTCTTGCTCAAAAACTCACAAACTTCCAATATTATGGATACCTCAGCCTGTGAATATTTATCCACAAGCATTTTGTATAACCGATGGCTTGTCCCTGAAATCATAGAAACAGCAGTTTGTGATGAACTCCAGCATTCTGATGCTTTCAGCAGGATAAACCTATATTGATAATCCACTTTCGGATACTTTTCAATCCGTTAGTCTTTTTTAAGTTCACTCCCTCTATTTAAAAAGGTGCAATGAACCTTCGCAGGAATAAAAAACTATCTTTTTGGAAATTTTTTTGATAATCTAGTAAACATAAAATGTTGGAATAGGGAGGGATTCCTGGATGATCTCCATTTTTGGCGTGTTCATTATTTTTGCTGTATTCATCCTATATAACATCAACAGGCTGACAGATTCCCTCTGTGTGCAAAAAGAAATACCAGAAGAACGACAGTCCAAGGTGTTTAGGACAATCAATATCCTTGTCACGATTTTACTGGTATCTTCCTATATGGAGGTCCTGTTTGCATAGCTGCAAAACGCAAGCGGTGAGATAGCCTCACCGCTTTTTGCTTCCCTTAAGGCGGGGTTCCTAACACCAAGATGTTCCAATGATAATAAGCAAAATGAAGAGGACAACGAGTAACGCAAACCCTCCTCCGAAATGACCAATTCCAGACATAAAAACCCTCCTTTCTATTTAAAAGCGTCTGTTTAACCTACAGGCACGCTGCACCTACAATTACCAACAAAATGAACAATACGACGATCAGAGCAAAGGCTGCAGCAAAACCTGCTCCCATGCTGATACCTCCTTCCCAGGTTGATAACATATCCTATTCAACTACGCTTCACCGAGCATAGGCTATTCACCTAAAAAAGCTTTTTTTCCTGCCCATCCTATACGATTGGACATTTGCACGGTCCTTCACAGGAAAGAAATGAACGAAAATTTTTTGTACTCCCCCGTTTTTGTGTTATAGTAAAAAATGTGGAATTGGAATAATCACTAGAAATTTCTGTTAGGAGTTGTTCAGCATGAAGAAATGGATACTTCCCCTGGGAATTGCAGCCGGGGTTTTGACTTTGAGTGCATGTAATGGCGGACAATCTTCAGATGTGGTCGTTAAATCCGATGCCGGAGACATCACAAAGGATGAATTGTACGAGTCAATGAAGGACAAGTATGGCGAGCAGGCTCTGCAAGAGCTTGTATATCAAAAGGTCCTTTCAAAGAAATACAAGGTTACTGACAAAGAACTCGATAAAAAAGTTGAAGAGCTGAAAGCAGAACTTGGCTCAAACTATGAGCTCGTCCTCCAGCAAAACCAAATCAAAAATGACAAAGAGCTGAAAAAAGTCCTGAAAGACCAAGTCTTGATGGAAAAAGCCGCATTGAAGGATGTAAAAGTATCCGAAGCGGAAGTAAAGAAAAGCTATGATGAATATAAGCCTGAAATCAAGGCAAGCCACATACTTGTAGAAGATGAAAAGACAGCGAAAGACATGAAAGCGAAGCTTGACTCTGGTTCCAAGTTCGAAGACCTTGCCAAGGAAAACTCCAAGGATCCTGGCTCCGCACAAAATGGCGGCGACCTCGGATACTTCGGCAGCGGCAAAATGGTGCCTGAATTCGAAAAAGCTGCCTATGGCCTTAAAGTTGGCGAAATCAGCAAACCTGTGAAAACCGAAATGGGCTGGCATATCATTAAAGTGACGGATAAGAAAGAGAAGAAACCGTACAATGAAATGAAAGACGATCTTGAGTACAAACTCAAAATGTCCAAAGTAGACCCAGCAAAAATGCAAAAGACACTCCAGGATGAAATCAAGGCTGCAGATGTGAAAATTAAGGACAAGGATCTCAAAGATGCCCTTAACCCGAAGAGCACAGCTCCTGCAGGACAATAATACACGCTGAATCTGGAATTATCGAAGTATAAAATCATATACTTCCTTAATCCAATATAAAAAAGGGTTCCCTGCTGGGAACCCTTTTTATGCTTCTATTGAGTGGTGATCCTTCCTCGACTTTTCATCCTCAAGGCGCTTCATGTAAACTTCCCCTTCACGTTCAATGCACTCTGTTTCAAGCATCCTTTCCTCTCTTCCCGTCTTCACGGCCATAAAAGCGCTGATCACCACGCCGGCAGCAACTGCCAACACCCAAATTGGAACTGTCATCCTCTTCCTCCTGACCTAATGGTTGTCCATTTTTTATAAACATATGCCGATTTCCAATATCTATGCCATTATTTATAATGTAGTGTTGTTCTAGAAGGACATTGCTTTCCATAATCAGGATAACATTGAGGTGACTAAATGAGTAAGAAACAAGTGGAATTTGCCATACGGCTTATTTTTTGCTGCTTCCGCTGTTAGTCATAATGCTCTTTCTCAGCCTGAAACATAAAAAAATTCCTAGCTGTATTTATTTCAGTTCTCTTATTAATTTCCGTATTGAACCTTCCACTTTAAAAAGAAAAAGAGAAAGCCGAAAAAACGGCCTTCTCTCTTTTTCTTTTAAGCTATTTATTTATGGAAGACAGGCTTGTAGAATGAACGATTGTCGAGGGCAAATACCCTTTCGGAGAATTCGCCAGGCTTTACTCTTGCAAGCGCACGGTCAAGCATGTTCATTTTTGCATCGAGGTTGTCGATATAATGAAGAATTTCTGCTTCCTTAATCATTGGCGGCTTAGGGCTTCCCCATTCAGCCTTTCCATGGTGCGAAAGAACAAGGTGCTGGAGGATGACAACCTCCTCACCTGAAATGTCCAATTCCTCTGCGGCCTTCCCAATCTCAGTGACCATAATTGTAATGTGGCCAAGCAGATTGCCTTCAACCGTGTAGGACGCAGCCACAGGGCCGGACAGTTCGATTACTTTTCCAAGGTCATGTAGAATGACTCCAGCATACAATAAGTCAGTATCAAGGCTCGGATACAGCCCTGAGATGGCTTTCGCCAAGTCGAGCATTGAAACGACATGATAAGCCAGTCCAGACACAAACTCATGATGGTTCTTTGTAGCTGCCGGAAACTCCAGGAATGCCTGATGGTGCTTTTTTAATAAGTGCCTCGTAAGTCTCTGGATATTCGGGTTTTTCATATCGAATATATACTGGGTAATCTTTGAAGACATTTCATCCTGCCCAATAGGGGCAGTTTCCAGGAAATCGGACAGTTGCACACCGTCGCTTGTGGAAGACGGCCTGATCTGCCTGATTTTCAGCTGTGTCCTTCCCCTGTAATTCTGGATATCCCCAAGCACTTTTACGATATTCTCGGCGCCATAGGTTATTTCGTCCCCTTCCGAAACGTCCCAAAGCTTAGCCTCAATATCCCCGCTTTGATCTTGCAGAATCAGTGTAAGAAATGGCTTCCCATTACTTGCAATCCCCTTTGACGAACTTTTTATCAATAAAAATACTTCAACCTGATCGCCTATCTCATAGTCTAAAATTCCTTTTGCCATATTGTTTAGCTCCGCTCCTTCCTATCAAGAAGTATATCATATTCCGGTAACGCCGACCCTTCCCCTTATACGCTCGCCTGACTGATCGTGCTTCCGCCCTCCAAGCCTGATTATCTCGCTGTCTTCAAACTCTTCGAGCAAGTGGCTGTGGCAAGTGAAGAACAATACCTGATTCTCGGGAAGCGTCTTGATAAGCTGAATCATCCTTTTCGCTCTAGTCCTGTCAAAATTGACGAAGCTGTCATCGATGATAATCGGGAATGGGTATCGCCCGTAAAGTGTGGAAGCCAACGCAAGCCTGAGTGACACATAAACCTGTTCCGCTGTTGCCTGGCTCAGTTCGTTTGCTTCAAACCTGGTATGTTCCTTGTTTTCAATCCAAAAGCCGCTCCCTAAGGCATTCGGTGTAATCCTCATATACTCCCCGCCAGTGAGGAAACGGAGATACTCTTCGGCATTTTCCAACATTCTAGGCATCCTTGATGATTTGTACCTTTCAACAGTTTTCAGAAGCAAATCCTTTGCAATGGAAAATTTAGACCATTCCTTTGCTTTTTCCTGGAATTCTGATTTCAGCTGGCGGTATTGGTGCAAAAGCTCGCTGTATAGTCCCCCTGCTTCAAGCATGCCGATTTTATGGCGGACCTCCGCCAGCCGGTCATGAAGCTTCTGATGCTCTGCCTTTAAGCAATTCGCAAGGCTTTCAACGTCCGCGATGGCCTCATCGGGATTAAGACCAGTGAGCACCTGGTCTTTTTCCTGTTCTGAGATGCCTGCAACCTCCAGCTGAAAAGTGATCTCCTGCAAGCGGCTGCTTTGTTCTGCCTGCAGTCCTGCCATTTTCCCGGCAAGCCTGAAGGATTCCTCTTCCTCAGTTCCCGCCTGCTGTAAAAGCTGGGCCTTTTCCTCTGATAGCATATCATGTTCTTTTTTTAGGCGTTCGTCTTCTTCCCGAAGCTCGGAAAGTTTCGTCATAGCTTCCTTGTATCCAGCCGCCCGCTCAATTTCACTTCGCAGCTTTTTCTTCAGCATGGAAGCTGTATCGTAGAGAGTGACCCCTTCACCTTTTAGGAAGGAGGATGACAGTTCCTTAAATGCATTCTCCAGCTCCTCCTGTGATGCACGGACAGCCTTCCATCTTTCCTTAAGCCTTTTATATTCCCTGAAAAGTTGTTTTTGCCGCTCAACAAGCAGGAAAGTATCATAAATCCGCCCGTTTTCCGGATATGTCTCCAATTGCAATTCCCTGGCGAGCCCATCCTGCAGCTTGTTGAGCTCCCGAATTTCACTTTCCCATTTTTCGAAGGCTTGGATGACCCGGTCAAAACGGTGATTTTGCTGATCTAGCCTTGCTTTCAAATCCTGAAGGCGGCTCCGCAGCTTTTCATCCTCCGCCACCTTTTCCCTTAACAGCAGAGAATCTTGTCTGGATGCTTCGTTTAAGAGTTTTTTCAGTTCCCTTTCCCGCTCATTTAGTTCCAGCTCTTTCCCTGTCTCACCCGCATCAAATACTGAGGCTGGCCTAAATAACATAAACAATACAAGCAAAAGGCCTCCCAGTCCTCCTACTGCGAGCAGCCATTGGCTGCTCACGGCTCCGGCAGCAAGCATGCAAAGGAAGAGAAAGCCGAGAACCAGGCTTTGAACACTCTCCCGTTTTCTCCCTTGCGCTGCTCTCTTCTTGTTCATCGCTTTTCTTGATCTGTCGCTGTCCGCCATCAAGGTGATTTGCCTTAGCTCTTCTTCCAGCCTATCCCTGCTTTCCAGCGCTTTCAGCTGTTTATAAAGCTCTTCCCTTTCTTCTTTCCCAAGCACTTCTTGCTCCAGTGAAGCCACTTCCGCTTCAAGTCCTTGGACAGCAACACTTTCTTCCTGAAAGCTCTCATCAAGAGTTACTTTTCTCTGGAGCAGATTTGCCCGGGAAAGCTGGATTTCTTCCGCTCTCTCTTTGACGAATAGGCTGGTATTTGCAAAACTGATTGTTTCCTCTGTAAAATTTTTATTAAAGTGATCGTTTGCCTGGTCGATTTCTGCGGCTATTTCTTCAAGCCTTGAATCGATTTCTCTTTGTTTAACCTTCTCTTGTTCGTATACCGTGAATGTTTCCAGCCTTGCCGTTATTTCGGCCTCCCGCTCAAGCATGCTCATGTCCGGCTTCGATGCTTCAGCCTCTGCCTCCAGCTTTTTCACCTTTTCAGCAAGCCACTCCCGCCTCGTGGCAAGGGGTCTTTCCAAATCCAGTATTCTCTCAAGCCTGTTTATGCCATTCTCGGGAAAAGTAATATTCCCTTCATCCATTAGGTTCCGGCGAATTCGGTCGCCTTCCAGTATGACAGCCTGCAGGCGTTTCATTTCATTTAGCCTCGCCAGTTTACTGCATGCTGCTTCTTGTTTTTCATGGATATCGGTAAGTCTTTTTTCCAGGCTGGACCTTTCCTCTGTAAGAAGGATGTATTCCTTACTCTCATTCTCTGCCTTTTTTAGGGATTCATGGAGCGTCTTCAGCTCTTTTAGCATTTCATTCAGCACAGGTTTTTTTCCTCCTGGCTTAAACCGTTGTTCCATTTCCTTTAAAAGATGATTTTCTACCTGCATCAGCTTGTCTGTCCCAAGCGCTCCTGCCGAAAACAGATAGCGGCCAAGATCTTCTCCCTTGATACTGTTCACGTTTTGCAATCCCTGGAACCCAAATGAAAAAATAGACTGATAGGTGCTTTTATCCATTCCTTCGAGCAGCTGTGACAGTAGCTCCTCTCCGCCTGCTGTTCCGTCTTCAAGTGTAACGGTGACATCGCCTGTCGCTTTCCCCTTCACCCTTTCAATCACAGCGAGGCGTTTACCGGGGAATTCAGCTTTCAGCATGCCGCCATACTTTGAATGCTTTTTCGGCTCGTATCGAAGATCGTTCTGCTGCTTTGTCGGGAAGCCAAACAGAATGCTGTGGATAAAGGACATAATCGTTGATTTCCCAGCTTCATTTTCCCCATAGAACACCTGGATGCCCTGCAGTCCTAAAAGCTTGATATTTTCCAGCTTTCCGTATCCGTATATATGTATCTCAATCAGCTTCAAATCTGTCCCTCGCTTTCTTAATCGCTTTCAAACAGCTCCACAAGCATTCTCTCTGCTTCTTCCAAAACCTCCCTGCGGGTTTCCTCCGACTGCTCTTCCGTATGCCTCCGGGCAATAGAATGGCTATATAAAGGAGCCAGTGAATCCTCATGACGGTCGTATTGATCAATCACCGAAAAAAGTTCACCGTAAAACTCACTGTGGGCTTTTAGCGCTTCCCTGTCGTAGCGGAAATCACGGCTGAAGGTAAGGCCGGCTATCCATACGAAAGACTCTTCTTCACTTTCGTCTTCTTGGAGGATCTCAAGCATTTCACCGCTATCGATAGCTTCAGTCAATTCTTTAACAGTGGGATCAACATGATCGATACGGAGCAAAAGGAGGGTGCCTTTTCCAGATTCGCGGACTTGCTCGATTTCAGATCTACACAGGCGGTAAAGGGTTCCAGCACTGTCAAGGGCCGAGCCGTCTACATGGCGTTCCTGCCACACAATGTCATTCGTTTCAATGAACCTGCACTCTGTTCCGCCCTCATACATTTTGACAAGATAACAGCCTTTTGGGCCGCTCTCTTTCCGGTTCCGCCCCTGTGGGTTGCCGGGATAAATAACCGGCGGATCCTCTGAAAGGACTCTTCTCTTATGAATATGGCCTAGTGCCCAGTAGTCGAATCTTTTTGAAACGAGCTCCGGCAATGTGAAAGGCGCATATCTTCCATGTTCCGTATCGCCTTCGGAGTGTCCGTGCAATATCCCAATGTGAAAATCTGCTCCGTCTTCTTTTTCGTACTGATTGATCCATCTTTCCTGGACATGCCTTTCAGGATAGCTGAAACCATAAAGATTTACAGAAGTTCCATCTTTCTTTGAAAAGTGTTCCACGCCAAGCTTGTCCGAAAAAATATGAACATTCGAAGGAAGTTCAATCCTTGGCCAATTTCCTCCTAAGTGGTCGTGATTGCCATGGATCACATATGCCGGGATTCCTTCTTCGCCAAGTCTCTCCATTTCTTTGCGGAATCCTGATTGCGCTTTTAAGCTGCGATCTTCGCCATCAAATATATCACCCGCCAGGATAACAAAGTCCACTTGGTGTTCAATCGCTTTGTCGACAATATTGGCGAGTGCCTTAAACGTGCTCTGCCGCAGCCTTTTAAAAATCGTTTCGGGCAGCGCCTTCAATCCCGTCATCGGGCTGTCGAGATGCAAATCCGCGCTATGTATAAAGCTGATTTCTTTCATGTTCCCTACCCTTTCGCGAGCTTTTTATCTATTGTACCATCCAGAAAATACGAATGCACGTTCTATATATTTTCGAGGAAGATAAGCGGGGTATGTGACGGTATAGGGATTTTTTTCGGAGATATTAGCAAAGGTGTTGGATCATCTTCTGTAATCATTTTGCTATACGAAACCTGAGACGATGCTGCAAATTTTGCGACCAGATCAGTACAAATGCTGTAATATCATCATTTCATGAGACTTGCTGCCGCGAAAATTATGATGATCTCAAGATATCGTTCAACTTACCGAAGATATCAACTACGCTCCCACACTTATCGACCAACCACGGCCAAGTATCGACCAGCGCAAACTAAATATCGCCCAAAGGCCATTTTAATAAAATTTCACAGAATCACTGATATCTCCAAAGCCGAAAAAAAATCGCCCCTCTCCCAGCTACAAAGCCGGAGATAGGCGATCTCTTTCAAAATTAAAATTTACGTGCAAGTTCCATAGCGCGTTTGATTCCGTCTTCCTTGATTTCGGCAGCTTTTTCAGGAAGTGCAGCATGACCTTCGATAAAGAGTCCTTCGAATGAAGGTACGCCGAAGAAATTCATCAAGACATCAAGGTAACGATGCCCCAATTCCATTCCTGCAGCCGGTCCTTCGGAATAGAAGCCTCCACGAGCCTGGATGTGCAGTGCTTTCTTGTCTGTCAGCAGTCCTACTGGGCCCTGTTCTGTATATTTGAAGCTCTTTCCGGCAACAGCGACAGAATCCAAGTATGCTTTCATTACTGGCGGGAACGAAAAGTTCCACATTGGTGTGACAAACACATATTTGTCTGCTTCAACAAACTGGTCACTCAACGCCCCAAGACGCGCCACTTTTTCCTGTTCAGCACCTGTCAGTTCCCCAAAGCTTGTTCCTGAAGCCAATTGGCCCCAGCCCCCTAACACGTCTCCATCGATGGCCGGAATGTTTTCCTTGAACAAATCGATCGTGATAATTTCATCCCCTGGGTTAAGCTCCTTGTAAGTCTTAATGAATGCATTTCCTGCAGCCATGCCGAAGGATTGCTCCTCCCCCATTGGATTTGCTGTGATATAAAGAACTTTTGTCATTTTTCTCAACCTTTCCCTCTTCTGTGTTGTTGGTAAAATATATTTTGAATTGAAATATATTTAATTCGAGATAATTTTATGATGTTTTAGTAAGGATGTCAATCTTTTCGTTTCGTAAAATCATTTATTAGTTAAAATTTATTGTAAAACAGTATCAAAAATATTCTGATCTTTTGATACAATTGGTAATGATTAGAAATGCCGTGAATCGATATATCCCAGGTTAGGAGGAAATGCTATGGATTTTATTTTAGAACATAAATGGATTTTTTTGATTGTCGCCGAGGCGGTCTTCTGGATTTCCGTTCTTACTTTTTTAACCTTGCGCTATTGGTTTCGTCTAAAAAAACTCAGTCTGGTGTTTTTTCTGCTTTTTATCGTCAATGACATGTGGATTGCGGCGATGGGATTTATGGATTATTTGAACACGGGTGAATTCACGAGATATCAAGTGATTATCTTAATTTTTCTTGTCTATGCCCTGACCTATGGAAAAACGGACTTTAAACGGCTGGATGTGTTTATTCAGAGGAAAGTTGCTAAGTGGAAAGGAGAACCCGTCCCTGAATTAACTGGGCCTGCTACTCTCTACGGCAAGGCGCATGCCCGAAGAGAAAGAAAAAGTTTTTCCATTCACTTTTTAATTTTCATCCTCGTTCATATCATTCTCTTTCTTTTAATTGGACCTTCGGATTTCGCCAGTCAAATTGAGAGTTCAGAACAATTATTAAATGCATGGTTTTCTGAAAAAGAAGCTGTGTTCCCCTTTGAACATTCCGATGCAAATAACTTTAGCCGGATATGGACCATCATACTCGTGATCGATGCAGTGGTGTCTCTGTCTTATACCTTCTTCCCTAAAAGTGAAAAGAAATCTGCTTCAACTGATTCCTGATTTTTGTAAAAATACTATTCATCTCGTTAAGTTAAAACAGCAGCCCAAAAGTTCCCGGGCTGCTGTTTTCTTTTGCCTTTATTGTTTGGTCATCTGCAGGGCCTTTTTAATATCCTTGTAGGAATTGGATTTTCCATACATCAGGACTCCTCCGCGATAGACGCGTGCCCCAAAAATGGCAAGTGCAATAATCGTGGCCAGCATGATTCCGATCGACAGCGCCGCCTCCCAAAGGGGAAGATTGAGCATGCCCACCCTGAGGAACATCAGCATTGGTGCGAAAAATGGAATAAAGGAAGTCACTTTGATAAACGTTGATTCAGGCTGGCCAAGCCCAAACATCGCCATCATGAACCCTGCCACAATCAGGAGTGTCATCGGCGTAATCATCTGCTGGACATCTTCAATCCTGCTTACAAGTGATCCAAGGAATGCAGCAAGCGTTGCGTAAAGGAAATAGCCTAGGATAAAGAAAATGACCGCATAGACAATGGTACCGACTGGTATGTTTCCAAATCCGAAAGACTCGAAAAATCCGCCTTCCATTGTTTTAAGATTCTGTTTAATGGAGAAATAACCTGCCAGCAAAATGACCGCCAGCTGGGTAAGCGACAGAAGCCCGATTCCAAGAATTTTTGCAAACATCTGCTTGATTGGCGAGACGCTCGAAATCAGGATTTCCATCACTCTTGATGACTTCTCGGTTGCTACTTCCATTGCAATCATATTGGCATACATGATGACCGCAAAATAAATGACAAACAGGAGCACATACACAAGACCCCTGGCCTGGTTTAACTCTTCCTCTGTTTTTGCATCCTTTTCCAGCGCTTTCTTATCAAGCTTGACAGGCTCATACAATTTGCCAAGCTGCTCCTGCGTAAGCTTCAGCTGCTGCGATGCCATCATGGTCTTCATCTGCTGGAGGCTTGCTTCGATGTCGCCAGGGACGCTTGTATTGGCAATGCTCATTGCCCTGTAAGAGGCCGCTGGAAGGTTTTCGCTGGTAAGATTGAGTTCTAGTACACCATCAAATTTACCGTCCTTCACTTTTTTATCTGCCTCTTCATTGTTGCCTGTATAGCGGACAACCTTCACATCTGTATTGACTGTTGCGATTTGCTTTTTAAACGGCTCAAAGAGCTGCCCCGTTTCATCGATCACTGCAATTCTTTCCGTATTATCCTTGTCAAAGCTCTCTATCAGCTTCGGAAGATACGCAAGTCCAACCATCAGTGCAGCCGTGATGATTGTCGTAATGATGAACTGTTTTGTCTTAAGTTTGCTCAGGTACGTGTGGAAGAGTATGATAAAAAAGTTATTCATAGGAAGCACCTGCCTTTTCTATAAAAATATCATTTAAAGAAGGCTCCTCCAGATCAAACTTGCGGATAAACCCTTTTCCGAAAATCTCTTTCAGCACTTCCTCGGCAACACTTTCTCCGGTAATCTGTAGCTGGATTCCTTCCGGTGTCTTCTTCGCACTCGTCACTCCGTTAAGCTCTTTCAGCCAAGAGAGATCGAAGTCTGCATGAATGACGAGATTTTTTTTCCCGAAAGACCTTTTGATATCCTTCAGAGATCCGTGGACGATTGGGCTGCCTTTTTGCATAATGCATAGATGCTCGCACATTTCCTCAACATGCTCCATCCTGTGGCTTGAAAAGACAATCGTATTTCCAGCTTCCTTCAGTTCAAGAACTGCTTCCTTCAGCTGTTCGACATTGACGGGGTCGAGGCCGCTGAATGGCTCATCAAGAATGATCAGTTTTGGTTTATGTATGACTGCAGCGACAAACTGAATTTTTTGCTGATTCCCTTTCGACAGTTCCTCTACTTTCTTATCCGCATATTCAGGAACTTTGAACCGTTCTAGCCAATACTCCAATTCTTTTAGCACTGCCTTCTTTTGCATTCCGCGGAGCCGTGCAAGATAGACGATTTGGTCACGGACCTTTAGCTTTGGATATAGCCCTCTTTCTTCAGGTAAATAACCAATCAGCGGGCTCGTAGAATAATTGATTGGCTTCCCGTTCCAAGTGATATTTCCTGCGGTTGGATCCATCAAGCCAAGGATCATCCGGAATGTTGTTGTTTTTCCAGCGCCGTTTGCCCCAAGAAAGCCAAACATTTCTTTTTCGGGAATTTCCAGAGACAAGTTGTCGACTGCGGCGAAATCACCGAATTTCTTTGTGACATGCTCAAGCTTTAACACCATAACCGTTCCTCCTCCCTTTCACTTATCTTTAATACGATTATCTCCTTTACAGGTTTCTTTTTCCAGCAGTTTTTTTCTTTTGCACTCTTCCGACAATTATGCAAGAATAATAGTAAATCGTAAGAATATTATTACAAAGGGGAATATCTTATGGAAACTTATAAGCTGACTGCATTCAAGCAGGATGGGGAAAAGATTGCTGATGAATCTTTCCAGGCAGGAAATGATGAAGAAGCGAAAGAAATCGGCAAAAGGCTGGTGGAAGAAAAAAATCTCGCTGATAAGACGCATCGCTGTACATCACCAAGGGGTAAACTGATTCTGTTTCGCCCTTAGTACTTCCTGCTAAGATAGAAATAATAAAAAGCAAAGAGACCGGGATCTCTTTGCTTTTTGTTTACTTCCCTGTGAAAACAGGTTTTCTTTTTTCGATAAAAGCCTTGATGCCTTCCTGATGGTCAGCAGTCTGTCTCATTTTATACTGCCCGAACTTTTCAAGTTCAAGAATTTTCAACAAACATGGGCGGTTTTTATCCGCGAGAATTTTCTTTGTCTTGATCATTGCCTGAAGCGGCTTGTTTAGCCACTCTTCCACTCTTCTTCCTACAGCTTCATTGAAGTCTCCATCGACAATTTCGTCCACAAGTCCGCGTTCCTGCGCTTCACTTGCCGACATCGTCCTGCCTTCCCATATCAAATGCTTTGCTTTCGTTTCTCCGAGACGCGATTCCAGGAAGAAATGCGCTCCGCCATCCGGAATCAGGCCAATTCCAATGAAATTCATGGCTAGCTTGCTGTCAGGAGCGGCAATAATATAATCCATAGCAAGCGCCAGACTTAAACCAAGCCCCGCCGCCGCGCCAGTCACTGCACTGATTGTAATTTTGGGCATGCTGTAGAGTGTGACGACCAGCTCACTGATGCAATCCATAACGGAAAAGAAGTCGGCCTCCTCCAATCCTGACAGCATAGTTTTGATGTCCCCGCCAGAAGAAAATGCCCTTCCAGCACCTTTAAGCACAACAATGTCAACATCATCATTGCTGCACAGCTCCTTCAGGTTCCATGAAAGCCCCCTGATCATCTCAAGATCAAGAGAGTTCAGCGATTCCGGCCTGTTCAATACAACTGTCGCGGTCCTTCCATCTATACCTACCTTTACCGTCTCCGTCTGAAAGTCAATCGTCAATCCTATCCCCTCCTAAATAAGTGTTCCTATTTCCATTATAAAGGGACTAAAGCGCTTACGTCATCTTTTTTCAGACTTTTTTAAAAAATAGAATATCTTAAGAAAATCCCCCTCAAAAGGCACCAGGAACGCAGCAATGAAAAAAAGACTGCCCTTTACCAAGCTGTACAAGCTTAGCAGTGGTAATCTTTAATTTATTGGGTAAAAGCTCACATCACATCCCTACAGTTGGGAGCTCTCTTTGTTGAATAGTTCTTTCAGAATATCGATTTTTCTCCTCGTATACTCCTCGTAGCTATCATTGTAAGACTTAGGATCTTTCGGATTGGCGAAATGCGTAATATGTCCTGAATCCGGGTGGATAAATTTACTAGATGCCCCGCAGCCGAGTCCGATGATCGTCTGCTGCTCCTCCATGATCAGGATATTATAAAGACTTTCCTGGCCTGGAATTGCATAGCCAACATTCTCCAGGTTTCCAAGGATATTTTTCTGTCTGTACAAGTAATACGGAACATAACTGTGCTGTTTCGTCCACTTTTCGGCGAGATCCATCATTTCCTCAATTTCTTCCCGGCCTGCCACCTTGTATTTATCCTTGTTCTTCGTCATTTCAGAAGCCCGCTTGAATGAAAGCGTGTGAACAGTCAGAGACTCTGGCATAAGCTTTTCCGTCTCCGCAAGCGTATGGGAAAATTCTTGCTTTCCTTCCCCTGGAAGGCCGATGATCAAGTCCATATTGATATTGTTCATTCCTGCTTCCCGGGAAAGATGGAACTTATCAATCGTTTCTTGTACGGTATGGTGCCGGCCGATTGCTTTCAGCGTTTCCTGGATATACGACTGCGGATTGATAGAGATGCGGTCAATATTCCATTTATTAAGGACATCCAGCTTATCAGGTGTAATTGTATCTGGCCGCCCTGCTTCTACAGTGATTTCCCTGATGTTCTTTACATCGGGGAAGGAGCTGTACATTTCCTCATACAGCATGTCCATTTCCTCCGCAGTAATGGAAGTTGGCGTCCCGCCACCATAATAAACAGTGGTAATATTAACCCCATTCTCTTTTAGCCATCCGCCAATTTCCTTCAGCTCATAGTGCAGCCCTCCAAGGAAACTATTGACGGAGCCCTGACGGCCGTTGATCGCATAAGCAGGAAACGTACAATAGGCACACTTTGTTGGGCAAAAAGGAATCCCTATATAGATGCTGACCTCGTTTCGCAAGTCGTACAGGTCCGGCATGGCAAGCAGCTGGCGGTCGACAATTTCCTGCATGAGTTTGATCTTTTCAGGAGTAATTAAGTATTCCTCAGCAAGCTTTCTATGGGCGGCTTCCTTTGAAGCCCCTTCACGCAGGCTTTTATGAAGCAGTTTTGTCGGGCGGACGCCAGTGAGTATTCCCCACTTCTGGACAATGTCGGTCCACTCCTGCATCACCGTCAAATATGCGTGCGACACTGCATTCTTGACCTCTCTGAAGTTTTCTTTTGCGTTCAGACCTTGTGTAATGTCTTTTTGGCAGGAGGATTCTAATGTTTTTCCATCCGCTTCCAAAACCGCATTTACCAAAACATGTTCGGCTGCCTCCACTTTTATCCGGACTGCAGCATCTGGAATTCCGTTCTTATTTCCGAAAGAAACGGTCGGCTCCTCGAAAAACAAATTTGAAATCAGCTGGAGCGGACGTTCAAACCTTTCATCATCTAAACCTTCTATATAAATATACAATCGTATCACCTTTTCATTTCATACTGCCTTTTAGTTTACAGAATGTCATTTCCAAGGTCAACATTATGGAAACGTTTGTGAGCCGGGATGACAGCAGCAAAAACCCCCTGCCAAAAAACGAATAGGCGGGGGGCAATTTTTATTTTTTTATAATGTTCATTTTTTGCAGAAAAGAGATAGGATGCTGCTTGCGGAAATGCTCTTTTATCATATAAGCCACACCGTGCTGGTTATTGGATCTTGTTACCCAATCGGCTGCTTTTTTCACTTCAGCGGGTGCGTTCCCCATTGCAACGCCCAGCCCGCATGCCTTGATCATTTCGATATCATCCATGGCGTCTCCGATTGACACCATTTCCTTGAGCGGAACATCCAGATGCTCACCAAGCGTAATCAGGCCATCAAGCTTTGATACGCCTTCCGGCAAGATATCAAGCCTCAGCTCATTCAGTTTCGGCAGCGATATTTCCGAAAACATTGATCCGAGCGCCTGCGTTGCATCCTCAAGATCGTCTTCATATTCAAAGTAGACCTCAATCTTTGGGGCAGCAACCGGATCGTTGGCAATGGTTTCACTGACGGAATCGACAAACTGCTGTGAGTAAAACAACGGATCCCCTGTCGTAAATACAGTCCGTGCGAGCAAATTGTGGTTCAGTTTATATTTATTCGCAAGCGAAAACTGATCGTGGACAATCCTTATTTGGCAAGGAAAACCCTCGAGAAACCTAACAACCTCGTATGTGATATCTTCAGTCATTCTTTTTGCGGTAAGCGGTTTGCTGGAATGTTCCCCGCAAATCGTTGCACCCTGGTGAGTAACAAGCAGCGAATCTATTTTAAGCGCCCTCGCAACTTTTTTTGCTGAAGGAAAGCTTCGTGCTGTTACAAGGGTTACATAAATGCCTTTTTGCTGGACGTATGCAATCGCCTCGCGTGTGGATCTATGGAGCCTTCCATTCGGCTGGAGAACGGTTCCGTCCACATTTAAGGCAAGAAGACGATAAATCATGATACAGCCCCCTTTTCTTTGGTGTTTCTTCCCTATATAACTTGTATGACCGTTCGATAAAGATTAGAACCAGGCCTACTGCAGCCTTAGGGGGTGAAAAAGGGACATTTTGATTTTTCACTGCCGGGCACTGCTTCCGTTTCCTCGCTAAAAAATGATCGGTAGTGGTACGGTGTCCGTGAAGTTTTTCCTTTCCATAGAAAAACTCCCGGAGAAATATCCGGGAGCCAGCTCTTTTATTTTTGTTGGTCGGGATTTCCGTAAAGCTCTTCAAGCGGTTTCATGATGATCTGATTAAGTTCAGCGATTACTTTGCTTAAATGCTGTTCAGCCTGCATCAGTTTGGAAATTTTCGGATGCTGCTGAACAAGCGCGACCATTTGCTGTGCCTGCCCTACTTCCTGTTCGGATATTTCCTGGCCCATCATTTGTTTTTGCTGAAGCTGCATTTGCAGGTTTCGGAAGTTTTCAAATGTCTCACGTGCAGTAGGATCATTGTTTACTTCATCAAAAAGCCGTTTTAAACCGGTAAATTCACCGCTTTCACGGATTGCTTTTCCCATTTCATTTGCAGAATCATAAAGATTGACTGGCATTTTCACCGCTCCTTTTCCATTTCGGAATTCCACTAAACTATATCAGACTATGCCCAGAAATGCGAGAAGATGAATATCCTGCCCAAATTGCACCCTGAATCCGTCCAAAACATAGGATACGGTATCAGCCTATCTGGCTTAAATTAATTCTATAAAAATGAGGAATGAACATGGTTCCTGAATCCCTCGGCAGCAGCCAGGATGCTGCCCCTATCATTGCTGTCCTTGTCCATGCAAAGGAATGCAATGATTCCGGACCGGACTTTGGTAGCATTCATACCTTTTGCAGAGAAATGTTCATTCATGCACGGCAATCCGGTCTTTTACTCTATATCTTTACGTTAAAAGGGATAACCGACCAAGGGGTCCATGGATATTTCCTAGAGGAAGACATGTGGGTAAAAAAATTCTTTCCGTTTCCACACGTTGTCTATAACCGGCTCCATTCCCGCCGTGCAGAAACAGGGAAAAGATTCTCCGAATTTATGAAGCTTGCTGAAAAAGCAAATATCCAGGTTTTCAACAACCGTTTTTTAAACAAATGGGAAGTCCACCAATTCCTGAGCTCAGAGCAAAAGCTTTCTACACATCTCCCTGAAACCTGTCTTTTCAGCCGGACGAATCTTGAAAAAATGCTGCCCTGCAAAAATTCAGTCTTTATAAAACCCATTCATGGAAGCCAGGGAAGAAAGATTATTAAGTTAGTATACGAAGATGGCATTTACAGAGCAGATTTCTCTGCTTTTCCCGGAGAAAGCAAGATGGTATTCACCAGTTTGGAGGAAGTCTTTGAGAGAATTTCCCTATGCCTGGGGAAACAGCATTATATCATCCAGCAAGGCATTCCGCTGCTGACGCTGAATGGGAGGACCACTGATTTCCGTGTACTCTGCCATCGCGGAAAGAATCTTTCCTGGGGTGTTACTTCGACTGTCGCAAGGCTGTCGGAAAAAGGCCATTTTGTAGCCAACCTTGCTCGCGGCGGAGAATCAATCCGTCCCATGAAAGCACTCTTCCCTTTATTCGGCATAGAAAAAGCAAAAGAAATCGCAGCGCATCTGAACGCCCTCGCCACACATGCAGCAGAATGTGTTTCAGCCAAGGCTCCCGGTCTCACTGGAGAACTCGGTGTCGATATCGGGGCAGATATTGCGGGAGATTTATGGATTATAGAAGTCAATAGTAAACCGTCAAAGGATTTTGAAGTACATGCAACGAAAGTCAGGCCTTCGGCAAAAGCCATTATTGAATGCAGCCAGGGCTTATTTCATAACCAACCGAGGTGATAAACATGAATGCTTTTGGTATCCTTTCCCTTAACCCGGGCAGTGAAATGCATTATTTTACGGAAATTGCAGTACGTGCAGCAAAGTACGGAATGGAATGTTTCAGGTTTATCCCCTCTGGCATTGACCCTGTCACCCACCAGGTAACAGGGGAAAAATACGAACACCACCAACAGCGTTGGACACAGGCACAGTTTCCCCTTCCAAACATCCTGTATGACCGCTGCCTTTATGGGGATGACAATCATTCAAGGCGATGTATGTCAATCATGAAGTGGCTGAAAAGCAGGGAAGATCTCCTTTTCCTTGGCCATGGACTGCCTGGGAAATGGGTGCTTTATAAAGTCCTGGCAGCTTCAGCCCTGGCGCCATACGTACCTGAAACAAAACAGGCGCATACTGTTTATTCCGTTCTGTCCTTTTTATCCTCAAAAAAGAAAATTATCCTTAAGCCCGTCTTCGGCCATGCTGGCTCTGGCATCGTCTGCCTGGAGGAGGAAGGTGAAACGATCACCGTTTGCGCAGAAACAAGGGAGAGACTTCTGAAATCCATATTTCCTGACCGGAACACTGCAGAAAATTGGATAGAAAAGCACATTATTTCCAGGCCCTATCTCATGCAGGAATTCCTTGTGCTGACTGACAGACAAAACCGCCCAATGGACATCAGGATTTTTCTTCAGAAAGATGAAAATGGATCTTGGAAGGAACGCGGGCGTGGTATCAGGGCGGGGCAGGCAAACAGGATTCTCTCTAATTTGGCAGCGGGAGGAAGCATTGAAGAATACAGTTCCTGGGAAGCGGGATTGCCGCCTGTTTCCAGAGAGTTTATATCGGCTGAATTGGAAGGATTAACGTCAGCCCTTCCCACCATCCTTGAATCACACTTTCTTCCTTTATTCGAGATTGGAATCGATATCGGGATCGCAGCAGATTCGGCGCTTTGGATCCTCGATGTGAATTCAAAGCCAGGCAGAAAAGTGCTTGAAGAAACCAGTCCTGAGATCAAAGACCTTCTTTACTCGGCTCCGCTTGCCTACGGCATACTTCTGGCCGAACAGAGCCAGGGAAAGGAGAACTATAATGAAAAAACGCTATCAAATCGAGGTTAATATAAACGCCAAGCTGAAAGTTTTTTGTCCGAGAATTCTGCTGCGTGAAAAACAGGTGACCCGGATAGCCTTCGGTAACAAAATGGCTGATGTGGACATCCAGGCCTATGATGGCAATCGGATCATGATTCCTGCCTGTATTTGCGACATGCTTCATTTTCCGGATAACGCTTCAAATCTTTACGCCCTCATTGACGACCATACTTTGTTTATTGGACCTTTGATTGGAATACTTACATCGGGGTTTACCCCTTTTGCGACTCGCCCGGTCGGTGAGAGATCGTCATTTTTTTACAGGCTTCTCTCTTCAAGCAAAGAAGCCGGAGCCTTTACTTATGTTTTCGGTAAGGAGCATATTGATTGGGACAAAGGGATAATCAGAGGCTATACAGTAATAGATTCGGAGTGGATCAAAATGGAAGTTCCTTTTCCGAATGTTATCTATGACCGGCTCCCCAACCGAAGAGCGGAGCTTGATCACGCCAACCGAGAGGTAAAGCAGCGCTTTGAGTCGGATTACCTTGTCCCTTTTTATAATCCTGGTTTTTTCAGCAAGCTAGATGTATTCGAAAGACTTCAGCAGGATGAGAGTGTATCTTCCCACCTGCCAGAAACCCATCCATTCTCATCTTTTTCTGTTATCGAGAGGATGCTTGCTGTCTATGGGCATGTGTATGTCAAGCCGATTAATGGGAGCCTTGGTAACGGCGTACACCAAATCATCTATAGCAAGCGGGAGGGCTTTTACTTTTGCCGGTATCGCGACCGAGAAGGTCATAACAAGCTATTAAAGTTTGACAGCCTTGAAGGTCTGATGGAAAAAATATTTGAAAAACGGAATCTTTCAAGCATGATTGTCCAGCAGGGAATAAGGATGCTCCGGCTTGACTCCCGGCTCGTCGATTTCCGGGTTCATACGAACAAAGATGGTGATGGTCGTTGGCAGATCGCTGCCATTGCAGCAAAGATCGGGGGCACTGGCAGTGCGACTACACATGTCAATAACGGCGGCGAAGTAAAGACCTTGACGGAACTGTTCGAAGCTCCGGAAGACCGGTTGAGGTATGAACAGCTGCTTTCGGCTGCTGCACTCAACTTAAGCAATTCGCTTGAAGAACAGATGACAGGCTTTATCGGGGAAATTGGATTTGACTTTGGAATCGACAGGGAGGATAAAGTCTGGCTGTTTGAAGCAAATTCGAAACCGGGCAGATCTATATTCAAGCATCCCGAATTGAAGGAATTCGATATCCTCACAAGAAAGCTGTCTCTCGCCTATGGTGTATACCTTGCTGAAAAAGCGATTTTACATCCAGAGGAATTATTTACATGAAGATATATTATGATCCCTGGCAGGAGCGCTGGTTCCATCAGAACAATGAGCATGGAGCTCTTTCATTTGGAGCTGCTTCTTCCAGGCTTCCGTGCGTGAGGCCCTTAAATGAAAGTCGGCTGATCTCATACGAAGTGCTCCTCAACGAAAAAAGCAGGAATGCAGGCCCTATTATTGGTATCATGACAGCTCAAAAAGGTGAAAAAGGCGTTGCCGGGAACTCCTCCCTGTTCATCTCCCTCCAGAAGGAAGCAATCAAAAAAAGTGGACTCTGTGTAGTCTTTTGTCCTGAATCGGTGGAATCCCACCAAATTTCTGGTTATATCTTCCTCCCTGATCCCGAAAAATGGGCCAAGGTAACCACTCCGCTCCCACACGTTGTCTATAACCGCGTCCCTTTCCGTAAAACAGAAGAGACATCTTCGTTTTTAAAAGCTGCAGCGGTCTTCAAAGAGTGGAAAATTCCCTTTTTCAACCCTTCCTTCCTTCATAAGCATGAGCTTTACCAGCTTTTTAAGAAAGATTCCTTTCTTGCCCCGCTGATGCCTGAGACAATCAAGATTGAAAGCATGGAACAGCTTCACGATTTTCTTACTAGTCAGAAGTCGGTTTACTTAAAACCATGCTTGTCCTCACAAGGTAAAGGACTCTACGCTGTCCGGATTGATGGCGGCTTGCTGGAATGGAGCGGTCACCAATCCCGGAAGGAATACCGATCTTTTGAAGAACTATGGGATAATAACAGCAGTCTCCTCCTTGAAAAGGATTATATTGCCCAATCTGAAATTTCGCCTGATCTCCTTGATGGCAAACGCTATGATTTCAGGGTTCATGCACTTGATGGTCCTGAAGGCTACACGGTGACAGGTGTCGGTATCAGACTTTCGCAAACGCAAAACCTGACTACCCATATTCCAAACGGAGGGATTCTTATCCCGTATGAACCGCTTCGAACCAGGCAGCATGACCGCTTTTTCGAAAAAGCAGTCATGGCAGCAGGTGCTTTGATCTCCAAAAATCTAGGTTACTTCGGAGAGTTTTCAATCGATGCCGGATTAACCTCCAGCGGGAACTATGTCATCTATGAAATTAATTCAAAACCGATGTCCTTCGATGAAGAGCATATTGAACAAAAAAGGGTTTCGCTCCTAACAAATTTACTTTTTAGAAAGGCAGGTTTTTGAAGCTTATATTCGCGAGTCACCCCACTGCCCCTGTACAATGGAATCAGGAGGGGATGGCGCATGCTGACACATTTTCAATACAAACCGTTGTTTGAAAACAAGGAGTTACCTGGCTGGAGATTTTCATTTTACTTTAGGAAGGAAAGGTATGCAGGAGTCTATCATCCGGATGGAAAAATAGAATGGGTCACTGCAGCTCCGCCTGAAAAAGCGGAAGATCAGGTAACAGGACAGATCCATGAACTGATGCTGTTCCATGTATATGATAAGTAAGACAGCAAAAAAAAGACGCCCTGTTGTATAGGGCGTCCTATCTGCTTTTAACAATCATATTTACTGCTTCCTGGATGGCATCCTCTGCATTCCTACCTTCTTCAGTCGCTTCTCTTATACATGTTTCCAAATTTTTTGCCACGATATATCCCATCGCCCTGTCAACAGCCGAGCGTACCGCAGACAGCTGTGTAACAACATCCTTACAATGATTTTCTTCTTCCATCATGCGAATAACGCCTCTAACCTGTCCTTCCAGCCGTTTCAAACGGTTCTTCATTTCCGGTGTGTAATCCACTCTGAAAACACCTCTTTCTGTCAGATAAATCAATAATGTATATCATATACTGTAATCGCATTCCGATACCCGCCGAAAGATAAACCAGCTCGGGTCGTATCCTGACAATCTTTACTGATATAATAATAAAAGAAATCGGACTACATATCAAATTATAAAAGAGGGTACGACCATGCTGAAGCAACTCCAAAACTACTTTCAAAATACATTGATCTCAAACGATCTGCCCTATCCTCGTCCAACAGACTTCTTCTGGTTCAGGGAACATGGAAAAATCGAATGGATTGGAATTCCAAAAAGGGAACTGCAGCAAGGACAGCTTGACCTTTTAAAAGGCTTGTTCGAAATGGCCGAGCCTGAAAATATGTCTATCCTTTCCGGCAAAGCCAAAGAATGGCGTGACTATCTCTTACTGGACGGACCCCTGCCTGTCGAGCCAGCAGAAAGCGTACGTTTCATCCAGTTCCAAACAAGCGGGGCCATTACCGGCAGCGGGGAGTTCAGTGAAGCCTTGCAAGAGTTTTTTCTTGGCTCAACAATCATCTGGATTGACCCCCGAAATGGCATCATTGCCGAAACTGGCAAGGCCCCATTATATGACGAGGATGAAATATTCTCGATTGCCCGCACTCTTGAAAGCGATTTTTATATAAAAACCTTCTTTTATATAGGAAAGACCCGCCATGCTTATCTTCCCTTAAAAGAATTATTCATGCAGGAAAGGGAGATGTTTGCGGAGTCACTCACCTTAATTCCTGGCGAGCGAGTCTTTATGCTGGAGAAAATCATCCCGTCTTCTATTGCCGCGCATTTGCCCCAGAATCTGAATAGCCTGATCAAGGCAGATATTGCGCCTGTTTTAGAAGAAGACCCTGAACTGTTGGATACACTGCTCGTGTTCCTTAAGTGCGGATCAAATGTCTCTCTTGCCGCGAAACAGCTATACATCCACAGGAACACCCTCCAGTATCGCCTTGAAAAATTCTCTGAGCGGACAGGGATCAATCTCAAGGACTTCCACAGCAGCATCACTGTCTACCTTGCATGCCTTCATGGTTTCAGGTCAAATTGACAGCAAAGTGCATGAAAACAGGCTGGAATCTTTGTGCACTTTGCCGGTGTGATTTTAAGGCTGCTTCTGTAAACTAAGGATTGTAAACGAATCCACTAAGGAGAGATGAACGTGGCTGAATTAAAACTTGAGCAGATTTATAAAATTTATGATAATAACGTAACAGCTGTCAGTGATTTTAACCTTCACATCGAAGATAAAGAATTCATCGTATTCGTCGGACCTTCGGGCTGCGGAAAATCCACTACCCTTCGAATGATTGCTGGTCTTGAAGAAATATCCAAAGGTGATTTTTATATTGATGGAAAACGCGTCAACGATGTTCCTCCAAAAGATCGGGATATCGCCATGGTTTTCCAAAACTACGCCCTTTACCCACATATGTCTGTCTATGACAATATGGCATTCGGCCTAAAGCTTCGGAAGTTTCCGAAGGATGAAATCGACCGCCGAGTGAAGGAAGCGGCCAAAATTCTTGGCTTGGAAGCCTACCTTGACCGGAAACCAAAAGCATTGTCCGGAGGTCAGCGGCAGCGTGTCGCGCTCGGCCGTGCCATCGTCCGCGATGCAAAGGTCTTCCTGATGGACGAGCCGTTATCAAACCTTGATGCTAAGCTCCGTGTCCAGATGCGGGCAGAAATCGCCAAGCTTCACCGCCGCCTGAACACTACAACTATATATGTAACGCATGACCAGACTGAAGCGATGACAATGGCGACCCGCCTTGTTGTCATGAAGGATGGTATAATTCAACAGGTTGGCGCGCCAAAAGATGTATATGAAAATCCTGAGAATGTATTTGTCGGCGGCTTCATCGGCTCTCCGTCCATGAACTTCCTAAGCGGTAAGCTGGTTGACGGCCAATTCGTCACAGGAGAAACTTCCATTGCGGTGCCCGAAGGAAAAATGAAGGTTCTTCGCAGCCAAGGCTATATCGGTAAAAACATCACCCTCGGTATCAGGCCAGAGGATCTGCACGACGAGCCGCTTTTCATCGAAGCTTCCAAAGGAACTTCCGTTAAGATGCATGTCGATGTGGCAGAACTGCTCGGCGCTGAAACAATGGTATACTCCTCCATTGAAGGGCAGGATATTGTGGCACGCATCGATTCACGCACAGACATCCAGCCTGGCGAAGACATTGAGCTTGCTTTCGATATGAACAAAGCTCATTTCTTCGATGCCGAAACAGAATTAAGAATCCGTCAATAATAAAACTCACGAATCCAGCCGCACTCTTAAGAGTGCGGCTGGATTTTTTCCTTAGCCTATGCCATCTGCCCTTTCGCAAAAACGTCATTCTTTTATAAGCATAATCCTGCCTGCCCTGCACTCAGAGCAAACAAATAAATGCGGGCATTCTCCATCCTGCATGTCCTTCGGATAGCCATCCTCCAGCTTCATCATATCAATTGGCATATAAGGACTGTAATCATCATAATACTCTGCTTCGCGTCCATTATCCTCCATTCCCGAACCGCAATCAGGACAGTTAGGGTGTACCTCTCTAAAACCGTTGCAAAGCGGACACATTCCCATTTAATCCACCCTTTCTTTGCTGCATAACCCTATTGTTTGTCAAGATCATGAGGTTATGTAGCTGATCTGTTGCATAGGTATTAATTCCCTGATTCTACGGCAGTATAAACAGTGAAAAAACAACCATAATACTTAGTACAGCAGCAATCCCTTGCTAAAGCTGAATCCCCCCTAAGGACCTGAACTTTACGATTCGGGCCAGGCAGGCTGCTATTGTCATTGCCAGATTGGTTCAATTCCAAGCTGGCCCTAAACCACAACAAGTTAAACACAAAGGAGGAAAAACTAATGGCTAGAAGCAACAACTCTAATCAATTATTGGTTCCTGGTGTTGAAGCAGCTCTTGATCAAATGAAATATGAAATTGCTCAGGAATTCGGAGTTAACCTTGGAGCAGAAACTACTTCCCGCGCAAACGGATCTGTTGGGGGAGAAATCACAAAGCGTCTTGTAAGCATGGCTCAACAGCAGCTTGGCGGCGGATTTCAGCGCTAATTAACTAAATGAGAAATGGCAAAGCCCCCTTTTATCAAGGGGGCTTTTTATTAAATCATTTTTTCTGGTTTTACCCATTGTTCATACTGTTCTCCACTTAAATGTCCTGACCTTACAGCCGCTTCTTTCAATGTCAGGCTCTCCCGAAAAGCATGCTTTGCAATTTCCGCGGCCTTTTCATACCCAATATGCGGATTCAAGGCAGTTACAAGCATCAATGATGTTTCAAGATTCTTATCGATGACTACCCTGTTTGCTTTTATCCCAACCGCACAATTATTATTAAAAGATTCCATGCCATCTGCAAGCAGATTGACACTTTGAAGAAAATTATAGATGATGACAGGTTTAAACACATTGAGTTCAAAGTTCCCCTGGCTTGCTGCAAAGCCGATCGTTGCATCATTGCCAAACACCTGGCAGCTTATCATGGTAAGCGCCTCGCTTTGTGTCGGGTTTACTTTTCCTGGCATGATGGAACTTCCAGGCTCATTTTCTGGGATGGTTATTTCTCCGATTCCACTTCTTGGCCCACTCGCAAGCCAACGGACGTCATTTGCAATTTTCATCAGGTCAGCCGCTAGTGCCTTCAAAGCGCCATGGACATGCACAAGCTCATCGTGAGAAGTCAGGGCGTGGAATTTATTAGCAGAACTATAAAACTCCATTTGAGTAAGAGTGGAAAGTTCCTCGGCCATAAGCACTCCAAATTCCTTGCCGGCGTTGATACCAGTGCCAACCGCGGTACCGCCGATAGCTAGGTCACTGAGATGCGCTGCCGCTTCGGTAATCATGCTTTTATCTTTTTCGAGCATTGCCTTCCAGCCGCTCACTTCCTGGCCGAGAGTCAGCGGAGTGGCATCCTGAAGATGAGTTCTTCCGATTTTTATAACATCATGGTACTCTCGTTCTTTTTCTGTAAGCGTTGTCTTTAAATTGTTAAGTGATGGCAGAAGTTTGCTGTTCAGTACTTTTGCAGCAGCAAGATGCATGGCGGTTGGAAATGTATCATTCGAACTTTGCGACATATTGACGTCATCATTAGGGTGAACAGTTTCCGTTCCCCCTGCAGCTTTCAAAATTTCATTGGCCCTTCGAGCAACAACTTCGTTGACGTTCATGTTCGACTGTGTACCGCTCCCTGTCTGCCAGACTACCAGCGGAAAATGGTCGTCGAACCGGCCTGCAATTAATTCGTCGCATGCCTGGCATATTGCATCTTTTTTCGTTTCCGGCAATTTGCCAAGCCTAGAATTCACTGATGCTGCAGCCTTTTTAATCTGTGCGAAAGCCAGAATCACTTCCACCGGCATTTTTTCACCGCCGATTTTAAAATTGTCCTTGCTCCTTTGTGTCTGTGCTCCCCAGTATTTATCAGAAGGTACCCTGACCTCCCCCAGCGTATCTCTTTCCAACCGGTACTCTGCCATGACATTTCCTCCTGTATGGTACTTCCTGATTATTCATTCTCTTCTAGCATAATATTTTTCTTCAGAAAATCACAGTAAGAAGATTTAATATAATACAAAAAGCCGGCGCTTTACTTGATGCGCTGGCTTTTATGCTGGTTTACCAGACACCCGGAACCTGCCGGCTATCTGATTGCCAAGTCCCCTGATGTAGTTTTAACTTTTAAGGCATTGGCACCATTTCCGATGATGCCTTTAGCAAAATTCTTTCCTTTGTCCTTATACATCACATCCTGCAATTCTATAGACGGTTTACCGGAGTCTCCCTGAAAATCTATTTTTAATGATTCCGGATTCTTTTCGAAGGCCATCTCGACATCCCCGCTTGTCGTACCAATATCGAGCTCCTTAAATTCAGAACTTTGTTTCATTTTTACTGTCCCGGAAGTGATGTGTATCTTACCGTTCTCGCAATTCAGTGCTTCAGTTTCAACATTCCCGCTAGTCGAATCGATTGAGAAAAACTTTACTGAATTGCGGGTCAATTTAACATCTCCACTAGTAGTATGAATCGACAAAGCATCTTCTGTTTCTATTTCTCTGATATTCTGCTCACCAGAAGTTGTCTTGGATTTAAAATTGTGGGCAGAAATGTTTTCGACCTCAATATTTCCCGAAGTTGTTGACACCGCTAACTCACGATAGACCTTTTTAGGTACAGTAACGTGAATATTTATATCCTTTTCACTCCCAAATTTAATCCCAACAGTATTTTCATTTGTTAAATACTTGATATTTAATACGCTGCCATTTTCTTTCGTTTTCAAACGGTATTTACCTTTTAGTTTTTTGTCGATCATCCCAGTCGCTCTCACAGTAATTGTGTCAGCCGTATCCGGCACGATTTTCACATTGGCTGATGAGGTTTGGACGCTCAATGCATCAATATTCGCTGCCTCAGACACGACTTCTTCATTTACCTCGGCCTTTGCAAATTCTGTATGATAATATGGTTTGCCCAGGACATACACAGCAGTTATTATAAGGACCAAACTCGCTGCAAAAATCATTTTCTTCACCTATTTTCCCCCTTGCCGAAATTTTGTAGATAATATGAGTTGAATTGCTGAACTTTACTTTTTTCGTGTGGTTTCTAGCTTGAGGAAAAAGGAGATGGACATTAGTCAAATTTACAGAGATGGTTTACTTTATCAGAAAGCTCTGTCAAGCAATCAGAGAGAATAACACCGATGAAAAATAGAAAAAAGCCAGCCTTCAATTGGATAAGCCGGCCTTTTTCTGTATTTTAGTTCAAACTTATTTAGCAATTGCATACCCAATGAAATAACCAAGGACCATTATGCTTGCTATTGCAAGCGTTACTGAGAACTGCTCCATTGTCCAGCCCTCCTTAATGTTAAGGTTGTTTATCATAAAATTAACATATTAAAGAGCGGCTTCTCTGATGGAATTCTTACTTTTTTGTGACGAAAATATGAATAATAGTGATAATCCTCATACTAGTTAAATTTAACACGAAGCTATTGTCCTTCAAACGTACCTTTCACAACCGCTTTTCCTGCTTCGACCATAACCCGGCCCTTTGCCAGTACGGTTTCGATTTCAAGCTTGTTTTTATCTAGAAGGACGATGTCCGCATCCTTTCCCGCTTTGATTGCTCCTTTTTCAGAGAGCTTAAGGATATGGGCAGGGTTTTCCGTAATCACCTTTAAGGCTATTTCGAGCGGAATATTTTCAAGTATGACAGAATCCCTTACCTCTTTGTATAGAGAGGACACCTTTCCGATTTTCACCCCTCTTAGCTCCCCGGAGGCATCAAAATCCGGGAGGCTTCCCTGGGCATCCGAGGAAAAAGTGATCATTGAAATGTCCACCCCAGCCTCGAGCATAAGGCGGAGTGCGATGCTGCACTTAACCTCGCCTTCTTCGAGGAATCTCGGAATTGTGCTTGTCGTAAAATCAACAAAACCGCCTTTTTTTGCATAGGCAATCCCTTGCTGGAATAAGTGGGAGTTTCTGTTGATATGCGTAGGATAAAACTGCCTGATTGGTAAATCCGTATTTTCAAGAACTTCCTCAAGCACTTTCAAGCCAGCTTTGCTGTCGCCCACATGGATATTCACAATACCAGCTTTTCCTGACAGAAGTCCGCCTAGTCTTGCTGCAGCGGAAATCTTTGCAATATCAAGATATTCAGGCTGTGAAGAACGATGGTCTGCTATCGCAATTTCCCCGGCGCCGATAATTTTATCTATCAAGATAATGTCGTCTTCGATTCTTCCTGTCAGCGTCCTCAAATTAACTTGATACGAACCTGTGTGGACGAAACAAGTAATTCCCTCCTCTTCAAGCGCCCTAGCCTTGGCAACGAGTGCGCTCATTGTTCTGGAGGTTCCATCTGTGCCAATGACTCCGACAAGCGTTGTAACACCTGCAAGCGTTGCCTCCGTCAGCATAAGTTCAGGGGTTCTTGTTTTGAAGTTGCCTTCCCCTCCCCCTCCGATAATATGGACATGCGCATCAATAAAACCCGGTACCACAAACTTTCCAGTCGCATCAATGACATTGATTTCAACAAACTCTTCTGGGATTCTGATAACGTCTTCTATAAAGGCAATCTTTCCGGCTGCAACCAGGATATCTTTCTTCCCAAGATATTCAGGAGAATACACTTCTCCATTTTTGATTACTGTCAGCATGTCCATTCCTCCATATCATTCGGCTATTCATCCACTATATAGAATGGAAAGGCACATCGGCAAATACCACCTAAAAATTGGGCGCTCCGTTTAGAGAAAATTTTGTTTCGAGATCATTTTTCGGGGTGAATAATAACTAAAACACTAAAGACAAACAAAAAGGAGTCTTAAAAATGAAAGAGATTATGTCATCCAACGTAATCGTCCAAAAGAAATTTTCAATGAAAAAAATGCTTGAAATCCATCAAGTCGCTAAAAAAATCAATGGCACTACTTACCTATACAGCAAGCAAAAAACAGTGGATGCGACCGTACTTCCAAAGCTGGTTTCCTTCCTGCTTACATTCGAACCTCAATCCACGCTTAAAATTATTGTTGAGGGAACAGAGGCTGAGACAAATCTTGAAAAACTGACAACCATGCTGACAAACGACGCTTCTGTCGTCCAGATTGGCAACAAACGCATGCTTCAATCTCCCGGATCTTTTCAGCTTTAACTTTCTTCTAAAAGAGACCTGCCTTCCTGGCAGGTCTCTTTTACCTTCTTTGGTTTTTGCAGACAATTTTCAGGCCGCATCAATAGGATGCGGCCTGATTTATTTTTCTGGAAACCCTTTAGAGACGAAACCTCTCTAATCTTAACCCCCAACTCAATCCATAGGCAGTTCATTTGTTTGCACTTAATCCCCCAAGAAACCATTCCCAAAGTAAATCCGGTTAACATACATTTGAAGAATTTCATCTTTTGAATATTGTTTTTCAATTTTCCTGGCCAGGAAAAATTCGTTTAATTTTCTCTTGTACGTTTTTTCAGCAGTCAATAGTGAATTTTTGGTCAGCTGCTGTGTAATGGTACTGCCGCCTTCCACAATCGATCCGGCTTTCATATTTTTCACAAAAGCTCTGGAAATGCCAAGATAGTCAACCCTCCATGCTGATAAAAGCGATGATCTTCAATCGCAATGACAGCATTCTTGACCTGATCAGGAATTTCATTGATTCCGAGCCCTTCATTCTTATTCGCTGAAATTTTGCTCACCACTTTTTTCTCATGATCATAGATGACTGTCGGCTTGGCCAAATCGTCCTTCAGTTCACTGATATCTGTTCCCTTTTCATAAATATGGAAAAAACTTAAAAAAGCGAGCAAAACTGTTAATACAGACAAAATATGTACCTTGTTCATATGCCCACGATTCCATTTCTCCAAAAGATTTATACTGGTTGAATTTTTGTCCACTGAACACCCCAACCTTTTATGTAATATGTCTGCTATAAGACACTTGCTTTTACCAAAAATTGCGGAAGAATAACATAACCTGAAATTGCTTTTTAAAAATAAGTTTCATTAATTGTACCTGTACGTGATTTTGGCTTGAGACAAATGGGTATGTAACTAAAAAAGGAATGGGAAAGGATGATAGATATGTCTGTCGCCTTCAATAAAGTGATTGTCGCATTTGATAATTCTGATGAGAGCAGGCAAGCATTGAGGCTAGCGAAAGAAATGAAAGTGGCACAGCCTGAAACCCAATTGATTATGGCTCATGTTTCCGAGGAAAAAATAGTTGAAACAGTCACTGAACCTAACGAGGCTGCCATTACCCCTCCCAGCTTTGGGGCATACACCGTGGATGGCCTGCAAGTTCCTCCTATTTCACTGGATAATTCAGTATCGGAAAAATCCACACACGCAAAGGTGGAGAAGAGCACGGATCAGGCCTTTTATAACGCAAGAAAGGAAATGGATACGATGGGAATGAATGTGGATTATCGGCTGCTTGATGGTGTTCCTCCCGCCAGCCTGTGCAAGCTTGCGAGTGAGGAGCAGGCCGACTTGATCATAATTGGACAATCCAGCAAAACAGGAATCAAAAAGCTCTTTACCGGAAGCACCGTCCAAAAGATGGTCGAAAATGCCCCATGCCACGTACTAATAGCAAAACTGTAACAAGAAAAGCGGAAGCGGCCGTTTAGCGACGTATGGACTGGAGTCACCCGATTAAGATATAGGAAACACGAAGAGCGTAGCGATTCGATGTTGACTTATCGTAGAGAGGTGGGCGAAGTCCACTAGACGCTGGGCGCTGGAGCTGGACAATGAAAAGCGGAAGCGGCCGGTTAGCGACGTATGGACTGGAGCACACCGGCACGAGATAAAGGAAAATGAAAAGCGGAAGCGCCTTGCTTAGGGGCGACAAGCATAAGACGAGCCGGCGAGAAGGTCGTTCTTTGACCTTCTTGATGGATTGGCTTATGACTCGAGCCCCTAGGCGCTGCAGCTGGACAACACGAAGAGCGTAGCGATTCGATGTTGACTTATAACGCTACGGGCGCGAATTTTAATCTGGCGAGACCACTCTCCCTATTTTCAAGCCAATATCGGCCTGGATTTCTCTCACAGCGAGTTTTTTTACAAAACCTGCTGCTCAGAGCTTTTTTTCGGCTTTTTTAGGTATTAATCCCCTCCTCAGGGAGGTTATTTTTTGTATATCAACCAATTTTTTAGACATATCAACCATCCACGGCGGGATATCTAGCAACTCCAGAGGGATATCAACCATCTAGCGCAATATATCGACCACACCGCCTGATCTGGTACGATTTCATCGAGTAGCGGGCTAATAAAAAGGAGGGTAGACGCTTGTCCACCCTCCTTTTCATAGATTTGTAAGTTCTTCAAATCGATCCTTGCTTTCTTTAAGATCGAAACTGCTAAAAATGCGGTAGCCTTCTTGGTCAAGTATCCTATAGTGCTGGCTGAGCATATTCTGCTGGAGAAAAAAACCATCCCGCCGCTTGATTTCCCGCCACCATACCTTTCCCCCGAGCGTCTTTTCCTTCCGATAATCAGTCCCATCATGGGCAATCGTCTCAAGCACTTCAAGCGGCTCATCACCAAAGATATGTTGGATCGTTTCCGTTTCCCTGAAAAGAGCACATATAGTGACAACAGCCGGCCAACTGGCAAAATTCCGGCCCTTTTCAATCTGAACTAGTGTTTTCTTGGAAATACCGATCATGTCTGCCATTTTATCCTGCGTGTAACCCATTTCTGCCCGTACCATTCTTACCTTTTCCGAAACCAACGCAACGACTTCATCTCTAGTCATCGTTTACTACTCCTTTTTTTCCTTTTATTGTAACTCTACACGAATATGCTGCGATTTTCAAAGTTTAAAGGAATTGAATCAATTTTTCATCGGAAACTGAGTCAGTATGCAATTTTTATTTTCCAAAAGTGCCCATCCATTTTCCTGATTTCGTATTTTATTTTCCTTTTCTTGAGAGCAACGGCAACATCTTTATTTCCCCATGCAAAAAGGCAGCAAAACACTGCTGCCTTTCTATAAAAAAGCTATTTTCTTTTTTCAGGCCCGCACGCGTTGCTGCTGCAAGAACCCTTTATCGAGCATGCCGCACATTTCCCCTGCTTCGACTTTTTAATGAATTTATAAAAGGCCCAGCCGGCATATCCAAAAATAGCACTGCCGATTATGATATTCGCAATCATTTCTGACACCATTCCTTTCGCATTTGCTTTTTTAAGCCCATCCAGCAAGCTTTCCTCCCTGGTAGACAATGAATGAAAGCAGATAAGCGATCAATAAGGCATAGCCAATAGAAAATGCCGTCCAGCGCCTTGATCCAGTTTCTTTATATATTGTTGCAGCCGTTGCCAGGCACGGAACATACAGCAGGATAAAAACCATAAAGCTGTAAGCAGCAAGCGGTGTGAAATGCTGGGAAAGCAATCCCTGCAGTGTGGCTTCATCCGGAACAAAGTAGATGATGTTCATCGTTGAAATAATTGATTCCTTCGCCAGGAACCCTGTCAACAGGGAGGCGCCTGCCTGCCATGTCCCAAATCCAATCGGGGCAAAAATCGGGGCGAAAATTCCTCCGATCATCGCCAGATAGCTATCGTCCATCGGCACTTTCAGTCCCCCGGGCCCTGCATATGACAGCAGCCAAATCAGAACCGATCCGGCAAAGATGAAAGTTCCGGCCTTTTTGACAAAACCTTTACCCTTTTCCCATGTACTTCTCCACAGAGCCTGAATTTGTGGAACCCTGTATGGAGGAAGCTCGATGACAAACAGTGATGTTTCACCCTTAAGGACTGTAATTGAGAATATTTTTGCAAGTATAAGTGCTACAACTATCCCTAAAACATAAAGGCTTAAGACAATGAGCGCTTTATCTCCTGCAAAGAATGCTCCTGCGAACAAGGCATATACAGGTAGCCGCGCCGAACATGACATCAGCGGCGTCAAAAGAATTGTCAGCAGCCTTTCCTTCGGTGTCTCAATTGTCCTTGCCGCCATAATCCCGGGAACATTGCACCCGAAACCAATCATCATAGGGATGAATGCCTTGCCATTCAGCCCTGCTGCTTCCATCACCCGGTCCATAACCAACGCCACTCGTGCCATATACCCTGAGTCCTCCAGCAAGGAAATGAAAAAGAACAGGATGAATATTTGCGGGACAAATACAAGTACACCGCCCACACCTGCAACAATGCCGTCGAGAATCAATGCATTTATAAACTCTGAGGCGCCCACTGCGGCAAGCCCGGCGGAAATCCAGTCTGTAACAGGCCCGGTAATCACCGCATCAAGCGCGTCTGACAGTGGAAAGCCTAGCCAGTCAAATGTTAGCATAAACATGAGATACATCAATAAAAGGAATAGCGGAATCCCCAGGATTTTATTTGTAGCAATCCTGTCTATCTTTTCAGAGAGCGGCGTCCCGGCCCCCTCTGTCCTTACCATTGAGCGTGCGACAACTGTTTCGATCGCTTCGCTCCGCTTCCGGTACATATATTGTTCCAGTGTTTCTTTTACTCCATCAGTTTTTAATTGCGTCTCTACAAATTCAAGCAGTTCATTAAGTTCTGAACCGCCGATAAAATTCAGTAAAAATTCCCTGACATACTGGTTTCCTTCGAGGAATTGAATGGCGAGCCAGCGGGCAGGAATCTTCGTGCGTCCTGCAAGCTTTTCTTTAAGCGCCGCAGTTGCCTTTTCCACAGCAGGGCCATAATCCACCTCAAAGGCTATATCAGGCTGGCCAGCTTCGGCAGAAATCATTTCAGCCAAAGAGTCACAGCCTTTCCCCGTCCTCGCAACCACCGGCACAACAGGAACACCAAGACAAGCTGAAAGATTACGGCTGTCTATTTTAATTCCCCGGTTGCCGGCAACGTCGACCATGTTCAAACCTATGACAATCGGAGCACCGAATTCCAGCAGCTGGATTGTCAAATGAAGATTTCTTCTAAGCTGGGAAGCATCAAGAATATTCAGCAGCATATCAAACGGTTCGTTTAGGAAAAAAATCGTGACAACTCCTTCATCTTTTGAAAGAGGGTTCAGCGTGTAGACACCTGGAAGGTCAATCAGCTGGTCTCGCTGATTTTTCAGGATTCCCACTTTTTTCTCGACAGTGACTCCGCTCCAGTTGCCCACATATTCATACGATCCAGTTAAATTATTAAATAGCGAGGTTTTCCCTGTATTAGGGTTCCCGATTAATGCAATATCCATCTATACCCTCTCCACTTCAATACGGAAGGCTTCCCTGCGGCGGATACCAACGCATTGACCGCATGATTCGAGCATAACCGGACCGCCAAATGGAAGCACACATTTAATGCATACCTCCGCCCCCTCGGCAATACCAAGATCGAGAAGCCGCCTTCTGACGAACCGGTCTGCTCCTGAAATACTTTTTATCAGCGCTTTTTCACCTTTTTTCATTTCACCAAGCATCGCCATCACCTTTTCTATTGTCATCACAGGCATCAAACCTGGATTCATCCAATTGAGAATGATTATCTTTATTTAATCAAAAATCAGGAATTATTCAAGTGATTTTTATCACATTTCAAGAATTAGTAACAATCTTGCCGGTGAAAATCCATATTCTTGACAAAAAGTGTACACTGGTGATGGAAAATTTACACAAAAAAGAAGGGCGTGTTAACACCCTTCTAAAGCATCCTTTTCGGTATCGCCGACAGGATAAGAATAATTAAAATGATGCATAGGATCATGCTGGGAATCATGTATGAGCCGTTATAAGTCAAGGAGAACCAAGAGGCTGGGATGTTTTTGGGCGCATAAGACCCAAAAAAGATCCATCCGGTGAAGAAGTGGGCGACATATCGCAGCCCTCCTCCGATAAGAACAGCCCAGACAATGAGCTTTTTCAGCCTTTTTCCATCCCCATCCCTAAAAGCAATTTTTATCTGTCCGCTCAATAGCCCGGCAAAGCCGACAACCGTAAACGCAACCAAATAATCGACGATTCCCTGAACCGGATGGTAAATCTTTGGCATCCCGATGGCGAACTGGAGCAGGCCGAACAAAAAGCCTGTGAGCAGACCGCCCTTCAAGCCCCAGCGGATGGCCATCAAGAATACCGGAACCATCGCGATCGATACAGAACCCCCTTGCGGCCAAATCCTTGAAAAAATAAAATTTGATACAAGGTCAAGCAAATACGCGAGTGCCGCGAAGACTGCCATTTCAATTAAAAATAAAGTGCGTTTTCTATCCAATATAATTCCTCCTTCTTGTCAAGAATGAGGATAAGCCTGTCCCCTTTGCAGATGCAAAAAAAAACAATCCGAATAAGGATACGGATTGCTTTCTTATCGTATCCACATTCCTGCGCTAGCATTAACTAACAGGTTCAAAGGGTCTGAACTAAAATCGCTCACTCTCAGCTGCTTCAGGCAGCTCCCCCTGTGGTTTATGAAAGTTTTATCCTACTGAATATACTACTATTATTCAGGGGTGGCAAGGAAAATAATCCGCTGCTGGTGAATGGGAAAACAAAACCAATTGAACGATTAAAACATTTTTGGCCGGGCCCAAAACTCCTTCCCGGGACATACAATTTTGCTGTAGACCCACTAAAGCTCCATTTGGTAGAGTTAAGTTGGCAATGAACAATGGAGGAAAAGTCTATGGATAGAAGTGAACAAATTAAAGCTGGTGAAGTAGGAGCATGGGTAAGCATCTTCGCGTATATCATCCTTGCAGCAGTGAAACTGGCTGTCGGCAAAATCAGCCACTCTGAGGGTCTGTGGGCGGATGGCTTAAATAACTCCACCGATATTATTGCATCCATTGCAGTTCTGATTGGTTTGAAAATATCTCGTAAACCAGCAGACCAAGACCACTTATACGGACACTACAGGGCCGAAGCAGTCGCTTCACTAGTGGCCGCCTTTATTATGGTAACAGTCGGCATTCAGGTTATCATTGGCGGAATTCAGTCCGCTGTAAATCCAAGCCCTGAAACACCACAATGGATCTCAGCATGGGTAGCGTTGGCATGCGCAGCTGCCATGTACGGAGTTTACCGCTACAACTTGGCACTAGGAAATAAAATACAGAGTTCAAGCATTAAAGCAGTCGCTTATGACAACCGTTCTGACGCTTTAGTCAGTATCGGGGCATTTGCCGGAATCGTCGGAACCAAGTCGGGTATCGAATTTCTTGACACATTGGCGGCCATCTTAGTCGGGCTCGTAATCTGCAGGACAGCATGGTCGATTTTCTATGATGCTTCCCACACGCTCACAGATGGTTTTGATACCGATTCAATGAAGAAAATAAAAGAGAAGGTCAGAGACACTGCAGGCGTCCAGGAAGTGACTGATATTAAAGCGAGGATGCATGGCAATCTAGTGCTTGTCGAAGCCACCATTCGTGTTAATCCAAGCCTTAATGTGATCGAAAGCCATGAAATTACCGAGCTGATCGAACAAAAGTTAAAAACAGAATGCAATGTTAGCAGTGCCACTATACATATCGAGCCTTTTCAAACTCTTTCGGAGAATTGACGAGCACGCCGTACGTTAATAAGAATAAAATTTCGTAAGGAAGAACTCTCCTTTTTTGATTCTGATTCTCATTTTTGTATCCTTCTACCTAGTTATTCGACAAAGGATTTTTTTCTTTTTTACAGAATAAGTAACATACAAGGTGAAGTGGGGGAAACAAAAATGGAAGCAGTTGCAAAAAGAAGATTAGTGGAGTTTCTAGAAAGTGAAAAAGATCATTTTTTAGCTGAATGGCATCTTAATATTATTATTGAAGCGGAAGATCCTTTCAAATCGAAGTTCATTGATAATGCAGAAGAAATGTTCCGCATGATTTTAGAGCTTTTCTCTAAGCCCGACAGTGAATTGGAAAAATATATTCAAAAACTCGCTTTTGAGGTAGGAGAAGAACGTGTTCAGGCAAACATCAATATTGGTGATTTTGTTTACAACGTCAACCTTGGCCGTTCAATTATTTATCGAAACTTAAATAAACTCGGAGTCGCATGGGAAGAACTCCAGGATTCAATTGACAGGATCAACTACTGCTTTGACCATTTTCTTTACTATGCCGTCTCTTACTATAATGAGCAAAAGAACAAAATCATCGAGGAGAAAAACCAGTTTATCGACTCGACGCATAAAGATCGGCTTACCCTGCTGGGGCAGATGACCTCCAGCTTCATTCATGAATTCCGAAATCCTTTGACTTCCATACAGGGATTCATCCAGCTTTTGAAATCAGACTATCCCGAAATGAAGTACCTTGAAATCATTTCAAATGAAATTGAGCAGCTGAATTTTCGGATTTCACAATTTCTTCTTCTTTCGAAAAAAGAACTGATTGGCAAGGAAAAAACTTACTTTTCGCTTAACCGGATGATTGATGAGGTTCTCGTCTTCCTATATCCCAGCATCCTTGACACAAAAGTTAAGGTCATCAAGGAAACGCCAAAAGAAATGCAGCTTTTCGGCTACGCCGATGAAATCAGGCAAGTTCTTATCAATATCGTATTCAATGCCATAGATGTGCTGAGCCAGTATCGCGATGATCCTCGAATTGAAATCAAGGGGAAAATGGTGAACGAGACACATATCAAAGTTGAAATTTCAAACAATGGGCCAGCCATTCCTGAAAACTTGCTTAAATCCATCTTCGAGCCATTTGTAACTACAAAGAAGCTCGGCACCGGACTTGGATTGTTTGTTTGCCGGGAAATCATTGAAAAGCATAAGGGGATTTTGGCCTGTACATCCGAGCCGGATAAAACAGAGTTTATCATCCTCCTTCCTGCTGCCAATGATGAGCCGGAAGAAAAACTCCCTCAGCTGTAATACAGCGCGGGAGTTTTTTTATTATACAGCTTACACTGGCGTGAGCAATTTTTACGCTGCCCGTTCCAGCCGCCTATTCTCTGATTCAGCCACAATGACTGCACATGCTGCATCTCCGGTGATGTTTACAGCAGTCCTGGCCATATCAAGGAGACGGTCGATACCGAGGATTAAGCCAATTCCTTCAACTGGAAGGTTAACAGAGTTCAATACCATCGCAAGCATAATGAGTCCTACTCCTGGTACACCAGCCGTTCCAATGCTCGCAAGGACGGCTGTCAAAACGACTGTTGCAAGTTCCATTAATGTCAGGTCAACTCCGTATACCTGGGCTATGAAGATTGTCGCTACCCCCTGCATGATCGCAGTGCCATCCATATTAATTGTGGCACCAAGAGGCTGGACAAAGCTTGATATAGGTTCCGGTACCCCCAGGTTTTTTTGAGCCGTTTCCATTGATATCGGAAGTGTTGCATTGCTGCTTGAAGTACTGAATGCCACCCCCATAGCCGGTGAAAACTGTTTAAAAAACCAGACTGGATTCTTTCCTCCGAGAAAAAATACCGTTGAGCCATACGTAAGGACTGCATGCAGGATCAATGCTCCAATCACTACAATCATATATACGCCCATTGCTTTAATCGCATCGAATCCCTGGCTTCCAATTGCTGTGGCGATTAGGCCAAACGTCCCGTACGGGGCAAACCTCATAATTAGCTCCACAAGATACATCATCAGGTCATTGCCTTGTTCAACGAGACGGTAAATACCTTTTGTCCTGTCTCCAAGAGCCGTCAGGGCCACTCCGATAAAGAGGGCAAACACAATGACTTGAAGCATGTTTCCAGTTGTCAGCGCCTCAAATGGGTTTGATGGAATCAGATTCAGGAACGTATCACTAACAGGCGGCGCCTCCTTTGCTTTGAATTCTGCACCGCTCGTATCGAAGTCTCCCATAAGCCCTGGCTTGATCACACTGGCCAGTGACAGTCCAATAATGATTGCGATTGCGGTTGTCCCTAGGAAAAAACTGATGGTTTTAAGACCAATCCTTCCAAGTTTTTTTGGATCTCCGAGCCCTGCCGTACCAAGAATAATTGAAAAGAGCACAATCGGTACAACCAGCATGCTGATCAAATTGATAAATACTTTCCCAAGGGGTGTAAATAAAAATTTATCAAGAATAGAAAATGTTTCCGGCGAGAATACATTAAGAATCAGCCCTGTCAATGCGCCAAGGCCGAGGCCTAACAGGATTTTTGTTGTCAGCTTCATCTCCCTACCCCCAAACAGTTTTTTTATTTGACTAACCATACCCCATGAGCGCCTTCTTTAAACCTCTGAATCAAGATAGATCGCTCCCTGCCAAACTCTTTATTCTCCCTGTCTTTCCATTCTCCTCCTTCATACAAACAAAGGCTTACACATATACATATACTGTCACCATGCAGATTTATACTAACCGGAACGTGTAACTGTATGGTATAATTAATGTTAATTTATAAAATGCTGAGGTGATATGATGGGTTTTTCTATCGTATCGATGTAAAAACACCGGTTTGACTGCCAAGAAGGCGCTTTTTTGCAGAGATGCGGACATTGGCGGAATACATTAAGATTTTTTGAATTCCATCCTTTTGGGAGAAAATAAAATTTGAGAAACACAAAATTAGAACTTGTAAGGAAATGGGTTTTAATTTTAAGTTTATCGGGAGGTGACACCTTACCTGCAGGTTTTTGCAGGATAAGGGAACTTATTTGGACATATTGAACTTGGTTTGGATAGCCATTTTGATTGCTTTAACGGCATTTTTTGTCGTCTCGGAATTTGCGATTGTTAAAGTGAGAAGTTCAAGAATCGACCAGTTAATTGAAGAAGGCAACCGCAGTGCAATCGCTGCGAAGAAAGTGATTACAAACCTCGATGAGTACCTGTCTGCCTGCCAGCTTGGGATTACAGTTACAGCACTTGGAATTGGGTGGCTTGGAGAACCGGCCATTGCACAAATACTTAAGCCTGTTTTTAAAGGCTTGAACGTGCCTGAGTCTCTATCGCATCCCCTTTCAGTGGGGGTAGCCTTTGCCGTCATTACTTTTCTGCACGTTGTAGTTGGCGAACTGGCCCCCAAAACGCTGGCGATCCAGAAAGCCGAATCCGTGTCGCTGTACACTGCCCGGCCGCTGATCCTGTTTTACAAGATCATGTACCCATTTATCTGGGCCCTGAATGGATCTGCACGGATCATGACAAGCCTTGTCGGTTTAAAACCTGCTTCTGAACATGAACTGGCCCACTCTGAGGAAGAACTTCGAATCATCCTTTCCGAGAGCCTGAAAAGTGGTGAAATAAACCAGTCAGAGTTTAAGTATGTAAACAAAATCTTTGAATTTGACAATAGGATAGCCAAAGAGATCATGGTGCCTAGAACCGAGATTGTTTCGCTTTCTCAGGACGATACCCTGGAAACTTTCCTTCAGACAGTCCAGGATGAAAAGTTTACACGATATCCAATCATTGATGGCGACAAAGACCATATCATTGGCCTTGTTAACATTAAGGAAGTCATGACAGACTTGGTCCAGAAAAAAGATATTGCAAACAAATCGCTTTCTGGCTATTGCCGTCCGATCATCCGGGTTATTGATACCATTCCGATACACGAACTGCTTGTAAAGATGCAGAAAGACCGGATCCATATGGCCATATTGATGGATGAATACGGCGGAACTTCAGGGCTTGTAACAGTTGAGGACATCCTTGAAGAAATTGTTGGTGAAATTAGGGATGAGTTTGATATGGATGAAGTCCCTGAAATCAGAAAATTGAAGGATGACCATTATATTATCGAATCTAAAGTCTTGATTGGAGAAGTCAATGACCTTCTCGGAATCGAGATTGATGATGAGGATATAGATACGATCGGCGGATGGATGCTGACAGAAAATTATGATGTCAAGCAAGGCGACACCATCGTTTTCAGCCATTACCATTTTAAAGTACTCGAAATGGAAGAACATCACATCAAGTACATCGAGGTAATAAAAAATCAGGAAATTGAAGAGCCTGAAGAAAGCTATAATATCAGCCAGACACAAGTGCTCTCCTAATATTGCACAATGAGAAAAGCTCCAGGCCATGGCCTGGAGCTTTTCTATTCAAGCCGCCTATAATGGCGGTCCTTTTATGTTCTGCTGGTCTTTGACAAGTTGGCCAACCACTCTGTAGAGGCATTGTACTTCGCTTTCAGGCTGACTGCTTTATCTTTCACCAACAGTTCAAGGCCAATGGCGGTTAATGAGAAGATATCCGCAAAATTCTTTTGTACTTCCCACTTCAGCTCGTGGCTGCCGCAAATGCTGTAATTATTGACTTCTTCCATTTCCCGGCTGAGAATTTCCAGTTCTTTCTCTTTTTCAAGTTTAGGCATTGCCATGATTTTATCGATTCTGTCAATATAAACCAGTGACTTTTCAATCTTGTCGTTGACATCCTTGAATGTCTTGTTGTCGATTAATTTGTATTTTAATTTGAAGCTGTTTAATTTTACAGCCGATTCGTATGTGGAACGAACAATCTCATCCCTCGTCATATAATCGGTTTCGAAGCTCAGCATATACTTCCATGATGGTTGGGTAATAGCCTCGCGGTGTTCTTCAAGCGTATTGCAGAATTTTTTATAGCCAAATTTCTCTGGATTCTCAAACGCAGGACTAGCTGGGTCAAGAAAAGGTGCAAGCGGTGCAACAAAGTAGGATAGTCTTCGATCTTCGCCGCAGGCAAGATGGATCTGTTCACAGAAATCCACATTTTTCAATGCACTTTGATAGTCCTGATGCGGAATCCCGACCATGAAGAAGATATCAATCTTCGAGCATTTATGCTTTAATGCAAACTGCAGCGTATTGATAACCTTCTCGTTCGTACAGTTGAACTTTCCGTTAAAGCGCCTGATTTTCTCATCATGCGTTTCAAGTGTGAGTTCTATGCTGTATTTCGGCACAGCTTTTTCAATTTTTTCGAAGTACTCTTCATTGGCATATTGGAACAATTCGAAGACCAGTTCGTTTTTCAGATTGATTTTGCTCAGCCTGTCGAAAAATTCATCAACATATGCTTTTCCAGCCTGGCGGATATCATGGAGAATGAAGATAGGCGCACGGCTGAATCTCTGGATAAACTGAATATCCTCGACCAGCTTCTTTGGAGACCTTGTTGCAAGTTTCTTGCGGTTGCAGTTTTCCTCGTACGACTTCCTGGAACCCCCGCAAATCAGACACCCTTGAGTGCAGCCTTTCGCAGTCAGGATTGCCGTGTTGGGATATTGTAGCCAACCATTGTAAGGCAGCGGATCAAGAAAGTTTTTGTACTTAAAAACAGACTTAATGGTATACCTGTAGCCGGGAATATCAAACTCATCAAGGCTGTCCGGCACATGCGTCAGCGGGTTATAATTTGGCTTCCCGTTCTCATCTTTCCATGTAAGGTTTGGAATACCTGATGGGTGATGCATACCGGATTTAATATTATTCATAAGAAGCAGCATCAGCTTTTCTGTTGTATCTCCCCTCAGAACATAATCTATGAAAGGATATTCAATCAGTTCCTTATGATAATAGGTTGCGGACAGACCGCCAAACACCATTGGCGTATCCGGATGAAGCTTCTTGACGATTTTGGCAAGTTCAATGCTGCCATGAGCATGAGGAAGCCAATGCAAATCGATGCCGAAAGCCTTGGTCTTAATTTTTTTCAGCTTCTTTTCTACGTCAAAATTTTCATCCATCAGCATCCTGTTTGCAATATTGATGATTTTAACCCGCAGCCCGCTTCTTTCAAGATACTCGGCAATGCTTGTGAGGCCGATTGGGTACATTTCAAATACTGGAGAAGAAGGAACAACGTCACTTATAGGACCTGCAAGCAGGGCATTTTTCCGGAAATCATACACACTTGGTGCATGCAGAAAAACCAAATCGTATTTCAAAGGAATCACCTCGGGCATATTTTCTGTTAATCTAGGAGTATAGTATTATCTTAACTCCTCTTTTCACTGTCTAATACTTATAAAGGGAAATTTTTTGTGAACAAAATCACTAATCTTAAACAAAAGTGGTTGCAGTGCATATGCATTGCGGGTTACACCAATTATGAACAATTTGTAACAAGCTCAACGGAAAAATAAAAATGAAAAAAGCTGCCAATAAAGCAGCTTTTTCAATCAGGTTTATCTTCTTTTATTATGAGCATATCCTCTTCCATTCTCCCGAGCTTTAACAAATGGGAATCGAGACGCTGATGAATGGTCCGAAGCTTAGCAATATTTTTCTTTTCAAAACTGTCCACAATTTCTTTCAAAACCTTTTCAATCCTTGTACTTTGCAGCTCTTCAAGTCGTTCCAATGTCTCTTTTATATCAGAAATGTCTATCTGGTTCGACGTTACCCTGTGCTCGATACTGTCAACCTTTTCAAGACGGTCAAGCCTAGATTGAATGCCTTCAACCTTATCACTCAAAAGTTCTATACCTTTAATGGCTTCTTCCAGCATTGAAATGACCTGCTCATTGTTATTATCCATTGTTTGGCTCCCCGCTTGTTGGTTTCCACTCATTTTAACATCATTTTTCTTATTGTGATGTTACAAATAAAGCAACAATGTTTTTGACTATATATACCAAAGCAGGCCCGCCTGCTAGTTTTACTGTGTTCCCGAAGTCGCCTTTAGTCCGATTATGCCAACGAGGATTAATCCTACGAACGCCAGGCGGAGCATTGATTTAGGCTCACCGAACAGAATAATGCCAAGGATGACGGCACCTGCTGCGCCAATCCCAGTCCATACTGCATAGGCAGTGCCAATCGGGAGTGTTTTGACTGCAGCCGAGAGAAAGTAGAAACTTATGATCATCCCGACAACCGTAATGACAGATGGCCACAGCTTCGTAAATCCTTCTGTATACTTTAACCCTATTGACCATACTACTTCAAAAAGCCCTGCTATGAAAAGTAAAACCCATGCCATATTCTTTCCTCCCTCAATATAATTAAAACGCCGATAACAAAAAAACCTGGGGATATCAAACAAACTGATATCTCCCGGGCTTTTATCCCTCCGTGTACGCAGCGCCTGCCGCGCGCCCCCTCTCGGACCAGCCGGAATTACCGCGGAACCCTAGGGGACTTTACATCAAGCATCTTAGCATACGAATTTTTCACAGTCAATGCAAACGGATTATGCGAAAACTGCCTCCTCATTCTCAAGGATTTTCTCGAATTCTTTTGCAGGAATCGGAGGCGAATAGTAGTAGCCCTGCATTTCATTGCATCCAAAGGCTTTTAGCAATTCTATCTGCCCCTCTGTTTCAACTCCCTCGGCAATAACCTTAAGCTTTAAGTTATTTGCCATAGATATGATGGTCGAGATAATCTCGCTGTTTTCATGCGATTTTTCAATGAAGGATCGGTCTATCTTCAGCCGGTCAACCGACATTTTGCTTAAATAGCTGAGTGAGCTGTAGCCAGTCCCAAAATCGTCGATGCTCACTTCAACGCCGATCTTCCGTAAAGCCTGCAGTTGTTCATTGATGAGCCGCTCATTTTTAATCATGATGCTTTCAGTTACTTCAATCTCAATAAACTCACCTTTCAGGCTATGCCTTTTTAAGCTGTCTTTCATATATTTAAAAAAGTCATCCTGATAAAAATGAATAGTCGATATATTAATGGACGTCCTCATCGTCTCAAGGCCTCTTCTTTTCCAGGCTGCAATGTCCCCGAATACTTTTTCGATAATGACCCTCTCAAGTGGAACAATCAAGTTGGCTTCTTCTGCAACCGGGATAAAGACATCAGGAGGGACTGCCCCCTGCCCTTTACGATTCCAGCGTGCCAGGGCTTCGGCGCCGATGATCCGACGCTTTTCTACATCATATTTAGGCTGATAATATACCATTAGACCACCATTTTGGACGGAGTTGCGCAAATCGTTTTCCAGTTCAAACTTATACAGTGACTGGTCCGCAAGCCCTCGGTCAAAAAAACAATAGGTATTACTCCCATTTTGTTTTGCCTTGTACATGGCAAGATCGGCAAATTTCAGCACCTCATCAGGATTGCTACTGTCACCGGGAAAATGTGCGATTCCCATGCTTGCTGTAATGAGGAGCTCTATTCCTTGGATAGTGATGGGTTTTTGGAAAGCTGAAAGAATATTCTCCGCCAGCTGTTCAATATTCTGCTGGTTAGGTACAATGAGAGCAAACTCATCCCCTCCAAGCCTCGCAAGAAGAGTTTCTGCCGGAATGAATCCTGCTAACTTTCGGCTGATACTGGCAAGTATTTCATCGCCAAATGAGTGCCCAAAGGTATCATTGATCCTTTTAAACCGGTCAAAGTCAAGATACAGTATGGAAAACGGCTTCTGTTCTGTATGGTAACGCCCCATGACATTTTCCATTTGCCGGCGGTTAGCAAGGTTTGTCAGTTCATCATGATAGGCAAAATACTCTATCGTACTTGCGGCTTGTTTCTGTTCAGTAATATCCCGTATGATTCCAAATACACCCGCAGTATCTCCATTTACGATAATTCTGGCAGCTGTAATTCTGACTTCAATTTCTTTTCCATCAGGTCTACTTAGCTTTGTTTCAATATTTTTGGCTACTCCGCTGACAACTCCTCGAAAGAAGCTCTTCAATTTCCCTTCTTCTTCTTCGTGAATTAACTGGTGAAAATGAAGTCCGACCAGCTCGTCATTCGAATAGCCTGTCAGAAAAACCGCCTCTTTGTTAGCATTCAGTATCTCCCCTTTTAAATTCAGACGAAAGATGGAGTCAGGATTATGATTAAAAAGGGACAGATGGGATTGCACCTGCTTCATAAGCAGTTTATCGCCAAAAAGGTCTGGTACAAGCATAAACAATAGGTTGAATAGAGCAGTGAAAATAAACGGGGTAACAAGACCGTCACCATCATATCCTGCGGGCGGCTCTATTACTGAAGCCAAAAGGATGTATGGGATGCCGGCAAGGGAGAACCCTCCTAGAAGGCAACCAACATATTTCCACCTTTTCACAAATTCATAAAGATCCTCGTTGGTAATCTGTATAAGGAACCTGAGCCAGGAAAATGCTGCCCACAGCACCAGCAGGCCGGACAATAAAAACAGACCGGGCCTTAAACTGGCGGACTCTTTAAAAATCATTGAAAAACCTACATAAACCGCGATAACCGTACTCGTTCCGATCAAAAGGCTTATCAGGATAAATCCTCCTGTACCAGCAGAGTTTTTCTGTGCAAGGAACAGGACAATAAAAGATCCTCCGGTACAAAAAATAAAGAATAGAAAAAAATACAAATAATAATTAATATCAGCAAAAGGGATTCCTGCTGAGACAACCATAAACAAATGCGTAAGTGAAAACGATAATCCAAGGAAAATGGAAAATAAGAACAGGGAAGATTTTTGCCTGCCCTCTTGTTTTTTTTCAAGCCTGCTGAACTCAATCGCCATGGTGCTGCTGATTATGGAAAAAATGATCGTTAGGAGCACACTGTTGCTGTCGAAAATATAAAACCGGGGAAACACCATATTACCCCTCGCTTCTAAAATTAAAGTGTAGTGATTGGTCAAAATATATCTCAAAAATAATCAGCCTGGCATAACGAATCAGATATCTACTGAATTTTTAGTTTTTTCAGGCATATATATGCCTTTTTATGCCAAGCTTTAGTATAATAAAAGTAGGAAGTCATTCCCCAACTCCCCAACAATATCCCACACATTACTGCCTGCACTTATTTTATCGACAAAGAGCTGTATAGTTTAAACAGTGTTTCTCAAATTCTTTCCGGCCATCAAGGTTCTTTTCGCCTGCTATTAAACGGGTAATAAGGAGGTGGCACCATGAAAAGAACATATTTTAAAGGCTATATGGGTATGGCAGAAACACTGGAAAGCTGTGCCCTCATCCTTCGTTTTTTCCGGGAGCCTGCCAGCAAGACTAAAGATAAGAAGCGCACCACGGAACAGGCTGTTTCCTGGCCTGTGATTGAAGCAACAGTTGATGATGTAAGACGGGCGGTCCGCAAATTCTCTGACAGCCTGCCAAAAGGTGTGTACAGGACCATCCTTGTCAAGGAGGACAACAGCCTTGACTTTGAACAGCTAGCCCCTTATCTGAAAGGTATTCCTGACCGTCCCTACTATATGTCTAGGGAGACCTATGATATTTTCGAGGAAAAAGATAAGGCCATTCCTCCTGTAATCGACAAAGTCCAAAGAGCTGTAGACCTTTATGTAAAAGAAAACAAACAATACCCTATGCTTCCTTTCGATCCCCTTCACAGGGTAAATTATTATCAGCTTTTGCATGGTCATTATCTTGACGAGATCCCTGGAATCGAACTTTATATTACAAACTATGATGGCTTGATTACCCATATAAGACCAAGAAAAAGGGCATAGGATAGTAAAAAACACCACAGATCATGAGATCTGTGGTGTTTTTTCTGTTTGACAATCAGTTGCAGGTTCCATGATGGCTTGGGCAGCCGCTCTCTTCCCTCTCCACCTGTATTGTACAGTGGTCCAGGCCAAACCTGTCATGCAGCAATGTTTGTGCATCATAAAGTACTTCGTCATGATCTCCGTATACTGCAATGCACAGATGGCAGCTTAGCATCGGCACTCCTGAAGTGATGGACCATATATGCAAATCGTGGACGTCTTTCACATGAGGCAGTTCCAATAAAGCGGGCTTAATTTCGTCAGGGTGCAATTGTTCAGGAACACCCTCCATCAGGATATGAAACGAGTCCTTCGTCACCCTCCATCCGCTGATAAGAACCAGCACTGCTACAATGACACTCGCAGCAGGATCGGCGATGCCCCAGTCAAAGAAATATATCAGAAGCGCTGCCGTAATAGCGCCGACAGATCCCAGCATATCGCCAAGCACGTGCAGGAATGCACTTCGGACATTTAAGTTATCATCCTTGTCGCCACGCATCAGAATCCACGCTGCTGCAATATTGACCAGCAGGCCCGTTATCGATATTGCCAGCATTCCGAGACTTTGGACCTCTGGCGGTTCAAGGAAACGGCGATAAGCCTCAAAGAAAATATATAATGAAATTAAAATCAGGGTAAGCCCGTTTAACGCAGCAGCTATTATTTCAAACCGCTTGTAGCCATAAGTTTTGGAACTGGTTGCTTTCCTCTCACCGAGCTTGATTGCGAACAAGCTTAAGCCTAGCGCCGCTGCATCACTCAGCATATGGCCCGCATCCGAGAGAAGTGCAAGGCTGTTTGTCATCAAGCCCCCAGCCACTTCAACAACCATGAACGCAGCAATCAGGATGAATGCAAGAAATAGTGCTTTTTTATTATTGGTATGATGGTGATCATGGCCGTGGCCATGCGAGTGTCCATGTCCCATGCGGATCCCTCCCTGTATTCTTATAATTAATTATGATGAATACAGGGAAAAGGTTCAACTTAAAAGTAAAGCGCTAATTGAAAAAATAAAAATCAGCCAGAACTCTACAAGTATTTCCGGTGGATTCCCTTCCCGTCATAGGAAAAAAGCATTGGGCGCCCCTCAACCATTGTCTCAAGATGCGTCTTCCTCCCCCAAAGCTGATTGATATATGGGAGTACTTTCTCAAGGTATTTAATATCAAGCTCAATATCCTCAAAGCCATGCCTGATATAAAGCTCCCCATTTTTCTGATAATCTCCGTCAACCACAGTGAGGTAGGGAAACCCCCCATTAACCCGCATTCCAACTAGCTGGTCACGAATATTTTCCCATTCCTTGTCGACAACTTTATATTCTTTCCCTTGTTTTTGAAAAAGGTACAAATCTTCACGCATGACCAAGTCTTTCGTCAAGTAATTGCGAAGGAAGGAAATATCCGATTCAATTTCGCGCACTTCAAACATTTTTTCCCGTCCGCTGCCTGGCTGTACGCCACGCCTTTTCATTTCTTCATCCGGATTGTCGAACCTTTCTTCAATATCTTCAAAAATTTTCAATCCAAGGTAATAAGGATTTATTCCTGTTTTGGACGGCTGGACAACGCCTGCGTTCAATTTCGCAAATTCGATTGCCTCCCCTGAAGTCAAGTCCATTTCCCTAAGAATCCGCTGATGCCAGTAAGAAGCCCAGCCCTCATTCATAATTTTCGTCTCCAGCTGCGGCCAAAAATAAAGCATTTCTTCTCTCATCATTGTAAGAATGTCACGCTGCCAGTCCGAAAGTTCCCTGCTATAGCTCTCAATGAAAAGAAGCAGGTCCTTTTCAGGGCGCGGAGGAAACTTCTTCTTTTTCTTCACTTCTTTTTTTTCTTTTGTCTCTCCAATGTTCCATAAGTCATCATATTCGCTTGCCTTCCTGCCTTCTTCTTCATAATCTTCTTCATCCATACTCCATGGAAGCTTTGGGCGCATCATTGATGGATCGATATGTTCCTCAATCGCAAGCACTGCATCCAGGAAAGTTTCCACTTCCTGCTTGCCATGTTCAACCTCATATTTTCTGATTCGTTCTGCTGTTGCCGCCATGCTTTCGACCATATCTCTTTTTGTGTTTTGAAAGCGCACATTATTCTTGAAGAAGTCGCAATGTGCCAGCACATGGGCAACAATCAGTTTGTTCTGGATCAGCGAATTGGAATCAAGCAGAAAGGCGTAACAAGGATTTGAATTGATGACAAGCTCATAAATTTTTGACAAACCAACATCATAATGAAGCTTCATTTTATAAAATTGTTTCCCAAAACTCCAATGTGAAAAACGGGTCGGCATTCCATATGCTCCAAATGTATAGATAATATCGGCAGGGCAAACTTCATAGCGCATCGGATAAAAATCCAGCCCAAAACCTTTTGCTATCTCGTTTATCTCTGCAATGGCCCTTTCGAGCGACTGATTATTCATGGGCACCCGGCTCCCCCTTCCTCTTCTTACCTCAATGTATGAAGTAAATTACGGAAAGATGAGTCAGCACGTATCCGCCTTGGGCGATTTATACGGGTAAATATTTCATTGCCCTTAAAACAGGGGAGACCAACATTTACTGCGGGAATTCCAGTTCCAGCTCCATATAATAGAGCTAACTCCTTTAAGGAGGTTGGCCAATGAACAAAGATGAATATGACCGTGCTCTTTACTATACCCACCGGTCTCAATGGGATAATTTGCTAATCCTAATGGTCAGGACAGACGATCATTTCTTGGCAAAGAAGATACAGCTTTTTCTGCACGCTTACCATTTTGAAACAGACTATACTATCATTGAAAAGCATCTGTATGGTTTGCTCCGTTATATCGACCATGCCAACAGTGCTTCAGGCTACGACTTGGAAACAGCCCTGACAGGAATATGATGGCCTAAATTGGCGTAAAAAAATCCGAAGGCGGTAGCCTTCGGATTTTTGCTGTCATTATTCATTCCCTGATTCCATCTTTACTTTGACGATATCCATAAATCGGCGTTCCAATTCCTGCAGCTTTTCCCGGCTTTCTGCAAGACTTCCGGCATTCACACCAAAATAAAATTTGATCTTTGGTTCTGTACCGGAAGGTCGAAGGCACATCCATGAACCATCCTCAAGAAAATACTTCAATACATTGGATTTTGGAAGACCGATTTGCTGTTCACTTCCATCAGCGTTCCTGCGGATACCTGTCAAATAATCCTCTACTGCTGCTACTTTTACATCACCCACGATAAGCAGCGGCTCAGAACGGAAGGCACCAAGGGTTTTAGCAATTTGTTCTGCTCCCTCTTTCCCTTTTAAGGTCAATGAACGAAGCCCTTCCTGAAAATAGCCGTACTGCTCAAAGATGCTAAGTAGCGCTTCATACAGCGACATTCCTTTTTTCTTATAGTAGGCGCATACTTCCACCGCTAACAGGGCCGCCTGGACAGCATCCTTGTCACGGGAAAAATCTCCGATCAGGTAGCCGTAGCTCTCTTCATATCCAAATAGGAACTTGTAGCTTCCATCCTGTTCATACTCCTTGATTTTCTCGGAGATGAACTTGAAGCCTGTCAGTACGTCTTCGGTTTTAACTTCATGCGCCTCGCCAATCTTTCTTCCAAGCTCCGAGGTCACAATGGTTTTTAATACAATTGGATTCGCCGGAAGGGTCCCCTTCGCTTTTTTCTCAGTCAGAATATAATGGAGCAGGAGAGCGCCTGTCTGGTTTCCGGTTAGAAGGATATACTCCCCTTTTTCGTTTCTAACAGCAATGCCAAGGCGGTCGGCATCCGGGTCTGTTGCAATCAGGAGGTCGGCTTCGATTTCCTTGCCATCCCTGATTGCCAGTTCGAATGCAGCCGGTTCTTCAGGGTTGGGACTCTTTACTGTTGAGAATTCAGCGTCAGGCAATTCCTGTTCCTTGACCACACTGACATGCTGGTATCCCATTGAAGACAGGCCGTTGCGGACAGGGATATTCGCTGTGCCATGCAATGGTGTAAACACCACTTTCACATCTGTTTCCCCTGCTAGCCATGGATTTTCCGATATTGTCATCAGTTTCTCGAGGTAGGCTCTGTCCACTTCCTGGCCGATCATGACGATTAATCCTTTTTCCTTTAGCTCCTGCTCTTCAAGAACATCAATCGCAAGCTCATTTTCAATTTGATTTACTTTTTTAATCACTGTGTCAGCACTTTCCGGGGGAAGCTGCCCTCCGTCCTGCCCATATACCTTATATCCATTGTACTCCGGCGGATTATGGCTCGCTGTGATGACAATCCCGGAGAAAGCGTGAAGATGCCGGACAGCAAAGGATAGTACAGGAGTTGGCCGAAGCCCTTCAAAGACATATGTTCTTATTCCTCGGGAAGCAAGCGTCTTTGCTGCTTCCATTGCAAACTCGGGCGACTTATGGCGGGAATCATAGGCAATGGCCACTCCCCGCTGTTTCGCTTCGAGCCCGTTTTCTTCTATGTAGGCAGCCAGTCCTGCAGATGCTTTCCTGACAGTATATATATTCATCCTGTTTGTTCCTGCCCCGATTTCTCCACGCATTCCGCCTGTACCGAACTCAAGGTCTTTATAAAATGCTTCTTCCAGCTGATTTTCATTAATAGATTTTTTATTAAGCTCGGCCTTCAGCTCTTCATCGATTCCTTGAAATTTAAGCCAGCGTTCCGCTTTTACCTTCCAATCCATTGAATGACCTCCCAATAAAATGATGTTTTGTCCCTCCATTATAATACAATAAGTGAATGAAAGAAGATGTTTATTCTATTTTGCTGCTAGACATGCCTATTCATGTCATTAATATTAAACAAGCTTGCTCTAAAAAATTCATCGATACAAAAAGGCCATCATGACCTAGCTTAGATAAACTAAGTAATGACAACCTTTTTCCAATATGTTATCTAAGGAATGCTCTATACACCTTATTTTTTCCTGTATTCTATTTTAAACAGGTCATGGCGCCTGTCCTGTAAATGGCGGACCGTTCCTTCCTGTCGCTGCCTTCTAAGGACTTCAAGGTCGACGTCGCCTATCAGGACCATCTCTATATTCGGATTGGTTTCACCGACAATGCCGTCACGCGCGAATTCAAAATCAGAAGGTGCGAATATTCCTGACTGTGCATATTGAATATCCATGTTTTCCGTTTGCGGAAGGTTTCCAACCGTGCCCGAAATAACGGTATATACCTGGTTTTCGACTGCCCTTGCCTGGGCACAGTACCGCACTCTCAAATATCCCTGCCTGTCTTCGGTACAGAAAGGCGTAAAAATGATCCTCGCGCCCATGTCTGTCGCAATCCTTGCCAGCTCCGGAAACTCGATATCATAACAGATTTGGATGGCGATTTTGCCGCAGTCCGTATCAAAAACGCGGATATCGTTTCCCTGGCTGATCCCCCACCACCGGCGCTCGTTTGGTGTAATATGCAGCTTATATTGCTTTTCAATTGTCCCATCCCGCCTGAACAGGTAGGCAATATTATAGATTTCCTCATTTTCCTCTTCCACAAAGTGGGAGCCTCCGATAATATTGACATTATATCGAACTGCGAGATCTGTGAACAATTCAATATACTGTTCGGTGAACTCTGTCAGCTTTCTGATTGCAAGAGAAGGGGAACGTTCATCGAGAAAGGACATGAGCTGGGTTGTGAAAATTTCCGGAAATACAGCGAAATCAGAGCCCGCATCAGATGCCACATCGGTAAAGTACTCAACCTGCGCTGCAAAATCTTCGAAAGATCGGATTGCCCTCATCATATACTGAACAACACAAATTCTTACAGGATAGCTCGTTTTGTAAAACCGTTTCGATTTCGGTCTGTAATCTGCATTGTTCCATTCCATGAGGGTTGCATACTTGTTCGATTGCTTGTCATCAGGCAAATAGTTCGGATTGATTCGCATCAGTATAAAATCATTATCTAACTGGAAGGACAGGACTGGGTCGTACAGCTTATGGCTGGTTACCTGCCTGACATACTCTCTCGGGGACAGTTCATCCGAGTGAAGGTGATAATTGGGGATTCGCCCGCCAATGATGATGCTTTTTAAGTTAAGCTGGCGTGCCAGCTCCTTTCTCACCTCATACAGCCGCTGCCCAATCTTCATCCGTCTGAATGAAGGGTGAACCATCACTTCTATACCGTACAAATTATAGCCATCAGGATCATGGTTGGTAATGTAGCCGTTATTTGTCACATCATCCCAAGTATGGCGATCATCATATTCAGCGAAATTGATAACCAGGCTTGAACAGGAACCAATGATTTCGCCATCATATTCTGCAACAAATTGTCCTTCAGGAAAAATATTAATGTGGCTTTCCAACTGTGATTTTTTCCATGGCTCCATTCCCTTAAAGCAAACTTCCTGAAGCCTGATAATGCTGTCGATATCTTCTTCTTTCATATTACGGATAATCATTTTCTTTTCGAATTTTTTTAAATCCAGCTTTGTCATTTTTAGTGCCGCTCCTTTTCTTACAACAGGGGATTTTATCTATAAATGAAGCGAATCCTCTTACGTTATACCCAAAAATGTAACGCTTTATGGCCGGGAGTGCAGTTTTATTTTGTTATGACAGGCAGTTGTTTAAAATTGAATAATCCTCTATTCTCTCTTAAGATGTATACAGGCAGACTATGTCTCAATCCTTGTCTGCTCCCGCTTTAATGATTGTTAGATTGTTTGAAGGAGAGGTTTATATGCAAGAAAAGAAAGACAAACAAGAAACTTTCTTGTTTGCAGCCTGGGCTGTTTCCGTCATCGCAATGTTTGGAAGCCTGTATTTCTCGGAGATCCGCCAATATGAACCGTGTGAGCTTTGCTGGTATCAGCGGATACTGATGTACCCGTTCACCGTTATTCTTGGCATAGCCATTGTTAAGAAAGATGTTCGAATTTCGTTCTACACAATGATTCTGTCAGCAATCGGGTCCATGATCTCACTATATCACTATTCAATCCAAAAGTTGCCCTTTATGGCCGATAACGCCGTAAGCTGCGGCAGAATACCATGCACTGGCCAGTATATTAACTGGTTTGGTTTTGTAACGATCCCGTTTTTAGCGCTTACAGCATTTATTATTATTTTTTCATTGAGCTTTATGCTTTGGAAACAATCAAAGGAGGCGAATTAGATGAAAAAAATGATTATTTTTCTCGTGATTGTCGTTGGAGTACTCGCAGCACTTTTCTTTTTAACTAAAATGCAAAATGAAGAGAAATCCAAAGACAACCCTTATCAAAAAACTTCCCTTCGCCAAGAGACTGTGGATCAGCTTGATGATCCAAACTACCAGAACATCATTGTGCCGGGTAAGCTGGATAAAAAAATTGAAAAGGGCGAAGACGTTACGGTATACTTCTACAGCCCGACATGCTCTCATTGCCAGGAAACAACACCTGTTGTCGCTCCATTGGCAAAAGAAATGAAAGTCGATCTTCTCCAGTTTAACCTGCTTGAATTTGAGGATGGCTGGAATAAATACGGCATACAGGAAACACCAACCATCGTTCAATATAAAGATGGAAAAGAAACAAACCGCCTGATCGGCTACCAGGCAAAGGCCACATTCCGTGAGTGGTTTAATGAAAACAGCAAATAATGAAAAATAACGCCTGCACTGCAGGCGTTATTTTGTAATGAGCATATTGCAGCCAATCTCCTAAATAAGGATGCTGTTGCCCGCTTTTGAATAAATGCTGATATAATCTTGCTGAATAGGCTCAACGTCAAAAAATTGGTTATACTCAAAAGGGAAGTAAAGTCCAAAATCAGATAGTATCTTTACGTTTTTCCAGTAAATATTGCAGTAACGATCCGAAAAGCTTCCTTCTTCTAAAATTGAAATCAATGTCTGCAGGCTGGTGATCACACGAAACGCGTCACGGAGAGTGCTGAAATTTTCAAAATGCTCCCTGTTCGTATGTAGCACTTGATGCTTTTCGAATTCAGTTATGTCTTCATCAGTGAAATACATTGGAAGCACTTCTGAGTAAAAATACCGGATGAGTTCACAAATTCTCTTTTCCTGTCCCGGTGTCGAAGCAAAAACGATTTTCAATGAAGTCCCACCTTTTAAACCCAAAATTCATTCTGTCTTTTTATTACCATTAGAATAACATACAGACAAAGGTTGGAGCCGTGGTAATTATGCCCATGATTCCGGTAAAAATTAACACTTTCCCCCTTCTTTCAGCAGTCCTTACACAGCAAGAGATAAGACATTATTTAGTTCACTCAGGAAAGGTGAGAATATTATGATACACACACGCAAAACAGGTAACTGGTTTGAACTTACTGCCCCGGCGGAATGGAGTTCAGTCTCTGTAGATGATTTATTAAGGCAGATGTGGAAAGTGCCGAAAAAACTGCTCCATGAACTCAGAATGGACCAGGGAATTAAAGTCAACGGGCAGCCGCCCATTTGGAACGAGCCATTGAAGCAAGGTGACCGGCTTCAATTGGAAATATTCAAACCTGTAGACAGCAGTGTCATTCCTGCATACCTGCCAGTCGAAATTTTATATGAGGATGACCATTTGCTTGTAATGAACAAGCCAGCGGGAATGGACACACACCCAAATGAGGCACAGCAGCAAAACACGCTGGCGAATGCTGCCGCTTTCCACCTTCAATCCGAAGGCCATAATTTGAATGTACGCCATATTCACAGGCTGGACAGAGACACAACAGGCGCAGTACTTTTTGCAAAACATGCCCTGGCAGGGGCCATGCTTGATCGCATGCTTGAAGAAAGAAAAATAAAAAGGACCTATATTGCAAAGATAGATGGCATTCTGAGGCAAAAAAAAGGAGTCATTGACAAGCCAATCGGCAGGGACAGACACCATCCAACCAGAAGGCGTGTATCACCGACAGGGCAAAATGCCCTTACAAGGTATGAAGTGCTTCAGAAATTACATCATGATGATATGACCCTTGTCAAATGCACATTGGATACTGGACGGACCCACCAAATTCGCGTCCATTTCAGTGAAATTGGCTATCCGCTTGCAGGTGACGTTCTTTACGACGGTTCGCCTGCTTATTCCCGTCAGGCTCTCCATGCAGTCAAAATGGAGCTGGTGCACCCTTTCACAGAAGCAGAAATCGTCATCCATGCACCATTCATGGATGAAAGTCCAATTTTCACAAATGTGGATCCTTATTCTGTATAGCGAAAAAAACTGCGTGTATACACACAAGAAGAGCCCCGCTAAGGAGCTTTCGCAGTTATCGATGTATTAAAATTACATGCTTTCTTACAACAAAAAAAACCTTCCAAAAGGAAGGATTTTTTTGTTGTTAATCAGTTGATTTTCTCATACTGCGCATAACGAGGCTTACAATGAATACGAGCGCAATCGCACCAATCAGCGCTGGAAGGATAGCGAAGTCCGCAACGATTGGACCCCAATCTCCAAGAATCGCCTGTCCGATCCATGCACCGATGAAACCTGCGATAATATTACCAATAATTCCTCCAGGAAGATCTCTTCCCACAATGATACCTGCAAGCCAGCCGATAATTCCGCCGATAATTAATGACCAAAGAAAACTCATCATAGTTTTTTCCTCCTTATTGTACTGTTTCTTAAGTTTTAAAATAGTTTTAGAAAAGTATTCCTGTTGCTGCAGTTTTCACTGCGGCAGAGCCACTCTGAATTGTGCTGCTTCCCGGGAGCTTTCAGTTGGTGTCTTTACTAGAGATACCCTTTCTGCAGATAGGTAAACCTTGTGGGTCAAGCGGGGAAATCTTTCGTAGCTGCTGTCTAAGCTGTTTTGCTGCCCCGCTTGTACATTTAATTTACCACCATTTTAAAAGCTTAAACCTGCCTGTAAGACAAGTATGTGATGAAGACACATAAATTAGTCATAATGGAAGGATGGTGTTTTTATCCAAAAAAAACAGGCTGCCATCATGCAGCCTGTCCTTAATGCAGCCTGTCCTTACAATTGCCTTTTTTAAAAATCGAAATGATCGGGGTCTGCCCCAAACCTTTCATTCCTGTTTAAAGAGTTCATAGCATCCATTTCCGCCTTACTCAATTCGAAATCAAAAATATCGGCATTTTCCTTCAACCTCGCAGGGTTTACTGATTTCGGGATGGCAATCACCCCATTTTGGAAATGCCAGCGCAGAATAATCTGAGCTGGGGACTTCCCTTTACTCTCTGCAAGCTCATTTAAAATTGGTTCATCCACGAGTCTGCCACGCGCAATTGGCGACCATGCCTCCACTTTAATATCATGCCCGCTGCAAAATTCCCGCAGCTCTTCCTGAGAAAGAGCAGGATGCAATTCAATCTGATTGACTACAGGCTTTTCTTTGAACTGATCTAAAATATCCTGAAGATGGTGAACCTGAAAATTACTTACGCCTATTGCTTTGACTCTTCCGTCCCTGTAAATTTCTTCAAGTGCTCTCCATGTCTCAAGATACTTCCCTTTTACCGGCCAGTGGATAAGATAGAGGTCAATATAGTCAAGCCCAAGCTTTTCAAGGCTTTTATTGAAGGCATCATGGGTGGCCTTGTAGCCCTGATCGCTATTCCACACCTTTGTCGTCACGAAAATCTCTTCACGGGGAACGTCGCTGTTCCTGATGGCATGGCCGACTCCTTCTTCATTATCATAAAAAGCAGCCGTATCAATCAGCCTGTATCCTAGCTTCAGGGCCTTAACAACAGTTTCTTCAACTTCTTTTCCGTCTTCCACTTTGTAAACACCCAATCCAAAAGAAGGCATTTCAACACCGTTATGCAGGGTGACTTTATTAAAAATGCTTGCTGTCAACTTGCTCACTCCTATTCAAAATTCTTTGATTCATTGTATCACCACCGTTTGGCTGAATGCCATTGGAATGGTTTTTTGGAAAGAAGCCATAATAAAAGCGACGCGCCAGGAGCCACCACATCTATTTAAACGGCTTTCGCCAGCAGTTATTTATTTGGAGGTTTCCCGCAGGAAATTTGTCCTAAACCACCACTGAATATGTTTTCAACTGGATTCGCAAAAAAAAAGGGGCGGTTTATTAAACCGGTCAGAGGATAAATGTAGAACAGAACCAATAGAACAAATCATCTGAATAATAACAATCGTTCTATGTTAAGATTTTGTAAATTTTTTAACCTTAACCTTCATATTTCGACAAAAATTCGTTAAAATTAATCTCGCTCGGTCATTTGTAACTTGGATAGAAATGGGGTAAAGAAATGGTTTTCAAAAAGAAGGATAAATTCGCAGTATTGTTATCCGACATTGCCAGTAACTTAAAGGAAAGTGCTGACTTTTTTGCGGATTACAAATTGAACAATGTGAGTGACCTTAAAGTCTTCACAGAGAAAATGAAGGATTATGAAACAAAAGGTGACAACTATATCCATGAAGTAATCATGGAGTTAAACAATGCTTTCATCACTCCAATCGAGCGTGAAGATATCCTCGCCCTGTCAATGAGCATGGATGATGTTCTTGACGGTATGGATCATTGTTCAAACCTGTTCGAAGTATATTCCATTACCCAGGCAGATGACTACATGCGCCAGTTTGTCGAAGCGCTCAAATCCTCATCTGTCGAAATAGAACAGGCTGTACAGCTTCTCACAACAAAGAAGCTTCCTTTAATCAGGGACCATGCTATTAAGATCAAGGATTACGAATCAAAATGCGACGGCATCCTTCGCCAGTCCATTAAGCATTTATTCTCAGTAGAAAAAGATCCAATCCGCATCATCCAGTTTAAAGAGATCTATGAAGGTCTAGAAGAAATCGCTGATAGCTGCCAAGACGTGGCAAACACGCTTGAGAGCATTGTCATGAAAAACGCATAAGGAGCCTGAATATGGATACGGTTTTTTTCGTCACAGTATTAATAGTCATCGCAGCTCTGGCGTTTGATTTTATCAACGGGTTCCATGATACGGCCAACGCGATTGCAACTTCCGTTTCAACAAAAGCCCTTAAACCTCGGCATGCGATCATCCTGGCGGCAACAATGAACTTCGTCGGCGCATTGACCTTTACAGGGGTAGCCAAAACAATTTCCAAAGATATCGTTGACCCTTTCACGCTTCATAATGGTCAAATTGTTATTCTTGCAGCCCTTATTGCGGCTATATTCTGGAATCTTCTTACTTGGTATTATGGAATCCCGAGTAGTTCGTCACATGCCATTATTGGGGCAATTGCAGGGGCAGCGATCGCTGCAGCTGGGTTCGAGTCTTTAAATTATTCCGGCTTTCTTAAAATCCTGGAGGCGTTAATTCTTTCTCCAATAATCGCCTTTGTTGCCGGTTATATTATATACAGTATTTTCAAGGTTGTTTTTAAGAATAATAACCTTGCGAAAACAAACAGGAACTTCCGTTTCTTTCAGGTGGGTACTGCAGCACTTCAGGCATTTACACATGGTACAAACGATGCCCAAAAAGCGATGGGTATTATCACAATGGCAATGATTGCGAACGGCTACCAAACATCGCCGGATATTCAGCACTGGGTACAGTTATCGTGTGCGCTTGCAATGGGTCTCGGAACATCTATCGGTGGTTGGAAGATCATTAAAACCGTCGGAGGTAAAATCATGAAGATCCGCCCGGTTAATGGTGTGGCTGCTGATTTGACTGGTGCCATGGTTATCTTTGGCGCAACCTTCATCCATTTGCCTGTCAGTACGACGCATGTTATTTCCTCCTCTATCCTTGGTGTGGGAGCATCACACCGGGTGAAAGGCGTGAAATGGGGAACTGCCCAGCGAATGCTTATTACTTGGGTCATTACTCTTCCAATTTCAGCATTAGTCGCAGCGCTTTGTTACTATATACTCAATATTTTCCTATAAATAAAATGACCGGCCTGATTGGCCGGTTTTTATTTTCCCTATTCAATCTTCCCGCAATTCGTGTATCTCCACTACTGTCCGTTCTTCCATCGGTCCTCTGAGATGTACTGTGGCAGTCCTTCCGTCTTCATTCAGCTGGTCAATCCAGACTGCAGCCCCATTATATGTCACATCAATTTCAGCCGGGGAGGAAATGATTTGTTTTACTCTTTTTGCATCCAATTCTATTCTCTCCTTTACAATCATGTATTGTTATTCTCCCTACATGACTTTATTCTTATGCATGAAAAGCCGGGCCAGTCCACTCGGTTTTTCATACTGTTCATTCAGCTGGGGAATCATACCTGGAAGCGGAACTGCTCCGGATACAGGAGGAAATGCCGAGTCTGAAGAGCATTATGTTTCATTTTTTAATTACATGCCGGAATCTGTGACGAAGCTGTAACGATGAAAAAATCGCTGCCCTTCACCGTGATACTTAAATTCACAAAATAGGCACAGATAAAAGACGAAACTTCCTCTTGAAAAATTCTCTATAAACGAATAATATTATACTTGCGTCAAAAAATCGTTCGTATTTACGGAGGTCTTCTATGTTTAAACTTAAGGAAAACCATACTAATGTTAAAACTGAACTTATCGCTGGTATTACTACTTTTTTCACAATGGTTTATATCGTTGTAGTAAACCCGGTTATCCTGGCTGATGCTGGAGTACCTTTTGACCAGGTATTCACTGCGACAATCATTGCAGCTGCGGTCGGGACGCTGTGGATGGCTTTATTTGCAAACTACCCCATTGCAATCGCTCCTGGGATGGGACTGAATGCATATTTTGCCTACTCAGTCGTTGGCAGCCATCACAATATAAATTACGAAACAGCTTTTGCTGCAGTGTTTGTAGCGGGAATTATTTTTGTCATTCTTTCCCTGACTCCTTTCCGTGAAAAATTGATCGAGGCCATTCCACCAAACCTTAAGCATGGTATCACGGCAGGAATTGGACTTTTTATTGCTTTCATCGGTCTCAGGCTGACAAACATCATCACTGACCACCCGACAAATCTTGTTGGCCTTGGAGATTTGCACTCCTCCTCAGTGGTCCTTGCCTTGATCGGTCTTGCCGTTACGCTTGTCATGATGGTACTCCGCGTAAATGGAGCATTGTTTTTCGGAATGGTCATCACTGGTGTCATCGCTTTCTTCACAGGTAATCTTTCGTTTGACAAAGGATTTATGTCATTTCCGTCGCTTCCTGACGGCCTCATTGTTGCAAACCCTATTACCGCTTTTGGTGATGTGATTGGTCACAGCCTTTATGCTGTTGTATTTTCTTTTATTCTTGTCACGATTTTTGATACAACCGGAACGATGATCGGTGTAGCCAATCAGGCTGGGCTGATGAAGGGAAACAAAATGCCACGCGCAAGAGAAGCCCTTCTTTCTGATTCAATCGGTACTGCTGTCGGTGCCATGTTCGGAACAAGCCCTACAACAGCCTATATTGAATCAACATCAGGTGTCGCTGCTGGCGGGCGGACAGGGCTGACTGCTCTGACTGTTGCTATCCTGTTTATCCTGTCTGCTTTCTTTGGCCCTCTTGTCAGTGCCGTATCAGGGCTTTCCGCCATAACCGCTCCGGCTCTGATCATTGTTGGCAGCTTGATGATGGGAAGCATTTCGCAAATTCAGTGGGATGAGCTTGATGAAGCATTCCCCGCATTTTTGATTATTCTGAGCATGCCGCTGACATCGAGTATCTCAACAGGTATTGCGTTAGGATTTATATCCTACCCGCTTCTTAAAGTGGTCAAGGGAAGCTGGCGCGAAGTACATCCGCTTCTATACATCTTTGCCGTTTTGTTCTTTTACCAGCTCGCCTTCCTGCCGCACTAAGCAATGTGAGTGAGTTTCTCAGCATTTAAAAACCCCCTCATGCTGTGTAGCCATGAGGGGGTTTTTCCTGTTATGCTCTAATCCATTTAGTAGATAACCGCTTAAGAAATGGGCGCCTCCACAAGGAGAACGACCCATTTCTTAAGCTTCAACTTCAATCTTTAAATCTGCGTCATTGTATGCAGATGAATCAATATCTTTGGTTATCCTGCTTGTCAGGATGCCGGCAGTCATGGAGCCGCTGACATTGACTGCTGTCCGCCCCATATCGATAAGCGGTTCAACCGAAATCAGGAGTCCCGCAAGGCCCACCGGAAGGTTCAAGGCGGACAGTACGAGGAGGGCTGCAAACGTCGCCCCTCCTCCGACACCGGCAACACCGAAGGAACTGATTGCCACGATGCCAATCACACTGAATATAAAAGATGGACTGAGGGGATCAATTCCCACAGACGGTGCAATCATCACCGCAAGCATGGCCGGATAAATTCCCGCACATCCATTCTGTCCGATTGAAAGCCCGAAAGAACCCGCAAAGTTGGCGATTCCTTCCGAAACTCCAAGGGACCTTTGTGTTTTTATATTAAGCGGAAGAGCGCCGGCACTTGTGCGCGAGGTAAACGCAAAGGTAAGGACTGGAAATGCCTTTTTCACATATACGATTGGATTCAAGCCAGCTGCTGCCAAAAGCAAAAGATGGATGATAAACATGACAGCTAGAGCCGCATACGAAGCGAGTACGAACTTTCCAAGCTTCAAGATGGCGTCAACATTGCTCATCGCCACCGTATTTGTCATAATCGCCAGCACACCATATGGAGTCAGACGAAGGATCAAGGTTACAATTCTCATGATGATGGCATAAAAAGCATCCACGATTTTCGAGAAAAGTTCAGCCTGTTCCGGTGCTTTTCGGCGTACTCCAAGATAGGCAATGCCGATAAAAGCTGCGAAGATTACTACCGAAATGGTTGAGGTTGGACGGGCACCGGTCAAGTCAAGAAACGGATTAGCTGGAAGAAATTCAAGTATTTGCTGTGGTAGCGTACGCCCTTCAAGCATTTCTCCATATTTTTGTTCAAGTTCTCCCGCTCTTGCAGTTTCTGCATCACCCTGATGTACCTGTACTGCTTCAAGATCAAAGCCTATTGCCGTAGCAATACCGATACTGGCTGCAACTGCTGTCGTTGCAATAAGGATGCCGAGGATCAATGTGCTGATTTTTCCAATATTGCTTGTTAATTTTAGCTTAGTGAAAGCCGTTAAAATAGAAATGAAAACAAGCGGCATAACGATCATTTGCAGGAATTTAACGTATCCTGTTCCAACAAGGCTGAACCAGTCAGCTGACTTGGCCGTCACGCTGGAGGACGGCCCGTAAATGTACTGCAGGGCAAATCCAAAAATAATCCCTATTCCGAGCGCCAAAAACACCCGCTTTGAAAATGACACATGTTTTTTTTGCATCGTATATAAACCAATAATAATTAAAAGCATGATGGCAATGTTCACAATTACTAAACCAGTTGTCAATGTTACCCCCCCTTTTTATTTAAAAATAACTATATTACATGTATTCCTATCAGTCAAGTTGGAATTTGATTTTTTACACGAGAACACAAATCTTTACTCTTGTTCCTTTGTTTTTACTGTATTATATTTCATTCAGCCCTTTTTCATGTTTGCCTCATAAAGTAAAATAGGGCGGACATCTTTTGTCCGCCCCTGCTGTTTATTTATCGCGTATAAGGATTTGCCCCTGCTTGCCGATTTTCAGCAAGGTTTGCAAAATGGCTTTGGATAATTCACTCGCCTGATAAGGCTTAATTAAATAATCGTTGGCTCCAAGCGAAAAGCCTCTTTCTTTTTCATCAAGGGCTGTCGAGATGACGATAGGTAAATGTTTCGTTCCCTCTTGGCTTTTCAAAACCTTTAAAAGCTCCCAGCCATCGCTTTCCCCATCTTCAAGCACGATATCAAGAACAATGGCGTCAGGGGCATCATTCCCAATTGCCACCATCGCTTCGGAGCCAGTCCTGTACCAGGAAACACGGAATCCGCTGTCTTTCAATTCGTCAACCATCAATTCCGCCAGACTCTGATCATCCTCCACGACTAGTATCCTGTGTCCCTGTCCAGTCCCTTCTTCCCTCACTGTTTCATGTCCAGGTACAGAAGGGAGACTTACCGTAAATGTGCTGCCTTTCCGATATTGCGACTCTACCGTAACTTCCCCGTAATGCGCCTTAACGATTTCCTGGACAATCGAAAGGCCGAGCCCGGTCCCGCCTATTTTTCTTCTATCTGAGTTATCCACACGGTAAAATTTATTGAACAGTCTGTCGATAGACTCTTCCGGTATACCAAGCCCTTCGTCTTTGATGGAAACTACAAGCTTGTCTCCATCCCTTTTTGCGTTTAGATCAATTTGCCCGCCTCCGGGAGAATATTTAATCGCATTGCTGATGATATTGCTAAATGCCTGTTCCAGTTTCCGCTTGTCCCCATAAATGATTCCTTCTCCGTCCTGTGATTCAAGGGCGATTCGATGGCTTGGCGCGTTCACTCTCTGCAGGCTGATAATTTTTTCAATCAAAGGCAGGACATCAAAATACCGTTTCTCATAATTTTGTTTCCCCGATTCCATTTTCTGCACATCAAGAAAGTCATTGATCAGCGAAGTAAGCCTCTGGGTTTCCTTGTATATGGTTTTCACATACTTTTTCTGCCTTTCTGGTTTCAGGTCCCTATGGAGCAAAAGTTCTGTGAACCCAAATATGCTCGCTAACGGCGTCCTCAGTTCATGGCTGACAGTGCTGACAAACTCGGATTTCATTTGGTTGACTTCATATTCCCGCGTGATGTTTCGGTGTACCAGGATGATTCCGTACTTTTCTTTTCCCCGGTATAATTCCTCACTGTAAACTTTATAAATCTGCCTGCTGTCGAGCATTCTGTATATAAAACTTTGTTCACTAGAGCCGCCGTTCAGTACTTTTTCAAGGTACTCAATGAAGGAGTCCCCATCTTCTATTCTTTTCCTTATATAACTGGTCCATTGCCCCCAAGAACAGCCAGGAATCTGTGGCAATTTATCTTCACAGGAAAAAGCTTCGCAAAGCGCCCTGTTGATCTGAAGCATTCTTCCTGTTGTGCTGATCAGCTGTAAACCTTCCTGGACGGAATTAATAATTTCCTGGTTAAGTTGTCTCTCTTCCTCTGTTTTCTGATAAAGACTGACTTTATCGAGGCTATTGCCAATATTTTTCGCAAGCGCTGCATACTCTTCCAGCTGCCTCTCTTCAAAGGAACCGCTGAAGCGGCTGAACACCATGACAGCATAAAGACCTCCGCCTGTTAAATAGATTGGAATATACACGTCATGGACAAGGTGGACGCCATTCTCCTTTGCTCCAGCTTCCCGTTTGACCAAAAAAGGGCGCTGTTCTGTCTCAAGCCTGGCCATAAAACCTCTCTGGCGAAAGTTTTCCTGAAACTGTTCTATTCCTTCTTTCGAAAGACTATAGGCAGCATAAGAACCTTCTCCAACCAGACTGATGATCCCACTGTCTGCCTGGATGACCTGAGCCATATGAATCACTGCACTCTGAAGCACTTTTTGTTTGTCAAACGTGTTAGAAATATGATGGATCAGCTGGTTCCTGCCTTTTAAAGCAAGCTGGCTTTCCTTCAATGTTCTCAAAGTCTCTTCGAGTTCTGCCTGTTGTGCTTGAAGCTCTTCCTGCTGGGCAAAAAGTTCTTCATTATGCGCAACCAAGTCATTTTCTTTCTCTTGGATACTGGCCAGCATACGGTGAAAGGAAGTCGACAGGATGCCAATTTCATCTTCCCTGCCGTTTGTGGCCTGAATAGCCGCTTCACGGCCCATCGCTGTCTCATTTGCTGCTGCAGCCAATTCGGCTAGCGGCTGGCCAACCTGGCTCAGCATAATGCGAATCACGCGCTGAAGGACAAGCAAAGATACCAGCAGGAAGATGACAAATCCAACTTGTATAAACGTTTCCATTTTTGTAAGGCTATTAAAACTCTGGCTAAGCTCTTCGTCGTTGCTGGCTAGATAGCGGTCAAGCGTTTTTTGAAAACCTGAAAGCCTTTCTGTTGCTTCATTGTTTGCTTTATCTACGACAGCTGTCATATTTTTGTTTTCATAGTTTTCGATGACACCCGGCAATGTATGGATGAAATAATAATCAATGAATTCTTCCGTTTCATCTGCAAAGCCCTTATCCTCTTTCTCTGTCGCAATTACTTTAAACTGGCGGATTTGCTCACGGATTTCTGGTTCCAGGGCTAATGCTTCACTTTTTAACTCTGGATTGCCAAAAGCAATATAGCCCCTTATGTTCAAAAAAACCTGGCTGAAGTTTTTATCAATGCCTGCTGCAAGAGTTTCCTTTTGCTCCAGTACATGGTTGCGCTCTATATATGATTCATTTAACTGATCCAGCGTTGCGAGAAGGATACCGGCAAGGCAAAGAAAAACAAACATAAAACAGCCCATCAGGAAAAGAAACTGTCTCGCAAGACTCTTCTTTATAAATTTCCTAATCATTGCCTAGTATCTCTCTGACTTTCTTAAGCAGTTCAACAGGGCTGAATGGTTTTTCCATAAAATAATCTACCCCGGACTTGAGAGCGCCTTCCTTTTCCGATTGCTGGCTTTTGGCAGAGAGCATCAGGATGGCAGCATCCTTGTTTTGTCCGTCTTTTTTTATAGCCTCCGCCACCTCTGCCCCTGTATAGCAGGGCATCATATAATCCAATATGATTAAATCATACTTATTGCTCTCTGAGAGGTGGAGCGCTTCTTGCCCATCTTCCGCCTCATCGATAACATAATCTTCGTCTTCGAAAATATCCGTAATCAGCATCCTTAATATTTCTTCATCCTCGGCCAATAAAATGTTATTCACTTTTCCCCTCCTGGACGAAAGGCTCTCCGTATGCTTTTTTCATATAAACATACGACTTTTTAAGTCTCTCATGGGTTGTCGGCTGCTCCCATTCATCCCATGTATAATATAAGGGCCCACCCTTCTCGGTTTTCATTTCATTCTCCACCGGGATGGTTTCTGAAAGTTTCCCATCCCGTACAGCTGCAATTTCCATGTTGATTCCCTCTGTTTTTTCGCTCCCCTGCAGCCCTTTCTTCCAAAGATCCCCCATGATTTCCTTTGTGCTGGGATCCTTGACATTCAGGAGCTGCCACGGAATACGGCCTTCTATCAAACGCTTGTCTTTGCTAAGGCATATATCCGCAAGGGAATCGAATTGGGGGCTTGATGGATTGGCATTTCCAAACCTCATCCTGCCAGTTTCATAAGACTGAAATGGCAAAGTCTCTTTGTTCTTTGGCAAATATACTGCTTTATTCAGCGCGAGCTTGATAGGATGGAATATCCCATTGCCTTTTTTTCGCGCATACTCCTTTTCTGGAATCATTTTCAGTATATTTCCATATTGGAAATAAAAAGGATCATAATAGCTGTCCACCATTAATCTCGATGTTTGATTCCCTGTGAGTTCAAGCTTGAAGTCTATTCCCAAATCGGTAGAGGCTTGCACTCCTTTTTCCAGTTCAAAGTGATGCTGCCCCTGCTCATCGGCTATATCCATCAGGAGATAAAGATGGTCTGTATCCCAGTCTGCCGGTTCATTCAATTCGAGCATATAATACAGATAGCCTTCATCAGAAGTAAAGTAGACGTCTTTAACAAAGCCCTTTTTTGATTTAAAGGCTGGCTTTGCCTTCTTTTTATCCCAATCTTCACGGTTGCCATCAACCCGCAGTTCCGAGCCCCTCCTGCCAGGTTCGAAGCTTAAGAGCCCAAAGTTCTGCTCGTTTGTCTGCACATTTGGCCAATATGGCCTCCGGTCTGGATTATCATAATCCATTGTATTCCAGGTCCTTTTAAACCACTCATCCTGCCATGTAAACACCATTCCTCCGGCACCGCCTTCGGACAGGATTGACTTGAATAGCTTCACATTAATCCTTCCCTGCTCATCCTCCGACAAGTTTCCCTGGTTCATGCCTGAATGATTTTCGTGTGTCATCCCCCTTGAGGCAGGGACGCCAAACTCAGCTACCACGAGCGGCATGCGGTGCGCAGAGATTAAGTCGTGCAAATAACCGGCATAATGATTCTTTTTCCCTTCTTTATCCATATAATCAGTATACTTCTTCTCATAATGAAGTGAATCAGGGTAATAAGGGTACACATGGTATGATGCAAACAGCCCTGCACCAAATTGACTGGTATTTTTAATGTGATTAGGATTTACTGTGGCTAAATCTTCTTTTTCAAGTGGTTCATTTGGGTGCTCCAGCAAGTCCGTTGTCACCCAATTGGTAAAACTCATTGTGTGCTGCCAATTGTATTGTTTGGTCTCGTAGGCGGCTGTGTAATCCATCATTTCCGTGATCCAGCTCTCAAAGGGGGATGCCTGCTCTGTGGCCATAAAATATTCTCCTTTATATGGCCTCATTCCCTTATGAAGCATATCAGTGTTGCTTACTACTTCGGGATCCCATTCAATCCCGATAATAAATCCAAGGACGTACTGTGAAATGTCATGAGCATACTTCCCCGACGCATGCCCGCGAACTGGGGCAATTTCAGCATTGCCATGGATAATATCGATCATTTGCCGAATTTCCCTCTTGAAGTCAGCCTGAGTTCCCTCTGAATAGGCATCCTCGGCTTCCACCAGCATTTCTTCATTTACCCAGGCGCCATGGAATAAATAGAGGGGGTGTTCGGCCGTCTGATTATACTCGTAAAAAGCCTCATAAAATTCTGGCGGATGCAATGTATAGATTCTGAGGGAGTTTGCATTCATTGCTCCGATTGCCTTCAGCCAGCGTAAATACTCATCTTTCGTGATGGCAGTTTCACCGGGGAAGTACCCTGGCTTCCCTATCCCCATATTGACACCCTTGATTGTGATATCCTGCCATTTTCCATCTTTCAAAACCTGTATCTTGTTTTTATCCGTCCTGCCATTATAGGAAATACCATTTCGATTCGACACTTCGGCAGAACTGCTCTTAACCTTTCCATGCATGCCTTTATTAAGAATTTCTTTCATCATCGGGACATATGTGTTCCAATAAAAAGAATTTTTAGCTGAAAAATTCCTTTTCCAGTCCGTGAGGCCCTTCGTTTGGTAGAGGCCGGGAACCTCTGCTTCATCCGCATAATCTCCTGCAAAATAATAGGCAGAGTAACGCGCATTATGGTGGCGGATGACTGCAGGGAAGCTCTCCGGAATTCCATACCCCGCCAGTTTCTCCTTTCCCTTCTGATTGAGAGGAAGGCGATATGTAGCAAGCACTTCTTCTTCGTTCCGTGCAGAAACAATATCAAACCAGTATTGGTACTGTGACAAGTAGCTTTCGCGAAAAAATTTATCTCCGGGTTTCGTCAGACTGAAGCTTGCACCATCTTTATCGGAAAGCTCCTGATCCGAAACAACGGCAATATAATCATCCTGGTTGACAAAAATAAAGCCGGCTCCTGTAAAGTTCCACTTTCCGCTTTCCTTCGTATATTGGTCTTTGATCCACAAGGGCACTTCCCTGCTGCCTAAATCCTGGAAAAATCGGCCGTTCCAACCGCTCCAGTCAATATTATGAATGTTGGAAATCCCATTCCGGACAGTCTCTGCTGTGGGACTTCCAAATGTATTGAATTCGGAGATAATTGTTTTTCCTCCTTTGTTAAGGGCAGCTTGGACCTTTTCCACATCTTTTTGCTTAAGCCCGCCGTATAGTAATTCAGACCTTTCTCCTTTTGGGTTCTGTCCCTCATACTCTTCCTTGTATACACCATACTGGTCGGCAAAATAAAACAGGTCATATTCCGCCAGGCTGCCAGTCAGTTCGTCTACCCTGTAGCCGCTATTCTTTTCTGGCTTAAATCCGATATAGTCGTTAGCGGCAGAATAAGACGAACCATCCGTCTTTACATATTTTTCATTGTTCAGTATCCATGTCAGTCCCTTATGTTCTCGATATGAGCGATCCGGGACGGTTTTATCAAAAATCAATACATCGAGCTTGCTGGAAGCCTTCAGTTGCCATAGCCAAAAAGGGCTCGTGATGGCGATCAGGAACAAAAGGACAAACGCCCAGACAATCCACTTGGGCCTGTCATACAAATTTTTCATTGAGACACACCTTTTCTTTTCATTTCGCCCCAGCTTCTATCTCTTCTAACCATCTGCCATATTCCCTGGCAGCGCCAAAAAACGGTCATCGGCCTATACCAGATGGTTTCTGTGAGGGAGTAGAGGAACAGCTTTGCTAAATCCTTAATTGTCGGATACTTCCTTAAGCTCCATTCCTCAAGCAGAATGGCCAGGGCAGAGAAAAGGGAACCATATAAGCATGACAGCAAAAAAATCAAGATAGCAAACTCAAGATAAATGCCGCCAAGGAAGATTGATACCAGGACATACAAGTATCCAAGGAGTTCAACAATCGGCCCAAAAAACTCTACAATCCAAAAGTATGGAAAAGAAATAAGCCCAATCGAGCCATACTTATAGTTAAAAGTCAGCCTTCGATGAGCCCATAGGCTCTCGAATAAGCCTCTGTGCCATCTTCGTCTCTGCCTTCCGAGGAATTTAATGCTATCCGGAACCTCTGTCCAACAGACAGGATCCGGAACGTAAACGATACTTTTTTTGACTCCCCTATCCCTGATAAGCCTGTGGATACGGACAACAAGCTCCATATCCTCCCCGACTGTATCTGTTTTATATCCGCCCGCTTCAATCACCCAGTACTTTGAAAAAACGCCAAATGCACCTGAAATAATTAAAAGCAGGTTATGCCTGCTTAGTCCGATTCTTCCCATGAGGAAAGCCCGCAAATACTCAATGACCTGCATAATTACCAGCGGGTTGTCTGAAAGGCCGATAGAAATGATATTTCCGTCCTTAATTTTACATCCGTTCGCTATCCTGATGCTCCCCCCGGATGCAATGACTTCCTCATTCGAATCAATGATTGGTTTCATCACTTTTACAAAAGCGTCACGTTCAAGTACTGAGTCACCATCAAGCGAGCAGACATAAGGGTAGTTGGAAAAGTTCAACCCAGCATTAAGAGCATCAGCCTTCCCGCCATTTTCTTTGTCTATCAGAAACAGGTGAGGAAGCCTGGCAGATTGATATACCTTTTTGACAGGCTTTGAATCTACCTGCTTCCGGATGACCTTCTGTATTTCCCGCATTTCATATTGATCTACCATTTTTTCAAGAGTACTGTCGGTCGATCCGTCATTTACCACCACAATCTCAAAGGTTGAATAATTGATGCTAAGCAGGGAACGGACGCTCTGGATAATCCCCGCTTCTTCGTTAAAGGCTGGTACAATGATCGATACAGGCTTTGTATAAATATCCTCCAAATAATCCTCATAAGTCCTTTTTCTGTCTAGTTTATATTCCCTTCTGAGCTGAATGACTGAAAACAGCATGACAATGGAGTAAAAGATAATGACAACAGCCATATAAACAACAATAAACCAGGAAAAATAACGTCCTGCCTGTAACATAAACTCACCCATAATTGAACAGCCTCCGATTCAGGCACTCCCATGCCATATCCCGTGCAAACGCATCATCTGTTTCTTCCATGACTCTTGATAAAACAGACGCTCCTTCGCGGAACATCATGATTGACTGGCCAGCCTGGGAACGGACCCACCAGACCCGGTCATGAAGAAGGTCAGTCAGCTGATTGAGGCCCTTCTGTTCCTGCAGGATGCCAATCAGCCTTGCAGCGAGCATCCTTTCCTGCCAGTCAGCCGATTGCAGCAAGGGCAGATAGTTTTCTGAAGAACTGACATAGCCAATGGAAGCAACTGCTTTCAAGGCTCTCAGCCTGGCCTCTCCCCTCGAGGCTTCAAATATATTTTCACAAAAACCAAGATAGCTTATTTCTTTCCTGAAGCTTATAATATCAAGAATTGCTAGCTGCACTTCATTCGGAAAAACTAAGAAATTCTCCACGAATTTTGCGAATAGGCTTTGATCAAGCCTTGAAAACATGTTCCTGTATTCCAGGCACGAAAAATTGCTGTAATGTGTCATCAGCAATTCAGATAAATCAGCGTATTGAAGGGACGCGAGTATATTCAAGCATTGAACCTGTTCATCCCTTGTCAATTTCCTCCTGCGCAAATATTCCAAAATGTCATCTTCCAATCCAGAAAGATGAAAATCTTCTATATGGTAAAGGGCATTCAGCCGCTGAGACCATTTCCGATCCCTTAACTTTTCCCGGTAGTGAGAAGCAAGATAGAGTTCGGCAAAGCTACTGATATTTGCTTTCTCTTCCTCCCCCTCCAAAATTCCCGAGTAATGGACAAGCAGTTCCTCGCTTGCCGCCCTTCCATCATTTGTTTTCAAATCCAGGCCGTTCGGGAGATTGCCATCCATTACATACTGGAATAAAATAGGCTCGATGCTTCCTTTATATTTTTCAATCCTGGCCCTCCTCCGGTTTTCAACCGCCTTTCTCACAACCAGATACAAGAGGAGCAGCAATAAAACAGACAGCAAAAAAGCGGCAAGCCCGCCCAAAAAGACAATCTCATTTCCTACCATGTTAAAACATCCTTTTAATCAGCCTTTGTATCCGTGCCTCAAGTTCTTTTATGCTGAACGGTTTTGTAACGTAATCATCTGCGCCCAACTGCAGTGCCCGCGAGATATCACTCTCGCTTTTTCTCCCAGTCAGCATCAGGACATGTACATGTTTTGAAACTTCCATCCTTTTCACTTTTTGGAGAACTTCAATGCCATCCATGACAGGCATAATTCCATCAAGAATTAAAAAATGTTTTCCGGCTTCCTGCAGTTTCCCGGAGTTAAGGAATGCCTGGCCATCCTCAAACGAATCCACATTCAGTTCAAGCTCGGAAAACTCCATATTTTCAAGTATTTTTGTCAGGATGGCCCTGATGATGGCGTCGTCATCAATTACTGACACATACAGCTTTTTCTTTTGCTCAGGATGAACAACGTGGACACACTCCACCCTTGCCCGTCCGTTCTTCTTGGCTGTATATAATGCCTGATCGGCAGAATTCAAAATTCCCTGGCTGTCATCTGAAACGCCGTCTGCCATATAGACGCCCGCCGAAAAAGTAATCTTAAAGGTTTCCCCATTTTCCTGAAACTGTTTCGATGAATACTCCTCCAAAAGCCGCGTGAGGATTGAAGCTGCGACAGATCCTGATGTCCTTGGAAACAGGATCGCAAATTCCTCCCCTCCGTATCTAAAAACCATATCCGTGCTTCTTACACTTTTTTTCAGGAAACCTGAAAACTCCGCCAATACACGGTCGCCGGCTGCATGGCCATAGGTATCGTTCACGTGTTTGAAGTGGTCGATATCAAGCATTGCTAGTGCGAAAGGGTTTCCTGTACGTTTGCGTTCCTTAATTTGCCGCTCAAGCGTTTCATCAAAGAATCTTCTATTATACACCTTTGTCAGTTCATCCTTGAGCACTGACTGGTCAAAAAGTTTTTTTCGCTGAAGCTGGCGTTCTACCCTTATAAAAAACTCCTCAAAATCGAATGGTTTTTCGATGAAGTCATCCGCCCCCAGCGTGTATGCCTTCTTTCGAAGCTCAGAACAATTTTCGGAACTAATCATGATTGTTGGGATAAAACGTTTGTTGGAATTCAGCTGAAACTCTTCAAGCAGTTGAAACCCTTGTTTAACAGGCAGATGGATATCCGCTATTAAACAATCCGGCAAATGGTCATAATAGCTCTCAACGGCTTTTTCCAGTTTGGTACTCGCGATAACCATCCACCCTTTTTCTTCCATTTCTTCTTTTAGGAGGACAAGCATGGAAACATCCTTGTCAATGATTTGGATAAGGGGTGCATTTTCTCCCGGGCCGTACCTCTCTTTACCAGGTACTTCCTCTTGAAAATGTTCAAATTGATACGTCAGGCTCACCATATCATATAGAAAATCTTTTAGTTCCTGGCGGTCCCAGTACAGATTCGCACGTTCTTCGCTCATTTTAAGCAATAGTGATGATACATGGAGCAATCCTCCAAGACCAATTGTACCTGCTGTTCCTTTTACTGAATGTAGGAAAGCGTGTACTTCTTCATTCGGAATCCTATCCCGCGAATCTTCAAACCATTGCGTCATCTTCTCTTTAATTTTGTAGAACAACATCCTCTTATATTTTTCCATTGCCAAATATCCACTCCGTCCAGATTCCTGCTCTGATGAAGAATCAGAGCAAACGCTCCTGAAATCTCAATCACTTTCCATCATCTAAATTTTGATGGCCGATTTTCCCTTGCAAAATACTTTCTTTATTAATAATAAGTTTAATCTGAAGACAAGTGATTAACAATAGAATATAGTGGTAACTAGTACATTTGGTATAGGGTACTGGGTAATTTTTTAATAATTGTGCGTTATTTGTCAGAATTAGTCGAATATTTTCTTGTGGCATAACATTGAACAGAGAATTTTGTCCGTTATACAATAGGAGTACCACAAAAGAGAGAATGAGGAAAATAATGGGCCTATTTAAGGATTTGCTGTTCAACCTGCTGTTTATCTTATTTTCTGCCCTTGCCTGCCAGCTTTTTGTAATTGACCGGTTGAGCCATATCCTTATGCGCCATTACAAAATCCTGATCATCGGCATATCAGGGCTCCAGGTTATATTCTGTATCACCTTTTCGTACAGGGAAACGAATCAATTCATCTTCGACTTAAGGCTGATCCCTGTTGTCCTCGGAGGATTGTATGGTGGACCGGCTGCAAGCTACTGTTTGTTTATCATTGTCCTTCTTGCCCGGCTTCCATATGGAGGGCATGGTTTTTGGGTAACCTTCGTCTGTATGTTCGGCATTACTCTTCTCGTTTCCCTGCTCTCAAATACATACCGCTCACAAAACCTGCGGCGAAAGCTTGCCTTGGCCGCAGGTCTGGCTGTACTTTATTCTTTTTCAGTTTTCTTCTTGAAGAACTGGCTGGCAGACCAGCCTTCTAATTGGAATTTTGTAGGGATATATATAGTCACTCTGCTTGCTGGCATTATGATTATCATTTATTTAATCGAGCTGGTACGCCAGAACGAACTTCTTCGCTCCGCTGTTCTCAAGTCCGAGAAATCCGAGATGGTCTCGCAGCTTGCAGCAAGCCTAAGCCATGAGGTACGCAACCCACTAACGGTAACAAGGGGGTTCCTGCAAATGTTAAAGGAACCTTCCCTTGATGGCAGAAAAAAAGAATTCTACCTCGATACCGCGATTGATGAGCTTGACCGGGCAGAAAGTATCATTAAAGAGTACCTGATGTTTTCCAAGCCAAAGACAGACAGCCTTTCGGCAATATCGATAAAATCGGAAATAGTTAAGCTGCTTGATTTACTGGAGCCATACGCTAACAATTTTTCAGTAAAAATTCAGACCTTGCTTGAAGACGATCTCTTCGTCAGCGGAGAGGCGACCAAATTTCAGCAGTGCCTGCTGAATATCCTTAAAAACTGCATTGAGGCGATGCCCAATGGAGGTAACCTATCGATAGAATCATTCAAGTCAGGATCATATGCTTCGGTTCACATTAAGGATACCGGGATTGGGATGACGCCAAGCCAGGTTGCAAGATTGGGAGAGCCCTATTTCTCTACCAAACATGATAAAGGGACTGGCCTTGGCATGGTGGTTGTTTTTAAAATCATCCAGGAAATGGGCGGGACAATGGAAACACATAGTAACATTCATAAAGGTACCGAATTTATCCTTAAGCTTCCGCGGGAAAAGTTTAAGTCTATATAAGTATTTACACCTCATAGTAAAAAAGTTGTTTCCCGCGACTTAAAAAGCCGCACTCACAAGAGTGCGGCTTTTGATTAAACTGGAATTCTTTACCACTTTGGACTATCTCCTTGAGGAAAATTGCAGCCTCAAATTTTAAATTTCATTGTGATAATATTTGCCTTCCTTAGCGTGTCATAAACAATGACAATGGTCGGGCCAATCAGCACCCCTGCAATTCCAAGTAGCTTAAATCCAATATACATGCTGATCAATGAAGCGAGCGGCGAAATACCGAGATTCGTGGAGTAGATCTTAGGCTCGATTACCCTTCTGACAACCGTGATGACAATGAAAAGAATAATCAGGCCAATCCCGAGAAAATGATTATCCTGCAGTATGGCGACAACCGCCCACGGGACAAGAACTGAACCTGTTCCAAGAATCGGCAGGATGTCCACAATCACAATCAAAACGGAAAGCAGTCCTGCATAAGGGGCATTCAATATCGATAGGCCTGCAAATGCCATGATATAAGTAATCAGGCTCAGGATGACCTGTGCTTTAATGAATCCCATCCCCGCCTTACTGAGCTGCCTGGTAACAAGGTATACTTTCTGCCTTGTCTGCTCCTTCAAATGCTGCTCAAGCTTCATTTTAAGCCGTGGCCACTCCAGGCTGATCAGAAACAGGGCAATCAAATAAATAAGCATTTCAATCAGAAAGACTGGAATTGAAGTCAGAAGGTTCAATAACTCTTCCAATGCCCTCTGAAGAAAGGCATCAAGTGCGTTAACATTCTTTTCCAGAGTGCCTTCGATGGACAATATCACGTCCTTGGGAAGCTTTTGGGAATAGAACTCCCATTTTCCGATCAAGGGGAGTATGACTGATTTATAAAAGTCCTTAACAAAGGTGGGGGTTCTTTGAGAAAGGGAAACAGCCTGCTGTGCCGTTATGGATATTAAATTATAGCCGATAACACCGATTAACAGAACATATCCCACAAAAACAGACAGCACGGCTTGCAGTCTGTTGAAACGTACTTTATCAATAAGACCCTGTACCATCCCTTCAAGCAGCGCCGCAGTTAAAAACGCGAAAATTAGCGGCAGGCTGTAAGGGATGAGGAAGATGACGAGGACAGCCACAATAGCAGTCCAGATCCACTTTTTCCACATCTATGGACAACTCTCCTTAACTAGACATAAATTCCGGTTTCATTATACCATTTATTAACGGTGATTGACTGTTCTTCCTGCATTATAACAAATATATCTTTGCCTAAATGGGTATACAATAACAAAAAGACATGAGGAGAAGCAATGAAAGAGGAAACCATCTTCAATGCAAAGCCCCTTCCCCAAATTTTTTTCGAACAGCCTACCCTCGAACTGGCGAAAACACTGCTGGGAAAATTGATAGTCAAAGAAACGGATGACGGGATTACGGCAGGATACATTGTGGAGACTGAAGCCTATATTGGCCCTATGGACAAAGCGGCGCATAGCTATAACAACCGCAGGACACCGAGAACAGAGGTGATGTTCAAAGAGTCAGGCATGGCCTACACCTACTTAATGCATACCCATTGCCTCGTAAATGTTGTCAGTGGCGGGCAAGGAAATCCGGAAGCCGTCCTCATTCGGGCACTTGAGCCTGTTGCAGGGGTTGAGTTTATGTTTCAAAGGCGCAAAGCCGACTCCCCGATCCAGTTGACGAACGGACCGGGAAAACTGACGAAAGCGATGGGAATCACTATGAAAGATTACGGACATCCGCTCACGGAACCTTCCCTATTCATAGCGGAGGGCTGCCAGCCAAAAAGGATATCATCGGGCAAGCGCATTGGCATAGACAGCTCCGGTGAAGCAAAGGATTACCCTTGGCGGTTTTGGATTACAGGAAACCAATTTGTTTCAAGACATCAAAAAGCACTGAAGATTTTCGAGCTGCCGGAGTGACGGTAAAAAAGGAGTGGAGCAGGAAATGAAAAAGGCAGTATTTTTGGACAGGGATGGCGTACTGAATGAAGTACTCACGGAACGAGTGAAATTTGTAAACCGGCCTGATGACCTTTACCTTCTTGAAGGGGCTGCAGAAGCGGTAGCCGAGTTGACCAAAGCTGGGTTTGATGTTTTTATTGTCACCAACCAAGGCGGAGTGGGGCTTGGGTTTATGAAGGAAAGAGACTTGAAAAAAATTCATGGCAGACTCGAGGAACTCATTCTTGAAAAAGGAGGGGCAATCCGTGAAGCTGCCTACTGTCCCCACAAGCCGAAAGCTGGGTGCGAGTGCCGCAAACCTAATCCCGGCATGCTTTTGGATCTCGCCCGGCGCCATGATATCGATTTATCCGCAAGCGTTATGGCAGGAGACCATGAGCGCGATATTGAAGCTGGAAAGAAAGCAGGATGCAAAACCGTCTTCATTGGGGAGGGAGAAACTTCAGCGGACGCAAAAGCCCCTTCTCTCCAAGCAGCAGTCAAGGATATTCTGCAGCTGCTTGCTGATTAGGGGCAGGACTACCGACAGCCACTGGGCGTTGGCGCCAGTCAGCTGCTTTTCTTCTCATACTTGACAAAACCGCCCGCATTTAACTGCGGGCGGTTTCACTTGATATCAGATGTGATTTTCCAAGCTTCAATGCTTCCTCATTCAGCTTCAGCAAATGCTGTTTACCCGGAGAAAGCACTTTTTCCAGAGATTGAATGATGGCTTCCTCAGACACAATCGGCAAATATGCAAGCAATGCTCCGAGAAGCACCATATTTGCCGATTTAGGGCTGCCGAGGCGGCCTGCCATGTCGGTTGCCTTAATATAAATCGTATGAATATCTGTCCGCATTGATTTTCTGTCAGCCATTGATGTATTGACAATCAATAGTCCGCCGGGTTTAACCTTTGGCTCAAATTTATCAAATGATGGAGCATTCATCACGATGGCTGTTGCAGGGTTTGAAACAAGCGGAGAACCGATAGGCTCCTTACTGAGCACAACTGTGCAATTTGCTGTTCCTCCCCTCTGCTCCGGTCCATACGACGGCAGCCAGGAAACGAACTTGCCTTCTGCCATACCGGCATATGCAAGCAGCTGGCCCATAGACATGACTCCCTGGCCGCCAAATCCGGCAATGATGATTTCTTCCATCATGCTTTCCCCCCAACGGAAGAATTTTTATATACTCCAAGCGGAAATATTGGCAGCATATTCTCCTTGATCCATTCCAGAGATTCTGTAGGACTAAGCCCCCAGTTTGTCGGGCACGAGGAAAGAACCTCTATGAGTGAAAAGCCCAATCCTGCTTTTTGTGTCTCAAAAGCCTTTCGAATCGCCTTTTTTGCTTTTATGATATTCGGAACATCATGCGCGGAAACACGCTCAATATGGGCCGCACCATCAAGGGTCGCCATCAGTTCAGCCACTTTGATGGGCATTCCTTGCAAAGCTGCATTTCTCCCGTCCGGGCTTGTTGCCGTCTTTTGACCGATCAGAGTTGTAGGTGCCATTTGTCCACCCGTCATTCCGTAGATGGCATTATTCACAAAGATAATGGTTATATTTTCTCCCCTTGCCGCTGCATGAATTGCTTCCCCGATCCCTATTGAAGCGAGATCACCGTCTCCTTGATACGTAAAAACAAATCGGTCCGGAAGCACACGTTTAATGCCGGTAGCGACAGCTGGCGCGCGCCCATGCGCAGCCTGAGTCATATCGCAATTGAAATAATCATAAGAGAGAACTGAGCAGCCCACCGAAGCCACACCTACCGTGTCCTCAAGAATATCCATTTCTTCCAGAACCTCTGCAACCAGCCTGTGGATAATACCATGTGTACACCCTGGGCAATAGTGGGTTGGTGTATCCTTGAGCCCCGACGTCTTTTCAAATACCGTTTTCATTGACATCCCCTCCTCCCGCAGTGATGATGAGCTGTTCGTAAATTTCCTCCTGTGTAGGAACTACTCCTCCTGTTCGGCCGAAGAATGACACGGCAGCCCTGCCGTTTACACTAAGCCGCACGTCATCAACCATTTGCCCAGCGCTCATTTCTACTGCAAGATAACCTTTCGCCCTATCTCTCGTGTCAATGAAAGGCTGTAATGGAAAAGGCCATAACGTAATCGGCCTGATCAATCCTGCCTTTACCCCATCTTTCCTGGCTTTTTTTACCGCGTTCACAGCAATCCTTGCAACAGTGCCGTAGGCAACAACGAAATAGTCAGCATCCTCACAATACAGCGTTTCAAAACGCGCTTCATTCTGCCTGATGCTTGCAAACTTTCTCTGTAAATGTTCGTTCCGCTGTTCAAGTGATTCAGCATTTAAATCGAGGGAAGTGATGACCCTTGGTGCTCCGTCTCCCCTTGTGCCAGTTGTTGTCCATTCTTTATGAGTTTCCTTAACAGCAGGCTTTTCCGGAAACTCGACAGCTTCCATCATCTGGCCAAGCATTCCGTCCCCGAGCAATATGACCGGTGTCCGGTAACGGTCAGCAATTTCAAACGCCTCTCTGATTAGGTCAATGATTTCCTGAAGTGTGGCTGGCGCAAGTACAGGGATATTGTAGTCCCCATGGCCCCCGCCCTTTGTAACCTGAAAGTAATCTGACTGGGCAGGCTGAATATTTCCAAGACCTGGGCCTCCTCTAGCGATGTTGACAATCAGCGCTGGAAGCTCCGCGCCGGCAAGATAGGAAATTCCTTCCTGCTTCAGGCTGAATCCCGGGCTTGAGGATGAGGTCATGACCCGGACCCCGGTCCCTGCTGCACCATATACCATATTGATGGCAGCAATTTCGCTTTCAGCCTGAAGGAACAAACCACCAGCCTCAGGGAGCCGGCGGGCCATATAGGCGACAAGCTCGCTCTGTGGAGTAATCGGATAGCCGAAAAAATATTTGCAGCCTGCATGAACAGCTGCTTCTGCTATAACCTCGTTGCCTTTCATCAATAATTTCCCCACGATTCCATCTCCTCTGCGTATGTAATGTGCATAGGTAAAAGCTATACAGAATGCTTGATTTTTTCGGACCTGTAGACACTGATGGCAGAATCGGGGCAAATTCGCGCGCATTTCCCGCAGCTGATACAGCTTTCCTGATTCTTGGCACTTGCAGGCCTGTATCCTTTTTCATTGAGATAATCTGAGAGAAAAATAACATTAGCAGGGCAGACACTGACACATAGTCCACATGACTTGCAAAGACTTTCTGTGAAGAGAACTCTTTGTTCCAATATTTTCTCCTCCTCTATTCCCATGGGAGCTTCAAATATCTGTCCATGGTCATCATTTTATTGGACATCATTTCCAAGTTGGATCCTTCGATTCGGAGACTCGATTCCAGAAAAGTGTACTTGACCGGTTTTCCGAGTTTGTGAGACAACATTATGCTAAGATCCTGGCCTTTTTGAATATCTTTTATGGTGGTAGAAGCACCGAGATTCGTGTTATTGATAATGCCAGTAACTGTAAGCCTTGACGCCTTTTCGATCTGCCTGACTGTGTATAGTGCCCCGTCAAGCGTACTCACATATGGCCGGCTAGCATTTAACACGAACAGGACCTCCAGGCTGCCATCCTTCCATTCATGGAAGAATTGGCCGAGCACAGCTGCCCCTTCCTTGTCTCCCCCTGCGTCAATGATGACCCGGCTTTCCTCATCCTTGACTACCGCGAGTATTTCAGCTGGAATGATGGGGAGATCTGCTGTTGCCAGCCTTTCAGGAGGGGCAACAAGTTTAATGGAGTGCTCCCGGAACAATGCCGAAGCATCCCGGCTCCTGAAATAGGGATTCACAATATCAAGATCGCAAACCGCAACCTTTTCACCGTTCTTTCTCGCATTTATAGCCAGATTGATTGCAAGTTCGGTTTTACCGCTGCCATAATGCCCGGTCAGTATAGTGATTCTCGCAGATGTTCCCAATGGCTGCCTCCCTCCTATGTAAGCGTTTACAAATCAACAGTTTCATTATAAATTAGAAATCAACTTCTTCGCCCCGAGAAAAATCACGGTTTTATGAAAGTTTCACCGGATTCTGCCAAAAAAAAGAAGCCCGTGAATGAGCTTCTTAAAGAGTGAAAGATAGAACAACTTTTTGCGGCATATCTTCCTCTGTATATTCAGGTTTTTTTAGTTTTTCACAAGAAGGCATTTCAAACGAAAAGTCCTGTACTTCAGCCGGGATGAGTCCCTTTTGCTTCAGGCTTTCAAAAACCGTCTGCATGGCTTTCTCTGTATCAAGGCAGTCTCCCGATCCTTCATACTTGAAGCATTCCACACATGTCTCCACAATGTGACTGTCAATCTGTTCTTGGGAAAACACGAGCTTCGCTCCTGTGATTTGTTCTACTTCCTGATTTTCAAGCTCAATAATTGTTGTGATATTCATTTGTGCACCTCCGTTTGTATTCACTATCATTATAGTGAATTATCCTCTCGCAAGTGGTCAATTTCCAGTTTGTTCACCTTTTATTCATATATTGCAGACATCAATTTGTCAAAACATACTGGCAGCGGTCCTTATTCCCTAAGCCTTTTAGTGCAAAACCGGAGTAAAAATCAGAAAAAAACGAATTAAACAACATTACCCGAGGCAATTGACCTAGCCTTGTTTTCTTGTTACCATCTCTATTAATATTCCAAACGAATACAGCATTCCTTGTATAGGTTCAAGAATATGGCTTGAACGTTTCTACCATGCTTCCGTAAAATGCATGTCTACAAGGGACAGAATTTTTTGTCAATCTCTTTGACGCTTTTTTGTCCTTTGTAGCTCCGGCAGCATGTTCAGCCGGAGTTTTTTTCGTTCTAACAGAGGCATTCTAACCAACAGCGTCAAGAGGAGGAACACCATGAGGAACTTTTTTCAATTCGCAGAACGCAATACAGATTACCGCACAGAAACAATGGCCGGTATCACGACATTTCTGTCGATGGCCTATATCCTTGTCGTTAACCCGATGATCCTGAGCCAGTCTGGGATGGATAAGGGAGCAGTCTTTACCGCAACAGCATTATCAGCAATCATTGGTTCTTTATTGATCGGCTTGCTGGCCAATTTCCCAGTCGGCATCGCACCAAGTATGGGCCTGAATTCATTTTTTACTTTTACTGTATGTATCGGCATGGGCGTCGATTGGGAAATCGCTTTAACCGGAGTGTTTGTTGCTGGCGTCCTTTTCGTTCTCCTCAGCCTCTTTAAAATACGGGAGAAAATCATCAATGTCATTCCGCAGGACCTGAAGCATGCCATCGCTGCCGGAATTGGTTTTTTCGTAGCATTAATCGGCTTGAAAAATGCTGGCATTATTGTCCAGAGCGAGGGTACATTTATCGGGATGGGCGATTTGACTGCACCAGCAACTGTCCTGGCCATTTTTGGTTTTGCCGTGAGTATTATTTTCATGGCGCGCGGTATATCCGGCGGGATATTTTACAGCATGATTATTTCAACTGTGGTGGGAATTTTCACTGGGCTGATCGATAAGCCTGATCATATTCTTGGTAAGGTCCCTGATCTTTCTCCGACCTTTGGCGTGGTATTCACCCATATTGGGGACATTTTTTCACCTGAAGTACTTGCAGTGGTATTCACGTTTCTCTTCGTTGCCTTCTTTGATACAGCTGGCGCACTTATTGCAGTGGCAAGCCAGGCTGGATTACTGAAGAACAATGAAATCCCGAATGCTGGCCGTGCACTTCTGGCCGATGCTGTTTCTGGCGTAGCCGGTGCTGTGCTCGGCACATCCACCACAGCATCTTTCGTTGAATCCTCCGCAGGAATAGCTGTTGGAGGCCGGACAGGCTTCACTTCGGTCATCATCTCAGCCTGCTTTGCGGTGTCACTTCTTTTCTCGCCGCTGCTCGGAATCGTTACACCGGAAGTAACAGCCCCTGCCCTGATCCTTGTTGGGGCCCTCATGGCAACTGAAATCAGCAAAATCAATTGGTCGAACATCACATCCGTTATCCCGGCATTCATTACGATCATCATGATGCCGCTGTCATTCAGCGTTGCCACAGGGATTGCCCTTGGCTTTATCCTTTACCCGCTTGGCATGGCTGCATCGGGCAAAGCGAAGGAAGTGCACCCAATCATGTATGTCCTTGCCACCTGCTTCATTGCCTATTTCATTTACGTATAACGATCAATAAAGTTGCACGCCGCTGCCCGTCACATTCAACTGGGTGGCGGCTTTTTTTGTTTCGGCTGGATCAATGTACGCATCGGGTATATATACGCAAGCTGCGGGGGTGCTGTCAATTATCTATCGGGAAACCGCCCGTTAACAAAATGAGGCCGCACTTCTTTGAAGAGTGCGGCCTCATTTCTCTATAGACGGATCTTCTATTCACTAACCCAAGCGAGTCCAATGGTGCCCTGACCTGTATGGACACCTGGAACTGGGCTGAAAATGGTTGTTTTCACTGATATATGCGGAAACCTATCCTGTAAATCTCTGCACCATTCCTCGGCTGTTTCTTTCACGTTACCATGGATTACGCTGACTTCCTTTATGCAGTGTGATGCTTCCGAAAAAATTTCAAACAGCCTTTCCTTCACCTTGCGCTCTGTCCTGACTTTGTCGAACAGTACAACCTTTCCATCATCAAACTGAACAATCAGCTTCAATTTAATCAAGCTTCCAAGAATGACTTGCGTTGTTGAGAGGCGGCCGCCCTTATGAAGCTGCTCAAGACTGCCAGGAGCCATAATCAGCCTTGCTTTCGCAGGCAATGCCCTTAAATGGGCAACGATTTCGTAATAGGTTTTTCCCTGCTTAAACATTTCCACACCTATTTCGATCATTTTCCCGAGAGGATATGAACCGATTTTGCTGTCGATGACTTCGACATTGTATCCGACCATGCCTGAAGAAGTAACGGAAGACTGGTATGTCCCCGTAAGCGCGCTGGAAGCATGGATTGCAATGGCATGTTTATATTTTTTCTTTAATTTTTTATAAAGTTCGATAAATTCCCCAATCGCTGGCTGGGACGTCTTCGGAAGCACTTTCGATGCAGCAAGCTTTGGATAAAAATTCTCTTCCGTAATATCAATGCCTTCAAGGTAGGATTCTTCCCCGAAAACAATGCTTAGAGGCACAACATATACATGGTGCTCCTTTACGAAGTCCTCAGGAAGGCTGGCGGTACTATCAGTTATCCAGGCAATTTCAAATTCATTTGTCATGGCTTCTCCTGTTCTTCCAATTAGTTATCAGAATATACTATAAACATTATCTGAATCTTACTTTTTTCTGACGTAGTCATGTTTACTACTTACAATATACCACCATCTTAGAGGTTACAGTCACATAAAATCCACGAGTTTTTGTACATTGTCTAAAAAAACACAAAAAGTTGATTTCTAATCCCAATAGTTCCCTTTCTATCCTGATAATGAGGAGGGCAGAAAAAACACAAGGGGAAATATGGAGTATATACATCCCTTGATTCTTGTTATTTTCTCCTGCAGCCGGGTAAGATAATAAAAAATCTGGAGGTTTTGAAAATGAGAGATGATCAAAAATACAACAAAGAGGAACAGGAAACAGAGAATATGATCGATTTGGTACGCATCATTAATTCCAATGGCAATAACAGTAAAATTTCCGATATCATTAAAAGAAATAAATCAGTTAATAAAAAAAAATAAAGAAAAAAGGAAAGGGATATTATTACGAACCCTTACCTTTTTTCTTGTCCTCATATTATTTGATGTCCAAGCTGTTTCCTTTCACTTTTTGCAGCCTGTACAGCCTGTAGACATGGCTTGTGACTACTTTCAGCACAGCATATGTTGGCACTGCGAGAATCATGCCAAACAGTCCTGCAAGGCTTCCCGCGACCAACAAGAGCAGGATAATCGTTAAAGGATGAATATCAAGCTTCCTGCCCATGATGTAAGGAGATGACAAATTCCCGTCAATCTGCTGAACAACAACCGCCACAGCGGCCACTTTAAGCGCCATTAACGGAGACATTAAAAATCCAATGATAACAGCAGGGATAACCCCAATAAATGGCCCAATAAACGGGATAACGTTCGTCAGCATCGTTACAAAGGCCAGGACAAGCGAATAATCCAAACCGATAATTGTATAACCGATATACATCATGACCCCGACAAGGAAGGAAACAAGGGCCTGCCCTTTTATATAAGAGCTTAGTGCTTCATCCATATCCTTAAGGACTTTCCTTACTTCTTCCGCCTGGAAGTATGGGAGATACTTCAGCACATGCCGTGACGCGCCTTCTCCGTCTTTCAGCATATAAAAAACAATAAACGGCACTGTCACGATCACCGTAACAATACTTGTAATCACACCGATTACACCCGTTACTTGGCTGAAAATGTCCGATACATTGGAACGGATAAATGTGCTGATCTTTTCACTGAATTCATCAAGAGTCATGTACTCATTTTCCTGGAAACGAGAAAACCAGCCGCTGTCTCGAAGCGCCAAAATTTCTTTTTGGAGGCTTTCCATAATGTCCGGAAAATTTTCAACAAGGCTTCTAAACTGCCGCTGCAGCTCTGGCCCTACAAGGAGAATCACCAATGTGGCAAGCCCGATAAACACAAGGTAAATGAAAATGATGGAGAGGGCTTTCGGGACTTTCTTGCTATTAAGGAAATTCACAATTGGCCTTAACAAGTAGTAAAAGACACCAGATATTAAAAACGGGAGAAAAAGTGTCTGGAAGAAAATCCCGAGCGGTTTGAAAATAAAATTGACCTTTGAAGCAAGCAGGATAACGACCAGAAAAACAATAATCCCATAACCAATCCGGAAATATTTCGAATTTGGCAAGCATGAACACCTCTTCTGCATAATTCTATGAACGATGGATCTTTAAATTCATAACATTGAATCTTCTGTTCAGTCTATCCATCAAACTCACTGTCTATATCCTAGCATAATCTCGCCCTAGCTTCCTGCGCCAATTGCATTCATTTGAAAAAAATTTTATGAAATGTAAATGGGGCACCCGCTTCTGCCGGTGCCCCATTAAAATAATGTTTATAAAAAAAGAATGTGCAAAACCAATCTTTCATCATGCATATATTTTGCTTTCCTCTTGCTTAAAGAAGCTCTTCATGGCATGGAAGACATCGGCTTTTTGTTCGAGGATAAAATAGTGGAATTTATCGTCTTTGACATTTTTATAAGCGGACATAAGAGTTGAGTGGCGGTTATACTGGTTTACTTAGCAATGCTGTACACACTTTTCCATCATATTCTTCTTATAACAAAGAAAAATAAATGGCTTACTAACTGGTTAATCGTGCAGGAAGATAAAAATTATACTGTTAGAGAAATAATAACTTTATTAATAATGGTTCTTGATTTTGATGAATTTTCAGCAATAAAATTTGTTCACTTTTTTCTTACAATAGTATTCTAAAACTTCAATTAAATACTTGCCTGCATTACTAATCCATCAAAAAATTGCTTCAAAGATACACTGCCACCAGTTGATGACTTTCCTTGTAGATAGAGAATTTCTTTGTGGATGTTTTTATAACCATAAAGTGCGTTTGTATACTCGATCGTTAATTCATTTTCAAAATCGTCTTCGCATAAATTAGCGATGTTTACCATGCCCTTTTTTATAGCTCGTCTGACACGCTGGAAAATAATTTTCTTCCCATGAGAATCTACTGCAAATTGTTCATTAAAGTTGATAGAATTAAAGGATATATTTTGCTCAATCATTATAGTACAAATATTTAATATATCTGTATGGCCTGCTTCAGAAGTTATACCTAAAAACCCTAAAATAGAACGTACCTTTTTTTTCATTTCATCAAAATGATCCGAGTTTAAACTTGAGTTGCTATCTGAAGGATTCCCTAATAAACTTTGAATGTTTTTCAGTTTTTGTTCCATCAAAATGCTTTGCTTTACCCGATTAACGATTGTTCGAACTTCAAAAATATTGATTGGTTTATCGATAAAAAATTCGATTCCAGCTTTATAAGCATCTTCTCTCAATTCGCTATCCCGCACTTGTGAAATCATAATAAATTTCAACTCCGGTTTAACCTTACAAAGTGCTTCAACTAACGTAATACCATTTAGTTCAGGCATTAACAAATCTACTAATACAATATCAACATTCAATAACATGAGTTCATTTAAGGCCTTTTTAGGCGATACCGATGTTCCAACTACCTGACTGTTCATGTCTTCTTCCACGATTCTTTGCAAGATCATAATGATGGAAAGATCATCATCCACAATATAAAAATTCATCACTGTTCCCCCGTAGTTAGTTTTTCCTTGTTGAACGTTAAAAAGAAGATCGTTCCTTTTCCTTCTTCAGAAACAACTTTTATATTGCCTCCGAATTGTTCTTCCATAATAATTTTAACGTGCGACAAGCCAATCCCTCGATAAATATCTCCAGTATTTTGATTAAATTTAGTAGAAAAACCCGGTTGAAAGATCATTTCTTTGATCTCTGAAGCAATACCAGGACCGTTGTCAGAAAAACTTATTAGCAACTGCTTTCCCTGATCCTCGACAATTACTGTTATAGAACCTCCATGTTGTTTTCCTATTGCATCAATGCTATTTGAAATAATATTTGACAAGATTGAAACTAAGTAATAGTGATTATTTATTTGCAGGTCAATTTGGTTTTTGACCGTTATCAAAATATCCAATTCTCTTTCCCTTATAAAACTACGTGAATTCATCAAGACGATTTTTAATATTTCACTTAAACGCATAAATGAGGAATTCTCTACTTCGAAATAACTCCCCAGTCCTTTGATCACATTTTGATAATCTTTCTTTACTTCATGTACGTCTCTGGCAATATCTAACGCAATATTTCCATTTTCGCTGGAAGGGTTTTCAGTAGAAAGCTCTTTGTTGAGCAAATAAGCGTTTTTCATGATTCTTTCGATTTCGTTAATGTTTTTATTCATAAAGTACACTTCACTTTTCACTGCTGAAACTGACCACAAAAAGTGATAATACCGCTGCTCATGCCCTTTTTTTCTAATCATGAGTGTAAAGTAATGATACATAAACGCAATAAAGCAGCTAATAAGCGTACGCACCAACGCTACTAAAAACAATATTTTAAATAAACTTAAACTATAATTTGAAAAATTCAATAGCAGACTAACTTCTAAAATATTTGAGATATAGTCGCATAGCAAAATAGTAAAAAAGAATGAACTATCATTGCGATATGCGCGATGCCAGTATAAAAAATAGTACAAACATCCGTAACAAAGATAAAAAGCTATATCAGTAAATATATACTGAGCAATTGTTCCGATAGCATAATTATTGGTTATAAAAAGCAGAAGGCCACGAAAAAAAGGGGAAGCAATTGCAATTCCGATTGTTAGCGTTAGCGGATTGAGATCATCATTAAAATACAAAAAAACGGGTAATAAGATGACTGACAGGGTCAAAATGAAGCCATCTACAAAAATCGGCATATTTATTTGTGCCGCCAATGCGATACAAGTTGCAGCAACGCTTATTCTCTTGATTTTATCTTGGTTAATGTTGTGAGAAAAAAACGCCATAAAATATCCTCCAATAACTTTCCGAAGCTTTTTGAAGCTTTCTGAAGCTTCGAAATACACTTTGATTATAGTCTTTAATAGACTTCAAAGGAGGAACAAATAATGAAAAATTTACGAAACCGAAGCTTTTTGACACTACTGGATTTTTCACCAAAAGAAATGGAATTTTTGTTGAACCTGTCTGAAGATCTAAAGAGAGCTAAATACGCAGGTACAGAACAAAAGAAATTAACAGGTAAAAATATCGCGCTGATTTTTGAAAAGGATTCCACACGGACTCGTTGTGCTTTTGAAGTAGCAGCCTACGATCAAGGTGCACATGTTACCTATTTAGGCCCTTCAGGAAGCCAAATGGGGAAAAAGGAAAGTGCAAAAGATACTGCACGAGTGCTTGGCGGAATGTATGATGGTATCGAATATCGCGGATTCTCGCAAAGAACTGTAGAAACTTTAGCTAAATACTCTGGCGTTCCTGTATGGAATGGCTTAACGGATGAAGATCACCCTACACAAGTATTGGCAGACTTCTTAACTGCTAAAGAATGCTTGAAGAAGCCTTATAATCAAATTCACTTTACATATGTAGGTGACGGACGCAACAACGTAGCAAATGCATTGATGATTGGTGCTTCCATTATGGGTATGACCTTCCATTTGGTTTGTCCTAGTGAATTAAATCCAACTCCTGAATTATTAGCCAAATGTCAGGAAATAGCATCTACGACTGGAGCCTCCATTTTAGTCACAGATGACATTGATGAAGGTGTACTGCATTCTGATGTAATCTATACAGATGTTTGGGTATCCATGGGGGAACCAGACGAGGTGTGGCAAGAACGAATCAAATTATTAGAACCTTATCGTGTTACTAAAGAAATGATGGATAAAACGCAAAACCCTAATGTGATTTTTGAGCATTGCTTACCATCCTTCCACGATCTAGAAACCAAAGTCGGGAAAGAAATTTTTGAAAAATATGGATTGAAAGAAATGGAAGTCAGTGACGAAGTATTTGAAAGCGCTGCCTCAGTTGTTTTCCAAGAAGCAGAAAATCGGATGCATACTATTAAAGCTGTAATGGTTGCAACATTAGGTGACTGAGGAGGAAACTAAAATGTCTAAGATCGTAGTTGCTTTAGGTGGAAATGCACTAGGAAATTCCCCTGAAGAACAATTAAAGCTGGTTCAACAAACAGCAGCTTCTCTTGTAGGATTGATTTCTAAAGGCCACCAAGTGGTCATCAGTCACGGTAATGGCCCTCAAGTAGGTACCATCAATCTAGCAATGAACTATGCGGCTGAACACGGTCAATCTCCAGCTTTTCCATTTCCAGAATGCGGAGCGATGAGTCAAAGTTACATTGGCTATCATTTGCAGCAAAGTTTACAAAACGAATTGAGCAAAAATAATTTGACAAAAGAAGTTGTGACCTTGGTTACTCAAGTCGAGGTCGATCCGAACGATCCAGCTTTTTCTAATCCTACTAAGCCAATCGGATCATTTTACGACAAGACAACTGCAGAAAAAATCGCGAAAGAAAAAGGCTACGTTTTTGTTGAAGATGCTGGTCGTGGTTACAGGAGAGTTGTTGCTTCGCCATTACCAAAAGAAATCGTAGAGTTTAAAAGTATTAACCATTTAATTGAAGCTAATACTTTAGTAATTGCAGGCGGCGGTGGCGGTGTGCCTGTTGTGAAAGAGCATGGCAACTATAAAGGAGTTCCAGCAGTTATTGACAAAGATAAATCAAGTGCACTATTGGCTGGAAAGATTGCTGCAGATCAATTGATCATTCTCACCGCTGTTGACTATGTCTATGTGAACTATGGAAAAGAAAATCAATTAGCATTAACTGAAACCAACAGTCAGCAATTAAAAGAATATATCAAGGAAAATCAATTTTCCAAAGGAAGTATGCTGCCTAAAGTTGAGGCTTGCTTAAACTTTTTGGATGAAAATCCAAGTGGGATTGCGCTGATTACTTCACTAGAAAATCTGGATGAAGCCTTAGCTGGAAAAATTGGTACTCGTATCAATAAATAAACTTATGACAGTTCGTTAAGAGTCAATAGAGAAAATCAAATCACAACTGTTTTTTGATAAGTGGAACTTCACAAGTAGGTGGAGTTCCACTTATCAAAAGTTACTATTTCATTCCTCATTGATGTTTACACTTCTATTACGTTAAAAAAATATGAATCACTAACTTTAAAGAACGTCGGATAAAACTTTTCTCTTCAACTTTTTCGCTGTTACTCGAAATAATAATCAAAAACTAAAAGCTCACTTTTAAACCTTTGAAAATACAACCTTTTTACGATTATATTTTTACAGAGGAGATGACCTTATGAACAAGGCAAGTGAAGCAAACAGCACAGAAAAGGGTCCTAAAAAGAAATTTAAATTAAGAATGCCCGGAGCATTTGTCATCTTATTTGTCTTAACAATTGTTGCTGTGATAGCGACATGGTCTATTCCAGCAGGGTCTTATTCAAAATTATTTTATGATCAGTCTAGCTCTAAATTAACCATTACGGATCCTTATGGAAAAGTTAAAAGTGTTCCAAGCACGCAAGAAGAGCTTGATAAGCTCCATGTTAAGATTGACATCAAACAGTTTACTTCAGGCGGAATAACGAAACCAATCTCCATCCCAGACACATATCAAAGATTGGAACAACGGCCTGCAGGACCCGAAGACATAACAAGCAGTATGGTTCGCGGGACAATTGAAGTTGTTGATATTATGGTATTTATTTTTGTGTTAGGCGGCTTGATTGGTGTTGTCAAGGCAAGTGGTGCGTTTGAATCTGGTCTTATCTCTTTGACGAAAAAAACTAAGGGTCATGAGTTTATGCTAATATTCATCGTCGCTATTTTAATGATTATTGGTGGAACTTTATGCGGTATCGAGGAAGAAGCCGTAGCATTTTACCCAATTTTAGTTCCGGTGTTTTTAGCGATGGGGTATGATTCTATCGTTTGTGTAGGTGCGATATTCTTAGCCAGTTCTGTTGGTACCTGTTTCTCTACCATTAACCCTTTTTCTGTGGTCATTGCCTCTAATGCTGCAGGTATAAATTTCACTGAAGGGCTTTCTTGGCGGCTTGGCGGGTTAGTTGTTGCAACTATTTTTGTAGTCATTTATTTACGTTGGTATTCTCAAAAAGTGAAAGAAGATCCTACGTTCTCTTATTCTTATGAGGATCGTGATGAATTCAATAAAATGTGGTCAGTAGTATCTGCTGACGGCAGCGAACATTCTAAGTTTACAGTGCGAAAAAAATTGATTTTGACATTGTTTGTCGTAGGATTCCCGCTTATGGTATTGGGCGTAATGGAGTTGGGCTGGTGGTTTCCTACCATGGCTTCTTCCTTCTTAACATTCGCTATTATCATTATGTTCTTAACTGCTACAGGCAAAAACGGTATTGGCGAGAATGGCGTTGTCGATGCGTTTGTAAATGGTGCATCGAGTTTAGTAGGTGTTTCCTTGATTATCGGTCTTGCTCGGGGTATTAATCTCGTGATGAATGAAGGTTTGATTTCTGATACGATACTGAATTATTCATCCTCTCTTGTTGCGAATGTAAGTGGGCCAATGTTTATTCTGGCTATGTTATTGATCTTTTTTGTTCTAGGATTTATTGTTCCGTCGTCTTCTGGATTAGCTGTTCTTTCTATGCCTATCCTTGCACCTTTAGCTGACACAGTGGATATCCCACGTTTTGTAATTGTTACTGCTTATCAATTTGGACAGTATGCAATGCTCTTCTTGGCACCGACTGGATTAGTAATGGCAACTTTACAAATGTTGAATATGAGGTATTCTCATTGGTTTAAATTTGTTTGGCCAGTTGTACTTTTTGTTCTAGTTTTTGGCGGGGGAATACTGGTTTTACAAGTGCTGATCTATTAGAGGTGAAGAAAACTTTCGATTTCTAAACATCAGGTAAAATATGAGTATGACTTGTAAAAAATACCTGCTCTATACTTCTGTTAAAAAATAGTAGCACAGGCCATTGCCGTGGCCTGTGCTACTATTTTTAGTATGTTTATTTAATCGTATAGGATAAAAAACCCCTTCACTTAGGGGTTCAAGCCATCTTCTCCTTCGATTCTTCACGGAAGAAGCTCTTCATGGCATGGAAGACATCGGCTTTTTGTTTGAGGATAAAATAGTGGAATTTATCGTCTTTGACATTTTTATAAGCGGACATAAGAGTCGAGTGGCGGTTATACTGGTACACCTATAAACCATATACACGCTATA
>NZ_QWVT01000002.1 GCF_003570705.1 Mesobacillus zeae
CTCATAAAATAAAACGTTGGCTGATGTACTTCCGTTAGGAAGTCATCATAAAATATTGTTTGTTGACGCTTGTTTGTTTAGTTTTCAAAGAGCAATTTAGTTAGCTTGCCGCCGAAGCGACTTTATTAATATAGCACACCGAGTTACTGAAGTAAAGACTTTTTTTATTTTTTTATTTCAAAAGTTTTATTCATGACGGCATGTCTTTTTGCTGAAGCGATATTAACTATAACATGATTGAAACATGTTTGCAATATACTTTTTTCAATTGAAATATCCCTTTTGTTTCAGGCAAACACAGCTCCGGAATGAGACCCAGCTAACATTTGACGTTTAAAAGCGATCTTCAACGGATATATAAAATTGCTCCGGGGTATTTAACAGCAGCATGTTTTGTTCTTCTCGCTTGTGATAAATACTCATTCCAAAACATATTTTCATATAGAAAGTAATCGCACGAGAATATTAATGCTTACCGTTTGTCTAAGCAGCCCTCCTGTTTCTTAAAATACTTTTTTCCTTAAGGGTGTGGAATATGGCTATCCATGTTATTGATGCAGAAATTTTATTAAGACTCGGACTATCAGCATTTCTGGGCCTCGTTATCGGACTTGAACGGGAACTAAAGCGTAAGCCTGTCGGATTAAAGACAAGTCTTGTTATTTCTATAGTAAGTTGCCTATTAACAATAGTATCAAGCGAATCCGCTTATATGTTTCCAGGAGATGGCGATGTCAACATCACTATGGACCCCCTCCGTCTCGCCGCCCAAATCGTTTCAGGAATAGGTTTTCTTGGTGCAGGTGTCATACTGCGCAGAGGAAATGATACGATATCAGGGCTTACTACAGCTGCCATGATTTGGGGCGCAGCAGGAATAGGGATTGCCGTTGGCGCAGGATTCTATATGGAGGCAATTGCCGGAGTTGCCTTATTGATTTTCAGCGTTGAATTCATGCCTTTCTTAATGGGACTCGTAGGGCCAAAACAGCTTCGCGAAAAGGAAATCATGCTTGAATTTAGAGTCAGGAGCAAAGGAAGCATTGCTGATATTCTTTCATTGATAAAGAAAGAAAAAATTTCCCTTAAAAATGTACGCATTAAAGATCTTGCGGAAGGTGACCAGCAAATCCAACTGGTCGTTACGGTAGACATCCGAAGGAAAACAACAGATGTTTACCAGACGGTATCATTGATTGAAGGGATAGAAAGGGTGGAAATCCAGAGCCTTTAAGCGATCCAGCCAACATGGCTACATTAGGACATCCTGCAATCCGCTATCATTAACCAGAAAAAAATTTCAATTTCCTCTTGCACACAAACAATTTAGCGGCTATAATCTTTCTTGTACCTGATAGCGATTCAGTACGGGGGATTAGCTCAGCTGGGAGAGCGCTTGCATGGCATGCAAGAGGTCAGGGGTTCGAGCCCCCTATTCTCCATCGAAAAACCTTGCGATTGCGCAAGGTTTTTTATTGTGCTTTAATCTTGAAGCCAGCCGTTTCCGGCTGGCTTTTTTCTTGGTATTCCCTAAAAACCACAAAATAAAAACAGACCCCGAAGGATCTGTTTGAAAGTTGTAAAGTTAGTTATTACAGTTTTACAACGTTGGCTGCTTGTGGTCCACGAGCGCCTTGCTCAACGTCAAATGATACTTCTTGACCTTCGTCAAGAGATTTGAAGCCTTCACCTTGAATAGCTGAGAAATGAACGAATACGTCTTCTCCGCCTTCACGCTCGATGAAGCCGAAGCCTTTTTCTGCGTTAAACCATTTTACTTTACCATTTTCCATGTTTGTTGCCTCCCAGTGTGCTATTCACACATTTGTTACTATTCTTGCTCTCAGTGATATATTCAGGTGAACTATCCATAACGAACAAAAATAATTCTTTTTTAGAATAACAGAACTTGAAAGAATAGGCAAGTATCCTGAGTTATTTTTTCTTATTTTTGGTTGAAATAGTACATTGTTCCCGGCAAAAACTGATGAGCTGGCCATACCAGAAACATTGCCAATAGTTCCCTGACAAAGCTTTTTATTTCACGTCCCGAAATATCGCTGTTAAAATGATGATGTTGAAAATGGCACAAAGAATAGAATTCTGCAGGAAAGAAGATGAAAAAATGTTAGGCACTTCTTATATAAATAGTTACGGAAAGAAGCTTAGGGATATTCCCCTCTCCGTCCTAGACCTTTCCCCCATTATTTCTGGCGGTACCGCTGCTCAATCATTAATGAACACAGTTGACCTTGCCAGACATGCGGAAAAAATGGGGTATCACAGATATTGGCTGGCTGAGCATCATAATATGCCAGGGATCGCAAGTTCGGCGACTTCAGTTGTTATCGGACATGTTGCATCAGGAACTTCAACGATCAGAGTGGGTTCGGGCGGAATTATGCTCCCAAACCACGCACCGCTTGTTATCGTAGAGCAATTCGGCACACTCGAGTCATTATTCCCCGGACGAATTGATCTTGGGTTGGGCCGAGCCCCCGGTACGGACCAGTTAACAGCTTTTGCTCTCAGGAGAGAACGGAGGAGCGACGGCCAGGATTTTCCGGAACAGCTCAATGAACTTCGAGGGTATTTCAACCCAATCTCCAAGGAAGAAAAGCCACGCGTAAGGGCTATTCCAGGAGAAGGCCTTAGCGTTCCTGTCTGGCTTCTGGGATCGAGCGGTTTCAGTGCCCGGCTCGCAGGGGAACTCGGCCTTCCATTTTCCTTCGCCAGCCACTTTTCCCCTGAAAACACTTTGCCAGCTTTGGACATATACCGCCGGAGCTTTAAACCATCAGATGTATTAAAAGAACCATATGCAATGGTTGGACTTAACGTGATCGCTGCAGATATTGCCGATGAAGCAAAAAGGCTTGCAACTTCGATGCAGCAGCAATTCCTGAATTTAATTAGGAATAACCCAGGACCTTTACAGCCACCTGTCGACGATATGGACGCGCTTTGGACAGACTATGAGAAAGAAATTTTATTAAATCAGCTCAGCTCCTCGATCATTGGGGATTCTGATCGTATAAGGAAGCAGTTGCAATCATTTTTAGACAAAACACAGGCGAACGAAATAATTATCAATGCCCAAATTTATGATCATCAGGCAAGGCTCCGCTCCTATGAAATAGTTTCAGAAATAGCAGCACTCTAAAAGAATATCCCTATCCACTGACTTAAACGGGCATTCAGCCCGTTTTTTTTAAATGATAGTAAATAGTTCTATCTGTCCCCCAGGTTTTGCAACAACTTTTTTTGGGTATTTATTACAGATGTTCTTTCACTTTACTTTTACTCATGGTGTTTGCTGGATATATTAAAAATAGGCTTTTGTTCTCTTCATTAGATACAGATGCAGCCAAAACAAAGAAAGTGAGGAATCCGATGAGGTATTTGGTGATCCTGATGTCCTGTTTATTCCTTTATATTTCCTGGCCGGCAATAGACGATCGAATTTCTGCAGTCAAAGATTCATTTACCGGCAGCTTGTCCTCCAGCAGCGAAAATCAGGAGAAGAATTACAGCCTTTCTCTTAACTCAATCATCGGCGGATTTGAAAGTTTACAGCAAGAACTCAATACCGCACTCGGGAAATATACGGGCAAACAGCCTAAGGGAGTTTCGGAAAAAATCAAGAAACCTGACCTTGGCATTCCCGCAGATCAGGTTCTATCCGTTCATAATATAGAAATTGGCGACTCAAAAAAAGATACCGAACAGCAGCTGGGTATTGCTAAACGAAGCAGCTACAATGAATACGGAGTACACTGGAACACCTACCATCAAAATTATCAAAACTTTACAATGGCGGCATATGACGAAAACGGCATTGTAGAAGGCCTATATTCAAACCAGGATTTAATTTCTTCCAGACTGGGCATCAAACATGGCATTTCTCGCGAGAAAGTATTAGACCAACTGGGTGAACCTCTCACGAAAATCCACAAAAGGATGACTTTCTACAAACTTCCGGCTGACAGGGACTACGACCTGTTTCATATAGATGGAACCTATATCACGATTTTTTACGACAAGCATGAAGGGGATGCCGTCACATCTATCCAAATCATCAGCGAAAGGCTTGAAAATAAAAAACAGGACTATTATTCAGAAGCCAATGACCAACTAAAGGAAGGTTTTGAATATCAGCTGTTTGATTTGACAAATGCCGAAAGGGCTGAAAAAAACCTTCCCATCCTCTCCTGGGATGAACACATTAGGGAAACAGCGCGAAATCACAGCAAAGATATGGCCGAAAACAATTATTTCAGCCACACCAACCTTGAAGGACAATCTCCGTTTGACCGAATGGCGGAGGATGATATCAAATTTTCAGTAGCGGGGGAAAACCTTGCCTATGGGCAAAACAGCTCTGTTTTTGCCCATGAAGGACTGATGAATTCGCTTGGTCATAGGAAAAACATACTGCAGCCTGACTACCGTTTGCTTGGAATAGGTGTTGCGTTTAACAATAAATCCCAGCCTTATTACACTGAAAATTATTATTCCAAAAGATATTAATGCTCATCCCATAAAATCACGGTTGATTCATTCATGCTTTTCTGGACGTCTATGAGCCGCTGATTGCGGCTCCCTTTAAATTTCAAGGTCAAATCGCGTTCCGCTTCTCGGAAGCGTCCATCCACCAGGACATCTATATATTCTAAAGTGCTTTTAAACAGAGGCCGCTTTTGAATTTCTTCAAAAGTATAACCTGTATAGCACCAAATCCTTTTCCCTGCTTTTTTCAGCATTTTAGCAAGGTTCATAATACCGGTCCCCTGATAAAACGGATCTCCCCCGCTAAATGTCACATCACACAGCTCGTTGCCAACTGCTTCCCGATACAGCGATTCAACATCCCATTCATCTCCATATTCCGGATTCCAGGACTCAGGGTTATGGCATCCCTTACAGCGGTGGGCACAGCCGGAAAAAAAGAAAACTGTGCGCAGTCCTGGCCCATCCACAATGCTGTCATGGACAATGTTCACTACTCTCAGCTTATTCTTTCCATAATCCTGGTTCCTCATCGCCATCTTCTCCTTTTAGCGTTCACAGGAAATTTCAAAGCCCTCACCGCTAGATGTGCGTTCTTCTTTCCTTCTCTTCGGCTCTTTTACTGCTGTTCCATCGGTTTAAACTCCCGACTAAATAACCTGTAATCCTCCGAATCCGTTCAATTTTGGATTCATCCTTGTTGCCGCAGGACGGGCACTCATTGTCGATAATACCCTGATGCCCGCATACCATACAGCCATCAACTGGATGGTTGATGCTTCCATAACCTATTCCGTACTTTTGCATCGCCCGAAGAATTGAATCAAGCGCATCAATATTTTTGTTTGTATCTCCGTCAAGCTCGATATATGTAATATGTCCGGCATTAGTTAGTTCATGGTATGGAGCTTCTATTTTTATTTTATCCACTGCTTTAATAGGATAGTAAACCGGTACATGGAATGAATTTGTGAAATACTCCCTGTCGGTAACTCCTTTGATGATTCCATGTCTGCTTCTGGTGAGTCGCAGCGCTTTCCCGGCAAACGATTCAGCTGGGGTCGCCAGAAGACTGTAGTTCATACCATATTCCGTTGTTGCCCGATCCATTTTCTCCCGCATAAAACGGACGATATCGATACCAAGATTTCTTGAATCTAGACTTTCCCCATGATGCATCCCCGTGAGTGCTGAAAGTGCTTCTGCCAAACCAACAAACCCAACAGACAATGTCCCTTGTTTCAGTATTTCTCCAAGCTTATCATGCGGATTTAATGTTTCACCATTCCACCACGCACCCTGGCCATAGAGAAACTTAAAGTGGGATGCCGTTTTTTGGGATTGATACAAAAACCGTTCATAAAGCTGCCTGACAGCCAAATCGGTATAATATCCAAGCTGTTCAAAGAAGCTGTTTATATCTCTTGCTTCAATAGCCAGTAATGGCAAGTTAATTGTGGTAAAAGAAAGGTTGCCTCTGCCTACGGGTGTTTCCTTCCCGTTCACATTGGATATCGTCCTGGTCCTGCACCCCATTGTGGCAATTTCACTTTCGGGCGAACCATCATAATAGGCAAGATTGAATGGTGCATCAATGAACACGTAGTTTGGAAACAAACGCCTTGAAGTCGTCTCAAGAGACAGTCGGTAAAGATCATAATTGGGGTCTCCTTCATTAAAATTCACCCCATTTTTCACCTTGAATACTATAATCGGAAAAATTGGTGTTTCTCCAGCTCCTAAGCCCTTTTGAGTCGCAAGGAGGAGATTCCTTGTGACCATCCTTCCTTCCATTGAAGTGTCGGTCCCCAAATTGACTGAAATGAACGGGACTTGCCCGCCGCCGCGCGAATGCATGGAATTGCTGTTATGGACAAAAGCTTCACATGCCTGAAATACATCTCTTTCTGTCAATTTCCACGCCTTTTCCTCAATGGTTTCATCCTCGGTACTAGGCAAAAAATCTGTAAGCATCCTTTTATTTTGGTTGAATGACTTCTGGACATATGGGGCAAGGTCATAATCAAAAGCAGGAATAGACTGACCCCCATGCTGATTGTTCTGGTTCGACTGGAATATAATGCTTGTCAATGCCATGGCACTCATTATGCTGTTAGGCTCCCGCATATGGCCATGTCCTGTATTAAATCCACCCTTTAAAATTTTGCTCAATGGCAGCTGTGTGCAAGTCGTTGTGCCACTTGCATAGAAATCAAGGTCATGAATGTGTATATATCCGTTACTGTATGCTGTTTTTACTTCGTCTGACAAGAGATGATCAACTGTATAGGCTTTCGTGGATGCTGATGCAAACAGCAGCATCATTCCCATCGGTGACAGCCCGTCTACATTCGCATTTTCCTGGACGACATCCTGATTACTGCTTTCCACGATTTCTCTGAATCGTTCGTACAAAGCATTTTCCATTCTTTATCCCCCTACCATTTACCACATATTGTATGTATAATCATCATTTTACCACGATATATAGTAAGCGAATAAAAAAAATCCGTCCAAAAAGTGAACGGAAATGGAATATTATTGAAGCGTTAGCGTTGCTATTATCAAGCAGCACATTTTAGACTATGATATTTTTGACTTTTTAACCTGACCCTCTGCATTTTTATCATTTGATAGGAACCAGCCTGCCGCAGCAATCCCGATCAAGACAACATAAAAGCCAATTTTCCATCCTGTCGAATGGGCGAATTCCTCGCTTAAAACACCGAGTGCCGGATGTGAAAGTGTATAAACAGCAAGCTTGACCCCGACCCAGCCGACGATTGCAAAGGCCGCAATCTCAAGTCCAGGCCTGCTTTCAAGCAGCTTAACGAACATATTCGCTGCAAAACGCATGATAATCAATCCAATCATACCTCCGGCAAAAATGACGAGGAATTTCCCGCCGTCAAGACCTCCAATTTGCGGAAGCGGTGTATCTGGCAGCATAACAGCCATAGCGACAGCCGCAAGAATCGAATCAACCGCAAAGGCGATATCGGCAACCTCTACTTTAAGCACTGTAATCCAGAAGCCCGCTGGCTTCTTTTTAGTATTTTTCGGCTTTTCTTCAGCTTCCCCTTTAATAAGCTTACGGATAATGTGGTTCAGTGACATAAACAGGAGATAGAGCGCTCCAATCGCCTGAACTTGCCATACATCAACAAGGAAAGATATAGCGAACAAAGAGGCAAAACGAAATATAAATGCTCCAGCCAATCCATAAAACAATGCTTTCTTTCTCTTTTCCTCCGGAAGGTCTTTAACCATAATCGCCAGCACAAGGGCGTTATCGGCCGCCAGGAGTCCTTCAAGTGCAACCAGGACCAGAAGCACCCAACCATATTCAAGTAACAATGATACATCCATGCAAATTTCCTCCTCTAAATATTAGTTCTTTTTCTGGCCCTTACAAGAAAGGCAAACCTTTTGCAGAGCCCTAACAGCAGGCTAGCCGCTAGAGCTGGACAGTTGTCAAAGTATCTTTTCACCGATTACCTGCCATTAGGATAACCAAATAAAAAGGCCTTTACCGACGGGCGGTAAAGGCCAAAAAGCATACAAAAAGACCATTACCGTTAAGTAAAGGTCTTGCTAACAACATAAGTTGCCAATAAAGCCGGGGACACGTCCCGTAATGACGACTTTATTGTACAGCTACTCCCCTTTAAGGAACTATTCAGTTACTACTAACATAAAATATTTTTCGTGCAATGTCAACAAAAAACATTGCTGTTAATATCCATTATATCGTGAATAACCGTTTTTGACAGCATAAAATAAAAATTGGAACAAATGAGAATATAAACCTATTTAACAGAAAGTGCAAGCTGGGTGCCCGATGGATCGTGCACAAGTATCCTTTGGCTATCCAGGGTGAAAGAAGCTCCAGATTGCCTGATTCTCTCTAATACTTTCTCCCTTTCATCCATATCGGAAAGCATAATCGTAAATAGTTTCATGCCCGCACTCTCCCCACTGGGTGCCGGGGCTCCTGCTCCATTCCAAGTGTTCAGGCCAATGTGGTGGTGGTAGCCTCCAGTGGATAGGAAAAGGGCTTGCGATCCATACCGATTCACCACTTCATACCCGAGTGTGCGACAGTAGAACTTTTCAGCCTCCTTTAAATCGGAAACATGGAGGTGGATATGCCCAATCGTTGTCCCTTCCGGCATGCCGCTCCACTCATATCCGATGCCTTCACTGAGAAGCTCTTCCGCATTGAGCGGCAATGATGACATCTCAACTTCCCCTTCTTCCCACACCCATGCATCTGCAGGGCGGTCTGCATATACTTCAATTCCATTCCCATCTGGGTCGGCAATGTAAATGGCTTCACTGACTAGATGGTCAGAAGCACCTTGTAAAGGAAACCCCGCCTTTATCATATGGGCAAGAAATGCCCCGAGGTGCCTGCGTTCAGGAAGCAGCAAAGCAAAATGGTAAAGCCCCGTTTTCCTGGCTTCCCTTTCCCTAACTCCTTCATTATATTGAAGTATGATCATTTCTGTCTTTCCATCGGCCGAAAGCGAAACACCATCATTGCTTGTCTTCAAGACTTTAAATCCAAGTATGTTAGTATAAAAAGAAACACTCCGATTCAGATCTTGAACCTGAAGAAAGATGGACTCTACAAACATGTTTGGCTTTTGGTGAAAGTTCAAAATATTTCATCCCCTTTATCAGTTACTTTATGTAACTAAGTATAGTTTAATAACAGTTCGGCGTCAATACATAATATGTAACAGGACTCACTGAAACCTTCCTAAAATATAAATTTTTCAAATGTGGGTAGATTCCCTAAAATAAGATAAAATATATACATAAGAAACAATTAAAGGCAAAAAACTTACAATTCATCCTTCAAAACCTATTTTTATCACATAAGTTCATAATAAATTCACTGTTTATATATTTAATTCTGAGGATTTTGCTAATATTATGGAAATAGGAGAAAATTTTTAGACAGAAAGAGAGCCATTATCATGAAAAAAGAGATGAGATTAAAGCTTATTAAGGAACTAATCTCAGAAAACGAGATTAAAACCCAAGAAGAATTGGCCTCTATGCTGTATAAGCGAGGCCTTGATGTCACCCAGGCTACCATCTCGAGGGATTTGCGGTCTTTAAGACTAATCAAGATTCCCGGGAAAAACGGGGGATTTAAATATAGTTTTAAAATGGACCAGGATTATTACACCATGGACAAGTTCCACCGAAAAGTAAAAGACTCCATGGTCAGCATTGAAGCAGTGCACTATTTCGTCATCATTAAAACGCTGCCAGGACATGCTCATGCATTCGGAGTCATTCTTGATGCCATTGAAATAGAAGGAAAAGCCGGAACCATCTGCGGCAATGATACCTGCCTGGTAATTTGCAGGTCGCCAGAAGCAGCCACAGCATTTATGAAACTTGTCAACCCTGCCAGTTGAGAGCGTGTTAAGAAGGAGTGTTCAGTTTGTTACCATGCGATACAGTATTTGATTTGAGCAAGTTTGACATTTTTTCATCACTTCCCGAAAAAATGATAGAAAAATTCAAGCCTTATGTTTTCAGCAGAACATACAAAAAGAATCAGTATCTGTTCATGGAAGGGGATCCCCGCGATAAAATCTTCTTTTTAATTGAAGGCTATGTAATGTTTGAAATAGGGAACGAACAAGGAAGCATGCTTTACCTTGACTTTGTAAAGCATGACCAGATGTTCCCTCTTGCCGGGGTCTTCACAGACAAGTACTATCAGCATACAGCCATTGCTGTAACCGATATCAAAGTATACTTCATACAGGCCCATGTGCTTGAAGACCTGGCGAAGTCCAACCCTAAACTGCTCATGAATATCATCAACAGGTTATCCGGCATTATTTCACTCCACCAAAAACGCGTCCAAAAAATTGTAATACCAAATGCACAGGACAGAGTCCTCCATTCACTGCAGTTCCTTATGGAAGACCTTGGCGAGAAGGATGGAACAGAAATCGTCATCCCCTGCCCATTAACCGCTTCTAAAATTTCCAGGATATCTGGAACAACTCGGGAAACTGTCAGTCTCCTAATGAATCAATTAAAAAAAGAAAATATCATTTCAGTATGCGCCAAGAAAATCAGGATACATAAACCCGAATATTTTGAAGCGGCATTTTGACGATAAACTACTATTCTATGTGGCACATTGTGAATGGTGAGAAATGCAGCTGTTTGGAATATGGATCCTTTTTCAGAAAAGAGATAAACTGAATATAGAAGATTGCCGCTTACCTAACACTTGCTAGGTAAGCGGCAATCTTTTTTTATGGAGGAAATTTGCTGCAGCACGCAGCACCAAATCTGCTCGCTCAATTTTTTTTGCGGGCAGGAAAGTTGTATCAGTACCCTTCCGTTCATATAATAGACATAAAATAGCCAGTATATTACCAAGGGGGTACGCCATGACGAAAGTGTCCTACAATGTTTTGGGCGCAGCAATCTTTTCCTTAGGTCTCCTGATGCTTATTCAGCTTCCCGGGGATCCAAAAACATTCGGTGATCATTTATTCACTGGGACAGCCATCGAGAATCTTTTATCACAAAAGAATATACCATTTGCCCCAATTTTCGCAGCTATTCTACAGGCAGCGGGAATCTTACTGTTTGCGATATGGCTAAAGCAGGAAAAGCAGGAATATTACAAGATCTATCAAAAATTCGAATTACTCATCATAGGAATTTTACTTCTAGGAGCCTCCCCAATCATTAATCACACAATTGAAACCACAGCAAAAACATACTCATTCTCAGGGAAAGACGGAGTACAGGCGGTTGAATATATAAAAGAAAAAAGCTCCTGCCATTCCGTGGATGACAGCCATACCGTACAATGCCACATCACATTGAAAAACTATCAGCATCATGCCCAAAAATTGGCTATCAGTTTTTACAAGGAAGAAAGCAGGGGAAAACTGACTGACTCTCTGGCTCATGTCTCTTTAATCCAGCGGGAGGAAAAAAGAGTTCCATTGACTTTCTCAACAAAAGAACTGGATACACAGCAGCTGAAACAGCTAAGCAGCGGTACTGTACCGGATCTTGCCCTGCATAACCTGAAGAAAATAGAGAAGGGACCTTGATAACATCCGTATCAAGGTCCTTTTTTCCCTATTTTCGAATTTTCTCAATAGTAGAACTTTGTATGCGTAATTTTGCATATATGCACTATTTATACGCCTATCTTAGTTTATTAAGGTCATATCCTTAAAGAATTACAATATTTATTCACTAGTTTTTATACGGACAACAAAAAAGTGTAATGATATTCACACTCACTTTGTAAGGAGGCTTACAAAATAAAGCGTTTCCATCACTTAGAATAAAGGTGTAGCAAGGATTCAACATAAGGAGGAAAGACAAACATGAACAGTACTATTGAATTGGCAGTAAAAGAAGGCCGAAACAAGTCTATGAAACATCCAATCAACGTCACCTCTGAAATTGGAACGCTGAAAACAGTATTGCTTAAACGCCCGGGAAAAGAAGTTGAAAACCTGACTCCGGAATATCTGCAAAGGCTCTTGTTCGATGATATCCCTTACTTGCCTATCATTCAGAGAGAACACGACTATTTCGCAGAAACTCTGAAAAACAGAGGCACTGAAGTTCTTTACCTGGAGAAGCTTGTCGCTGAAACTCTTAGCGATGAAAATATCCGCAAGCAATTTGTCGATGAAATGCTTGCTGAAAGCCAATTGACTGCCAATGGAGCAACTGCAGTATTGAAAGAATACTTGCTTTCATTCCCTACCCAGGAAATGGTAGACAAAATCATGGGCGGCGTATTGAAAAAAGAAATCGACACTAAAAAGAAAACACACCTTTACGAATTAATGGAAGATCACTATCCATTCTATCTAGACCCAATGCCTAACCTTTACTTCACACGTGACCCAGCAGCAAGCATTGGAAGCGGACTTTCCATCAACAAAATGAGAGAACCTGCAAGACAACGTGAATCATTGTTCATGCAATATATCATTAAATACCATCCAAGATTCGCATCGCATGATGTTCCAGTATGGCTTGACCGCGACTATCAATTCTCAATTGAAGGCGGAGACGAACTAGTACTTAACGATGAAGTTGTTGCTATCGGGGTTTCTGCCCGTACTTCTGCAAAAGCAATCGAACAGATTGCAATTAACTTGTTCAAAAAACAAGATTCCTTCAAAAAAGTAGTAGCTGTAGAAATTCCAAAATGCAGAGCGTTCATGCACCTTGACACTGTATTTACAATGGTAGACTACGATAAGTTCACTATTCACCCTGAAATCCAAGATTCAAACGGACAAATGAACGTTTACATTCTGGAAAAAGGCAAAGAAGAAAATACTGTAAGCATTTCACACCGCAACAACCTTCAGGAAGCACTGAAAGAAGTGCTTGGACTTAGCGAACTAGTCCTCATTCCTTGCGGCGGCGGAGACGAAATTGCTGCATCCCGTGAACAGTGGAACGATGGATCCAACACTTTGGCAATCGCTCCTGGCGTTGTTGTCACATATGACCGTAACTACATCTCGAACGAATTGCTTCGTCAGCATGGCATTGAGGTTATTGAAGTCCTCAGCTCGGAATTGTCCCGGGGCCGTGGGGGTCCACGTTGCATGAGCATGCCAATCGTACGCGAAAACTTAAAATAAAAGATTTATAGGAGAGATGCATAATGGACTTCACAACTTTAAAAGGCAAAAGCTTTCTAGCTGAACAAGAATTCAGCCGCGAAGAGTTTCTATCATTCATCGAATTAGCTGCGAAATTGAAAGATGAAAAGAAAAAAGGCATTACTCACCGCCATCTTGAAGGCAAAAATGTTGCCCTTCTTTTCGAAAAGCCATCAACAAGAACACGCTGTGCTTTCACAGTTGCTTGTATCGACCTTGGTGCACATCCTGAATACCTTGGTAAAGATGACATCCAGCTTGGAAAGAAAGAATCGATCGAAGACACTGCTAAAGTTCTTGGCAGAATGTTTGACGGTATCGAATTCCGCGGCTTTGAGCACAAAAAAGTACAAATGCTTGCTGAGCATTCCGGCGTGCCAGTTTGGAACGGTTTGACTGACCTTTGGCATCCAACCCAAACTCTTGCTGACTTCCTTACAGTACAGGAAAACTTCGGCAAACTTGAAGGCATCAAATTCGTATATGTTGGAGACGGCCGTAACAACGTAGCAAACAGCCTTCTTGTAGGCGGCGCGCTTGTTGGAATGGATGTAAGGATCTGCAGCCCTGAATCCTTGTTCCCAGCTCAAGAAATCGTTACAATTGCCGAAGATTTCGCTAAGAAATCAGGCGGAAAAATCACTATCACAAGCAGCGTAGAAGAAGCTGTTGCAGAAGCAGATGTAATCTATACTGACGTTTGGGTTTCCATGGGTGAAGAAGATAAATTCGCTGAAAGAATTGCCCTTCTATCTCCATACCAAGTAAACATGGACATGATCAAGAAAACTGGCAACGAAAACATGATTTTCCTTCATTGCCTCCCAGCATTCCATGACCAGGAAACTGCTTACGGACGCGACATCAAGGAGAAGCATGGCCTTGCTGAAATGGAAGTTACAGATGAAGTTTTCCGCAGCAAACATTCAAAAGTATTCGACCAAGCGGAAAACAGAATGCACACAATCAAAGCAGTCATGGCTGCTACACTCGGCAACCTGTAATAAGAAACGGACAAGGTGGAGAAGGGATAAATTCTCTTCTCCCTTGTTCTTTCCATTCAACATAAAGGAGTGCAATAAATATGTCTGATGAAAAAAAACTGGGCTTGTTCCCACTGATCGCCATTGTGGTTGGTTCAATGATCGGCGGCGGCGCTTTCAACCTGGCTACGGATATGGCAGGCGATGCTTCAGCAGGAGCAATGGTACTTGGCTGGATTATCACCGGAGTCGGTATTATCGCCCTTGGTCTCTCTTTCCAAAACCTGACGGATAAACGACCTGATTTAGAAGGCGGTATCTTCAGCTATGCTACTGAAGGCTTCGGAAGATTCATGGGTTTTAACAGTGCATGGGGCTACTGGTTCTCAGCCTGGCTTGGAAACGTTGCCTATGCCACACTTCTATTCTCTTCCATCGGTTACTTTTTCCCAACTTTTAAAGGTGGACAAAATATCGCTTCGATTATCGGAGCAAGCATACTTTTATGGCTTGTACATGCTTTAATCCTTCGCGGAGTTCAATCCGCTGCAATGGTCAACCTCATTACCACTATTGCAAAATTGGTACCAGTTTTCTTGTTTATTATCGTTGGAATTTTTGCTTTTCATTTTGATACTTTTACTGCTGATTTCTGGGGTACAGGCGGAAGCTTCCAATTCGCAGATGTAATGGGACAAGTAAAAAGCACCATGCTTGTAACTCTCTGGGTATTCATTGGGGTTGAAGGCGCTGTTGTCCTTTCAAGCCGCGCGAAGGATAAAAAGGATGTCGGCAAAGCAACTATCATTGGACTGCTTGGCACTTTGGTCATCTATATCATTATTACACTCATGAGCGTTGGTATGATGAGCAGGCCGGAAGTTGCCGCGCTGGATAACCCGTCAATGGCTTATGTATTGGAAAGCGTTGTCGGTAAATGGGGCGCTACCCTCATAAACCTTGGATTGATCATTTCAGTGCTTGGAGCCTGGCTTGGCTGGACACTGCTCGCTTCTGAGATACCTTTCCTTGCAGGTAAAGACGGCTTGTTCCCTAAATGGTTTGCAAAAGAAAATAAAAATGGCGCACCAGTGAACTCAATGTGGATCAGCAACGTATTGATACAGGTGTTCCTCCTGTCTTTCCTATTTACTGACCAGGCTTATAACTTTGCTTTCTCTCTGGCTTCTTCAGCTATCCTGATTCCGTACGCTTTCTCTGCATTCTTCCAGCTCAAGCATTCGGTTCAGAGCACATATGCAGATAAGACCAAAAACTTGATCGTCGGCATTATCGCAAGCGTATACAGCATTTGGATGATTTATGCTGCCGGCGTCGACTACCTTCTGCTTACAATGATTCTGTACGCACCAGGGATACTGGTATTCAGAAGCGTCCAAAAAGAGTCTAAGGCTAAAACAATATTTACCCGTCCAGAGCTGATTACGGCTGCCGTATTCGTCATCCTTGCGGTCTTTGCCATCGTTCAGATCGCAATGGGAAAAATATCAATTTAACAGTTTAGAAAAAAACACTATTTGGAGGTCATCACATTGTCTAGAAAAAAAGTAGTAATTGCATTAGGCGGTAACGCGATCCAATCAGGAGAAGCTACAGCACAGGCACAGCAAAAGGCTTTAGAAGATACAGCAAGACAGCTTGCTGCTTTTATCGAAAACGGCATTGATATCATCATTTCCCATGGCAACGGCCCACAAGTCGGAAACATCCTTCTTCAGCAAAAAGCTGCTGATTCTGAAAAGAACCCTGCAATGCCTCTTGACACATGCGGCGCAATGAGCCAAGGAATGATTGGGTACTGGATGCAAAATGCAATGGAAAAAGCATTAAGGGAAAAAGGAATCAAAAAAGATGTCGTTACTGTTGTGACACGTGTTCTTGTTGACCAACAGGATTCTGCTTTTGTTAATCCAACAAAGCCAATCGGTCCTTTCTACAGTGAAGAAGAAGCAAAACGCGTGATGGAAGAAACAGGCGTTTCCTTCAAAGAAGACGCTGGCCGCGGCTGGAGGCGTGTTGTTGCATCGCCAAAACCTGTAGGAATCGTTGAGCACTCCGTGATCAGTTCCCTTGTTGAAGCTGGAAACATCGTTATCTCTGTTGGCGGCGGCGGAATTCCAGTTGTAGATAACGGCGAAGGATTCAGCGGTGTTGAAGCTGTTATCGACAAAGACTTCGCTTCTGAAAAGCTTGCTGAACTAGTTGATGCAGATGCCCTCTTGATCCTCACTGCAGTGGACAATGTGTATGTAAACTTTAACAAGCCTAACCAAAAGAAACTTGAAGATGTAACTCTGGAAGAATTGAAAACTTATATTGAAGAAGGACAATTCGCTCCAGGAAGCATGCTTCCGAAAATTGAAGCAGCCATGACTTTTGCTGAAACAAGTGCTTCGCGTAAAACAATTATTACTTCTCTTGAGCAGGCATACAGTGCACTTGAAGGAAAAGCTGGAACAGCTGTTTCCATTAAAGGCTCTCCTGTAATGGCTTAAGATATTTCATACTGATTTATCAAAACAGGGACTTTTCATGCTCCCTGTTTTTTTATTTTATCTTGGGCTTTCATCTCTCATTAGATTTGATTCCATGGTTTTTACATTTATCGTAAAAGCTCGTTTTGCTAATCTGCAGAAGCTTTGCTGCCTCTAGCTTGTCACCATTTGCCACAGCTAGTGCCTCAAGCAGCAAACTCTTTTCTGTTTCAGCAAGGGCTGTTCTCAGCGGAGCAATTTGAGGCTTTCCATGAGGCTCTCTCAGCTTGCCTCCCACTACAGTGTACGCTTGTTCATAAGGTTCCCGCAGATACAAGGGAAGATGAGCAACCTTAAGCACTCTCCCGTCCAAAACATTGATGGCACGTTCCAGCACATTTTCAAGCTCCCGGATATTTCCGGGCCAATCATGGTTTTCCAGCCTTCTAATTAATTCCTTCGAAATTTCAATCCCCCTGCGGTGGAACCTCTTTTCAAGCTTCTTCAATAAATTTACTGCAAGGAGTTCAATATCCTCCCTCCTCTTCCGTAACGGGGGAATATCAATTTTAATGACGTTCAGGCGGTAATACAAGTCCTGGCGAAATTGCCCTTTCTTCACCATTTCTTCAAGGTTGCGGTGAGTAGCGGCGATCACTCTTACATCGACAGGGATTGTTTTTTGTCCGCCTACTTGCTGAATTTCTTTTTCCTGAAGCGCTCTTAATAACTTCCCTTGCATGGCTAAAGGCATATCCCCAATCTCATCAAGAAACATTGTTCCGTTGCCGGCGGTTTGAATAAGCCCTTTTTTTCCGCCCTTCTTTGCTCCTGTAAAGGCTCCCTCTTCATATCCGAATAATTCGGATTCTAATAATTGCTCAGGAATCGATGCACAATTGATGGGGACGAATGGGTAGGCAGCACGCCCGCTGTTATGGTGAAGGGCATGGGCAAAGAGCTCCTTCCCGGTGCCTGATTCTCCCGTAAGGAGTACAGCCGAACGGCTTCCCGCAACTCTTTCTGCCAGCATCTTTGCATTTAAAAAGTCTGGAGAATTCCCAATCAAGTCCGCAAAGCTGTATTTGCTTTTTAGTTCTTTCTCTACCCGACGCTTATAATATTTGAGCTCTTTGATAAGAGACTGGATTTTTGATTGATATACCATCCACTCCTCAGGGTTCCGGAACATGACTGTCCCTAAAGCCCCAACAAGTTCACCATCTACAATAAGAGGAAAACGATTGGCAATCATCTCGCTCCCATTTATCGGCTGGACAGCCGCTAATTCGGCCTGGCCTGTTTCGGCTACCAAATGCATTCGGGTATTATCAATTACATCCTTTACATGCCGCCCTATCGCATTTTGAACGGAGGTGCCCAAAAACTCACAGTAGGCAGGATTAATGTAGAGAATGATGCCGTCACGGTTAACGACCACAATCCGCTCGGCAGAAAGATTGATGATTTCCTCAAGCCATTCAGGCGGGACTTCCCCGATACTACTATTCATATGCCCTCACCTTTATCAGTTTTTGTCCATTATATCAAATCAAGGAAAAATTTGGTCAGTACCCAATCCTTTCATCCGGGAGAAATTTCTAAAAAAAGCAGGAAAGAATGACTTCTTCCTGCCTGCTTTGAAAATATCTATTATTGTACTGTGTAGCCTCCATCAAGTACCACGGCCTGACCTGTGACGCCCTTCGCCTTTTCGCTTGCAAGGAAGACGGCATAATCGGAAATTTCTTCAACCGCCAACAAACGCTTCTGAGGCACCAGCGGAAAAATGACTTCCTCAATGACACTTTCAAGTGGAACCTTTCTAGTCACGGCAAGATCATTAAGCTGGTTTTGAACGAGTGGAGTATCGACATAGCCCGGACATAGGGCATTTACCGTGATTCCATGGGCAGCACCTTCGAGTGCAGAAACTTTCGTTAGCCCAATTACGCCATGCTTCGCACTATTGTATGCCGCTTTTCCCGCAAAGCCAACAAGCCCATTGATTGATGCCATATTGATAATCCGTCCATACCCCTGTTTTTTCATCAGTGGAAAGACATGTTTTGTACCGAAAAACGGTGCTGTGAGCATGACTTTGATAAGAAGCTCGAATTTATCAGACGGAAACCCTTCGATCGGCGATATGTGCTGGAGGCCGGCATTATTTACAAGTATATCAACGCTTCCAAACCTTTCGTATGCTTCATTGAGGCTTTTCCCGAAGGCTGATTCATCAGTTACGTCACATGGTGCAGCAAACGCCTCGAATCCCCTCGCGGACAGCTCATCTGCCGCCCGCTCGCTTTTCTCACTGTCTAAATCAGAAATAACGACAGCGGCTCCTTCTTCGGCAAACCCCGCTGCTACCTCAAGCCCAATCCCGCTGGCCGCTCCCGTAATAAATGCCACTCTACCTTCAAGCATATTTCCCATTACTATTACCCTCCAATAATGCGTTTCACTTAAACTGTCCCTGTGAATGAATACATGGCGATGATGAAGAATACAGCCAGGGTTTTGATTACTGTGATCGCAAAAATATCTTTATAAGATTGCTTATGTGTCAGCCCTGTCACTGCAAGCAGGGTAATAACAGCCCCGTTATGCGGAAGTGTATCCATACCGCCTGAGGCCATCGAAATAACCCTATGCATCACTTCCGGAGGGATATTTGCTGCTTCTATTGCCTTTATATAAGTCTCCGCCATCGCACTTAGCGCAATTCCCATCCCTCCAGACGCCGACCCGGTTATTCCCGCTAGAGCAGTGGTCGTAACAGCGCCATTAACAAGCGGATTGGAAAATGTACCTGATATTCCGTTTGAGATGAGCGCGAATCCAGGAAGTGCCGCAATCACCCCTCCAAAACCATACTCTGCAGCGGTATTCATTGTTGCTAAAAGCGAACCGCCAATGCTTGTATTCAAACCTTCTTTAAAATTCACGGTCACCCGCTTCCAATCAAACAGAATCGTTGCAATAATCCCGACAATCAAGGCCATTTCGACTGCCCAGATAGCAGCAACTGCCGATATATCAACTGTTCCCAATGCTTCCATTCCTACCTTGCTGAAATCGAAACCTTCTGGATACCATTTTGGTATATATGTGACAAAGACCTTGTTCATTACTCCAACGAGAATAAGCGGAACAAATGCGAGAATCTGCCTTACAAGCGGCTGCCCTGATGCCAAGTCCGGACCTGCTTCTGCAGGCTGCTGGAGGCTTGCCGTTTCGGAGGTGGCGGCTGTTTCTGTACCGAAGCCCGAATAGCCTTCTCCCGCATTTTCTGCTTTCTTTCTTCTCGATTCCAAATACAGCATGCCAAGGGCGAGGACAAACAAGCTGCCCATAATACCAAGAAGAGGTGCTGCGTAAATATCTGTCTTAAAGAACGAAACCGGAATGACATTTTGTATTTGCGGTGTGCCCGGCAAGGCATCCATTGTAAAAGTAAAAGCGCCAAGGGCGATTGTCCCTGGTATGAGCCTCTTTGGGATATCTGCCTGCTTGAATAGCTGTGCGGCAAAAGGATAAATCGCAAAAACAGCAACAAAAAGGCTCACACCGCTATATGTCAGTATCGCGCCAAGCAGCACAATCGCAAGCATCGCCCTCTTTGCACCGATTGCCCTGACAATCGTTTTGGCAATTGACTCCGCTAGGCCTGACATTTCAACTACCTTGCCAAAAATCGCACCCAAAAGGAAAACTGGAAAATAATTTTTTATGAATCCGACCATCTTTTCCATGAAAATGCTTGAAAAGAATGGTAATACATGGCTTGGCTCTGTCAGTAAAACAGCAAACAACGCACAGATTGGCGCAAATAAAATGACTGAAAAACCACGGTAGGCCACAAACATCAGCAGCCCCAGCGCCAAAAGAATAATAATTAAATCCATCAACATCCCCCTTATTCTTATCCTGGTAAGCGATTACATTCTTCAACCCCTAAGTATGCAAAACAACGTACATTCAAAAGGATGCAAGTTACATGCCATACAAGTTTAATTTTCAGAAAAGTTTAATATTACTTAAAAAGTGCAAGTCTTTCAACGTTTTATTCATCTCTTTTTGAACAAAAGTAGCACAGTTAAAAAAAAGAATTCCGGATATACGGAATTCTTAGTGTAAAATCATTCCGTATATCCGGAATTTCCGGTTTTTCGGAATGGAAGGATTGTCAGGAACGATGCTCAAGGTTTTTTGCTGTTTTGCTCGTTTCAACATGCTTTTCATCTTTAAAAGTGCCAAAAAGAAAATCGGGGAGCGGACTGGTGACGCCGTACCAGTAATTCTCATTTTTGTAGTGATGGAGGATGTGAGTCTTTTTCGCCCATCGTCCTAATCGAGTTGTTGGCTTAATTGGTTTGTGTGCTACATAATGTTTCCATTCATAAATCAGCAGCATCGCCATCAGCCCTACTCCAAAAGAAAGCGTATCATTCATGTTTCCAACAATTGCATAGAAGATGAGAGATAGGATAAAAAAATTCGGGAGGCTGTACCATACCGGTAGGAATAAAAGCTTCAGGTTAGCAGGATCGGTATGATGGTCATAATGCAGCCTTTTCAGAAATTTTAAAAACAGACGGTTTTCCGGGGCTTTCAAATGGAAAAAGTAACGATGAGTAAAATACTCGATAAACACGAAAAACAGCATCCCTCCAAGGAACGAAAATAGCATTGTACTACTCATCCCCAAGTACAGCATGGTTCCGAAACCGCAAAGGATTGCAAAAATCAATACTGTAATATCCGGAAAGAAAAAGAAATCCCTATACAAGCCTTTCATCTGTCACACTCCTTTCTTGTTATCCCTACCTATTTTACTGTTCATCTTTTTTAATTTCAAACATAAAAACTGAATTTTCAGACCTCGTATACACTAGCTACAACAAGCGCTTCGGACTTAAGATTACGTACAGCTAAAATTAAAACACCGCAGCCAAAAAGGCTGCGGCAAATCAAAATGTATATCTATTGGATTTATCCTCTCATTCTTGCACTATATCCAAGCCGGGCTGACAGCTCCCTGCCAATTTGTTTCATTTCCCCCTGGAGCTCTTGCATCGTTCCGTCAGACATTCGAGTTGAGGGCCCTGAAACACTGACAGCAGCGACAGCTCTGCCTGAATGGTCCAAAATCGGGACAGCGATACAGGTAATCCCCTTTTCATTTTCCTCAAGGTCAAGGGCATACCCTTTTCTACCTATCTCTTCAAGCTCTTGTAGCAAAACGTCTTCTTTCGTAATCGTTTTTTCCGTATGCTGTGGCAAACCTTTACGCGCTAGAATTTCAAAGACAATATTTTCGGGAAGGAATGCCAGGATTGCTTTGCCGACAGACGTACAATGCATAGGTGCCCGCCTTCCGACTTTTGAATGCATCCGCAATGTTTCATTTCCTTCCAGCTTCTCGATATACACGACTTCTCCATGATCATGAATGACGAGATGGATCACTTCATTCGTTTCTTTCTCAAGCTCCTGGAGAAACGGTCTGGCTTCCGCACGCAAATCAATCGAATCGAGCAGCCTCGAACTGTATTCAAGGAATTTATATCCGAGCCTGTATTTTCCTGTTTCACCGTCTTGTACAACGTATCCATATTGAACAAGCGTTGCCAGTATCCGGTGGACCGAGCTTTTATTTATATCAATTTGTTTCGCAATCTCCGTTACACCAAGACCATTTTTTTTCGCACTGACAATCTCAATGATCTCAAGTGCCCTTCCAACAGACTTGACGGTATTCACTCTTTCCAAACCATTACCCCCAATGAATTCCATTTGAAACAGGATTGCTACCTCTGCTCCTTGAGCGCATACCTCGCCTTTGCTTCCTGGCGGCGGCGGTGAAGGATTGGTTCTGTGTAACCATTTGGCAGATTAAAGCCCGAAAACACGAGGTCGCAGGCCGCCTGGAAAGCGACAGAGCTATCATATTCTGGTGCCATTGGCCGGTAATCCGAATCTCCCGCATTCTGTTCATCAACCACGCGGGCCATCCGTTTTAGCGTCTCAAGCACTTGCTCCTTTGTCACCACTCCATGGTGAAGCCAATTGGCCATATGCTGGCTCGAAATCCTTAATGTAGCCCTGTCCTCCATCAAGCCGATATTATGAATGTCCGGAACCTTGGAACACCCAATCCCTTGCTCAACCCAGCGCACCACGTAGCCAAGGATACCCTGTGCGTTATTATCAAGCTCTTCCTGGATCTCTTCTAATGTCCACTTTGTATTTTCGGCTACAGGAATTGTAAGGATTGCATCCGTTAAGTCTTCTTTGTTTTCCGCCAAACAGTCTTGGACCCTTTTCACATCAACAGTATGATAATGCAAGGCATGCAATGTGGCGGCGGTCGGGGACGGTACCCATGCCGTATTAGCTCCTGCATGTAAATGTCCGATTTTTTGCTCGAGCATCGCTGCCATCATGTCAGGCATCGCCCACATCCCTTTGCCTATTTGGGCACGCTCCCTGAATCCCGTAGATAATCCTGCCAACACATTGGATTTTTCATAACTTGCAAGCCATGTTGAGGATTTCATATCATTCTTGCGGATCATTGGGCCTGCTTCCATTGATGTATGAATTTCATCCCCAGTGCGGTCAAGGAATCCTGTATTGATAAAAACAATTCTGTCCTTTACTTCCCTGATGCAGGCTTCTAGATTTAATGATGTTCTGCGTTCCTCGTCCATCACTCCAATTTTCACCGTGTTTTGCTCAAGGCCGAGCAAATTTTCAGTTCTGGCAAAAAGTGTATTGGCAAACTTTACTTCCTCAGAGCCATGCATTTTCGGTTTCACAATGTAGATTGAGCCCTTTGATGAATTTTGGTATGTTCCTGTCCCCAGAAGAGTATGCTTTGCGATCAGGCTTGTGATCACGGCATCCAGGATTCCTTCCGGCATTTCATTGCCATCAGGAGCAAGCACTGCATTGGTGGTCATCAAGTGCCCCACATTCCGGATGAACATAAGGGAACGCCCTTTTAAGGTAAATTCCTCTCCTGTTAATGAAACATAGCTGCGGTCCGGATTAAGCGTTCTCGTCATTTCTTTACCGCTTTTCCTGAACGCCGCTGAAAGGTCGCCCTTCATCAATCCAAGCCAGTTGCGGTAAACAAGGACTTTATCCTCTGCGTCTACAGCGGCAACTGAATCTTCACAGTCCATGATTGTTGTCACAGCAGACTCGACGATAATATCCTTGACTCCTGCTTTGTCCGTCTTGCCGATTGGATGGCCTGAATCGATTGCAATTTCAAAATGAAGCCCATTGTTAAGAAAGAGAATACTGGAAGGATCTTTTGGATTTCCCGTATATCCCTTAAGTATTCCAGGCTCTGCAAGTTCTGCTGTTACTCCATCCTCCAGCAGCACTGAAAGCCGGCCGGCTTCAATCGTATACTTAGCCGCCTGCTTATGCGAGCCTCTATTTAATGGTACCGTATTGTCAAGAAACTCCCGCCCGTACTGTACAACCCGCTCTCCCCGGACAGGGTTGTAACCAAGACCTTTTTCAGCTCCGCCCTCTTCACTGATTGCATCTGTTCCATATAGCGCATCATAGAGGCTTCCCCAGCGCGCATTAGCTGCATTGATGGCATAGCGCGCATTATTGACAGGGACGACAAGCTGCGGACCCGCCTGGGCGGCAATCTCATCATCGACCTGCTGTGTGCCAATTTCATAGTTACCAGTATAAGACTCAAGATAGCCAATTTCTTTCAGGAAGCTTTTGTACTTGCCGAAATCAAAAGCTTGATTCCCCCTGTGCCACTTGTTGATTTTTTCCTGAATATCGTCCCGTTTGGCCAGAAGTTCGCGGTTTTTGGGTATCAGCTCCGTTGCAAGTCTTTCAAAGCCCTCCCAGAACTCATCCTTCTCCACTCCGCTGCCCGGAAGGACCTCTAAATTAATAAAATCATAAAGCTGGCGCTCTGCCTGTAAATTCCCCACTGTTACATAATTCGGCATTTTTGTTTCCTCCTGCATCTTTAATAAGTGGCGACTGTCAATTCCATTACCTAATCCTTTGTTTGCTATTACGGAACACCGTTTCTTTTTCTATGTAAAAATCATACCATCATTATTAGAAATTTCCAACTACTTTAGTTAAAAATCGCAGTGCAGGCATCAAACTGCCGTAAAATTGCGCTTTCTAAAATTTGTCATACGAAAAAGGCCTCCTTTCATCCTTGGACATGTGGATGAAAAGCGGCCTTTACATATGCTTTTTATTATACTATTTGTCAACAAAGTTATTGAATGCCTACCTGGCGAATCTATGGTTCCCGATTGTAACCGTTGTCTGGCGTGAAAATACCCAGCTGCTCGATGCTGTTCTTGGGTTATAGAAATACAATGACCCTTTTCCTTGTCCGCTGTATGCGAGGGCTTCATTGACCGCACGCTTTGAAGCTGCATCTGCAGGCCTGTTGATTCTTCCGTTCTTTACGGGAGAAAAGGCGTAATGCCCCTTTACATTCTCGTAAACGACTCCTCGGACTGAATTCGGGAACTGCGGGCTGGCCACCCTGTTGAGTATGACAGTCGCCACTGCAACTTTCCCTGCGTACGGCTCGCTTTCCGCTTCTGCACGGACAAGGCGCGCCATTAAATCCTTATCAACATTTGAGACAGATGAATTCGGAACGGAAAGAGTTTGTCCGATTTTCAGCGAGTTGCTCTGTGCTCGGTTTGCTTTCTTCAATTCATTCACTGAAACCCCAAATTTTGAGGCAAGGGTCCAATAAGTGTCTCCTTTTTTGACTGAATAAGTGCCCGCTGCTTCTGCTTCCGGCTGGAAAGAAAAAAGCAGCACCACTAACAACGGCATAACTGCCACAAGTGCTTTTTTCGTTAATGACATGATAATCCTCCTTGGTATCTAAATTGCTCTCAACTATCAGGCTACCAATTGTAACACTAGCTTTCATCACGCAAAAAATTCCAAAGTGTGGCTGAATGATAGATTCATTGCCATGCTTGTATTCGCCAAACTGGTGGTAAAATAAACCTTATGCCGCCGCATTCCTTTTATCCGCTTACATTCCAGTTTTACGAAGGATTATGACGTATCATTACGAAAATATAACAGCTATTACATCAATATTACACACTAGTTTTAAAAATCGTGGCAGAAATTTTCTATGACACAATAATGCTTTTATGGTATAGTATTTATATCGTCATTTTACACGCGGGTGTGGCGGAATCGGCAGACGCGCTAGATTCAGGTTCTAGTGGTGGCAACACCGTGGAGGTTCAAGTCCTCTCATCCGCATTTCCAAGGCAGGATTGGTACCGAATACGGGATCATTCCTGTCTTTCAATTCAACTAAATATGCGGGTGTAGTTTAATGGTAGAATTCCAGCTTCCCAAGCTGACGGCGGGGGTTCGATTCCCCTCACCCGCTCCATATATTCGGAGAAGTACCCAAGTGGTTCAAGGGGGCGCACTCGAAATGCGCTAGGGCGGGCGACCGTCGCGTGAGTTCGAATCTCATCTTCTCCTCTAAAAAGGCCGGCTGCCCGCAAATGTGCGAGTAACCGGCTTTCTTTATTGATATTGGAATCTGGAAGTATTGTCGCTTTATAAAGATACCTGCTCGATTGACGTAGGACCGCTGAATTTAATATAGATAAAGCCCCCTAATTAACATTAGATTACAACCAATGATTCCATTTTTAAAAGAGAATTACATTATAAAGCAAATAAAAAAGAGACAGGCAAACCTGTCTCTTTTTAACTATTTCCCGAGAAACGAATTCAGCATCCATACATGCTTTTCCAGGCTTGAGTGGATTGATAGCAGCAAGTCTCCGGTTGTTTCATCATTTGCAGCTTCTGCTGTACCCATTCCTTTTTTCAGTTCCTCAATCATGATGGAAAAATCACTGACAATTTTTTCAACCATTTCTATCGCTGTTTCTTTTCCTTCAGCTTCTTTCACTGATGAAATCTCCAGGCAGCCAGCCATCGTTGCGACTGGTTTATCTCCAAGTGCCAGCAGGCGTTCAGCAAGCTCATCAATGTGGAGCCCAGCCTCATTATACAACTCTTCAAATTTGGCATGCAACGTGAAAAATTCAGGGCCTGTCACATACCAATGATAATTATGTAATTTGATGTAAAGCACACTCCAGTTTGCTATCTGTTGGTTGACTGATTGTGTTAATTCATTCTTCATTCCATGACCTCCATTAACCAATTTTTTCATCATCATTATAGTCCATTTATTTCCTTCGATGGACGTATTTAAAAAAGTTTCACACAGTGTTCATTTTTTGCTCTTCCTGATCTTCAAAGCATTTTTCATGAACGAGTACCATATGGTTTAAATGATTGACGAGAAAAAAGGACTACATTATAATAATTATAAATTAATATTTAGTTTTTATTAAAATTAAGTATTAATATAAAGAAGAACAAAAGGGAGGAACAACCACATGGATAAAGATAAAAAAGGGCTGACAACGAGCTGGGGAGCACCAGTTGGTGATAATCAAAATTCAATGACGGCAGGCTCCAGGGGACCTACTCTGATCCAGGACGTCCATTTGCTTGAGAAGCTTGCCCATTTCAACCGTGAAAGAGTGCCTGAGAGGGTTGTCCATGCAAAAGGTGCCGGAGCCCACGGATATTTCGAAGTAACCAATGACTTAAGCTCATTCACAAAAGCAGACTTCCTTTCTGAAGTTGGAAAGCGGACACCTGTGTTCACCCGTTTTTCAACTGTTGCAGGGGAACTTGGCTCCGCAGACACGGTAAGGGACCCGCGAGGCTTTGCTGTAAAGTTTTACACTGAAGCCGGTAACTATGACCTTGTCGGCAACAATACACCGGTATTTTTCATCCGAGATGCCATCAAGTTCCCGGATTTTATTCATACACAAAAACGTGATCCAAAAACACATTTAAAAAACCCGACTGCTGTATGGGATTTCTGGTCCCTGTCTCCTGAGTCGCTTCACCAGGTGACAATTCTTATGTCAGACCGCGGCATTCCAGCCACTTTCCGCCATATGCACGGATTCGGCAGCCATACCTTCAAGTGGGTCAATAACAAAGGGGAAGCGGTATGGGTCAAATACCACTTTAAGACCGAGCAAGGCATCAAAAACCTTGCGCCTGATACAGCAGCCGAAATTGCTGGAGTCAATCCTGATTACCATACAGAAGACTTATTCAATGCAATTGAGCAGGGCGACTTCCCTTCATGGAAGCTATGTGTACAAATCATGCCATTAGAAGATGCGGATACATACCGCTTCGACCCATTTGATGTGACCAAAGTCTGGTCACAGAAGGATTATCCGCTGATCGAGGTTGGCCGGATGGTTCTTGACAGAAACCCGGATAACTATTTCGCAGAAGTGGAACAGGCCACATTCTCTCCAGGGTCGTTTGTACCAGGCGTGGAAGCTTCTCCAGACAAGATGCTCCAAGGCCGCTTATTTGCCTATGCTGATGCTCACAGGTACCGCGTAGGGACCAATCATAACCTGCTGCCAATCAACCGTCCTCAATCCGGCGTCAGCCACTATCAACGTGACGGCCAAATGAGAAGCGACAATAATGGCGGGGGTTCTGTTTATTACGAACCAAACAGCTTTGGAGGACCAGAGGAATCACCTCAGCATAAATTAGCAAGCTTTGAAGTGACGGGTTCAGCCGGGAGCATGGCATACAGCCATGATGACCACTATACGCAGGCTGGTGACCTTTACCGTCTCATGAGCAAGGAAGAACAAGCAAGGCTCATAGAAAATATCGTTGGCGCAATGAAGCCTGTTGCCAGGGATGATATAAAAATCAGGCAGATTGGTCATTTCCTGAAAGCTGATGCAGAGCTTGGAAGCCGGATTGCGGAAGGCCTTGGCCTGACAGAACAAATCGATTTTAAGTAAAAAATAAAGGGAGCGGATTTTTCCGCTCCCTTGTTTTTTGTCTACTATTTTTTTTCTTTTTGGTCTTCGTTTGTATAATCATAGTTTGAACGGTCTACCGGTTTGAAATTTTCTGGAGTGTAAAAGCGCAGAAGATCACCATTTACAACTCTGTCGGAAAGTTGAAGCTGCTGCTGAACAAATTCACGTTCCTGCTGCATTTCCTCAGTTTTCTCCAGTGGTTCCCCGGTTTTCGTATCATAGTATTTTTCATTCACAGATGTCACGGTTGGTGTGACAAAGTTTCCATTGCGGAAAGGAACGATATTGCGGTGTTCAGGTGACAGAAGGTCTGTACCGAACTGCACATAATTTTTGGTATCAATTCCCAGCAAGTGAAGCAGCGTCGGCATTAAATCAATCTGGCCGCCATACTGATGCATCGTTCCACCCTTGACACCAGGTACATGGATGAAGAGAGGCACTTTTTGCAAGTCAGCGCTAACTGCAGGTGTTACTTCCTTGCCGAGGACTGTTTCCATCGCACTGTTATGATTTTCAGATATCCCGTAATGATCACCATACATCACAATGATGGAGTTGTCATAAAGGCCGGACTCCTTCAAGTAATCAAAGAATTCCTTGATAGCCTCATCCGAATAGCGGGCTGTCTGGAAATAGGAATCTACTGATTTATCACCGGTCGTATGCGGGCCAATTGAGGCATCCTCTTCATCGATTGGATAAGGATAATGATTGGACAGCATGATAAATTTCGAATAAAACGGCTGCTTAAGATCTGAAAGCATCGGGATTGATTCCTTGAAGAAAGGTTTATCCTTCATCCCATAGTTTTCAACGTTTTCCGGCTTCATGTCATAGTAGGATGAATCGAAAAACTTGTTATATCCAAACGATTTGTAGATTTCGTCGCGGTTCCAGAATGATTTCGTATTGCCATGGAACACTGCAGATGTGTAACCCTGCTGACCTAGAATCGCTGGTGCAGCCTGGTAGGTGTTCAAGCCTTTGTTTGTGAAAGCAGACCCTTGTGGCAGACCGAACAGAGAATTCTCAAGCATGAACTCAGCATCAGCAGTTTTCCCCTGTGCTGTCTGGTGGAAGAAATTATCGAAATAGAAAGTGTTGGAGTCACGTGTCAATGAGTTCAGGAACGGCGTGACTTCTTCACCATTAAGATTGTAATTAATCAAGAAATTCTGCATGGATTCAAGGTGCAGGTAAATGACGTTCCGCCCTTTTCCCGCCCCAAAGTATTCCGGATTTGGCTTAGCGTATTGTGACTGTGTAAAGTTAATAACTTCCGTAATATCACTGCTGTCAGCCATAACCCGCTGTGCAGAGGCTTTCGTGCTTTGCACCGCATCGTAAATGGTGTAATTGTACATTCCAAGGTACTTAACGATATAATTCCTGTCAAATGTCCTCTTCAAAAGCTGCGGTCTGTCTTTCTCCGCTAGTCCCAAATTGACTGTTGAAATAGCCAATGCAGCAAGGATCACAGCCATGGCTTTTTTGCGGTTAATGTGAGACGAATCAATTTTGATCCTGCGTCCCGCAAACAGAACAAGCAGTAGGATGAAATCTGCAAAGAACAGGAGGTCTCCTAGTTTGATTAGCGAGATGACGCTCCCACTTACATCACCGAAGTTCTCAGTCTGAGTCAGAGTCGGCAAAGTAATAAAGTCATTGAAAAAGCGATAATATAGAACATTTGCGTATAGAATGAAGCTCATTATAAAATCAATGATTAAAAGCGAAAGATATTTTTTTCTTCCTTTCCTGAACAAGGCAAGGCCGAGAAACAGAACAGAAGAACCGAGCGGGTTGAGAAAGAGCAGGAAATTTTGCATAAAGCTATCAACACCCAAATCAAACTGGGTCATCTGGACTATATACGTTTTAAGCCACATAAGGATCACGGCTAAATAGAAAAAGCCCATATAGTTATTTACATTCAATTCGTCTTTATTAATTAATCTTTTCATTTTTTCACCTGCTTTTATTTAGAAAATGTCATTATTATCTTCATTCCATAAAGCACCAAGGGACAACTCACTACAGAAAAATAATATACTCCTATTTTGATAAATTGTAAAGGACAAACAGAAGCAGTTCAACATTGAAAACTTTATCCAAATGACCCTTTTCCCAACTTTAAGGGATTCTAAACATCAAATCAGGCTGATTCCATTATTGTATGGAGGGATGTCCGCAAACATTCCAAATATTGCGCGCACAAAAGCCAGGCCCATCAGCAGCCTGGCTTTTAGAAGATTAAAGTTTAAAGGTGCTCGTTAATTCCTTTAATGCTGCAGACATGATTGAAAGGCTGTCGATAGATTCCGACATTCCAATTGCAAGTTCCTCCTGCCTTTTCGTTACCTGGACAGTTTCTTTTGTCCCAACCGCAGCCTGCTCGGCCATTTTAGCTGCCTCGAGTGCCGCCTGATTGAGATCCTCCGCTGATGCTGCCATCTCTTCGGATATAGAGGTAACTTTCTGAATCTGCTGCGCTGACTCCTCCATGGCAGTGAAAATGTGCTCAAATGCTTCACCGGTTTCCTCGACTGTGGAGATTCCGGTCTTTACATCTTCAAGAACAACATCCATTGCTGATACCGAAGCACCCGTATCATGATTAATTTTCCCAATAAGAGATTGAATATTTTCGGTCGCTCGATTCGACTGCTCTGCAAGCTTTCTCACTTCTTCCGCAACAACGGCAAAACCTTTACCCGATTCCCCGGCCCTTGCGGCTTCAATGGCCGCGTTCAAAGCAAGCAGGTTTGTCTGTGAAGAAATTTCTTGTATCATACCGACAATCTTTGCTATTTCCTTCGAATGCTGCTGCATCTTCAGAATAGCATTCGAAGATTCATTAACAGATCTGCTGATTGTCGTCATCTGAGAAACAACATTCCCAAGCTTTCCTTTTCCGTATTCCACTTCAGTTAGCGCTGCAACGGACTGTTCCGAAGCACCCGCAGATGCTGCTGCCGTATGCTGAATTCCAGTGGACATTTCCTTGATGTTTTCCACACTCGTGTACATGCTTTCCTGCTGGCTGATTGAACTGTCGTAAATTCCCTGCATCGCTGTGGCAATTTCAATCCCTGTCACTCTTGTCTCATTCGCGTGTTCCAGCAGTTCAGCCGACTTGTCGTTAAGTTCGACAGAGTTGTCATTTATTCCCTTGATCATCGCCCTTAACTGGACGATCATTCCGTTAAAGCTTGCCGTCAGTCTCCCGATTTCATCAGTCCTTTTCGACTCTATGCTTCCGGAAAGGTCCCCCCTGCCGAGCGCTTCGACAAATGCCGTAAGACCTTTTAATGGTTTTGTAAATGAAAGTGTAAACGTGTAAATGAGAATTGCGCTTACAGCAAGTATCCCAACAGTAATCCAGACAAGCTGCATTCGGCTTAATGCCAGCTTTTTATAAATACCCGTGACATCAATATCCGTCCCGACAATCCCAAGCATTTCCCCCGACCGAGACATGATCGGAACATAAGCCGATACAATTCCTCCATCTTCTTTCGTATACGTCATGTCTGTTTGGGTTTTACCTGTTTCAAACGCTTGAACCACGTCTGGATATTCATCAATATTCTTTTCTTTATCGCCCAGCCATTGGTCCTTAGACCAATCCGGTACTCCGTTAACCATGTAAAAATAGTCATAGCCGCTATCTGTCTTTTTTCTTTCCATTGTATATATGTACTTCAACCCGTTAGCTTCCCTGATTTCATTCAGAGTTTGCTGGAGTTCTTCAAAATAGCCTTTTTCTCCAGCTGCAACGGTTATCTCCGGATACCGGTCAGGATCGATTTTCTTGACTACGTGCTCAGCAATACTGACTGCCTGTACGGAGGCAGATTCTTTGATCAGCCTAACCGATGATTGATACGAAGTATAGCTGATCAAGACTCCTGACAGGCAAATAATACCCAAAAATACCACTAACATTTTTACTTTTATGCTCTTCCTCATCCTTTTCTCCCTCTCAAAGCCAAAGTCTTCTTGTGTTGGTATTTTTATTATCGGTGATTGGAAAGAATTATTGATATACTTTTACAATTTTGTTAATAAATCAGCTTATATGTTTATACTTATTAGATTTTTAAGACTATAAAGCATGGCTTGGAGTAAATCTACTTTTCCTTATTTTATTTAATTTCATTAGAAAAGAGAAAAAATACAATATTTTGTTAATAAAATATATTTATAACCAAATATAACATTTATTACAAAATGACACACTCGTGTATTCCATACATGTTAGTAGATTTAACCAAAGGGATATACTTACAATTCATTCAAAGAAAATGAACTGATAAAAAACGGCAACCACTTGGCAGCCGTTTAAGAATGTAAATGATGAGGATATTAAGACAATTTAGATATATAAATTATTCATTGTCGAAGAGCCGTCCCGTTTGTTTCGCATACTTTTCCATAAGTCCGATAAGCAGGATGGCAATGATAAAGTAAACGGCTCCAATGCTTAACTCCGCCAGAGCAAGATGATATATCCGTTCATTCTGTCCCGCCTGAATATCCCGTATCAATTCCACACTATGTGTGAGAGGGAGTATATTTGAGATATTCTGCAGGAAATCAGGTAGTAGGGAAACGGGAAAGTTCACGCCGCATAGTAATTGAAAGCCTGCAAATAAAAGATTCACAAATAAATTTACATTTGAAAACAGCAGTGAAATGCCGGCAATAAGCAGCGCGGCTCCGAATAATGCAAAGACCATGATGACCCCAGCCCCACAGAGAAGCCAGAAGCTCTGCCATGAAAAAGAAACATCAAACATGACATAGGCCATTAATACACTAATAATAAAAATAAATAAGCTATCTAATAGAGGAACAACGGATTTTTTTATTAATATCACAAATGTAGGGAGTGGCGCTGCCACATTCAAACTAAGTGTGCCGAATCGCCTCTCGTAGCGAAAAATGGAAATGAAGTTTTGAAACAATTCCCTGCCTGTATAAAATGCAATATTGCCAAGGATGACATATGTAAGATACTCACTTCCAACAATGGATGTTGTAATCATTGCGAAGAATAAATAATGGATGAAGGGATCGAGAAATCGAAAAAAAATAAATAATTTCAATGAATTATAGGAGTATAGCGCCTTAAAAGAAAGGAATGTAAAGCTTAACCTGCTTTGTAATAACATATTATCTTTAAACAACTCCTAAACTGCCAGATTGTTTCATGATTTTTTCCATTCGCCTGATACCAAAAAATAAGATAAATAAGTAAATAAATGAAGAACCTAAAGATACACCGGCCAGAAGAAACACATCATTTGTTTCATTTAAACCGCTATAAATACTTTCTACCGCCCAGGTCATTGGCAATAAGTAAGAAATTATGCGGAAAGTAAACGGCAGGCTTTCAACAGGTATAAAGATTCCTGACAGTAAAATCACTGGTGTGAGAATAAAATTCTGGAAGCTATATACTTCTTGAACTGTAGTAAATACCACCGCCAGAAACATTCCCACAACAGACAATGAAACCAACAGGACAATTGCGGTAAAAATAAACGTCCCTAAATGCGCTATCCCAATGTTCAAAGAAAAAATAATTTTGGCGTAAAAAAGTGTAAGAGTTAACGATATGAAAGCTATAAGGGAGTTGCTCAACATCTTCGATAAAACAATCTGAAACAAACTAACAGGAGCAGCGATCAATAAGTTCAATGAGTCATTCCACTTTTGCCAAATAAGTGATGAACCAGACGAATATAGAACATAGCTCCACATGCTGACAATTGCAGTTGCAATAATATAAGGTCCGGTAATTTCAATCCCCTTCATGACTGACATGAAGTGAATGATCGTCAGGAGCACCAGTGGCTGAACAAATAGTATAAATTGGTATATTCTGTTATTCAGATTCGTAAAGTAGATAAATTCTTTTATGATTAACGATAGTATGTTCAATCCACTCACTCCACATCTTTCATCAGATAGATATAGGCATCCTCAAGAGAAATTTCTTTCCGTTGTATTTTTATTACCTGACAGTATTTTTTCAAGACATTTTCCAGCTCTGATATATCCAGATTTTTTTTAAATTCCAGCTTGATTGTTTTATATGATTCTGTGATATGCTGCAAATCATTGACGGAGATGAGCTCTTCATTTTCCAATCCTGATTGGTCGAATAATTGTATTGTCGCTTCAAACACATTCAAATCGTTGCATTCTTCCTTTATTTGCTTCGGGGTACCGATTGAAGACATACTGCCGTTTTTGAGAAAAACGATTCTGTCGCAAAGCTCGTCGGCCTCGCTCATATAATGGGTAGTCAAAATGAAGGTGATGCCTTTTTTGGATAGAGATTTAATTAATTCACGGAGCATTTTTGAGCCCACCGGGTCAAGGCCGATTGTCGGTTCGTCAAGAAATATTACCTTAGGATCATTTATAAGTGACCTGGCTATATGGAGGCGCTGGATCATTCCTTTAGAGTATGTATAGATTTGCTGGCCCTCTGCGTGCTCCAGCCCAACCATTGTAATCAGTTCGTCTATGAGCAGTTTTTGCTGCTTACGGGGAATTCTGTACAGAACGCAGAAATAGGAGAGATATTCAAAGGCGGTTAAACGCCCGTAAACCCCTTTTTCTCCTCCATATACAAAATTGATTTGGCTCCTGACTTGTTCTCCATTCCTTATGACATCTATCCCTAGCACTGAAGCAGAACCGCGGGTAGGAAGAAGCAAGGTGGAAAGTATTTTGATGGTTGTCGTCTTTCCCGCTCCATTCGGGCCTAATAAACCAAAAACTTCACCTTCATGCACATCAAACGATACTCCGTTCAGGGCCACCTTTTTTTCACCGTTTTTCGTCTTATATTCTTTAAATAATTTGTCCACTTCAATTACAGGCATATAAATCTCCTTCTATTCATATCAGGTTACTTTTCGAATGATCATTGTCAAATACTGAAACTCAGCCTGAAACCAACGTTATAGTTCCTGTCCTCCAGCTTTGCATAATGCCTATTAGAACATCTCGAATGGTGATAAGGATATGAAAATGAACCACCTCTAATCACCTTTCCCGTTGTCCACTTTTCTCCTCGCCACGGGGCATACTCTGGTTTATCCTTTGGACCGCTTGGATCAATAATGTCAACCGGATCATAGAAATAGAACCAGTCCTCGCACCATTGCCATATGAGGCCATGCATCCCTTGTAAACCATTGAAAGCAGCTATTGAATTTTTTACTGGGTACACTTTCTTTTTCAGCTCTTCTGAGTCTCTTGTTAATTTTAATTCCCTGCACTCCAGCGACTTTTTGCAAGCGCACGAACAACTGCACTCTTGTTTTGCAGCGTATTCAAACTCCGCTTCAGTCGGCAGGCGGAACGATACCTTATATTTTTTCGAAGCCCATTCTATAAATTTTAAGGTATCAAAATATGACACACCAATGACCGGAAAATCGCCACAGTTATTCGCATCTGAAAAATCAGGCCCCAAAACCCACTCATCTCCATCCCAGATTTCTATCTTATAGTCCGCATTATGGCCCGTTTCCGCTGTAAACTTAAGATACTGCTTCACAGTTACAGGAGTCCTTTGCATAGCAAAGGATTCAGTTAATCTAATCTCTCTCTGTGTTTCAATTTCTGCAGCGTGCTCATCACCATGCAGTGCACCCATCGTAAATGTACCTGCTGGTATTGCAATAAACTCCAGTTCATCATCTATTGAGAAGATCTTGTCTTGCATCATTCCACTTCCTTTTGGCTGCTTAACTGCTATTCTGATACATACAGCATGTATTGATTTAATTCCTCTCTGCCAGCTTCATTCCGGCCCTCACTGAGATGGATAATGGATGAATCATAGTTGGACAGCATAGGTTTTAAAAAAATGACATCAATGCCTTCCTTATTAAACTCATTCACATCCAAGTAGTTTTTGGCCCCCTCTCCCGAGACATATGTATCTGCTTGAAAGTACTTGCAAATTGAAATCAGGAGTTCATTTTTATTTCCTGTTGTTGGAATTTCAGAGCTGAAGAATAAAGGGGTATGTATTCCAAAAGCTTTTTTACAAATATTAATGGAGTTCATATTGATATCAACTAGTTTCTCGGGTATAAATACATCTTGAAGATCCATGGAAAAATGGTAGTCAATCTTTTTCAGCAGTTTTTTCCGCCAGCCAAAATCGGGTGCAGTATTGACATCTTTTATTAGTTTGTAAAATGAATTTTTCTCTACTGGTACAGTGAACCATTCTTCCTCACCTGCGGCATTGATAAATTTGTTTCTGTTTTGATAACTACGGGGGCCGGAAAATTGAACATCGTCCAGGATGACAAAGGCATCCGCTTGGGACATTTTTTGAAAATAACCCATATAAGGGAAGTGTTCCGGCTGGCTGATTGCAATCTTCACTTTATCCCTCCACAACAACAAATAACATATAGTAGTAATCGATGCCTTCGTGCTTTTCCCTGAGAACAGCTCTGTAGTCTAATATCTTTATTTCTTGCAATTCCAGAAGAGAAATATATGTATTCACTGCCGCATCCAGGTTCACATTCAAACCGTTATCCCGAAAAAATTCACTTCTGCGATTAATCCATTCTCCATGCCGTTCGGGATGATAAGGTGTTTTTACAAGATTTAAACATAGTATTGATTTTTGGTTTAGTGGAATAACATTTTTTATATGGTCCATTATTTGAAAGTTTTCAAAAAAATCACCATTATATTGGCCTAATGGATTGTCAATGGAGATAATATTAATGTTCGAATCTATCAAGTCCCGCTGAAACTCATCATTCATCAGCTTCTCTATTGAATTAGCTTGGATGAACTGTCCGTTCGTTATATTTTGTTCGAATGCTGCTTGTAATTCCTTATTCAGTTCATAGCCTATAATCTTTTCAGAAAAATCCACAAATCCTTTTGTATAAATAGAACCGCTGCCTGCAAACATCTCTAATACATTAAAGGGAGATGTAAGATATTCTTTCGCAAGCATGTGAACAGTTTCTGTGCATTCCCTCACATAACTTTCCCTGACATTCATCAACGCCCAAACTCCCATCCTAAATTCATCATCTGTTTGCCCGCATAATAAATTGCATATATGCGGGCAACAGTTTCAATTGCTATTTTTCCCAGCGGACGTCCAGTTCTAATTGCGCTGCTTTGAAACAATTGTATTGACTTGGCCTAGTGGAATAGCTGTTAGCTCAACCTTTTTCATGTGTATCACCTCCTTAAAATATTCGTTGCATAATAATTGCTATTTCCGGATGGAGCATCAGTTCTAATTGCGCTGTTTTGAAACAATTGCATTAACTTGGCCTAGTGGAATAGCTGTTAGCTCAACCTTTTTCATTTAGATCACCTCCTTAAAATGAAAATCATTTATATGCATTTTCTGAATGCGATCAACCAGCAATTAAAATTTCATTTTCAACAAGGAAATTAATAAATTCTTCTACCTCATCACAATCAAAATCATGCTGATTAAATAGTTCTTGAATGGTAACGTAGCGATCTAGCGCGGGCTCCAGTAAGGAATACGTGCTTTCCTCGATAAAAAATCCTTCTGAAGAATGGTGAATTACGATGATCTTCCCTCCCGGAGTATCTGTTACAGAAATCTCCGGATTAAATGTTATTTTCATATCAAGACCACCCAATAAGTATTTTTAGACTGCAGATGTATCGGTTAATGTGCATAGCATTGTGAGATCAGCCTTCTTTTATCTTCAGGAATAGCTTGCTGGTTCGGTCCCAAAACTCCTCTGCCATGCACAAATCTTAATTGGTCAAAAATCAATATCTGCCCTGGCTGGAGTACGAATTCCTCTCTGACCTTTTCAGCCGCTTCCGACAATCTAGTAAAACTGCCTATAATTTTTTGCTTCTTCTGCTCACCCTCATGTGTCAGTACCAGCCCTTCCTTCTCAAAATGCTGATCCATCTTGGAAGTGAACCGATACACTCTTCTGCCGGCTAGGCTGTTATGGTCAATCACTGGAAACTGATCAAGACCTGTTCCTACTTCACGGACACCTTCATCATGCCAATACTTAAAGTGCGGACTGCTTAATAGCTTGATATCTTCATCGGAAAGGAATCCTATTGCTTTCTCCATATCAGCGAGGAGTGTCATACCTCCTCCATTCAGATCTTTCCGCATCGAATGAAACGAGATAAGTCTTGGAACGCGGCTGTATCCGACCATATCTACATGAAGTTTATTTTCGCCAACACCATGTGTCCGACCGGGATCAGCATCCAATTTCACCCCCAGCTCAAACCAGAAGCTTTCATCATTAAACAGCCATATGGGTTCCCCTGCACAGCAAACGAGGAGGAAGTTCAATAATCTGGCCTCTTCGTCACTGTTGACGATTTTATTGGAATCCAGTAGAAAGTATCCTTTTTCCTGTGTTGATAGAATGCTATTTTTAAGATCATTGCAAAATTCAGCTAAAATTCTATTCTCATTTATAAGCTCCCGGACAGCTGCCAAATTTTCTTTTCTTGGAGATGCAGGGTCAATGTCTTGTAAAATGACTAAACCTTTTATTAGTTCATCACAAACCGTCGATTCCAGCCTGAATTCTTCAAACACTTTTTATCCCCCTCTTCAACCGCATATTGCCAAGCTTATTTTTATCTATCTTTCCATTATTGGTTAACGGAAACTCATCCAGTACTTCGATATAGGGCGGAAGCTTGTAGCCTTCCAAAACAAATTTCAGCTTTTGCCGAATCTGACTTGGGCTGATGCGCGTTTGTACGAACAGCATTGAATATTCAAATTGCGCATCAGGCTGCAATACGGCTGCCTGTTCAATACCTTCAAGCCTGAGTGCAGCTTGTTCTATTTCTCTTGTACTGACTCTATAGCCGTTTTGTTTGAAAACACCATCATTTCTTCCGATGCAGTACAGATATCCATCATCGTCCATCCTGAAAAAATCCCCGGTGTAAAGGGCATAGCCTTCTGCAGTTTTCCTGAATACTCGTTCTGTCAGTTCTTCGTTATTCCAATAACCAGTCATGACGTTAGGTCCCTCAACAACCAATTGTCCCGCCGTGCCAGGAGGTACTTTTTGATTATTTTCATCAATGACATAACAGCTGACATTTTGTAGCGGCCTTCCTACCGAATCAGCCTCCTTTGCCATTTCATCCGGCTGCAGAATCGATACTCTTTTACACTCAGTGAGTCCATACATTAGGTACACTTTACAATCCGGTAAAAGATCTTTTAGTTCATGTACAGTTTCCTTCGGCAAATGCTCCCCGGTATTCGTCAACATCCTTAACGACAAAGGTGTTTTTTCTCTGAGAAGCAATTTTATTAAACCTTGGGTTAAATGCGGAAGCGATGGCAGGACGGTAATATTCCAGTCTTTGATTCTTTTTAATAGTTCGATACTCGAAAAGCTGGACTCCAATGCCAAAGTCGCATGATTTTCAAAACTTATAAACACTTGATACAATCCATAATCAAACGATAACGGCAAGAAATTGCCGATAACATCACTCGATTCAATCTTCAATTCCGCTGATATGGCTTTTGTGCAAAAAATAATATTCTTGTGCGGGCACATCACCGCTTTAGGTGTTCCAGTGCTCCCGGATGTATATACGAGCAGCGCTAAATCACTCGGCAATAAATTGCATTTAGAATCAAAAGGCGTTGGATCATATTCATCCATATGTAAGTTGATATTCTTAATATTGGCAATTTTAATCTCAGCACTTAATGAATCGACTAACGCAACATGGCTGACAACCAGCATTGAAGGAGAACAATCTTCAATGATATAGCGAAGATTATAGTCTGATGTTTGCGGGTTTAGGACAACTGCAATACCGCCAATTCTAGAAATTCCAAAAAGTAAATACAGTAATGGGATACTATTGTCCATCAAGATGAGGACACGATCGCCCTTTTTTATACCGTTATCTTTTAAATAGGAAGCCGCCTGAAGACTTTTCATTGCGATTTCCTTATATGTTATGGATTCGCCTTTCGTAATGACTGCTGTTTTTCCAGGAACTTTGCTTACAGCCTCATCCAAAAGATCATGTAAGAAATCGATGTTAAACAGCTCCTGTCAAAAAAATTTACAGATGGTTTTTCATAAAATCATTTAATAGAAGGATCCCTTGCAAATAAAGACCGGCTGCAGCATCACAATCACTCTCTAAAAAGAAAGGTGGAGCACTTAAAAAGTGTGCGGCTTCGCTAAACAGTGTTCTTTTTTCCCAGTTTTTGTCATTGCATCTTTCATTGATTCTATTAATGACTTTATCGAACAAATCTTTGTATTCACTAGGTCTACCGCTATTTACATAAAACTCTATTTCCGGAATATCCTTTTCAAGTTCATATTTTAAAGAGAATTGGCCTCTTTGGATGACATGTGATTTCCCGTGGATCGATTGAAACAGCTTTCCTAGGTCATAAGCGAAATCTCCGCCCTTGTCTGTCGATCTTGGGTCGAGTAGCTTTAACTGCATCTCACCCTGTTGCTTCAGGAACAAAATATGGTTTGCCTCAAGATCTCCATGTACAAAGGATAGATTAGATGGTGTTAAAGACTCCAAATTTTTTTCACGTAATAAGAAATCAAAAGAAGGAAGTGTATTTGTGAATATCTCCCCATTTATTTTTAATGCTGGGGATAATATCAGCCTGCATAAATCCGGACGCTGGGAAAGAAAGTAGTGTATACGTTTTTCCATCCGCTGAATATGTGTTTTTAATACAAAGTCTTCCGGAACAGGTTTTGAATCTTTTCCATAAATATGACTAAACAATAAATCGATCAGTAAAGTTAATGCTTCATGGATTTCGTCCATTTGGCAGTCTGGGTCTAGTAAGGCATCATCCAGTTGGTTCATTTTGTAAAAAGGCATATGATACGAAACAGACTCCGCTGTGATATTAAATTCCGTGATTTCCGGAAAATATGATTTGATTTCATCTGGAAGATTTTGAAGATAATGAATTTGTTCAATCGTCGTAACCAAGTCCTTTTGTTGCGCTGTTTTGACGATATACGCTTGATCATTCCTGTTCATGACTTCCACTGAACTAAAATTAAGGGCTTGAACCATGCTAACCGTGCAGCCTTTCCAGCAGAGTGTTAATCATAATACTGACACTGCTGACTGTTTCAAAATTTTCGGGGACCATCATATCATCTGTAATATTAATATGGAAATGATCCTCCAGACTGATGACTAAACTGATTAATGCAATAGAATCAATGCCCAAATCGTCAACAAGATGATCATTCATCGATATATCATTACGAGGCTTGTAATCCTGAGAGAATGAAGAAATAACATCCTTGAGCACACTAATGTCTATATCTTTTAACTTAGTATCCAAATAAAGCCCTCCTGCCGGAATATCGAAATCCAATGGCAGTAAATATATTAGCTGCCAGGAAGTCCAATCTCCTCAAATTCTTTTAATAATGCATTGTTAGCTTCCTCTTCACTTTTGGAAATCAGCTTTATTTGCTGGATGATTTCATCTGCAGCAATATTGTTTAGCGATAATCGGATTAAATCATTGGCAAGAGTGAACCAAAGCCTGCTTAAATCTTTATACAGCTGGCAAAGCTCGTTACTATAGCTGCTAAGGCTTTCACTCATAAATCCCCTGCTGCTGATAGTCCCATTCGGGTGCCGCATGATGATGGACAATGCCTGAAGGGCAACGGTTTGATGAATGCCGGAACATTGGTTAATTTCATAGATGCCATTCTCAAGCTTCATCATCTCTTTCACGATACTGCCGCGATTCTTCCGGGCATTGGCGATCATGATCTCCCTGATCCTGTCATGGATTTGCTGGTGTGAGAAATCGTTTTCGACTGAGATAGCTAAAGATTGATAAGGCTGGTTCTTCGTCTTTGAGCATGCTAGCTTTAAATCTTCCATATCTATCGAAAAAGTCCCTTTTTCATCACTTAATAGAAAAGAACGAGTGATCTCATTAAATTCTTCCAATAACACAAGGTGATTTTCGTTATTCCTTTTATAATTTTTCTTATCATACGGAAGATAAAAGCAATTAGCGAAAACTGGATGTACTTTTTTTTCGTTTAATATAGTCAAGGTCTTCTTAAATGCACTGTTCCAATCTGGGTCAACTACTCTTTCCGACTTAATCCCGCTATTGTTATACAACGCAATTGAGTCAACCGAACATCCCGAAATCCTGTATACCGGTGTTAATGGATTGTCCTCTCTCGTTACTTTAAGATCCACCCCGCCGAATAAATGGAATAATTCATACTGTTTTAATGCGATTGCGGAATCTTTTTCTAAATAGCTGCTAACACCAAAGTAAATACAATGTGAAGTTTTCATAATCCCAACCTTTTTTTATATTTCAAACTTAATTCCTGCAATATTCTTATACTCTTCATGTGGTTTCATAGGCATTACTACCTTATTTATATTTTTTGTAGTAAAATCTAGTCAGTTGAGGTAGAAATATACTGTGACTAAGGGTGAATCTGATGAGTAAAATTGGAAAGCAATTAAAAATGCTGCGTAAAGAAAAGAATCTTACTCAAAAACAGTTAGCAGTAGGAATATGTTCTCAAGCGTTCATTTCCCAGCTTGAAAAAGGTTTTATCATTCCTTCCTCAGACATACTGTATAAACTATCCAAACGCTTAGGTGTAGATGTCCACTATTTCCATGAAACCGATGACCAATATTTAGATGAAGTGATTGGCCATATTCGGTACTGCTTAAGGATTGGCGATTACCAAAACCTTCAAGAAACCTTGGATAATGAAAAAACGATTATTTTGAAAACTAAAGAAAATGAACAATTATATTACTGGCTTCAAGGGATATGCTCCTATTATTTAAACAACGACTTAAACAAATCGATTAAACTCTTCAACGATGCCCTGAACGTTTTTTATAATAATGAAAGCCAATATACTCTTCGAGAGGTTGAAATATTAAACAGTATGGCAAATGTATTCAGTGACGATAAAAATTTTACAGTTGCCGAAAAGTACTATCTGAAATGCCTGAAGCTGCTGAAGCAGATTACGCATGATGATTCAAAAAGCAATAAGATTGTCAATGTCAGAATACTGTACAATTACAGCAAGCTATTATATAGAACGAACAAGCTGGAGAAATCATTATCGTATATAGAACAGGGAATTTTAATCTGCAATAAAATAGACTCTAATTATTTATTGGCAGAACTGATTTTTCAAAAAAGTTTGGTCTACTACTATCTCTCTAAATATGAATTAAGCTATCAGGCAATGAGAGATTCGCTTGTCTTATTTCAAGTCACCGGTTATCAAAACAGATCGCAGCATGTCATTGACTTAATGAATACTAAATTCGGACAGAAAGAATATGCAGTCGGGCATAATAAGCTGTTAAGTCCAAATGAAGACCTAATTTAACAATTGGATACAAACCATTTAAATTTGCTGCTGAATTCCTTCAAAACAAAATGATTCGTTTGGATTACCTTTACGCTGGCTTCATAACCCAACAGTTCCTGGAACTTGTCTTTCAGCTGCCGCACCTGGCTTTCATGTAAATCTGCTAAACTATGGCATCTTAAAGTGAAGGCATTCAGTCCTTCCTGGACAACTTGGAATTGAATGATTCCAAACTTGTTTTTGATAAAATAATCATTTAAATATTTCAAAATAGAGGGATGAGAAAACCCTGCAGGCGTTTGTATCATATCCAATTTTCTATATCCTGATAGTTCGAGAATGAACGATGGATTTCCGCAGGCACATTGCTTTTTAGAAAGCATTCCGATATCCCCTGTGTCATATCTGATGAGCGGCATGGCTTTAGAATGAAAGCACGTAATATGGATATGGCCAGTTTGATCGAAGCCTGCAAAATCCCCAAACTCATCCAGTATTTCGACAAAAACATTATCATTCATGATATGCAAATGGTTGAAATCACAGGAATAGGCAACGCCCCAGCTTTCTCGCAGTCCATACATATTTGCAACAGGGCACATAAAAGCTTGCTCCAATAATTCTTTTTGAGTGCTTAATAAACCCTCGGCACGGTTTTCAATCATTTTAATCTGGCTTTGTTTCATATCAATCTTATTTGTCAAAATAAACTCCGCTAAATAGGTGAGAACTCTTGAACTGCCTTGTAAAAAATCAGGCTTGTAGTCGATCAGTTTTTCAACAATTCTGTTCATGCTTTCTTCATTGAGGTCTTTTACTGTAATATTCAGCCAGCCTTCTTCTGCCTCAGTTACCACCTCACTGCTGCCTGCAAAAAAGGTGGCAAACTTAAGTCCGGGAAACCTCCCTATCCTTTTTTGCCTCTCTTTGAGCAAAGTAATGCTTGTCCTCAATTTATCATCCTTCGTACGCGGGATTGAAAAAGGCTCTCCGGTAGTGCCGGAAGTATATTCGTACATTACACTGCTATAATCAACACTTTTTGATACAAACTCCTGTTGATCAAAGATCAGTTTTTCTTTCGTCAGAATGGGTATCTCCTGAAAATCACTGTAATTCAAAGCAGCTATATCCGTATGTTCCAATGCTTTTTTGTAAAACTCCGTGTGTTCTTTAGCGTATGAGAGGATTTCTTTCGCTTGATTCAACTGTTTATTGGTAAACATCCTGTCCATCCTTCGATAAGAAATTTAAAGTAGATCTATTAGATTAGGCAGCTTTCCGGACTTTATTGCCTCCAAATTCAACTCCGCCAGTAAAATATTTATAGATCGAAAGCCATGAGGTGAAGGGATAAAACCAAAACCAAATTGCGCTGTACAGAAATGTATGCCTCGGAACGATTCCCTTTCCGTATTTTAATTGGCCTATAAATGAAACACTCATCGCTCCAATTGTTAGAGCCGCAGCGAAATATAAAGGCAGAAGATTATTAGTAATCAGCAATAGAAGCAGTAATGGCAATATTGAAAGAAAGAAAACAAATCTTATTGGAAAAGCTATATTTTCGTAGGCGTATCGAACCCGCTGCTCCAGAAACTTTTTCATGCTGATACTTTGAGTTGCTTCAAGGGAAGCCTCACGAATATAGCCTATTGAATATTGATTCTTTCTAAAATGTTTTTCCATGGCAAATTCGTCGAACAGTGCATCGCGGTCCGGAAAGCCATGTTCATCGATTAGTTTCTTTTTAAACGCTAAATGTCCGCTGTATTGCTTTCTGTAGTCCAGCATATTCACAATAAACAGTCCGCACAAATCAATCTTCACAGAAAAAGGAAAGGCATCAAACTTTGGTGTTCCTTTAAAACAGTCATATTGATTAAAGTAGTTTGCTAGTCTTTGTAAAGTTGAGTAGGTAATCCGGTAGTGGTCATCAACCAGCAATATATTGTCGTACCTCACATATTTTAGTGCAGCATATATGCCATTTAATTTGTCGTTTGCTCCAGTCCTGATTTCATCATCCGGTATGATATGGGAGATATTACTTCGGTTTTTGAATTTTTCTTTCATGAATAAATGTGAGGCAAGTTCACTTTCGTCTGCAATGATGATTTGACTTTCAGTTTTCTGCAGTTGGGAGGACAAACTTATAATATAATTCGTAAAATCACGCAAATCTTTATTTAATGTAGATTTAATGGGAATAATAATTGATATTTTCATCGTTTACCCCCTTTTAATAACCCCGGTTATACAGTGCACTGCACCCCCGCCTTTTGTTATCTCGGATAAGTCTACTTCCATACAATTCACTCCAGCCGCTTCATACTTTTTCACTGAATCCGCAGCACCTTTGTTTATCACGATATTTTCTTCGTTTAGAGCAACAAAGTTTATCGCCATATTTTCATCTATTTCTTTTAAGTTTGAGAGCTCAATAATATGAAAGCCATGTCTTTTCAACACTTCATACAATTGATAGGATGCCCTTTGCGGGATGATGACTGCATTCGAAGAATTTAATATACTCACAACGCCATCCAAGTGACCGCATCCATATGTGGTCTGGATGATATGAATTTCCGCAAACCCCTGCAGCTCAAGCAAATATCGAACAAAATGAACAGCCTCGTAATTCGTCCTGATACCTACTCCAAGGAATACTAAATTCTTATTGACAATAAATATATCCGGCCCTTCCAATAACATGTTTGCGTGTGCAGTCGCAACGATTGGGACACCCATATTGGAAAGCTGTTTCGAGACAATTGTCTCTTCCCCCGACCTGATTTTCGATGCAAGTCTGGACACGATTGCACCTTGTGGGGTCATCGTGAAAGAATCTCGGACGTACATGAGATTCGGATATAAATCTGCCGCATGATCTTCCAGCAGCTCTACATTGACTCCCCACTGCCGGTACACATCAACTAATGTATCGTGCTGGTACCTTGCTTTCTCGGGATTGAGTTTTTCCAGCCATAACAAGTTTTGTGGATCTTCCAATCTCTCTATTTCTTTTCCAGGCCTTCTTAGCAGAACTCTTTTTAAAGGGTCTGATTCTGCTGAAACACCGCAGTCGCTCCATAGCTTGCCAATATCATTAAGATGGTCATATTCGCGGCCTTGCCATCCTTCGCCTCCATGTGCTGCATCGATAATCTTTTCCATTTTCATCTCCACTTCCTATATTTAACGTTTAAGTCTCGAGGGTGAAAATCGCATTGAAAACCTCATGCTTGAGGCCTTCCTCAACAGGCTTAGCCCCTAGGGATAATGAATAGAATACAGATTTCGCAACATGGTAGTGCTCTTCCAAATAGTATCTGCCATGCTGGGTTTTATGGTGTGACAGTGCTTCCATCTTCCGGTTGAAATATTTGGTGATATCCACAAAATAGTTCGGGATGAATCCGGCTCTTAAAGTTAATAGAGGTTCACAGAGCAGTATCTTTTTTACTCCTTCAACTCGAGAAGCGATATTTATTGCTGCTTTCCCTACAGCTGAATGATCCTGGTGATCCACGCCAAGGTCTTCCGGGCAATGAGTGATCACGACATCAGGGGCAAAATCTCTAATGACTTTCTCAATGGCAGCTATGAGAGACTTATCAAGACGTATATTTCCATCATCAAATTGCAGAATGTCTATCTCTATGCCTGTATTTTCAAAAGCACTTCTTGTTTCATGTTCTCTCTCTGTTTTTGGTATGTAATCAATGTTATATTCTAATTTATCTTGGAGGGAGATTCCATTTTCCCCTCCAGATACAACCAACAGCTTACATTCATAGCCTATTTCCTTATATTTCAAAAGTGTGCCAAAACACCTCAATTCCGCATCATCGGGATGGGCCATTACTGCCAGTACACTTGGCTGCTTATTCATTTGATTCGTCACTTCTTTCAATCTTAAATTCTTGTTTTCGCAGGAACTCCGTACACTTTTTCATTAGCACAAACGTCTTTTGTAATAACCGAACCGGCGCCTGTAAAAGCTCGATCACCTATTTTTTCCGGAGCAACCAGCAATGAATTTGCCCCCAGGAAAGCATGATCGCCGATTTTCGTTTTAAATTTATTCCTGCCGTCAAAGTTACATGTAATCGTTCCAGCGCCAATATTTACATTTCTGCCTACTTGCGCGTGTCCAAGGTAAGAAAAGTGTTTGCATTTAGTTCCTTCTCCTAAGACAGAATCATTGATTTCACAAAGGCTTCCTAGCTTGGCTCCATTTTTTAACACCGTGTGATTTCTTAAATATGAATACGGACCGACAGTGTTATTTCCATTCAAGCTTGAATCAATGATAGTGGAAGAGAGAATCGTACAATCAGGACCAATGATTGAATTGATGACATTGGAAAATGAATCAATGGTACTTCCGCTTTTCACAATGGATTTTCCTTTTATCACAACCATCGGGCAAATTATTACCCCGGGTTCCAATACAGCATCTCCTGAGATAAATGTAGTTGCAGGGTCTTCAATCATGACCCCATTGCTTTTCCAATAATGAATGACATCTTTCATTTCACTATCTCCTGATTGTTTTTTAAGATTAATGCCGAACTTTTCAATTCGGAGTAATTTGTCAGCACAATATCTTGCTGCAGCAAAAACTCTGGCAATCCTGGAGAAGTTAATATTTTTAATTCTTTTAATCGCAGTTTATTATAGGAGCTTGCAGAATATAGGCTGCTATCAGCAAACCCAGGGTGTGTCATTAACTCAGCAGTACCGGGAGGCAAATTTTCCAATTGTGTTTTAAAAGATTCCAGTGAGATTTTTGAACCGTAAAACCCCGGACAAAAGTAGTCGGCGAACACTAAGCCTGAATCCGCCGCCAGACTTCTCAGCCTTAGCAATCGTTTATTGAGATTAAATAATGGGACATCTTTTAGTAATTCCTGTAGGGAAGAATAAGGATAATTCTTCGGATCAAAAAACGGGACTCTTACAGGAACATTAAATAACTGGCCAACTTGCAGATATACCTTAAAAAAGGGAAGATGCAATATTCCCCAGTGATGACAATCAAGGTGTGACGGCTGCCGGTCCATTAGGGAAATATAGTCGTTTACCTGTGCAGCAAACTCTTGGTATAGCTCGTCTAAAACGATTTTTTTCCGGTTTAGAAAAACATTTTTATGAAAAAAACCATCTTGGTCCACAAGTGACGGAACACACTCCCTAGGAAGTAAAGGACGGTCTTTATTGAAGACGAGGTGAACCCCTACCTCCAGGCTCGGATATGCATTAGCTTTTATTAATGCTTCTTTGCTAAAGGGCCGGTTCATCATGACTGATGTGCTTGAAACGATTCCACTGCCATGGGCATGCAGGATTCCTTCCGAGACCCCTTCTGTTAAACCAAAATCATCGGCATTGATTATTAAAAACTTCTTTCCTTGCTCCATGGCCCTTTCACTCATTTCCTAACCAAATAATGTTGAGTGGGTAATTCTTCATCATCTTTTATTTTCCAAGAAAAGTTATTAGTCAATGAATTGCTTTCCTTTCTGTTGTCTATTTAATAGGAATTATAAATTAGTGTGTTTTTTATGAAAATTACAATATTAGTCGAAAAACAGCGAAAAACTCCTGTTTATAATGTGATTCTGATTAATTATGCTTCTATATGCATAATAAAATAATTTTATTTATTTTTTATAAGAAAAGCTGCAGCGCCTAGGCGCTGCAGTTGGACAATGAAAAGCGGAAGCACCCGTTAAGTGCCGTATGGACTGGAGCCAACCGACCGAGATACGGCGAATCTTCAATCAGCGGTTAGGTTTTTGCCGCTGATAGTTAGATAGCCAATCGGGCTGTTACGGGCAGTTGGGAACCTACTGCCCGTTAATGCGCGATAAAGGAAACACGATGAGCGTAAGCGAATCGATGTTGACTTATAACGCTAAAGGCGCGCACGTCCTGTGCGCAACGCCTTACTCGCACATCCTGTGCTTCGTCGTAGGGAGGCGGGGGAAGTCCACAAGGCACTGGGCGCTGCAGCTGGACAGAGAAAATCAGAACCTCCGTGTGCACAAGCACTATAGCTAGGCAACCAAAAAAGGACCCAGCCTTCAATGAGGCTGGATCCTTTTTTCTGTACTAACCTTTTTTTGATACACTGACTTTTTCTATCATGTCATATAATTTCATCAAACCATCACCCGGGTTATTGTCGCTCATATTCTTTTTATAATCATATTTACGGCTATACATCCCATTAATTTTTTCTGTTAATAATTGTACTGTCAAATCTTCCTCATCCAATACTTCACAAAATCCCTGTTTTTCAAAGGACTGCGCATTCAGGATTTGATCCCCCCTGCTTGAGGATAATGGAAGCGGGATCAGGATCATTGGAATTTTCAACGCCAAGAATTCGAATATTGAGTTTGATCCTGCACGGGAAATAATCAAATCTGTTGCGGCATATAGATCAGCCAATTCATCATCCACATACTCGAACTGTTTGTACCCCTTCATTTGAATACTGGAATCCGCTTTGCCTTTTCCGCAAAGATGGATGATTTGATAGTTCCTTAACAAGTCGGATAAACAATTTCTTACTGTATCGTTAATCTTTTGGGCGCCCAGGCTTCCTCCCATCACGAGTATGACAGGTTTTTTGTCATCAAACCCACATAGCTCCAGGCCTTTCTTTCTCGAACCATTTTTGATTTGGGCCCTAATAACAGGTCCAAGAAATAACTCTTTGTCATCAGGAATATGTTTGCCTGTCTCCGGAAAGGTAAAGCACATTTTCTTAGAAAAAGGCAAGGCGATTTTGGATGCCAACCCAAGATTCATATCGGATTCATGGGAGATGATTGGCACCCTATTGATCCAGGCAGCAAGAATAACAGGTACCGAAACAAACCCGCCTTTTGAAAAAACGATATCAGGTTTAATATCGCGAATTAATTTTTGGGATTGAATGACCCCGAGCCCCACTTTTAATGGATCTAAAAAGTTTTTGATGTCAAAATACCTTCTTAGCTTGCCTGTGGAGATCGCATGATATGTAACGTAAGGAATTTTCTCAATAAGATTCCTTTCTATTCCAGTACTTGAACCAATATAAAATATATCCCAGCCATGTTCTTTCAACAGCGGGATCAATGCAAGGTTTAATGAAACATGCCCAGTAGAGCCTCCGCCAGTTAATACGATTTTTTTCACTAATGATCCTCCATGTTCTTTATTTTCAACAACAACCCCATAGCTTTTGCCGGGCCAGCAAATCATGTTCCACTAACTTGATTTATATTCGATGATCGTTATACTATTGCAGCCCATTAATAAACAGTGAAGTTATTTTATGGGCAATATTCCATCAGCAATTTACTATACATTATATTACCGAAAAAAAACAACGCAAGATTTAAGCTTTTTGTCTTGTATCTATAACCCACCTAAAAAAGGCCCCGCATTTATTAGGAGCCCTCAGGAAAGAGACCAATTTTCAGATTAGAATTGCTCGTGATTGCCTATTAAGTTAGTTAGGAAAGGAAAAACAGTTTGTTTTTTTCGTGAAATTTGATGATTTTTCAAAAATATTGAGGAGAAAAATGCACTTTTTCCTCTTTAACAGTAGGTGGTTTTGCCCCGCCACCACCTGTAACCGATTCCACAATAGCATATTGAGATGAATTTTTCTTTGGAAAGCCGGATATCTAAGGTTACACTCTTTCTATCTACGGTTATGCCCGTCTATCTACTGTAGCGCCCATTTTATCTGCTTTTTCAGTAATAAATTTCCAATTCAATGCAGAGGGATTCGTATTTCCACTAAATTAAGGACCCCACATCTATTGTGGAGCCCTAAACTTATCCTTAATTCCCTCTCCCTCTGGGAAGTAGGGATTGAGATGGATCATGACTTCCTGAATGTTATCGTATTTCTTTATGAGTGCCCCTTTAATCTCTTTGGAAAGATCATGGCCTTCTTTTATCGTCTTAAAATGATCAATGGATATTCTAATATCGACAAGAATATAATGGCCATGCTCCCTCGCCCTTACGCGGTCGATTCTCCGGATATCCTGGAACTCAGAGATGATGGTGATGTAATCCTGAAGGAGTTCCGGATCGACGCTGCGTTCAATGAGGATATGGAAAGCTTCTGTCAGCATTTCCCTGGAAATTTTAAAAATCAGGTAGGCGACAAAAATACTTGCAACCTTATCGCTGTACAACAGGAAACCAAGGCCCAGCCTGTCTCCTGCAACCGAAAGAAGCACACCAGCCGCAGCCGCAATAGACGCAACAATATCTGCCTTATGGTCAAAAGCGATGGCCTCGATAGCCTTGCTTTTATGTTGTGTGGCAACGCCCAAGGAGTATCGATACAAAACAACTTTAGCTCCATATGAAATGATTGCCACCCACATGGCCATCAGACTTGGGGCTTCAATTGGATGGAAAAAGCCAGATATTCCTTCGTACACAACGTAGGCAGACACCAGCAGAAGAACCATGCCCACGACTCCTGAAACAATAATTTCAGCTTTTCCGTGTCCATAAGGATGATCCTCATCCGCTGGTTTATTTGCCAGCTTAATGACAAGAAGGACAATGATTGAAGCAAAAACATCAGCTGCAGAGTGGATCCCATCTGCAAAAACAGCATCACTTTTCCCGTACCAGCCGATGAAAATTTTTCCTAAGGTGAGGACAATATTGCTCCATACACTAATCCATGCAACCTTCTTTGCAATTGACTCCCTTGCTCCCATACATTTCACTCCCGCTGATATTACTTCTAGGCCGCATAATCCTGATTTTCCGCACAGGTGAAAACTATTTTATTTTATCCATAAATGGCTCTGCCATGCAATCGGTGAAATCACTGTCTTGGTTCATTTCCCCCGTAAAAACTCCCTAAAAACAGCTGTCAGCCTTCCATATTGCTGCCGGCAGCATTCAATGAACCATTTTGCCCAAAATCCATACTATAGCTTAGAAGGTGGGCTGCTTTTACCCTTCACTATTCCTGGAACAGTCCAGTCTGAAAAAAGGAGAGATTGTTTTGAGAAGGCTCATTATTTTAGCGTTGATCGGCTTAGCCGCACAGTTAGTGGACGGCTCATTGGGAATGGCTTACGGTGTGACATCCTCCTCACTCTTGCTACTGTTTGGAATTGCCCCTGCCGTTGCCTCGGCATCCGTACACATGGCAGAGGTAGTAACAACGGCGGCATCAGGGGTTTCCCATTTGAGATTTGGCAATGTTGATAAACAAGTTGTCAAAAAACTCATTCTGCCTGGTTCAATCGGCGCTTTCACCGGGGCGGTATTCCTTGGGAGCATCCCGGGTAACTTAATCAAACCATATGTATCCTTTTTCCTGCTATGCCTGGGTTTCTATGTGATATACCGGTTTCTGTTTTTCCGTTCCATTCATTCGTCCGGAGAAAAACCAGCAGCGTTAACCTCTAAATTTTTCATTCCACTGGGCTTCATTGCCGGTTTTTTTGATTCCACTGGAGGAGGAGGCTGGGGACCTATCGCCACCCCTGTTCTTCTCTCAAAGAAAATGGAAGCAAGGAAAGTGATCGGTACGGTCGATACTAGTGAATTTGCTATCGCCCTTTCCGCAACTCTGGGATTTATCCTCACCCTAGGATGGACCCAGTTTAATTGGCAATGGGTTATCGCCCTCATGGTCGGCGGCCTTGTTGCTGCCCCAATTGCAGCTTGGCTGGTAAGGATCATTCCTTCCCACCTTCTCGGAGTGCTTGTCGGTGGAATGATCATCATGACCAATACGAGGACACTGATGGATACAGCAAGCATCCCTCATGCAGGCAGTACTGTGATCTATGCCGTACTAATGGTCTTATGGCTAATCGGCATCCTTTATGTATGGCGGAAAGCAGCACAAAGCAAAAGGGAGAGCACGTTTAACTAAAGAAAAAGCTGTTGCGCCGCCAACAGCTTTTTTTGCTGAGCCCATTATTCTTCAACCCATTCAAGAAAAAATTTTTTCTTATAACTTCCTTGCTGCCCTTATTTAGTCTGCCTGGTATATTCAATTTCCGGTTCTGTGATTCCTCTTCGCTCTGCAATCGCAAATATAATCTCCAGAAGATCAGCAATGTCCCTTGCAGTAAACTACTGCAGGTGATATGGATTATGGACAATAATAAAAAAAGGAAAAAGAACTGGCTGGCTATATCGGGAAGCTGCTGCGCAATCAATTGGGCAAGGGGCCTGAATCTGTTTTGCAACAATAGAGGGTCCATTTTTGTTTTTGTATATCAAAAACTTTATTTCACCGGTTGAATTGGCACTGCTGAAACAGAATAAGCTTCAGAAGTCTACTTACAACTCTAATACCCCGCCTTATTTCCTTTCAGGGTTAGCCCGGCGGCTGAACCGTTTCGGCTTGAATCAGCCACTCCTTTAAAGATTCCTTCATCGTGGTTGATTTGTATACTCTGTACATTTCCGATTGTTATAGGAGCTGGGCCGAATTTGTGCCCCATCCTGTTCAAACTGCTGACAACATCGGCTGGAACTCCCTGTTCATATCGGTATGAGCTCATATTGTTCGTATAAATCCTTGGTTCCTCCACCGCCTGCTTTAATTCCATATCATATTCAATATGGTGAAGAATCGTTTGAAGCACGGAGGCAATAATCGTTGGGCCTCCCGGCGATCCGACTGTTAGTAAAGGCTTTTCTCCGTCAAAAACGATTGTAGGGGTCATGCTGCTCAGCGGCCGCTTGTTCGGCTGGACTTCATTCGCACCGCCAGGCACGGCATCAAAGTCGGTCAATTCGTTATTCAGTACAATTCCGTATCCTGAAACCATGATGCCTGTTCCAAACAGCTGTTCAATCGTTGTCGTGTAGGAGACAACATTTCCCCATCTATCCGCAACCGTAAAGTGGGTCGTTTCTCCATATTTCTTATCATTAGGCTGGGTGACCGCTGCATAGTCCGGGCTTCCCTCTTCATATTTCCATGGTTCACCTGCTGCTGGGTTCATGTTAACCCGCACAGGATCAATCATCTTCTGCCGCTCTTTAATATAGTCGGGATGCAGAAGGCCTTGCAAAGGTACCTTTACAAATTCAGGATCGCCTGCATATACAGCCCTATCTGCATACGCCAGGTGCATCGTTTCGGAAAGCAAATGATATTTTTCCTTGGAGCGTACATCGTATTGTGACAAATGGAAGCCGTCGAGTATTTTCAGCATTTGAAGAAGAAAGACACCACCCGAGCTTGGCGGAGGCATGCTGGCGATATTATAGCCCTGGTACTCTCCCCAGATTGGCTCATCCATTGTCACATCATATTTCGCAAGATCCCTTTCCGTCATCGAGCCGCCTTTTTCCCTGACCGTTTTGGCAATAGCCTGGCCGATTTCACCGTGGTAAAAAGCATCAGTACCTTTTGAACGTATCAATTTAAAGGTTTTGGCGAGATCTTTCTGAACAAGAGTATCACCATCGGAAAGAGGTCTTCCGTTTTTAAGGAAAACATCTTTGGCGGCACTGCGGGACAATGCCTTTTTGTTTTCTTCAATCGCTTCGGCAAGGACAGAATCAATAGGGAACCCTTTATCGGCAAGCTTGATGGAAGGGGCCACCAGCTGCTGCATCCGCTTTGTTCCCCACTTGTCGAGCGCATCTTCCAGCCCCTTTAATGTTCCTGGCACCCCAACAGCTTCCCCTCCTGTAGATCTCTCTTCAAAAGGAACCGGCTTTCCATTTTCATCAAGAAACATGTCCGGCGATGCACCCTCGGGAGCCCTCTCCCGGCTGTTAATAATGTTTGTTTCTTTTGTCTTTCCGTCATACACCATCATAAATCCGCCCCCGCCAATTCCGGACATCATCGGTTCCACCACATTTAAGGCAAATTGGATGGCGACAGCGGCATCAATTGCATTACCGCCTTTCTTTAGGACATCTTTCCCTATTTCCGTAGCAAGCGGATGGGCGGTCGCGACCATTCCGTCAGACCCATAGGCCACTTCACTAAAGCTGTCATAATCGATGCTTCCTTTTTTGGCAAAGCTCACTCCCGGCATCGTGCCCGTAAGAAGCAGCAGAGTAGTGAAAAGAATAAATCCTGTTCTTAGAATTTTGTTCATTATGTCTCTCCCCTTCTTTGTTTAATTACCTTAAAGTTATGGAAAGGGAATCTGATAATCAAGCAGGAGCAACAAATATTCAGAATTTTGAATAAAAATACCCACCTTTTCTGAGAAAGCTGGGTAAAAAGCACATCATATATAATTGGCGGCTTGGTACACCTTTCCTATTACAAACTTAACCAAACCAGTACTTCTTTTCTCTTAATATAGCATGCTTCTATCATGATAAAACTTAAATTCCAGCAGATTATTGGCAGGATCAATGAGAAAAAATGTCATATGTTCCTCTCGTTTTCCCGGAAAACGGACCATAAGCTCCTGGAAAAAAGGGAGTTCGCTTTGCTCTGCTTTTTTCAGCAAAGACTCAAATTCCTCTCGCTGCACGAAGGTTACACCGAAGTGACGCGGATACATTTTTGGCTTCTCATCCACTTCTTCCGGATTTAAATGGCAGACAAGCTGGTCGCCAAAAAAATCGAAAGTCACTCTGTCTTCATACCTTCTTGCAGGCCTGCATCCAAGCTTCTTATAAAATTGAAGAGTTTCGTCAAGATCCTTGCATGGTATTGCCAGGTGAAAAACTTTGTTAGTTTCTCGCATTTACTGCATCTCCTTTAAACAAATGGAATGTATCAGAACGGAGACCCAGCCTCAAAGTCTCCAGTGGAATCGTATCAGAAAAGGATATGTTGGCAAGGTTCACATCTGCTCCTGCAGCCTTGATCAGCTCGGTCTGGATCCTTTTTGAAGGGGCTTCGAAAATCACCGAATCCAAATCGATTCCGGATGCAACAATATCCCCAATAATATCAAGCCGGATTTCACCATTGCTCCGACACAGCCCGCTTGTGCCGCTTTCCCTCGTTTCCGTGATTACTTTTTTCGCCCCTGCATTAAGGTCTTCGCAAATCCAGTCAATCCATTGCGAGGAATTTTGCCCATCGGATATTTCCCCCGACTTGCTGCCCACCTCACTGAATACGGAAAAATCTCTGGAGAACTGCTCAATGTACAGAGCCTTTTCACTATTTGTCATTTCGATCGTTCCGTTGGAAATTTCCACATATCTGCAACCGCTTTTTTTGCAATAGCGATGGAAGCTTTCGACCTTTCCCTGGCTTGCGAACTTTTCAAACAAGGTGCCCCCAAAAAAGAATTCAATATCATGATATCTTAAACAAGCAATCTTTTCGGATAGCTGCTCTGTAACTAATGACGTTCCCCAGCCAAATTTCACAAAATCAATATATTTCCCCGATGATATAACGGTATCCCTGAAAAAGTTAAGCGGGACACCATTATCAATTAAGACGGTAATACCCGATGTCCTTGGTTTTTCTTCCCTTTCCGGAAGCATTAATTGATCAATTCTCATATAAATATCCTCTCAATTCTCGGCAGCCCTTTATCGCTGTTCACCTGCATGATAAAGCTGCCGTCTATTTCTTCAAGGCATAATAGAATGTCTTCCTTCTTAAATTCTGGCCGACTTCTATTCAAGAATTTTTCCGCAGGACCGGACCTTTGTATCCTTTCGGCAGCCTCCTTAGCATCTACGCGACTATCACCTGTAATAATGCCTGCTATATACTCCGCGCATGCCAAATCTTCGTCACCTGTTGGATGGGAGGCGATCAGATTGATGTGAGACACTTCGCCCGACCTTATTAGGTTCGCACGGATATATTCCGCGGTCACTTTCGCATTTGAAAACCCCGTAATAAATACATAATCAGCTGCAAGGGCGTTCAAAGCAGCTTTTACCCCGTTGGTCGTTTTCTGGACCAGCACTTTCCCGCAAAGATTCTTACCCTGCAAATTCCACGGGGAATTATCCAGGTCAAAGCCTCTTATAGGAAGGCCTTCAACCTCCCCTGCTAAAAGAAAGTCCTCATCGCTTTCCTTCAGTCTGAAGGCAGCATCAATCGTTGGCGACAGGATAATTTCTCTGGCCCCCATTAAAAATGCGTGGTGGGCAACGGTAAATGCACGAATGACATCAATGACCACATTAACCTCTGCCCGTTCAGGCTTATGGCTGCTGCCCTGTATAATCGCGAGTGTCAACCGGCTCCCTCCTTCTCCCTGAGATACAGTCAAAAAAGTATATTCAGCCAGCCTAGGGATGTGACTGACTAGCCTTCACCCAAAGGAACAGGGGCAAGTTCTGATGAATACTTTGCCTTTAGGTATTTACCCAGCAACAAGTCGAGCGAAAGTACATTGCCTGCGCTTTAGGCGAACTTTATGATAAGGCGGGGAAAGAAATATGAATGGCTTTTTGACATACGAATCATGGGACGAAGGAAAAGTCCTCGAGCTCAATACCCAGCTAAAGGAGAGCATGGATGTGCTGAAGTGGGCTTTCCAGGAATACGGCAGCCAAATTACCTATGCCTGCAGCTTTGGGGCGGAAGGGGTTGTGCTTATTGATTTAATCAGTAAAATCATGCCCAACGCGACAGTGATTTTTTTGGATACTGAACTGCATTTTTTAGAAACGTATAAATTGATAGCAAAGATGGAAGAGAAATACCCGCGGTTAGTGATAGAGAAAGTGAAATCCTCCCTTACACTGAATGGGCAGGCAGAGCTGTACGGGGATGAAATATGGAAGACTGAGCCTGATCAGTGCTGCCATATGCGAAAAATCATACCGCTTTCCGAACAGCTTCAGGATAAAGCAGCGTGGATATCCGGCTTGCGCCGTGAGCAATCAGAGACAAGAAAAAAGGTCGATTTTATCAACCGGGATGAAAAGTTTAAAAAAATTAAAGTTTGCCCGCTGATTCACTGGACTTGGGAAGATATATGGTCTTATATCAAACTCCACGAGCTGCCTTATAATGAACTTCACGATAGATCCTACCCGAGCATAGGCTGTAAAACATGCACGCTTCCTGCCACTGATCCTAATGACCACCGCTCGGGAAGATGGGCAATGACTGATAAAAAAGAATGCGGCCTCCACAGGGAATTGCTGCAAAAGCAAGGAGGGATTTCTAATGATTGATCCCCATGGCGGGACGCTCATCAACCGATTGTCAAATGATCATGCATGTTACAGCTCCTGCAAGCTGGATATAGAGCTCGACGGCATGGCCCTTGCTGACCTTGAATTGATTGCCATTGGAGGGTACAGCCCGCTGGACGGATTTATGGGCCAGAATGATTATAGATCGGTTGTCGAAAATATGCGCTTGGCATCCGGTTTGCCCTGGAGCCTTCCTGTCACTCTCCCGGTAAACGAACAGGAAGCAGCGCTTCTTTCCCACGGCGACAAGGTTTCTTTGATGAAGGATGGTGTCCATTACGGCTGCCTGACGGTCACCGATGTCTATACGCCTGACAAGGCGGTTGAGGCAAAGCGGGTCTTCGGTACTGACGACCCCGGACATCCCGGGATCCATAAACTATATAACCGGCCTTCCATATACATCGGAGGTCCTGTAATCGTAACCCGAAGGCCTTCAAGGACACAATTCAGCGAATATTATTTGACTCCTACTGAAACCAGGGAAGCTTTCACAAGGAAAGGCTGGAGCACGGTCGTTGGGTTCCAGACCCGCAACCCCGTTCATCGTGCACATGAGTATATTCAAAAAACTGCCCTAGAGGCGGTAGACGGCCTGCTCCTTCATCCGCTGGTAGGAGAAACAAAATCAGATGATATCCCTGCTGATATCAGGATGGAAAGCTATCGCACCCTTTTAGACCACTATTATCCAGCAAAACGGACAATGCTGGCAGTCTTTCCGGCCGCAATGCGCTATGCTGGTCCTAGGGAGGCCGTTTTCCATGCAATTGTAAGGAAAAACTTTGGATGCACCCATTTTATTGTCGGTCGTGACCATGCTGGGGTCGGCAATTATTACGGGACGTACGATGCCCAAAAGATTTTCTCCTGTTTTTCAAAAGAAGAAATCGGGATTCAAACTTTGTTCTTTGAAAATAGCTTTTACTGCAATAAATGCGGAAGCATGGGTTCATCAAAAACATGTCCGCATGACGAAGAGGACCGGCTCATCCTCTCAGGGACAAAAGTGAGGACAATGCTAAAGAACGGGGAGCTCCCGCCAAAGGAATTCAGCAGGCCTGAAGTAATTGAAATCCTGATCAATGGGTTAAGAGAAAAGCAGAAGCAATTAAAAATATAAAAATGCCTGGCGGCTTTGCCGTCAGACATCTTATTAAGATAAGCATATGAACCTTGCCCTCCCGGCACATAAGCCCAAGCACGCAAGCGAAAGGTGTGGACAAAGTCCCCACCTTTCGCCCAATTAATTTCAAGTCGATTCTACTAATGAAATTCCCCCCTTTATTCTGTCACTCCTGATTGGATTATTTTCACATCTGCGGTTACCTGAAAACGTAGATGTTTATACGATTCTGCCCACTCTTTATCATTCCACTTTCTGGTATGAACTCTACCGAATTTCCTTAGACCTAAAGGATCTGTACCCTTGGCTATGAACCTTTCTATAAGTTTAGCTGCCTGTCGTTCCAATTCTTCTTCCATTACACTCTCTAACTTTTGTACTTCTTTTGGATTTTCAAGGTTTTTTCTTTCTGTAAACTCTTGAATTTTACCTTTCACTTGAATACGGGCATCTATAAATGGATACTTGCTGTTTCCCTTCATTTTGTACTTTGTTTTCGCTTTAATGTTTTCTATAACGGCATAATTATCAGGTGTTCCTGGAAGCTTAAATTGATAAGTTCCCCGATAGAACTTATCTGTCAGTACTTTGAATATGAACAAATCTTTCGCTGTGATGGAATCGACCATCGTGTATCCTTTAAATAATGCTATACCATCTATTTTCAAAATATTCCCTTTATTTGAAACGATCGGCAAGTATGAATCCCTTGCATCATCGTAAAGCTGGTTTAGAAATAAATAGAGGTTTGTCTCTGGTAGAATTCCATATGTTATGTTTTGCTCAATCAAAGATGGTAAGTAATTTGAAATTCCTTTTTCTTTGGTATAGGAACCCCTCAGAATTGTCTCAGCCTTTCCGTTTGATATTGCCAAATAAATCAAGTTCCCTACGTTAGGCATTCGATTCATCGTATCTAATATTTCTTTTAATCCTTTTTTCGCCAAATCCTTATCGAATACTATCACTCTCAATTGGCCAAGTTCCAAGGGCTTTGAAGATTTTTCCGATGCTAGTGCAAGGATTTGCTTACTTGTTTTGCCTGATGCTGTATAGATTTCTGGTTGTCCTTCTCCTTCCTTTGTGTAAGTCGAAATTGCAAAGGTTCCTTTCAGATTATCTTCTTCTAAATCATATGCAGCGACTTGAACTAGATCAATGTCGTCCACAACCTTGGTTTGATCACATCCAGTCAGTAACACACCTATTATCAGCCAAACCATCCATCTCTTCATGTTTGTCTCCTGAATTTTATTTGCAACGATTGAATTAACCACAACACGGGAAGATAAATGTATACAATGATAAAGCCACTCTTACCGACCCAAGTACTGATTAGATTAACTTTATTTCGGTCATCCAACAATATTGTCAAAATAAAAATGAACAGAATCAGGATTGGCAAAATATATTTTTGTTTCATCCCAAATGTCTCTCTCATCCCGCGGCTCACTCCCCATAATGTAAGTACCACGTTAGGCAATATTACAAATGCCCAAAAAGAAATTAGAATATACTCGAATCGTTCTATAAAAGAAAACTGTATGATCTTGCTCATGCTTAAATAGGCCCATATGGCACTTGCAAGCTGTTTTTCACTAAAAAATACTAGCGATAATATCATGAGGTACGTGTATACTGCGGTCGTCACTAACGCACCATAGTGTGCGAATTTCTGTGACTTTTTTGGGTTTTTAATAAAGGTATAATAAACAAGCAACGTTTCAAACCCAAAATAGCTAAACAAGTTCCCTTGCATTCCCTTAATGATTTCTTTAAACGAATGCTGCATTATTGGAAATAAGTTCCGAAAATCAGCAAACTGTAACGGAAAGAAAAAGGTAAAAGCAAGCGTGCTCGGAAGTAAAACACCAAAGAAGCAAATTCCAGCTACAACGCGAAATCCTCCCGACACGATGTAATAACATAAGATTAAAAAAATACCGACAAGAATCCAAGTCGGCATAATTGAAAACATCCAAACCTGCACTACCTCAATATAGGTACGCAATATTGTCGCTCCAGTAACCAAAAGATAAAAAAGAAAAATTAGACTGAATGCTCCACCAATCCATTTTCCAAATACATCATGATGAATCGCCACAATATTACCTTTGCCTTGATTTAGAATCTTATAAATCATCCAGATCATCACATTGATTGATAATCCGGAAAGAAGGGTACTGATCCACGCATCGTTTCCCGCCAGTTTTGCACTGATTCTTTCAAAACCCAGCAATCCAACTCCAATTTGCATGGAGTTTACCAAGAAAAAAACCATGTAAGGGGAGATTTGATATTCAATAGGAACTTTTTTCATAAGATCCCTCCATTTGTGATTTAATCATCGAAATCACTTCGTGGTGATGTCCTATTTTTCTTTGCTTTTTCTGAGTTAAAGCGGATTGGCTGTTTGGCACTTGCTGCCAAAGGACGTCGGTTCATTGAGATAAGCGGCATACGGATAATACTGTCTTTCCAGTCTGAAAGCCTCGTAGGATAAAACGGAGATAAATAAGGACGTCCCAATGATTTTGTACGTAACAAATGAGTCAAGAGAAAAGCGCTGGCTATGACAATACCTAGTAATCCAAGCAACTGCGCAGCGAAGATAAATGGAAAACGAATCACTCGAATTGTATTTCCCATACTATATATTGGAGTTGTGAATGATGCCAGGGCTGAAAGAGCAATAATGATAATAAGCACATTACTTGTAAGGCTCGCTTCTACTGCAGCCTGTCCAATAACAATCCCCCCCACTATCCCTACCGTTAATCCCACCTTGGTAGGCAGACGAGCCCCTGCCTCTCTCAGCAATTCAATGACTACTTCTAAAACTAGCGCTTCTATTACTGGGGGAAATGGTATTTTACTCCTGGAAACCACAAGAGTTTCAAGGAGCTCCTTTGGAATGAGCTCATAATGATACGTTATAATAGCAACATATAAAGGAGTAGTTAAAACGGAAAATAAAACAGAGAATACCCTTAATGCTCGGAAGAAAGAAGCTACAATCCAGGGAATACTGTAATCTTCTGCCGTTGAAAAAAACTCAATCAGTGTGGTTGGGAGTGTAATAACAAAAGGCGATCCATCAACAAGCAAAGCAATCTTTCCTTCAGCTAAAATAGCTGCCACTCGATCGGGGCGCTCTGTGCTGATGAATTGCTGGAACATAGAATTTGGGTTGTCTACAATAGTACGTACTAAGTAGGAACTATCAAAAACATGGTCTGTTTCAATTGAACTCACTCGTTTTATGATTTCTTTTACATTTTGATCATTTGCGATTCCCTCAATATACACAACAGCAACAGCTGTATTTGATAAATATCCCACTTCCAATTGTTCTACCCTCAAATAGGGGGTTAAAAGCTTTCTCCGCAGCAAGTTCAAGTTGGTGTCTAACTTTTCGACAAATGCTAGCTTTGGTGCCAGGATGTTGAATTCTATTTCTGGTTTTGTAATATCCCTACCCTCTATTTTGGATATATCTATTAACAAACATGACGAATCGCTTTCATTAAGCTGAATGAGTATATATCCGTTTAATACACTTTTCTGAATAACCTCTACTTGTTCTGTCACTTTTGAAGTTCCGAACGACAGGACTGCTTGTACGTCTTGTAGTGAGCTAAAAGATCTTCCGCTTAAATATGATAAGACATCTTGATGTAAGATATTCGCATCAACTAATGTCCGAAAATATGAGATCCTTATAGACAGACTGTTAAAAGGGGGAGAAAGCGTAATAAAATCCTTGGATTTTTTTAATATTTGAAAAAGACCCTGCAAAGAATCTATGGACTTAGCAGGGTTAACAGGTTTTTTTTCATGTGATTTCATGGCAGTAATACCTTCCCTTTCCAAAACTATCCGATACTCTTTATGTTAGTCAAAAGGCAATCATTTTAAACTTAATTAAGAGAATAGTGAAAGGGTTCGTGTCATAGACCGCAAATCAGCATGCACAGAGGAATATTTATGGGGAGCAGGAATAAAGAATACTTTTGAGTGCGAATGGCTCAAGATTCCATTAATAGTCAATCCCTTTTCCAAGGGGGGGAGGTTCCAACTTAGGGGGCAATATGTATTGAGTTGGTTTGGATTATTATTCATTTTTCTCTTTTTTTCCGGCATAAAACATTGAAAAGGTAATTGTTTACTCTTGTATTACTCAACTTTCCCACAGATAAAAACCACTTTATTCATTGATACTTTTGGTATAGCTATTCATTAATAAGTTGACATAGACTAAATAAACATTCATAAGGTTTCCCTCGCAACCCAAGCATGAAAATAGGTCTTAATCCCGGAACTTCGCCCCATACTGGCTATTAGCTACAGACAGGAAGTAATACGTGGCATTTAAGGTGGTTCGCCCCTGAAAAATAAACTGTGAGGAGATTATTTTCACAGAAAAAAAGCACCTCATCCTGGTATAGGTGATTAGAGAAAAAACACTACCAAGTAGAAGAGGTACTTCTTAATTAAAAAAATGTTTTAAACACCGTAAGAACAAGGCCGATGAAAAAGCCGCAGACAGCACCGTTCACACGAATCCATTGCAAATCTTTCCCAATATTGTTTTCCATCATATCAATCAATGTTTCAGTATCATACTTATCAAGATTTTCTTTAACAAGCCGTCCGATTTTCGAATGGTTTTTTTCAATCGCATCAACAACTTGTTTATGAACCCATTCTTCAATCAGCGTGATGCGTTCCTCATTCGCTTTTATGCTATCGATAAAACGGCATATTACAGGATTTACGTATACTAGTACAAAGGACTCTCCTTCAATCACACTCAGAAGACGGCCCTTGGCGCTTTCGAGGAATTTTTGAATCTGTCCGGAAATTTCAAGACCTTCAACAACCTGTCCTTTCCATTCATTTATATCAGCCATAAGGTCCTGACGCGCCGGCAGGTTCGTGATTTCTTCCTTGGTCCTCTCGAGTATCAGCTGGCGATATGCGTTATCATGTTTACTGACATTCCTGATCCTGTTTTGGATGAAGGTTTGCAGCATCTGGCCAATCTTTTCTTCATTTACGAGCTGGCTAAAGGATTGAATCGCAAACTTGAGCAGTCCATCTGCCTCTGTTGTTTCGATAAGCTGTTTACCCATTTTTCCAAGCGCAAGTTTGGACTCATCTTTCGCAGCCCATTTCCCTAATTCCTCGAGCACATGGTCCATTGCTTTTTCATCATATTTTTTCTCAAGAATATGATTTGTCGCCTTCTCAATCACAGATCCAGCATCGACCGAAGACATATACGATTTTAATTCCTTTTCAAGGGGTGGAGCGAGCTTTTCTGTATCAACTGCCTTTACAGCTTCACTGATCAGTGTTTGTAGCGCCTTTTTTACAGTGCTCTTGCCAAGTTCACTCTCAATGATTTGCAGCACTCTTTCCGTAAACTGAATCTGGGAAATCTTCCCCATGATACTCTCTTTCGTGAGCCATTCCTCTTCAATCATTCTTGTAAGGGATCTGGTTACCCTGTCACGGTTATTAGGCAGCAATGCTGTATGGGGAATGGGGATTCCCAGCGGATGGCGGAACAATGCAGTTACCGCAAACCAGTCTGCAAGGCCGCCCACCAGGCCTGCCTCAAACCCACCTTGAAGGAGTCTGCCCCAGAAAGAATCATGAAAGGGGATGGTCATGAGGAAACCTGCTCCCATGACTGCAAGCGATATACCTGCAAGGTACCTTGATTTTTTCTCTTGTTTCACCATATTTGCTCCCTCGATTGCTTTTTAAAATAAGGCTGTGCATTTGAAATTCTCCCTTTTTCAAGGGATCCAGCCTTTTATATTATATTCAAACAGCTTTTACCCTGTAAAGCGAACAATATGTCCACCATTAGCCTTCGGTAAGAAAAAAATATTATCCCTGTTTATTCCTTTTGTCACAGCGATGCAAGCGCCTACACCCAAAACAGCCTAAGCAGCTATACCTGTCCCTTTCTTCTTTCTTTTGTTACGATAGAATGGAAAGGAGGCTTGAAAATCTATCACTCTGCCAAGCAGAGACCCGGCTCGGGGGAAGAATTGCAGGAACGCCTTTCCTATTTTCTGTAACGTTGCTTCAGGAATAGATTCTAATTTCTAATTATTAATGGAGTTTCGCAGCAGCTAGTGCACTGCGGAGATGGCATTTTTCTATGTGGTCGCAACAATGGTAAATCCACTATTTAAAGGTTAACGAAAAACCTCGGTTTTCCTTTTCCCCAACCTAATCACCTTTCGTGCCAAGTTTCCCTTTCCGTGTCTTTGTTTAACTTTTCGGCTGGAACATCAATAGTGAAGTTTAATAATGGATTCCTATGAATCTGAATAAAAATCAGGAGGGATTGGATGAAGAAACTGTCACCAGTATTCGTGGTTTCAGTGATCATAACAATATTATTTATTTTGTGGGGATTGATCCCTGCAGACGTCTTGCCTGTGGGCAATCTTGACCATGTGACGAAAATTGTCCAAGGAGTTATACTGGAGAAATTCGGCTGGTTTTATTTATTGTCAGCTTCGGCTTTTTTAATATTTGCAATAGCTTTGATCTTTTCGCGTTATGGAAATATCCGTCTTGGCCGCGACAGCGACAGGCCCGAGTATAACTACTTAACCTGGTTCGCTATGCTGTTTTCTGCAGGAATGGGTATTGGCCTTGTATTCTGGGGAGTCGCAGAGCCGATGTTCCACTATTATGCCCCGCCTTTCGCTGAAGGGCAGACCCCCGAGGCTGCAAGGGCTGCCATGCGCTACTCATTTTTCCATTGGGGACTCCACCCGTGGGCCATATATACTGTTATCGGCCTTGCGCTTGCCTATTTCCAGTTTCGCAAAGGCCAGCCTGGCGTCATAAGCACGCTGTTAAGACCTATTCTGGGTGATAGAGTAGATGGGCCGATTGGAGTTGCTGTCGATTGCATTGCTGTATTTGCGACCGTATTTGGAGTGGCCACATCGCTTGGCCTTGGAGCGATCCAGATCAGCGGAGGACTTTCCTATACATTTCCAGGAATACCGAATAACTTCAACACACAGCTCGTGGTTATTGCTGTTGCTACCGTGTTGTTCATGCTATCAGCACAAACAGGTTTAAATAAAGGAATTAAGTTTTTGAGCAATATCAATATTGTTCTTGCCATTCTTTTGATGCTGTTCCTGCTTTTCGTCGGGCCAAGTAACTTTATCATGGACCTTTTCACTACAACACTCGGTTCTTATTTGCAGAACCTGCCTTCCATGAGTTTCCGTTTGAGTCCATTTGACCAGGAAATCACATGGTTTCAGGACTGGACCATCTTTTACTGGGCATGGTGGATTGCCTGGGCACCTTTTGTTGGAACATTTATTGCCCGGATTTCCAAAGGGCGGACGATCCGTGAGTTTGTCGTCGGAGTTTTGCTTGTCCCAACCATATTTGGCGCCCTTTGGTTCTCTGTCTTTGGAGGAACGGGCATTTACCTTGAATTTTTCGAGCATAAAGGGCTCATGGACGTAATCAAGACAAATGGCAGTGAAATGGCGCTCTTTAGCCTGTTAGAAAACTTCCCGTTCTCTTCGGTCCTTTCATTGCTTGCAATTTTCCTGATCAGCACATTCTTCATCACATCAGCTGATTCAGCAACCTTTGTGTTAGCCATGCAAACAACAAATGGAAATTTGAATCCTCCCAACAGAATAAAGCTTGTCTGGGGCATTATCCAATCTGCTTCTGCTGCTATTCTTCTTTGGACTGGGGGACTTGAAGCCTTGCAAAGGGCATCCATTATCGCAGCTCTTCCGTTTACAATCGTGATGCTTCTGATTATGGTTTCATTGGCCAAAGCATTCAAAGAGGAAAAAGTGGTACTGGTCAAGATAAAAGAGGAATAAAACAGAAGGCAGCCGCCATGGCTGCCTTTTGCCATAGATCCAATGTAAACAATGGTTTTAGCCCATGCTGACAGGGAATGAGAAGACTGGGCTTGCTTGAAAGAGCATTTGGCCACTCCATTTCGCAAAGGAGGCCATGGCCATGGCAAAACAGGTTGAAAGTCAGCGTTTTAAAATCCACATAGGTTCATATTAAATCAGGTTTGATAAAAACAACGGAATGCTTTGTGCTTTGAATGATTTCACCGTGGCATTATGGTTTCTGGCAGGAAGCGCAATGGTACTCATTGACCCAAGCAGCCGCCTTAAGATATATCTGTATTTAGCGGGCAGCATTTTTTAGGGTATAGGTAAAAGGATATACATATATAGTGAGAATCGGTTTGAAAAGAAGGAGCAACGATGTTCTTCAATCTTGTGCAAATGGTACATATCACCTGCAAGCTTTCACGATAGTCAAAAATCATGCCGAGCTCATCCCGTGCTTTGCTTAAACCTCAAAAAGCGGAATCACTGAATGACTGATCCCCTAGTCTGACCGTCAGACAACAAAATACCGACTTTAACCCTCTCTTTTTTCTCAATACTCCTGGTTTGAGAGCAGCCTGCTGTGGCTGTAATTAAAAGTATGGAAAAGATAAGGTAAATGATTAGCTTTTTTCCCATGTATGAAATACTTCTTTGAATGTTTTCACTATTAACACCTTTAACATCGTCCTCATTCAATCTTTTTTTATATTGTAAATAAAAATTTTTTATGGGAATTTCATTTTCATAAATGTTTCAAAACTCTTTACTGTTCCAATAATGCACCGATATAAAATAGTACTAGGCAAATGACCTAAAATCCATATGCTGTCTCAAAACCCATAAAGAATAAAGGACGGGGTTTTTGTTGAAAACCAATACATCACCGGAATGTTCCGAAACGATTGAACAACTGCTCCATCAAATTAACCTGCTAAAAAAACGGGAAGAAAACCTATTGAAAGATTTACGGATAAAAGAAAATTTGAATGTAAAAATACTTGATGCACTTCCAATCAATATTTTTCTGGAAGATTCATCAGGGCGGACGATCTTTGCGAATGAACAGGTATGCAAGGCTCATGGAATGGAACTTCAAGAAATTATTGGTAAAACGGTATTTGATTTTTTCCCTGAAGGTATCGCTGAAAGTAATCGCAATGATGACCTAAAAGTATGGGAACAGCGAAAATTACTTACACGAGAAGTACTTGCAAGCTTTAAGGGCAGTGAAAGACAAATGTTTTCAGGAAAGACGATCATTACCATGAAAGAATCAGCGGAGGACTATCTTCTTGGGTTTGCACTGGATATTACGGATCGTGTCAATGCGGAAAAGCTTTTGCAAGAGAATGAAGAAATATTCAGGAACTTAATCGAGCAGGCAGCTGACAGTTTTTTTCTCATTGGTCTTGGAGGAAGGCTGGAAAATGTTAATACAATCGCCTGTGAAGTGCTGGGCTACGAAAAAGACAGCCTACTTGAACTCACAGTCGACCAGGTCTTCAGCCTCCTGCCATATAAACTCTCCTTACTCGGAAAAAGCCAGACAGAGAAAGCAATGAAGTTCGAAGATGAAATGATCAGCCATAGCCATGGGAAAATTCCTGTCGATATCAACCTTCAGCAAATCCAGCTAGGTGGGCGTAGCCTTCAATACGCATGGTGCAGGGATATAAGGGATAAGAAAAAGGCTGAGGCGCAAATCCAGCATATGGCCTTCCATGATGCACTTACAGGCCTTCCAAACCGCTGGTTCATCCAGACATATCTCAAGCACTTTCTTGATAAAAAGAAGTTAAACAGCAAACGCCTTGCTATTCTTATGCTGGATTTGGATCACTTTAAAATTATCAATGACAGTCTGGGGCATGAGGCTGGGGATATGCTGTTAAAGGCCGTTGCACTTCGTCTCCAGGAAACGGCGGGGAGCGATAATATTGTTGCCCGGCTTGGCGGAGATGAATTTATCATGCTGATCCCCTGTATAGGTAAACAGGAGGACGCACATACAGTGGCAGAAGAAATCATGGCCGCTCTTAAAGAACCCTTTCATCTGTACGGGCAATGGTTCAGCATCACCGCAAGCATAGGCCTTTGCTTCTGTCCGGACGATGGAACTGATATGAACATCTTGATTAAAAATGCAGACATTGCCATGTACAAATCAAAAGAAAAAGGAAGAAACTGCCTGACATGGTTTACCCCTGTCATGAAGGAGCATGCAATGGAAAGGCTGGATTTGGAAATCGCCCTGCGCCAAGCCATTCAGGCAGGTGAATTCGTCCTCCATTACCAGCCAAAAATGAATATTAAAACCGGGAAGATCTACGGGATAGAAGCACTGATTCGCTGGAAAAAGGGGCCGGATCTTCTCTATCCAGATACTTTCATCAGCATCCTTGAAGAAACAGGCATGATTATCCCTGTTGGTGAATGGGTGATCCGGGAAGCATGCAGCCAATGCGCCCGTTGGCATCAAGCTGGTTTGTCCCATTTGTCTGTCAGCGTAAACCTTTCGGCAAAACAATTCCAGCACCCACAGCTTGATGTGCAAATCGCTCAGATTCTGAAAGAAACAGGACTGCCTCCTTCCTCTCTTGAGCTTGAACTGACGGAGAGCCTTCTGATGGACCATTCGGAAAAAGCAGCAAGAATGCTGAACAACCTTAAATCGCTGGGGATATCAATATCAATAGATGACTTTGGAACCGGTTTTTCTTCGTTAAATTATTTAAAGTATCTTCCTATTGATACATTGAAAATTGATAAGACCTTCATTATGAATTCTGAGCACGACCGTACAAATGCCGCAATCGCCTCAGCAGTTATTTCGCTTGCACATAGCTTAAATTTAAAAGTAGTCGCTGAGGGAGTTGAAACACCTGAACAGCTCGAACTCCTCCATAATGGCCAGTGCAATTATGCCCAAGGGTACTATATCAGTTATCCACTTCAAAAAGAGGATGTGGAAGAGTTTCTTGTTTTCATCCCTCAAAAAGAAAGAGACCCCGAGTGAGGTCTCTTTCTTTTGGCCGCTCCAGCAAGCGAAAGCAGCTTATTCTGTCTTTTCGAATTTCACAAGGTCCTTGTTTTCTCCGATGACGATTAAAACATCATCGTCGTGCAGCTTTTTATAAGGATCTGGAGAAATATCAATTTTGTCCCTCTCTTTGATTGCGATTACTGTAATGTTATACTTCGCCCGCAAATTGATTTCCTTCAGGCTTCTTCCATTCATGCTTCCTGGAACCTTGATTTCTTCAATACTGTATTCATCAGCAAGCTCAATGAAATTCAGGACATTTGGAGCGGCCATTAGCTGGTGAGCCACCCGTTCCCCCATATCCCTTTCAGGAAAGATGACTTTATCCGCCCCAACCTTATAAAGGACTTGGGCATGGTTTTTATTAAGCGCCTTTGCCACAACATGGCTAACGCCCATTTCTTTCAGAAGCAGCACTGTGAGGATACTTGCCTGGATATCATCCCCAATGGCAACAATCACCGTATCAAAGTTCCTGATACCTACGGCCTTCAAGGTTTCTTCTTCTGTAGAATCACCAATAACTGCATGTGTTACGGATTCCTTATGTTCATCGATGTGTGCTTCTTTTTTATCAATGCCGAGCACTTCGTTTCCTTCAGCATATAGTGCTGCTGCTACACTTGAGCCAAACCGGCCCATGCCAATTACCGCATATTGTTTTCGCATGGAATCCTCCTAACCAATCATTATTTTGCCCGCAGGGTAGCGGTACGGATCCTGCTGCCTCCTGAGCGTAACTGCAAATGCAACGGTGAGCGGACCTACCCGCCCAGCAAACATTGTGAACGTAATCAAGATTTTACCTGCAGTGGATAAATCAGGTGTAATCCCCATGGATAACCCAACGGTTGCGAAAGCTGAAGTGCTTTCAAACAAGATGGCCAAGAAATCCTTTCCCGGCTCTGTAATGGTTAAAAGCATCGTCACTGCGAGCACCAGGAAAATGGCACTTAATGTTACGGTCAGTGACTTATATATCGTCTGGGGCAAAACGCGCCTTCCAAAGAAGGCCACATCTTCTTTCCCCTTTATTTGTGCTTTTACAGCGCCGAGCAGGACTGCAAAGGTGGATGTCTTAATCCCGCCTCCAGTTGAACCTGGGGAAGCACCGATGAACATCAGAATAATAGTCAGGAGAAGCGTTGACTGAGTAAGATCCGCAATGTTCAATGTATTGGATCCCGCTGTCCTCGGGGTTATCGCCTGATACAGCGAACCGAGAACTTTGCCTGTCATCGATAGCGGCTCCAATGTTTTCGGGTTATGATATTCCAGGAAAAAGATCATAACAGTTCCTATTGTAATCAGGCAGCCGGTTACAGAAAGAACAAGCTTCGAGTGAAGGGAAAGCTTGCGAGTAGTTCTGTACTCGTAGAGTTCGTTCATGACAATGAAACCAATTCCCCCGAGAAAAATCAGGCCAGAGACAGTCAATGACACAATCGGGTCATCCACATAACCGGTTAAACTGCGAAAATCACCCATTAAGTCAAAACCTGCATTGTTGAAATTAGAAATTGAATGAAAAAAACCATTGTATATAGCTTTGCCTAACGGCATATCAAAGGAAAACCTGTATGAAAGCAGAACAGCACCTGTTGTTTCAATCAACGCAGTAAAAATCAGGATTCTCCTGACCATCCGCACAATGCCTTCTACAGTCAAATGGTTTAACGACTCCTGAAGGATCAGCCGTTCCTTTAGCGATATTTTCTTCCCGAGGATAAAGGCAACAAGTGTTGCAAAACTCATAAACCCTAGGCCGCCTACCTGAATCAGTGTAAGGATGACAATTTCTCCAAAAGTGGTAAACGTACTGCCTGTATCCACTACGACAAGCCCGGTCACACATGTTGCTGATGTAGCGGTGAACAAGGCGTCTATCCCACGCAGACCATTTCCGTCAACAGTCGCAACTGGTAGCATGAGAAGAATAGAACCTAGCAATATTACTGAAGAAAAGCCAAGCACCAATATTTTTGGCGGGTCGAGTTTGATTCCCCTTATTTTTTTCATTTTTTTCTCCTTTAAAGTAAGCTGCTTTTTTAAACCAAATAGGAAAAGTATAGATAGACTGTAGCAATAACGATTGACAATATCATTAACGGAAAACCAACTTTTAAATAATCGATGAACGTAATCTTGTGACCCTCAGCGGCTGCCAAACCAGCAACCACGAGATTTGCGCTCGCCCCTACCAATGTTCCATTCCCACCTAGGCAGGCACCAAGCGAGAGGGCCCACCACAAGGGTTCAAGATTTGTAATACCCATGTTTCCCATCTCTTTAATCATTGGAATCATTGTGGCGACGAATGGAATATTGTCGACAAATGCTGACACGATGGCACTCATCCATAGAATCAGGAGGGTGGTTGGCTTCATTTCTCCTCCTGTCAATTCCATTGCCTTGTCCGCCAGCATGCTGATCCAGCCTGTTTCTACAAGCCCGCCGACCATGATAAATAACCCGACAAAAAAGAACAATGTGGTCCATTCAATTTTCTCCAACGCCGCATTTAGGTGCTCCCTTCCAGCAAGAAGTAAAAGGAAAAACGCTCCTGCCAAGGCGATGGTCGCTGTTTCGATATGTATAAATTGGTGTGCAAAGAACCCGGTAATGGTCAGTGCTGTTACAGCAAGACTCTTTTTAAGCAGTACAGGATCCTCAATTTCATCAAGAGCGTTCTTTTTTAACAGTTCACTTTTCTTCTGTTCTGTTGTCCGCAGCTGCTTTCTATACAAAATAGAAAAGATGGCAATCGTTACAATCAAAATCAAAAAGCAAATGAATCCAAGATTTTCAATGAAAGAAAGAAAAGTCAGCTCTTCTACAGAACTCCCAATCATAATGTTTGGCGGGTCGCCAATCATTGTAGCGGTTCCGCCAATGTTCGATGACAGAATCAGGGAAATCAAAAAAGGAAGCGGCTTTATGTCCAACTGCCTTGCAATGCTGATTGTCACGGGTACAACGAGCAATACGGTTGTTACATTGTCAAGAAATGCAGAAGCAGCAGCTGTAAATAAATTCAATACGATGAAAATATAGAGTGGATTTCCTTTCACAAGCTTAGCCAGCCAGACAGCCATGAAAGAGAAAAGACCCGTCCTCGACATGATGGATACAATCACCATCATCCCAATCAAAAGGCCGATCGTATTGAAATCGACATGGTGTATAGCGGTTTCCTGGTCGAGCACACCTGCCATAACCATTGCAAGTCCGCCGAGCATAGCAATGATAGTCCTGTGAATCCTTTCCGAGATGATAATGCCATAGGCAATGATAAAGATTCCAAGTGCGATAATAGATTGTGTTTCCAATTCCCTCATCCTTTAGCATCGATTAATTTTAGTATGAAGCTGTTCCTCGCGAATTATGTTGAACTTCAGCAATTCGCAGGGTTTTATAACAAAATAAAAAAGCCCGCAGAGGCTAAAGTCACTAGCCTTGCGGACTTGAAACTACAAATGTCCCACAAGCATGGCTCTTACTCTCCTGCACGCCTGCGAGGTTAGCTGTCGGATTAGGGCCCGGAAAATGGCCCCGCCTTCTTATCAAGGCTTCACCCCATGACGGTCATAAAAGCCCGCCATTTTGGTTCCCCCGCTCCAAATGGATTAAGCGATTCAATATAAAGAATGAATGCTGTTATCATACTCTCATGGCAGATAAATGTAAAGCAGGGAAATATGTATGTATTATCGCTGTATAGCAAATTTCGGTCAATTCTCTGCAGTAAAAGAGCTCTATCTTATCATTGCCCCATTTTTCTTCAAATCAGGCAGCAGGGTTTTGACACCGCTGCTGCCTGATTGTTATTATTTTAATGCTGTTGTCTTAAGGAACTCCTTTGTTCTCTCTTCCTTAGGATTTGTAAAGAAGTCATCCGGATTTGCTTTTTCAATGATCCTCCCCTCATCCATGTATACAATCCAGTCTGCCACTTCCCGGGCAAATCCCATTTCATGAGTGACCACAATCATGGTCATACCCTCTTCAGCGAGCTCCTTCATGGTGGAAAGGACTTCCCCGACCAGCTCGGGGTCAAGTGCGGAAGTAGGTTCATCAAACAGCATAATATCAGGCTTCATCGCCAATGCCCTTGCAATGGCCACCCGCTGTTTCTGCCCTCCGGAAAGTTTGCTGGGATACACATCCATTTTGTCATCTAGCCCAACCTTCCCAAGGAGTTCTTTCGCTTCCTTGACAGCCTGTGCTTTCGGAATCTTTTTCACATGGATAGGTGCTTCAATGACATTTTCCAGTACAGTCATATGAGGAAAAAGGTTGAAATGCTGGAACACCATCCCGACTTTCTGGCGGACCTCATTCACACTATCTTTCTTGAAATCCACTTCCTTCCCTTCAAGAACGATGCTTCCGCTATTTTTCCTTTCAAGGTAATTCAGGCAGCGGAGCAAGGTGCTTTTTCCCGATCCGCTTGCTCCAATAAGGCAGACAACATCACTTTCATATACAGTTATATTGATATCCTTAAGAACATGAAGTTCGCCAAAGCATTTATTTAAATTATTGGTTCTGATCATTTCTTTTTCAGTCATACTGCTCCTCCTATCGGTCGCTTACGGCCAATTTCTTTTCAATACTGTTGACAACCCAGGTGAGAAGGGCCACAAGCAAAAGATAATAAATGGCGACTATTATCAAATATGTCATCTCGTCAAAATTATTCGATCCGAGCGTTGTTGCCACATTGAACAGTTCATTCATGGAAATGAAAGCAGCCAATGAGGAATCCTTCAAACCAATGATAAACTGGTTGCCAAGCGGAGGCAGCGACCGTCGGAAAGCTTGTGGAAGAATAATTCTCCGCATTGCCAGGCTTTTCGTCATACCGAGAGACCGGCCCGCTTCCATTTGGCCCTGATCGACCGCCTGTATGGTCCCTCTGAAAATTTCAGCAATATAGGCCCCGTTATGAAAAGCGAGGGCAAGAGCAGCAGCCCAGAAGTCAGGAATGAGAAAAATACCGCTGATACCGAAATAAAGGATGAAAATCTGGACAATCAACGGAGTTCCTCGAATCAAGTAAACATAAGCATCCGAGATATATCCAAGAATCTTTATGTTTGATATTTTCAGAAGGGCAAAGAAAAGTCCGATTACAATTCCAAAAATGATGGATACGACAGTCAGTTGAAGTGTCAGCATCATCGCATCGAAAAATAAGTTCCTGCTGTCAAGCAGTGTTTGAAACACATGTCCAAAGCTAGGCAAATCCACAACACCCCTTCCATATATGAAATACTTCCCGCTCTATTTGTTTTTTTGATGTCATTCAGGCCTGGCTGTGATATCCTGGCCAAAGTACTTTTTGCTTATTTTTTTCAACGTTCCATCTTTCCTTAAGTTCTCCAAGGCTTCGTTCACCTTTTTATGCAGCTCCGGGTTATTCTGAGAGATTACGACAGCTTGCTCGCTTCGCTCAATCAGCTCCCTCCCGTCAATGACAAAACCTTCCTTTTTAGCGCTTTTGCCAGTAACGAAGTCGGTAATGACCGCATCATGCCTCCCGCTGCTTAAGGCTTTAAGCGCAGTAATATCACTGTCATACATCTTCACGTCATCCGTGAATTTTAATGCTGTGTCTGCGTAGGTTGAACCTTTTGCAACTGCCACTTCTTTCCCTTTCAGGTCCGATGTTGTCTTAATGGGGCTGTCAGGCCTTGTGAAAATTTGCGGCCCGGAGTAGTAATAAGGCGTGGAAAACAAAACGTGCTTGCTGCGCTGAGGATTGATGGTGTGGCTCGCAACTGCTGCATCAGCCCTTCCTGTTTTCACTCCTTCAACAATTCCCTTGAACTTCATTCTTTTCTGCACCGGTTGTAGTCCCATTTCCTTTGCGAGTGCCTCCCCGACTTCGATATCAAAGCCTGACATCGATAGATCGTCTTTAAGATAGCTGAAAGGCTTGAATTCTCCGGATGCAGTAAACACAAATTGACCTTCATTGATAAGTTCCGTGCCGTCATCGAGCTGGTCTTTTTCAGCGCATGCGGACATTAAACCAATCAATAAGGCCATACAGCATATTTTTAATAATTTTTTAGGCATTGCATTTAGTTCTCCCCTCTCCCTTACATGTCTCTATTTTTAGGCTTGTGTGTATTTACCCGTTATAAAGCTTGCTTAATCATTGAATCAAGAATTACTTTTTAAATATCATGATCACCGGTTTGTTTATCATCAAAATGAAACGAATGGAGACATTCCAGAAAATCCTTAAAAAGAAGCGATGATTCCCCTTCTTTTTCCCCATTCCCGGAAATGCTTGTCTTGATTCCCTTGCTCCATTCCTGCAGGCTGTCATTGTTAGGACTGTAAAAGTACACTCTTGTTTTTCCCTTTCCATCGCTTGTAACCCTCTGAATTAGGACTGTGAGTTTTCCAATCTCTATTCCTTCCCTGTTGTATATCAAGATGACAGCAGGCTGCGGAAGCCCTGTTACAGCTCGGACCTGTGACGATGGATGGTAATGCTGATAAAACTTCTTTTCAAATTCATCTTCTTCGTCCGCTCTGATAAAGCCCTTCCAGATACCTGTGACATAAAAACCAGGATGGACAGCTTTTTGAGGATATCTCTCTGTTTCACCGCTGCGCCTAACCATTTCATCACGGATGGCGAGCAATGGGGGAAACATGAGCAAGGAAACCACATCGATATTTTCATGGTCCTCAAGCTCTACCAAAGGCAATCGGGAGGAGAGGATGCTTTTGCCCTCAAACTCCAGTGATATCCTTTCAGTGGACAGAAGCTCAAGGAGAAGCTTGATTAGAAGCGTTGGCTCCTTCTGGGACCAGTAGCTCATTACGGCGGCAGGCTCACAAGCCGGATTGAACCCTTGCCCGACACCGAGCGGCTGGCCTAGGATACTAATTGCAGCTGCAACTACTGCAGAAGAATGCGGGGAGTGATCCCATTCAGCACCTGAGGCTTGTGTATTTTTTTTACATGCCCAGTTGTTCAGCTCATCGAGAAGAGATTTCAAGTCAGGGGTTAAAATATCTCTTTGCAGGAGCCGCATCAATCCGTAAATACACTGCCTTGTTTGATAGTTGACTGCGGAATCGACCAATTTCCTGATTAAGGGAAGATTGTTCCTTAAATTGGTTTTGGATTGCTCATCGATGCATAAAAAGGACTGAATGAGATAAGGCTTTTCTTTATTAATGTACATTAGGAAAACAGCATGGTAAACGGAGACTATACCCGTATTTTCCATCGTTGTTCTTAGCTGAAAAGCTTCCTTTACAAGAAGCAGATCGCTGCAATTTCCCAGTGCTTCTTTATAACCGCTTCCGAAAGATGCTGACAAACTAGAAGGTGCATGGAGAGACCTGTCTAATACCGCCCAACCGCTTCCTGCTTCTGCCATCATTCCGGTAAGCCTTTTTGTTTTTGTGATCATTTGAATGATTTTTTTTACCACGATAGGCCTTTGAGACGCGAGATTTTCTATTTCCTTTTGAATGGACTGGAATACAACCGGCGAAAAGCAGTTGTCTCCCACAAAGCTAACTACTTTTCTGGCAAGTTTTTCTTCATGGAGAAGGTAGATTCTGTTCTCTTCCGTTTCTCTTAAGATCAACAAATCCATATTAAGGAGAAGTGCTTTTGACAAAAATTCGTTACAAGCCTGTGCGGTCATGATTGGATTCGTACCCTTGCCTCTTGCAATGGATAAAATCCTGAGGAGACTCATAATTTCTCCCCCTGCAGTCATCCCTCCTTTACTGAGAGCCGCTCTTACAAGAGAAGGGTTGAGGGATGCAGGATTATTCCAGACCCGGTCGTTAAAAACGCCATCACTGTCAAAATTTCGGGCTTGCTGATAGATTTTCTCAATGCCGCCTGGTTCCTGGGCAGCATTGAAAGCTTCCTGAAAAACAGCGTGCTGGAAAAACCGTTTATGAGAAAGTGAAGCAGCCTTAAACCGGGAATAAGCGCTTTGGAAACCGTCAGTCTTCGTCATTTGCGGTATTCGCATACTCACAATCCTTTCTATTAATTCCTATAAAATAGTTTATTGTCGCAAAATACAAATGATTCCTAAAACAAATTGAATGCCTCAAGTACCACTGTTATTTTCTTGTTCAAAGGTATATAGTGTATGTAGCAATTCGGAAAAGGTGGATTACATGCCTGATTTTAAAAAAGAAAGACTGCTGAAAAGCATTAAAATATTCCTTCCATTAGCATTGCTCATTATTGCAAGTGTTGAGATCCATCAATTTGCAGCTGGCATCCATGTCAGCGTACTGAAAAAAGAACTTAACGAGTTTTCATATCCTGAGCTGGCTACCGTTTTTTTGCTTACCTGCGGTGCAATTGTACCGATGTTTTTTTATGATGCCATCCTTTTGCAGCTTCTGCGGGCAGATATTACGCTTGGGAGGCTGCTGCGAATTTCCTTCATTGCCAACTCTTTTTCCAATTTAATTGGATTTGGGGGCTTTGCCGGCGCTATGCTCCGGACCTATTTCTACGGGCGGTATGAACGTGACAAACGGGTGCTTTTGCGCACCATCGCTTCTGTTTCTCTTTTTTATTTGACAGGTATTTCTTTGCTGTCATGGATGATCGCTGCCGGTTACCGGAACTATCCGCTTCTTGCAGATGCAAAATGGCTCGTACTTGCTGTTTTTGCAGTCAGCCTGTACTTGCCTGCTTTTCTGTTCTTCACATTCCGCCGCTTAAAAGAGGATGGCGCTAATATCATTGATTCGCAGACAGCCATAAGGCTAGTGACCGTTTCATTGTTTGAGTGGATGGCCATTTACGCAGTCATTATTTATATTGCCTCAATCCTCCACCTCCCAGCTGGAGCAGGAAGCCTTTTCCCTGTCTTCGTCATTGCCTCATGCGCAGGAATCGTGAGCATGATACCAGGGGGGCTGGGTTCATTTGACCTCGTCTTTATATGGGGAACTCAGGAAATCGGCATACCTGATGAAAAGGTGGTTGTCCTGCTTTTGCTTTACAGGATAGGTTACCTGCTTCTTCCCTTTATATTTGGTGTCATTCTGCTGATTAAGGAATATTGGGACAAGTGGATTCACTTTCTGGGACGCTGTGATGAGGGAGCCAATATCGCGTTGCTCAAACCTCAGCCTGACAACTCGATTCTTGATAAAGCAAAAAAGAACCGTCCATAACCCGGACGGTTCTTTTACATATGATTGATTCAGCAATCTTTGTTTTCCTAAAGAATATCGATCCAAATTTTCACAGCTGTAGCCAAAATCAGGACAGCGAGCAAAATTTGAAGTATTTTTGTATTGATTTTCTTTCCAGCATTGGCACCAAGCGGTGAAGCAACCAAGCTTGCGACAACCATGATAGCGGCAGGAACATAGTCAACCTGCCCCGTTGCTACTTTTCCTACCGTTGAACCAATGGAAGAAATAAACGTGATTGCAAGCGATGTGGCAATCGTCATCCTTGTCGGAATCTTGAGGACAACCAGCATGATCGGCACAAGCAGGAAAGCGCCCGCAGCACCGACTATTCCCGCGCCAATCCCAACAATAAAAGCTAATACTGCAGCAAGCCATTTATTGAAAGTGACCTGGTCAAGCGGAATATCGTCAATCCCTTTTTTAGGGATGAACATCATAATTGCCGCAATCAATGCCAATACTCCATAAACAAGATTGATCCCGCTTTCCGGCATGAACCTTGATCCATAGCTGCCAATAAAACTTCCTGCAAGGATGCTGGCACCCATATAGATAATAAGCGTTTTATTGAGGTAACCGCCTTTTCGGTAAGCCCAAACGCCTCCGATGGTCGCAAAAAACACCTGTACTGCGCTTATTCCCGATACTTCATGTGCACTGAATGCGGCGATCCCGAACAACGGCGGGATATAGAGAAGCATCGGGTATTTGATGATTGAACCGCCGATGCCAACCATGCCCGATATGAATGAACCGATGAACCCAATCAGAAAAATGATGGTAATGAAGGCGAAATCCATCGTGTTTCCCCCCTAAAGTTTGCACTTCCTGAATAGTAAGCTAGCGGTTATACAAGAAGTCCAATCGTTTAGAGAAGGGGATATACCCCTCCTCTATTATGCTTTCTCTATCCAAAACTTATAAACTCCATCTTCCTCTGTTTGTTTCACAAGCTCATTTCCAGTCGACGCTGCCCATGCGGCCATGTCTTTTATGGATCCTTTGTCCGTTGTGTGAATTTCAAGCACTTCTCCTTGTGCCATTCCATCCATCGCTTTTTTCGTCCTTACAACCGGCATTGGGCACGCAAACCCTTTCGCATCCAAAAATTTTGCTGCTTCCATATTGATCTCCTCCTGATTTTATCTTTTTATAGAATGGCTACCTTACCGCACAACGATTCGGCCCAATTTCCATTTCCCTCTGCTGTTCCAAATCAGGGTTGATTTTACCCATATTGGCTTCGCGGATTTCCTGATATGCGTTTGGTTGAGGTGGAAGATTCTCTGTGACGAGCCTCCTGAACTCTTCCTCATTTTCAATGTTCAATCCGTGATTTTCCGCAAACAATGTTCCTAGTTTTTCGGAAACACTTCCATCATCATTCAATTCTTCAATGATCATGAAATGGGCTGGAAGAACAACTAGTTCATCTGATAGTTTTCTATAGCGCTTATACAGAGATTCGCGCAAGTCCGTTACCCAGTCCTGTGCTTTTCCGGCAAGGTCAGGACGCCCGATCGAATCGATGAACAGAATATCTCCTGACAAAAGGTATTTGCTGTCAATGACAAAAGAAGTTGATCCTATCGTATGCCCAGGGGAGTATAAAGCCTGGATCATGATACTTGTGCCACCGACGGTTACTTCAATGCCATCTGTCAGCTTCTCATATGGAAAGGTGACTTCTTCTGCATCTTTAGGAGGTAGCCAGTAAGAACCGCTTGCCGCCTCCGCAATTTTTCTTCCGCCTGAAATGTGGTCTGCGTGCAGGTGGGTATCGAAAACATGCTTGATGACTGCTCCTTTTTCTTTTGCAAATTCCATATAGACGTCAGCCATCCTTGTAGCATCCACAATGGCGGCTTCACCTTTGGAGAGAACCATATAGGAAAGGCAACCTTTGCCGATCCGCACAAATTGATAGAGCTCACCCCCGTCTTCCAAATCGGCGATTTTAACTGGCTGAAGATATTCGCTCCAAGCCTTCATTCCCCCTGAAAGGTATGAAGCATTCTGGCCGACCTCATCAAGCATTTCAGCCACCATGACCGAAGAACCTTCCTTTGCGCAGACTACAAGCACCTCCCTGTCCTTCGGGATTCTATCAAGAATACCTTCCACTCCATCAAGGAGATCAAAATAAGGAATATTTAAATAGGAGAAATTCTCTCCTTCAATTTTCCAGTCAATAAAGTCACTTTCGTTTCGCACATCGAGAATGAACAGCTCTTCTTTGTTGAATATTTTTTGGGCAACTTCTTTTGAAGCCATTGATTTTATCATTTAATTACCCCCGTTGGTATTTTACAACTTAAAATTTTTTAATTTTCCCCTTCAACCGGACCGTTCCAGAGTGACATACCAGGCTTAACATTCCACACGTTAGCAATACCTTTTTCCGAAAGAATTCGGGAAGCAGCGTCACTTCGGTTTCCTGTTCGGCAAATGACATAAATTGTATGATTCCCGCCAAGCTCAGCAGCTCTTTCTTCAAGTTCACCAAGAGGCATGGAAACCGCACTCGGGATATGCCCAAATGCAAATTCTGCAGGCTCCCGTACATCGACAATCAGAACCTCTTCATTGGACTCAAGCTTTGCCGCCAACTCCTCATTTGTCACTACATGGGGATATTCTGTTTCTACTGTCTCTTCATCCTTGCTTGCTTTGCGGATATAATGCGTGAGCACACCGTTTTCTTCCACCGTCCCAAGGTAGTGATGTCCGGAACTTTTGGACCACGCCTGAATATCTGCTTTCGATCCTTTATCTGTTGCCTGTACTTCGAGAACTTCACCCGGATTGATTTCATTAATAGCCATTCTTGTTCTAAGAATCGGCATCGGGCAGGCCAGCCCTTTTGCATCAATGGTCAAATCAGTCTTTACCCTTCCCATTGCTATTCCTCCTGAATTAAATGAATAGATTGACTCTTCCTTCTGCCGCATCGCCAAGATAGGCTGCAACTCCTGCAAATTCCACGCCCTCCATGATTTCTTCTTCCTTCAGTCCAAGCAAGTCAACAGTCATTTGGCAGGCGACCAGCTTTATGTCTTGCTCTTTTGCAAGATCAATAAGTGCCGGAAGCGGCATTGCATTATGTTTTTTAATAATTTCCTTAATCATTTTCGTTCCCAAACCGCCAAAGTTCATTCGAGAAAGTCCCATTCTGTCCGCCCCTCTGGGCATCATCCAGCCAAAAAGTTTCTCCATGAAGTTTTTTTGAACCTTGATAGGCTCATCCTTTCTCAAGGCGTTCAGTCCCCAGAAGGTGTGAAAAATCGTCACTTCATGATCGTACGCTGCGGCACCGTTCGCGATAATATAGGCGGCCATCGCTTTGTCATAATCACCGCTGAAAAGGACAATCGTCGTTTTTTGTTTCTCTTCCAAGCTTTTCCCTCCAATTACCCTTTGGGGTATAATTGTTTTCAAAAAAAAGAACATATGCCTTCGTTTACACCATTATTACCTTATACCTTACAGGGTATATATTATTAAAGATTTATTTGTATGTCAACCTAAAATGTTAATATTTTATGACATATTTTTTAGAGTCAAAAAAAGACAAAGAGTTAAACTCTGTTGTCTTTTTTATACGATATATTATTGGTACATGCTTTTGACTTGCTCAAGATCCCTGAGCAGGCGCTTGATTTCCCCTTGAGTCAACAATACGGGTATCTGGTCATACATGGTGATAATCTGGCCTTCCTGGTCGTCCTCATGGAGCTTCAAATAATGGTAAAGGGTATCTACCTGATTTTTTTTAATGATTGACTTTGTATAAAAATCTTTTACTTTCTCAATTTCAAATTCTTTAGTCCGGTCGTCAAATATGCCGGAAATAATCTGCCCGTCCAAACGAACCATAGGCCCACCTCCCGCCGTTTTCTATTATAATACCCCTTTTCCCCTGTTTCATGATTGGAATTTACGTTTTTTTACAAATACTTAAAATCAGGCAGATAGGGGTAATACAACTGCGGAATCAGGCTTTTTTCTTTTTTCGGCTGTAAAGGAAATATGATATTCCCCCAATCAAAGCGATGGCGCTGATTGGAATGATGTATGGCCGTGCGAACTCCTTGATTTGCGGCCAATTTTCTCCAAGGACCATCCCAAGATACAGGAAGAAAATTGTCCACGGAATAATCGCGGCAACGGTATACAACGTAAACTTAATAAAAGACATTCTTGCAATCCCCGCAGGTATCGAAATCGCATGCCTGACGACAGGTATAAACCTTGCCGAGAAGATCACCCCGGGGCCGAATTTCCTAAACCACTCCTGGGATAAATCTATATGATGCTGGTTGATCAGCAAATATTTACCGTATTTTTCAAGAAAAGGTCTTCCTCCGTACATTCCAAGCCAGTAAAGGAATACCTGGGCAATTGTTCCCCCGATGGTTCCGGCGATTACTGCACCTGCAAAGCCGATCGTCTCCTCTGAAATCATGTAGCCCCCATATCCCAAAACGATTTCGCTTGGGATGATTTCAATCATCAAACCCAAGGCAATTCCTAAATAGCCAAGGCTTGAGAGCATTTCCAATACATTCATAATGAAATCCTGCACACCATTCACTCCCGCCAAAATTTTTCCCGACGCATTCTATTATAGGTCTTTTTAGAAATTCATGTAAACAACTTCATTGCTGTTTTAACAGTCCATAAATATCCTTGCAATATACTCTATGCCCTTCCCATTCCTATATATATGGGAAAAGTTATCTTTGACACATCTGACAGGCTATTGTATGATAGCTACATTAAATTCATACATTTAACCCTCATCAGCTCAAGATGAGGTAGAGGTCGCGGTATTTATCAGTAGAATAATGGAGAGTCTGGGAACTCGATGAAGTTATTTGAAAGGAACTATCGCCGAAGCGCTGTGTGTCTCTGCATACAGCAGCTGGGACTGTTGCCGAAAGGTGCAGGACTGTCATGGCTGAGAAGCCATGATGAACTATCCGTTCTTGTCTGGTGTGGATACTGGAGCACACCTTTTAAATAAAGGTGTGCTCTTTGCGTCGACATGACCGATGGACTCTTCATTTGAGCAGAGGGCAATTGAAAGGGGAAAAACACAGTGGGTCAGTCAAAAAAGTTAGGATTTTGGATTTTAACAGCACTTGTCGTTGGAAATATGGTAGGTTCGGGGATTTTTATGATCCCTCGGTCACTTTCCGAGTCGGCTAGTCCGCTCGGCGTATTGCTCGCATGGTCTTTGACAGGATTTGGTGTCCTGATGACCACCCTTGTTTTTGGCAACCTAGGAATGAGGAAGCCAGATCTTAACGGGGGCCCGCAGATCTACGCTAAAGAATTATTCCGAAAAGGTTCACATGCTGCCACATTGTCAGGATTCATGTCCTCATGGGGATATTGGATCGGAAACCTGGCAGGAAATATTGCCATTATTACAACTTTCGCAAGCTTTTTGTCAACATTCTTTCCTATTTTAACAAGCTCCGCTGAACTTTTTACATTTGGCGGCATTACTGTTACCACCGGAAACCTTTTAACCTTCACTGTTTGCACCATTTTGCTATGGAGTACCCATTTTACTATTTTACGAGGGCTGGAAAAAGCAGGACAATTGAACTTTGCGGCAACTGCAGCAAAAGTGGTCGGATTTTTCCTCTTTATCCTGGTAGGTCTTTACGCCTTCCAAAAAACGAATATCCTTCCTTTCTCAGCACCACGCTATGATGAAGCTGGCCATGCAATCGGTCTTCTCGGCCAGGTAAACAGCGCTGCACTCACAACACTTTGGGCCTTTATTGGTGTCGAGTCTGCCGTAGTTTTCTCTTCTAGGGCGAAAAAACAGACGGATGTCAAAAGAGCAACCATCCTCGGACTGTTTATTGCTCTTGCCATCTATATCGGCATTAGTATGCTCGTGATGGGTATGCTTGACCAAAATACATTGATTGCTTCTGAAAAGCCATTGGTCGATGCCATGGTGGCCGTTATGGGACCTATTGGCGGTAAAATTCTGGCTGGACTTGGAATCATCAGCCTTCTTGGCTCAACGATTGGCTGGGTCATGCTAAGCGTGGAAGTGCCATTCCAGGCAGCGAAGCAAGGATTGTTCCTTCCATCGTTCCTGAAAGAAAATGAAAATGGACTCCCAATTTTCTCACTTATTGTGACAAATATTCTTGGCCAGTTGTTCATTTTTTCAACTATTTCCAATTCCATTTCAGCAGCCTTTGATTTCATCATTACGATTGCAACCTTGTCCTATCTTGTCCCGTATTTTATCGCTTCAGTATTCCAGCTAAAACTGGTCATGACAGGAGAAACTTATACGAGCAGCCGTTCAAGGATCGTTGACGGAGTTATCGCTGTACTATCTACACTTTATTCAGTCTGGGTCATCATTGCCGGAACAGCCGATATGAAAACCTTCCTTTTTGGTGTCGCCTTGCTTGCCTCAAGTGTTGTCTTCTACGGTAAGGTATGGAAGCACAAAGACTCAGCGGCCGACAAAGAAAGAGCAACCGCGTAATTATTGAAAAGCGAAAGCGTCCGTTAAGCGCCGTATGGACTGGAGCACACCGGCACGAGATAAAGGAAACACCATGAGCGTAGCGATTCGATGTTGACTTATCGTAGAGAGGTGGGCGAAGTCCACTAGGCGCTGGACGCTGCAGCTAGACAAAGAAAAGCGAAAGCGCCCGTTCAGCGGCGTAATATAAAGAAAAGGAGGCTGCGAATGCAGCCTCCTTTTCCTATTCATGATTGTTATAGCCAGGTTCCACTGAACAAGGCTCTAAGGCCCATGTACAGAAGTACGAATGAAAAAATGATGATGGCAAGCGCAGCAACAATTTCGAAGAAAGGCACAAGTCCTGAAAGCATCGGTACAGCCGGAAGATTCACTAGAGCAAATCCAGCAAGGATGCAGGCAAGAAATACAAGCACAGGATTAACCATTTTCACCCCTCCTTTTACTTACAGACTATGTATTGCCCTTCCTTTTGTATGGACTTTTGCACAGTTTAAGCATTATTTTTTGAATATTAAAAATAAATATCCTTTTTGTTTAGGATGGCTCGGCTAAAATCAGCAGTTTAGGTGAAAATATGGAGGAGCACTCGCTAAGGAAAAAGGAGGTGAAACATGGTCCAGCATCTTTATATCAGGTTCATCAGGATGCCACTCCTCTTCAGGATTCTTTTAGTAGCCGGATTGAACATGTTCATTTTCGGGGCAGTAATCCATGCGATTGAGCCTAATACATTTCCAACTATATTTGACGGAATCTGGTGGGCACTCATGACAGCCTCGACCGTCGGCTACGGCGATTACGTCCCCATTACTTTACCTGGCAGAATTACAGCAATTATTCTCCTTTTTGCAGGTGCAGGGTTTTTATCCTCCTACTTTGTTACACTTTCGGCAGCCGCGGTGAACATGCAGGAAGAATACTACGAAGGCAAAACAGCTTATAAAGGGGAAGGACATTTAATCATTATCGGCTGGAATGAACGTTCAAAAAAGATCGCCAGGTGTTTTGGAGAGAAAAAAAAACCGGTTGTTTTAATTGATGAGTCACTTGACTCCCACCCCCATTCAAAACATGGTTTCCATTTTATTAAAGGAGCTTCGCATCTGGATGAAATTCTTCTTAAAGCCGGACTTTCTTCTGCCTGCAAGGTTATTATTACAGCAGACCAGAACCTTGTTGAACATCAGGCTGATAAGAACACTGTACTGACATTGCTGGCAATCAAGGGGATTAATTCTGACGTCCACTGCATTGCCGAAGTCCTGACAAAAAGTCAGATAAACAATGCCTTTCGTGCAGGTGCTGATGAAATCATCCAGACAAACGAGCTTGCTGGAAGCATGTTCCTGAACAGCCTCCAGCATCCAGGGATTGCTGCCCCTCTCCAGGAAGTACTTAATGCTTTTGACGGAAACGAGTTAAAAATGATTCCTGCTTCAGACATAACGGGGCATAAGACATTCGGACAGGCGCATGCCTGCATGCTCTCGAAGGGTATGCTTCTGATAGGCATCAAAAAAGGGGATGACGTTATCGTCAATCCCCCGGTTACAGCTGATATTGGCAGTAAGGATATACTCCTCGTCGTTGTCTAGCCTGAGGCAGCCTCAATTCCCACCCAAAAGGGCTGCCTCTACCTCTTTAAGGAGTGACTTTCCTACTTCCTCATATTGCCGGGGAAAGCTCGCATCTTTATCGACCGGCTCTGAAAACTGGTTGAAAGAAGCGCCGATATTCCCCACGTCCGCATGGTCATCAAGACCGCGCTGATACTTATGCGAAAGAAGAAAAGGACGTTGGAACTCCACAGTGCAGCCGTTAGAATCCAACTGGCCGTCAACAGCCCTGAACGGCAATCTAAGAACCTGGTAGCCCACCCGTTCATCTATCGTATAGTCAAAAGATCCATGATCATAATCCCAGTTTCCTCCAATGGTATATCCCATGGGCTTAAGTACTTGCTCAAGCATATAGAGGTCATAATGTGTTCCTTCAATTTTTGAGGGTATTTCTATCAACCTAAAACCACACCTTTCATGTTTTCCGTTAGCTTTTGCGAAAAGCCTGGCTTTCATGAAAAAATTTATGGATGGACTACCGCGCAAGGCTGTCTCTTCAATCAGAAAAGCATCAGCCCTAGGACTGATGCTTTTTTCGGTTATGCTATTTTAAACGCTTTTCAAGTTCTGCTTTCTTCTCTTCGAACCCTGGCTTGCCAAGGAGGGCGAACATATTGACTTTATATGCCTCTACTCCAGGCTGATCAAATGGATTAACTCCTAAAAGGTAACCGCTCATGGCGCAGGCTTTCTCAAAGAAATAAACAAGATAGCCAAATGTATATTCATTTCGCTCAGGAATTGTGACAATCAAGTTTGGCACATCCCCATCTGTATGGGCAAGCAAAGTGCCCTCAAATGCTTTGTTGTTTACAAAGTCAACTGTTTGGCCAGCAAGGTAATTCAGACCATCAAGGTCATTTTCGGCTGTTTCAATTGTCAGTTCATGCTCTGGCTTCCCGACCTTGATGATGGTTTCAAACAAGTCTCTGCGGCCTTCTTGGACATATTGACCCATTGAGTGAAGGTCAGTCGAGAAATTCGCTGAGGATGGATAAATTCCTTTTTGGTCTTTTCCTTCACTTTCGCCGAATAGCTGCTTCCACCACTCGGAGAAGTATTGAAGCGACGGTTCATAATTGATCAGCATCTCGATGGTTTTCCCTTTATTGTAAAGGACGTTCCGTACTGCAGCATACTGGTAGGCAGGGTTCTCTTCAAGCTCGGAAGCGCTGAAGTCCTCTTGCGCCTTAGCAGCACCTTCCATCATTCTATCGATGTCTGCACCGCTTACAGCGATAGGAAGCAAGCCTACGGCTGTGAGAACGGAATAGCGTCCGCCAACATCATCAGGAATAACGAAGGTTTCATATCCTTCTTCATCTGCCAATGTCTTAAGGGCACCCCTTGCTCTGTCAGTTGTAGCATAAATGCGTTTTTTGGCTTCATCGACACCGTATTTTTCCTCAAGCATCTTGCGGAAGATACGGAAAGCAATCGCAGGCTCTGTTGTAGTACCAGATTTAGAAATGACATTGATGGAAAAATCTTTCCCTTCAAGGACATCCATCAAATCTCTCATATAAGAAGAGCTGATGTTATTACCGGCAAAAATAATTTGCGGAGTGCTGCGCTTTTCTTTTGGCAAAGCATTATAAAAGTGGTGCTGCAGGAACTCGAGCGCTGCCCTGGCACCCAGATAAGATCCGCCGATACCAATGACAATAAGGACATCGGAATCACTCTTGATTTTTGCCGCGGACTTCTGAATACGTGCAAATTCTTCCTTATCGTATTCTTTCGGTAAATCGATCCAGCCTAAATAGTCACTGCCGGCTCCTGTTTTTTCATGCAGGGAGTGGTGGGCTACTTTTACAAAGTCTCTTAAGTATGTAACTTCGTGTTCCCCAAAGAAGTTCATCGCTTTTGAGTAATCAAAACGGACATGTGTCATACTTGATCCTCCAATTATATGTATTCTCTAACACTTTAACGAAACCCTCAATAAGAATCAAGAAGCATCCCTTAATGTAAGCGTACCCAATTCCGAACCATTTTTCACATCCTTTTATTTTCTAAAAAAAGGATAAGAAAAGAGCCGTTTAGCAGAGCCCCTAAGCTAGCCTGCAAGCCGTCGAAGCTGGACACAGCGACCATGAATATGATTGCTTTAGCCGTAAATATATTATGGCTAACCGTAAGTATATTATCCGAAACCGGAAATAACCTGTGTTATAAATTTCTCCTCCAAAAAAGATTACTGAGGGGCAGTTTACAATCTGGCACTGGGCAAATTCGCTGTTAAAGACAATAATGTTCCTTTCCCTCTTAAAATCGTGTGAAAAACATGTTTTTATCACTCAGCCAAACAGGTCCAGCTAAAAAACTTCCCTGATACAAAAAAACCGTCATACACAGCTAAAACCAGCTGATGATGACGGCCTATTCATAAACTTGCCGTCTAAGCGGCAAAAAACGATCCGAGCACTGTTTCTCGTCTTTGTTCTTAGAGGGACATTCGGTATATTTCTAGGACATCTTCATGCTGCAGCTTGTTGAAGGTCCCGAATTCTCCATTCGCCATTGCCTTGTCTGCCATAACTTCAATCTTGCTGTCATCGATTTTGTAATCAGCAAGACGTGACGGTGCCCCAATGCTATTCCAGAAATCACGAAGCTTCTCAATTCCTTCAAGCCCAGTCTCTTCAGCTGATTTCCCTGCTGGGTCCACGCCAAACACCCTGACTGCGAGCTGTGCAAACCGTTCAGGATTTACCTTCAGGTTATGCTTCATCCAGTTAGGGAACAGAATGGCCAAGCCCCCGCCGTGAGGAATGTCATAAACCGCCGATACTGCATGCTCAATATTATGTGTTGCCCAGTCTCCTCGGAATCCCATTGAAAGCATACCGTTCAACGCCATTGTTCCACAATAAAGAATCGTGCTGCGGTGCTCGTAATTCTCTAGGTCTTCAAGAAGCTTAGGTGCTGTTTCCATTACTGTCAGGAGAAGCGATTCGCACATTCTGTCCTGCAGCCCTGTATTTTCTTCCGGATGGAAGTAGTGCTCGAATACGTGTGACATCATATCAACCATTCCATAAATCGTTTGATCCTTTGGAACGGAAAAAGTATTTTCAGGGTCGAGGATGGAAAACGCCGGAAATACAGCAGGGCTTCCCCAGCCGTACTTTTCATTCGTTTCCCAATTGGTGATGACAGACCCTGCGTTCATTTCAGAACCTGTCGCTGCCAGCGTAAGAACCGTTCCAAAAGGTAGAGCTTCCGTGGCGATTACTTTTTTCGTTACAATGTCCCATGGATCTCCGTCATACTTGGCGCCTGCCGCAATCAATTTTGTACAATCGATTACACTTCCGCCGCCAGCAGCAAGCAGAAATTCGATTCCTTCCTTCTTGCAGATCTCGACGCCTTTCGAGACAGTAGAGAGCCTTGGATTAGGTTCGACTCCCGGAAGTTCAAATACCTTTGCATCGATTTCCTTTAAGTGGCCGAGGATCCGGTCATGGAGACCATTGCGCTTGATGCTGCCTCCTCCATAAACTAGAAGTACTTTACTCCCATATTTCGGGACCTCTGTCTTGAGCTGTTCCAGCTGCCCTTTTCCGAAAATAAGCTGCGTTGGATTCCAAAATGTAAAATTATCCAAAGCTGATCACCTTCCTTCAATGTTCATTATTACCGAACAACAAGTCCAATGCAAAATATTAAACTTTCCCGTCAGCACATCCAAGGTTATGCCAGGGGTTTTTCTTTTATACCACGCAGGTAAAGTAAAAATGTCGCGGGGATGAATAATTTTTTCCGGATTCAATAAAATATACTAGAACCCATCTATTAAGGAGGAAGTAAGTATCCATGAGCACTATTCAACGTATTGCTTTAGTTCTTACAATCATCGGTGCTATCAACTGGGGTTTAGTTGGATTTTTCCAATTTGATCTTGTCGCCGCTATTTTCGGCGGCCAGGATGCTGCGCTATCCAGGATTATATATGGCCTGGTCGGACTAGCAGGACTCATTAACCTTGGGCTTCTCTTTGCACCAAGCGCTGAAGCTGAGCGCGAAGCTGAACCTCGTACAACAAGGTAAGTCGAATCGAGATAGTATAAAGCGATCAGGCAAAATAAAAAATCCGCCCATTATAGGCGGATTTTTATGTTCATTTATATATTAGGATAATATTTTTTTGATCCTCTCGATTGCCCAGTCCAATTCCTCCCGGGTTATGACGAGTGGAGGGGCAAACCGAATGACAGTATCGTGGGTTTCTTTGCAGAGAAGGCCTTCTTCCTTTAGCTGTTCGCAATATTTACGTGCAGGCTCATTCAGTTCCACGCCGATGAACAGGCCCCTTCCCCTAATTTCATTGATGAGTGGGTTGTCAATTTCACGGAGCTTTCCTGTAAAATATTCACCCATTTCCCGTGAACGTTCTGCAAGACCTTCATCTACAAGGACATCAAGTGCTGCAATGGAAACGGCACAGGCTATCGGGTTTCCGCCAAAAGTTGAACCGTGGGACCCAGGGTTAAATACGCCTAATATTTCTCTGTCTGCAAGCACACAGGAAATAGGGAACACTCCACCGCCAAGTGCTTTTCCGAGAATATACATATCAGGGTCGACATTTTCCCACTCGCACGCAAAAAGCTTGCCTGAGCGGCCTAGCCCAGCCTGTATTTCATCAGCAATAAACAGTACTTTTTCCTGACGGCACAAATCGCGCGCTTCTTTAAGGAAACCTTCAGGTGGCATGACAATGCCTGCCTCTCCTTGGATAGGTTCAATTAAAAATGCGGCAGTATTTGGTGTAATAGCTTCGTTCAGTGCATCAATATCACCATAAGGAACCAGCTTTATTCCTGGAAGCATTGGGCCAAATCCCCGCTTGTACTCCTCTTCGGATGATAATGAAACCGCTGTCATTGTTCTGCCATGAAAGTTCCCGATACATGCAATCACTTCAGCCTGGTTTTCGGCCACGCCTTTTACATCATATGCCCAGCGCCTTGCAGCCTTAATGGCTGTTTCAACCGCTTCCGCCCCTGTGTTCATGGGCAGAGCCATTTCCTTGCCGGCGAGCCTGCATACTTTTTCATACCAAGGGCCCAATTGGTCATTATGAAAAGCACGTGAAGTCAGGGTGACTCTATCGGCTTGGTCCTTCAGTGCCTGAATAATCTTTGGATGGCGATGCCCTTGGTTGACTGCAGAGTAGGCACTCAGCATGTCCATATATTTATTGCCTTCCGGATCCTCTACCCATACACCTTCAGCGCGTGAAATTACGATGGGCAGCGGATGATAATTGGGAGCTCCGAACCGTTCAGTTTGTTCAATGAGATTGTCTGTTTTAGTTGACATGAGCATTCCTCCGTTCATTTTCTAAAAATTTGAAACTGCCTAATTATATTGTACCTTTTCCTCTATACCTTTTTGAACCCATAAATAAAAAAAATAAAAAAAACCGGATTGAATACCCGGTTTTTTCTTCTTATTTCTTCATTGTATTTTCTTTTTGTGATTGGTTGATCCAATCCTGAAGCTTGTCTTTTAAAGTATTGAACCCGGAAGCATCATTGTCCTGGATGATTTGTGCAGGACGTTTGCGTGGCTTTTTAGCTTTAACAGCTTGCTCCGGCGCTTCTTCAGTAGCTCTGATAGAAAGTCCGATTTTCCCTGCAGCTTCATCAATTGATAAAACCTTGACGTTTACTTCGTCTCCTACTTTAAGGAACTCATTGATATCTTTAACATATCCGTGAGTGATTTCTGAAATGTGGACAAGGCCCTGCGTGCTTTCATTTAGGGCTACAAATGCTCCGTATGGCTGAATCCCTGTAACTTTTCCTGTTAAGACACTGCCTGTTTCAATCTTCTCTGTCATGTAAACACTCCTAATTCATAAATATGATTTTATCCTGATTATACGCAATATAAAATTATATCACAGAAAATCAATTATGACAAAAAGAATGTTAACAAATTGTCTTGGCTCCCATATGTCATAAGAAAATATTCAATTCTACAATTCTGAATTTAACAAAAAGTTCAAATAGAGGTCAAATTTACTAAGGGTATTCATGATAAAATAAACTATAAGGAAAAAAGGGAGGGATCAATATGTCTGCAATTGGCCAGAACATTAGAACCATCCGTTTAGAACAGAATCTTACCCTTGAAGATCTTGCGCTTAAAGCCAGGGTAGGAACCCACACCATTGAAAAATATGAAAACGGTGAAAAAATACCGGATCTCCAAACAGTCATGAAATTTTCAACCGTGCTTGACGTTCCGGCATCAGAGCTTTTGGAGCATAAGTCACGCAATGACCATTCTGCCATTGACGATGAATAAACGCAGCTTGTTGAAGAGCTTGGCACAAAAAAAGCGTAGCTGTTCCTCAAAATGGCAAAAGAAATCGACGAAGTAGATTTATTGAACTTGAGAAGTTCCTAAAACAGCATGAATGATGAGGAGATTTTTTCTTTTTATTGTATGAAAAATGGGGAATTGGAAAACATGATGGTATAAGGCTTTCCAGTATTCCCCCCCTTTTTTAGCAGGCAGGCTAACAACCCTGCCTGCTTTTTTACTGTTTAAAACTCTTTTTCTAAAGCCCTTTTTCCTCCCATCACAGGGACAAATATGTGTTTAAACCCGCATCTGTGGGGAAAATAAAAAAACTAATGCTTAATAGGCCCCTTTCAAGGAGGAAAAATGATGACAGCCCCTTCCTTTACAGGTACGAAGTTTATCAACAATATTGATGTATATTATGAGCATTTTCCTCATGCCAGTTCAACAGAGACAGTCGTGCTCCTCCATGGTTTTCTTTCGTCCACTTTCAGTTTCAGACAGCTTGTCCCTTTGCTGTGCAAGGATTTCAATGTCATTTCGGTTGATCTCCCGCCATTTGGAAAAAGCGGGAAAACTACAGGGTTCACCTATTCGTACAGGAACATGGCGGCTACGGTTACAAGTTTGCTTGAATCGCTTGGCATCACATCGTATACCTTAATCGGACATTCCATGGGCGGCCAAATTGCCCTTAATGTGCTCTACCATTTCCCCAAGTCCGCTGGAAAGGCGGTTCTGCTGTGCAGTTCTGGCTACTCGAAACGGGCCGCCGTTCCGCTGGTCGTTTCAAGCTATCTTCCGTTCTTCCACCACTATGTAAAGTATCACTTTGCCAAGACAGGAGTCCGGAAAAATCTGCAGCAGGTCGTCCACGATCATTCTTTAATTGACGATGAAATGGAGCAGGGGTATCTCGCCCCATTTTTGGAGAACCGGATATTTAAGGCACTGACAAATATGATTCGCCATAGGGAAGGTGACCTTCCTCCCGAAGCGTTAAAAAGGATACATGAACCTTGCCTGCTTATTTGGGGAGATCATGACCGGGTGGTTCCGCTTGAAATAGGCAAAAGGCTTAGCCAGGATCTTCCTAATTCAGAGTTGACCGTGCTAAAAGAGACAGGCCATCTTGTCCCGGAGGAAAAGCCGGAGGCAGTGTATAGTAGCATCAAACGTTTTATAGGAAGAAAAAGCTTGGGAACGGCAAACGGCAGCCAGTGATGGCTGCCGTTTTTACCTGATGCTAATTGTTCATCAACCCTATAGTGTGCATTCTCCCAGACCTTTGACAGCCAGCAGCGATTTAGCCAGAAGAAAACAGGCGTCATATGGAAGAGTTTCCTCAAAGGAATGTTCATATATTGCCTGTATTCTAACAGCAAGATTATGCGGCTCATCCAGGTCGTGGACAGCCTGCAGAACATCGGCGATTTCAGGGTCGTATCCGCCTGCTCCGCAGCTAAACGGGTCCCACTCATTCAAAATATTTGTCATTTGACGGGTCATTTCCTGGGCTTCCATTTTAATCACCTATATTTTCAACTTTTTTGGTATGCTTATTCTATCATGAAAACAGCACGAAGAGAATTTATCCGACAGGAGTGGAAATTATGATAAAGATTGACTTCAGCAGAGTGATTGACAGAGTTGGATCCAATTCAGTGAAATGGGAAAAGACAAAGGAAATGTTCGGAACAAACGATGTTCTCCCAATGTGGGTCGCAGATATGGACTTCCTCCCCCCTGATGCTGTCACAAATGCAATAAAAGACAGGATGGAACATGGCATTTATGGATATACGTTTGCATCTCCTGCTGCAAATGAAGCCGTGCAGGGCTGGCTGGCGAGGAGGCACGACTGGAATATCGAAACATCATGGATGTTATATAGCCCTGGGGTCGTTCCTTCCATCAGTACTGCCATTGGCGCATTCACCAAGCCAGGAGACAAAGTTATGGTTCAATCTCCCATCTACCCGCCATTCATGGAAATGACTGAAAAAAATGGGTGCACTCTTGTCAATTCCCCGCTGCTATTGAAGGACGGCCGCTACAATATCGACTTCTCTGATTTTGAGGAGAAACTAAAAGAGGGAGTTAAACTTTTCATTCTTTGCAGCCCGCATAATCCTGGCGGTAGGGTTTGGCAAAGGAATGAGCTGGAAAGAATGGGTGAGCTTTGCCGACAATACGACTGTCTTATCATTTCTGACGAGATTCACTCAGACCTTGTATTCCAGCCTAACCGCCATATTCCAATTGCTTCAGCTAAAGAAGAATTTAAAGACCATGTCATTACCTTTGTAGCTCCAAGCAAGACCTTTAACATTGCCGGCCTACAGGCATCAGCTGTAATTATCCCGAATCAACAGCTATATGAAAAATTCCAGGCGCAGCAGGCTAAACAAGGCCTTTTTGGTATCAATGCATTTGGAATCACTGCACTCCAGGCAGCTTACCAATTTGGTGATGAGTGGCTTGACCATCTGCTATCCTACCTAAAAAACAACCTGAATACAGCCATTGAATACATACATAGGGAGATTCCCGGAGTACATACAGAATTCCCCGACGCCTCCTACCTTCTGTGGATTGACTGCCGCAAGCTCGGCCTTAGTGATGAAGAACTTCGATCGTTGCTTCTGCAAAAGGGAAAGCTTGCACTTGAGCCTGGACCAAAGTACGGGCCGGGTGGTGAAGGCTTTGTCCGAATGAATGTAGCCTGCCCCGAAAGTGTCCTAATGGACGGATTGAAAAGACTAAAAACCGCCTTAACCTAAGAAAAGCGAAAGCGCCCGTTTAGCGTCGTATGGACTGGAGCACACCAGATCAATGAAATACAAAAAAGGGGTCAGGCACCCATCGGCGCTTTAAAGCGCGGATGAGTGCCTGACCCTTCTTGTACAAGGCCGAGCACATCATAGTGCGGCTGCAGAGAATGAAAGATAATCGTTTCAAGAAAACGCCTGCTGCTGCTCTCCGGAACGATTGTCCTGGCATATTCCCAGGCATTCTGTTCAATTGTCAGCAGAATGTTATTTCTCTCTTCCTCATCCTCACTGTTATCCATCCTGTCAATCAGCCCAAGAAGCTCCCGGTCCTCAGCGTGGCCAATTTCATGGGCAAAAACCACCGCAAGGTAATCGAAGAAGCAATCCTCCGAACCGAAAATCTTTTTACATTGTCTTCTTATCTCTTCTATGTACAGAGTAATCGTATGTGTCCCAAACTGGTACTTGCCTCCAGCAAAACGGTCCCCTGGGAAATCCCCCTCAAGAACCACCTTTGCCTCAGTACCTGAATTCTCTATAATACTTTCGATTAATATTTGAATTTGAATATCCTGCATTGTTCTCCCCTGCTCCCTGTTTAAGAAAATATAAACAACAGTATTTCCGGAATCAGGGTACATAAATCAAAAAATTTACCCTCTTTTTATACTTATGAAACGTATCGGCAGGTAATGTTTCTTACTTTTCAGTCTTTAGACCTAAATAAACGTCAAAAAAAAGAATCCGGTTAACCCGGAGACACCCGATGCAGAGAACTCCAACTCCCTCAGTTTGATACGAATATCTCGAATGCGTTTTGGTTCAGCAATTGTCGTGACCGGAGATAGAATGCCCGTTACCGTAGATAGACCGATTTACAGAGTAGATCCTTTTTAAAAGATTCTTTTATGGAACCGGTTACGGACACACTAGGCAAGAAAGATTGCTCCTAAATGGTTGAAAATTCACTTTTCCTCATCAAAAACAATAAAAAACCACCGTATTCTTCTATAAAAACAATAAGCGTTTCGAAAACAGTTAAGGAACAAAAAAAATCGCCTTTACCCAGCTAAGGTTAGCTAAGTAAAAACGACCTTTACGTAATCTCATTTTTCCACCTTCAAGAAGGTAGCTTCTTCAACAATCTAAGAGTCCGACTTACACGGAGCTTTCTCAGTGTTTAAGATTTTTGTTTTGGTTGAGCCATTTTTTTCTCAAGCTCTGCCTCAAATTCCTTTGCTTTTTCCGCTTCTTTATTTGAAACTTTAACAATAAGCCTCATCGTAAGGACAGCAGCAACAGCAAAGATGACAAAAGTAATTGAGGCCGGGATATACTCTGACTTATCCTTCGGAAAATATAAAAACAACGACAAAACATAAGATTGCAGCATAGCCGACTTCCTTTCTGCCAAAGCGGCAGGCATTCTTCCACCATTATAGCAACATGCCCCCTCCGCCTCCAATGAAAGGCTCTGCTATTTCAATATTTTCACCTTTTTAATCTTAACATCTTCATCAGGCTTACCTTTCTCGTTTACGGATACGGCCGCAATCTTGTCGACAATGTCCATCCCTTCGGTAACCTGCCCAAAGACTGTATGCTTAAAATCAAGCCAGGGAGTCCCGCCTTTTTCGTATGCCTCCCTGATTTCTTCCGGATAATCTTTTATAGCGTCCTTAGCCTTTGGGTGAAGAGAGCTGTTCTGAACAATGAAAAACTGGCTTCCGTTGGTATTAGGACCAGCATTAGCCATGGACAACGCCCCGCGAAGATTGAAGAGGTTCTTTGAAAATTCATCCTCAAACGGCTGTCCGTAAATGCTTTCACCGCCCCTTCCCGTTCCTGTCGGGTCTCCCCCTTGGATCATGAATTCGTCAATAACGCGATGGAATAGCACTCCGTCATAATATCCATTCTTGCTGTGTGTGATGAAATTCTCGACAGCTTTTGGCGCCTGTTCGGGGAATAACTTTATTTTAATGTGCCCCATGGAGGTAACCATCTCCACAAGCCTTTCATTATCTGCCACTTTAGTTGTCAGCTGTGGAAAGTATCCATCAGCCTCACCCGGCCTTTTTACAGATTGTTCTGGATTGTTATGCTGCTGTTCAGTTTTTTCTCCAGCATTCTTTCCTTCTTTTAATTTTTCTTCTCCTGTTCCGCATGCACCAAGTAAAAGGACAGATGCAAGGAGCAGGGCAGTGATTGATTTTCTCATATAATTCATCCCTCCTTTCAATACTTTACTGGATTCCTTTCCGGTTTGCACTTTGTTTTTTCTATTGTTTGCCCCATAATATGACATAGACACGAACGAGGAAGGAGTGAAAAAAATGAGCGCGATTCAAATTGGCGATTCTGTAACTGCTATTTATAAGACCGGCAAGTATATCGGGGAAGTGACGGATATCCGCCCTGAACACTATCTTGTGCGGATTCTGGGAGTACTGAAACATCCAATGCAGGGTGACCTTCATAACCCGAAACAGGCAGATGTCGGTTTCTTCCACGAACGAAAAGCCCTTTCCTGCCGGGAACAGACCAATGTCCCTAAAACAATGGTCAAACACTTTGACGGAGAAATTCCAGACTATCAGGAATCATTAAAGGAAGCTGTGGAGAAACTAAAAGATTCACTTAAAGCAGACGATTCTGAATGGGCAAGCATGAGCTTGAGGAATATCGAGTCCCTTGAACAAGATTACTTCAAACATTAATGGAACAAGCAAAAAACCAGATTACCTTTATGGTGATCTGGTTTTTTATGCGAATTTGTTAAACAGTTTTGCAAAGTCCACTCTATCACCTATTGTTGTTGGTTCAGGCTTTTGCAAGTATCGTTTATCTTTCTCGACTAGCTTGTAAATATGGTAGGTTGTCAGTGCATCATCCAGCGCCCGGTGATGCTTGCCTGTCCCTTCCCTGCCATATTCCTGGACAGCCTTCCATAACCCCGTCTGGTTCTGGTCCCCAAAAAACCGCTTATACTCCATCGATAAATCGATTTCCCTGCCCGAGAGCGGAAAAGGAATAGAAGCCTGCTGGCAGTTATGGCGTAAAACTTTCATATCCATATTTCCCCAAGTGACAATACAGCAAGGCCAATTCCCCTGAATATTGTTAAACCTTCCTGCCAGCTCCTGCAAGCTGATCCCTGAATCAACCTGCTCCTGGGAAATATTCAGGAAGGATTTGCACCTTTCTGTCAAAGCCGGGAATTTCACCGGCACAACAAAGGTTGAAAACTGCTCTGCAATCTGCCCCCTTTCGGTTAAAACCACTCCAGCTTCAATGATTTCCGGATAAAAGCCTTTTCGGCGGCTGTTGCGGTCAGGCATCGTAAATTCGAAATCAATAAAAACGACCCGTTCCTTTTCTTTCATAGTCTCCCAACTTTCCGCACGCCACAATACGCAGCCATATTTAAATTATTATAGCATGTATTGTTTATAGTTTTTTAACTTTTCTGCAATTTTATTATGTCGAAAATATAACTTTTTCAGGCTCTCTCCGGCAAATTCCGCAGGCTTCAAAAAATCATAAAAAGCCCAGCTGCTCTCCCGTGAGTGCGTCCGGACTTTTAGACTTTTATCAGAAAGAAGGCAACCCTTTTATTTCGGGATGATTTTCACATATTCACGCGGTTTAAATACAGTACGATCTTTTATTTGTTCTTCCTCTGAAGTTTCAATGGTTTGTATTTGTTCAGTCCTGCTGCCATTTGTTCCATCTCTTGCACCAATCCTGTTATCGGCGTAATATGCTCCAGACAGCAATACAAAAAACAAAGCCATGCATACTATGATTTTCTTGGCCAATCTTCACGCCTCCCATCTGGGCATAGCCTCGCACAAAATAACAGATTCTATACCCTATCGGCAGCTTTGAATATTGCATTAATGCAGAATCATGTCTTTTAAGGTATACTTTTGTCTAAAGGTTCCGATATTTCCGTTGAATCACTATGGTTTGATGACAAAAGACTAAAAATGTTAGAGTAAAGTCGGGATTGAAAGAAGGAATATACAAGGTTATCAAGGAGGTTATGCTTTTGTCTTTACTACACCTAGCCATCGTTTCACCATTGGTGTTGGCAGCGCTTATTCCGACACTATATAGAACATTCCCAAAAATACATACTGGCTGGTTTCTTCTGCCACTGCCAATATTGCTCTTCTCCTATTTTCTGCAGTTCATTTCCCAAACCTCCCAGGGAAACACCATCACCAGGAATCTTCAATGGATCCCCTCACTCGGCATTGATTTCACTGTGAAAATTGATGGGTTGGGATTATTGTTTGCCCTGCTGATTACAGGGATTGGATCGCTGGTTGTCCTTTATTCCATTTATTATTTATCAAAGGAAAAGGAAAAACTGAATCTCTTTTACGTCTATTTGCTTCTATTTATGGGAGCGATGCTTGGCGTGGTCCTCTCCGACAATCTTATTTTGCTCTACAGCTTCTGGGAACTCACCAGTTTTTCATCTTTTTTGCTAATTGGTTATTGGCATCACAGGGAAAGATCACGCTACGGAGCGCAAAAGTCCATGCTTATCACCGTTTTTGGCGGCTTGGCTATGCTTGGCGGCATTCTACTGCTTTACATGATGACAGGCACTTTCAGTATCTCGGAAACAATTGCTGTTGCTGGCGAACTGCCTGGCAGCCAGCTGTTTATTCCGGCTTTGCTTTGCTTTTTGCTCGGAGCCTTTACGAAGTCTGCCCAATTTCCATTCCATATCTGGCTTCCAGATGCCATGGAAGCACCGACACCGGTCAGTGCTTATTTACACTCAGCAACAATGGTGAAAGCGGGAATCTACCTGGTTGCCCGTCTTACACCAATATTCGCGCAATCCGGAATATGGCTGTGGCTCGTTGCGGGCATTGGGATCATTACGCTTTTTTGGGGGTCCTTCTCGGCTGTCAGACAGTCAGACTTAAAAGGAATCCTTGCCTATTCAACCATCAGCCAGCTTGGCATGATTATGTCTCTCTTAGGAATTGGAGCGGTGGCACTTCATTTTGACGGAGTAAATGACGGAATATATACCGTTGCCGTCACTGCTGCAGTCTTTCATCTGATCAACCATGCAACCTTCAAAGGAAGTCTTTTTATGGCTGTCGGCATTATCGACCATGAAACAGGCACACGGGATATCCGCCGCCTTGGCGGCTTGATGACACTTATGCCGATCACGTTCACCATTTCCCTGATTGGCACTCTTTCAATGGCTGGCCTCCCTCCATTCAACGGGTTCCTGAGCAAGGAAATGTTCTTCACAGGAATGCTTAACGCAAAAGAAGCTGGTATCTTCAGCCTCGATGTTTGGGGTATATTATTTCCTGTTATCGCATGGACAGGGAGCGTTTTCACCTTCGTTTACTGCATGATCCTGTTATTCAGGACTTTCACAGGAGGATTCAAGCCCGAAAAATTGGATAAGGAACCGCACGAAGCACCGCTCGGCATGCTTGTGCCCCCGATTATCCTCGCATCTCTTGTAATCGTGTTCGGACTGTTCCCAAAACTGCTTGCCAATACTTTGATTTCACCTGCCATGGCTGCAATCTTGCCATCCCTTGTGGAAGACGGGAAACAGTTTAACGTCCATATCAGCCATTGGCACGGGTTTAAACCGGAGCTGTTCATGACGATAGGTGTGGTTCTTGTTGGTATCCTTCTTTATAAAACGCAGGAATCCTGGTCTGGGATTTACAGGCTGTTCCCGGAAAAATTTTCTTTCAACAAGCTTTATGATCATTCGCTTGAATTATTACAGCGAGTATCGCGCAAATTCACAAGAATGTATATGAACGGTTTTATCAGAACGTATCTTGTCTATATTTTTTCGTTCTTTATCTTCATTCTTGGAGTTGCCCTTGTTTATTCACAAGCTGTCAAATTTGATACGGCAGACCTGGCTGAAGTCCGGTTCTACGAGGTCATTCTGGTGGCGATCATTGCGCTTTCATCTGTGTCCATCCTGTTTGCCAAATCCAGGCTAACATCAATTATCCTGCTCGGGGCAGTCGGCTATACTGTGGCATTGTTCTTTGTTATCTTCAGGGCTCCAGACCTTGCCTTGACCCAGCTAGTCATCGAAACAGTCTCTGTTTCACTGTTTCTGCTTTGTTTCTACCACCTTCCAAAGCTTCGGAAAAGCGAAGGACGGGTCGGCTTCAAGCTCTTCAATCTGCTGATCGCCGCCGGGGTTGGTGCCATTGTCACCGTTATATCCCTTTCAGCGCACAGCAGCAAGAAGTTTGAAAGCATCTCCAACTACTATATTGAAAATACCTATAAAAAAGCCGGCGGCGAAAATATGGTGAACGTTATCCTTGTAGACTTCCGCGGCTTTGATACATTGTTCGAAATTTGCGTGCTTGGAATCGCTGCTTTAGGGATATACGGAATGATCAAGTTGCGTCTGGCAAAGGGGAAAACGGAATGATGAAAACAAATGATATCATTTTGCAAACAGTGACAAAAGTAACCCTGTTTGTCATTATCCTTTTTTCGATTTATCTTTTTTTTACAGGTCATTACCATCCCGGCGGAGGCTTTATCGGGGGTCTGATGTCGTCAGGGGCCATTGTGCTTTTGCTTCTTGCTTATGATATTAAAACGGTTACCGCGATTCTTCCGGTCGACTATAAAAAAATGATCGGTGCCGGCCTGCTGTTTTCAGCGGGGACCGGTACTGGAGCTTTGATTGCAGGTAAGCCTTTCCTGACACATGCATACACATACGTCTCCCTGCCGCTGCTCGGGAAGACTTCCCTCCACACAGCAGTCCTTTTTGACACAGGTGTCTTTCTTGTCGTTATCGGTGTGACGATGACGATCATCCAGACGATCGGGGAGAGTGAATAATGGAAATTTTAATGAGTTTTCTGATTGGAATATTGTTTATGACAGCAACCTATCTCATGCTTTCAAAAAGTCTGCTCAGGATCATTATCGGCACTGGCCTCTTAAGCCATGGCGCCCATCTTTTAATTCTGACGATGGGCGGCCTGAAACGCGGCGCTGCCCCTTTGCTTGGTGAGCATGCGAAGTCATACGTAGACCCGCTTCCACAAGCTTTGATCTTAACCGCGATTGTTATCAGTTTTGGTGTTACTTCATTCTTCCTGGTGCTTGCATACCGTGCATATCAGGAGCTGGGCACAGATAATATGGATCGCTTGAGAGGAAAGGAAGGACATGAGTAATTTATTGATAATGCCAATTTTGATTCCGCTTTTCACAGGAATCATCCTTATTTTTTTCGCCAATAGCATTAAAGTTCAGCGTTATATTTCGGGATTCAGTGCACTCCTTGCAATTGCAGTATCAGCGGTGCTTGCTACACAGGTTTACAATGATGGAATCCAGACAATGAATGTAAGCAACTGGGAAGCACCTTTTGGGATTACACTTGTTTCTGATATGCTTTCAGCCCTCCTGGTGCTGACGACAAGCGTGATTGCTGCAGCCTGTCTATTTTATTCTTTCCGCTCCATCGGGGAAGACAGGGAGAAATTCTATTACTATTCCATCTTCAACTTTTTGATAGTCGGCGTAAACGGGGCGTTTACAACTGGCGACATTTTCAACCTATTCGTCTTTTTTGAAGTAATGCTGATGGCATCCTATGTTCTCCTCGTTCTGGGCGGTACAAAAATTCAGCTCCGTGAGTCGATAAAATATATACTTGTCAACGTGATTTCTTCCGCGCTTTTCGTCATCTCTGTTGCCTTTTTATATTCAGTTGTCGGAACCCTGAACATGGCCCATATTTCCGTAAGGATCGCGGAAGCTGGAAATCATGGTATCCTAACTGTTATTGCTGTCCTTTTTTTAATCGTATTCGGGCTTAAGGGCGCTATCTTTCCGCTTTATTTCTGGCTTCCCGGATCTTATTACGCACCCCCCGCTCCTGTCATGGCCCTGTTCGGGGCGTTATTAACCAAGGTTGGTGTGTACTCGATCATTAGAACATATACGCTGTTTTTCCCTCATGATATCTTTACACATGATCTCCTGCAGGTGCTTTCTATTTTGACCATCGTTGCCGGGGTCATTGGGGCAATCGCCTTTAATGATATTAAAAAAATCATCATTTACAATATCATCATTGCAGTCGGAGTCATCCTGTTCGGTGTATCCATTATGACGAAAGAGTCAATGACCGGTTCTGTTTTTTACCTTATCCATGACATGGTGATTAAGGCTGCCCTCTTCCTGATTATCGGCATAATCGCCAAACTTGCCGGGACAGCTGACCTTCGGAAAATGGGCGGGCTCATTAACAAGTACCCGGGACTCGGGTGGACTTTCTTCATTGCTGCGCTTGCCCTTGCAGGCATTCCGCCGCTTAGCGGATTTGTCGGAAAGCTTTTGATTGTAAGATCAGGCTTTGAATCCGCGAGCTTCTGGGGTTCAGGAATTGTCCTGATGTCAAGCCTCTTCGTCCTTTTTTCTGTCATGAAGATATTTATGGGAGCTTTCTGGGGAAGTGAGCGGGCTTTCAAAGATGAGGAGAAAGTCCCTGTGAAAGGGTTGTTGGCAGCACCGGCCATCCTGACAGCCATCGCTGTCCTGTACGGCCTTGGAACAGAGGCAATCTATCCGGTCATCTCGCTCGCTGCAGAGACACTGACCAATCCCGATATATATATCAATGCGGTTCTAAAGGAGTGATAGAGGATGGCTTTTCAGATTCTGCTTAATGTCTTTCTTGCGTTTATATGGATGTTTCTGAAAACATCCTATACACCTGCAACTTTTTTTATAGGTTATTTCTTCGGCCTCTTGATCATATTTACTTTTCGCCGATTTTTCAGCACTAACTTTTATTTGAACAAAGTACTGGCTGTCATCAAGCTCTTCTTAATCTTCAATAAAGAGTTATTTCTATCCAACATTGCGGTACTCAAGGTGATTCTGAGGCCGAAATTAAATATAAAGCCTGGCATTTTTGCCCTTCCGACGGAGTTGACGGAAGACTGGGAAATTACCATCCTTGCAAACCTGATTACACTGACACCCGGGACACTTGTGGTCGATGTTTCTCCGGACAACAAAATCCTATACGTCCATGCCATGAATATTGACGATACACAGGAAGCGATTGACAGCATCAAAAACTCTTTCGAAAAAGCGATCATGGAGGTGAGCAGGTAATGTTTGAATTAGTCCTCCGCATATCGCTGTTCATTATTTCACTGTCGATGCTCGGCTTGATTTACCGGGTCATAAAAGGGCCGACCACTCCAGACAGAGTGGTCGCCCTTGACGCTTTGGGCATCAACCTTGTATCCATCATTGCCGTCGTCTCCATTCTTTTGAATACTACTGCCTTTCTCGATATCATCCTCTTGATTGGCATCCTGGCTTTTATCGGTACAGTCGCCTTTTCAAAGTATTTGGAGAAAGGAGTGATTATGGAACGTGATCGTGATCTTTAAATTCCTCATCGGATTGTTTGTTTTATCAGGAGCGCTTTTGAGCCTTGTGACTGCTTTTGGGCTGCTTCGCCTGCCTGATGTTTATACAAGGAATCATGCTGCTTCAAAAAGTGCGACGATGGGCGTCATGCTCGTCCTTTTGGGGGCGCTATTATATGCGTATCTCGATACCGGCCATTTCCACTCAAGGCTGCTGCTTGGGATTGCCTTCATTTTTATGACTTCTCCAGTGTCCGGCCATCTTATCAGCCGTGCGGCCTATAATTCCGGCGTTAAACTTTGGGGCAACAGTGTAAGGGATGACCTTGCAAAACAAAGAAAAAAAACTGCCAATACGAGATAAACACTGTGAAGCCATTCATTTTAAGACAAATGAATGGCTTTTCTATGTTTGTTTTTAAAGTCATAATAATTTTCCAGAAAGTTCAATTTTTATCCATACCTGCATACAAGAAGTTAGCGTATTATGAAATTAACAATATAAAGAAAGGAAGAGTCCTTATGGCAGGCGAAAAGGTTGCGGTAATTGGCGGCGGAATCAGCGGTTTATGCACAGCCCTCGCCCTGCAGAGAAAAGGGATTAGGGCAGAGGTTTATGAACGGAACAAAACGGCAGACATGCCCGACTCCGGGATGATTCTTGGGGGTAATGCCCTTATCTGCCTGGAACTGCTCGGGCTTTCCCCTGCCATGTCCGAATGCAGCCTTGGAACAAATGAATACAATATCAAGGCAGACTCAGGGAAACTTATTTCAACACTTAAGTACAGTTCTCCAGCACTTGCAACGTGTTTTCGGTTTTTCAGCGGAATTGACTTTTTAAGGATTCTTGCTGGTTCACTTGCTCCTGGGACTCTTCATTACGGTAAAAAACTTGCAGACTTTAAACAGCATAAAAACGGCGTTCGCCTGTATTTCAGAGATGGGACCATGGAAGAGTGCACTTACATGATTGCGTGTGACGGGTGCCATTCCACAGTACGATCCCGTGTGATCAGTGGCCATAAACCGGTATTTTCCGGCTATACATGCTGGAGGGGCATTCTCGAACACGATAAGGATTTAGGGGAGTGTGCTTTTAGTGAAACATGGGGCCCGCGCGGAAGATTCGGCATTGTCCCTTTACCGGGAAATCGCCTGTACTGGTATGCAGTCAAAAATAGTGAAGGCCACAGCGAAGCAATGGCAAAATGGACATCCATTGATTTATTGTTCAATTTTTTCTATTACCACGACCCTATCCAGCAAATACTTGAAAGAGTTAAGGATGAGGAAATCCTTAACCATGACTTATATGAGTTCAAGCCGATATCCAGGTTTCTGTACAACCATATCCTTCTATTGGGGGATGCTGCCCACTCTTCCATTCCCAATATAGGGCAAGGTGCCTCACAGGCAATCGAGGATGCAGTCATGCTGGCGAATACTCTTGCTGAATCAGAGTCTCTTGAGGAAGGCTTCCTTTCCTACTCAGAACACCGTCCTGGCCATTTAAGGAAAGTATCGAGCACTATAAAAAATTTCGGTAAGGTGGCACAGATTGAGATGCCCGCCCTTTGTACAATTAGGAACAATTTGTTAAGGCTGGCGCCGACGTCTTTCCACAGCAGGCGGCTAGGAGACATTTTTGAAATCCATCCATGCCGTCTTTCGTCCAGCATGTAGAAAAAGTAAAAAGCAGCCAGGCTGCTTTTTACTTTTTCTTTATGATTGCCATCGTGCATCTGGAAATGCAGATAAGCTGGTCCTCTTCATCGGTGATCTTGATTTCCCACACCATTGTCGATTTTCCTTGATGAAGGATGGTTCCAGTCGCTGTCACCCAGCCTTCCCGTACCGAGCGGATATGGTTCGCATTAATTTCAAGCCCGACGACGGCTTCGGTCTCTTTATCAGCCAGCTCATAAGCCCCAACACTTGCTGCGGTTTCAGCAAGTGCAACCGATGCCCCGCCGTGGAGAAGGCCAAATGGCTGGCGTGTACGTCCATCCACAGGCATCTTGGCTGTCACCAATCCTTTTTCTATTTTCGTAATTTCTATACCGAGTGCGTTCATGAGTGTATTTTCTATTTCCACGACAATTCCTCCAATTTTTAATCAGCAATTAACTCCAAAATAATAACCTTGAAACAGGAAATACTTTTATTGTCCTGATGGTCAAATGATCATATCCGAGGTAAATAAAGCATGAATTCAGTCCGTGAAGGCTTAATTCCTACTGTGCTTGGAACTGCCGTAACAGCTGCAGGCTATGCCATAAAACAAAACCGCAGGGTGGACAGCATGCTATCGAATACTGTTGTCGGATTCGGCCTTGCACATATCGTCCTTGGAGCCATTGATTTATTTGAACACAGGCAATAAGCAGTTCCCAAATAAGGGCGGGAGGATTCCCGTCCTTACCTGTCAAGGACTCTCGACCCGCTGCGCCGTTTTCTTCTGAAGACTAACACAGCCGCTGTCAGCAGGGCAACTCCTAAAAGAATGACTCCCGATTCACCCCCGAACTTCAGTAACCTATCCATATTATCTCCAAATAAAAATCCAAGCGAAAAGACCACCAAGAGCCATGTTAGCGAACCCGAATAGGAAAAGAGCGCAAATGTGCGAAACCGCAATCCTCCCATTCCATATAAGAATGGAATAAAGTTTCGTACACCAGGAATGAAATAGCTGAAGGACAAGGAAAAGGCATGATATTTCTCCATTAATCTAAATGATGATTCCAGTGATTTTGAAAATTGCTTGTTCTTCTTCAAGATTTCGAGTATTCGCTTCCCCACAAGCCTTCCAAGCAAATAGCTTGTCGTAAGCGCAAAAATGATTCCCGTGTATGTAACTGCAAACGCAAGCAAGGGATGAAACACTTCTATTGAAGAAGCGAAACCGACTCCCATAACTATCACTTCATTGGGCAGGGGCACACCAAAGACACCTAACCACAGCCAAAAAAACAAGCCGAGGTACCCATTCTCTGCGATTAATTCCATGACGAGGTCTAAATCCATTCAGGCCCCTCCCCTGTATTGCCCTTCCACCATAATTTATGGGAATTCTTCAAGTATATGAATAAACAGTTCGCCATTTTCCGAAAAATACCCTCTTTTTTGCAATTGAAACTCTGTAGTTTCTCCCACATACATGGAAGGGGGTCTTCATATAATGAAAATGCCCTATATAAAATGGGAGGAGAGAATAAATGAGATATTTTCATCATTTCAGAAGCGGATACCCTCGGCAATATATCCAGCCCTTTTACCAGCGCCGCCCAGTCTGGAGGGCTTTTCCTCCTGTCAATACCGCACAGTTTCGCCAGTCGGCTGGTGTATCTTTGGCCCTGTTTCAGGATGCACGTAAAATAATGGAGAAAATTTCGGCTTCCCCATCATTTTCTTCCAGAATCATGAGCGCTGCACAGGAATCAAAGCATTCAGCGGTTGAAGGGCTAATCCTTTCAACTGGAGTCAGGAACAAGCCCTCCCTCTCTTTTAACCCGGACGGCTTTACCATTCATTTTACCGGAAGGAAGAATAATAGGCCTTCTGCAGAGCTGACTATACAATTAAGATGGCGGTAAGTGGTTCTTATTTATAAAAAAACAGCCCTTTCTTTAAAGAGCTGTTCTAAAAAACCTTATCGCTAGTATGGAACCCCTCCATAGGGAGAAAACGGGTACGGCTGATACGGCGGGTATGCCGGGTATGGCTGAAAGGCAGGGTATGGCGGCGGGTAAAACGGCCGCGGTGCAAAAATAGCACTGCCAACAAGCCCTCCCAGCAAGCCTCCGAGAAACGGCCCTCCAAAGAAAAACCGGCTGTCTCCTCGATAACCGGGGTATAGATTCCTCATATGATGCATCCTCCTCCTCTTCTTCCTACACTATTTCATATGCAGATGGGCCTTGAATGGAGTGGGCATCTGTCCGCGGACATGGAGTTTTTGCCTATTTAGCTACTTCATCCAGAAAAAAAGCAGTCAAAAAGTAACGCTACAAAACCATTGCTGCAATCCATCCGAAGACAATGAGCGAAATGTTATAGTGGGTGAAAGTAGGGACACAAGTATCCCAAATGTGGTTATGCTGGCCATCCGCATTCAGGCCCGAAGTCGGTCCAAGCGTACTGTCAGATGCTGGTGAACCAGCATCCCCGAGCGCTGCCGACGTTCCGACAATCGCAATAGTAGCCAGAGGGCTGAAACCAAGTTGAATGCATAGCGGCACAAAGATTGTGGCGATGATGGGAATTGTAGAGAAAGACGAACCGATCCCCAATGTGACAAGCAAACCTACTAACAGCATAATCAAGGCACCTAGCGCCTGATTATCCCCGATCATGCCTGCAGCCATCGTGACAAGGCCTTCAACATCACCAGTCTCCTTAAGGACAGCAGCAAATCCAAATGCCGACAGCATCACGAAACCTATGAATGCCATCATCTTCATTCCATCCATTAAAAGACTGTCGGCCTCACGCCAATTGACAGCTCCGCTTAAATATATGACACCGATACCCGCAAGCGCTCCAAAAATCATTGAATCAAGCATGATCTGAATAGCCAGCGCTGCAATGATTGCGAGTACTGAAAAAGCAATATTCTTTCTCGAATAAACCGTCTTTTCAGTGGTTATCCAATCGTGCTGCACATAGCTTCTTGGTTTCCGGTAACTAATGAAAACAGCAATGGCCAATCCAACAATCATGCCGATCGCAGGGATCAGCATAGCATCCGGGATATCCTCCATTTTTACAGACAGGCCGCTGTCCGCCATATTCTTCTGGAGGATTTCATGAAATATCTTTCCGAAGCCCGCCGGGAGAAACATATATGGTGTAATCAGCCCAAAAGTAATAATAGAAGAAATCAGGCGTCTGTCGATTTTCAGTTCGTTAAAAATAGTCAAGAGTGGCGGAATGAAAATTGGAATGAATGCAATGTGGATCGGAATCAAGTTCTGTGAAAAAATGGCCATCATTAGAATTAGAAAAATGATAAGGACCTTTGAGTAGGCCCTTCCCTTGGCTTCTCCGCTTCTTCCAATGATTTTAAGCATCCATTCTACAAGCAGATTTGGAAGCCCTGTGCTGGAAACAGCCACTGCAAATGCGCCAAGGAGTGCATAACTCAAGGCAACAGAAGCGCTTCCTCCAAGGCCCTCTGTGAAGACTTCAATTGCATTTTCAAGACCAAGCCCTCCTGTTAATCCTCCTATTAGCGAAGAAACAATTAAGGAAATAACCACATTGACACGCAAAAGGCTTAATACTAGCATGACAAGGACTGCAATAATTACGGCATTCATGATGTAAGTCCTGCCCCTTTCTCTATACTTTAGTTTGGTAAATTGGTAGAGAGTTAAAATATAAATATAAAATTATCATAGGCTTATTTTTCTGTCAATGAATTTTCACTGGGGATTGTATCCTTTAAGAGAAGCCGGCTGGTGCTTTTCCAGCAAGTGGCATTCAAAGTGGTATTTTACACAAATTGATTATTGGTTTGATAAGACGAGTTTTGGGGCGAGTTGAACCCTTTTTACGCGAATATCCAAAAACCTCCCTAGATCTTAATTAACTTTGAAAACCGGCAAGTAAACTGCTCATTTGCTGAAACGCAAAAAAACCGGCTACAACAGCAGCCGGTTTTTCACATTTGCTTATGAAATTGGTTCAAAACGTTCAACCAGAAGGGCCAGTGTTCGGGCCATTACTCCAGTTGCACCTGCCGGTCCGAGGTCATGCTCTTTCTCAGTAGTAGCTGTTCCGGCGATATCAAGATGGACCCATGGTGTGCCTTCAGCAAATTCACCAACAAAAGCACCACCCATAATGGCGTGTCCCTCGCGTCCAGGCGAGTTATTTAGATCGGCAATCTTGCTGCCTCTCACGCGCTCGATGTCTTTTTCAAACAATGGAAGCCGCCAGATTGGCTCTCCGGCTTCATTGGAAGCTTCAAGAACCTGCTCAAACCAGCCCTCGTTGTTCGTGAGTGCACCAGTGATATCTGTGCCGAGCGCAACTACAACGCCGCCCGTCAAAGTCGCTACATCGACAAGGTAGTCGGCTCCATGATGCTTCGCATAGGTTACGGCATCAGCCAGCACAAGTCGGCCTTCAGCATCAGTATTCAGCACTTCAATTGTTTTACCGCTCATCGACGTGATCACATCATCTGGTTTAAATGCGTTTCCGCTGATCATGTTGTCTGTTGAAGGAATGACTGCAACAATGTTTTGCTCCGGCATCAATTCACCAATTATTTCCATTGCCCCAAGAACAGCGGCAGCCCCGCCCATGTCGGTCTTCATTCCAACGATTCCGTCCTTTGGTTTAATGGAATAACCGCCGGTATCAAAGGTGATGCCTTTGCCTACAAGACCGATGACATCCTTCCATTCCTCCTTGCCCTGATATTTAAGAACAATCATCTTCGGAGGCTCTAAAGAGCCTTGGTTGACAGCCAGAAATGCACCCATTCCAAGCTTCTCCATGTCTTCTTTTTCAAGGATTTCAGATTCAAACCCGTATTTGTCTGCAAGCTTCAGCGCATAATCGGCCATAACAGATGCTGTCAGCATATTTCCTGGAAGGTTGACTAGCGTCCTGGTTGAATTCGTTGCGCTGCCAAATACGTATCCGACTCTCAGTGCCGCTTCAACATCCTCTTGTTCTTCTACCTGGGAATAAACTGTCACGTTCTCCAGTTTCCTGTCTGGTTCATTCGACTTTTGTCTGTAGCTTTCAAATTCGTATGTCGCGAGAGCCATTGCTTCCCCAAGGGCATAAGCAGCATCAAGCGTGCCAACTTTATCAGTCGCAAAAGTATCAAGCAGAATGGCTGCCTCAGACCACTTTTCATGCTTGGTAGACTTGAGCAGCTTCCCGAATGATTCCCTCAGCAATTCGAAGGTCAGCTCTTTTTCATGCCCTAGGCCAAGGAAATATAGTCTCTTCGCCCCTATCTTGCCAAAAGTATGTATTTTTGATACCGTTTTCTTTTTTGTGCCAATATCCCCGCTTTTTACAAGCTCCTGCAGCTGACCGCCAAAGATTGCATCTGCTTCTCCCTGTAAACCTTCAAGATTGCCTGTCCGGTTGAAAATCCCCATTGCGAGACATTCCCCCGCAGCTGAGAAATCAAATTCTCTTTTTACATTAAACAATGTCTGTCACCTCCATAATATAGTTCTATTATATCTGAACAATAGTATTATTTCGACTTGCTAATCATCCTCGAGAAATAAAAACAGGGAAGGTAGCACCGGCAGACTGCCAATGGCTGAATACGGTATTGCATCTATATCTTCTGGTATAATAAAAAGGCAATCCTGAATGAAATTCACCACCTTTTCAAGGTCCAGCCCCCAATGGCCTGGCCTGTAAGGCTGAAGATATTCCAATGCTACATACATCATTACCCTTGCTCCTTTTACATTGCCATAGCTGTAATGATAAAGAGCAACAGTCATCTGGAGGAGTCCTTTCAAAAATAAATTTCCCTTCTCCTCCATCCACATATCTTCAAGCAAATCATGGCATGTATAATAATCACCCTCATTGAAACGGATAAAAAACTGGTAATATTCCATTGGATAGTCCTGCATACTTTCACTCCCATCCTTCCCGTTAAAAACAGCATAACAAAAGACCTGCTCCCAGGTCATGATCCAGCTCGTTAAGGGTATAAATGTAGAGAACAATCCTAATTTCAGAGGGGGTTACGTCATGGACTTATTTGAAAATTTTCCTTTATGGGTGTCCTTTGCAGCCATTTTCTTCGCACAATTCATCAAGGTCCCCATCCAGTATATCGCTACAAGGCGTATTGACTGGTCCCTGCTTACCAGTACCGGCGGCATGCCAAGTTCTCACTCCGCCGCTGTGACAGCTCTCGCTACAGGCATTGCTCTTGAATCAGGCCTTGATTCACCTGTATTCGCCCTATCAGCCATCTTTGCGGTCATCACCATGTTTGATGCAAAAGGTGTACGCAGGCAGGCTGGTGAACAAGCCATTGTCCTTAACCGGCTCGTCTCCGACTTCAACAGATTCGTCGAGGAGGCAAAAGAATGGCCAAAGAAACCAGAGCAAGAAAAGAGAAAAGAACTAAAGGAACTTCTTGGCCACAAGCCAATTGAAGTATTCTTCGGCGGGCTGACTGGAATCGTATTAGCATTAGTCCTGCACTCCATCCTATAAGGCGAAAGGAGCAAAACATGAAAATCATATCAATTTGCCCAAGCAACACTGAACTGATCGAATATCTCGGACTTTCGGATAAACTCATTGCTGTTGATGACTTTTCCGACTGGCCCGATTCCATTAAAAGCCTTCCGCGTCTTGGCCCTGACCTATCCATTAACCTTGATCTTGTGGACGAGTTAAAACCAGATCTCGTCCTTGCCTCCCTTAGTGTCCCTGGCATGGAAAAGAATGTGGAAGGGCTGAAACAGCGTGGGATTCCCTACATCGTCCTGAACCCACAGTCATTACATGATATTGAAAATGATCTGGTTCGTACCGGGGAGGCTCTTCAGGACCCGGAACGAGGGAAGGAAGCAGCCGCAAGGTACAGGGAAAAGCTTGAGCATTTGCGTACGCAGGGGAAAGAACAAATGATAGGGCAGAGGCCATCTCTATACTGGGAGTGGTGGCCAAAGCCTGTTTTTACTCCAGGGCGGATTAATTGGCTGACAGAGATTTCCGAAGCTGCTGGAGCAAGGAACCTGTATGATGATGTTGAGCTTGCAAGCATCCAAACAAGCTGGGAGGATGTACTAAAACGTAATCCTGATTATATTTGCGTGGCATGGGTGGGAGTCAGAAAGCAAAAAATCAGAACAGCCCAAATAACGAAGAGACCCGGCTGGCAAGCGCTCGAAGCCGTTCAAAAGGAAAGAATCTTCATCCTTGAGGAAGAATTGTACTGCAGGCCCTCCCCAAGACTCCTGGACGGACTTGAAAAACTGCTGAACCTTTTAAATGAGAACCACTAATGTAAAAAGGCAGGCCTTCTCTGGCCTGCCTTTTTACATTATTTTCACTCGCTAATATACTGCTGCCGGAATACTTGCATCGATTCTTCTTCATTCAGCTGCTGCAAGTCCGTTTCAGTCAGCTTTCCGCTCCCCATCTTTACAATCGATGCTTCAATCGTTTTTTTGCCCCATTTTTCAAATACTTCTTCAACCGTATCGTAATACAAATCGATTTTATTGCCTTTAATCGCTCCGCCTTTATCAGCCACCACACCATATCCGTAGCCAGGTATGAAAAGGATGGTACCTATTGGAAATACGTTTAAATCTGCTGCAATTGTGGAATATAAATCACGTTTCACCTTGACTCCCGAGAAAGTAATTCCATACTCAGGATGGCCTGGATTTTTTCCGGTCGATTCGACACCCGCTGTATATCCTGTAGCTATAATGGTGGTTTTTTTATATTTCGACCAGTCGATTGAAGCTTCTAAATCAGGCGGTGTTTCAGCAACAGCCTTGCTGGATGAGATTTCCGTTCGTGCTGCTGGAACCTTCTTCAGCCACTTCAGCGCAAGGCCAACTGCCTTTTTACCATGTTTTGTATATGTAGATTCATTTTGTTCTGAGCTGTCTTGATTGATATACGAAGCGAGTGACATTGCATCCACTCCTGAAATGGAATGATACGTTGTCAATAGGGCTGCAAGGAATAGCACTGTCATGACAGAGCGCCTTGCCCATATTGTTAATATTTTCTTCAAAATTTTTCACTCCTCCCAAAGCTATTAATTTCCCAACAAAAAAGGAAATATGCAAAAGGAGCAAAAAATAAGTCCCAGGACCTATTTACTTACCAATATACATCCATAATAAAAAAAACAGCTTCACAATTGGAAGCTGTTTTAAAACATCTGGTATCCTTTTTTCCTAAGCAGCTTTATAATGAAACCTGCTGCAAGTGCACCTGCAAACCCACTGGCCAATATCATAAGGTCTGCCGGCGCAAGGTTCCCGAATCTGTTGCCTAACTCACTGAAGGACTTACCGCTATTTTTGAAGTAATCAATGAAGCGGACTTTGTCGACAATAAAAATGGTCACGATAGGATAAATAATCGCCATGACCCACGACATCCTTAAAAGCATATTTAGCAGAAAACCAATTCCAAAAAAGAGCACGAAAAAAAGCAGCATTGAGATAATCAATGTAACAACAGTCAGTCCCACTAGAAATTCCCCCTATAAACAATCATTCCTAGTTTACTTGAATGCTGAAAACTCCGTCAAACATTACGCTGTCTATGCAGCTCCTCTTTTAATGCGGAATATACTTTTTACTACAAAAAAAGAAAACCCTGTATGCCACAGGGCTTTCATCCGTTTTATTTTTCCTTGCCGGAACCGCTGCAACAAGTGCAGGTTTCCGATCCACCAAGCAATAGCTGGAAATACCCCTTACCTGAACAGTATGGGCATTCATTCGATTCGCTCTTTTGATGATTCATTCTACCGGCTCCTTTTGGTTGAATTTTCTGATAATATATCAGATTTCACCTTGAAAAGGGAAATGCCATATTCTCGAAAAAACACTAAATGGAAGCGTATACAGATTGAGTTTCCTCTGAATATCTCTGTCTTCCTTATAATTTCAGAAAATTATAAAAATAGTTTATATGCGATGTATTGAAAATGGCTGCCTGGGTCAACTCCATTTATTGCAGGCTTAACGGATGATTCCTTCAGGTTAAGCAGATACTGAAGCATAACAGAAGCTTTTTCCTCCCGGATTAACTCCTCGGGCAGCATATATTTTGCTTCTGAAAGCTCGGTTTCCTGGATGGTAATACTATTGTTTTCCTCAGGCTCCATTAGGAAAATCACCATATTATCGCTGATTTCACTTCGAATGACACCTGTCCTGAGGCCAACCATTCCTTTGACTGTGCAGCATACCCCAGTTTCTTCCCTGACTTCCCTGACTGCAGCTTCATCTACCGTTTCACCTTCATTAACAAACCCTGCCGGAAGCGACCATACACCCTTCAATCCACCGTACTTTTTCTTGACGACCAGCCATTCCCCATTTTTTGAAACAACAAGGCCTGCAGCCCCTAGCCACACATTTCCTCTCCCTGCCATACAAGACTCCCCGCTTCTTAAGAATGTTGAAAAAAACAGGCCGTATGCCGGCCTGTCGTTTTGTTAAAATATATTGAATTTCCCTTTTTTAAGGACTAACGATGGTCCCCCAAGCATATAAAGGGCACGGTTATCGATCATTTTCTTCATAAATGATGCCTTTCCGCCGACCATCTTCTTGCCAAATGCAATGCCGATTGCGTCATCGTCGCCAAGGGAACAAACAGTTCCTTTAATGTCTGGGGTAAATGTCTCAAGATCATTTTTGCCTCGTGTCAGCGCCGCAAGGTTCCTTGCGCACACTTCGCCTTGCTGCATAGCAATCTGTGCGGTTGGAGGGAATGGGCGATTGATCTCTTCATTAATGATCAAAGCGCAGTCTCCTACTACAAAGACATCGTCATGGCCTGGAGCCCTCAAATCTGGCTGGACTTTTATGCGGCCGCGCATCGCTTCAAATCCAGATTTTTCGATCACGGAGCTGCCGCGCACGCCAGCTGCCCAGACAATTGTTCCAGCTTTGATTTCTTCCACTTCATCTTCGCCTTTTCCAACGATAATTCCTTCAGGAGTTGCCTCTTTGATCGCTGTTCCGATACGGAACTCGACTCCTTTTTTCTCAAGCTGGGAAACCGCATAATTAACGAGTTCAGGGTCAAAGCCTGGGAGTACCATTGGCGCTGCTTCTACGCAAATAATTTTCACCTTATGGAAGTCGACATCGTACTCACGGCAAAGCTCAGGAATACGGTTTGTCAATTCTCCAAGGAATTCGATACCTGTAAAGCCGGCACCACCGACAACAATTGCAAGGCGCTCGTCTTTTTTCTCTGCTTCCATATTATATGTCGCAAACTGGTATTCAATATGCTCCCTGATTTGTCGTGCTGAATTTACGCTGACAATCGAGAAAGCATATTCCTTAAGTCCTTTGATCCCGAATGTTTCTGGCTCGGCTCCAAGGCCGACTACAAGGTAGTCATAAGCAAGCTCTCCATTTTCAAGGATGACTCTTTTCTCTTCAGTTTTAATTTCTTCAACAGTGCCCTGGATAAACTCGATCTTGTTGCGGTCAATTACATCGCGGATCTCATAGCGTACGCGGTCATGGTGCAATGTTCCGGCAGATGCTTCGTGCAGCCATGTTGTTTCATAATGATAGTCATTCTTATTGACAAGCTTAATGTCGGCCTCGTTAACCCCAACCGTTTTTTGCAGCTTGGCAGCTGTCATAAGCCCGCCATAACCTGCTCCTAAAATCACGATTTTTGGCTTTCTCACAGTGATCACTTCCACCCTTTTTAATTTTTATTTTGTTTTGCTTTTTCTTATTCTTCTATGAAGCTGAATTATATGATGAATATCGCAAGAAAAAGAATGTGATTCTCTTCACTATAAGTGACAAAAAAACGTGCGAAATTTGTCACAAAAAATTAACATTATTATCTATCTATTATGATATTCTTTTTTTGTTCCTTTTTCAAGGAAATAAATATATGCTGAAACTTCACAATTTTCCGATATAAATGTAGAATTTTAGACTGCTATCAACGACAAAATCCGACCTGATTTCCCCACTTTATCCAGCAATTGTGTGATGTATATCAGGTTTTATTTTTTTATTTTATGTTATTATAAAATAAAGTAATTTTTGATTTTTTCCATTTGGTGAGGGGGATACAGAGTGAAAGAAGATCAGAAGGTATATGACATTACGATTATTGGCGGCGGCCCTGCAGGTTTGTTCACTGCTTTTTACGGCGGCATGAGACAGGCATCCGTCAAAATCATTGAGAGCCTTCCGCAGCTTGGCGGGCAGCTTTCTGCACTTTATCCTGAAAAGTACATATACGACGTTGCAGGCTTCCCAAAAGTACGGGCACAAGAGCTTGTGAACAATCTTAAGGAACAGATGGCAAAGTTCGACCCTGTAGCGGTCCTTGAACAATCTGTCGAAAAATTGGAGAAGCTTGAGGATGGAAGCTTTAAGCTAACCACTGATAAAGAAATCCACTATTCAAAGACAGTGATTATCACTGCCGGAAACGGAGCCTTCCAGCCGCGACGTCTCGAGCTTGAAAGCACTGCCGGATATGAAGGGAAAAATCTTCATTACTTCATTGATGATTTGAGCCAGTTTGCTGGCCAAAATGTAGCCGTCCTTGGGGGCGGTGACTCTGCTGTTGACTGGGCGCTCATGCTTGAGCCGATTGCAAAGCAGGTCACCATTATCCACCGCCGTGATAAATTCCGCGCACATGAACACAGTGTAGAAAACCTGCATAATTCAAAAGTGGATATCAAAACACCTTATGTACCTGAAAACATTATTGGGAATGAAGAAAAGATCACCGGGCTTGTCCTGAAGGAAGCAAATGGTGAAGGAACAGTCACGGTTGATGTGGATGCAGTCATCTGCAACTTCGGTTTCGTTTCCTCCCTTGGGCCAATCAAGGAATGGGGACTGGAAATCGAGAAAAATTCCATCGTTGTCAATTCCCGCATGGAAACCAACATTCCGGGAATTTACGCAGCAGGCGATATTTGCACATATGAAGGAAAAGTCAAACTGATTGCCTGCGGTTTTGGTGAAGCACCAACAGCCGTCAATAATGCAAAAGCATTCATTGACCCTAAAGCAAAGCTACAGCCGCTCCACAGCTCTTCAATGTTTTAATAGAAAAGCGGCGTTTAGCGCCGTAATAAAAAAAGATCCCAGGAAGCATCTTGCATCCTGGGATCTTTTCTGTGAATTACCAGCTGGACCTTCTGCAACCGCAATTGCGTCTTCTAGACCTAGCTTCGTCCCGAGCTCCTGCAACACGAAGGTCATTGATCAAGCACCGGCGTACAGCCCTGCAGAAGTTTCTGTCTTGAGCACCGCCAACTTCATCTCTTCTATTGCACCCCATTGTTCATTCCTCCTTTCTCTGTTGTTCTTGCTTACGTTATATCCTATGCAGTCGGTGGACAGGTTGTCGAGGCATACGGCCATATACTGGTGAAATGTGTGTCTGTCCTTGGCTTGCTTGTTTACAAAAGATAAACCCCCTGCTCAGGAGTCAGCTCCTAAACAGGGGGGTTCATCTTAAAATTATGAATACAATCAGCACTCCTCTGGCGTTCCCGACTCTGTAGCCGTCCGGAATGACGAACCACAGCCACAAGACGCGATGGCGTTCAGATTGTCGATCGTGAATCCTCCGGCAATGTTTGCGCTAGCTTAAACGTAGTAATATCAACGGTTTGACCGTGTTTATGACGATTGTTTTTGTTCGGTAGGATTGTTAACACTGCTCTTTCAAGCGATGGTATTCGTTAATTCCATATAACCCAAACATTGGCGGGAATACAAGTCTCAATCGTATGTTTTATTCGACAACCTTGACGCCAACTATATCCGCAAAGGCAACGCGCACCACCACGCCGTCCTTCGTTTTCAGTCGTACCTCTTTCCGCACATGGTCGATAAAATGAGCCCGGCCCTTTTCTTCGCAGGTGAACCCGTCTGTCCATTTCCTAATTATCAACGGAAAATTAAACTCCATCGAATATGCAATGCAACTTTCCATTTCTGTGATTTGATATTCGTCTAGCAGCGGCTTTGCCTGGCGGAGTTCGTCTATTGCCAGTTCGTGTAGCAACGTCCTATGTTCTGGCATGAATGCCGCTGGTAGCCATTTTAATAAACCTCGGTCACGTATCGTCATATCCGATCATCTCCCTTCGTATATTATAAACGAATGTATGTTCGTATTCTACATAAAAAAATCCCCAGCAGGTCGCCGAGGTTGTTCGTAGATAGCCATGATACTAAGAGTTCTATCTTCATTGCTCGTGGAATACCACGCATCGCAAATCCTTAAAATTCACTTTAATAAAAATTATTTTATTTGGCTATTATCAGATTTGAACAAACAAAGCTTTGATACTTTAGAAATAGAGACATTAATTGAGTATGTTGAAATTGGACTCAATAGAGCTACTATAATTTCTAAGGCATTAAAGGCTCACCTTTCAAGAATTAGAAAATATAGTTTACGCTCCAAAAAAATGCGCCCCGACCGTAATGGCCGAGGCGTTTTTATTTATTCGTCCGGTTTATTCGGATTATGCTTCGTAAAGAAAAACGCAGTTATCGAAGAAAATGCGCCAACCAGTACGCCTATAATCAGATATGTCATGTCGCTATCATTTCGGAACATAACCAGCGAAGCTGTCAGCACGAACAGCAGCGCAAATGAAAATATATACTCGAATTTTTTCATGTTATTTTACCCTCCATTCCGCAGCCTGTTCCGCTGTTAGTGTCCGTTGACGTGGGTCGAATTTATTAAAAGCTTCTTTACATTTAACATATGCGTCTGAGCTCTCATCGAACGGGCCGTCTGCCTGTCCAATATGTCTGTTTTTTGCGCCGGGTATAAAAACGTCAGGTGTTCGATTATGTTTGGCCGCTGGATGGACCGTGAAGGCATTGCGCAGATGGACATCGAGCAGAGGGCGAAGCTGGGACGTGCCACCATTTCGAGGTTATGTAACGATTTTGACTATACGCCAAAGTACGAAACTATTACGAAAGTGAAAAAGGCGCTGAAGGAGGTCGGCAAGAGTGTCCCGGATGACTATTTCGGGACGTGATCACGTTTTTTTACCCCCGAGTTTCAGGGCGCACGTCCACTGCGACCACGTAGCCGATGTAATTGACGTACACCAACGCGCATAAGAACCTGAAAAGTAGCCGATTTGTAACATTATTTAAGGCGCCACATGCTCGCTGTCTAGTAGCGACCCATGCGCCAGTCTTTGCCGCCAATCTAAAAGTGTACAAAGGCGGTAACAGTAATGAAGATGAACAATAATATCTTTACTTTTTCAACTAATAGCTGTGTTGATCGGGGAAGGATTAACGCCCTTTTTGTTGAATTCCTTATTCGGAGTTTAAGAGTCGTGTTTTATTTTTGACTAACAATAGAGCTATTTAATGGAGTAATACCTTGATTCTAAGTGTTGGAAGCAACTGTAACAGAAGGCATTGTAAAAACATTGTTTTTCTTACCACCAGTTCGAGAACATGGTGCCAACATGCATTAAGTGGATTCCTACATAACACTCATGCGCTTAGACGGTAGTTTTGCTGACAAATGATAGTTTGTTATAGGATAATGGTGATGTATTTTATGGGCAAAATATTAGGGAAAAAACTCCAAAAAGAAGGAAGTGCTAAACGATGAATTTAGAAATGGTTATGCAGGAGCTTGAAGCCCTTGGCAAGGAACGAACGAAAAAAATGTACATATCCAATGGTGCGCATGAGCCGCTTTTTGGCGTGGCTACAGGCGCTATGAAACCAATCGCAAAGAAAATAAAAATAAGTCACCGTTTAGCTCAAGAGCTTTATGCCACAGGGAACTACGATGCAATGTACTTTGCAGGCATTATTGCAGACCCAAAAGCCATGACTGAGTCGGATTATGATCGTTGGATGGATGCTGCGTATTTTTATATGCTGTCCGATTTTGTAGTGGCCGTAACTTTATCAGAGTCAGATATTGCACAAGAAGTTGCTGATAAATGGATCGCAAGCTGTGAAGAGATGAGAATGTCAGCGGGCTGGAGTTGCTACTGTTGGCTTTTAGGGAATCGACTAGACGTTGAATTTTCAGAAAGCAAGATTTCCAATATGCTTGATATTGTGAAAAATACGATTCACGATTCGCCAGAACGAACGAAATCCGCTATGAATAATTTCCTATACACCGTGGGGATTTCATATTTGCCGCTCCATGAAAAGGCAGTCGAGACCGCAAAAGCAATAGGTACAGTAGAAGTCAAACGGGACAAGAAAAAAAGCAGTTTCCTAAATGCTTACGAAAGTATTCAAAAAGCAGTCGATAAAGGAAAGCTTGGTTTTAAACGCAAGTATGTAAGATGTTAAAATTAGCCTCGCATCGCGAAACGATCTTCAATTATCCAGGGCGTTGATTCAACAAGGATTTATCGCTATTTTTGTTGAAATACTTAAACTCCCTCAGTTAGATACGATTATCTCTCGAATACTCACTTATTCGCAGGATTTCAAATCACTTGAAAGAATAGTAGGGGATAGATTGAATGAGTTTGAACATTATGGCTACATGAAGGTGTACTTTAATAAAGGATTTACTACTAAATCCAATGATATCCATATAATGTACGTTTTCTCCACGCTACCCCTGGAGGTTTTCACTCCCATGTCTCAACGGGTCAAATGCCCTCTCATTCCTTCGTTACACCTATCCAAGTGGTAGAGGCCGGTCTTTCTAACGGAACGGGTCTGAGCCCTTTTGTACAATAAATCCGGTACTCGTACTTTCTTTGAAATCCTACGAATAAGGCAGTATTTGAAAGGTATTAAACTTAAAGTGTTTCTTTAATATCAACTAATCGTTAGGCAGCTATTGGCGTAATCGATTGTATCTTCTCAGAACGATAAGAATCATTCTTTCTAGCCATTCCTACTAATACTCTTGCAAGTTTATGGATTAATTTCATTATCGATTTCATTTTCTTCATCTTCTTCACGTTAACATTATTAGCGTGCAGCTCTTTAAAATCAGGGTTGTTCATGACAAGACTCATAGTCGCTAAATACAGAAAGCGCCGTAAACGAGATCTGCCGCGCTTAGAAAGGACAATTTGTCCTTTCCATTTACCTGAACTTGCCTCGGAGAGATGTAATCCAGCATGGCGCAATAGAGAATTACCATGCGCAAAACCACTGAGATCACCTGATTCTCCAAGAATGCCTGCAAGTGCAATTTCACTAATTCCTTTGATGGCAAGCAACTTTTTTGCGAAAGGAATTTGTTTAAGTAGGGAAGTGACTTCCTGTTCAACTCGTTCAAGTTGCACAGTGGCTAAATCAAACTCTTCAATTAACTGTTCCAAGTGTAGTTTATAAGCATCGAGTGCTTGTCGAGTGCCGACTGAATGCACAGCTAATTCAATTAACGCTTGTGCTTTTTTTATCCCAGGTTGTCTTTTCATTTGGGATTTCCAGCCTTCAACGACATCGACTGGTTTCATGGAGCGAAGTTCAAGTGGTGTAGGGAATAGGCGCAGAGTCGCCATAGCTCCTTTGCCTTTAACATCTTTGAATACCTGTCGAAGTTCTGGAAAAACAATATCGACCCAACGGTTGATTTGATTGATGGCACTAACAAGTCTCTTAACCGTCATATCACGGTTAGACATTAAAACTCTTAGTTTTTCAAAGGTCTCAGAACTATGGCGAATAAAGGAATAATAACCATTCTTGACCATATCAGCGATGACGAGAGCATCTTTTTTATCGCTTTTCGATCGGCTATTATCACGGTTTTCTTTATTCTTTTTTACAAGATGAGGGTTAACAGTAACTGCTTCAATGTCTTGATCATAAAGCCATTTTGAAAGGTTAATCCAGTAATGTCCTGTAGGTTCCATCCCTACGATAGTTGAAGAAAAGCCTCTTAAGGTTTTTAACTGGTTTATCCACTGAAGTAATTTAGCAAAACCTTCTTCATTATTTTCGAATGTAGGTGGATCTCCCACTATTATTCCACGGAAATTCACAGCTCTGGCCACATGTAATTCTTGTGCAATATCCACACCAACTACAAGATGGCTATCTGATATTCTCTCTATTAGTTGATTTTGTTTGTCCTGCATTTTAAACTTCATAGTAAGGGTTCCTCCTAAGGGGTTTGAGTTAGAGTGGTGTCTATACTCATATCTTACTGAGGGACCTTATTTTATTCAAAGTTGAGAATTAGCTATCTACAGGAATTCTAACGGGGCGTTTAGTAGAAGAAGAAAGATGATCTCTTTTTTATGTCGCACTTGAACCAAACTCTGCAATAAACAAGTTTGAAGGAGGAAAACTAATAACAAAATTTAAGTTTGACCACAGCGAAGGTCAGCACAGAAGCATTAGATTCACATAAAATAAAGAAAAATTTGGGTTCTGGGGTTGACACTAATGGAACATTCCAAAAATAAAAGCAATAATAGACAAGATTTCGACGATAAAAAAAGTAAAAAAATTTTAGAACTCGAAAAAGAAGTTGAATTGGGACTGTGGATTCAAGTAATGGGTCAGATTATTGAAATTAAAGGTTTATCAGGGCTTTTGCATATTGAGGAAGATGCAAATTCAACAGGGGAACAACAAATACTAACTGGTGCTTTGATTAGGACGATTGGTCAAATATTAGAGGCTATTTCTGTATCAAGTCAAATAGGAGAAACCGATATAATAAAACTTCTGCAAGAACAAAAACTTGCTATTACAGGAGATTTGCTTGTGTCAATTGGTTCAGCTTATGAAGTAGTCGGAGGAATCCATGTACTTCAAGAGGAAATAGTTAAAACACCTCGCATTGTTCCTTAAAGAAAATGACCAATTTGACACTTTGTAAAAAAGTTAACATTCAGTTAATAAGGAGAAATATGTATTACGATACTGATATAAGTTTCAGATTTAGCTTTAAAGGTTACTTCACAGTTCGAAGATAATATGCAGTTAGAAGGGATGGTGCTTGTTCAACTAACGCGTGCTTTTGTTTAATAAGGATTGTGAGAGACAGGGATCGTCCTATCACGGACGCCCTCGGAGCGCTTTCCGGAAATGGTTAATCGATTGCTTGTCCGAGTGTAAGTTGCGGATAAGATTTGGATGAATTAGCGAGTTTATTGACGCGGTTTCGCTTATTTAACGCCAAAACAAAAACGACCTCCCCTATCGATTAGATTTCATCGCTAAGAAAGGTCGTTATTAACAATCCATTTCAGCCCGTTTAAGGGTTGTTTTTATACCGTTGGGGAGTTGTTTCATGCGGATTTTACGCCGCAATCTTCAATCATCCGCCAATGTTTCCGGGTAGCTTATCGAAGTAATATCCCGGAGTCAAAATCGTCTCAAAACGTTGATATACCACCTAGCACTCCTCTGGCGTTCCCGACTCTGTTGCCGTCCGGAATGACGAACCACAGCCACAAGACGCGATGGCGTTCGGATTGTCGATCGTGAATCCTCCGCCCATCATAGATTGCTTGTAATCAATTACAGTCCCTTTCAATGCCGGAGCACTGGTTTTGTCAATTAAAATTTTGATTCCGTGCTGTTCCAGCTCACTGTCGCCTGGCTCTACTTCATGTGCGAATCCCATCCCATAGGACAGGCCGCTGCAGCCTCCGCCCTTTATGGCAACACGCAAAAACGCGTTTTCTTCTTCATTTTGTTTCATCATATCTTTAATCTGCAGTGCAGCAGCATCTGTTATTGTAATGATTTGTTCCATTATGAATCCTCCTGTTAATGGATTTCCTTACTAATTACAGTATATACACCATGCTGTTGTTCCTCAACCATCGAGATTCAATAAAAATTTAGATGCCTTAATTAGTGCCCACTCCTAATAAGGTACAAAGAACTATTTTGTCAAAAAAACGAGGCTTATCATAAAAGACATTGGTATAATCATAGTATAAACATACTATTTTACACTGTAAAGAAGGTGCAAACATGGCGGAAATCGAACCTCTTTATGATAAAAAATGTTCATGCATATTATGCGGAAAACAGTATACCTCAAAGAAAATCCGTTCACGTTTTGTTAAAACAACAAGCATTGATACTGACTTTGCTCCAGTTTATGCTGATCCTGAAAATAATCCGGCTCTCTATTATGTTTATGTCTGTCCGCATTGTGGCTTCTCTTCCACAGAGGAATTCAGTCCATTTTTCCCGCCGGGTACGAAGGAAGAACTACAGGATAAAGTGTGCAGTCACTGGAGACCTCATGATTACAGCAGTAAAAGGAACATCATGACTGCAATTCAGACGCTGAAACTTGGGGCCTTTTGTGCAAGCCTGAAAAAAGAAAAGCATATTGTCACCGGAGGGCTCTATATCCGTACAGCCTGGCTGCACCGCAGTCTTGGTGACAAAACGCAGGAACACCGCTTTCTTAGTCTTGCCTGCGGGGAATATGCGAATTCCTACAGCAAAGGCGATTTTAAAGGCAGCCAGGTTTCCGAAACGCGCATACTTTACTTGCTTGGGGAGCTTTCTCATAGGCTTGGGAAGCACCAGGATGCTGTTCGCTATTTCTCAAAAGTAATCGAGAATCAAAAACAATCCCTTGAGCCGACTATTGTCCGAATGGCAAAAAACCGCTGGCATGAAATCAGGGAAGATGAAAAAGCAGCATTGCCGAGACAAGACTGAAACGATTACCTTTCATTGTCCATTTCGTTATACTTCATAAAAAGAGCTGGAGGCACTGCATTTGCAGGCTCTCCAGCTCTTTTATCTATTAAAACATCGGGTTTTCATCGAGGTATTCATATACTTTTTTGACCAGTTCATCAGGCGAATCGGCAACGACGGGCTCACCATTTACCAGGGCAAACAAGGCACGGTCGCACTTGCCACAGTATCCCAGGCAGCCGTATTCAATTATATCAAGATCAGGGTCCCTTTCAAGCTGTTCCCTGGCCTTTTGTGACCCGTTTGCCAGATTGCTGATGCAAAACTCAATAATCGGCTGAATCATGTTCTCCCACCTCTCTACTAATATTTTATCCTACCTGTTTTTACATGGACAGTCAATTTCCCTATACCAATAGTAGCAAGTAAAAATGTTGTTATTTCGTCACATTTTCTATATACTTTTAGTTGATGAATAACATTCATATTATCCAATTATTATTTTGAAATATTTATAGGTGTCGTTAACTGAACGGCGGCCTCTTGGAAAAAGGCGGCAACAACCGTTCTTGACTAGAGAAGGCGAAGGGGAATTCATATGAAAAAGCTTGTTATCCTTGGAGGCGGCTACGGCGGAATGAGAATCCTTCAAAAAGTCCTGCCCGAACTGCCTGAAGATGTATCCGTTACCTTAATTGACCGTGTCCCATATCACTGCCTGAAAACAGAGTATTACGCACTTGCTGCCGGGACAATTTCCGATCAGCATGTCCGGGTTTCTTTTCCCGAACATCCAAAGCTATCAGTCACCTATGCAGAAGTAGAAGAAGTTGATCTTGAAGGTAAGCTTGTCCGATTTAGAGGAGAAGCTGATCTTCCTTTTGACGACCTGATCATCGGCCTTGGGTGCGAAGACAAATATCACAATGTGCCAGGCGCAGAGGAATTTACGTACAGTATCCAGACAATCGAAAACTCACGTGCTACTTACCAGAAGCTGAACAACCTGGCTCCCGGCTCTTCCGTAGCCATTGTTGGTGCCGGCCTTAGCGGTGTCGAACTCGCCAGCGAGCTCAGCGAAAGCCGCAAAGACCTGAATATTAAGCTTTTTGACCGCGGCAACCATATTCTTTCTTCATTTCCCGAACGGCTTAGCACATACGTTGAAAACTGGTTTGATACGCATGAAGTTGAAATCATCAATAACGCCAATATTACCAGAGTGGAAGAAAACACGCTTTACAACCATGAAGAGCCTGTAAATGCTGACGTAATTGTCTGGACCGCGGGCATTCAAGCCAGCTATGTCGTCCGTAATCTTCCGGTGGAGCACGATGGAATGGGCCGCGCGGTCATCACCGAAAGGCACCATTTGCCGGGATATGAGCATGTGTTTATTCTCGGCGACTGCGCAAGCCTTCCGCACGCCCCAAGCGCACAGCTTGCAGAAGGTCAGGCTGAGCAGATTGTCCAGGTCCTCTCAAGCCGCTGGAAAGGACAAGAGCCGCCGGAGTCCTTCCCTACAATTAAGCTAAAAGGCGTTCTCGGGTCACTGGGCAAGAAACACGGATTCGGCCTTCTCGCCGACCGGGCCATCACAGGCAGAGTCGCGCGCCTGCTGAAATCCGGCATATTGTGGATGTATAAGTACCATAATGGATGAGACATTATTATGTTCAAAAAGGCAGGGGCCATCCCTGCCTTTTTTATTTTAATCGGGATAAGTCAGCTTTTAATACGACAGCAAAAACCAGGTTGCGGCGGCAATGACGGGGATCACAATTAATGAAATTTCCAGCGTCTTTCGCGGCTGTTTGAGCAAATAGACTGCCAAAAAAGGAATACCACCGGAAACGGTATCAACTACAGATAAAATAATCTTTCCAACGCACGGACATCCCCTGTATCTTTCCAAAAAAACTACCCCTCATTTCCCGATTGTTAAATATTTCAGCCCGTCTGAAGGCCAGTTTACAACCGGTTCTTTGATATATCGACCAATGACCATGACATATCAGCCAACCTTAACGGTATATCAACTAACAACGAGGATATATCAGCCAGCCGCAACGATAAATCGACCAACCACGATGATATATCAACCAATCCTCAATAAAATCCGCGTAATGAAAAAGCATTCCTCGGCAAGGAATGCTTTTTGCCACCAGGATCAGGCTGGCTGGAAGCCGTGCTTCTCCATTTCGGCAAAGATGGTCTTAAGGCGCGGGTTTCCTTCTCCGACAATCACGCCTTCAACAAGTACGACTGGATAGAACATGTCTTCCTCGATGACTCTTTGGGAAAACTTTTGCTTATCTTCCTCTTCAGAAGGGTTAAAAATATCGACGAATGTGACAGTAAACGGCTGGTTCGGGTATTTTCTTCCGATAGCAGCCTGGAGCCATTCGTGCGTTTCTTTGGAAGATGGCTGACTGACACAGCTTGCACATAGCTGTTCAGCTCCGTAAACGACGATTTCAACCTCTTTTGTCCCCATCTTTTCATTCCCCTTAGTTTTTGTTTTTATTGTACTACACTTCCCATTCCTAGTAAGGAAATAACGCTGGATAACTGGTTTTTGATTTTATTCAATAGATTTTTCGGGCACATGTGATTATAATAAATACTATGAAAGGAGTCGATTTTACATGGCTGAACAAGAAATTCTCGAACAAGTACAGGAAGTACTGGATAAATTGCGTCCATTTTTACTGCGTGACGGGGGAGACTGTGAACTCGTTGATGTAGAAGATGGCGTTGTCAAGCTTCGCCTTCTTGGTGCCTGCGGAAGCTGCCCAAGTTCAACCATCACCTTGAAAGCTGGAATCGAACGCGCCCTTTTGGAAGAAGTTCCTGGCATTGTTGAAGTGGAGCAAGTATTTTAAATCGCTGCGTTTTAGCGGTTTCCGTCATAAAAAACAGCGGTATCGCATGAATTAAGCGGTACCGCTGTTTTTATTTTTTTATCTCAACCGCTGTTTTATTTCCGCTGTTCCAAGAACGGTGCCCTTGTTGTCAATCTCAAGCAGGAGGACCTCCATTCCCTCAATTGACTGCTTTAGGGTATCTGCAAGCAGCTTTCCTTTTCCCCGCTCCGCAAGGCAAAGAAGTGTCGGGCCAGCCCCGCTCAGCGCCACACCAAAAGCACCGGCACACAGCGCAATCTCTTCTGTTTCCTCCCACCAGGGGATCAGGTTCCGTCTGTAGGGGTGGTGAAAAAGGTCGGCTCTCATCATTCGACCGGCAAGCGCCCAGTTCGAGGAAAGGAGAGCAGCCAGAAGCTGGCTTGCTGCTGCGCTTGCCTGCACGGCAGTATGATAATCCAAACTTACAGGCAAAACCTCCCTCGAAGCTTCTGTCAGTAGCTCCTCTTCTGGAATCACCACCACCGCATCTAATTCAAGGTCCCTGAAAACGGTCAAATCAGTTTCTCCACCAAGCTGGCTGCCAACGACAAGGCCACCATACAAGGAAGCCCCGACATTATCAGGATGGCCCTCCATTTGGGAAGCAACCACTAGCTTATCATGGCGGGAAAGCCCCAAGCCGCACATATGGTCGGCAAGCTCCACTCCCGCCACAATCGCTGCCCCGCTGGAGCCAAGCCCTCTCGTCAAAGGAATATCGCTCTCCACTTCCAGCCTACATGCCGGCATTTCTGCTCCATACATTGCCGCTGTCCTTTCAGCAACCTTGCATATAAAGTTGCTGCCGTCCTTCGGGAATTTCCCGAGGGACGGTGAATGCGGTATGACCTCCCAATTGCGGCTTCTTTCCGCCTTCACTTGAAGGTATAGGCTCAGGGCGAGGCCGATTGAATCAAACCCTGGACCCAGGTTAGCCGAGCTTGCCGGCACCTGAATCGAGAACATATCGCAGTCGGTCATTGTCGGACAACTCCCCTGATATAGGCGCAAACTTCCTCTTCATCGTCCGGAAGGCTTACTGGCGTGATATCATGGCAGTCAATAGCAGTTGAAGGATCTTTAAGGCCATTGCCTGTCAGAACAGCGACTACCCGCGATCTGTGAGGTACAAGGCCTCTGATCAGCATCTTGTATAATCCAGCGAGCGAGGCGCATGATGCTGGTTCAGCAAAAATACCCTCTGTGGCAGCAAGTTTCCGGTAGGCATCAAGAATTTCGCTGTCAGACACTTCATCTATTAAACCGCCTGATTCTTCCCTCGCATTCACAGCAAGATCCCAGCTTGCCGGATTCCCTATCCTAATGGCTGTAGCAATGGTCTCAGGCTCTTCAAATACCTGGTTATGGACAATAGCGGCTGCACCCTCTGCTTCGAATCCAAACATCTTTGGCAAGCCCGTGTTTTTTGCAGTATTGTATTCTTTAAATCCTTTCCAGTAGGCGCTTATGTTTCCGGCATTTCCCACAGGTATAGCGAGAATATCGGGAGCCCCACCCAGTGCATCGCAAATTTCAAACGCAGCTGTTTTCTGGCCTTCAAGCCGGTATGGATTCACAGAGTTAACCAATGTAACTGGTTCTGTTTCACTGATGCTGCGCACCATTTTCAACGCCCTGTCAAAATTCCCCTTGATCGAAATGATTTCGGCACCGTACATGACTGCCTGGGCAAGCTTCCCCATGGCAATTTTCCCTTCCGGTATAACGATAATGGAGCGCATACCGGCCCTTGCCGCATAGGCTGCCGCCGCTGCCGATGTATTGCCGGTCGAAGCACAGATGACTGTACTGCTTCCAGCCTCTTTCGCCTTGGCGACCGCCATTACCATTCCCCTGTCTTTAAATGAGCCTGTAGGATTTGTTCCTTCCATTTTCACATATAAATCAATGCCCCATTGGTCAGAAATTTTATCGAGGCGTATCAATGGCGTATTTCCTTCATGTAGGGTCAGCTGTGGAGTCTGTCCAGTAACCGGCAGATAGTCCCTGTATTCGTGAATCAGCCCCTTCCAGCTCATGCCCCCGCACTCCCTTCCACCTTGTAAGAACTTTTGATTTCATTTACGGCGCTCAGTTCTTCAAGCATTTGTAAAATATCTTCGTAGTTTTTCAGTGATGCCTTATGTGTAACGATAACGATCTCGCTACTTTCTTTTTTCCTGACAGGAAGCTGCAGGATTTTTTCAAAACTTACTCCATTTTCGGAGAAGATTGAAGTTATTTCGGCGAGCACTCCAATTTCATCCTTCACATGTAGCCTTAAAAAATACTTGGAATACATTTCTTCAGGTCCTTTCAAATTTTTTCCGAACTGCGGTGTAATGGCTGTTCTTCCATTGACGCCGAGCCGCATATTCTTGACGACTCCGACGAGGTCGGAAACAATTGCAGTTGCCGTTGGCAGGCTGCCTGCGCCTGGTCCGTAAAACATCGTTTCTCCGACTGCCTCGCCATAGACATAAACAGCGTTATACTCGTTGTGTACCGAAGCCAGCGGATGGGTTTCCGGCAGCAATGTAGGCTGGACGCTAACTTCAACCTTTTCCCCATCATGCTGAGCAGTTCCAAGCAATTTCATTTTATAGCCAAGCTGTTTCGCATAATGAAGGTCTTCTTCGGTTATACCGGTAATGCCCTGCACCTTTACATCCTCAAGGTCGATTTTCATTGAAAATCCGAGTGTGGAGAGGATAGCCATTTTTCTGGCCGCATCCAGGCCTTCCACGTCCGCGGCAGGATTAGCTTCTGCAAAACCCAAATCCTGGGCCATCTTCAACACCTTCTCGTACGCAAGCCCTTCCTGATCCATTTTCGTGAGGATAAAGTTTGTTGTCCCATTGACAATTCCCATCAATTTTGTGATCCGGTCGGAAGCAAGGCCATCCACAAGGCCTCTAAGGATTGGAATCCCGCCGGCTACGCTAGCTTCATAAAACAGGTCGCAGCCGTTTTCTGAAGCAGCTGTAAGCAGTTCTGAACCGTACAGGGCCATCAAGTCCTTATTAGCGGTCACGATATGCTTCTTGTTCCTGATTGCCTCCAGAACATATCCTTTTGTGCTCTCAACACCGCCCATGACTTCAATAACGACATCAATTTCCGGATCACTGATTATTTCAGCAGCACTCGTAGTCAGGAGACTGCTGTCTATTTTTATGTCCCTCACCTTAGACAAATCCTGCACAAGGACCTTTTTCACCATGATAGGACAGCCCACCTGGTGCATCAGTGTATCTTGATGGTTGTCAATAATCCTTACAACACCGCTTCCCACAGTACCCAATCCAAGCAGGCCAACCGAAATTCCTTTCATCCCTTTCCCCTCGCAATCTGTTCACCCTAAGTAAACATTTGTTTTTATATAGTAGACATTATAAGTACTGGCAACATTATTTACAAGGGGTAAATATCCCGCCCCCCAAAAGTAAACGGTTACTTTTTCGAATAAACTAAAAAAAGTATCTAGAACCCGCAAATTACTAATAATGCCTCTTTACAGAAAAAAGTGTAAAAAAAGGGAGGGAATCAATAGTTGTGCATAAAGTATTAACTGGAGTATCCAGAAGGAGGAGTGCAATGGATTCACGGAATAAACCGTTGAGTTATGATACCTTGATATCACGTTTTCAATTTTATAAAGACAATTCCATTAAATTGGAGGAATAACTTATTTTTTTCGAAGAGATGATTGAGGGTCTTCAGACGAATTTAAGGAAAATCTTTTAGAAGTGTACCCGTAATTTGAATACCAGATAAATCAGGAACAAAACTTATATTTTTGCTTTCAACTTTTTTATACTTGTATTTACACGAGCGATTAGTTTTACTTTTTTTGATCAGATGACTGACTGAATTAGAATGATTTCATTTTTCAGACAAGCCCCATCGTTTGATTTTATTATGAACCTCCCCAAAAGAGTTTAAGCCTGTGTTATTATGTGACAATCACCCAAAAATGGATACAGTTTACACTCTTTATTTTGGTATAACATGCTCGCTTATTTATGAGGGAGGGCCAGCATTCTAGACGTACTAAAACTTTTCTGGGAAATAGAACCCTGAATTCCATACGAAGCAGGAATTCAGGGTTTGTTATCTGAGGGTGGAGTAACCCGCAAGTATTGATTGTTGATGCAAGCTATCGATATCATTTTAAAACTTCAGGATGTACGATGTTTTAGGCTTGCCTCATGGTAGCACGCGCAAATTTTTTTCGGCACAAAGTCTGACATAGATTTATGTGGAAGTTTTCTCGTCATATAAACATAAGATTTCATTACCTACACCCCTTTTCCCTTTTGGAAGTCTGTTGCCTTTATTTCTAGTAAACGGGTTGCTTCGCAAGCCAGCCGGGTACCGGCAGCTTCATGGTCCTTACCGGAGCATCACATAACTGATAAAAAGTGCTCAGGAATCGTTCATGCTCCGAGGACTGGTTCAGGAATTTCTTCAGACTATCATCAAGCTCGTTCCTTGCCTGCTCTGACACCGCCATATAATAATTCTCGATGCATTCAAAATAATGGAGAGGAAACATGAGCCTGGCGTAAAGCAGCCTCCAGGAAAAAGGAGTTAGTTTTCCTGCTGTCCTGTATTCAGACATAAATACTCGAATTTCGGGGTGCGAGGTTTGAATGTTCCTGAAATAATGTTCCCTTACCCACTCTGCCAAATCTCGTCCAGGATGGTCGAATACCCAGTCAAAAGGATTCTTGATTAAATACCTCGTTCCCCATGCTGATCTTGTAAAACGCTCATGACATACCGCCCCGCTGTCGCTTTCTTGTGGCAGTAAATCCAGCTCGGTATCGACAAGGTATTGGATTGAATTCTCGGCTATCCCCATATAATAAGGGAACGAATCAAGAAACATGCGTTCAAAGCCATTTTCCGGTTCCTGAAAGATCCTTTCATTCCACACCTTCTCCATCTGGTCGACCCGCTGTTCCCACAGCTGTTTCCATTGCCCAATCCGATTGATTCCAGTCACCTGGAAGGGAATATGACGACCGCGGAGATGGAACTTCGCAAGCTTCCGTCCTGTCTTTACTAGATCGGGTTCTGCGAGCCGGCTGCACTGCAGGACACTGTAACGATTGTTCTCCCATTCACAGTATTCTCTTTCATTTTGGGACTTAAGGAACAACGGTACCTCCCTGTCGCCAAAGCTTTGCAATTGGAGGGCAATTCGGGACAGTTCGCTTATCTCTTGCTCTTTCAGGTGGTTTGCCTGCATAATCAGGTAAAGAGAATTTTCTTTCTGGATAGCACGGTATCCCTCCAGCTCAATTTCCGTACCCGCCTTAATCCCATAATTCTCTTTCAGCATTTTCTCAAACATTCCTGCACCCTCCTTCACCAAGATTCTTCAATTCCAGTATATGAAGTGTTACAGGAATTCTTGTTCAGGAATCATAAACCTGAAGAAAAGGGGATCAGCCGCACCATTTTGGTTTAACGGAATAATTTAGGATAAATGAGGATATAAAGAGTAATATGACAAAAGAAAGGTGAATTAAATGGCAGAAAACAAAAAAGCGATTCACATGACAGAAGAGACAGCAAGAAGATGGCTACTTGAACGGGGAGTGGAAATCGAGGATATTGCCAAGCTCGTATTTTACCTTCAGGAGAAATACCATCCTTCATTGACGATGGACGTTTGTACTGAAAACGTTGAACGTGTACTTAAGAAACGCGAAGTCCAGAATGCAATCCTCACAGGCATCCAGCTGGATATCCTTGCGGAAAAAGGCATGCTGGGCGAGCCTCTGCAATCAATCATCGAAACAGATGAAGGATTGTATGGCGTAGATGAAATCCTCGCATTTTCGATTGTTAATATATACGGATCGATCGGTTTTACAAATTACGGATATATCGATAAGCAAAAACCAGGTATCCTGGAAAAACTGAACGATAAATCTGGCGGGAAATGCCATACATTTCTCGATGACCTCGTAGGCGCCATTGCAGCTGCAGCTTCAAGCCGGCTGGCGCACAGGGCTGCAAATGTTGAATAAAGAAAAGGTGTACGCAGCTGCGTACACCTTTTTTATACCTCCCAGTCGTCCAGCGAATCCACTGTGTAAGTCGGCATTTTCTCGTAGCCTGCCAGAAGTTCCTTTGTTGTCACTCCCGTGTGGACAAGCAATGTATCCATACCGGCATTCATTCCAGCCAGAATATCCGTATCATAATAGTCGCCAACCATAAGCGTATCTTCTTTCGCTGTTCCAAGAACTTTCAGCGCCTGCTCCATAATAACTGATTCCGGCTTTCCGATAAAAATAGGCTTAGTCTGGGTTGAAACACTGATTACAGATGTCAGTGAACCATTCCCAGGAAGCAGGCCTCGTTCAGTCGGTATCGCAATGTCGCCATTCGTCGAAATGAAGGTCGCACCATTCCTAACGGCAAGGCAGCCAACCGCAAGCTTTTCATATGAAATCGAACGATCGATCCCGACCACAACATAGTCGGCATTCTCACCAGCTTCCTCTAAGCCTTTTTCAGCAAGTGCCGTTCTGATTCCTTCTTCACCAATTACATAAACCGATGCATCCTGTTTCTCTTCAAATATATAGTTTGCCGTCGCCTGGCTTGTGGTGAATACTTGGTCTTCGCCAGTAGGGATGTCGAAGTCACGGAGCTTTGATGCCACTTGCGAAGGCGTTCTAGAAGAGTTATTCGTCACAAATAAGTAGGGAATCCCTTTTTCCACAAGCCTTTTGACAAAATCAGATGCTGCTTCAATTCTTTCTGAACCGCGGTACATCGTTCCGTCAAGGTCTATCAAATATCCTTTATATTGCTTCATTTTATTCCAGCCTCCTCTTTTTAGATTGCCTAGTATATCCTTCTCCAATATAAAAGAGACCATGCTTGATGGTCTCTCCATCAAAAACTATTTTTTAAAAGCAGAAACGGGTCCAAGCTCATTCGCCAAATACTTCCGGGTGCAGCCTGGAAAATCTTCAACAGCTACCATTTCCTTTGTAAATACTTCCTGCAGCAAGGCATGATCCACGCTTGTATAGGCTTGTACAACCTGCCTCCGCTGGCCGACAAGCACTTTCAGACTGTCGCCCGTTCCGGAAGAAACCACCTTTTCATCCACAAGGATTTCGACGATGTCTTCATAGCTTCCCGGGTCTCTCATGATAAATCCATCAATCATCATATTTCCGACATCAAGCACTGACTCGATTATCGTGTGGACAACCCGTTCTAGGGCAGCCTTTTCAATTTCAGTTTCCCACTTATCGTGTTCTTTGAAAAGCTTTATCTGCCCTTCGAGAAACACTAATGTCTCTTCTATCTTTTCTCTGTCAACAAAAAACACCTTTCATTCCACCTCCACTATTTCTAAACAGATGCCAGGCTGTTTAATCTTCCTGGACGAGCATAAAAATACCCCTGTGCCAGATCGACCTTGTTTCGTGACAGGACAGACGCCTCTTCTTCATTCTCAATTCCCTCTGCGACTACAAGGGAACCCGCTTCCCGCGCTACCAGCAAAAGGCCCTTCAGCATTGATTCTTTGACCGAGTTTTTATCAATATTTTCGATAACGGAACGGTCAATCTTGATGATATCAGGCATGATCTCACTGATAGTGTTCAGACTGGCATAACCTGCCCCTGTATCGTCAACAGCAATTTTAAATCCCATTCTCCTAAGTTCTTTTATATTATATACGAAATTCTCGATTTCTTCGATCGAATCTCGTTCGGTTACTTCAAATGTGATTTGTCCGGGAGGTATCGCTCCCTTCCTGGAAAGCATCTCTTTCATATCAGCAACAAAACGGGGGCTCCCGAGCGTGATAGGTGTAAAGTTAATGAAAATATCTTCCCTGCATTGTGTCAGCAAAATCTGCTCAAGTGTCTTTTCCAGGACAATCATTTCCAGGGCATAAAGGCTGCTCGTTTGTCTTGCGACAGAAAAAAGCTGTAGTGGGCTTTCAAGAGATGTCCCTTCTGGTCCCCTTGTAAGCATTTCCCAAGCGTGAATTTTCTTTGAAGCCACATCGATGATTGGCTGGGCAAGAAGCCGGATATTCTTTTCAGCTACAATTTTATTCACTTCATACACCATTTGATTAAACTCGGACTGCCCTTTTTTTGCCGAGATTGCCAAGGCTTGCTGCTGACCGTTTAAGACAGCCTCTTGGATCGAATGATGATTTTTATCGATAAAAATGAAACCTGTATCTATAACGGGGGCGACAGGAGACATTTCCCCATTGATTTTCGTTTCAGCTTCACAGAGGATCTTTTTCATTTTGCCCGCGATTTCGGATATGCACTGGCGCCCGTCTTCGACACGGATAAAGAGTGTAAGGCTGTAGCTGAAGTAATCATGCAGGACTATAATATTCCGCTCTTCAATTTCCTTGTTAACTGCATACCTGAAATGGTTCTTCATTTTAGAAAGATATTGAGGATACTCTCCCCCAAGCTGTTGTGCCAATTCCTGATGATTATGTACAGTATAGGCTATGACTGCCACCTCGCAGCCCTCATCAAAGGCATTTCCGACACCCTGAACAACGGGATTCCGGACTATAAACTGCGGAGGATAATAGCGGACACAAGAATGGGGAAGAAAAATTTTTCCCCAGGCAGCCAGCTTGTCTTTTATGCGGGCCATACGTTTCATTCCTCTCGGGATACTGCTGCATTTTTTAATCTATTGTACCATATTTATTGGCAAATAGTTCTTTTTTCCTATACGGTTTCATCACCATCCCTGCGCCAAGCCGCCATTTTTGGTATGATGGAAAAAGACTAGACAAAGGGGAGAATTACATATGTCAGATCGCTTTTACCTATATGACGACAGGGTGGACACAAAAACCAGGTTTGTCAGCTTTATGGGAGACCAGCAGCGTTTCGACCTTGCGATCATTCAATCGGACCGCTATTACGGCAAACAAATTGTTCTTGACATCCAGGGCAGCCGTTTTGCGATTATCGGAACTGATGATCTTGACGAAGAGGGTTACCTTGAACATGCTTTCAAACTTTCCGAAGAGGATGCTGAAGATCTGCGTTCCTTCCTCAGAGAGAGCCTTTAAATTTCTTGCTCCCTATAATGCCTGTATTATTTCCCTAAAAAAGAAATACTATGGGTGTATTCGGAAAGGGAGGAATTTTGAATGGCCGACAGAAAAAAGGATCAGTATTCGGATATTTCCAATGCAGAAAAAAGCAGTAACTATCTGATGGCAGAAGAATACCCGGAGGGCCCTTACGGTGCGCCGCAGGGAAGCACCAGGCCTGTGGAAAACAAAAGCGGAAATTGGGGACAAGATCAGCGGTATTATAGTGCATTCAACTATGAAATGAAAACCTTTCACCAGGATATTGAACGCCAGGAAGAAGGCGCGCATCCCGTCCATGACGACCCTAAACGGGAAAGCTAGCCCCCGTATACACCATAAGCAAAGGCGCACAGATAATTTCTGTGCGCCTTTCTTGTCATTGTCCAGTCCTATGTCCAGCGACTGTCATACGCCGCTTAACGGGCGCCTCTGCTTTTCTTTGTTCAGCTACAGCACCTGACCAAGGCGCCTCTGCTTTTCTTGTCCAGCTACAGCACCCAGCGTCTAGTGGACTTCGCCCATCTACGACGAAGCACAGGATGTGCGAGTAAGGCGTTGCGCACAGGACGTACGCGTTCTTAGCGTTATAAGTCAACATCGAATCGCTAACGCTCTTCGTGTTTCCTTTATCTCGTGCCGGTGGGCTCCAGTCCATACGCCGCTTAACGGGCGCCTCCGCTTTTCTTTGTCCAGCTACAGCACCCAGCGTCTAGTGGACTTCGCCACCTACGACGAAGCACAGGATGTGCGAGTAAGGCGTTGCGCACAGGACGTTCGCGTTCTTAGCGTTATAAGTCAACATCGAATCACTAACGCTCTTCGTGTTTCCTTTATCTCGTACCGGTGGGCTCCAGTCCATACGCCGCTTAACGGGCGCCTCCGCTTTTCTCTATTTCTTTACTTTTTTTACTACGAAATAAGCACAGCCGAAATTACAGTACTCGTATATGTATTCACTGACTGTGCTGATTCTCGTATCGAATGTTGCTTTTTGGCTTTGGTCATCAAAGAATCCTTTGAGCCTCAGCTGTCCGTAACCCCAATCGCCGACGATAAAATCGTACTTTGTCAAAATTTCACTGTACCGGGACCGAAATGCCTCTTCATTGAAGGCATCGCGATATTCTTCCACTACTTCATAGCAGTGATTGTTGATGCAAATCATTCCATCACCTCTTTAATGTATGCCTGCCTGAAAGCGTTTTATATTAGGTTGCTTAATTAAATTATAACTGATTCCCCATCAATTACTAAGAAAAAATAGGTTGTATCTGGCTATTCTAATGGATAAGGAGGTGTTTTGCATGAAAAAAACAGTAATAGGAGCCGCCCTTTCAGGATTCTTGCTTGCAGGTTGTGCAGGAAACAATGACACACAGGACGGTCGAAGCGGCATTTTCGAGGAAAGCGGAAATACCCTTAATGTTAATGAACAGCGCCCTGACATTTACAATCACAATGAGGGAAAAGGCATGAAGAACAAGAGCAAAGACTTTGGGTATGTCCGCCATAAACGCAGCGGCATAATGGGGGACAACCAGCAAGATGCCTACATGGAAATGGACCGAGAGCAAACCGCAGACATAATATCGAAACTTTGCCTCCAGACTCCAAACGTGGATGATGCTTCCACTCTTGTCACTGATAAAGAAGTGCTTATTGTCTATAAGACTGACTCTGACAGCCGGAATGAAACCGCGGATCAAGTAAAGAAAATGGCCATGTCTGTTGTTCCCCGGTGGTTCCATGTTTATGTATCAGACGACCAGGATCTTCGTAAGGATGTGGAAAACTTTGCAAGCCTCAATACGAACAGCCGTGATGTGGATACTCTGATCGACGGTGTTATCAAGCAAATGCTGAAATCCCCGCAAGGCAGTAAAATGAGCGAGGGTGAAAACGAGAATGGCGAATCACAGGGTGAAATGAATGACGCGCTGGACAAGGATGACCTTGGCGAAAAGTCACGCAGCAAACAAGAATAGAAAAGACAAATGAGAGTCCAGCAATTATATGCTGAACTCTTTTTGTTCTCCCTGCTCTATGCTTTGCTGGCTTTCTGGCTGGCAAGCTCCTGCCTGTGCCTTGCAGCTGAATCAACCTGTTCATCTGCATGATAGGAAGATCTTACGAGCGGGCCTGCCTCACAGTGGCTGAAGCCTTTTGCAAGCGCGATTTCCTTAAGCTCCTGGAACTCATCAGGATGATAATACTTCAGGACCGGCAAATGTTTTTTTGATGGCTGCAAATACTGGCCAAGCGTCAGAATATCGACATTGTTGGTACGAAGGTCATCCATTGCCTTAATCAGCTCTTCTTTTGTTTCTCCGAGGCCAACCATAATGCTCGACTTTGTTGGAACGGCCGGCTGAATTTCTTTTGCCCTTCTAAGGAACTCAAGCGAACGTTCGTATGTTGCTCTTGCCCTTACTCTCGGCGACAGACTCTTAACCGTTTCAATGTTATGGTTCAGGATATCTGGTTTAGCATCCATCAGCATTTGGAGATTTTCAAACACGCCGCCCATATCGGAAGGCAGCACTTCAATGCTTGTAAACGGACTTTTCCGGTGGATCGCACGGACAGTTTCAGCAAATACAGCTGCACCGCCGTCCTTCAAGTCGTCCCTTGCTACCGCAGTGACTACGACATGCTTCAGGTTCATAAGTGCAACAGAATCAGCTACTCTTTCAGGCTCTTGCAAGTCAAGCTCAGTCGGCAAACCTGTCTTGACAGCACAAAAACGGCAAGCACGCGTACATACATCGCCAAGGATCATAAATGTAGCTGTTCTGCGGACAGCCCAGCATTCATGGATGTTCGGGCAGCGAGCTTCTTCGCAAACCGTATGCAGACCCTTTTCACGCATCATCTGCTTAAGGCCAGTGTAATTTTCATTCGTATTAAGCTTTATTTTGAGCCATTCCGGCTTCCTTAATGGTTGTTCCTTCGTACTCAATGAATTCAGCTCCATTCTGTTCCCTAAGCAGCCTTCAATCCGCTCCCGGAAATTGGTGTTTTTAGCCTGTCTTTGTCCATTACATGTACAGGACTCTTCTTTTGTCACTTTACCATAATGGAAAAAGTACGACAAGCCGGAAAGCTTTGTATTACCAGCATTTCCCCATTATGATATCGGCAATTTCCCACAAACTAGAATAGGAATAAAATTTTTGAAGGGAGGATTCCTGTGAGGTTTCTTCTGGCAGTTATCATTTTTTCTCTATGCCTCAATACACTTCCCTCCATTGGGTTTGCCGACGGCCGGGAGGATATGCATGAAAAGAGGATGGAGCTTTATAGACAAGTCGAGGCTGCAACTCAAATTCCATGGTATTATATCGCCGCTGTTGACCAATATGAACGAAATGTGAGGGAAGCGCGAAGGGACTTGCCGGACCCATCTGGTACCGCGGCCATTTATATTAAACCTGAGGAATGGTCAGGCTTGTTGAATCCGAATCATAGCGACAACAATCCGGCTTCCATCCAATTCTTTCAAGGGACAGGATTCGATGGCAACGGGGATGGTAAAGCCCAACTTGAAAATGACGAGGACGTCCTGCATGCTTTTGCCCAACAGCTTCTCTCCTTTGGAACGAGCCACGATAATATTAGAATCGGGCTATGGAATTATTATCACCGGGACAAAGCTGTCGGCATCATTATGGACAAAGCAAAAATTTATAAGCATTTCGGCAGGCTCGACCTTGATTCACACGCCTTTCCGGTTCCTTTAAGAAGCAACCATAGCTACAAGAACACCTGGGGCGATGCCAGGGGCTGGGGAGGGCGAAGAATCCATGAAGGAACAGATATTTTTGCTGGATATGGAGTCCCAGTAAGGGCAACTGGCTACGGGATTGTCGAAATGAAGGGCTGGAACAAGTATGGAGGATGGAGAGTAGGAATTAGAGATATCAACAATAACTATCATTATTACGCCCATCTTAGCGGCTTTTCCGAGGATTTAAAAACAGGACAAGTGGTAAAGCCGGGACAAGTCATCGGGGGAGTCGGCAGTTCAGGCTATGGACCGCCGGGAACATCTGGAAAGTTTCCGCCCCATCTCCATTATGGAATGTACAAAGACAATGGCTATTCCGAGTGGTCCTTTGATCCGTACCCGCATTTGCGGATGTGGGAAAGACAGGAACGAATTCAATCAAAAAAGTAGTGAAATAAAACTAAAAAGCGGCCTAATGGCCGCTTTTTAGCAAAGAGATATGATCCCTTATTGCTTTTATGAATTCTTTCCTTTAATGACGGCCATTGCCACACTTGCGACAAGTCCTCCCCAGATAATGACCATACCAACAGCCATCATAGCGATTGCACTGCCTGACATTATGACGCCTCCTTTTTAGATGGAAATGCAATCAGCTTCCTGTCCCATTTGACAGCCATAAGCAAAAATCCTGCCACGAGGGCTGCTGCTGCTACACCCCAGCCTGCATAGGCGAGGAACTCTATAGGGTAGTCTCCATAATTTACTTTAATGTTCGTAAGGATGTTCTGGAACATCATATATCCAAGGATTAGTGGTGTTACACCGCCAAGGAAAAAGCGCCAGCTCGAGCCAACCATCATATCGGAAATGCTGTTGGCATGTGTCTCCAGCCCTTTCAGTTCCCTGAGAACCCAGGCAATGACCACTACTTCCACAAGGCCGGCAAGAGCCACTCCAAATTGGTTGATGAAGTAGTCCGCTGCATCAAGGAAATACAGGCCGCCTTTCGTGGCGAACAGAACGGAAATCACTGCAGATGCACCGCCTCCGGCAAGGACAGCTTTCGTTCTTGTCAGCTTGAATTTCTCCTGGACTGCTGCAACGTATGTCTCCACAATGGATATAAGTGATGTCAATCCAGCCAGGGTCAGGCAGGCGAAGAAAACGACTCCAAACAATCCGTTAAATGCAGGAAATTCATTGATGATTTGCGGAAAGACAACAAATGCAAGCCCGACTCCTTCTGAAACTACTTTATCAACAGGAATTCCCTGCTGTACAGCCATAAAACCAAGTGCAGAGAATACCCCGATACCCGCGAGGAGTTCAAAACCCGAGTTCGCAAAACCTGTAATGAACGCACTGTTTGTCAAATCTGTTTTCTTTGGCAAATAGCTGGAATACGTGATCATAATGGCAAAACCAATGGAGAGACTGAAGAAAATCTGTCCATAAGCAGCAACCCATACTTTCGGATCTGCTATTGAACCCCAGTCCGGCTTAAAGAAAGCATCAAGTCCTTCAGAAGCTCCGTCAAGCGTAACAGCTCTCAAGACGATGACAAGGAACAGGATTACAAGCGTTGGAATCATAAACTTATTGGCTATTTCAATTCCACGCTTCACTCCCTTGAGCAATACACCCATCGTGATCATCCATACAAGTAGTAATGGAATAAACACTCCAGGGACAATCCCTCCTGCCGATCCTGCAGTTGCCGGGAGCTGGAGATAATCGCCGTAGAGGAAATCTTTCGGTGCATCGCCCCATTTTTGGTTAATGGAAAACACTGCATATGACATTGCCCAAGCAATAATAACAGCGTAATATGTTGAAATGACAAATGAAATGGCAACCTGCCACCAGCCAAGCCACTCGAACTTCTTGTTCAATCTGGCGTACGTAAGCGGGGCTGATCCCCTATATTTATGTCCAAGAGTGAACTCAAGGATTAACAGTGGTATCCCAGCTGTTAATAATGCGAATAAATAGGGAACAAAGAATGCCCCTCCTCCGTTATCATAAGCAACGGCAGGAAAACGCCAAATATTTCCGAGTCCTACTGCGGACCCGATTGCAGCCAAGATAAATCCTGCCCTGGTCCCCCACTGCGGTCGATTTTCCATGAAATGTACCCCCTGTATTTTTCCTGAGCATCTCAAAAAAATAACGAAACACTCTTAAAGTTTATTATTTTCTGACTTATTTGAAAATAGTATATCCCGCCGCCTTCTCTTTGTCAAAATGTTATTTGTTAAAAAATAAAGTTTTTTGTAGAATCCTGGCTTTTAATATCTTTCTAGTAAATAGCAGCGGTTCTCCCAACCTGACCTGGCGGGAAGTGTTAAATCGTGATAACTTTTATGGAGCAAAAATAAGCTGCCCCAAGCAGCAGGGCAGCGAGTGATGGTCATTTCAATCAGCAATTTATTTCCTGAAGGTCGTGTCACATTCTGTAATAACAATGGAAGGGTTCCTGCTTAGATCAATTTCGTAGGGAGCCACTTTCATCCCATGCTCTTCAAGCACCCTGACGGTCGGGCGGTCGCTTATTCCGCGATGCTGGGAAGAAACTACCCCTTTCTTTCCGTTGCTGAGCTGAACAGTCAACCCCGCAGGATAGATGACAACCGCTCTTTTAAAGGCATCAATGACAGCAGCGTTGAATTTGCTTCCATACCCTGCGTACAGTATCTCTAGCCCTTCATGCGGAAGCATTGCATTTCTGTACACGCGATTAGACGTGACTGCATCAAATACATCCGCAACACCGAGAATCTTTCCGAACAAATGGATTTCCTCGCCTTTTAGCCCCCTAGGATATCCCGTGCCATCCATCCTCTCATGATGCTGATAGGCGCAATGCGAAACAAGCAGCGGCAGACCTTGTATGCTTCTGAGAATTTCGAAACCGTCTTCTGCATGAGCCTTGATTGTTTCGTACTCTTCTAAAGTCAGCCTCCCTGGCTTTAACAGAATCTCGCGAGGAATGTTCATTTTCCCGACATCATGAAGGATTGCCCCAAGTCCAATAGACTCTAAATCTTTCCCATTAAGCTTCATTTCAAGTCCAATTGCTAATGTATAGAGAGTGACATTAAGTGAATGCGAAAAAATATATTGATCGTGGATAAATACATCCGATAGGAGGCTCAGCAACTCATTGCTGCCGTTCAACTCGCTGATCAGGCACCGTATCAGCCTTTTGAAATCTTTCGTACTTTTTTCTAACACAATCGCGGGAGAAACATGGATATCATTCGCCACTTGTTTAAAGGCTGATTGGATTGTGGCGTATGCCTCGATCCGAAGTTCATCGGAAACCGGGCTGTTCACGGCTATATCTTCTGTATCTGGATCGTCAATATAAACATAATCGATTCCAAAGCCAAGAAGCCGGCTGATAATACTTTGGGTAAGGCCTGCCCCCTTATTAAGGAGAATCTGCCCCTGACTATTGTATATCGCTTTCCCTAACTTAGCACCTTCTTCTGCCGAAGCTGTTGCAATGAGTCTCATTGTCTTTTCCCACTTTTTCACTAGGATAAAAATGAATCGCTGGCTAAAGCCTAATTCCTCATTATTCTACCATAGGCAGATTTATTAAGCAGACAAATTTCGACATATTTTTTGACGGTTTCAGGAAAAAGCCCTCAAATATTACCATCAAACAAAAAGATCGCCCATCCCCGGCTATCTGAGTTTAGCTGAGTAATGACGACCCTTGTCTAATGTATGATTGAAGTTGAAAAACAGATATCATTCACGCCCATCCCGACAGCCGTGTGAGGACTCCTTAAACCATTTTCAGCAGCGCATCCTTTCCCACCATCCCGGCGGTTACCCCACGGTTTTCGGCCTCAATTGTTACCGACTCAAGCGGAGCGTCCAGCAGCTCCTGTATCGTCCTGACCCCGACAGCCCTACCTGCAAACACTTTCCTTGCAGCTAACTTTTCATTCAAAAGAGCCACATCCAGCGCTCCGCACATAATATATCCCTTTTCACTGGTGACAGCAAGCAGGCTTGTTTTGGGCAGCTTAACGGTAATCCCGATAAAAGTATGGCCATCGAGTTGGATTGGTGTCATTTCAATCATGCAGCAGCTCTCCTTTCCATCTGTAATACTTTATGATATGAGATGGAAAAGAGTGAAGGTGCTGTTAATTTTCAAATCTCTCTATGGTCCGCCGCAATAAGTCCCTCATAAATTCAGGGAGAAAATACGTTTTTCTGCCTGACCTGTAGATTTCGGGGAAAAAACGCCCAAATGTAAACATGTCCGGAATAGCAATGACATATTCTGCTTTAGGAAGAATTGGCTCTCCGCCAATCAGTATCTCCCTGCCTTGCACGGAAATGCCGGCAAACACTATTTTCCCCATGACGGTCCCCCTGAAGCCAAGACCCTTAATTTGCATATGATCCCATTTTTCATCCATCGCCTGCATGATGACTTCCTTTAATTCAGCACCACCAAGCACGACAGTACATGGATTGATAGGATGCGGGCAAACCGTCAGCAAATCAAATTCCGTAACGGCTCCCTCCAATCCGCCGAGCAGAAGTCCTGCATTAAGAAAAGCAGCATCCGCTGAGCACCATTCCTTTAGTTCTCTGCAAAGGAGGGATGGTAGCTCCGAATTTTCAAAAGGATTTGTCTGAAGTGGCACTTTTAAGAAGGCAACTGGGCGATCCAGCATTTTTTTCCCTGTATCATAAAGCATTGCTGCCTGCTTATCATCATCAGGATGTGGCCGTTCGTTCATGTCATAAAGGATAGCCTCTTTTGTGACTGCCTTTTTTGAATTATGATCAATCCCAAGTGTGATATGTCCTATATACTGCCCGTATTTCCCTGCTCCGCAAACAAGGGTATGACCCACCATTTTCCCTTCATGGAGAATATGGTGGGTATGCCCGCCAATGATCACATCAATCTGTGGAAACATCTCAGCAATTCTTTCGTCATCATGTATACCAAGATGGGAAAGAAGAACGATCACGTCAGCCTCCCCATTTAACTTTCCAAGATAGTTTTCAAGCTCTATAAGCGGGTCAACGGCTCTCCACTGAAGTAAATGATAGAAATGCGTAAAATTAACCGTCAGACCGATTACAGCAATCCTCGTTCCTGACTTTGTCCTGTATATATGATAGGGCTTGCCCCATTCCGGCAATTTCCCCTCCTCATCGAACAGGTTGGCGGCAAGGACATGAAAATCTCTTTCAACATACATTTCGCCAAGGTCTTTATGAGAAAGAGTAATTCCCTCGTTATTGCCGATGGTTACCGCGTCATAGCCTGCCTCATTTAACAGCCTGCAGTTCCCTTTTCCCCTTGATGCATCAGAATAGGGATGCCACCGGTCCATATGATCGCCAATATCGAAGATGAATACTTCATCTCCCTCCTGTTCATGCCATTCTCTCCTTTGGACAAGAAGGTGGTGAATACTTGACCAATGCTCAAAATGGCTATGTAAATCATTCGTATGGTATATATGAACAACTTCCAATCATCTCATCCCTTTTTTTAAAACAAGTCGAGCTGCCTAGGTGTCAGTCCGCTATACTCCACATTCAGCATTTCCATCATTTTTTGCGCATTATCAGCGGCATCACCGCCAGAATTGTTATTGAAAACCGCATATACCTCTTTAGCTTGATTTTCAAGCTTCTTCAAATGTTCAGCCCACTCAGCCAGTTCTTGGTCATTATAGCGGTAAAGATAGCGTACTTCGCGCCAGTTTTCCCCTGCTTTTTTATTCCAGCCATACTCATTGCGGCCATGGAAACGCACAAGAACTTTTTCCGGGGATGCAGCCTTAACAACAGCAGGCACTGACCCTTCCCCTGCCTGGGGCTCGTCACAAATGCTGTGAATCCAATTTTCACTAGTCATATACTCAAGTGTTCTTTCTTTCATTTCTCCCCAAAACCATGATTGATGGCGGAACTCGAGTGCACACGATACCTTCCCCATTTCCTGCCTGCACCAGCGCAAATATTCAACATTCTCTCGGGTGCAGTCAAACCACGGCGGAAACTGGAAAAGCACCATTGCCAGCTTTCCGGTTTCTTCGTAAGGGATTAACGACTGCCTAAATGCAGCAAACATTTCTTCTTTACTGTTAAAGGGGATTTCGCCACGCTGGTGGCCAGTCATCCCTTGATATGCCTTGACAATAAACCGAAAAGAATCCGGAGTGTCACTAACCCACTTTTCCGCATTTTTGAGCGGCTGGACAGCATAAAATGAAGCGTCCACTTCGACAATTGGAAAGAAACCCGAATACTCTTTTAATTTATCTCTTGACGGAACTTTCCCTTTATAGAGGGTATCGTGGTCGCCCCAGCCTGTCACTCCGATGAAAATCATGAACGAGCCCACCTCCATGCTTGATCTGCTCAGTACTTAACAACCCTATGGTCTGTTTGAAGTAGAAGATTCCTAGGAATACTGATCTATCGGTAGGTTACGATTAAACTCCTCCTGTAGTCAGAAGGGCGACAGTTCCCTTTGGGTGCTAGTTGTATTCGATTGCACTCTATTCTTTTTAAACTTGGAAATCCTTTGCCTACTTTACAAAGAAATGATTGAAGACTTTTCAGCAATATTTAACAATCAGCATCAAATGATAATACAAAGAATACCGGGTGATGATTACTATCTAGTTTCACTGATATACCAGCCCTTTATTTTACTAAGGATAATTATATATCATCTGCAGAGAACTGATAAATATTAGGCTTTCGCCTAACACGTAAAAATCTCCCCTTATCGCTGGGTGATGCCCCCTCACACGATTAAAGAAGGAGTCTTCTATCGGAATGGATCATGGCCGTAACACCCCGAAGACATTGTTCTTATTCCCGCTGCACACGAACGATGATCTTTCCATTCAAAAAAGCCGTCTGCTATGGAAGCAGACGGCTTATCTTTTGACTCTATAAGATTATCCGGTGGACCCTTCCATCTCAAATTTGATTAATCTTGCTAAAAAAGGAACGAAGTGGTTTATGAAAAGGTCGGTCACCATTGATATAAAGCATTTCTTCTAATAGCTTAAATTTAAAAATAAATTCAATCCGGCACGAAAATTCACCGTAAAAAACCGTATTTAGCAAGGGTTAAGAGTGCTTTTCATTTACACATAAAATTCCAGCCAAAGATTATATTAATAAATGGTCAAGAAGCCAAAATTGATTCAAAGTCACTTCTCCATTGAATTAATCTAATTCTTTATCTTGAAGAAATTAATTTTATTATTCATTTCATTTGTCATCTCACCTAAACTTACAGCTGAATCACTGACTTCTTCTGTTGAAGCAGACATTTCCTCTGCTGAGGCTGAAATTTCCTCTGCCGATGCTGCTACATCTTCTGCTATTGCTCCCGCCTGTTCTAGTTCTTCAAGAATTAGATCTTTTTCTTTTTGAATTTTTACTGAGGATTCTTTTGTTTCTTTTATTTTAGGAGAAATACTCTCAACTGCCTTAATAATATCTTCGAATGAGTGAATTGTTGCATTTAATTGCTCTCTTTGTAATAGAAGTTCTTTGTTTACTTCTTCTGTTGATCCAACCATTTTTCCAGTGTCTTGTGAAACCCCTCTAATGATTGCATTAATTTTTTCAGAAGACTCTCTACTTTTTTCGGCTAAATTCCTTATTTCATTCGCTACAACCGCGAAGCCTTTTCCTGATTCTCCAGCTCTGGCAGCCTCTATGGATGCATTTAGAGCTAATAAGTTCGTTTGATCAGAGATCGAATGTATGATTTCCGTCATTTCATTAACATTGCTAATATTAACTTCGACCGACTTCACTCGTTCAATCAATTCTCTAAATGTTTCGTTCAGTGTTTCAAAAGATTTAGTCATCCTACTTATTTCTTGACTGCTCTCATTAGCCATTAGTAAAATGGAATTTGCTGAAAAATCTACATCATTAATTGATTCATTCATAAAATCCAAGCCTGTTCCAAATTGGCTAATTCTCTTGTTTACACTTCTAAATTTTTCATGTTGCTCTGTTGCTCCTTCAGCGACAGTAGAAATGGCTGTTGCTACATTTTCCGAAGTGGCACTCATTTGTTGAGAAAAAGAAGATAGGTTTTGAGCATGATCATCAATACTTAAAGCATTCACCTGGAATTTTTCAATAACATCTGTTAAGTTATTTTGCATACTAAAAAGGGATCTTCCAATATCTCCAAGCTCATCTTTTCTTGCCAGGTCTTTCTCTTCAAATTCGTTTACTAGCACTCCCTCAGCAACAAGTTCAGCAATGACACTATATTTCTTTGCTGTTTTCCCCATACGGTTTGCAAAAACAACAATGACTGTTGTGACAATTACAATTGAAACTGCACCAGATACAACAAAAATAAATAATAATTTATTTAAACTATTAAATAAATTGGATTCACTTACACTTATACCTATCCTCCAGTTTGTATTAGGAATGGTTGAGAAGTAGAAAAAATACTTTTCTTTATCAATTGTGTATTCATTCTTTCCAGACTCATTCGCAAACATGTCTTTAGCAGCTTTCACAAGAGAGGAATTATCATCGTCTAAAATATTGTCCTTTATTAAACGTTCTTCTTCTACTCCACCTAGAAGTGTCCCATCATTCTGTACCAATATAGCTTTTCCATCATAATCAATTTTTGTTTCGGTAATTAATTTCTGAATACTACTAATATCAACATCAACTGTAACGACACCCATTAGATCACCATTAGTTTTTTTAAAAGGATAAGCAGTAGTAACCATTGAAACATTGGTAGACGGATCAGCATAGGCCATTGTCCACCCCCCGTCTGGCTGAGAACCAACTTCATACCACTCTGTTGTCCATATATCAAGATCTCCTGTTGTATATGAATCATCAAGGATAACCTTATCTCCATCCTTGTAGGCAAATGGTGCATACTTCTTTTTACCTTTAAATGCGGATGGTTCAAACCACACCCCCATCCCAAATGTCTCGTTGTACATAGGGATATAATTTTGTAATAAATCATTATAATCGCTTTCCGATAGCAAATCTGAATTTACCTCAACCGTTTTTGCCAAGCCTTTCGCAATACTATTTTCCTTTTCAAGAACCGTGTTAATTTCTTGGGCCGTTTCTCGAAGCTTAGTATTCATCGAATAGTCTAATTGGTCTGTAATAATTTGTTTTGAAAATGTGTAACCAATTGTCGATATCACTACCAGAGCGACGATGATGATAGGAACAATAAACGAAATCAATGAGGTAGCAATACTTCTCTTACGTTGCTTAATTCTCATATTTTCTCCTACTTATAGTTATTTTTTTAGATTTTCATATAGATTTTATCGTCAAAGCTAAAACATTATTAAGTAACCGCTCTTAAAATTCTGCAATTTTCGACACTTTGTTGAACAAATGTAATCAGGAAAATAAGTAAATAAGAGATCTAAATACAAAAGGTGCTTTTCGTCTTTTAAGAAAAACCTAAAAAGATGCTAGCTTCATTGAAGTTTAAGCGCCTGATTGTTAAAGATTTTTATTTAAGTAAAGCTACCCCGTTAGCCACCTATTCTTTACCATTTAAGCAGGGTCTTCTTAAATATTTGTAACCGCTAAACTAGAGGGAGCAGTTTATCACAATTAAGATAGAGCACTTTTCCACAAATAAGATTGACCAATTACCCGACAAAATATGACACTTTTAATAGACTTGGAATAGTTTATTGAAGGTGAGGAAATTGGAGTGAACAGATTCATGAAATATGCAGAAGTGAAAAACCTGCAATCTGAGGGTTTTCGATCAATGTAATTGCGAAGAAATTGAACATGTCGAGAAATACCGTAAAGGAATATTTAGAGATGACGCCTGAAAAGTTTGAGGACTTTCTCATATCGCTGAGAAACCGAACCTTCCGGGATCTTATCGTGCATTGGCTAACAGAACATCCTGATTTGACTGGAGCACAAGTATACGATTGGTGGAAAGACTAAATTTTAAAGGTGCAGCTGAAAACACGGTGCGCAACTATGTAAATGAACTACGGGAGATGTATCCCATTCCGAAAAGCATACGCCAGCGGGAATATACAGCCCTTCCTGAAAACCTTCTGGTTTTCAGGGCCAAGTGGATTTTGGACAAACGGTTGTCGAAGGAAAGACTGGAGGAAGCAAACGCCTCTATTTTATCGCTTTCTTCTTGTCTCATTCCCGTTATAAATATGTAGAGTGGCTGGACCGGCCGTTTCGGACGGCAGATGTTGTGCGATGTCACGAGAATGCCTTTGCCTACTTTGAAGGGATGCCAGTGAAGATGGTCTACGATCATGATGCACTGATGGCGGTCAGTGAGAACACCGGGATTCTTATTTTACATCTGAATTCACAAAGTATCAGTCGGTACGAGGATTTATAATTTATCTCTGTCGGAAAAGTGATCCCGAGTCAAAAGGCAAAATTGAGCAAGTCGTGAAGTTCGTTAAAAACAACTTCAGTAAAAACCGTATTTTTGATAACCTAGTCAACTGGAATAAAGCCAACACATTCTTTCATTTTTGAATCCCCTTAGCATTACTATACAGAACACTTTTTTGGTGTCATATAGGTATTGACCTGCATATGGTACACAAAGTAATTGCCAAATGTTTATTGGGGGGAGTTATTTGTACAGGCAATTTCAAGAACAAACATATGGTAACTATGCGTTGCTTGACATGAAGCAAGGTGACGTTACAGGTGACGGTATATTTGATTACGTCTATTTATATGGAAGAAAAAACGTTGAAACCGAAATCTTCGCAGATCATATTACACTTGTAATTCAAGATGGGCGTTCTAACCAGATTTCAACAATTAATCTTCAAAAAAATGCAGGATATAATGCTAAGCTCTTCCTTGGGGATTTCTCTAAAGATAACATATTGGATATTTTGGTAAGTATTGAATCGGGAGGAAGCGGGGGTTACGGTATTTTCTATATTTACTCCTTCAGAAATAATATCCCACACCTATTGTTTGATTTTGAAACATATAATAATACCTATACATTCAAGGTCAATTATGAAGATCTTTATAAAGTAAGTGTAGGAAGTCCACCACTAGACCTGCTTTTCACCCTTGACATTAGCTACAAAGGCTATGATTATCTATCACAGCTTTACCATGAAAATGGCAAATTAAAACAACCAGTTCAAGGCGAGGTTCTTTCTGCTAGTGATTTAAATCCAATTGTTATGAATCAAAAAAGCATGAGTTATGATTTACTTGTTTTTCAACGGATTATTGGTATTTCTAATTCGGATACATTAGGGCATGTCGAAAACCTTTTAACATGGAATCGCACTCAATTTATATCCACAAGATTGACCACAGCGATACTTGGAACAAAGTTCATTAGTCTCGACTAATGTCGAAATAAAAGATCGCTTTATCGTTTAATGTAATATCTTTTTAAAGCAATGGAGGTATTGTATGACAAATTTTTATTCTTTTCACGGGACTGTCACTATGATTAGTGATTTTTTTACAGGTCAAAATGGTGAAGGAGAAGGCTGTTATAAATTAATATCTGTAGAAAACGGATTGGGAGCGATTGTAAATTTCGTAGTGTCACCCACCACTTACTTTGTAGACCATGTAATGGTGACAGTAGGAGATGGAGTGACTGGATATTATGACGGGGATGCACCTGCCCTTCTTATTTACCCGCCACAATATCAAGCACTTGTTATGGTGAAAGATAACCCAAATCAGAATGTAAAAGTAGATTATTTTAATAGTCAGTTGGTGAGTAGTGATGGAAGATTACAATTAAATATATCACCATTTACTCAATTATTATTAACAAATGGGCAATCATTTTCAAGAAACCCAGCGAACCGAGATCTAATTGTTATCTATGGACCTGCCACACAAAGCATCCCTGCCCAAACCACACCCTATAGAATAATAGTATTGTGTTAGGGTTATTATAGAAAATTCCTGTTTAGAATAAAAATTGGTATATAAAAACACAAAAAAATCCGTCCCGTTTTTGGCGAGTTTTTTAAATTATATTTTGTTCTTATATCGGAAACTTCTTCTCCAGTTTAAAGAACCCGTTAGCCATCCATAAAGCGCAAAAATTAGCGCTTCATCACAGAGAATGAAAACGGATATCTAAGTCTATAATGTTTTAATGTCTGGCGAAGAAGGCCGGTACACTATGGTGCCATAGAGCCCATCCGTTAGTCTGATTATGTACCACCTCTATCATGTTTTTTACCAGAGATTTCCACGAGATGTACCACTTGTTGACGCCCCATTTACCATATGAATACATTCAAAAAAATTTCGAGGTGATTTAAGTTGAAACAATGGATAAAGGAAATTGAAATTGATGCTCCGATTGATTACGTATGGAACTTATTAGATGGACCACTGGAAAATATGCAAAGGATTATGCCAGAGGTTCTGGAGAACAGACCAGTCAAAGTGACCGAGGAAGTGGTTGGAAGTGTATACCGTCAAAAATATAAAGAAGGTAAAAGAATTGAAGAATACGATGTCGAAACGCTAGAATACCTCAATACTCCTGACCAAAAGAACCTTAAAGTTGGTTTCACGTTAGCTAAGATGTTCGAAATTACCGCTAAGTATGAATTAAGTAAAATCAACGAACAGAAAACTCGGTTTACATACACTTGCACCAATCGGCCATTAAAAGCGTTCCTCAAACTATTTTTATTTTTTTCAGGTGATAAAGTCGTCATTAAATTTTGTGAACAAGTGAAAAAAGAGGCTGAAGCCGATTACCAAAAATCCACTATGCTGGTAAATTAGCTTCTGAAACTAAGTCATCGCAGCCAGCCTCTGATTTTGTGCGGGCTCGAATTAAAGAGTATGAGAGTGGCAGGCTATTTTAAGACGTTTCTTTGAGGCGAAAAACCACCCGTTTTTTTATGATGAAAACGCAGAAATGGAAAATGGGCTATATTTCAGATTAATTATTACATAAAAGGCTTTTGGCACAAATTGATTGACCTTTCACTAATTCATAGGCTTAAGAAATATCCCATTGTTGTGGTTTTGTAAAATATGTAAATGTAAACTTTGGAAAATTTTGATTAAAATCTTCTATTTCTTTTTATTTTATTGGATATTTAAGTTAATAAACTATAAAGATTGTGAAGAAATGTGCTTATAGTAACGGGTAGCTTTAGTGGAACAAGAATTAAACAACTTAATTATCTGTTTTAATTTCAAAAGTAAAGCTAAACTGGAGTTAGTATAGTTTCATGGACACGGTT
>NZ_QWVT01000020.1 GCF_003570705.1 Mesobacillus zeae
GGAAGTACATCAGCCAACGTTTTATTTTATGAGCTAATCACTCACTCTTTATCGGAGAGTTTGATCCTGGCTCAGGACGAACGCTGGCGGCGTGCCTAATACATGCAAGTCGAGCGGACAGATGGGAGCTTGCTCCCTGAAGTCAGCGGCGGACGGGTGAGTAACACGTGGGCAACCTGCCTGTAAGACTGGGATAACTTCGGGAAACCGGAGCTAATACCGGATAATCCTTTTCCTCACATGGGGGAAAGCTGAAAGACGGTTTCGGCTGTCACTTACAGATGGGCCCGCGGCGCATTAGCTAGTTGGTGAGGTAACGGCTCACCAAGGCCACGATGCGTAGCCGACCTGAGAGGGTGATCGGCCACACTGGGACTGAGACACGGCCCAGACTCCTACGGGAGGCAGCAGTAGGGAATCTTCCGCAATGGACGAAAGTCTGACGGAGCAACGCCGCGTGAGCGAAGAAGGCCTTCGGGTCGTAAAGCTCTGTTGTCAGGGAAGAACAAGTGCCGGAGTAACTGCCGGCACCTTGACGGTACCTGGCCAGAAAGCCACGGCTAACTACGTGCCAGCAGCCGCGGTAATACGTAGGTGGCAAGCGTTGTCCGGAATTATTGGGCGTAAAGCGCGCGCAGGCGGTCCTTTAAGTCTGATGTGAAAGCCCACGGCTCAACCGTGGAGGGTCATTGGAAACTGGGGGACTTGAGTGCAGAAGAGGAGAGCGGAATTCCACGTGTAGCGGTGAAATGCGTAGAGATGTGGAGGAACACCAGTGGCGAAGGCGGCTCTCTGGTCTGTAACTGACGCTGAGGCGCGAAAGCGTGGGGAGCGAACAGGATTAGATACCCTGGTAGTCCACGCCGTAAACGATGAGTGCTAAGTGTTAGGGGGTTTCCGCCCCTTAGTGCTGCAGCTAACGCATTAAGCACTCCGCCTGGGGAGTACGGCCGCAAGGCTGAAACTCAAAGGAATTGACGGGGGCCCGCACAAGCGGTGGAGCATGTGGTTTAATTCGAAGCAACGCGAAGAACCTTACCAGGTCTTGACATCCTCTGACAATCCTGGAGACAGGACGTTCCCCTTCGGGGGACAGAGTGACAGGTGGTGCATGGTTGTCGTCAGCTCGTGTCGTGAGATGTTGGGTTAAGTCCCGCAACGAGCGCAACCCTTGATCTTAGTTGCCAGCATTCAGTTGGGCACTCTAAGGTGACTGCCGGTGACAAACCGGAGGAAGGTGGGGATGACGTCAAATCATCATGCCCCTTATGACCTGGGCTACACACGTGCTACAATGGATAGAACAAAGGGCAGCGAAGCCGCGAGGTGAAGCCAATCCCATAAATCTATTCTCAGTTCGGATTGCAGGCTGCAACTCGCCTGCATGAAGCCGGAATCGCTAGTAATCGCGGATCAGCATGCCGCGGTGAATACGTTCCCGGGCCTTGTACACACCGCCCGTCACACCACGAGAGTTTGTAACACCCGAAGTCGGTGGGGTAACCTTTTGGAGCCAGCCGCCTAAGGTGGGACAGATGATTGGGGTGAAGTCGTAACAAGGTAGCCGTATCGGAAGGTGCGGCTGGATCACCTCCTTTCTAAGGATATAGCCTTAAGGGCTATCGGAATGCGGACCTTATGGTCCGTACGTTGACCGCTTGTTTGTTTAGTTTTGAG
>NZ_QWVT01000021.1 GCF_003570705.1 Mesobacillus zeae
GCAATTTAGTTAGCTTGCCGCCGAAGCGACTTTATTAATATAACATCTGGTGTTTTTGTTGTCAACACCTTTTTTTGAAGCTCCGTCAGCCGCGAAATTGTTTGTTTCTACTTTGTTTCGCAGCGACGGTTATTAATATACCAAGCAAGAAAGAAAACGTCAATACTTTTTTCGTTTTTTTAGGATAACTTTTCTGTCACCCTGTAGTAACGATGAAAAAGCCCTTGTCCTTTTGTCTCCATTAGCACTGTTTCAATCAACTTCTGTTCAATTAAATATTCAACCAGAATCCCAAGATCAACAGAATACGGAATCAATTCCTTGTGTTCCATCATTTCATTGAAAGACCAATGATCCTTCTTATGCAGTACATCCAATAAATGCGCCGAACCGATTTGTGTCCTTGAGCGAATCAGAAACTCGCTTGCCAGGAAAAGCAGTTCAAGTCTTTTCTCCAAAGTTTCACTGCTGCATACCAATTCCTCATAAAGCTTGTAAATTTCAGGTTCGATTTGTTTCACTTGCTGCCATACCGTCACTTCCGGATGAAACCCGTTTTCAATCACGGCAAGCCTAGCTAGATGATGAAGCGAATGAACAACATGGTTATAGGCATCCAAATATTGAAGCTGATCAAAAAATGCTTTCCCGTCAATATATCTGCGGATGAGCCTTGAAAATTCAATACCGATTTTTATTTTCCTTCCGTAGAAAGGAAATTCCCTGAGTTCATGCCTCATGTTCGCAATATACTCATTCCTGTCAAACATGACTTTCCCATTATATAGCCAGTCAAATATTTTCCTGTTGCTTCCGAGGAGCAGCCACTCCTGAAGCTGTGCTTCTGTCACGGTGTACATAGATGCCTTTTTGTCCCGATAAGCATAATGCTTAATGAAAACAGGCTGCTCGGCTTCTTTTACGATAATCATCAAGACAGCTTCAAACGTGTCAGTTGTCGGAAAGACTTTTTGCTTTTTTTCAATGATGAGCACGCCAATGGTATTTGGTTGGCTTGCTCTTTCCTGGTATATAGGGCGAAGGATATCCTCCATACTGAAATTCCCCCAATTTTTTTATAGAGTTAAATTTTCGACAACTTTAGTGAAAGTCCTGCAAAAACCTGAGGACAATTTGCCAGGCTGTTTTTCTGTGATTTATTTATTTTGAAATGATATGATAAAGTTATTCTCTAGGGAGGGAAAACCATGGCAAAGTACTCAAGTAAAATAAATAAAATACGAACATTTGCCCTAAGCTTGATTTTCATTGGCTTCATCGTGATGTATGGCGGTATTTTCTTCCGTAATTCACCGGTGGTCATGATGATTTTCATGCTGATTGGTCTTTTGTGCATCATTGCAAGCACAGGGGTTTATTTCTGGATTGGGATGCTTTCGACAAAAACCATCCAGGTTGTCTGTCCTAACTGTGGCAAAGCGACAAAAATGCTCGGGCGTGTCGATATGTGTATGTATTGCAATGAACCATTAACTTTGGATCAGAATCTTGAAGGAAAAGAATTTGATGAAAAGTATAACCGAAAGAGAAGCAAATAAAAAAGCCCGGCAAGGATGCCGGTTTTTTTTATTTGGAAGAGAAAAAAGTTCCATGTATTCTAAATCCGAAAAAAAAGAAAGCCGACAGCAATAGCTATCGGTTTTTTAGTGCATTTCTTTTCCTGAACATTCCGGGCAGGTACCGTAGATTTCCATCCTGTGGTTCCCAACCTTGAAACCCGTCACATGTGAAGCGAACTGTTCCACTTCGTCGAGACCGGGATAATGGAAGTCGACAATTTTGCCGCAATCCTCACAAATTACATGATAATGCTCTGTAGTCACGAAGTCGAACCTGCTCGACGCGTCTCCGTATGTCAATTCCTTGACAAGGCCAACCTCACGAAATACTCGTAAATTATTGTAAACTGTTGCCACACTCATGTTTGGAAACTTTCCTTCAAGCGCTTTATAAATTTCATCAGCGGTCGGGTGTGACATTGAGTTTATTAAAAATTCAAGTATCGCATGACGCTGCGGCGTAATGCGGACTCCTGTGACCTTCAGGGCATCGAGGGCTTCCTTCAACTGAGTTTCTACCATCGCCATGCACCTCTCATCCTTTTTATAATTCTTACTTTATAATGTTTATAAATAGTGTACTCACTTTATCCTGCTTTTGTCAATGTATTGAATCAGCAAACTCTTGACGCTTGTATGAACAAATGCTATTCCTGATGAAGTGTGTGCTCTTGCGCTTTCAATTTGAAGTTGACATAGCGGGCAGCCACAAACAGCAAATCAGATAGACGATTAAGATAGGAAAGTACCAGCGGGTTCACATCTCCGATAGCCACAGCGCTCCTTTCAGCCCTTCTTGCAATCGTCCTGGCTACATGAAGCGCCGCGCCGGCTTCATGGCCTCCCGGAAGAATGAAATTAGTCAGTGGAGGCAGTTCGGCGTCCCATTTATCGATCATGTTCTCAAGCTCCTCAATATTTTCTCCGCTTAGCTGCCATTTAACCTCTTTACCTGGCGGTGTTGCAAGCTCAGCCCCTACGTGGAAAAGAATCGTTTGTATCTTGTGAAAAAACGACTGAATGTCAGCTTTGCCTGGAAAGACTTCAGAATTGAGCCGGCTCATCGCAAGTCCGATCATTGAATTCGCCTCATCACATGTACCGTAAGCTTCAACCCTGAGATCATTCTTATTGACTCTTACCCCGTAAATCAATGAAGTCGTCCCTTTGTCCCCTGACTTTGTATAAATTTTCACCTTAATAGCCCCTTTCAAGATTGACTGTATTCTCAAAATCCGTTTCTTTGTTAACATATTTATTCAAATTCCGTTCAAAAATTTCAAAAGCGCGCGGGAGATATTTTTTCGTAATCCCTGATAAATGTGGGGTGACCGTCACATTCTCCATCATCCAGAAAGCGTGACCTTTTGGCAGAGGCTCTTCTTCAAATACATCAAGGTATGCATGACTAATCGTACCATTCTTCAATGCATCATGGAGAACGTCTTCATTAATGACATCACCGCGGCCAATATTAATAAATGCGGCCTCCTTCTTCATCAAGCCAATTTCCCTTCCTGTCAGCAAATATTGGGTTTCTTTTGTACTCGGAAGTACTGAAACAAGAAAATCAGCCTCCGGAATGCTGTCATGAAAATGGTTAACAGTAAAAATCTTATCCATATACTCAGCAGGCCTCCCGCTTCGGTTCACGCCGAACGTGTTCATCCCAAATGCCTTTGCCAGTCTGGCAATTTCCCCGCCTATGGCACCGGCACCAAGAATTAAGACTGTCTTTCCGTGAAGCTCTCCCATCGGCACTTTCCGATCCCATAAGTCTATGGCTTCGTTTTCCCAGAGCTGTCTCATGGATTTAACGTGCTGCAGCATCGTGCCGATCGTAAATTCAGCCATCGGAATTTTATGGATTCCCTTGACATTCGTCACCAGGATCCCTCTCTCCCTGCACTCTTTAAAGGGCATTTTCTCCAAGCCTGCCGACATGACCATGATCCATTTTAGCTTTGGAGCATTTATAATCCATTCAGGAGTCAGATCCTCCCCAAATGTGACAAACACTTCAGAATCCATGAAAGCTTCTTTAGCATGATCGATTCCCTTTGAGAAATGGAAAGACACTCCTGGGAACTCAGATTGAATTTTTTTCTGGAGATGTTCTGACGGAAGCAACGAAAAGGTAATATTCAAAATCCCCACTCCTTGTTTGAACGCATGCGACCATTTTATTAAATTTTCTATGTATTGCACAAATTACAGGACTTAAAGAAAAAAAGACGGACCAATTTCGGTCCGTCAAACTATCTGAGGAGGTATGCCCTAATACAACATATTCAATTCCCTCTATTATGAATGGACAAAAGCCTTTTTTACAGTAAAATAGGCTTTCGTTTCAACCAGAATACATTTTCAGGGCTGACATCTTGAATCCTACAGGTTCTCTTTTATAAAGCTTAATGCTTCCTCAACATGATCCTTCACTTTTACTTTTCGATACTCTTTTTTGAGAATGCCTTCTTTGTCAATAATGAAGGTGGAGCGTTCAATCCCCATATACTCCTTGCCGAAATTCTTCTTAAGCTTCCAGACACCGTATGCTTCCGCAGCCTTGTTTTCCTCATCTGAAAGAAGGAGGAATGGCAGCCCATGCTTTTCGATGAATTTCTCGTGGCGCGCTATTGGATCGGGACTTACTCCAAGGATAACTGCTTCAGCACCAGCAAAATCCACCTGCCGATCCCGGAAGTCGCACGCCTCCGTAGTACAGCCAGGCGTCATATCTTTCGGGTAAAAATAAAGCACAATATTTTGCCCTTCAAAATCGGAAGGCTTAACAGTCTTTCCATTACTTGCCGGAAGCTCAAATTCCGGAGCTCTTTCACCTATTGTCAAAGACATAAAAATCCCTCCACTTAACCCTTTTGATGTTAGCCTACCTTCTTTTTCTTCAAAAAACAAATAATCGCGCATATGCACTTGATTCGTACATTCAGCCTTCCCGATCAATCACTGTTCTGGCAACAAAAGCGGCCGGGATCGTATAGCCAATCAAAGCCTCCACTACCGCGATCAGGCGCCCTATCCCTACGGGAGCGATGTCTCCATAGCCAACGGAAAATAAGGTGACTGCGCTGAAGTAAAGGCTTGTTGCGAGTTTGCTCAAAGCTGTAACGCTCTTAACTTGGGGGCCTTCAAGCAGAAGAGTTACCCCCCTTTCTTCAATTAAAAAATAAATCAGCCCAAAGCCAATCATCACCGTTGCATAGATACAGGTCAAAACCACGAAATTCTCAAACGATATTTTTTTTCCTTTAATCCGGTTTGGAATGAACAATGTCCTCAGGCTCATGATAATACAAAGGATTATGACGGATATCAGAAGGTAGCTCAACATCTCCCCAGCCTCTTTTCCTATAGCTCATTCCATCTATACGCTTTTGATGGAAGCTCTATGCAGACAAGCGTAGGACAATGAAAAGCGAAAGCGACCGGTCAGCGGCGTATGGACTGGAGCATACCGAATCTAGCTGCGGCTCCTAGCCCCTCGAGGTCATAAGCTGTACTGCTTTGTGGCAAACTACGCCACGCCGCAGTCCATCTTATGCTTGTCGGGGCTGGACAGTCGCCTCGCCTTTTAATGACTGAGATAAAGGAAACACGTTGAGCGCTAGCGAATCGATGTTGACTTATAACGCTAAGAACGCGCACGTCCTGTGCGCAACGCCTTACTCACACATCCTGTGCTTCGTCGTAGGGAGGTGGGCGAAGTCCACTAGGCGCTGGGCGCTATAACTAGACAATGAAAAGCGAAAGCGCCCGTTCAGCGCCGTCCATTAATCAATTGCCGGCACCGCTGTATTTCTTGACCCCTTTGTTCCAGAGCATGACGGACACCCCGAAGAACACCAGTCCAATCAAAGGTGTCAGGAATGAATAAAAGTACCATTCCTTGCGCCCGAGAAAGAAGGCTGCCGGGTATACGCCGACAAAGGCAAACGGAAGAACCCATGTCAGGACAAAGCGGATCACCTTATTGTAAATATCAACAGGATAGCGGCCATAATTGCCGATATTGTACATCATAGGCATGATGGAGGTCCTGGCATCAGCCCAAAACGAAATGCAGGCAATCATGATAAAGATCCCGGCATACACAAGCACACCGCCGAGCACGAACAAAGCAAACAGCAGAGGGTCATACCAGTTGACCTCAAGGCCCAGCCGGCTTCCTGAATAAAACATGACTGCCAGCCCCGTTACGGCGCCAAACAACGATTCCAGCTCCATCCGCTCAAGGATAACCTGGAAAAGGCTGTGGACCGGCCGGGTCAAAATCCTGTCAAGCTCGCCTTTGACGATATACCGCTCATTAAAATCCCAAATATTAAAAAATGAAGTGAACAAAGCATACGGAACAAGGAAAAAACCATAAATAAAAATGATTTCTTCCCTTGTCCATCCGTTCAGGAAATCGGTATGCCCGAAAACAACAAGGATGAAAATCAGGTTGATGGCTTGTGACAATAGGTCCGATACTATCTCGACAACAAGGTCAGCCCTATATTCCAGCCTCGTTTTCATGTATTGGCCAATATATTGAAAAAACATCGTAAAATAAAACATTCGTCACCCTCCTTGAATGACCAGCTGTTTTTTCGCAAGCAGCCACAGAACCCGGATCGGCACAATCAGCACAATCACCCAGATAGCCTGGATAAGAATGCCGTGCAAAGCTTCCCCACCGGTAAATCCATTTGTAAAAATCATGCTTGGAATATAGCTAATCCCCTGAAAAGGGAGATAATTCATGACTGACTGCGCCCAGCCAGGAAAGAAAGAAATCGGGAGCAAAAGCCCCGAAAACAGTTCAATGATCACTCTTTTAGCCCTTATCAGTCCAGTATTGTTATATAGAAAGAAAGTTGTTATGCCTGTCAAAAGATTGAGTTGGGTATTGATCATGAAGCTTAACAGAATGGATACCGCGAACAATCCCCATGTATTGGCATCGGCGGAAAACTCCAGTGGGAAAATCAAGCTGACAATCAGCATTCCCGGAAATGAAAAGAAGAACAGCCGGAAGATGCCTTCCCCAAGTCCCTGCATCGTTTTCATCATAAGGTAGCTATACGGGCGGATCAGCTCGACAGCAACCTTCCCTTCTTTTATTTCCATCGCCATTTCCCTGTCGATATTATTGAAATAGAAAGCCCGCGCCATCCATGCGACAGCAACATACGTTGTCATTTGAATTGATGACAGCCCTTCAATTTCACTTTTCCCGGCGTAGATTGCATTCCAAAGGAAGTAATACGCACCGATATTGATGCTGTAAATAAGAATGCCAGTGTAATAGTTTGTCCTGTAGGCGAGCATCATCAAAAAACGGATTCGGATCATTTCGATGTATTTGGCCATTACACCATGCCTCTTTCATAAATGTTCCGGATAATTTCCTCCGTCGACGGCTCATTGATCTTGACATCCTTCACCTTATGAGAAGCTACAGTCTTAGCAATCACCTGTGAAACTAGTTCATCGTCATCGCCGGTAAGCGCAGAGAAAATCCGGCTTTTTTCATCAATCTCCCACTTGACCTGCATCCCTGCTGTAAGGCGTTCAAGCTGCGTAAGCTCGGCGCTTTCGAGAAATTCAAATTGTATTTCTTTTCCCTCGGCCCAATTCTCTTTCATGCTTTTCAAACTGCCATCGTAAATGACCTTTCCTTCATCGAGCATGACCACACGTTCACATAATGCCTCGATATCCGTAAGGTCGTGAGTGGTAAGCAAGATCGTAGTGTTGTACTTCTCGTTGATTTCCTTAAGGAAGTCGCGGATTTTCAGTTTTACCAGTACATCAAGGCCAATCGTCGGTTCATCAAGGAACAAGAGCGGCGGATTATGGATAAGGGCGGCTGCCAATTCGCAGCGCATCCTCTGGCCGAGCGACAGCTTACGCACAGGTTTGTCGAGGAGCGGCTCAATATCAAGCGTCTTGATCACATGGTCCATATGCTCGTTGTAATGGGCATCAGAAACTTTATACACCTTTTTCAAAAGCCTGAACGATTCCTGTACAGCAATGTCCCACCACAGCTGGGATCGCTGCCCGAAAACAACGCCAATGGTCTGGACGAATTTCTCCCTCTCTTTATGCGGGTTCATTCCATTGACTGTGATGCTGCCAGAAGTAGGAGTCAGTATCCCCGTTAGCATTTTGATGGTAGTCGACTTGCCTGCCCCGTTTTCTCCGATATAGCCAACCATTTCGCCTTGTTTTACAGCAAAGCTAATATCGTTAACCGCAGGGACAATTTTATAATTCCTTGTTAAAAGGTCTCTAAAAGCACCCTTCAGCCCCGAGCGGCTGGAGTATGCCTTAAATTCTTTCCTCAGGTCGCGTACTTCTATGGCATTCATTTTCATTTCCTCCTGTTGAGTCTCTTACTCTAACAAAACAGTTTATCCAATCCCTTCGGTTTATACAAATCATTGGCACTTCCCTCCACTAGCTCACGGCAGAACCTCAATAATTTTACCATCGTGAAAATGTGATAAAATAGATTAGGATTTAGACTAAGGAGGTTAACCATGCAAAGACAACATTCTGAAAGAATACATAACGAAGCATTGAAGCATATTGTTGGGGGCGTTAACAGTCCTTCACGCGCCTATAAAGCAGTGGGCGGCGGAGCGCCGACTGTCATGGAAAGAGGGCAGGGCGGTTACTTTTGGGACGTGGACGGCAACCAGTATATCGATTATCTGGCTGCGTATGGACCTATCATTACAGGTCATGCCCACCCTCATATCACGGAAGCAATCAAAAAAGCAGCTGAGACTGGTGTCCTCTACGGAACGCCTACCGCTCATGAAGTTACTTTTGCCAAAATGCTGAAGGAAGCAATGCCAGGGCTCGACAAGGTTAGGTTCGTCAACTCAGGCACCGAAGCGGTCATGACAACCATCAGGGTTGCCCGCGCCTATACAGGCAGGGACAAGATCATCAAGTTTGCCGGCTGCTATCATGGCCATTCCGACCTTGTCCTGGTAGCAGCTGGATCGGGGCCAGCCACACTTGGTACTCCGGATTCGGCAGGCGTTCCGAAAAGCATAGCCAAAGAAGTGATCACCGTTCCTTTCAACGATATCGAACCATTCAGAGAAGCGCTTGACAAGTGGGGCAGCGAAATTGCGGCCGTTCTCGTCGAGCCGATTGTCGGCAATTTCGGGATTGTCGAACCGAAGCCGGGTTTCCTGCAGGAAATCAATGAGTTAACACATGCAGCAGGAGCACTCGTCATCTATGATGAAGTCATAACCGGCTTCCGCTTTATGTACGGCGGCGCCCAGGATTTACTCGGAATCCAACCCGACTTAACAGCAATGGGAAAAATCATTGGCGGAGGGCTGCCGATCGGCGCTTACGGCGGAAAGGCAGAAATCATGGAAAAAGTCGCGCCATTGGGACCTGCCTACCAGGCCGGAACGATGGCCGGAAATCCTGCCTCAATCCTTGCCGGTATCGCCTGCCTCGAGGTGCTGAAGCAGGATGGCATTTACGAATACCTCGACCGTCTCGGAAGCATGCTTGAAGAAGGGATTCTTGCCTCTGCCCAGAAATACAGTGTGCCAATTACAATCAACAGATTGAAAGGTGCATTGACCGTTTATTTCACAACCGAAAAAGTCGTCAATTATGAGCAGGCAGAAAATACAGACGGTGAAATGTTCGCCCGGTTCTTTAAGCTGATGCTTGAACAAGGAATCAACCTTGCCCCCTCCAAGTACGAAGCATGGTTTGTTACCATCGCACATAGTAAAGAGGACATTGAGGCAACGCTCCATGCAGTGGATAATGCATTTTATGCATTGATGAATGAATAAATATACAATATTTTATACAAAACAGAGGCTGTCCCAGCTTCTGTTTTTTTAGATTTCACCCTGAAAACGTTTACATTAAAGGGGTTTTATTTTATTTCCATCCTTTTAAAGATGTCCTTCTTCATCCGAATTAATGTATAATTAATTGATTTCTGAAAATTCTTATGATAAAATTTACTTATTATTCTACAAAATCACCAGCAATTTCCCTTCTTAACGCCTGTTATGTATTTTGCCCCTCCGCTCGGCTCCTGCCGGGCAATTGATTGCCTATTTACTCTTTTAGGAGGTGAACCGGCTGAAAGGAACTTCCTTTAAATGCCGAAACTATGACACAACAATACAGTCCATCCCTTTTTAAAGATTTTTACAAGCAGGAACACGATGCTTGCGGAATTGTAGCAAGTATTGAAAAAAGAAAGATTCCAACAAGAGAAAATATATTCCACTGTATTGACGGGCTTGTGACGATGAATCACAGGGCTGGCTTCATTAACGGTGAGGGCGACGGCGTCGGCATCCATATCGATATCCCGCGCGAGCTGTGGAAAGAAAAGCTCACAGACTCTGGAGTCGATGCTTCTGTTGCAGACAAAGAAAACTTCGTTGTCGGACATGTGTTCATCTCCCGCACTAAGGACTGCGAATCTATTAAAAATGAATTATCCGCCAAGCTGGGACGTCATGGTCTGGCTATCATTTTTGAGACAGACAAAGTGACAGACTCCTCTGCGCTTGGTCCGATTGCCATCCGGGAAAATCCGGTATTTTGGCAATTTGCCTGCCTTTCCGGCAAAGAAGCCTCACTGAACCTTTCAAAAACTATCTTTGACACAATCGTGGAACTCGAGAAAAATCCCGATGTCCATGTCGCGTCACTCAGCCAGAACCATGCGGTATACAAAGTAATGGGGGCTGGCGATATTCTGCCAAAATACTATCATGACCTTGCGAGCCCGCTTATCACTTCAACTATGACACTAGGCCATAACCGTTATTCGACAAACACAATGTCCAGTTTTTTCCGGGTACAGCCCTTCAGCGTCCTTGGCCATAACGGTGAAATCAATACGATTGCCAGGCTGAGGGATGAAGCACGAATGGTCGGAGTCCCTCTTGTGAAGGACGGCAGTGATTCTCAGGACTTAAGCCGCACGCTTGAAACCTTCATTTGCAGGGATGGCTACTCTTTGTTTGAAGCAATGGACCTGATGTTCCCGCCAATCATCAGTGAAATCAAGTCCTACCCTAATCACCTTCAGGATTTATATACTTACATGCGCGAGGCATGGGGACACTTCGCCCAAGGGCCTGCCGGAATTATCTCCAGATTCGGGGATGAGGCTGTTTTCAGCGTTGACGCACTTGGCCTCCGCCCTCTATGGATGATTGATATTAAAGACTCCTATCTCTTTTCTTCCGAGCCGGGGATTGTCCAATCCGCTGACTATACAGGTGAGCCAAAGCCCATTTCTCCAGGAGAAAAAGTCGGCCTGAAATGGGATGGGGATACCATTAAGGTATATGAGCAACACGAATTTCAAAATGAGGTTTTCAATCGATTTTCCCAAAGGGCCTCCCTGGAAAATACAAGGCTCAGGCTGGCACCCCCCGCCCTGGAGAAAATAGTAACGATGAATTACCCTGATAAAATCCATAATGGACAATATAAATCTTTTGGCTGGGAACGGGATCATATTCAGCTCGTTGAACAAATGGCTGAAAGAGGTGTGGAACCCATCCGTTCCCTCGGGCATGATGCACCGCTAGCAGCCCTGAATCCTGAACGGCGCAACATTGCGGACTTTATTAAGGAAAGTGTCGCTGTTGTTACAAATCCTGCGATCGACCGTGACCGGGAAACCGAGCACTTTTCCACCAGAATTATTGTTGGGAAACGACCGGAACTGTTTATAAAAGACGAAGCAGGACAGATTGCAGAATTGGCAACACCCCTCCTGATTGAAGGAAAAGCAGGATTTGAATGCAGCAATGCTACCGGCCAGCCAAGCTACGACCAGGTTGTCCAGCTGTTCCAGCAGTCGAAGCTCACCGCCCATATCGAGACTGTCTTTAATGCGAATGAAACGATTCCGGAGGCTCTCGAAAGGATTGCGTCCGATGCTGTCTCAGCTGTCACTGCCGGAAAGTCACTTATCATTCTTGACGACGCTAAAGCCCATCAGGATAGCCATTATTGGCTTGACCCCCACCTTGTTGTATCAATGGTGGACAGCGCGCTTGTCAAAGTCGGCATTAGGAGAAACTGCTCCCTGCTAGTACGTTCTGCAGCCATCCGGTCGCTCCATGATATTATGACGCTCCTTGGCCTTGGCGCAAACCTTGTCAGCCCTTACTATATGTTCATGACTGTCCTCGATGATTCCTTTAAGCCGCTGCTGAACCTTTACAGCGCGCTGACGAAAGGGCTTGAGAAAGTCATTTCTACAATCGGGATTCACGAACTGCGGGGCTACGGCCGTCTGTTTTCTGCAATTGGACTTAACAGTGAAGTAGCTGACTGCCTGCAAATCGTCAATTTCTTCGGCGCTCCGGAACTCGGCTATAATTTTTCGCTGATGAAGGAAGATGCAGCTGCAAGGACAGCAGACTATCAGAATGAAAAAGAACGAATCGGCAAGACATTCCATCTGTTCCCCCGCATTTGGAAGGCAATAGGGGAAGTTGCCTCAACAGGAGATTACAGCTCTTACAGGGAAAAAATTTCCGAGCAGGAAGAAAGCAACCCGACGACAATCCGCCATCTTACAAAATTGAAAACGTCAGCTTCTTCCCTTGCACCCGAGGAAATCGATATAGCCGTGGGCGGTCATAGCCTTCCATTTGTGATTGCTTCCATGTCATTCGGCTCGCAGAACGAAACAGCCTTCCGCGCGTATGCCGAAGGAGCCGACCGCCTGAACATGGTGTCAATGAACGGTGAGGGCGGTGAACTGAAGGATATGCTCGGCAAGTACCCGCGCACCCGAGGGCAGCAAGTGGCCTCAGGCCGTTTCGGGGTTAATGCGGAGCTGCTTAATTCTTCGAACCTGCTTGAAATCAAGATTGGCCAGGGTGCCAAACCGGGAGAAGGCGGCCACTTACCAGGTTCGAAAGTAACAGCAAAAATTGCTGAGGCCAGGAATGCCACCATCGGCTCTGACTTAATTTCACCATCCAATAACCATGATATTTATTCAATTGAAGACCTTGCTCAAATGATCCATGAACTTAAGACTGCAAATGACAAGGCGAAAGTGGCCGTAAAAGTGCCTGTGGTTCCGAATATCGGCACGATTGCTGTAGGAATCGCTAAGGCTGGCGCGGATATCATTACGCTGAGCGGATTCGACGGCGGAACAGGGGCGGCAAGGATCCACGCCCTTCAGCATGTCGGGCTGCCGGTCGAAATCGGTGTCAAAGCCGCCCACAATGCCTTGCTTGAAGCAGGCATTCGAGATACGGTGGAACTGTGGGCCGATGGCGGTTTGAAAAGCTCGCTTGACGTTCTGAAGGTCATGCTGCTTGGCGCAAACCGCGTTGGTTTTGGAACGCTGTCCATGCTGGCAATCGGCTGCACCACCTGCCGCGGCTGCCATCTTGATACATGCCATGTGGGGATCGCTACACAGATCGATTCAGAAGCAAAAGCAAAAGAGCACGGGCTCCGCCGCTTCGTTCCAAGACATTTTGATACGGCTGTACAAGGAATTGTCAACCTGTTCACTGCTTTTGGCAACGAACTGAAGGAGCTGGCCGCCTCCGCTGGAATACGTAATCTTCAGGATGCCGTCGGCCGTTCGGACCTGCTGAAGCAAGTAAAAGGATTTGATCTGCTCGATTTAACGTACCTCCTGAAGCCGCTGGAGATCCAGCAATTGGCGGCAAGGGAAGCTGCTGTCTCTCTTGAGGCCATGCCGATGGTTATGGCTGCAGGGGCGGAATACCTCGATGGTGTGGATGAAGAGCTCCATCAGTCAAGAGAGTTCAACAGCGTCACATCCGAACAGCGCGTACTTGCAAGCCGGGTCTCCTGCCACCGCGTCCGCGGACGCCTTGATGGCTCATACCGGCAGCTTGCTCCCGTCTCGCTCCGTTATAAAAGTTCGATTCTTGGGAACGGCCTTGGAGCCTATAATTCTGAGGGAATTACGATAGAAGTGGATGGCGGCGGACAGGATGGCGTTGGAAAAACATCGTTCGGCGGCAACATCGTGATTTTGAAAGCAAGAGGCAAGGACGGAAAACACTACAATGGCTCTGTAGGTAAGGGATTTGGTTATGGCGCCCAAAAAGGGCTCCTTGTCGCACAGGGAAATGCAGATGCCAGAGCCGGCATCCGCCTGTCGGGAGCCGATATGGTTATTGGCGGCCTTATCCAAAAGCCGTTGCCGGTTAAAGAAGAAGGTAATATCGGATCGCGTTCGAATATCAAAGGTTTTGCCTTTGAATATATGACAAACGGCAGAGGGCTTGTGCTCGGCGATCCTGGACCATGGATTTGCGCCGGGATGACAGGCGGAGTCGTCTACCTCAGGCTCCAGCCGGAAATGGGGCTAACTGAAGACGCTATAAAACGGCGAATTGCCAAGGGAGCGAACGTTGCTCTTGAAACACTTTCTAAAAAAGGGAACAAGGACATCTCAGAAATGCTCGGGAAGTATGTCAGTATGCTAAAAGACAGCGGGCAGGAGGAGGAAGCATCCTCCCTTGAACTTTTGCTCGCAAATCCGAAGGATCATTTCCTTCAAGTGGTACCTGTCAAAGAACAGGCAGATCCCTCTGTTTCAACGGAATGACAATTTTTTAGGAACGAAGCAGCATTTTGTCTGCTTCGTTTCTTTTTTTCTCAGTCACGAGATTGATAAAATTTCTTCAGACATACCTTCTACCCGAAAAAGACACAGAGTTTTCAGCCGACGTTCTTTTTCAGGAAAGAATTTCTTGCTATAATGACTTGAACTTAAATGGGAAACATTGTATAGTACAATATTGTTTAGTTTGCATAAAGTAAGTGAATGAGAAAAGTAAAACCGACTTTTCATCGATTTTTTTTCAAAAGAAAGGAAACCATTGTATGAAACTTGGAGCGAGGATCTTCAAAACAGGAATTGCGATTATTCTGTCGCTGTTTCTGGCGGAAATCTTAAACCTCCCCTCTCCCGTTTTCGCAGGAATCGCAGCAATATTCGCCGTACAGCCAACGATTTATCGGTCTTATTTATCCATTATTGAACAGATTCAGGGTAACCTGATTGGGGCGCTGACAGCTGTGGCATTCGTGCTGACACTCGGGAACAATTTTTTCATTGTCGGCCTCGCCGCCATTCTTGTGATCACAATGAACTTGAAGCTGAGGCTGGAAAACACAATTTCCCTTTCACTTGTTACATTAATCGCCATTATGGAGACACCCGGCGATGATTTTATCCAGTTTGCAGTGATCAGGTTTTCCACCATCATTCTAGGTGTCGTTTCTGCTTTCATTGTGAATCTCGTCTTTCTGCCGCCTAAGTATGAAAGCAAGCTTTACAATCGAAATGCTACCCTCACTGAAGAAATTACAAGATGGATCAGGGTTTGCACAAGGCATGCCTCAGAGCATCAGCCACTAAAGGCCGATATCGAATCGCTGAAGGAAGGCACGTTCAAGCTTGACCAGCTGTATATGCTGTACAAGGAAGAACGCGACTACTTCAAGAAAAACAGCATTGCCAAAGTACGCAGACTGGTTGTCTACAGACAGATGATCACCACGACGAAAAAAGCGCTTGAAACGCTTAAACGCCTCCATCGCTATGAAAATGAATACACTCAAATCCCGGAAAGCTTCCAGGAGGTCCTTCAGCTGCAGCTCGATGGCCTAGTTCACCATCATGAACAAGTCATGCTGAAATTCATCGGAAAAGTACGGCCGGAAGCGACCTTTATGGATGGCCAGGCATGCCTTGATAAAAAAGAATTGTTCAACCTGTTCCTCGAACAGCAAAAAAAGCTCGCTGACACAGACAGAGCGATCCTGTACCATGTTATGCAGCTCGTATCCGTCATCATGGAATACGGAGAACAAGTAGAGCACCTTGACAGGCTGATCACCAGCTTCCTCTCCTTCCACAAGGATGACCGGGAAGTGAAGATTGACCCAGAAAAAGAAATATAACCAGGCCGGGAGAATTCCCGGTCTTTTTATATGGATTGGCGAGTAAGGGCGGGATCCCTGCTTGCTTCCAGGAGCCCGATTCAGGGGACTGAGATCATTTTTTTGCACTTTCAAATAGTCCATTTGATAGAAGAATGCTTTTAGTACAAATAAAAAAACAGCGCCCAATTAAATTGGTTGCTGTTTTATGATAGAGATGTGTCGAGCACCTTATCCCTTAGTTCTTCATCCGCGGGTCGAGAGCATCCCTAAAACCATCCCCCATTAGGTTGAAGCCAAGAACGGTGAGCATGATGGCAAGACCAGGGAAAATCATTGTCCATGGGGCTTCAATCATAAACTGTTTGGCATCTGACAGCATCTTTCCCCATTCAGGATTGGGGGCCTCTGCTCCCAGTCCGAGGAATCCGAGAGCCGCTGCTTCGATGATTGCGGTCGCGATGGCGAGTGTTCCCTGGACGATGATTGGTGCCATACTGTTTGGGAGCACATGGCGAAACAGGATGCGGCTGTCTTTCATTCCGACTGCCCTTGCTGCCATTATATACTCCTCTTCCTTCACGCTCAGGACACGGGACCTGATTAGCCTTCCAAAGTTCGGAATGTTAATGATTGCAATGGCAATCAAGGCGTTTTGCAGCGATGGGCCAAGTACCGCAACAATCGCAATCGCCAGCAAAATACTCGGGAATGCAAGCATGATATCAAATATCCTGCTGATGACCGCATCCACCCATTTTCCGTAGTACCCAGCCACAATCCCAAGCAGACATCCTGCAGCCATCGAAGCAATGACCGAGAAAAAGCCTACCCACAATGAAATTCTGGCTCCGAATACAACTCTTGAAAAAATGTCGCGGCCAAAGTCGTCTGTTCCAAACCAATGTTGAGAAGAAGGTGGCTGAAGGCGTTTTGCCATCGCCTGCTCATTGATCCCCTGAGGTGCAAGCAGCGGGGCAAAAATGCCGACAAGAATGAAAAAAAGCACGATGCCTGCACCCACCATAGCCAGTTTATTTTTTCGAAAGCTTTTCCACGCTTCCTGCCATGGCGAGACTGTCTTTTCATCTTTAACGGTCTGGATTGGCTGTGGCTGTTTTTCCGTCAAAATTTCCATGCTGTCTCCTCCTAACGGTATTTAATCCGCGGATCAATGGCTGCGTATAATAAATCGACAATCAGATTGATCATGACAAAAATAAGTGCAATTACCAGAATGCCTGACTGGATGACAGGATAATCCCTGTAGCCGATGGCTTCGTAAATATAGCGCCCTATACCCGGCCAGCTGAAAATCGTTTCTGTAAGGATGGCCCCGCCGAGAAGGAGCCCCGTCTGAAGTCCAATGACCGTCAGGACTGGAATTACGGCATTTTTGAGAGAGTGCTTGTACACTACCCAAAACATGCTCATCCCTTTTGCTCGGGCTGTACGGATAAAGTCCGAGCGCATCACTTCAAGAATCGTCGAGCGCGTAATCCGCGCAATAATCGCCATCGGAATTGTCGAAAGCGCTACAGCAGGCAGCACAAGATGCTTCAAAACAACCACTAGCTGGTCAGTCCGCCCTTGTATCAATGTATCGATTACATAAAGATGTGTAATTGCATTTACCGGATTCCTGACTTCTTCCCTGCCCGAGGTTGGAAGCCACTCAAGGTTATAGGAAAATACCCATTGTTCCATGAGGCCTAGCCAGAAAATCGGCACAGAAACACCGACAAGCGCAAGAATCATGGCAGTATAATCAAACCATGAGTTTTGGAACCATGCGCTGATAATGCCTGCGTTGACACCCACCACAATGGCAATCATCATGGCAAAAAACGAAAGCTCCATCGTTGCGGCAAGATATGGCCAAATCTCCTCGCTAATAGCTGATTTCGTCCTAAGCGATTCCCCAAGATCTCCACTCAGCAGCCCGCCCAGATACTGAAAATATTGCACGTACCATGGCTGGTCGAGGCCAAGGCTCTTCGAAAGCTCGGCAACCGCATCCTTTGTCGCAAGCTGTCCAAGAATGACCTGCGCAGGGTCGCCGGGAATGGCCCTGATCATGAAAAAGACGACGAGGGAAAGCCCGAGTAGGACAGGTACAAGGGAAAAAATCCTTCTTACTGAATATGCGAGCATGCTTTCACTCCTTTTCAAGGCTAGTCTCTTAAATTTTCAGAAGAAAAGGGAGCCAGCTGCTGATCTCCCTTTTCCTGGTATTCTATTTTTTCATTTCAACGTTCGACAATAGATCAGACCCAGTTGGATGTGCCTTGTAACCCGTGATTTCTGCCTTTCCAGCAAGCGCAGGCTTGGAGTGCACAAGCGGAACCCATGGAGCATCGTCTTTGATGATTTCCTGTGCTTCCTTATACAGCTTTTCCCGCTCCCCCTGGTCATTTGTGGACTGGGCTTTTGTAAACAGCTCATGGACTTTCGGGTTCTTGTAATACGCGTAGTTATTGCTGCCGATGCTGTCCTCATCAAGCAGAACATACAGGAAGTTGTCGGCATCCCCGTTGTCTCCTGTCCATCCTAGAAGAAATGCGTCCGCTTCCCCTTTCCTTGCTTTTTCAAGATATGTCGGCCATTCGAAGCTAACAATCTTGGATTTCACCCCAACTTTTTCAAAATTGGCCTGGATGGCCTCAGCCACTTTTTTACCGTCAGGCATGTACGGCCTGGCAACAGGCATCGCCCAAAGCTCGATTTCAAAACCATCTTCGTAGCCAGCTTCTTTTAAGAGCTGCTTTGCTTTCTCAGGGTCATACTCGTAGTCTTTAACAGCATCATTGTATCCGGCGACTGTTTTAGGCATCGGATTCACGGCTGGCTCTGCTGCACCCGCATAGAACGCATCAACCAGCGCCTTTTTGTCAACAGCATAGTTTAATGCCTGGCGCACTTTCTTGTCTTTCAGAGGCCCGCGCTCATTATTCAGCCCCAGGTAAGCGACATTTAGAGACGGACGGAAGAATGTCTGCAGTTTGTCGTTCTTTTCAATGCTTTTAACATCACTGAAGTTGACACCGTCAATTAAATCTACTTCACCTGTATTTAACGCATTCAGGCGTGCAGAGTTTTCTGGAATGACACGGAAGATAACCGAATCAAGCTTCGGCAGGCCTTTTTTCCAGTAGTTTTCATTCTTTACAATCGTAACTTTATCGTTCCGCTTCCACTCCTTGAATTTGAAGGGGCCGGTTCCGACTGGGTTTTCCGTAAATTTACCGCCATGCTTCTCGACAGCAGCAGGGCTGGCGATTGCAAATGGAGACATTGCAAGATTTTTATAGAATGGGGCAAGCACACGGTTCAGCGTGAATTCGACTGTATGCTCGTCGACTGCCTTTACTTCCTTGATCACATCACCAAATTGAGAATTATAGTAATAAAAGCGTTCTTTGTTTCCTGCTTTCCAGCGTTCGAAGTTGAAGACAACAGCCTCGGCGTTAAAATCAGTGCCATCGTGGAACTTAACACCTTTGCGAAGCTTCAATGTGTGTTTCAGGCCATCAGCTGATTCTTCCCATTTTTCGGCAAGACCCGGCTCAATTTCCGTGTCCTGTTCACCAAAGTTGATCAGTGTTTCATACACATTCTCAGTGACTTTAAAAGATTCACCCTCGGTTGTAACAGCAGGGTCAAGGGATTCGGAATCACCGCCGCGTGCGAATACAAGCGTTCCTCCCCCAGAACCTCCTTTTTCCCCTTCATTTTTGGTTCCCCCGGACGACGACTTGCTGCAGCCCGCGATTCCCATCGAAAGGATGAGAATAAGTGCCATCAACTTTAATCCTAATTGCTTTTTCATTATGTTCCCCCTTTGTTCTTTTTTAGCTTCCTATCATAGGAGCTCTTGTATATCATCTATGCGGCCATGCTCTCCTGCATTCCTGTTCATGCCCGAATCAGTCATAAAGATGGCATGCCGCAAAATGACCTGGTGTAATTTCCTTCAATACAGGCCTCTCCTCCGAACAGATAGCCATGCATTCCCGGCAGCGGGTATGGAATGCGCATCCCATAGGCGGATTCTCCGGGCTTGGCATATCGCCTGTAAGGAGGACAGGTTCCTTCCTCTGCCCAGGGTCAGGAACTGGAACAGCGCTGAGCAATGCCTTTGTGTATGGATGAAGCGGTTCCTCATAAAGCCTGTCAGAGTCTGTGATTTCGACAAGCCTGCCCAGGTACATCACCCCTACCCGGTCGCTGATGTGCCTTACGACACCAAGATCATGGGCGATGAAGATATAGGTCAATTGAAATTCCTGCTGCAGGTCCTCAAGCAGGTTCAGCACCTGTGACTGGATGGATACATCAAGAGCAGATACAGGTTCATCGGCAATAATCAACTTGGGATTCGTCATCAGGGCACGGGCAATGCCGATTCTCTGCCTCTGTCCCCCGCTGAACTGGTGAGGGTATCGTTTGGCATGATAAGAGCTGAGCCCTACTACCTCGAGCATCTCCCCGACCCGCTGCTTCCGCTCTGCGCTAGTACCAATTCCATGGACAATGAGCGGCTCCTCAAGGATTTGTTCAACTGTATGCCTAGGATTCAGGGAAGCGAAAGGATCCTGGAACACCATTTGCATATCCTTCCTTGTCTCCCTCATTTCCTTGCTCCCAAGCCCTACAAGCTCTTTCCCGTCAAAGCGAACGCTTCCCTCTGTCGGTTCGATCAGCCGCATCAGCATCCGCCCAGTTGTTGACTTTCCGCAGCCGGATTCCCCGACAAGACCGAGCGTTTCACCTTTCTTGACAAAGAAGCTGATATCATCAACCGCTTTCACATCGCCTGTCTTTTTTCCAAAAAATCCTCCGTGGAGCGGAAAGTATTTTTTCAGCCCTGCTACTTCCAGCAGTACATCATTCATGACTCATCCCTCCCGGTTCGTGCAAAAAACAGCGTACATGATGATTTTCTCCTTTTCGATAAAGCTCCGGGTTGTCTGTCAGGCATTTTTCAACAGCACGTTCGCATCTTGCTGCAAACCTGCAGCCAACCGTAATGGTCCCTGGCCTTGGGACATTACCCGGGATGGAATACAACCTTCCTTTTTTTCCCCTAATATCCGGAAGTGATTTCAGAAGCCCGATCGTATACGGATGTCCCGGATTGTTAAAGATATCTTCCACCGTTCCCTCTTCCACTACTTTGCCTGCATACATGACAATCACCCGCTGGCAAACCTCGGCAACCACACCAAGGTCATGGGTGATCATGATGATTGCGGTATCGAGCTTTTCATTCAAATCTTTCATGAGTGAAAGGATTTGCGCCTGGATAGTAACATCAAGGGCAGTGGTAGGTTCGTCTGCAATCAGTACCTTTGGATGACAGGAAAGCGCCATGGCAATCATGACCCTCTGCCTCATCCCGCCTGAAAGCTGGTGGGGATACTCCTTCATGATTTTCTCCACCCTCGGAAGTCCAACCAGTTTGAGCATTTCTGCAGCCTGCTGCCGTGCAGATCTTTTATCGAGTTTCTTATGTATCAAGAGGGCTTCGACAAGCTGGTCTCCAATCGTGAACAGCGGGTTAAGCGAGGTCATTGGTTCCTGGAAAATCATCGCAATGTCATTGCCTCTAATTTTCCTCATTCTTTTTTCTGCCGCTGTCACCAAATTCTCGCCGTTGAGCAAGATTTCCCCTCCGACAATTTTTCCAGGCGGCTGAGGAATCAGCTTCATAATTGAAAGGGATGTCACACTTTTACCGCATCCCGATTCCCCAACGATACCGAGGATTTCTCCCTTATTAACAGAAAAACTGACATCATCGACAGCAGGTATTTCTCCGCCATCCGCCAAAAAAGAGGTCTTAAGCTGTTTAACATCCAAAACTGGGGTATTAGCCACTCTCTGACTCCTTTCTATGCTTACATAAACTGGGACAATGTTCTTTTTCATTTTAATGCAAAGGAAAGCAAGAGTCTACATATTTTTCTGATTATTTTAAATGTTTAAAATAGTATTCTGGCAAAATAAAAGAGCCAAAGCATTGTTTCGCTTTGGCTCTTGCTTGTTATAAAGATAGTGCAGTTTTACGGGCGCTTTCGCTTTTCTATGATTCGAGTTGCTGGACTTGGAAGAGGCTGTAGTAGCCGCCTTTTTGGGCCATTAATTGTTCATGAGTTCCCACTTCGGAAATTTCGCCGTGCTCAAGGAGGACAATCCTGTCCGCATGGGTAATGGTGGATAGGCGGTGGGCAACGATAAAGGTTGTCCTGTCCTTTGCCAGTGTTTCCAGGGCTTCCTGGATTTGATGCTCACTTTCAAGGTCAAGGGCCGATGTCGCTTCATCGAGAATCAAGATAGGAGGATTCTTTAAAAATACTCTCGCGATCGCGATCCGTTGGCGCTGTCCCCCCGAAAGCCTGACACCTCTTTCGCCAACTTTAGTCTCATATCCTTCCGGAAGCGACAAAATAAAGTCATGGGCATTGGCCGCCTTTGCCGCTTCAATTACTTCCTCATCGGTTGCTTCCGGTTTTCCGAGCAAAATGTTCGTTCTAACCGATTCGCTGAAGAGAATGTTATCCTGCAGCACCATCCCGATTTTATTGCGGAGCGAGTGGACTTTAAGTGTCCTGATATCTTTCCCGTCCAACATGATCCTGCCGTCAGAAACGTCATAAAAACGGGGTATCAGGCTGACAAAAGAAGATTTCCCGCCGCCACTCATGCCGACAAGCGCCGTTGTCTCGCCGCGGTGCACATCGATGCTAATATTCTTCAGTACCGGCTGCTCCTCTTCAGAGTAGGCAAAACTGACATTGTCAAAAGTGACGTTTCCATTGAAACCCTTTAGTTCAACAGCATTGGGAGCGTCTTCGATATCGTATTTTTCATCCATGAATTCAAATACCCTGTCCATCGATGCAATTGACTGTGTGATTGTCGTCGATGAATTGACAATCCTCCGAAGCGGATTGTATAGCTTGTCAATATAGGCGATGAACGCCATCATTGTCCCGATGGTCAAGTTTCCAAGAACGACCTCGTAGGCAGAATAGCCAATGACAATCAGCGGTGCCACATCTGTAATTGTATTGACTACCGCAAATGCTTTGGCGTTCCAGCTTGTATGGTCCAACGCTTTTTTTAAAAAATTGCTATTTTGTTTGTCAAAACGTTCCTGTTCATATTCTTCTATGGCAAAGCTTTTGATGACTGGCATTCCCGCTACACGTTCGTGCAAATAGCTTTGGACTTCGGCAAGTGCCTGGGAACGTACTCGTGTCAGCCTGCGAAGATTTCCAAAGAAATAGCGGATGGAAAAAGCATAAAAAGGAAACAGTACGAGAGATACAATAGTCAGTTTGACATTCATCGTAAACATGATTGCTATTGCAATGAGGATGGTTGCCGCATCGAGCCAAAGGTTCATCAAGCCTGTTATCACAAAAGACTTCGTCTGCTCGACATCGTTTATCACTCTGGAAATGACTTCCCCGGCCCTTGTCTTCGCATAATACTTGAAACTGAGCTTTTGCAGATGGGTAAAAAGTTCATCCCTTATATCGTACAAAATCTTGCTCGATGTCCATTGCGCGAAATACTGGCGATAATATTCGATTGGCGGGCGGAGTACCACAAAAATGATAATCATGATTCCCATTACCATAACCAGATGGTCTATTTTTTCCGGTTGGGTCATCCCAGCGTTCCCGATCACGTCATCAACAACATATTTGATTAACAGCGGGATCATCAGTGGAATCGCAAATTTGAGAATCCCAATGAGGACCGTACCGAAAATTTGCCATTTGTAGGGTTTGACGAACTTAAGATATCTATATATGCTACCCAAAACACTCTCCTCTTTTCCCTGGCCGGCAGCATGCCAGCCAAATAAAAACCTGTTGAAGCAAATTCAACAGGTAACACTGATGCAGAGCATAAAGCATGGCGGTTTTTAGCGCCTGTACGTCAGAAAGCGCTCATACCATGTGTCGATAAAGTCTGGTGCAAACGGACCCTTTCTCTGCCTGATCCAATAAATAAGTTTGTCGACATTGTATTTAAGGATCTGGTCGATTACTTCGGGATACTGCATTTCTTTGCGATGGCGCTCATATTCATCCTCATCCAGAAGATTGAAGGTCATATCAGGAAATATTTTGATATCGAGGTCATAATCAATATATTTCAATGCTTTCCCGTCAAAAATAAAAGGAGAGCTAATATTGCAGTAATAGTAAACTCCATCTTCCCGAATCATTCCAATCACATTGAACCAGTGCTCGGCATGAAAGTAACAGATTGCAGGTTCACGTGTAATCCAGGTTCTTCCGTCTGACTCTGTAACAACAGTCCGGTCGTTCCCGCCAATTACCAGGCTCTGGGTTCCCTTTAGTACGGTTGTTTGCTCCCAAACTCTATGGATGTGCCCATCATGTTTATAGCTATGTATTTGTAATGATTCACCTTCAACGGGTGCGCCCATCATTTCTCCCCTACTTTCCTTTCACAAGCTTTTGCAACCTGTCGTGTTATAGTTATCTCAAAAAATTTTTAAACGACAAAAGACAACATTTCCATTTTTTATTATTATAACGGTTCATGAGAGAATTTAAAACAAAAGAGCCGCGTTTTTCGTTAACGAGGCCCTGTAAAATATGGATATTTTCTGTCCGAGGTACTCAACGGGCCGAAAAGCTTAGCTCCTGATAGGAACGGATTACCTCTTCCGTCTGTTCTTCAAACATCCTGTGGATATCAGTTAGTTCATCCTTCATCCTGTCAATAACCGCCCTGACTTCCTCAAGCTTTGTCTCCTCCCTTAACGAGACAAGCTCCTCTTCGACCTTTTGGCAGCGTTCAATTTCTGACTGCAGATAAAGAAGCTTCTCCATTGTCCTCATCTGAACAGAAACCAAGTCATTAAATTGATCCATAGTTCCCCACCGCCTGTAATTTATTTTCACGTTATGTATTTCGTCCTTCTGAGACAAAACCCTTTGACTAGTTCTGTTGACAGGTAGGAACCTTTGTCGAAAGCACGTTAAAGTCATTACCCATCAATCTGCTGTGGTGGTTGGAGGAGATGGCTTTGGTCGATATATCACTAATGTTAGTCAAAATATGTATTTTCTGGAACCATAAAAAAAACGCCCTCCCTAACAAGGGAGAGCGCTGTGGTTATGATATTAGCTTCGGCGAAATTATCCAGCAACCGTTACTTGTTAGACTCAGCTTTCTGGTTCTGGCGCTTTACTTCTTGGGCATTAGTTTCGCTTGCGAACTCGGTGCCGAATTGGCCGCCTTGGGAAGCTTGGCTGTTTTGCTGACGTACTTCCTGAGCGTTAGTGCCGGATTGGGTTTGATTTGGTCTTTTTGCCATCGTTATCACCTCCACGACTATTAATGTAACCAAGTCGCGGTGATGGTATCCAATCATCCCATTACCAATTTTCGGAAGGATCACAAACAGCTTAGACGCTTCCTATACAAGCAGTGAAATGCCGCCATCCACAATGATTGTCTGCCCGCAAATCATGCCGGCTTCATTGCCAAGCAGGAACATGACTGCATTAACCATGTCATCAATTTCCACCATTCGTCCTGCAGGAGTCTTTTTCTTAGCTTCTTCCAGCATCTCTTCCCGATTAGGGAAATGCAAAAGAGCTTCCGTGTCGACTGCTCCGCCAGACACTGCATTGACGCTGATATTCTTCGGTGCCAGCTCGACAGCGAGATACCTTGTCAGCGCTTCAAGCGCAGCCTTCGAGACACCCACTGTTGTATAGTTTTCCAAATAACGGATTGAGCCAAGTGAACTGATGCTAACAATCTTTCCGCCGCCTGCATTTTCCATCAGCTTTGCAGCTTCCTGAGCGCAAAAAAGAAGGGCTTTGCTGTTTATATTCATCGTCCAGTCCCAGTGTGACTCCTCCAGCTCCATCGCCGGACGAAGTACCCCTGAAGCAGCGTTATTGACAAAGATATCAAGTCTGCCGAATTCTTCTTCGATTTGTTCAAACATTAGTTTAATCTTGGAAACATCCCCGACATTAGCTTTAACCACAAGGACTTTCCTGCCAAGCTTTTCGATTTCTCCTGCAGTTTCAAGAGCGCCTTTCTTGCTCCGTGCGTAATTGACAACAATGTCATATCCTTCTTTCGCCAGCCTAAGGGCAATTCGTCTGCCGATTCCCCTGCTGCTCCCTGTAACAAGTGCTACTTTTTGCATATCTCTGTTCCTTTCTACTCTTAGTGGTTTTATTGTAGCTTTTCTAGGTATATAAGACAATGAGGAGATAAAACTATGTGGGAAGAAAAGCGAAAGCGCCCGGTTAGCAGCGTATGGACTGGAGCACGCCGGCACGAGATAAAGGAAACACAATGAGCGCTAGCGAATCAATGTTGACTTATAACGCTAAGGGCGCGCACGTCCTGTGCGCAACGCCTTACTCGCACATCCTGTGCTTCGTCGTAGGGAGGTGGGCGAAGTCCACTAGGCGCTGGGCGCTGGAGCTGGACAATGAAAAGCGAAAGCGCCCGGTTAGCAAATACACCGGCTGTAAAAAATGAATGCAGAAAGGATGATGGATGTGTATGTAGGCCGCGACTTAACCGAATTGACGATGATGTCCAAGAGCGAATGGAGGGAAAGCGAGCTTGCTTTCTTCCACCATTCCTTGCAGCAGGTAGTTCCCTATTTAAATGCCGAGGGCCAGTCCCTTCACCGCCAGATTGTTGAAGAAATTGAAAAACGCGGCGGAATAGGCCGTAACGAGGCCGATTACACCCATGGAACAAAACCAACCTACGATTAAAAATGAAAAAACGCCGCGATCTTGCTTTACGGCGTTTTAATACTGTCCAAATAGAGCTTCAATATTTTTTGGTGCGAAACAGGCATAGCATAATCTTTCAATTCTTCAGGAGACACAAGGCGGTAATGATCCGATTTCTCAAAGTCTTCCGGAAGCCCGCCAGTAAAAACCAGGATATTCCATATAAGATGTGTAAAAATATGCTGAATTCTTTCCGGCAGCACTGCAACCTGTATTTCCATTTCATACAGGCCTGAAATATAGTCCTCAAGCTGCCTGCGCTCACCTGGAAATGCCGGGCTTACTTCTGTATTAGGGAATTCCCACAGATTGGCAAGCAACCCTTCGCCCGGGCGCTTGCAGATTAAAAAACGGCCCTCTTGGTCAACAAGGACAGCTGCTCCCAAATCAACAGCCCTTTGCTTTTTCTTTTTAGACTTAACTGGAAGCTCCTGCTGGACTCCATCATGGTACGCCTGGCAATATTCATTGACCGGGCAAAGGAGACATGACGGGGAAGTCGGAGTGCATATTAACGCTCCAAGCTCCATTAAAGCCTGGTTAAAATACGAAGGATTACTATGGTCAATCAACTCTCTCACTGATGCTTCAAAAATTTTTCTCGCAGCAGGTTTGGCGATATCCTCTGATATCAGCAAGATCCTTGAAAGGACTCTCATTACATTTCCATCAACTGCAGGCTCGGGCTTCCCATAGGCAATGCTTAAAATTGCACCAGCGGTGTATGGCCCCACCCCTTTTAACGAGGAAATTTCTTTGGGTGTGTCCGGAACATTCCCGTCATATTTCTCGTTTACTTCACGGACTGCCGCTTGCAGATTCCGCACCCTTGAATAATAGCCGAGCCCTTCCCATGCTTTCAGCACCTTTTCCTCATCCGCTTCAGCCAGTGCGCGAATCGATGGAAATTGTTCCATAAAGCGAGTAAAATAAGGGATGACGGTATCAACTCTTGTCTGCTGCAGCATGATTTCCGAAACCCATACCCTGTAAGGGTCACTGTCTTTCCGCCAAGGCAAATCTCTCTGCTCCTTGGAAAACCAGCCAATTAAATCATCCTGAAAGGCCTTGATATCCATTCCCTTCAAATTTTCCAACTGTTTATTCTTCACCTTTTGCTCCTCCATGTGTTAAACATACTGCATATTAGGGAATATAATATTAACGTTATTCCCGCTTTTGTAACTTAACGTAAACCATACTTTTTATAATGGCAAGGAATAATACATTCCATTTTTTCATCAATCCCGAAAAGGGGGTTTTCTCATTGGATACCGGAACACATGTCGTAATGGGACTGGCGCTTGGCGGACTTGCCACACTTGATCCTGTCGTAGCAAGCGATCCAGCGACAGCCAGCAGCGTCCTTGCCGCCACCATTATTGGCTCACAAATACCTGATATTGATACAGTCTTAAAACTAAGGAACAATGCTGTTTATATCCGTAACCATAGAGGGGTCACCCACTCGATTCCCGCAGTTATCCTGTGGCCGCTCTTGATTACCGGATTGATTTTTCTCTTTTATCAGGACGCAAACATCCTCCACTTGTGGATGTGGACACAAATTGCTGTTTTCTTTCATGTTTTTGTCGACATTTTCAACGCATACGGAACGCAGGCCCTGCGGCCGTTTTCATCAAAATGGGTAGCCCTGGGAATCATCAATACGTTTGACCCATTCATATTCGGGCTCCATGTAGCCGGACTTTTCCTATGGGCTTTTGGCGCCGATCCCGGATTTACGTTCCTGGCTGTTTATGCCGTGCTTTTCTCATACTATATCAACCGGTATATTTATCAGCAGCGACTCGTAAAGATTGTCAAAGACATGATTCCAGATGCAACGGAAATTATCGTTGCCCCTACAATGCGATACCACCAGTGGAGAATCGCAGTCATGAACAGGCATCAATTTTTTGTCGGAAGGGCCCATCGTGACGAGGTGAATATACTTGACCAGTTTGACCGGGTGCCCGTCCCTGAAACTCCCGTTCTGAAAGCCGCGAGAAAAGATGAGAACCTGTCAGCATTTTTATCTTTTTCTCCCGTTTATCGCTGGGAAATGGATGATCACACCGACCATTATGAGGTAAGGTTTATCGACCTTCGCTACCGCAGCAATGGGCACTATCCATTTGTCGCAGTCGTAAACCTTGATAAGGACTTGAAAATAATCAGTTCTTACACCGGCTGGATTTACAGTGAAGAAAAGCTCCGCAAGAAACTGAATATCCTGCCTAGCTGATGATGTTTGCAAGACAGAAAAAACGATGCCGATTGGCATCGCTTTTCTTAATGAAGCTTTTTTTCATCCTCTTCCAAATAGTGCTTGTACTTAGGATTTTCGGCTACGAATTCATGCAGCTTTTCACCATAATGCTCGATCCACTGGCGGACGACTTTTTCTGTCATTTCGCTGCCTTGATACTCCCTACCAGCTTTGGCAGAAGTGGTTTCAAAATCATCCCACAACAGTTCCACCCATGTCAGCGCCTGGTTATGAGAGATACTATTGTTTTTCTCCAGCAAAAGATTGGCCAGCCGTTCATGATAGTCGTTCACTTTTTGTCACCTCATTGGCATTATTTGAGTGCAATGGCTGGTGATATTGCTTCTTCAACTTACGGATACTAATACTGGCGTGAATGATTCATCTTCACGTAACTAACTACTACCCGGTCAAGGAGGCAGCCATGCGGAATAAAGCAAAGAATTTCCCGGACTTCAACGGAAACCGGCTTGAAGGACAGCCGCGCGCAAAATCCGAATATGCTTCAAAAAGGGCGGATGGAACCATTAATACGCATCCACAGGAAAGAATGTATGCATCCTCCCATCGGGAAGATGACAGTGCGATCCCGAAAAAATAACTGAATGGCAGTCTGAAATTTTACTGGGGCAAATGCCCAGGTCCATCCTGGCCAAGCCCCAGTTTTTTCAAAAGACTGATGGGCAGCGCCTCTTCTTTTCCATTACCATTTAAACGGTAACCCCAAGCAAATACTCCATTGATATAATTTATTTTAAAATACGCACCATGGTCTCCTTCTACCTGGTAAAGCTCTCCTGGCAGGAAATCTTCCGGGTTCAGTAAATATGCTTTTGCCATGGCGGCTTTCCGCTCCAAAACAGCTAATTCATTCAACATGCCCATCTGTTCGGCTTTCCTTGCCTTTTCGCGGAGAGAGGCAATCTCTTGCTGTAATTCATATTCCGTAAATCTGCTGTAGCGCTTATCTTGAGACATTTTTTTCACTCCCTGATTCTTCTATGTTTCATGATACTCAATTTTGAGGTATAAATAAAGAAGGCAACGCAAAAGGAGGCAAACTTCATGAAAACTATTATTGTTACAGGTGCAGGGACAGGGCTGGGAAAAGAGCTGTCTCTTTTATTTTCACAAAAAGAATACCACATCGTATTGGCGGGCAGGCATAGCAAGAAGCTGGCAGGGGTACGGACAGAAATCGAACAAGCTGGCGGCAGCGCATCCGAGCTGGTGCTCGATGTACGCAACCACGATGACATTAAAGAAAAAATGCTTGTACTGAATAAGTCATTCGACTTGTACGGGCTTATCAATAATGCTGGGATTGGCGTTTTCGGCCCGTTCACCGAGTCAAGGGACAAAGATATTGAAGACGGTTTTTCAACGAATGTATATGGCCCTATGTTTATGACCAAGGCGCTGCTGCCTTATTTGGAGTTAAAAGGCGAGGGTCTGATCCTCAACATTATCTCTACTGCAGGCCTTCGGGGAAAGAAGAATGAAGCAGTCTACTGTGCCGGAAAATTCGCCTTACGTGGACTTACCGAAAGCCTGCAAAAAGAGTACGAAGGAACCGGTATCCAATTTGTCGCTGCCTATATGGGCGGCATGAATACACCTTTTTGGGAAGGAAGCAGCCATGTTGAAAATCCCGAAAGTTTCCGTTCTCCACACGAGGTTGCAGAAATCATTCTTTCTCAGCTTGATCAAAAGGAAATTATTATCGAATCAAAAAAGCGATAAAGCCATCTCTTGTTTGGGGCTTGCCGGCATCTTGCGGGAACGTTGGCGCAAGGAATTTTATCTGAGCCGAACAGTTATTGAAATCGAAGTGAAAAATTCGCTTCAAAAAATCATGACGCATTGTCATGATTTTTTATTTTCGCTAGTCTTCGTCCTCGATGCTGTCGAGGTATCGATCGATCAAGTCTATAGGAAACCCTTTTTGATAAAGTCCTTGCTTTATTTTCCTCCGGAATTCATAACCCAAAAGCTTTGAATGTTTTTTCCTGAGCTTTTCGCCTTGGTAGGACAGTGCCTCCATTTCGGCATTATCCTGTTTTTCAACCACAACTTCTTCAAGTGCAATCGAGATAATACTGAAGGGATATCCTTTTCTCAATAAAAGCTGCTCAAGCTTTTGCTTTAAAATCCTTGAAGAGTCCCTCACATTTTTGACAGCGAATTTGCTTCCTATTTTTATCGCTTTTTCAATCTGTGCATCAATGGCATATTCGGCCATTGTTTCATCGATGAGTGCACCGGCGATTCCCTTTTCTTTTAATTCTTGTCTGATCAGGGATGGACCCTTGTCGCTTGTATTGACCTGCGTCCTTAAATAAGCAGTCGCAAACTCCCTGTCGTTGAGGAAATCGAATTGGTATAGCCTGTGGATCGCTTCATTGATGACTGGCTCCGCAATTTCCTTTTTTTGCAGATGAGCCCGCACTTCTTTTTCCGACCTCATCCGATGGGAAAGATACTGGATGGCTTGATTATAGGTCTTTCGGATATCATCGTGGAAAAGAATTTCAGTCAGGGACAAATCATCAAGCTCCATTCCTTTTTTCAGCCCGTGCTTGATTAAGACGTCTTCATCAACTGAAAAGGCGTATTCCTCTCCTTTCCCTGAATCAGTAAAAATACTATAGCGCTCTTTATTATGCTTTTGGACAGATATTTTTGCGATGATTGGCATATAATCACTCCCATTATAACTGTAACACATTGAAATAAGGTTTTTTGGCCGACAGTGTGTAAAATAAAAATAAGACACACGCCAGGAGGTATAAAGATGAGGGTAGCTGTAACAGGCGGAACCGGACTTGTCGGAAAAGCGCTTTGCCGTTTTCTAACGGACAATGGCCATGAAGCAATTGTGCTTACGAGGAAGAGCACTGCAAAGGCGGAAGCTGCGGCTGGTCCTAAAAGCAAAGGTGGTGGAGTTCGCTTTGTCCGTTGGCTGAATGATGGTGACAGGCCCGAAAAAGAGCTGAAAGGAATTCATGCCATAGTGAATTTGGCAGGTGCCACCATCAATACCCGCTGGACTGAAGAAGGAAAAAAGCGAATTATAGAGAGCAGGCTACAGGCCGGCGAGGAAGTAAACCGGATTATTAGCGCAATGGAGAATAAGCCGGCAATCCTTGTGAATGCATCGGCAATCGGGATATACGGGACATCGCTTGATCACACTTTTACAGAGCGGCTGGATGCAGATGGAGAAGACTTTCTGGCCTACACAGCAAGGAAGTGGGAAGCGGTGGCGGGTAAAGCATCCGACCTGGGGCTACGCACCGTATTATGCCGTTTTGGTGTCATTCTCGATTCCGATGAGGGCGCTTTGCCGCGCATGGCTCTTCCCTATCGTCTTTTCGCTGGCGGAACGGTGGGCTCAGGACGGCAATGGATATCTTGGATTCATATTGAGGACGTAGTCAGGGGCATTTTGTTTGCCATTGACAACCCGAATTTGGCTGGACCGGTGAACTTTACTTCTCCAGACCCGGTAAGGATGAAAGATTTCGGCAGGTCGCTTTCAGTAGCTATCGGGAAACCGCATTGGCTGCCCGTACCCACTTTTGCACTGAAGCTGATGCTCGGCGAAATGAGTGTGCTTGTGCTTGAAGGCCAAAAGGTTTTGCCGAAGAAACTTCTGGAGAATGGATTTTCATTTAACTATCCCGTCCTTGATCAGGCATTAGCGGATATTTTTTGAGGTGGTACCTGTTTATTCCTTCCCTTCATGGAAATACTGTTAAACGACTATAACAGGAAGGGTGATCGGATTGGAAAAGAAGAAAAAAGAAAAGCAGAGGCATACATTGTCAAGCATGCAGGAAGTTACGTACAACCATGAATTTAAGATGGCGGACAAGGCCGGCGGCTTCCGCAGGGACAAGCGGGACCAATAGGTGAATGGCGCTGACGGATGAACGCAGGACTAGTGTTCTTCTGGAAATTCAGATAAGAATGTTATTACCAATCATACGTACTGAAACAAACGTACAACATAAAGGTACAGGACAAAGCTCCTGTGCTTTTTATGTTTGTTTGCAGGAGGAAATAAAACACACCTGGAAGGGGTTTTACTATGCCACGTTCACGCGGACACCGAAATCGCGATAAAAACACTGCATCACTGCCACAAGTCCCTAAAAACATGAAAACAGACGGCCGGGATGTTGAATTCGACCGTGACTTAGCCGACCACGAAGACTTGGAGGCAATGGCACGCTCCAAATCGGCCGATTCAAGAGTCAAAGGATAAGAAACGGCGTGCTGTTGCAGTGTGACACATCACCGCGCCGGGGGTCAGGCACGCAGACTTGGGGTGATGCAGCATTGCTTCAACGCACCGGGGGTCAGGCCCCAAAACAAAAACAGCAAAAGCAGGATCCTGGTGATCCTGCTTTTGCTGTTTTTAGGGGAGGGGTTGGTTTTCATTTACTAAAGGGAGATGGGTAAGGGCAGTATGTAAATTCATTCACTAACCTTCCTTGGTTATAATATAGCTGATTTTCCCTAGTTATACAATGGACTTCACATTAGATTCACAAAACTTTTTATTATTTCCCTCTTCTGTTTTTCTTATAATTCAATACATATCCACAACACTGGTTATAATGTGGATAACTATCCACTAATCCTTATCATTACTCACTTCATCAGGTCTTGTGGGATGTGGGTAAATTCATGTGGATAACCATCGATCAGCTTGTGGATACTGTGCATAAACCTGTGGAGGGCTTATTTTATCAAGGTTTATGCTGTAAATAACTCTCTGGATAAACTATAGCTTCCCCCACTTTTATACTCTTGGAGACTAATCCCTCTTTAGCAAATAACATAGAACGTTGCGGGCACTCTATAAAAAAAGGAGGATTGACAATGGCACGCAGAAATAAAATACTTGTCCCAGAAGCTAGGGACTCCCTTGATCAGCTTAAAGCTAAAATAGCTGGGACCTCAGATCCACAGGCAGCCAAATTCGAAGCTGCAGAAGAAGCTGGAGTTCCGCTTAAAAATGGCTATAATGGGCAGCTTACATCGGAGCAGGCCGGAAAAGTCGGAGGCAGACTTGGCGGCGGCATGGTCCGTGAAATGGTGAGAATGGCACAGGAGAATATGAAAAAGAAATAAAAAAAATATAACTATTGACAAAGGTATGTAGAAAAGGTAAACTAGTCTAGTTCGTCCAATATTGTAACTTGGAACATTGAGTCATAAACTTATGGCGTTCTGCTTAATATATTTTCTTGAACAACTTATTCACACTGGATCGGCTTCGGAGCCGTAAGGATGTAAGAGAGGTAGGGCTTACGTCGTTTAGGTTACAAAATCATCAAGTGGAATAACAGTACCGCGGCGGTTTATATGGAACAGATTCAATTAAATAAATCTTGTGAAGTTGCAAGTTACAAGCAGTATCAATTGAAAGCGGACCAGCTTACGAGGTCCGCTTTTTTCATTTGTTAAAACAGGTTCAGAAAAATTGGATATAGCGAAATCTTTTCTAAATAACAACCTCAACACCCTCCCCACATTCACTTACCAGCAACTAATTCATTTACACTTTATCACACTAAACAGTGCCTGACCCCCAGTGCGTTAACACAATGATACGGCACACTACTTCCGCGTGCCTGACCCCCGGCGCTTTAACGCAATAAACGGAGCCTGGATCCCTTTAGCATACTAAAGGGGTCCAGGCTCCGTTTTATTTTGCTCTTTTAGAAGTTTCCAAAGAAGCTTTTGAAGGAATGAAGTGTTACTTGGCGGTTCAGGTGAGCGATTGACGTTGTCAACGGAATGCCTTTAGGGCAAACTTCGACGCAGTTTTGCGAGTTACCGCAAGTTGTAATTCCGCCCTCTCCCATTACAGCTTCAAATCTTTCATCCTTGTGCATTGCACCAGTTGGATGGGCGTTGAATAGACGAACTTGGGATAACGGAGCAGGTCCCATGAACGGAGAATTGTCATTCACGTTCGGGCATGCTTCCAAGCAGCATCCGCAAGTCATACATTTTGATAACTCATAAGCCCATTGGCGTGTATTTTCAGGCATCCTTGGACCAGCGCCTAAATCATAAGTTCCATCGATAGGAACCCAAGCTTTCACTTTCTTCAGCGAATCAAACATACGCTGCCTGTCAACCGCAAGGTCACGGACAACTGGGAAAGTGCTAAGCGGTGCTACTTTGATAGGCTGTTCAAGCTGGTCAATCAGTGATGAACATGCCTGGCGAGGCTTGCCGTTAATAACCATGGAACAAGCTCCGCAAACCTCTTCAAGGCAAACTGACTCCCAGATAACCGGTGTAGTTTCCTTGCCTTGTGCATTCACGGGATTCTTTTGAATTTCCATCAAAGCCGAAATAATGTTCATGTTAGAACGGTAAGGAACCAAGAATTCTTCCTGGTACGGCTTGGAATTAGCATCCTGCTGCCTTGTGATAATCAAGTGAATTTTTTTGCTGTCTCCTGCCATGATTACTTGGCTCCTTTCTTCGCCTTGGTGTAATCCCGTTTCCGCGGTGTAATAAGCGAAATGTCAACTTCCTCATAAGAAAGCTCAGGTTTTTTCGTTTTAGCGTTGAAACGTGCCATAGTTGTTTTCAGCCATTCTTCGTCATTCCGGTCAGGGAATTCAGGCTTGTAGTGAGCACCGCGGCTTTCGTTACGGTTGTAAGCTCCAAGCGTGATGACATGCGCAAGGTTGATCATGCCTTCAAGCTGGCGGACGAACGAAGCGCTTGAGTTGCTCCATTTTGCTGTATCTTCGATGTTAATGCGTTTAAATCTTTCTGTGAACTCTTGAAGTTTTTCATAAGCCATTTTCAGCTTTGCATTTTCACGGACAACAGTGACATTTGCTGTCATCATTTCGCCAAGCTCTTTATGAAGCATGTAGGCATTTTCATTGCCGTCCATTGAAAGGATAGACTGATATTTTTTATTGTCTTCTTCAAGCTGCTTATCAAAGATTGCTGCAGGTATTGAATCCACAGATTTTTCAACGCCGCTGATGTAATTAAGCGCTGAAGGACCTGCAACCATACCACCGTATACTGCTGACAGAAGGGAGTTCGCACCAAGACGGTTTGCACCATGCTGGGAGTAATCGCACTCACCTGCAGCAAATATGCCAGGAATGTTAGTCTGTTGTTGAAGATCAACCCAAAGTCCGCCCATTGAATAGTGCACGGCAGGGAAGATTTTCATTGGAACTTTACGTGGGTCGTCGCCCATGAATTTCTCGTAAATTTCCATGATGCCGCCTAGTTTGATATCAAGCTGTTTGGAATCAATATGAGATAAATCAAGATATACTTTGTTTTCACCGTCAATACCAAGTTTTTGGTTCACACAAACATCGAAGATTTCACGAGTTGCGATATCACGTGGTACAAGGTTTCCGTATGCAGGATATTTTTCCTCAAGGAAATACCAAGGTTTTCCATCTTTATATGTCCAAACACGGCCGCCTTCACCACGTGCTGATTCACTCATGAGACGGTTTTTGTCGTCTCCAGGAATTGCAGTTGGGTGGATCTGAATGAATTCGCCGTTCGCATAAATGGCTCCCTGCTCGTACAGCCTTGCAGCTGCGTAACCAGTATTGATTGTTGAGTTTGTCGACTTGCCAAAAATAAGTCCAGGACCGCCTGTTGCAATGATAACTGCATCAGCCGGGAATGGCTTAATTTCCATTGATTTAAGGTTTTGCGCTGTGATCCCGCGGCAAATTCCTTCGTCATCAAGTACAGCTGAAACAAATTCCCAGCCTTCGTACTTTGTTACAAGACCATCTACTTCATACTTTCTGACTTGCTCATCAAGTGCATAAAGAAGCTGCTGGCCTGTTGTTGCACCAGCAAACGCTGTCCGGTGATGCTGTGTACCGCCAAAACGACGGAAGTCCAGCAGACCTTCTGGCGTACGGTTAAACATTACACCCATACGGTCGAACATATGAATGATTTTCGGTGCAGCCTCACACATTCCTTTTACTTGAGGCTGGTTTGCAAGGAAGTCTCCGCCGTATACAGAGTCATCAAAGTGCTCCCACGGTGAGTCATTCTCCCCTTTTGTATTGACTGCTCCGTTAATTCCGCCCTGCGCACAAACTGAGTGCGAGCGTTTAACCGGGACAATCGAAAATAAGTCAACTTTTGTTCCTTTTTCAGCGATTTTAATTGCTGCCATAAGACCTGCAAGACCGCCGCCAACGATAACAATTTTGCCTTTGCTCATAAGTGATGTCCTCCTATCCAGCTATCATGCAAATGCAAGGATTGCGCGTACACCAATGATGGATAGTACGACAAAAAGTCCAAGTGTGATAATTGCGAAAAACTTTTGTGATTTAGGTGAAACAGTGATTCCCCAAGTGATGAGGAAAGTCCAGATGCCATTAGCGAAATGGTATACAGCAGCTACAATCCCTACAATATAAAGAGCCAAAGATACAGGATTGTCTACGATATTAGCCATCAAGTTGAAGTTGGCTTCTGCATCAAAGAACTCAACTTGTACTTTTGTTTCCCAAATATGCCAAGTAACGAAAATAAAAGTGATCACTCCGCTTAGGCGCTGTAAGAAGAATTTCCAGTTGCGCGAATAGCCATAGCTCCCTACATTGTTCTTTGACTGGAATGCAATATACATTCCGTAAATGGCATGGAAGTAAAGTGGGATAAAGATGATAAATGACTCAAGAAAAATTTTGAATGGCAGATTGACCATTACTCCTGCTGCCGTATTGTAAGCATCCATTCCCCACGTTGCCGTATAGTTAACGAACAAGTGGACTGTCAGGAACACCCCAACTGGGATGATTCCTGACAGGGAGTGAAGTTTACGGTAAAGGTGCTGATTTTTTCCCCGCTCCATATGTGTTAGTGCCTCCTTTTGCTATTGCAAGTATTAAACCAGTACCGGTTCTTTTTCTTGTTTTTTGCTGTCTAAAAGTTCTTTTCCTGCAATGCCAGGATGCGTCATTTCAAATGGGTTTAAGATAAGGTCAAGCTCTCCAGCTGTTAACACGCCGCGTTCAAGAACGATTTCTCTTACTGGCCTGTTGCTGAGGATTGCTTCCCTTGCAATGGATGCAGCTGTTTCATAACCAACGTGAGGGTTGATTGCTGTAATCACGCCAACGCTGTTATTTACATAAGCAGCCATTCTTTCTTCATTTGCTGTGATGCCTTTTAGGCAATGCTCACGGAAAACATTGAATACATTTGTCATAATTTTGATTGATTGAAGGAGATTAAATACAATGACTGGTTCCATAACGTTAAGCTCAAATTGGCCTGCTTCAGACGCCATGCTGATTGTCAAATCATTTCCAACAACCTGGAATGCGCTTTGGTTCAATACTTCAGCCATTACAGGGTTTACTTTTCCTGGCATGATAGAAGATCCTGGTTGGCGTGCTGGAAGGTTGATTTCACCAAATCCGCAACGTGGGCCAGATGTCATCATGCGTAGGTCGTTAGCGATTTTTGACATATTCAACATACAAACTTTAAGCGCTGCAGAAACCTCAATATAGCAATCTGTGTTTTGTGTTCCGTCAACAAGGTTTTCTGCTCCTGTTATTGGGAAACCACTGAATTGAGCAAGGTATCCTACTGCTTTTTTGATGTATTCAGGATCAGCATTCAAGCCTGTTCCAACGGCAGTAGCTCCCATGTTCACTTCATGCAGGTGGTCTCTAGTTGCGCTGATTCTCTTGATGTCTCTTCTCAAAACGCGTGCATATGCTTCGAACTCTTGGCCTAGGCGTACTGGAACAGCATCCTGCAAGTGAGTACGTCCCATTTTGATAACAGCATCGAATTCCATTGCTTTGTTCATGAACTCGCTATGAAGCTCTTCCATTGCTTCAATCAATGCTTCCATAGTCATTAGTGAGGACAAGTGGATTGCAGTAGGGAAAGAGTCATTTGTAGACTGTGCCATGTTTACATGTGAGTTCGGGCTGATTACTTTGTAAGATCCTTTTGCTTCGCCAATCAGTTCAAGCGCACGGTTTGCAATGACCTCGTTTGTATTCATGTTGATTGATGTTCCTGCACCACCCTGGATAGGATCCACAATAAATTGATCATGCAGTTTGCCATTGATTACTTCTTCTGCTGCTGTGCTGATTGCATCAGCAACCTTGCGGTCAAGTTGTCCGATTTCGGCATTTGCAAGGGCTGCAGATTTCTTAACAATAGCCATAGCTTTGATCAGAGCTTCATCAATCCGATACCCGGTGATTGGAAAGTTTTCGATTGCACGCATTGTTTGCACGCCATAGTACGCATTAACAGGTACTTCTTTTTCACCCAAAAAGTCTTTTTCGATACGGAATTGTTCAGCCATTTTCTGTCATCTCCCAATTTTCAATGTGGACAGCCGTCCGACTAAGAACGGCTGCCAAATTTATTTTCAAACCGGATATCCGGTTTGTTTAACAGTGTGTTTTTATAAAACTATCATACTAAGAAGGATACCGATTATAACTGACCCTACACTTGCAATCAATCCAGGTACCATGAAGCTGTGGTTCAATACATATTTACCGATTTTTGTTGTTCCTGTTCTGTCAAAGTTGATTGCAGCAACAACAGTTGGATAGTTCGGGATAAAGAAGTATCCGTTTACTGCAGGGAACATCGCGATCAAAAGTGCTGGACTAATGCCGAGTGAAATTCCAAGCGGCATAAGGGTACGAACTGTTGCAGCCTGGCTGTATAGCAGGATGGAAAGTGCAAACAGTGCGATTGCGAACAACCAAGGAGCTGTAGTTACCAAATCAGAGATAGAATTAGAGATCAATTCCATGTTTCCTTGGAAGAATGTATCTCCCATCCAAGCGATACCGAAGATTGCAACGACTGCAGCAGCACCAGCTTTAAATACGCTGCCAGATACAATTTCTTCGACATTTGGCTTACAGAAAATCATGATCAATGCTGCGATAGTCAGCATGACGATTTCGATGGCAACCGGCATTGTCATGCGAGTGAAGACTCCTTCAACATCCCAGCCTGGGCGAAGTGCTTCGAAAGATCCAAGTACAACAACCAGAACAGCTGCAAGAAGGAAAAGCATAACAGACAATTTAGAACCCGGTTTAGGGTCGAATGCTTTTTTGTCTTTCTTGATTGGTGCAAGGCCTTCTTCAAGGCGTTTCAGGTAATCTTCATCCATGTTAAGCTCTTTGCCTGTTTTACTTGCAACAAATGCTGCGATCATACAAGCGATGAATGTAGAAGGTATACAGATCAACATGATATCAAGAAGGCTGATGTTGAAATCAGTCAGCAGGGCAAGTAACGCAACAGTAGCTGCGGAAATCGGGCTTGCTGTGATTGCCTGTTGTGAAGCGATTACTGCAATTGACATTGGGCGTTCAGGACGAATACCTGATTCGCGTGAAACTTCCGCAATAACCGGAAGAACTGAATAAGCAACGTGACCAGTTCCTGCGCAGAAAGTGAAAACGTAAGTGACAATCGGAGCGATGAATGTAATCCATTTAGGATTTTTCCGAAGTGCCTTTTCTGCTACAAAAACCAGGTAATCCATGCCGCCTGCAGCTTGCAGTGCACCTGCTGCTGTAATAACGGCCAAAATCATGAGCATAACATCAATTGGTGCTGAAGTTGGTTGAAGATGGAAAACGAAGACGAGAATGGCAAGTCCAACGCCGCCCATTACTCCCAAACCAACACCGCCAAGACGCGCCCCGATGAAAATACAGGCGAGTACTATAAGAAATTGAATCCAAAACATGTCCTTACCTCCAGACGGGTAAATTTTTTTAGGAATGATAAAATTGCAATATACCTTTACTGCTAATAACCGGTAATGGATGCCCTTTTATTGATCGGGCCCCTGTCACCTGCCTCCCGTGAAAATTTTGTGAACAACTTCACAATATATTCCGTGTGCTTTCACACCCTGCAATCGGACAGGGGGTGAAAGTAACCAAGAGACCAATTGTGTTTTTTCTTAGGAAGCATGGTCCCGGTTACAGTTAAAAGATTATCAGGCTCCCTACGAAAAACTACAGGAAACGACAGATTGTGTAGTTAACTTAATAAAGTTGTCATAAATGAGGGTTACTAGTATATGCAAAACCTTTATAATGAACAATGTTAGTAAAAAAAGCGCGAGCGTTACAGCAATGAAGGCCAGCCAGCAGTGGATTCGATCGTTACGCAAAGGATAAAGACCTTATTCCTTTTTATTTTGGAACACCTTGGGCAGATTGGCCCCTCACGAGTCTACGTGGATTAAGATGCAAAGGCGGCGAAAATGATGCCCAAAAAGATTTTAATATATATGGCTTTAATGCTGGCGGTGCCGCTGGCGGGCGAAATGAAGTTTTATCCCCTTGAAGGCAGCCTTAGGATTAGTCTTGGTACACCAGTGTTTTTTTTCTTTTTGCTATGGTCTCGAAGGATTAACCCGGTCTTTTCCGGATTGCTTGCAGGAATAGCAGTTGTTGTCTTCCGAATCCTTTACGGAATTTATATTGCGGGAATGCCAGCAATCGTTAATTTCGAACTGCATTTTCCGGTTTTCTTCTATTATTTATCGTTTGCAGCAATGTTTCATTATTTTCATGTGAAGAGCTACTACGGCAGCCCCTTCTTGCTTGGCTTGTTAGGTGTCGTGATTGAAATTTTCGCAAGTATTGCTGAACTTGCGGCAAGATCTTTGTTTATACATGTGCCGTTCACTCTCAATACACTTTTGACTATTAGCGGAATTGCGATCATCAGGAGTTTTTTCGTTTTAGGTTTTTTCAATATATTTGTTATCCGGGAAGCCAGGGCAGCCGAGCACGAGCAGCGCTTACGGATTGAGCAGATGCTGATGCTGATTTCCAATCTTTACGTGGAAATGATCCAGCTGAAAAAAATGATGAAAAACTCGGAAGAACTGACTAGTGAATGTTACGTCCTCTACCGTAATTTAAAAGGGGAAGGACATAACGAACATGCGCAGGCAGCCCTTAAAATAGCCGGAGAAATGCATGAAACAAAAAAGGACAGTCAGCGGATCTATGCAGGACTATCCAAGCTGATGGCAAAAGAAGATTTGAGTGACTTTTTAAGTATGAAAGAAATCTTAAATGTAGTCATTACATCAAATGAAAGGTACTCACAGCTTCTTGGAAAAAAGGTTCATATCCAGCTCATTGTTCCTGAGTCTCCCAAACGTTTCCATACCTTCATGATTCTATCTATCGTAAACAATCTTGTATCCAATGCAGTAGAAGCGATTAAGGAAGACGGAGAAATACGACTTGAAGCAGCACTTGAGGGAGACCACCTTAAAATATTGGTAAAGGATACCGGGACAGGAATTGCCGCCCGGAATAGGCCTCATATATTTGAACCAGGATTCACCACCAAGTTTGACCAGGATGGTATTGCATCAAATGGAATTGGGCTGTCCTATGTTAAAAATGTGATAGAAAGCCTTGATGGCAGTTTTTCGATTGAAGACAAGCAAGGACAATACAACACTGTATTTGCCGTTAGCCTGCCTACAGAATGTTTAATGGAGAGAGGATGAGATTATTGAATTTTTTTATCGTGGATGATTCAGCCCCAGTCAGGGCCATGCTTGCCAATATCATCGAGGATGAGGACCTTGGAGTGGTAAAAGGAGAAGCCGGGGATGGATCGGAAGTGTATTCCGATGAACTTCAAAATGCTGACATTGATGTACTGCTGATAGATTTGCTCATGCCCAACCGGGACGGCATCGAGACAGTCAGGGAAATTGCGCCTTCGTTCAAAGGTAAAATCATCATGGTCTCGCAGGTTGAAACGAAGGACATGATTGGCGAAGCCTACTCCCTCGGTGTTGAGTATTATATTACAAAGCCGATTAACAGGCTTGAAGTTGTCAGTGTCCTAAAAAAAGTGTGCGAACACCTTCTTCTTGAAAAATCGATAATCAATATTCAAAAATCGCTGAACGTACTTGGAAGCTTTAACCCGAAAGCTGAACCCCAATCCTGGACTAAACGGCTACCCTGCTCCATTGTCTCAGCAGGGAAAACTGTATTGCTTGAACTCGGCATTCTCGCTGAAAGCGGCAGCAAAGACTTGCTTGATATGCTTTCAATCATGGCACAGCTGGAAAAAGAGGGTGTCAGAGAGACCCCCGCATTGAAAGATCTCTATGAAAAAATCGTCGAGAAGCGATATGGGCCAACCGTCCCCCCTGCTGAAGTCAAGAAAGAAACAAAAGCGGGCGAGCAGCGGGTTCGCCGCGCAATCCACCAGGCACTCGAACATATTGCCTCACTCGGCTTGACGGACTTTGCCAATCCTAAATTTGAGAACTACTCATCAAAGTTCTTTGATTATTCCCAAGTCCGGATGAAAATGATGGAACTTGAAAGCAGGGGGGACCTCCCTCTCTCCCACTCCCGCATCAATATCAGGAAATTTATACAGGCACTATATATGGAAGCAAAGCAATTACAGGATCAATAGAAAAGCGGAAGCGCCCGTTCAACGACGTATGGACTGGAGCACACTGCCTGAGATAAAGGAAACACGAAGAGCGTAGCGATTCGATGTTGATTTATAACGCTAAAGGCGCGCACGTCCTGTGCGCAACGCCTTACTCGCACATCCTGTGCATTGTCGTAGGGTGGTGCACAAGGATAAGCCCAAAGCTCTTGAACAATTGAAAGAAAAAATCCCCCCGGCCGCACTTGCAGCCGTGGGGATTTTTTCTTTCAAACAGGCTATACCTTTTCAAATACATTTGGTTCAAGGACGGGCTCACCCAGCACTTCGAAGAAACTAGCCTTATTGTTCTGCTCTTTTAGACGGGAAACGGTCGTTTCATCCGCCTCTAAAAAGCGCAGTGATTCATTTTCAGCGATAGACCAATTCGGGATGGACTTTAAAGTGGAATTTCCAAGCCCCATCATCACCCAATTTTGTTTTTCATTTTTACCCGCGGACTCAGGAACAGCCTTCACCAGATGCGGAATGGAAGGATGTTTCACCTTTCTGTTAAGAAGGGAGTGAATTAAATCTTCGATTACAGCGCTCGCTGTCGGATACATTCCGGCTCCCGGGCCCTGAAGGGTAATCCGCCCGACAATGTCTGCTTCAATACTGACGGAATTCTCCACTCCTTCAATGTTAAACAAAGGATGGCTCTCTGAAACAAGTGTTGGCCGTACAGAACCGGTGATTTTCCCGCCCGCCCGCTGGATCGAAGCAATCAATTTAAAGCGAAGCCCCAGTTTCTCAGCCTGCTTGATTTGTTCCCCTGTAATAGAGCTGATTCCTTCCCTGGGAACATCATCCCAATCGGGCTTACCTCCAAAAGCGATTTCACTCAAAATCATTAGTTTGTAAAAAGCGTCATATCCCTCCACATCGTTCGTAGGATCTGCTTCGGCATAACCTTTTTCCTGTGCTGCTATAAGAGCTTCTTCAAACGATTTTCCCGCTGTTCGCATTTCGCTTAGAATGTAGTTGGATGTCCCGTTCAGGATGCCTTCGATTTTTTTTATTCTGTTTACATTTAAAAGCTGCAGAACGGTTTGGATAACCGGAACTCCCCCAGCCACTGTCGCTTCAAAACCAATTGTCACCCCATGGATTCCGGCAAGTTTTTTTAATTCTGTTCCGTGAGCGGCAAACATTTCTTTATTGGCAGTTATTACATGACAGCCTCTATAAATTGCTTTTTGCAGATAGGAAAAAGCGGGCTCCCGTCCGACAATAGCCTCAACTATGACATCCAACCCATTAATTGCAAGGATATCTTCAAAATTATCCGTTACAAGGATTCCATCTTCTATCCCTCGGTCCCTTTCCTTGTTCTTGATAAGCACTGCTGCCACTTCCACTTTCTTCCCGAGAATGGAAGCTAGTTCGCGCTGATGTGTCCTGATTGTATGATACACTCCCTGGCCAACCGTCCCAAAACCAAGCAGGGCAATTTTAATCGTAGTCATTTTCCCCATCCCCTTTACATGCTAATGATTTTTTGAAGTTCTTCCTCTGATTCTCTCCCGGGAAGCTTGAATGTGCTGCCCGCCAACGCTTTTATTTCAGTCCATATAGTCATGCTATGCGCAGCCGTCCAGGTTTAGGAAGGAAAGAATTTCTGTCTTGCTCCGCAAGGCGGCCTCTCCGACTTTTTCTGGCTAATTTGAAATTACTCCCGGCTGCCGGCACCATTTTTTCATTGCCCTTCCCCCTTTGTTTTTTTGAAGATTGATAGAAAAAAGAACCCTCTTCATAAGAAGAGGGCCCAATGATCCTCCTCTTATCTGCCAGGCAATCTACACCTGCAGGAATTAGCACCTTTACAAGGAAAAATCCCTTGTAGGTTGCCGGGCATCATTGGGCCTAGTCCCTCCGCCGCTCTCGATAAGAGTATTTAAGTTATTTTTCACAAAAGCTTTCCGATTCCAGCCATACCGGACGAGCCATCTTCCAAAAGAAAAAGGCCCTCCCGGATAAGAGAAGGCCTTTCTGGCTTCTCTCTTATCTTTCAGGTATGAATACCTGCAGGAATTAGCACCTTTTCAAGGAATCATCCTTGAAGGTTGCCGGGCTTCACAGGGCCTAGTCCCTCCGCCGCTCTCGATAAGAGTATATGGTATGTTGTTTTCGTTCCGCGTTTAATTAAACTGATTTTATTACAGAATCACAATGATGTCAAACACTTTCGAAAATTAAGTTTGTTTCCACCTACCATTATTTAAGTGCCTGGAATGAGGCTTTTTTAAACTGATTCTGGTATAAGCCGAAGTAAAAGCCTTTTTCTCTTAAAAGTTCATCATGCGTACCACTTTCAATAATCCTGCCTTTCTCAATAACCAGAATGTTATCAGCTCTGCGGACAGTATTCAGTCGGTGCGCAATCATGAACGTCGTCCTTCCCTCCATCAGCCGCGCCAATGCTTCCTGGATTTTCAACTCGGTAATTGTGTCAATGCTGCTTGTCGCCTCATCAAGAATCAGGATGGATGGACTCGCTAGAATGGCCCTCGCAATGGAAAGGAGCTGTTTCTGCCCCTGGCTGATTCCTGCTCCGTCCGGTGCCAGCACCGTATCATAGCCACCCGGCAGCCTCGTGATGAAAGAATGGGCATTAGCGTCTTCTGCCGCCTGCCGGACTTCTTCATCAGATGCCCCCAGCTTCCCGTACCGGATGTTTTCCCTTATCGTCCCCTGGAATAAAAATGAATCCTGCAGCACAAAACCCATTTGCTTCCGCAGGCTTTCACGCCTGATTTCCCTTGCATCCTGGCCGTCGATGAGAATAGACCCGTCCACCGGTTCATAGAAACGGGAAAGGAGATTGATGATAGTCGATTTACCGGCGCCAGTCGGGCCGACAAGCGCGATTTTTTCACCGGGTGCAGCATGGAAATGAAGGCTTTGGACAGTATCACCGCCTTTTTCATAAGAGAAGGATACATTGCAAAATTGCACTTCTCCCCTGATATTCGGCAAGTCCCTGGCATCACCTTCATCAAAATCCTCTTTTTGCTCGTCAAGGATATCAAATACCCTGTCAGCACCTGCTACAGCAGAGAGAAGTGTGTTAAACTGATTGGAAAGGTCATTCAAAGGACGGGTAAACTGCCGTGCATATTCGGAAAAAATGACGATGGTGCCGATTGTGACCATTCCTTTAAGTGCAAAAATGCCGCCAGCAAGCGCCACAATCGCAAAGCTTAAATTATTCAATACGTTCATCAGCTTAGGAATAAAGCCCGTATACACCTGGGCCCAATAACCGGCCTTTTTTAGCTGTTCGCTTTTCACGAGAAATTCAGAAATCACCTTTTGTTCCTGGGAAAAAGACTTAATGATTTTTTGACCAGAAATGCTTTCCTCGATAAAGCCGTTGAGATTGCCAAGATTTCTTTGCTGTTCCCTGTACAGCTTGCCAGTCCTGCTCGTAATCCACTTCATACCGGCAAACATAAGGGGAACGATGATCATCGTGACTATTGTAAGGAGCGGGCTCAAATAGAGCATCACCGCTAGCGTGCCGAAAAGAGTCAGGATGCTTGAAAAAACCTGGATGACCGAGCTGTTTAATGTTGAACTCACATTTTCAATATCGTTTGTCACCCGGCTCATCAATTCACCATATTGGCGTTTGTCGAAAAATGTTACTGGCAGTCGCTGAAATTGGGTGAACAACTCTGTCCTCATTTTGAACACAGCTTCCTGGGCAATGCCGATCATCCAGAAATTCTGGAGCCAAACCGACAGTGAATAGAAAAAATACACAGCGGCAAGACCGGCAAGAACAAGGCCGAGGCCATCCGCACTTTTGGCTGCAAGATAATTGTCGATGGTTTTCCCGATGATAAAAGGGCCAAGCAGGCTTAATGCGGAACTTGCGAACACCATCAGCAGCACACCCGCCAGGAGGCCTTTTCGGGCTGACAGATATGTCCAGATTCTCTTTACAGTTCCGGTAAAATTGTCCGGCCTGATCCCTTTTTCGAGTTTTTGTGGATGCCTCACTTTTTCACCTCCGCCTCGCCCAGCTGGGACATGCAGATTTCCCCGTACAGGGACGAATGCTCCAGCAGTTCCTCATGTGTTCCAGCTGCGATGATTCTCCCATCATCAAGAAGAAGGATTTTGTCAGCTTCCTTTGCTGTACTGATTTTTTGCGTAATCATCAATGTGGTGCACTGATACTCTTTCAAAGCTTCAAGGAGGCTCGCTTCTGTTTTAAGATCCAGTGCGCTTGTACTGTCATCAAGCAAAAGGATGCGCGGCTTTTTCACAAGCGCCCTCGCAATCGACAGCCGCTGTTTCTGGCCTCCCGACAGGTTGACACCCTTCTGGCCAAGCAAAGTATCATATTTTTCCGGGAGTTCTTCGATCATGTCCCTTATTTGCGCATGGGAAGCAGCACGGTCCATCTCCTCAATGGTCGCATCCTCTTTTCCCCAGGCAAGATTTTCGCCTATGCTGCCTGTAAAAAGCAGCGCTTCCTGTGGAACATAGCCAATTTGCCTGCGAAGTGAATCCACACCAACCTCCCTGATATCTTTTCCGTCCACTTCAATGCTGCCATCCGTCAATTCATACAATCTTGGAATAAGCTGAAACAAAGACGATTTCCCTGATCCCGTTGCTCCCATCAAAGCAACCGTCTCCCTGGGAAAGGCTGTAAAAGAAATATCGCGGAGAATTTCGGTTCCGCTGTCAGGGTACTCGAAGTTAACATGCTTGAATTCAACTTTGCTCCCTGAAAGGTTCTTACCGATATACGCTTCCTGCCCTTCACTCGCGGCCGTCTCGGCAGACAAAATTTCATTTGCTCTCGCAGAAGATGCCTTCGCCCTTGATAAAACTGTGATGATAAAAGAAAACATCGAGAACGCAGTCGTAATCCTAGCAGAATAGTTAACGATGGCAACCGTCTCGCCAACCGTCGCCTTTCCGGTTTGTATATCAAGATTACCAAACCATAGTACGGCAAGGACTGTGAGATTCATAATAAACAGAAGGACTGGAATTGCGGTCTCTGTCAGCCTTAATGCATAAGCGGTCCGTTCCATCAGGCTGTGGTTCGCGCTCGTGAACCTTTGCTGTTCATAATCTCCGCGGGCAAATGCCTTAATCAGTCTCATGCCTGCAAGATTCTCGCGTATGAGGGCATTCACCCTGTCCAATGCTCCTTGGACTTTTTTAAACAGGGCTGAGGATGTGTTCATGATCAAAATAAGGAACAGCAGAAGAAGCGGGATGACGATGATATAGACTAATGCCAGCCTGGCATTCACGAGAACTGCCATCGTCACTCCGCCGATGACAAGCAGCGGGGCCCGCATCGCAATCCGAAGACTCATAAAAAGCGTGCTTTGAAGCTGATTGACGTCATTTGTAATTCTTGTAATGAGTGAAGAAGCCGGGTACTTGTTGAAATCAGCGAAGGAAAAAGCCTGTATCTTCTCAAACAGACTCCGGCGCAGGTCGTACCCGAAATTCTGGCTCGCATACGCCGCAATAAAGCTGTTCGTGATCCCTGCAGCAAAAGCGAGCAGCGACAAGCCAAGCATAATCCCGCCAAGCTTCATCACTGCCTGCAAATCATTCTGCAGTATCCCCTTATCGATGATCCTGGCAATCAGCAAAGGCTGCATCAGCTCAACGCCAAGCTCGATCAGCATGAACGAAATTGCAAGCCCCATCGGAATTCTGTATGGTTTTAAAAACGAAAGGACCTTCATTCCAGCAGCCTCCAAGCGTCCTAATATTTTTTCGAAAAATGAAACGATGTAATATTCGTATTATACTACCAATAGTGTGGAAATTTAAAAAATAAGTGTGCAGGCAACAAGCCAGCCTCCCTGCTAAAAATCTTATAAGCTAAGATATTATTTCATTGGCAGAGAGTATGACTTATAGCAGCCAGCATGGTGTAAATTCAACCAGGCTGTGGCATATTTCAACCAGCCTGCTACTCATATCGACCAAGCATAGGCATTTATCGACCAAGCTGAGATATATTTCAACCAGCACGAACCATGGGCTAATTATCAATAAAAAACCTCTCAATATATGAGAGGTTAAATTAAATCTACAAAGCTTATTTCTTTTCTTTCCGGAACTCAAGATAGGAGTACAGGTAAGGAATGAAGAGGATAACAGTGATGACTGTGATGATTACCGCTTCTTGGGGACCTTCCGGCAGGAATACCGCGAGGAGCATCACAACTCCTCCAGCAAAGAATAATTTTCCAGAGAGCCTGTGTGTCTTTTTCCAGACGTTCTCGCTGCTGAGTGTCCAAGGTGTGCGAATTCCAATAAAGAAGTTGGAGCGCACCCTCTGAAAATAATTTCCGAGGATAATAAAAAGCAAGCCAATCACGGCCGGAACAACTGTCGACATAGGAACAGAGACACCAAGTGCGTTAAAGAGGACGAGCAGGTTGAGCAAAAAGAAAATGGCAAGCATTGCATTCATGATAATGGCATAGCTTTTAGAAAAATACCGGTAGTTGGCCTTTCTTGGATCCACCTTTGGCAAGAACGCCATTGTTCCATAAATAAGGACCATGATCCCGAGCTGGGAAATCATAGCATTCAGCTTGGTCGCGTAATCGTCTGCTTCACCGCTAAAATTCCAGTGAGTCGGAATTTGCGCAGGAAGCCTTGAATAAACTGCCAGCCAAACGGCTGCCGACAAGATGATCAAGATTAGCGGAAAAAGGTGTTTTTTCATTATCTACTCTCCCCTGTCTCATCATTTTTTAACTGTGTGAAACCAAACGCCCAGGAAACAAGCTCCTGAAAAACTGTCGTATTGAGCGAGTATATGATGTACTGGCCCTGTTTTTCATCCTGGACAAGGCCAGCGTGCTTAAGCAGTTTCAAGTGCTGGGAAATACTTGGTTTTGACATTGTAAAGTGGTCTGCAATCTCTCCTGCCGACATGTCCTTTTCCTTCAACAAATCCAGTATTTTTCTTCTGGTTGGATCCGCGAGTGCCTTAAATGTGTCATTCACGGGAAAGATCCCCTTTCGGACAAGTCTGTAATTATTTAGTTATTTAACTAAATAATAAACCGAAATCCTCTTTTTTACAAGAGGATTTTACTTAAAGATTCATTTTATGTATTGCCCGCTGTCAATATGGCTGCGTGATCTCTAGATCTCTAATGGTAGATTCAACTGCCATCTTTAAAGTATTTAAGCCAAAATTGTCCATCAGAATAGCACACTGAAAAAAGGGGAATGTCATCAAGACTTGTAACATTGACTACAATTTCACACTCTTCAAAATACCGTATCGTTTGGAGCATTGTTTTCACTTCTATTTCTAACATTCATGAAGCCTCACCTTTTATCCTTCCATATGGAAAAATTGTAACTACTTGGTTTATTTCCTTATAAAATAAGTTTATCTCCTGAATGTTACGACATTAAACCTGTGTTACCACTGTAAAATCCGGGCTTCGAATTACGAATTACTCTATAAAAAAAGAGCCCCAAAGGCCCTCTGGATTAAAATTATTTTATGCTTCTGTACTTTGCGTAAGGTGATTTTTCAGTTTTTCCCTTAACGCCCGCTTAAGGAATTTCCCGACAGATGTTTTCGGAATTTCGTCCATAAAGACAATATCGTCCGGCAGCCACCACTTCGCGAACTGCGGAGAAATAAAGTCCAGCAGTTCCTGCTTACAGGTTTTCCCCGTATAAGCATCTTTAAGGACAACGCAGGCAATAGGACGCTCCTGCCACTCTTCATGAGGAACAGCGATGACGCTTGCTTCAAAAACAGCTTCATGCGCCATTATTGCATTTTCAAGATCGACGGAAGATATCCATTCCCCACCGCTCTTTATCAAGTCTTTTGTCCTATCGACCAGCTTAATCACACCTTCATCATCGACTGTCGCCACATCGCCAGTGTACAGCCATCCATCGCGGAAGGCCTCTTCCGAGCGCTCGTCCCGATAATATTCATCCGCAATCCACGGGCCACGGATCAATAGCTCGCCCATATCCTTGCCGTTCCACTCCACCTCGCCGCTATCGGCAACCACCTTCATCTCAAGCCCAGGAACAAGCAGACCCTGTTTGGACCGGATATCCAGCATCTCCTCCACACCAAGCGAGGTTTGGTAACTTTTCAGCCTTGAGACAGTTGCGAGCGGCGTTGTCTCGGTCATACCAAAAGCATGGAGGAATGGAATTTTATACTTTGTTTCGAATGCTTTAATCATGCTCCTCGGAGCTGCCGAGCCTCCGCAAACAATGCTTCTCAGGGAAGAAGTATCGTAGCTCCCCTGTTCAAGTTCATTCAGCAGGCCGAGCCAAATCGTTGGGACGCCGGCAGCAATCGTTATTTTCTCCTCCTCGATCAGCTCAGCCAAAAGCTTGGGTGTAAACTGCGGCCCAGGCAGAACCTGATTGGTACCAAACCATGCAGCGGCAAATGGAAGGCCCCATGCGTTGGCGTGGAACATCGGCACAACAGGAAGGCATGTATCATATTCAGATAGCGCCATCGTATCGGCCAGTCCCATCGCATAGCTGTGAAGAACAATCGCCCTGTGGGAATATACTACGCCTTTTGGGTTTCCTGTCGTAGCCGAGGTATAGCACATACCTGCGGGATCATTTTCATCCAGTTCCCTGATGAACTCAGTTGCAGGATTGCTTTGCTTCAATAGCGCCTCATATGAGAACACAGGATGGAGAGTTGTTTCAGGAAGCTCTTGCTTGTCTGTCATAATCACATATGCTTCGACTGAAGGAAGCTGATCTTTTACCCTTTCGACAAGCGGCAGCAAATCTTCATCAATAAACAGCACTTTATCTTCCGCATGGTTGATGATATAGGAAATATGTTCAGGGGAAAGGCGGATATTGATTGTATGAAGAACTGCTCCCATGCCGGGCGCAGCAAAATACAACTCAAGATGGCGGTGGTGATTCCAGGCAAATGTCCCAACCCGCTCCCCTTTTTTCACACCAAGTGAAGCGAGGGCACCTGCTAGCCTTCTCGTACGTGCTGCTGTTTCCCTGTAAGTGAAACGTTGAATTCCAGATTGCGTCCGGGAAATGATTTTTTTATTGGGAAAGAACTTTTCAGCCCTTTCCAGCATGGATCCCACTAAAAGCGGTACATTCATCATACTTTACGTTCCCCTTCCTCCATTTGAATTCTTATGAATTGCTGCTGGCACTTCCTGCTTTGATCCTGTAATCCTGGATCATTTCCTTCAATACATCGGATGTACTGCTCCCCTTTTCAGGGGGATGGGCTTCATCAGGCTGATTAACATCGCCATGCATCTTCACCTGTCTTAACCCACCAGTCGAGTCATGGACGATACCTTTATTTTTAAAAAGAGGGAAATCTGCAAGCTCACCTGCATCCAGCACCGGGACAAGGCAGCAGTCAACACTATGACCAAACTCAGTCCATTCGCGAAGCGTCCTGGATTTGAAAAGCTCTATGATTTGGAGGTAAATCGGATTATCTGGCACTGCTTTGGAAAAATGGGCTGAAACCCATTCGTCCCGGCCGGCTGCATGGCAAAAGTTTTTCCAAAACTTCGGCTCCAGCGCACCCATGCTGATATGGCGGCCATCTTTTGTTTCATATAAATGATAGGAAACAATCGTTCCATTCAGGATTTCGACCCCGTTCTGGCCCCCGTTCAGTTTTTCAATCATGACATGGTTCCCCATAAGAGAGACCATCGTTTCCGCAAGCGAAATGACATGATAACTTCCCTTTCCGGTGTGCTGCATGGAAACAAGCCCGGCAAGGAGCCGCTCTGATGCAGCTATCCCTCCAAAAAAGTCAGCAAAAGTATTGGTCGGGTGAATAGGCCTTCCGGCCGAATCCTTGAGCTGGGCGAGGGCACCGCTAAGAGCCATGTAGTTGATATCATGACTTCCGAAATATGCAAGTGGGCTTTTATCGCCATAGCCAGTGATTGAGATATATACAATTTTCGCGTTGGCTTGCATGGCTTCTTCATAGCCAAGGCCAAGTTTCTCCATTACTCCAGGACGAAAGCTTTCAACAATGGCATCGGCACTGCGGACAAGTTCAAGAGCTGCCAGGCGGCCCTCCGATGTTTTCAGGTTGAGCACAACACTTTTTTTGCCGCGATTGTGAGCAAGGAACACAGGAGAGTCCGACTCGTTGTCAACACCCGTGTGTCTTGCGGGATCACCATCCGGCGGTTCGATCTTGATTACTTCCGCTCCCAGTTCAGCTAGCCGCAATGTCGCAAACGGGCCGGGAAGATACTGGGTGAAGTCTATGACTCTGATATTTTCAAGCAAAGGCTGAGCCCCTCCAGAAGAAGGGAGGGGTTCAGTTTGGCGCATGTTTTCTGCACTAGGTTCATCATTTGGCGTCATTTTGACTGCCCTTTCGCAAACATCTCTTCCATTTGCTTGCGGAGCATAAATTTTTGGATCTTGCCGCTCGCATTCCGCGGAAGCGCTTCGACAAATATATATTTTCGCGGTCTTTTATAATTCGCAAGACTGTCGCTGTTCCGGCACCACTCATCAAGTTCTTCCTCAGTGACAGCGGCATTTTTTTTCACAACGAATGCGATGACAGTCTCGCCCCAGCTATCGTCTGGCTGACCCACAACTGCTGCATCAAGGATCCCCTCATGCTCATGCAGGAGGTCTTCGACCTCGCGCGGATAAATATTTTCACCGCCGGAGATGATCATGTCATCCACCCTGTCTTTCACCCACAGATAGCCTTCGTGGTCGAGATAGCCGATATCCCCAGAATGGTACCATCCTTTATACAGAGCTTTTTCCGATGCTTCATTGAGGTTATAGTAACCGCTCATCATACAGGGGCCCTTGACGATGATTTCCCCCGATTCTCCGGGAGGGAGGATATCATTCGGATCAGAGGGCCCATCCTCATTTGGCCGGATGATCCGGATTTCATGATTTAGGCCTGCCTGTCCGGCAGATCCGGCTTTTGTAAGCTGGTCCTCCTCCGACAGGAATGTGATTGCAGGCCCCATCTCTGTCATGCCGTAAGCCTGGACGAGCTTAATGCCAAGCTGGCTATGGCAGGCACGGACAAGAGCCGGTGCCATCGGCGCGGCGCCATAAAGGCCAAGGTTCAGGCTTTCGAGATTGTACTGTTTCAGGTCTTCCTGGAGGATCATGTTCCACATTGTCGGAGCCGCAAAGAGCTTGGTGATTTTTTCTGTGTGAATGAGTTCCAGCACTTTTTTGGGCTCAAAGTGATGTAGGAGAACATTTTTACCGCCGGCATGGACTCTCGGGAGGAAAGCGCAGTGAAGTTCAGCGCAGTGGAACATGGGTGCGGTTACAAGTCCGATGTCTGAGGCATTTAAGTTGGTGGAAGCCATGACGATAAGGCTTTGCTCGACCATGTTGCGATGTTTGTGCATCACACCTTTTGGACGGCCTGTAGTTCCGCTGGTATACATGATGGCATACAGGTCTTGTTCGCTGATATCCGCCTTGATTTCATCTGCAGCCGCGGATTGGACTTTTTCATGATAACTTGCCGCATATTCGGGTGCATCTCCGTCAATGTACCAAAAAGCAATGTCCGGGAAGCGTGTGTGAATTCCCGAAACAACTTGTTCGAGCGCCTGTTCAAACAGGACCACCTTTGGGGAAGCGTCTGCGAGGATATAAGCCACTTCCTCGCTCATCAGTCGGAAGTTGATCGGGTTGAATACAGCACCGAGTTTGGCACAGGCGAAGAACGCAGTTGCAAGCTCCTCCGTATTGAACAGGAATGTTGAAACGAGATCGCCTTTTTTCACTCCGCTGCCAGAAAGAGCGTTTGCCAGCCGGTTTACCTCAAGGCTCCACTCTCCATATGTGAAGCGAGTGCCTTTCCGGACATCATATAGAGCCTCCTTGTCATGATGCTTCTGGACAGTCAGGTCAAATATCCTACCAATCGTTGTGCTCATCATATTCCTCCTTTTATTAGTCATGCAGCGCATCACCGCGCCGGGGGTCAGGCACGCTTTAGTTTGTTAATGTAATAAATCCTCCTTATCCCCGCGCTTTTGATGAAGTTTCTTTTAAACTCTTATAATCGCTCGATAATGGTGGCGTTTGCCATTCCATGGCCTTCACACATTGTCTGAAGTCCATAGCGGCCTCCGCTTCGTTCAAGCTCATGCATCATTGATACCATGATCCGCGCACCGCTTGCTCCAAGCGGATGTCCAAGCGCAATTGCTCCGCCATTAGGATTCAGTCTTGCAGGATCTGCGCCTGTCTCCTTCAGCCATGCCATTGGCACAGGGGCAAACGCCTCGTTCACTTCGAAAATATCAATATCACTGATATTGAGGCCAGCTTTTTTCAGCGCTTGTTTTGTAGCTGGGATAGGGCCTGTCAGCATCAAGGTAGGATCAGATCCTGTAACAATCCGAGTCAAAATCCTGAATCTTGGCTTCAGTCCCAGCTCCTCTGCCTTTTCACGTGACATGATTAATAGGGCTGCTGCACCGTCGCTAATTTGGCTTGAATTGCCTGCATGGATGACGCCATCTTCCTTAAAAACAGTTTTCAGCCCGGCAAGGACCTCCCCCGATGTTCCTTTTCTTGGTCCGGAATCTTCGGTAATGACAGTGGTTTCCCCATTTTCAAGGATGGCTTCTACTGGCATGATTTCACGGTTGAAATATCCTTCTGCCTGGGCAGTCAGTGCCCGGCGGTGACTTTCTGCAGAGAAATCATCAACATCTTTTCGTGAGAAACCGTATTTCTCGGCAATCCGTTCGGCAGAAAGGCCTTGGTGGATCATTTCATATTTTTCTCTCAGATGGGGGCTGAACGAATCTGCCTGGCCATAGCTTGAACCCATCGGCACCCGTGACATGCTTTCAATCCCACCTGCTATGACCACGTCCATATCTCCAGAAAGAATAGCTTGTGCTGCAAAATGGACGGCCTGCTGGCTTGAACCGCACTGCCGGTCAATCGTCGTGCCAGGCACCTCGATTGGGAATCCGGCCGTCAGGGCAGCCACTCTTGCGATATCCCCCGCTTGTTCCCCGGCCTGTGTAACGCACCCAAGGATCACATCATCAATTAGGCTTGATTCTATCCCAGCTCTTTCAATCAGTTCTTTCAAAACACTTGCTGCCAGTTCATCTGGCCGGATATCCTTAAGCACACCATTTCTTCTTCCTACAGGTGATCTGACACCTTCCACAATCACTGCTTCGCGCATAACATTCTCCTCCCAATCTATCGCGAAATTTTAATTATCCAAAACTACATACTTAGTCTGATGCTGTGTAGTGTCTCTCTCCCGTGCCTGACCCCCGGCGCGGTGACGCTATGATGCGGCACACCATTTCTGCGTGCCTGACCCCCGGCGCTTTGGTGTGCTACAGTCCTATATTTTTGGCGATGATGGTTTTCATGATTTCATTCGTTCCTGCGTAGATGCTGGCCACTGGAATGTCGCGAAACCTTCTGGCAATCTCGTATTCTTCCATATACCCGTAGCCGCCGTGAAGCTGCATACACTCTGCTGCAATCCGCCGCGCTGTATCGGTAAGCTTCCATTTAGCCATCGATACTTGCGTGACAATATCCTTCCCTTTGATATGGCTTGCAATCAGCTGGTCAAGGAATGCACGTCCCATTTCAATATCCGTCGCAATCTCCGCCATCTTAAACTGTGTGTTTTGAAACTGGCCCACCGGCCTCCCGAATGCTTCCCTGCTTTTCACATAGTCCAAGGTCAGGCGATACATAACCTCGGAAGCCGTCTGTGCGGCAATCGCAACAACAAGGCGCTCCTGCTGCAGTTTCTGCATCAGATAGAAAAACCCCTTGCCTTCATCCCCAATCAGGTTGTCCTTCGCTACCCGGCAGTCTTCAAAAATCAACTCTGCTGTATCCTGACAGTGAAGACCGACTTTATTCAGTTTTCTCCCTCTTGAAAACCCCGGGCTGTCCCGTTCAACAGCAAGCAGGCTGATTCCTTTGTGCTTCGGTTCAGCCTTCGGGTCCGTCTTGCATACAATAATAACAAGATCTGACTGAATGCCATTGGTAATAAAGGTCTTCTGCCCGTTGACCACGTAGTGGTCTCCATCAAGGACGGCCGTTGTCTTGATATTAGCCAGATCCGAACCCGTCCCCGGCTCTGTCATTGCAATCGCCGTAATGATTTCCCCAGAAGCACAGCGCGGGAGCCAACGATTTTTCTGCTCTTCCGTCCCGTATGATGATAGATATGGCACGACAATATCATTATGAAGTCCAAGACCGACAAGCCCTGAGCCAACCCGCTCCAGCTCTTCATTGATGACAACAGAAAACCCCCAGTCAACACCGCTTCCTCCGTACTGTTCATCGAGATCCGGACAGAGGAATCCCTGGTCCCCCATCTTTGTCCAAAAAGACCGAGGAACCATTCTCTCTTCTTCCCACTGCTCATAAAAAGGATATGCTTCTTTCTCAAGAAATTTCCTGAGCGACTTGCGAAATATTTCGTGCTCTTTCCCTAAATACAAATGCTTCATTTTCGATTCCCCCTCTTTTGTAGCAAAATCATCTCTCTGCTACGTGAAGCTTTTGGCGGAGCTGATATTTCAAAATCTTCCCTGAAGCATTTCGCGGCAGTTCCTTTTCGATAAAAACTTTCCTCGGAACCTTATAGCCTGCAAGCTTTTCCCGGCAAAATGCCCGTAATTCATTTTCGTCCGCAAAGGCTCCTGCCCTCGGTACAACTACTGCACATACAGCCTCTCCCCAAACTTCGTCAGGAAGCCCGATAATTGCCGCTTCGAGTACAGCCGGATGTTCGTAGAGAACTTCTTCGACTTCAATTGAATAAACATTTTCCCCGCCTGAAATAATCATGTCTTTCAATCTGTCGACAAGGGTAATCATGCCCTCATCACTGACTGTCGCTAAATCTCCTGTATGAAGCCAGCCGCCTCTCATTGTCCTTGCAGTCTCTTCAGGCTTTTTATAGTATCCTTTCATGACGGTTTCCCCGCGAATGATAAACTCGCCAACCTCCCCAGGAAGTACGTTTTTCCCTTCCGGATTCACGACTCTGGCTTCAGTCATGAACACTGCCCGTCCGCCTTTACCCGGATGCTGTCTGTGTCCTTCGGGATCAAGAATGACACCACCCGGACCGCCTTCCGTCAAGCCGCAAAGGTTAAAAAAGTTTTCCGTACCGAACATTTCCATGCTCTTCCTGACGAGTTCTGGAGCCATTGGAGCAGCGCCATAGCAGCACCTTTTTATAGAAGAAAGGTCATGTTCACCTTTGTCAGACGCCTCAAGAATGAAGTTGTACATTGCCGGAACGCCGAAAAAGTGAGTAACGCTATGTTCCTGGATTGCTTCAAGCGTCTTGGATGGATGAAAGTCACGATGAATTACATGGGATGACCCAAAGACCATCCCTGGAACCAAAAAGAGGTTAAGCTGTGCAGAATGAAACAGCGGCGCAATATGCAGAAAACGCTCTCCATGCCCCATCCCCATTTCAATTGCCATCGCAATCCCCACCTTAAGGATCCTGGCATGGTCAAAAAGAGCTCCTTTCGGCTTTCCAGTCGTGCCGGACGTATAGAGAATCTCAAGATCATCGTGCTCGTTTACCATCACTTCCGGCTCTGACGAATTTTTAGATAAGACACAGCTATATGAAAGTGATTCCTCCACATTTGGCTTCCCTACAACAATGACCTGCCTTACTCCGCTGCCATGCTGCGCGTGCCAAACAGTTTCTTCAAATTCCACATCACATATAACCAAAGCAGAATCAGACTGTTGTAAAATATATTGAACCTCCGGGGATGTCAGGCGGAAATTGACTGGGACTGCGACAGCACCTATTTTGGCGACGGCAAAAAAAGAAAACACGAAGAAATTGGAGTTTTTCATCATCAAGGCTACTTTTTCCCCTTTTTCCACTCCCATCGCCAAAAAACCATGCGCAAGCCTGTTCACTTCCGCATTCAGCTCCCTGTACGTATACCGCCTTCCTTCACACTCTATAGCAAGCTTCCCAGGATACTTTCTTGCATTCTGAGCAACATACGATCCGATATCCATCACAATCCTCCTTATATAAAAATCAATCCAAACTGCTAAGATGCAAATATTATGCCAATATTCAAACAACTACTATCTGCTATATTCTTCTTCATAAAATAAAAAAAGTGTCCATATTCCGGACACTCACGAATCAGCTTACTTCTATATGGTCGGACAGTTTTGTCATTCAGGAGGTTATTATACCGGCAGCTTATATTTCTTGATTTTTTCGTAAAGCCCCGACCGGCTGATGCCAAGAAGCTTTGCCGCTTTCACTTTATTCCCTTCTGCCTGTGAGAGTGCCTTCCTGATTGCAGCCAGTTCCGCTTCCTCAGCCATGCTGACATTCTCTATCTCTCCCGGCCTGTCTGCTAATGTCTCGTCAAGCAAATAGTCAGGCAGATCCTCCGTCTGTATGTTTCCATGCTCAGCAAACGTCATCGCCCGCTCCATCACATTCCGGAGCTCTCTTACATTGCCTGGCCAACTATAGGAAAGAAGCATTTTCCGGGCAAACGGATCAACAGAAGTGATGCTCGTTCCGAGGACGCGGTTTAATTCTTCCATCAGCTTCCCAATCAAATAATCTGTGTCCTGGATTCTCTCCCGCAACGGCGGGATATTCAGGGAAATGACGTTCAATCTATAGTATAGATCCTCCCGAAAAAGCCCGGCCTTTACCATTGCTTCAAGGTCGCGGTTTGTCGCCGCTATGATCCTGACATCTACCTGGACTTTTTTCATTCCGCCAACACGGTAAAACTCCCGCTCCTGGAGGACGCGCAGAAGCTTCGCCTGAAGCGGAAGGGACATATCGCCAATCTCGTCCAGAAAAAGCGTTCCGCCGTTGGCGAGGTCAAATTTTCCAATTTTCCCACGCTGCTTTGCCCCCGTAAAAGCTCCTTCTTCATATCCGAAAAACTCGGACTCAAGAAGATCTTCAGGGATGGCCGCACAATTGACGACGACAAACTTGCCGCTGCTCCGGGCGCTGCTGTTATGGATTGCCTGTGCAAACAGTTCCTTACCCGTACCGCTTTCGCCGCGGACAAGAATGGTCGACCGGCCTTTGGCTGCCTTGGCTGCACTTTTTTTCAGCTTTTCCATGGCCGTATCCCTAGTGAAAATATCGCCCCATGTAAATCTAGCCGATTCGGTTTTTTGGAGCTCCTGGTGATAGAAGCTTGCTTTCCTTTCAGCCTGCTTCCACTTTTTAAAGAGTTCATTCACTTCATTGAGCTGGCGGAACATCACTTTGCCAATTGCACCGATGATTTCCCCATCCTTCAGGACAGGAATGCGCTGGACAATATATTTGATTCCATTCACTTCTTTAAAATCACTAATTTCTGCAGTTTCAGTTTTGAAAACAGATGAGAGTTTCAGCTGAGGAAATACTCGGTCAGCATTTTCACCAAGAACATCAGTCCTACTCAAACCGAACAGTTCAAGAAGTGGAGGGCTCACCATCAATATGGTCCCGTCCCTATTAGTCATGAGCAGTCCGTCATAGGCATGCTCAAGCGCAGTTTCAATCGATTTTTTCAAGGTATTGACAGACTCAAGCTCTTCCGCCATTTTTTCAACCTGGGAATTATCGTGAAAAATGACAATGCGAGCATCCCGGTCTTGTGTTGTTTTGAAAGTGCCCGTACGGACGATGGCTTTTGTTATTCCAAAATCTATCTGCGCTACATCAGCCTCCTGCTTTGACAGCCCAGGAAAGAGAGAGCCACACTGCCTATTCATCAAACCTTCCCGCTTCATTCCGGCCATCCTGCACAAGCGGTCATTGACAAAAGTGACAGTTCCATGTTCATCTGCCATGAGTACCCCAATATTGGACTCCTTCAGGATGGCTTCCAGCTGGTCCTTGAGTGAACTTGCTTCCGCAAGAAGCGCCATAACCATATCTGTTTTCGTCAAAAGGCCTATGACTCTGTCACTTTCATCAAGGACGACCCCTGTTCCAACACGGCTAGTCTGTACAATCCGGGCAATTTCCTCATATGGAGTATCAATCCTGATTGTCTCTGTCTCCGCTTTGATATACATGCGAATTGCTGTTTCAAGCGGATTCTGATCCAGCACCATCTGAAAAAGCCTGCTCCTTGTAAAAACCCCAGCAAGCCTCCCTTCGCCATCTGTGACAGGCAGGAGGCTCCACTTCTTCCTTTTGATGACTGAGATCGCTTCCCCAAGTGTCGTATCTTTGGTAATCGTGCAATCAACCGGTGTCACTATATCCTTAAACTCGATCATATACACGCCCCCTTTGAATCAAGACAACATTACTTTTTATTGTACTGGATAAAGAGAGAAGTTTTTAGTATTTTCTGAAATTTATTCTTACGGGATGTAACTGACTGTTCATTTTCCATTCATATTCCCGGGTTATTATGTAGAGGAATAAAAAAAAGATCACGAAAAGAGGAAAATAAAATGTTATTACTAGCCATAGTATCCATTAATCTTGCATTAATTTTTTATACAATCGGGGTATTCGGTGAAAAAAGGCAGCAAACATTAAAAAAATGGCATGTCTCCATTTTCTGGATTGGGCTATTGTTTGATACCCTAGGCACAACAGCAATGGGGAAAGTTGCAGGACAAGGCTTCGGACTAAACTTCCATGCGATTACAGGAATGCTTGCCATTCTTCTGATGCTAGGCCACGCCATTTGGGCAACCGTTGTCCTTTTGAAAAACGACGACCGGATGAAAGCAAGCTTCCATAAATTCAGCATCATCGTCTGGGCCATCTGGCTTGTTCCTTTTATCTCAGGGGCAATCTACGGAATCACAAGCTGATGAGTTTGAAGTTGCCGAAAAATGCGCAGGGAAACATAATGTTTCCCTGCGCATCTTTTATTTCCTACACCAATTTGCCCCAGCCCAACCGGAGTAGTAAACCCAGGTACGGTTGCTACGACAGTATTCGTATTAGGGTCAATGTCAGTCACAGTATTTACAGTTAAATTAGGAACATAAACCAGATCGTTGGTTTGTCTCAATACTATATGGACAAAACTTTCGATTGCTTGGATACATGCTTGATTTTTTCAAAGAAAAAGCTTTCACCTCATGAATTGATGTTTCAGCCAAAATAAAAGAGAAGGCCCTCCTCTTTTATTTTGAAATATTAATACTCTCTGCTATTACTTTGGCTGCATTCTGATTGCGCCATCTAAGCGGATGGTTTCACCATTGAGCATCGAGTTTTCAATGATGCCTTCCACAAGCTGTGCGTATTCTTCAGGATATCCGAGGCGCTGCGGGAATGGTACCATTTTCCCAAGGCTATCCCTTGCTTCTTCCGGCAGCGAATCGAAAAGTGGTGTGTGGAACAGTCCTGGCGCAATTGTCATCACCCTGATTCCAAAAGCTGCGAGTTCGCGGGCAATTGGAAGGGTCATGCCGACAATCCCCCCTTTTGACGCACTGTAGGCAGCCTGACCTATTTGCCCGTCAAATGCCGCGACCGATGCTGTATTGATGATGACGCCTCTTTCACCTTTTTCATTTGGCTCATTGTTCTGCATCACACAGGTTGCGAGCCTGATGACATTAAATGTGCCAATTAAATTAACGGAAATCACTTTTGAGAAATCAGCCAGATTATGAGGGCCTTTTCTTCCTGTCACCTTCGAGGCAATTGCGATGCCCGCGCAGTTAATAACACTGTTCACACTTCCAAATGAAGCTGCTGCTTGTGCGATGGCGGCCGCGGTCATTTCCTCGTTCGTTACATCCGTTTGAATGAAAAGTGCGTTTTCGCCAAGCTCCTCTGCAAGCTTGTGTCCCCTTTCAGTCCCCAGATCAAGGATGGCCACTCTTCCCCCATTGCCGATAATTTTTCTAACAGTTGCTTCTCCTAGGCCGGAAGCTCCTCCCGTCACCAGTGCCACACAATTTTGCATATCCATGATAAACCTCCCCAATGTTCTTTCTGTTTTTCATGTAAGCAAGTTCCATGCCAGCTCTTATGTGGGCACTTTCGTTAGACGTATCCCTATTCCTTGTCGTTACGCTGGACAGATTTCAAGGATAGTGGCGAAAAACTGGACAGTTGGCAGCAACCTCCTCGATTTTTTCCGTAATATTTTCTCCGTTGATGGGTAAAAGAAAGATACAACCAGGAAAAAGGAGGAGAACATTACAATGATTATTGTTTATTTAAGCATCGCCCTGATAATTGGTTCTCTCGGGTACTTGGGATACACTGCCTTTAAAATTTTTAAAAAGTCAAAGCCTTCCTTAAAGGTTTTGAATGAACTATCTACAAGAATGCAGGTAAAAGCTGATACGATTAAAACAGAAACAGACAAGTTGACTCAAAACCAGCAACAGCTGATCACCGACATCAGTCAAAAGAAAAGAGCCATCAACACAACTGTAACTGCTGCTAAACAAACACCTGTCATGTTCAAGCAGCTTGTAAAAGCAAAGCCTGTCACAAAGCTTGAGCATAAACGTAAAGCAAGAATGTGGAATATGGCCAGACAGAATCGGCTAACATAATATAGAAGCAAACCGCATTGGAATAGTGCCAATGCGGTTTGCTTTTTATAATCGTGAGCCTGAAAATTCATTTGCCTGCCTCAGTTTTTCATTTTTTCGACTGCAATTAATTTTTCCTAAGGTTATACTGTCCCCGTTTTATTTCTCACTTGAAGCCCCTTTAAGTTTCAACTAGTCATAATATCAATCAGTGCCATCGAGAAAAGCTATTGATGGTGTGAAGAACCCTATGCAATAATGTATTGTTGGCTTGATAACATACTATTTTATAGGGAGTTGCGAAAGAAACGTGAATCTGTACCAAAAATTATTCAAGGAATATTGGAATCCCTACATCGCGGTCAGCATTGCAGGTTTAGTTAGTGCCTTATATTTTGGCATTACAGGAACTTTGTGGGCTGTTACTGGAGAATTTACAAGGATCGGCGGACATATTTTGCAATGGTTCGGCGTAGATGTTTCACAATGGGCCTATTTTCAACTGGTTGGCATGCAAGGCACGACAATCGAACGGACAGACGGCTGGATTGTTATTGGCATGCTGCTTGGAGCATTGACTACGGTATTGCTCAGCAACAGCTTCAAATTCCGTTTACCGAAACAAAAACGCCGCCTGGTTCAAGGATTTATCGGCGGAGTGATTGCCGGATTCGGAGCACGGCTTGCCCTTGGCTGTAACTTAGCTGCATTTTTCACTGGTGTACCTCAGTTTTCCTTCCATGCTTGGATTTTTATGCTTACAACAGCGATTGGAACCTATTTGGGTGTTAAAGTTATAAATACCAAATGGTGGCGCGGAAAGCCAAACTTGCGCAAAGGAGCTCTCCATCCAGCCGTTACTGCGCAAGGCCAAAAATCAAATATGCAGCCTGTTTTAGGTGCCATTATCGCATGTATCTATACAGGGATTGTCATTTACTTCTTCACGGTTGGAAAACCGCTTTTAGCCGTTGCATGTATTGCCGGAGCTTTATTTGGAATCCTGATTGAAAGAGGACAAATTTGTTTCACTTCTGCGTTCCGTGATTTATGGGTTAGCGGACGGGCGGTCATGGCTAAAGCAATCGCAACAGGAATGATGATCAGTGTTCTCGTTACATTTGTATTTATTCAGAACGGTGCTGTCACGATTATCAAAATGGCTGCGCCAAGTACTGTCATTGGAGGTCTATTGTTCGGATTTGGAATCGTCCTTGCCGGCGGCTGCGAAACCGGAATGATGTACCGTGCAATGGAAGGTCAGGTTTTATTTTGGATCGTTGGTGCAGGAAATATCGTTGGTGCCACCATGCTTGCATATGGCTGGGACCACTTAGGCATCTTTAACGCCCTCACTAAAGGCTGGCCGAAAGTGAATTTAATTGAACAATGGGGACCGGCAGGCGCACTGCTGGGAACGATGGCCATGCTAGTTGGATTGTTCCTACTCTCTGGCTGGTGGGAAAAGCGCTTCCGCTACGGCAATGAGGGCACAGTAAAAGAAACAACACATCTCACTGAAAGTACAAAGGAGGCATAACGATTGTCACAAGTGATTGGAAATATTAACTACACTTTGGATACACGGGGCGAGCCTTGACCGTACCCTGTCATTTATGCGCTGGATGCGCTAAAAAACATGAAAGCTGGGGAAGTTCTGCAAGTCATCGCGGGGCCCCAATCATGCCGAAGTATTCCGGAAGAAGCCGAGAAAAATGGCTACGAGCTGGTTACTGAGCCGCAAAAGATCGGACCGGACATATACATTTATATTCGTGTTGTAAAATAAAAAAGGCAAGGTTGGAGGTGTTTCTCCAACCCTGCCTTTTTTTGCTAAAGTGACCTTTGTAAATTCATCTGTTTTGCTGTCTCAACTATATTTTTATGATCGGCAAATTTACTTTCCTGTTCAAAGGATTCACTTTCCTGAATTCCTATTCTATTTTCTTCTTTCCCGTTTTTTGTTTGAACCCTGACAGAGAGCACGCGTTAGTGTACTTGAAGTCTACTTTCACCACCAATAAAGCGACACATCAAAATGCCACCATAGGTCTCCCGCAAACCGCCATGATACAAAAAAGCCATCATTACTCAGCTGAATTTAGCTAAGCAATGATGACCTTTCTGGAAATATTCCGAATGCCATAATAAAAAGCCCGGTGCCTGCCCTTCCTTCGCCATTACCCACAGCATCCTTGTTGAAGCATATAATCCAGAGTTCCCTGCAGAAAGTACGGATGTAAGAATGACAGCGTTCATTACACAAGCAGCAAAGGCAATTCCGGCACGCTCGAACACCAATGTAAATGGACTCATCGCCACTTTTTCGATATCACTACTCAAAAGTCTTGAATCTGTAAATGGAATGTTCATGGAAATGATAAATAGCGAGAACATGTAGAATAAGAGGATTCTCCAAAATACTTGCTTTATGGCCTTCGGTACATTCTCTTTCGGATTTTTACTTTCTCCAGCTACAATTGTTAAGTGACAAAAAAGTTGTTTATTTTACAATAAAGTCGTTTAAAAAATAAAGTTGTTTAAAAAAGTGCGAGTCATTCTATTCAACAATCGTGCCATATTCTTGAATAAGGAAGGAATTTATATGAACAATCTTGAAATTGTAATTTATTCCAGAAAAAGTCATCGTTGTCGAATAAGGTACAAATATATAGCCCAACCAGTACGTGCCTATTATGTAATTCACTTAAAGGATATAAAGAATAAAAAGGCTCTAATATTGAATAAGAATATAAAGGGCAGAACTTATTTGAAGATTTTTGAAACTTTGTACTTTTAGGTAATTTTTAAAACTAATATGCTTCATTTCTTAAACGAGAAGGGAGAATGTCTTTTGAGCTTAAAACATGAGAAACATATGAGGTCAGAAATAGCTGATAAAACTTATTTGACTAAAGGATGGGGCTATGTTGCAGCTCTTGCACTGTTGCCGTATGCGATTTTAAAATCGCTTTGGGCATGGGGATCAACGGTAGGACTTACAACAAAACAAGCTGTACAAGATGTATCAGGGTTTGGTGATACATTAAAGGAAGGACCTGCTTTTCTATATACGTTATATACCATCGGAATAGACATCACAGCTATCTTGGCGATACTGGCATCTTTATTTGCTTTAGCTCTCGTGACTTCCTGGGGGGAGAAACTACCAAAATGGTTATTAATCATATCAGGATGGTCAGTTGGGGTGTTGACAGTTCTAATTAGCTTCTTGACAGCTCTTCAATTTTTAGGAGTGCTTCCAAAAGGATACAACGAAGGATTAGCCATTTGGGTGTATGTGGTAACGTACGGAGGATTGTTCTTGTGGGGAGTAACTGTATTTATAGCGACTCTGTCGTTTCAGCATCGGATTAAAAACAAACAGTCCCCCCCAAAAAGGGATTTTAGGCAATAATTTACTTCGAGTGCTTATCTTGAATATCCTTTCAGTGTTGGTGTTCCGGGACAATTTTCAACAATTGGGCGCTATCCTGGAACAAGGATTGGCGCTCATTTTTCATTTTAGGGCCAGTTTGTGGAGGATTTTAATAGGTTTTTTTAGAGTTATTATTTAAATAGGGATTTTGAAGTCTTTTGGTTAATATTAAATGTTAATCTATAAAAGATGGAGGTTGTTGTGATGTTGAAACTGTTTCAATATAACTGGCAAGTTCGTGATGATTGGTTTACATTGTGCGAAGACATATCGGATGAAGAACTATTAAAGAAACGGGTCGGTGGGTTCGGCAGTATCCTACATACCCTATTTCACATTGTAGATGTGGAATATATGTGGATCTTAGGTTTGCGAGGTGAACCAGTGCCTGAGGAGCCATTGTTTGAGGATTATGCTAGCTTACAAAAAGTGAAAAAGCTTTCAGCTCAATACCACGAGAAAGTGAAGCCATTTGTGACATCTTGGACAAATGAAATGGATTCTCGGAAACTTTCAGAAACTGATTTCAATGAAGAACCGATTAGCTCTAGAGACGCACCAATCAGGCGCCGGGTCATTGAATGTACACACGGAGAGATCATACGTCATGTCATTGTCCATGAAATCCACCATATCGGCCAGTTATCTATATGGGCACGTGAAATAGGAAAGGAGCCTGTTTCCGCAAATCTGAGAGGAAGAGGGCTATTCGATAATTAGACTGCCTTTGCCAATTTCACAATCGGGCGCTATTGTTGAATAAAACTTAGATTTTTAAACGACTTTATTGTTATATTTTTTAGTGTAGTGAAGTATCTTACATCAAAAATTTAACAACTATATTTTTAACCCCGGCCTAAATTTTGAACGGGGTTATGCTTGTTTGAGCTTTTAAAATTAAATAACTTTATTGTCATTTTACAACAATCCCGACAATTTCAGTCCCCTGGAATGAAAATCCGGCAACCATGAATATTCCTATGACTGCGAAGATCCCTCCGTTAAATGGCGCACTGCCTTTAGTGAAATTTTCAAATTCAGTGGCACCTCCGGACATAATCCCGAAAATCATTAATAGTCCCATAATGATGAATGCAATAATGGTAATAACCTTGACCATTGAAAACCAGTATTCCGCTTCCCAATATTGTTTTACGGATAAAAAGTTAAGACTGAAAATAATAGCCAAGAATAGGCCGCTCCAGAGGAAGGATGGAGAATCTGGAAGCCAGTACTTCATTAAAATCGCACCGGCAGAGATTTCAAGTGCGAGCGTCACAGCCCAGCTAAACCAGTAGATCCAGCCAATCTCAAAGCCAAATGCGGGATCGACAAACTTTGTCGCATAAGTACTGAAGGATCCTGTCACCGGCATGTATGTCCCCATTTCACCAAGACTTGTCATTAACAAGGTAGACCATGAAGCCGACGATACCGTAAGCCAGAAGCGCACCGCCCGGCCCTGCCTGGTAAATGGACGCTCCGCTTGCAACGAACAAGCCTGTACCGATACTTCCCCCAATCGCGATCATCGATAAATGCCTTGCCCCTAGCCTACGTTTTAGTCCGTGTGTTACGGCAGTGCTTCTCTTCTTATTCAAACCACCAATTACTTTTGTTTGTGGCTGGCTGATTTGAGCTTCTCTTATTCTTTCCCTCTCCCTTATCGTGCATATGGTGTTGTATGAATTATCGGCTGATCTCTATGAATACAAGGATTATGGCTACGATTCTTTTTTGCATCCTTTGCAAAGGTAACAGTTAACTACCCTTTATTATTTGTTACTAACATAGTTTCATAGATTTTTTAAAAAAATAGGACAATTGTAAGTGGAATTTTCTTGAATTTAGGATTACGATGAGAATTGGCGGATGATTGTGATTCTTTACACATTTAGTAAAAATGAATGGAGGAAAAAGGATGAAAGGCAAAAAAACGATGTCAGGCCTACTTGCAATTAGCCTATTGGCTGCAATCCCCTCTGTACCGGCACTTGCAGGCCCGGTAAAATGGACAAATGTGAATGCTTACGAAGAACAAAATGAAAGCCCTTTCAACAAAGAAAACTACGACTTTGTGAAATTCTCGCAAGTCTATAAGAAGCTGGAATCCATCAACAAGCAGTCGAACCGTATGAAAATTGAAGTAAAAGGGACGTCCGCCAACGGTAACCCTCTTTATGTCGTCACAATTGCTGATCCTGCCTCTCATGGGAAGTTCGGGAAGATTCAGGCATTAAGGAAACAAATGTTCAAAAATCCGCAAAAAGCACAGGACTGGATTGCTCAAAACCCTGATTTTAAAGTGCCGGTCATGATTAACGGCTCGATCCATGGAACAGAGTTTGTGGGAACCGATGCAGTTCTTCAATTGATTGAGAGATTCGCAACCAAATCGGATTCAACCACTAAAAAAATCCTGGCTAACAATATCCTTATCTTCAATGTTGTCCAAAATCCGGACGGCAGAATCGGCGCTTACCGTTTTAATGGTGAAGGCATCGACCTTAACCGTGATTTCATAACCCAATCACAGCCTGAAACAAAGGAAACAGTGGCTTTGATTAAAGAGTGGAACCCGATGGTATTCCTCGACACTCACGGCTATGTAAGCAATTATGCACCTAATAAACAGGGACTCATCGAACCTTGCACCCCGCCGCACAATCCAAACTATGAATATGACCTTTTTGAAAAGTGGTCGATGAGCGGCGCTGAAGCGATGGAAAAAGAAATTATGGCTGATAAAGCCAACTACAGTGGAAGCCTTTACCGTGACAAGATGGATGGCGTCTATATCCCGCAGCGTGATGACTCAGCCGGATGGGATGATTATCCGCCGATTTTCACGCCGATGTATGCCCTGTACCACGGAGCATACGGCCATACTCTTGAGGCACCTACAAATGACCTTGATGGTGTCCGCTGGATGTATAACTCTGTCATGGGCGCACTCAAGCATGCCACAGAAAATAAACAGGCTATGATTACGGACCAAATTGAAATATTCAAGCGCGGAATCAACTTTGACCATCCGTTCCACCGTGAAGGCCACTTCCCTAAAGCCTATATCCTTCCGGTTGATGAAAAAGATCCGACCGTGACCCGGAAAGCCGTCAGCCATTTGCTTAATAATGATATTGATGTCGTCCAGGCTGCCAAAGCATTCACTGCCGGAGGCAAAACTTACGCGAAAGGCACCTATATCGTTAAGATGGATCAGGCTAAAGCCGGGCTTGCCAATACGATGCTGTGGGATGGCGAGGATATTTCAGATGACACGCCGGTCATGTATGACATTTCCGCATGGAGCCTTCCAGAATTGTGGGGCTTTACAGCAGATGCTGTTCATGAATCCGTCAATGTCACTGCCGCAAAAGTTAATAACCTTACCGGACAAGGAACCCTTTCAGGGAAAGGACCATTCCTCATTCCGAATAGTTCTGTTAAAGCTGTTAGTCTTGTGAATACTCTCTTGAAGCAAGGTACAGCTGTAAAACGCGACAGCAAAGGAAATTTCTATGCCCTCGCCCAAGCGAACCAGGTTTCTGAAGCAGTGAAGAAATCAGGCCTACAAATCAAAACTGCGGCAGTCCCTGCTGATGCTGCCCCGCTCAAGAGCCTTAAGGTTGCCATCCTGAAGGATCAGGGAATCTGGAAGACACAGTCTCATGCAGGTACCAAGCTTTCTTTGAAGCGGCTAGGCTTTGATGTGGCTGAAGTCACCGCGATGGACGTTGCAGCAAAAGGCCTTGCCGGCTACGATGTGTTTGTCTACAGCGGCACTGAGGAAATCATTGCGTTGGCCGAAGATATGTACGGTCCGAACAAACAGTTTGGCTTTAAGAATGCCGGACAGCTGCAGGATTTTAAAGCCAATCTTGGCGCCTTCCTGGATAAAGGCGGGAAGTATGTTGCGGTTGGTGCGGGTGCTTCTATTGCAACAGCAAGCCTTGGTCTTACAGATGATACGGTCATCACTGCAGATCCAAACAGCAACGGCATCGTCAATGTTGACTATGACGGCGATACGGTGACTGCGGGCTACGGTAAAAACGACCTGGGTTTTGTTTTCCAGCCCGTGTGGTATACAAATACTGAAAATGACAAAGTGGAAGCAACTTTCTCCACTAAGCCAGATTTCTTTGTTGCCGGGCACTGGAACGACCTTTACTCTGAAAATACAAGGGACAGCGCCCGCGGCAAAGCAGTCATCGTGAAAGAAAAGGACAAGAACGTCACCATGATTGGCATTGAAGCAGGCTTCCGGGACCATACCGATTATCTTTTCCGCCTGATGTCCAACGCTATATTTGAAAAATAAGATGAACAGGAAGCCCGGAAATTCCGCAGAATTTCCGGGCTTCTTTTTTACCAATTTAAAAATTACTTTCTTTTACAAACAATCGGTGAATTACTCTATCGACAGTTCGACAAAAAATGCTATAATGCTATTTGTGATTTTAAAAATGAATGAAAGCAGGCGGCGAAAAAGTGTCAGACAATTCCAAACAAACCAAATTTGTTCCGTACGTGCCATCATCCAAATCCCTTCCTGAAATGACGATTACCGCCATTATTCTAGGGATCATATTGGCGATCGTTTTCGGAGCAGCAAATGCCTATCTCGGTTTGCGCATCGGCTTGACCGTATCCGCATCCATTCCCGCAGCAGTTATTTCGATGGCTATTCTTCGCGGGCTTTTCAGGAGAAACTCAATCCTGGAAAACAATATCGTCCAAACAATGACTACTGCCGGTGAAGCAGTTGGAGCCGGAGCAGTATTTACCATCCCAGCCCTTTTTCTATGGGATGTACCAGTTTCACAAGGACTTATAATTTTTATCGTATTAACTGGGGGATTCCTCGGAGTATTCATGATGGTACCACTGCGCCATTTACTGATTGTCCGCGAGCATGAAACTCTTCCTTATCCGGAAGGAACCGCTTGCGCAGAGGTATTGAAATCCGGTGAAGAAGGCGGATCAAACGCGAAGCTGATCGGAATCGGCCTCCTCGTTGGAGCGCTTGTCAAAACACTCGGCGATGGTTTCAAACTCTTTAAAACTGAAGTAGAAACAGGCATTGCCAACTTTAAGAATGCTGTTGTCGGACTTGATACATTGCCTGCCTTGCTCGGTGTCGGGTATATCATCGGACCACGCGTTGCTGGTGAAATGCTGGGCGGTGGCTTGTTGGCATGGATTGTGCTCGTTCCTACAATCTCCTTCTTCGGAGCGGCTAACGGCACACCGATATTCCCGGCAGATGTTCCAATCGGGGAACTTGATGCCTGGGGCATTTGGGACAACTATATCCGTTACATTGGTGCCGGAGCAGTTGCGGTTGGCGGTTTGATTACCCTTGTTAAAACACTTCCTACATTGTTCAATTCGGCAGCTGCCACGCTGCGCGGTGTAAGAGCAAACAAAGGCCAAATGAAACCTGCTCCAATCCGTACAGAAATGGATATGCCAACAAAATATGTTGTTATTGGAACGCTTGTTACTATTCTAATTATCGCTTTTGCACCGATTACTGATGTAGGTCTTATCGGAGCCATTGCCATTGCAATATTCGGATTCCTGTTCGTTTCCGTCGCATCACGAATTGTCGGAATTGTTGGAAGTTCGTCTTCCCCTGTTTCCGGTATGACCATTGCCACATTGCTGATTGTAACACTCGTATATAAAGCAACCGGGTTTACTGGAATGGAAGGTATGGTAGCCGCTTTGACAGTTGCTGCCATCATCTGTACAGCTCTTGCGGTTGCTGGAGACGTTTCCCAAGATTTGAAAACAGGTTATATTGTCGGCGGAACACCATGGAAACAGCAGGTTGCGATGATGATTGGCGTTGTCGCTTCCGGCCTTGTGATCGGCTTCATCCTCATATTAATGGATAACGCGTACACTATGGGTTCAGCTGATCTTCCTGCACCAAAAGCTGCCCTTATGAAAATCCTTGCCGAAGGAGTCCTTGGCGGCGACCTTCCATGGAACTTGATTTTCATTGGCGCAGCTATTGCGGCTACTCTTGAATTTTTCGGATTAAATACACTTGTTGTAGCAGTGGGAATTTATCTTCCTGTCCATGTTAGTTCACCGATTATGATCGGCGGTTTTGTCCGCTACTTTGTTGACCGAAGCGCTAAATCTGCAGAAGAACGAAAAGAGCGCGCTGACCGCGGAACATTGTATGCGTCTGGTTTGATTGCTGGGGAATCGCTCGTCGGTGTAATCATTGCCATCATGATTTACTTTGGCGTGAATATCCGTGACACTGCCATTTCACCAAGCAACCTTATACCATTCCTAATCTTCCTGGCTCTGGCCGGAACACTTTGGTATATTTCCGTAAGAGGAAAAAAGCTGCATGCTAAGTAAACGCAAAGGTAAGGAGAGGAACCTGCTAACGCTGGTTCCTCTTTTGCCAGACCATGTCCGTTTAGGCGAAAACTGTCTTTTGGTTGAAAGAAAAAACTGGGCTGAAAAATTTTCAATCCGTTTCTTAAAACAGCCGTCCATTCGTACAATTAAGCTTGATAAATTCGGAGCTTTTGTAGTGGAAAGAATCGCAGAACAAAAAAACGTGGAAGAAATCATTGCCAGTCTTCAGGAACATTTCGGAGAAGAAGCCGAACCAGCCTTGCCCCGGCTTAAGAAATTCCTCGAAATCCTAGAAGTAAACGAATGGCTAAAGTGGAAGTAGAAAAGCGGAAGCGCCCGTTAAGCGTCATATAGGATACAACAGAACAAGCCAGCCTGGGAAATCCCGGACTGGCTTGTTTTTTTACATATATAAGGCTGCAAGAAAAATCCCCAAAGAATCGCGGTATATCTCGTCGAACTGCGACAAAGGAAGCGGGTTGACCCCACGGCCCATTTCCACTGTAAATCCAGGCCGCCTCCAGTCCTGAATAAACCAATCCTTATAACCCGCATAGCTATCTACCGTTTTTACTGGCTGATAGCCGCTTACCCTGCCAAATTCCCGGACAATTGTTTCTGATTCTGGCGGCTCCAAATTTTCAAAACCCCAATAAATGACTTTCCCCTGTGTATGAAAAGCAAGGACCCTCGAAAAATTACGCTGTCTTGTCAGGTTAGCCATTGCAATCGCTTCCGGCTCGGACAGTGGCTTTTCTCCTCCGTAATCTCTCGGCCCGGGATCAACCTTAATCCGTTCTTTTTCCCGTTCCCATAGCGCAGGGAACTGATCATTCAAATCAACACCCCTGATGTTGGCCTTCCAGCCAGAGAAATCACTGCTCCCCCTGTTCATTTTAAGTACATTTCCTCTATATGGCTCATCCGGAGGCAGACCGTTCAAGACAAGGTTTACCCCATCCGGGTTCACCATCGGGACGAATGATAGTGAGGTTTCCCCATAGATTCGATCCATTTGCATTCCACGAAGCGGAGTTTTGTTGGTCAAAGATAATAAATAGTCATTCAGGAACGTCATTCCCACAGATGTTGTAATCCACTCATTTCCATGGAAAGAAGCGTTCATATGGACGCGTTTGGGGCCATTGCCGACAAGCACCTCAGGAATGGGTTTCCCCAAGACCGAAGTGCCTGCAGTTAACACACCTAAGAATGGATACACCCGTTCCAACCGTCCTAAATCATACATCATTGTACTGTGGTCATATCGCTTTTTCCCTTCAACAAGCCGCCATGTAATTCGCTGAGGAATTTTAAGATTCTGGCCGGCTAGAAGGGTAGCAGAGTGCAGTCCCTGATTGGCAAGCTGAAGGGCGTCAATAGGAAGGCTGCGCTTTTTGGCAATTTCCCACAGTGTATCCCCGGGTTTTACCTGATAATCCACAGCCACAAAGCCCGGAACCCGCACACGCTGCCCTACCTGGAGGCTTAGTGGATTGATACCCCTGTTTGAATCAATAATCAGCTGCAGTCTGGTGTTAAACAACTGGCTGTAATACCAAAAAGAATCTCCCCGCCTTGCAATGATATCCATATTACCCTCCTGTGCTGTTTAAGTCACCTTTTTAAAAGATATGCCGAAGCAAGGAGGAATATTAAGCTGGACCATTGTTTGTCGATAATCCCTTACTGATGAAAAAAATAGAGAGACAGCTTAGATACGAACTTCCCCATTTAGCTGAAGACTTGTTATACTTGCCCGGGCCGGCCTGCTGAACAAGAAACCTTGCATTTTACTGCAGCCAAGATTCTCCAAAAATACAGCTTGATTCTCGGTTTCCACCCCTTCTGCAACTACTTCAAGCCCCAGGTTTCCTGCCATGTTGATGATAGAAGCAATGATTGCTTCATTGGCTGGATCCTTTCCAATTCTGCTGATGAATTCACGGGCAATTTTAAGTGTATCGATAGGAAGATTTGTTAAATATGACAATGAGGAATAGCCTGTCCCAAAGTCATCAATCGATATTTTGGCACCTATTTGCCTCAGCCGGGATAAGTGGGGAACCGTTCCGAGATAATCATTCATTGCAATGCCTTCCGTTATTTCAAGGTCCAGGAATCGCGGATCCAACCCCGTTTGATCTAGGACTTTTTCAATATTTTCCACAAGAGCATGTTGATAAAACTGTTTAGGCGAAAGATTGACGCCGATTTTTATTTTGCTGCCGGCTTTATGCCATTTTACAGCCTCGCTGCATGCTTCCCTGAGAACATAATCGCCAATTGGGACAATCATGCCTGTCTCCTCAGCAATTGATATAAATTCACCAGGCGGTATCATTCCCATGGACGGATGATTCCAGCGAATAAGCGCTTCGGCACCATAGTATCCCCCTGACCGCCTGTCAATTTGAAGCTGATAGTGGATCTCAAACTCTTCCTTCTCGATGGCCCTGTGCAAATCCCGTACAAGAACAAGCTTCCTTGCAGGCAGTTCCTGTAAATCATCTGTATAGAAGCAGTATCGGTTTTTGCCCTGGTCCTTTGCTTTATACATGGCCATATCAGCCTTCTTCATCAATCCTTCGGCACTTTTGTCATCTTCCGGGTAAAGCGCGATCCCGATGCTGGGACTAACTCGAAGTTCATGTCCAAAAACCTTGAAGGGCTGGTTCAGGGCTTCGTTTATTCTTTTTGCAATCCTGCCTGCATCCTCCCATGAAGCGAGTTCCCGGGCGAGGATTGTAAATTCATCCCCTCCCTGCCGTGCAATGAGACTCCTGCTGTCAAGGCAGCCCTGCAGCCTTTCGGATACTGCAATCAGCAGCTCATCGCCCGTATTGTGACCAAGTGTATCATTCACAATTTTAAAGCGATCAAGATCCAGGAACATGACAGCCATTTTTTCTCCCGATGTTTTCGTTACTTCCATTGCTTCATCAAGCCCTTTTTTAAACAAACTCCGATTGGGGAGTCCTGTCAGCAAATCATGGTATGCCATAAAAGTAATCTTTTGTTCATTGTCTTTTTTCTCTGTAACATCCTTTCCGATTCCGTATATGCCAACAACCTCACCATCAACTTTTATTGGAACGGTTGTCCAAATCGTATGAAATGCGTATCCATTTTTTGTTGTGGTAACTTCAATGGTTTGGGAACTCTTCTTCAAGTCAGTTCCAAGATAGCTTTTTATTTTTTCAGCAAGCTGAGTATCTACTATTTCCAAAATTGACTTTTCAACCAACTCTTCCCTTCGGTATCCGGCTATCATACTGTAAGCATGGTTCACCGATGTGAATTTCCCGTTAAGATCGATTGAAAAGATCGCATCTGAATGGTAATCAAACAAAGATTTATACCGCTGCTTGTTGATAGCAAGCTCTTTTGTCCGCTCAAGGTACTTCTGAACGAGCTGGCCGTTTTCTATAAGTATCACAACCTGTCTGACAACCAGCAGGAAAATAGACGCCCCTACTCCAATCAAAATAGGATTGTTCACGCCTGATTTAAGGATGATAAAAAAGATCAACATCAGCATAGTTACGAATGGCAAGTACTGTGATAATATCCCTCTCGGTTCATCCACTCCGTCTGACTCTCCAATGCCAGAACCTTCGGGTCTACTATTTAACTCTCCTCCATAACCAATCATCAAAAGCGCAAGGCTGAACAATGGGTCGATATAGCTGCCTGAAGTGTACGTCCCTATTGCCGAAAGATATAAATAAGCAGAATCTGCAAACGTCTGGGTGATCATCCCCGTGAACAGGAAAATCATCCCTTGCCTGAAGCCCCTGCTGGCACAGCCAAGATAAAGGACCATGCTGCCAAACAGGATAGCCAGATCGCCGGCGGGATACGCAATGTTCACATACATAAGGAAGCCAGACACCTCTGGGTCGGACAGGATTGGATGAATAAGAAACAGCCAGCTGAAGGCAACAGCCGCGGCCATGACAATCAGGACATCAACAAGAAATCGTATTCCTTTGTAATACTTTTTATCAAAAACAATCCGGTAAAAAAATGACAATAGATAGAATACATATTGCAGAAAATAGAACAAATCGCTCAGACCCGGCTGCGGTACATCCTTCCTGGCGAAATTATCGTAATAGAGCCAGACGCTTTCGGCTGCTGCATTGGAAAAAGTGCCGAGCGCCAGAAAGATCCAAAAAAGATATTCCTTTCGTCCTGCCCTTTTCCCTGCCTTTACAAGCCAATATGATCCAATACAGGGCGCGGCGATTGAAAAAAGATTGCCCCCGAGCTGGCGCTGGAAGAAATTTTCGTTTGAAGCCAACAGCCACGCATAGTATGCAGCGGTGAAAAGAATGACAAAGATTAGCTTTGGGGATGTAAATCGACTTTTTTCCATGATGCAAATCCTCCAATTGGGGTGAAATACAGAAGCGGTCTAGCGGGATTAAGAAATCTTTTAGACATTCGTTAATCTTATATCGGCTCAAAAAAGACTTCCTTCAAGATAGAAGAAAAGAAAAATAAGAATAATTATTTAAAAATTTAGAATTATAAAATATAATGAAATACAATTACTAGAAAAGGTGGAGGGAAAATGTGAAGGCATTAAAATCAATCATCATCTGGGGAATCATTTCAGCATTGGGAGCAGCAGGTTTTGCAGTAATGGCTTTAAACAAAGGAGAAAGTGTCAACGCGATCTGGCTGTTGACGGCAGCAGTCAGTGTTTACGCCATTTCATACCGTTTTTACAGTCGGTTTATAGCCCAGAAAGTGTTTGAACTGGATGACAACCGGAAGACACCAGCAGAAATCAATAATGATGGAAAGGATTATGTTCCAACGAACAAATGGGTTCTGTTTGGCCACCATTTTGCCGCTATTGCCGGCGCAGGTCCGCTTGTCGGTCCGATACTGGCTGCACAAATGGGCTATCTCCCGGGTACCATCTGGATTGTTGTGGGGGTTGTCCTTGCCGGCGCCGTACAGGATTTCATCATCCTTTTTGGATCGATGCGCCGTAACGGAAAATCGCTTGGGGAAATGATCAAGGAAGAAATTGGACCTGTTACAGGCCTTATTGCCATGATAGGGATTCTTGGAATTATGATTATTTTATTGGCAGTATTGGCACTTGTCGTGGTAAAGGCCCTGACAGGCAGCCCTTGGGGAATGTTTACGATTGCAGCAACAATACCAATCGCGGTTTTCATGGGCTTTTACATGCGTTATATCCGGCCCGGCCGAATCGGCGAGGGATCGCTGATTGGAGTCGTGCTATTGCTGTTCTCCATCTATGCTGGCCAGTATGTGGCACAGCATGAGCAACTGGCAAACATGTTCACATTCAAGGGCGAAACCATCGCCATCATGCTGATAGTGTATGGTTTTATCGCCTCTGTCCTTCCAGTTTGGATGCTTCTCGCTCCCCGTGACTATTTGAGCACCTTTTTGAAAGTCGGCACCATTCTCGGACTTGCCATTGGTATCCTTATTGTTGCTCCAGACCTCCAAATGCCTGGTGTTACACAGTTTATTGATGGAACAGGGCCAGTGTTTGCGGGTAACTTGTTTCCTTTCCTTTTCATCACGATTGCCTGCGGGGCTGTATCCGGATTCCATGCTCTTGTATCCTCTGGAACAACCCCAAAAATGATCGAGCGAGAGTCCCATGCACAGCCAATTGGCTACGGGGCGATGCTGACAGAATCCTTTGTCGCTGTTATGGCGATGATTGCTGCTTGTGTCCTTACCCCGGGCATCTATTTTGCCATCAACAGCCCTCCTGCTGTCATTGGTACGGATGCAGTCCAGGCGGCCCAGACCGTTTCAAGCTGGGGATTTCAAATCACGCCAGATGCTTTGACAGGACTTGCTGACGATGTTGGCGAAAGTACAATTCTTTCAAGGACGGGCGGGGCGCCGACACTTGCAATTGGAATGGCTGTCATTTTTTCAAAAGTGATTGGCGGGAAAGCACTCATGGCCTTCTGGTACCATTTCGCCATCCTGTTTGAGGCCTTGTTCATCCTCACAACCATTGATGCTGGTACACGAGTCGGGCGTTTTATGATACAGGATATTCTTGGAACTGCTTATAAACCGTTTGCTAAAACGGATTCTCTTATTCCGAATATCATTGCCACCGCTATATGTGTGCTGGGCTGGGGCTATTTCCTTTACCAAGGTGTCATTGATCCTCTTGGAGGAATCAACACGCTTTGGCCGCTGTTCGGGATTGCGAACCAAATGCTTGCGGGGATTGCCCTGCTGCTTGGCACCACGGTCCTTTTCAAAATGGGAAAGAAAGCGTACGTATGGGTAACGTTAGTCCCGACAACATGGATTCTTATAGTGACAATGACGGCCGGATGGCAAAAGCTGTTTCATGAAAATCCTAAAATCGGTTTCCTCTCGCATGCAAAAGTTTTCAGGGACGCGCTCAATGATGGAAAGATTCTTGCACCTGCCGCGAACAAGGAGCAGATGAAGCGAGTGCTCCTCAATGATTATATTGATGCCGCCTTGTGTGGAATCTTTATGCTCGTTGTCATAACAGTTCTAATTGCTGCTGTCCGAATCTGGATTAAAGTGCTTTCAAACCAGAAGGCGGATCTGCACGAGTCTCCATATGTGCCTCGAAATGGCGGGGATGTGAAGACTTATGTTTAACAAAATCAAAGATATTCTTTCATACCGGAAGCAATTCATTTCCTTGCTTGTAGGTGTTCCTAGCTACGAACGGTATGTTGAGCACATGAAGGAGCATCATCCTGGCGAAGCGGTCGTGTCGCGGAAAGACTTTTTTTCACAAGCCCAGGAAGCGCGTTACTGCGGAAAGGGTGGGAAAGTATCGCGTTGCTGTTAGGATAGTTGAATGACTAAATTTTAGAAAGCCTGCTTCTTTGTTGAAGCAGGCTTTTTCCCTATGAAGGCCGAGTTTTTACAAAAATGCAAAATTATTACACAGCGACCCATATTGGTTTCAGGATTGATATAATAGAATTGGAAAGGTTTTCATTTTTTGTTTTAAGGGGGGCAGAAATATGTTGGGTATCACAAAAAAACAAGAGCTGTTCGCTGAATTATCAGGGTTTAAAGCCGGAAGTACCATGTATTTGCATAAAGCCGAGCTTTGCCAGCTGCTTAGCTTTATCGCTGAGCACGGATTCGACCGGTGTAAAGCAGGATTATCCTTCGGCTTTATAACCGAATGGGTGGATGTCCCGCCTGAGGAGTTTGTATATTCAGATGATAGCCCGTTTTATTCCCTTCACTTGAAAAACTTTGAATTGAAGTTAGGAAGCTGGGATGGCTGGGAATGCTATGACCGTGCCGCTGCCTTCCCGGATGAAAGAAGCCTTGTCATCACACTTGAAAACCATATCTGTTCGGCACCCGGCACTTCCCGCGTGACACTGGAAATTACATTGCCGGCACATAAAGCAGTTTATTTTTCACATTAGCACTCTATAAAAGACAGCCCCGTACGCATTCGGTACGGGGCTGTTTGTTAATGGACAGCAATCGCTTGCTGTTTATGTTCATGCAGTTTACCTTTGTTCACATGAACATTGATCTCATAGTTTCCGGGGTCGCTGAACTTCCTATTTAGTTTGTACGTGCCATCCTCTGCTTCTGCTGTATCCAGGAATTCGTGCTTTTCGGCACCCTTCTTCCAGATCTCGAGCCTGACTTTCGCTTCGGTGAGCGGATGTCCGCCATCTTTTAGTATGACTGTCAAGGCAGCTTCCTCATTTGTGTTGATTTTCTGGGGTGTCATCAGATGGATGTCTAGGCTGCTGTCATGATGGCCAGCTTCACCGTGTTCGGACTCGCTTTTATGATCATGGCCCTTGCTGCCGTCCTCACTGTCATGATGGGAATCTTCCTTATTGCTGTCATGAGGTTCTTCCGCATTACCAACAGCAAGCTTTTCGGTCGGCATATTGTGCATGTCTCGGGCCGTTACATGCGCAGTAATAGAATAAACCCCATCTGCCATGAAAGTGTTCCTCACTTCATAGATACCTTTCTTTGTGTGCTTCGCGGGAAGCATCTCACTTTCCTTGCTTCCCTCTTCCTTAATTTCGAATTTTACCGAGTCAGCATCCTCTACATTTTCCCCAGACTGTGTTACACGGGTGCCAAGAACCACTTCTTTTTGCGGGATTGCATGGTCTGGAAGCAGGATTTTCACTTCAATCGCTTCAGGAATTTTTTCTTTATCGTCCTTTTTTGCTGCCTGCCCTTTATTATTCGAACAACCTCCAGCCAATGCCAGAAGAAATACTAAAACCAATAGGTTCATTTTCTTCATAAATTGTCTCTCCTAGTTAAAAGTGTTTTCACAATAGGTATATTGTAAAATCAACTTGTGAGAGAAGTATGAAACAAAAGAAAAAAATTACAAAAACCCCACTTCACCCCACTAAAGCGCGCCTGACCCCCGGTGCGGTGGTGCGTTAAAGTTCGGCTTTCTTTTCAACTTTGGCAATGAACTTCAGTGTGCCGTCAATGATGTTCTGCTGGTCATTATCAAGTGTTGCTACATGGTAGCTTTCTTTCATTGTTACAAGCTGTTTGTCTGCTGAAGTGATGGACTCCAAAATTGTTTGGGAATTATGCGTCGGAACGACATGGTCCTCTTCCGAAACAAAAATAAGGGCGGGACATTCTATGCTGGCCAGATTACTTTTCACTTTCTCCATCAGCTTGACGAGTTCCCGGATGGATTTGACCGGTGTTTTCTCATAAGCGAGTTCGCTTACACCTTCTTTTTTTATATCCGACCCGATGGCATCAAGGAAGCGAATGCCGTCAAGGTTTTGGACTGCTGCCATATCCGGGATATCGACCGCTGCATTGATTGGGATAATTCCTTTAATTTCAGGATGTTTTTCGGCCATGTACAGTGTCAAAGTCCCTCCCATAGACAATCCCGTCACATAAACAGAGTCGCATCTTTCCTTAAGCCAGCGGAAGCCTTCTTCAACGGAATCGACCCAATCCTGGTAAGTCGCAGCCTCCATTTCTTCATAGTGGGTGCCATGTCCCTTCAACCGTGGACCGCACACAGTATATCCCGCTTTGGCATAAGCCTCTCCCAGCGGACGCATGCTTTGCGTAGACCCAGTGAATCCATGTGATACAAGAATCCCCACATTTCCGCCTTCAAAATAAAATGGCTCTGCTCCCTCCAACACACGATACTCTTCTGACATTACATTCCCTCCTGCTTCCAACTTTTTTATATACCACTTAAAAAGATTCGTCCCCATTCTTGTAAAACCTGCGGGGTGCAGTTGTTTTAGGCAGATGTCATCAATCCGTAAATAAAAAAAAGCGAAAGCACCCGGACAATGAAGTCCACTGGTCATTAAACCAACTAAAACGCTGCATCCTTTCGCAACATAAGCGCTGGATTGTCCGTCCCTATGCGCTAAAAAATAAAGGCTGGAGCGCCTAATTCAGCTGCTCCAGCCTTTTTGCCTTTATTTTATCTTTATTCACTCGTTGGCATGGAGAAATTTACATTCACTGTTCAATCTCCCCGTCCAAGGTTTAATCTTTATATCCTTGCGGGTTTGCCTGGTGCCATTTCCACGCTGTCTCAATAATTGTCTCAAGCTCATTATGTTGAGGTTTCCACCCGAGCACTTCACGGGCTTTCTCCGAAGATGCGATTAAAATGGCTGGATCTCCCGCTCGACGCGGAGTCAAGGTTTCAGGGATACTATGCCCGGTTACTTTCCGCGCAGTCTCGATAACTTCCTTGACGGAGAATCCCTTTCCGTTCCCAAGATTGAACACTTCACTCTGTTCATGCTTCCTTAAGTGCTCCAATGCCAGCCAATGCGCATTCGCAAGATCCATGACATGGATGTAGTCACGGATACAAGTCCCATCCTCTGTTGGATAATCGCTGCCAAAAATGCCTATCGACTCCCTCTGCCCGAGCGCTACCTGAAGGATAATCGGAATGAGATGAGTCTCAGGATTGTGATCCTCCCCGATTGTACCATCTGGATGAGCACCGGCCGCATTAAAATAACGCAGGGAAACAGACTTCAGGCCATGGGCTCCATCGCACCAGCGAAACATTTTTTCCATAGCAAGTTTCGTTTCTCCATATGGGTTTGTCGGAAAATTGCTGTCTTCCTCGCGGATAGGGATATTTTCCGGTTCGCCGTATGTTGCCGCAGTGGAAGAAAATACAATCTTCTTCACCCCGTGTTCAAGCATTGCTGATACAAGACTATGTGATGCCACCAAATTATTTTGGTAATAGTCCAATGGCTTATTTACACTTTCGCCGACAAGGGAACTTGCGGCAAAGTGGATAACCGCTTCAATTGTATTTGTACGAAACACATCATCGAGAAAATCCCTGTCCATGAGATCTCCCTCATAAAACCGCACACCTTTCACTGCGCTGCGGTGACCTGTCCGCAAATTATCAACGACGATGACATCTTCACCGCGCCGAATCAATTCTGCTGAAGTATGGCTCCCAATGTACCCAGCTCCGCCTGTTACTAAAATCGCCATTCCTTCTCCTCCTTTTCGCTGCCATGCTTTGTCCACAGCACCAGGAAATTAATTATGTATGAGGGAACAAGTACTCTTGTGCCCTGTGTTAAATATTTCAAATCCTAGTGTACCATAGTTCAAGGCTGCTCAATTGTGTCTATTTCATCCTTTTTCATCTCCTGTCCTGCAGCGATACATATCCCTAGCCTCTTTAGCTAAAAATAGACGGGATGTTGGAATAAGGCAGGTGATGATAATGGAAATCGAACCGCTGAGTGAGGTTGAGAAGCTTGCATTAAAAAAATTGAGGATCTTTAAGCAAAGCAGGCTGAGGTATTTGTCAAGGGCTGTCCTCGCTTCAATGTTTATTGGGTTTGGGGTAATTGTAGCTTTTAAAACAGGCAACTTCTTTTACATGGAACACTCTCCGTTTGCCTATCCGATGGCCGCACTGACATTCGGAGCTGCTATCATACTGATTGCATATGGAGGTGGAGATTTATTTACAGGCAATACCTTCTATTTTACTTTTGCGGCCCTTCGAAAAAAAATGGGTTGGAATGACGTTGGAAAACTGTGGATATACAGCTATGTCGGAAATATTCTTGGTGCTGCCTTGTTTGCTTTTTTAATTTATACAACCGGATTATTTGAGCATCCATCAGTCAATTCCTTTCTTCTCAGTGTAGTCGAAAAGAAATTGCATGCTACAACAATAGAACTGTTCTTCCGAGGTATATTATGTAACTGGCTTGTTTGTCTGGCGTTTTTTATCCCTTTATCATTAAAGGGAGACGGGGCAAGAATGTTTGCCATGATTCTCTTCGTCTTCTGTTTTTTCATTTCAGGATATGAACACAGTATCGCCAATATGTGCACATTCGCCATTGCGCTTGTCCATGAACACCCTGAGGCCATATCAATGACCGGAGTCATTCATAATCTCATCCCTGTCACAATTGGCAATTTATTGGGCGGAGGCCTTATGATGGGATGGATGTACCATTACGCAAATTTACCCTATTATTCAGATACACAATAAGCTATGTTATAAACAATTCCAAACCCTATACTAGAGGCGGCTGGGCAAAAGCGCAAAAAAAAGGCCGTTCCATAAAGGGGCGGCTCAAACTTAATAACTTATTTGCAAAAGTGTTTCGCGGGGGGAAAAACATATTTCCCGTTTCTAACAAGCTGGAGCCGCTCCATAAAGAGCGGCTTCTTTCTTTATCAACGTGAGGCAGGCCTTCCTGCCGCAGACATCCATTCGTATTGGCGAAGCTTTGTCTCGAAAAGCGCCAGCGGGTCCCTGTAGACCTCCGGCTTGATCCTTAGCTTCTCTAAGCCTTCTTTGCTGTCAACAATGTCCCGGTTGCACTCTTCAACCGCTCCTTCAAGCTCCTTCAGCGGTTCGCGGAAGAACAGGTTCACATCTCTTGTCAGCGATTTTTCAAACAGTTCAAACTGCTGCAGGAATTTATCCGCAACTGTGGAAGCTGTTTCGCTGAAATCTTCATTTTCAAGATAAGCTTTATATTTGTTATACAGCATGGCATTGTTCTGAGGAAGAACCCCGAGAAGCTTCCCTGCACCTTTCAAGAAAATTTGGGAAGGTGTCGACCGCAGCAGGATATTCAGTTTCTCCACGTGCACCCCGCTCGTCAGCCTATCAGCATCACGGTTCCAATCGTCCAACACCTTAAAATCGCAGGAGAGGGCAAGTTTTTCTTCCCCATACATCGCATTGAAGCCTTCTGCCATTTCTTGAAGGTGCACCTGCCCCTGGTCAAATTCGGACTTTGAAAATGAAATCCATTCCTTGAGTGACCCATAAAACTTTCGCAGGACAGTTGTTTCAAGAAATTCCCGCACTCTCTTGTTCATTTCATCATTTAGCTCGACATGGATCTTCCTGAAATCGCTTTTCTCTGTAAGTATATCAGCGCAGCCGCGCAGGATGGCAGGAACTTTACCCAAGATTTCTTCCCTTGTATCCTGCTTCGCCTTTGTGAAGGCTCTCCTGATTTCTCTTGCTTTTTCTTCTTCCATGTCATTGATTTGGTTAATGGCTCCATTCAGCTTAACCGTCATTTCTTCATTCCACCGGACTGATTCGACAAGATTATTTTCCATTTCGATTCGTTTGTCCAGAAGATATGTGATTGTTCTTCGAATATAATAATGCAGTTTCGACACCCTCGCCGTTTCACTGTCTCCCATCATGACAGAATGAAGGAACTCTGCCAATCCCTCAAGCTTTTGCCCGCCGGAAAAAGCAAACAGCTCAGCCTCGGGACTGATAACCTTGAGCCTTGATAATGTATCTTCAAAAACCTGTCTGGCTTCCTGCTCACTATACATCGAGTCCATCCCGTTCAGTACAAAATGAATCGGAATCTCCGGACTTTGTCCGATGATCTGTTGGAGAATTTCTTCTTCCTTCCTTGTCAGCGGTTCTTCTGCATTAAGGACAAACAGCAGACAGTCTGCAAACGGCACATAGTTGTAAAGCGGATGTTGTTCCACATTGCTTCGGTTGATCTCCGGTGTATCAATGATCTCTAGCTGGCTCTTCCCTAGAAATTCAACCGGTACCCGGAAATCAATAATGGTCTCTGTTTTGTGGTTTTGCCTTCGCACTCCGACAGCATCCTGGAACTCTTCATAATTGGAAATCGGTTCATCCCCTGTTTCGGATACATCTTTTATCTCAGGCTCTTCTCCATATTTAAAAGCGACAACGGAAGAGGTTGGGCCGGAAAGCAGCTCCTCACCAAGAATATAATTGACGAAAGCAGACTTTCCGCTTCCCGAAACTCCCGCCACCAGAAGCTGACGGTTTTTATATTCAGTGATTTCCCCGACGATCCACTTAAGCCGGTTGTCCGTTTCGACTCCATTCCTTTCCGCCCATGCAGTGATGCTAGAGAACAATTGCTGGCTGTCCTCCATTGCCGAAGGATACCTTCTGGCTTTAAGGATCATATCTTCTGCTTTGCGCACTGTATCCGGGGAAAGGCTTGAAGGAAACATTTCACTCCACGCCATCACAGCTGACGAGGCAAACAGTGAATAAGATTCATCCGTAACCTTCAGCCAGTTACTAAGGTGGCTTGGGATAATTGGCGATAGCTGTTTGATCAGCAGACCGCCATCGAGGAGCTCGAAATAGGACTCCTGGTATAATGCAGGCAATTCCTTCCAGACTTCATTCGTGCCACTTTCCATGCCAATGAAGATGCTATTGAAGTTATCAATCCATGACAAATAAGCGGATCCATCACGATAGCTTTTCCATAATGCCACGATAAGCTGCTCAAACTTTGCTGGATCTGCAGGATATAGCTCAAATAGTACCTTGTTGAAATACTCAGGTTGCATCCCCTCGGTATACCCATTATCAATATACTTTTTCAGGATATCGAACCATTCTGCAGAATGAGTCCGAATCGCTTCATTAGATGCAAGCTGGACTGCATTCTCCCAATCATCCTGTGATTCGAAAAAGGCCCTGGCGATGTCTGTTACACCTGGATAATCCGGATTCAGCGCGACTGTCTGCTTTATTACTTCGACAGCCCGCACTGTTTTTTGCAGTTCTATGTATAGTGCCAGCAGCTGCAGCCCTGTTTCTATTTTGAGCACTTCGTTTTCCGTATCAATTGACAGGTAAAGCTCCTCTGCTGACTCCAAGAGCCCGAGTTCGAGAAAAGCATCACCCATATTCTTTTTCGCCCATGGTTCGAAATCATTCGCGATGTTTTCCCATTTAAAAATAGCAGCTTCGAAGTCTTTATGTTGAAAATAAACTTCTCCCTGGGCAAACCGGATGTTCGGAAGTTTTTCCGGGCTGTCGTTATGGTCTCTTAAATAAAGCTCACCAAGAACCGACACTGGATTGGCATGCGTGTTTCCTTCCAAATATGTTTCATAATAATTTTTATTGATTAATTTCTCTTCTAATGACATTTGATGTCCTCCGACATTCTATTTTTCTTATATTTTAATGGTCCCAAGTATTAAATATTCCTCAAAACCCCGGTTATGAAACCTTATTCTTGTATTCTATCAGACTTAATTGAATCAATTATGTCAATTCATTTTCATTTACACTACAAAAATATTGTTTCTGTAATTTTTTTGCGAGGGTATAAAGCTTATTGATAAACCATTCGATTCGAGACTGGCGGTTTTGGGAACAGCTCTATCCCTGCAAATGTTTGTCCGTCCAGCAAAAAAGGCATATATTATAAATAAGAGGACATCTTCCCGGCATATACGGCAAGAATTGTTCAAAAGGGGGAGCTACCATGCTTAAAGTGAAGATAAAAGGACTGCCGCCAGAAAAAATAACGTCCAAATTTATTTCCGGCGAACACATCATCTATAGAGGGAAGTCATTAGCCAGCATCATTCCTGGCCACGACAGCACAGTCTTCCTGATAGATTCCCGCCTTGAACTGAATGAATACCAGCTGTTAAGAGACATCATTGTCAATATGACAGAGGGAACTACTTCACAAATAGATGATAGTGAATGCCAGCTCGGCTATCTTGAAAATGGAGATAAAGCGTTCCTCTTGGAAAATTGGGAAGAATGGAAGACTTTCCTGATGGGTGCAAAGCTCCGGACGCTTGAAGGGCAAAACGTCCTTGTTAAAAATGAAGACGGAAAAGATTTGGGTTCCGGCCTTCTTGCAGGCTATACGTCCGAGAAAATCCCCTTTCGCATTACCGGATGCACGTTAATAACGGCGTCAGGAGAAAAAACATTCACGGGAAACAGCCTTGAATTTGAACCTATCAGCAGGTTCTGATTCCATCGATAAAAAATGTAAAAGCAGCGGGAATTGGCCGCTGCTTTTGCTTTTTATGCCTTATTTATTTCGTCAATCAATTGTTTCGTCCGCTTTGCATTACCTTCAGCAAAATTTAGCAATCGATTTTTAAGTTCATCATTATTGTGAATTCTCTCGGCAGTGATTAAATAGGTCCTCATGAGATCTTCTTCAATCTCTAAAGTGTTTCTAAGAATATTCTCGACAGGCTGTTCATCTTCACCAGAAAATCGGGAGTCCATGTGAAGCCTCCTTTTTTTTCCGTATGTTCTCCCATGTCCTATTTTTTATACTCTTCTTTTCTCCAGATGAAAAAGGCAATGGCCGCAAAGAGCGTTGATACAATCGCTGCAGACATAAACGTATAGACACGACCGGACTCTTCCCCATAATAACCTTCGATTACATTTGAGAGAGAAACAACATTAATCGCGAGAAAAAGAAATATCGAAAAGAAAGCAACTCTTTTTTTACCCATGCCTTACTTCCCTCCCGACTGCGAACACTTTTCCGTCCTTCACTTCAAGGAGAATCTTCGGCAATTCACGCTGGGGCGGTCCCGCCATCGGGTGCCCATTATCTACATTGAAATAGCCTTTATGGCAAGGACACAACAAGATATTCTCCTTGTGTTCATAAAAAACTGGACATTGCAGGTGCGTACACTTGTTGTTATAGGCAACGAATTTGTCATCCGGTGTTCTGACAAGAATGGCGGGATCTTCCTTAGTCGGATATCCAAAATTTCTCGATTCCCCGATATCTAGATCTTTCACATCAGCAATTTCCACCCTTTTGACGGAACCATCTTCACTTCGCATATAAGAGAAAATGCCAAACGGGGTGGTTGCCAGGCCAATCGCGACAGTAGCACCGAAAGAGGCCTTCAGGAACGCCCTCCGGTTCAAGCCCACATCCTCTTTACGGTTAAGGTTGTCGATCAGCTTGATCATATCCTGGTCTTCAGTTTGTTTATGATTATTTTTTTCATCTGCCATGACTTGCCCTCCTGCCTCTTGAATACGGCATCATTTCACTTTTACTTTTATTTTTATTTTTAACCACTTTACCATCCTATTTACTGATTTGAATCAGTATAAACCCCAAAGAACTCAGGGACGTAATCCCACTTATTCCCTTCCTGCGGCTTTTTGCCTTCAATTAGGTTCATCTGTGTCCGACGCCTTCTTAATTCCTGCATCTCGTCAAAATCAATGAATCTGATGGCATCACTAGGGCAGACAGACGCACACATCGGTGAAATGCCTTCCCTCGTCCTGTCATAACACATATCGCATTTATACATTTTATTCTTTTCAAAGTCGAATTTCGGGATTCCAAACGGGCAGCCAAATGTACAGTTCCGACAGCCTATGCACTTTTCTTCCATCGCTGAGAGGACAACGCCTTCTTCTGTAATCTGGATAGCGTTCGCCGGACAAACGCGGGCACAGGCCGGGTCTTTGCACTGCATACACAGCATTGGAAATGTCTGCCGGGATTCGGTGAAATCGACATACTCGACATAGTTTCGTTCCTTCGCATCATGGTCTCCACACTCACGGCATGCCGCCTGGCAGGCACGGCAGCCTATGCAGCGTTCGAATTCAAGGTACATAATTTTATTCATCTTTCGCCTACCTCCTATTTAGTTAGTTTCTCAAGCTTGACTGCACAAACTTTAAATTCCGGCATCCGTGAGAATGGGTCTAGCGCTGGACTTGTAAGCTGGTTGATGGATTGCTCTTTGCCCCAATGATAAGGGACAAACAGCGTGTCCTTACGTATAGCTTTAGTAATTCGGGCTGGGGCTGTCATCTCGCCGCGGGGTGTTGAAATCTTGACTCTTTCCCCGTTTTGGATCTGGTACTGGCTCGCCAGTTCTGGATGGATTTCAACAAATGGCTCAGGGCATTGATCCATCAGGAATCCTACTCTCCGTGTCTGATTCCCTGTTAGGTAATGGAATACCACACGTCCTGTCGTCAGCCACAGTGGGTAACCGGTATTTGGAATTTCTCCTGGTTCCCTCCAGTCACAGACAGCAAGATTAGCCTTGCCATCTTCGGTCGCGAATTTATCTTTGAATACAGATGGCGTACCCATATGGTCTTCGGCAGGTGCCGGCCAGAACACGCCATCCTGGGCATCGATTTTTTCATATGTGACTCCATAGTAGTCGGCTTTTCCGCCTTTTGACGCAATTCTAAGCTCGTCAAAAATTTCCCTTGGCTCCTTATACGGGAAGAACTTCCCTTTTCCCATCCGCTCTGCGATCAGCTGCATGATTTCCCAGTCAGGCTTTGATTCCCCAATCGGATCGACAACCTTTCGGATCCGGATGACCCGGCCTTCAGTATTGGTAGTGGTGCCTTCATCTTCCGCCCATGTTGCAGTAGGAAGAACGACATCCGCAAGCTCCGCTGTTTCTGAAAGGAAAAAGTCGTTGACGACAAGGAAATCCAGGCCCTCGAGTGCTTTTTGGACATAATTGATATTTGGTGATGAAACAACCGGATTTGAGCAAATAACATGAAGCCCCCGGATTGTTTTTGCTTCCATCAGGTTGAACATTTCATAAGCGGAGACACCTTCCTGAGGCATTTCCTCTGGCTCTATTCCCCATACTCCAGCGATATATTCCCTGTCCTTCGGGTTGGTGATTTTTCGGTAGCCTGGAAGCGCATCCGCCTTCTGTCCGTGCTCGCGGCCGCCCTGCCCATTACCCTGACCTGTTAAAGTGGCAACACCGGATGCAAATTTCCCGATCTGGCCTCTAAGAAGAGCCATTGATGTATAAAGGCTGACATTGTCTACCCCTTTTGTTTGCTGTTCTGCTCCACGGGCAAACATGACAACGGAGCGAGGGGATTTCCCGAATATATGGGCCGCCTTCACGATTTTTTCAACTGCGATGCCCGTTAGTTTTGCTGTATACTCCGGTGTGAATCTCGCAGTCATTTCCTTCAGCTCTTCAAAGTTGTTGCAGCGTTCGTTTACATATTCGGTATCTACATAGTCATGCTTGATTAAAAGATGCATAATTCCGTTCGCAAGAGCCGAATCGGTACCCGGCAGCAGGTCGAGATGGACGTCGGCTACGCGTGCTGTTGGCGTTTCGCGCGGGTCAGCAACAATAATTTTTGCGCCTTTATCCTTCGCCTTCCAAAACCATTGAATACTTGTAGGGTGGCATTCAGCCGTGTTGGAACCTGCCATGAAGAAACAATCGCTGTGCTCAAGTTCTGTCCATGGAAGTGTGGAGCCCCGGTCCATACCAAGGGTTTTGTTGAAGCCCCCAGCGGCTGAGCTCATGCAATAGCGCCCATTATAGTCGATATAGCGGGTACCAAGTGCGACGCGGGCATATTTCCCAACAAGATAGCATTTCTCGTTTGTCATCGAAACACCGCCGTACACTCCGATTGCATCCCTGCCGTATTCACCTTGGATTTCTTTATACTTCCGCTCAATCAAATCAAGCGCTTCTTCCCATGAAGATTCGACAAACTGGCCATTCTTCTTAATCAGCGGCCGTTTGATCCTATCAGGATGATCGATTGTCTGGTAGGCCGTTACACCTTTCGGGCACATTTTTCCTTTTGTCAGCACCCAGTCATAGCGGGGCTCGACACCTACTACCTTATTTGTTTTTTCATTGACGCGTATATGCATGCCGCACTGCATGCCGCAGTAACAACAGTGTGTTGCGACTAATTTTTCGCCTTTGCGGATTTGGTTTTTGACGCCTTCTTTAACGAGAAACTGGCTCACTATCCTTCTCCCCCTTGTAATCCTGCTCAATATCGATTCCATAAAACTCTTCTGAACGTTTCTTGCTGAAGCCTGATAGATGGATTCCATTATTCGTATCGACAGGTCCGTATGGATTTCCTTTTGGGGCTTCCATATTCATTTGCTTCAGCGCGCGCATGCGCCTGCGGCAACCTGTACAGTAATCGGACAGCTGCGTCCCATCCGCTAGCCTTAAATCAAAGTTCTGGGCTTGCAGGATCGCTTGCACGTCTGCAATCTGGTCATCATTGCTGTACGGCTGTCTACAGCATTTGCAGGTTTTCGTATCCACTTTCACAACCTCCTGATAGCTCATTGGAACTGCAGCGGCCAAGGGCCTTACTGGTACGTGGAACAGCTTCCCGAATGGGAAATATACGAGCATGATGACCACCGTAACCTGATGTACAAGTGACATGTAATGGTGCATCCAGCCGTCAAAAAATGTGTAAAGCACTGTCAGGATCAATCCGGTTACCGTTACAGAAAGAAGGATGAGAAGCGGCAGGATATCAAATTCAAAACGCTGTGTGACTTTGACATCATAGCTGCTGATTCGGCGCCACAGTGCCATTGACGCGCCAATCAGGACCATGATCGCCCCGATATTGAGTCCGTTGTAGACGATTTCGGCAAACAGCCCGTGTGCGGCCATTTTCATTGTAGGGATATTAAAAACAACAATTTGGTATGTTTCAGGATCAATTAGGTCGAATCTCATCCAGCCGAACGTCAGTCCAAACGTAATGGCAAAAGAAATGAGGCATCCCCAGGAAATCATCAAATGCTGGATGCCGCGGTACAGCCCCCGTTTAAAAATGAATTTCTGGAGGATGATGTTATCAACAAGCGTTATGAGTACCGCTTTTGCACTCCATTTTAATCGCTCTTTTGTGAACAGGTTTTTCATGCTTCGGGAAGCGACACGGTTTGTCGCGGTCCGATAAAGCCAGAAGCTCATCCGGATTGTCAGTCCAACCGCAAATATTGCGGACGAAATGGCATACCCCAGAAGTGCCATATCTATATGCAAAAATTGGTCTGTGGCAACCCACATCGACAAAAACAAGACTAATAGAACTAAAAATGAATACATGCTGGTTTTCGAGTAAAAGGATTTCTCCAGCCTGTGCATACCGTCTGCCCCCTAGTGAGATGAATTGATTTGAAAGTAATCATATCATGGTAAAACTGGTTAACTTCACAATAATTGTAAACACTTTGTGAATAGTGGAAACTAACCTATACTCTCGCTGTAACTATCATCATCCCTCATTACCATAGCGATTCTCTTTCATAATTAAATTTTAAGGGACGGAAAATAAGACGTATGTGAAGTACGTCACATCTTGAAAATTCATTGCTGAATTGCACTTATATTTGCACCAATAACAAAAAACACGCTGAAGCGTATCAGCGTGTTCTACGAGTGCAGGAAAAAATCTGAGATGATTTATTTGTCATTATTTCCCGAGAAATAAACTTTGCCAAGAGTATTTCCAGACAAAAACAACTATAAATAAACAAATAATTCCTTTTTGTTTTTACTGTTTAATCAAACTAACATTATTTCTAATCTCAGTTTCATTACTTTGGTGCCTTTCCCGACCTTCTGATTACAAGGTTAAGCACCTCGGAGAATACAAGTCCGACTGCAAGGGCACCGGAAATCATGGAAGCTTTTGCGGCCAACGTAACCGTTCCAATATAATCTTTTTCCACGAAATGCCTCATGGCATCGTAAGAAAGCCCTCCAGGCACAAGCGGAATAATGCCTGCCACACTAAAAATGATAATAGGAGTTTTATAATGCTTTGCCATCACCTGGCTGATGACTGCAATCAGGAAGGATGCAGCAAGTGTAGCCAGAATTGTCCCATATCCGTTATATTCAAGAATAAAATAAACCATCCAGCCAAGCATTCCGGAAATCCCGCATTTAACAAGTGATTCCTTTGGTGCGTTAAACATGATTCCAAACGCAGCTGAAGCAACAAAGCTTGTTACAAGCTGTGATATATAGACCACTCAGGCCACCCCTATTACAATAGTGATAAAACAACTGCTATGCCTGATCCAATTGCAAAAGCCGTCAGGAAGGCTTCGGCTCCTTTTGAAATTCCTGAAACAAGGTGCCCTGCCATAAGGTCCCGTACTGCGTTAGTAATCAGGAGCCCTGGTACAAGCGGCATGACTGAACCAATAATGATTTTATCAAGCTCCTGCCCAAGCCCCAGTGTTATAAAAGCAAATGACAGCAATCCAATGATGGTGGAGGCCAGGAACTCAGAGAAAAATTTCACCGGAACAAGCCGGTGAAAGTAGACGGCGCATAAAAAGCCTCCTCCCCCCGCTGCAACTGACGGAAGGAAATCTACCCAGCTGCCCTTGAACATGATTGTAAAGCAGCCGCTGGCAACAGCAGCTGCTGCCAGCTGGTACATGAAAGAGTATGTCAGTTTCGCAGCTTCGATTTCCTTCAGCTCTGTCCAGGCTTCCAAAAGCCCGGTATCTCCGCTGCTGATTTTTCTAGAAACACTGTTGACCATCGCGACTTTTTTTAAATCGGTTGTCCGCTCCGAAATCCGGATCAGCTTTGTCTTTGCTGCACCCGTCTCTTCAATGGAAAAAAGGATTACTGTAGGGGTCACATAGCTATGCGTCTGGCCAATGCCCAAGGCGGTCGCCATGCGCATCATTGTATCTTCAACCCGGTACGTTTCAGCCCCGCTTTGGAGCATGATTTTTCCGGCAAGAAGGCAGACATCCATTATGTCATATACTGAAGTTTGATTGTCCATTCATGTCCTCTCTAAAAGGGAATTTTCATCTTCTCTGCAACAGTGTAAAACATAAAAAAAAATGTATCAACAACATTCGAACAGCCGGAATTATTCGGACAATTATGTTTTTTCCCGACATGCTTCCAAGTGAAACTTCGACAGGCAATTAAAGCCAATCATGTAAAAAACAGATTCTTTCGAATATAATATAGCGAAAGAGGGTACCTCCTAATAACTATAAACAAAGGGGGATAGAAATATGCTCGACTGCCGGGATGAAGTCCTTTTTTACACAAAGCAGCTTGTACAGATTGAAAGCATTGTCAACACCCTTGGTGAAAAGGAAATTGCACATGTCCTATATTCAATGATTTCGTCCTTTCCGTATTATAAACAAAATCCTTTGCACCTGATCAAGTCGCCAACGATTGATGATAAGCTTGACAGATATAATGTTTTAGCATTTGTGAAAGGAACAAAAAAAAGCACCAGCCGCGATACAGTGATCCTCATCGGCCATATCGATACCGTCGGGATAGACGATTTCACCCAGTTATCAGACTTGGCCTGCAATCCAGATGAACTTCTTCTCGCACTAAAAAGTGAAGCTCTACCTGATGCGGTCCGTGCCCATGCGGATTCCGGCGAGTGGATGTTCGGCCGGGGAACGCTTGATATGAAAAGCGGAGTTGCAAGCAATCTTTTTCTATTAAGGTATTATTCCGACCATCCTGAAGAATTGGAAGGCAATCTAGTTTTTCTGGCGGAATGTGATAAAGAGGACAGCTCAAACGGGATATTGTCAGCATTGAAAGATTTGAAGCTTTGGAGAGAACAGCACGGTTTCGATTACATTGCTGCCATCAATTCCGATTTTGCAGCTCCCCGCCATGAAGGGGATGAAAACCGCTATATATACAAAGGGACAGTCGGGAAACTGCTCCCTTCCTTTTTTATCACCGGGGCTGAAACCCATGTTGGATCCTGCTTTGAAGGCTTTGACCCTAACCTTGTTGCAGCGGAACTGACAAGGCAAATCGATTATAATCCCGATCTGTGCAACGAGGCACTCGGCGAGGTAACGCTCCCTCCGGTATCATTAAAGCAGACAGACATGAAGCCGTTATATACGGTACAGACGGCTTTAGCCGCGTATGTTTATTATAATTTTTTCATCCATTCCTGGACTCCTTCCGATGTGCTGGAAAAGCTTAGGGGCCAGGCGGAACTCGCTTTCCAGAATGCAATTAATCTCTATACGGACCGCTACCGCCGCTTTTGCATTCTGAGCGGTGAAGCAGCACGCAACATCCCGTGGCAGAGCAGGGTCATGACATTTGCTGAAATGGAAAGAGTGCTTTTGGCAGCAAACGGAGATGAATATAAAGATAGTATAGAGAGTTTCAAAGAACAGCTTCTCCATGACGAAAGCCTTGACGTCAGGATGTTTTGCGCAAAAGTTGTGGAGGAAGCCTGGAAGTGGATGCCGGACAAAAGCCCGGCGATTATTCTATTTTATTCTTCTTTATATTCGCCAAGAGTGGAGATTGAGGGTAAAAACGCCAAGGAAAAGAAACTGATATCAGCACTTGACCAGGCGGTTGCTGATATCCAGCCTTCATACAGTAAACCAATAAAGGTCAGGGATTTCTTCCCCTATATCTCTGATATGAGCTTCATTGCAATAAGCGATGATGAAGAGTCTCTTGAAGCTGCAGCGAAGAACAACCCGGCGTGGGGATCGAAATTATTCGTGGATTACCAAGATAAACGCGACCTCAATGTACCGGTAGTCAACATCGGGCCATATGGCCTTGACGCCCATAAAAGATACGAGCGGATGGAAATGCGTTATTCGTTGGAAATGGTCCCTAATCTAGCAAATTTGGTATTGAAGTACGTTTTGGAAAAGCAGGGATGACCCATAATTAAGGCCGGAATAGCATACATGCTGTCCCGGCCTATGCTTTTCGCTATTGTCATGTTCTTGAATCTGCCTGCTTTGCCAACAGTTCAATTGTACTATCATCCATTGGCGGGTTATGCAGCCCCGCTCTTACATCCCGATAATATTTCTGTAGCGGGTTTTTGCCCGACAGGCTTCTTGCTCCAACGACTCTCATCGCCGAATCTACCACCTTGATCGCTCCATTGGTCACAGCCATTTTGGCTGCACCCAGCTCAGGAGCCATCTGCGCTCTTTCCTTTTCTGCCGATGTGTCCCATTTTTTCGCTACCGAATATAGGAAATGCCGCGCCCTCATTAGCTCAAACTCCATCTCGCCTATTTTCTGGCGCACAGCGGGAAGTTCGATAATAGATCCCTTGATGCTGTTCGGGCTGTATTCTTTGGCAAACCTTACAGCATAATCGCATGCTGCGGCGGCTATCCCCAGATAACACGCAGGGATATGAAGGAGCCAGCCGTTCGCTCCTTTTTTACCAGGAGTGAAGACCTCGACAAAGCAGTCATCCGCTACCATGACGTTTTCCAGTACCAAATCATGGCTCCCTGTCTCGCTCATGGCGATACTATCCCATGTTTCTTCGATCCTCAGCCCTTCGGATTTTCGCGGAATCAGGAAGTTACCCGTTTCCCCACATGGTTCTGCGGCTGCGCTGACAATGAAATAATCAAGAACGGGTGCCATCGTAGTAAAAGTCTTCCTTCCATTGACCACCCAGTGATTCCCTGTCTTGACAGCGGTTGTTTGCGGCAACCCTCCCCTTGTCGGGCTGCCTGTACCTGGTTCAGTCGCCGCACCATTTATCAGTGCGCCATTTTTTGCTTCATAACATATTTTTTCAAACAACTCTTCGTCCCACAGCTTTTTTTCGCCAAGGTTCTTGAGTATCCCGAGATGCCAGCCGATTGACAATGCCGTCGATCCGTCTCCTTCAGCAAGCCGCTCCTGAAGCCTTACCATTTCATAGAGGGAAATATCCTCGCCTCCAAACCTTACCGGAACAGTCAATGATGTATAGCCTGATTCCTTCAGGTCCGATATATTATCAAACGGAAACTGGCCCGCTGCCTCGGGATGATATGCAGCACGGCTTCTGAAGTTAACGGCAAGCTCTGACATCAGATTTAATTTTTCCTCAAGTGTTTTCAAATCCTGGAACTTCATGTAATTACACTCCTTGTCACGGCATGCAGGCAACTCCGGCATGTTCTTATTTACTCAAAGCGAATGAAAAAAAACATTCATCAAGCAATACCCTTTTTTCTTATCTGCTAACTATTATATCAACAATTCACGGACGGGCGTCAAAAGCCTCTGAAATCACAAAGTGTTTTCTTGTTTTTCTCTTCATTTCTTATTAGTATATAGAGCATTGGAAATGTATAATAGATATAATTAATTAGACTTAATACATAAAAACGTGATGAAAGGCTGATACATGTGGAAGAGAATTCAAATTTCATAAAAACGATCATGAAAGAGGATCTTGAATCAGGTAAGCATAAGGACATCGTGACAAGGTTCCCTCCTGAACCAAACGGCTATCTCCATATCGGCCATGCTAAGTCCATTGTCATCAATTTTGGGCTGGCTGATGAATTCGGCGGAAAAACCAATCTGCGTTTCGATGACACCAATCCATTGAAAGAGGATCAGGAATACGTCGACAGCATTAAAGAGGATGTACAATGGCTCGGGTATGAGTGGGACAATCTGCTATTTGCCTCAAATTATTTTGATGAAATGTACAAAAAAGCAATCCTGCTGATCAAAAAGAACCTGGCTTATGTCGATGATTTGTCTGCAGACGAAATACGCGAATACCGCGGAACACTGAGCGAGCCAGGAAAAGAAAGCCCATACCGCGGCCGTTCTGCTGAGGAAAACCTTGATTTGTTTGAGCGTATGCACGCTGGTGAATTCAAAAATGGAGAGAAAGTCCTTCGTGCGAAAATCGATATGGCTTCTCCCAATATCAATCTCCGCGACCCGGTGATTTACCGGATTTCCCATGCGACACACCATAACACTGGCGACAAATGGTGCATCTATCCAATGTACGCTTTTGCCCACCCGCTTGAGGATGCAATCGAGGGTGTTACCCATTCCTTGTGCACCACTGAGTTTGAAGACCAGCGTCCGCTTTATGACTGGGTTATTGAAAAGTGTGAAATGGAATCTACGCCGCAGCAAATTGAGTTTGGCCGCCTGAACCTGACCAATACGGTTATGAGTAAGCGGAAGCTCAAACAGCTTGTTGAGGAAGGCTTTGTTGATGGATGGGACGATCCGCGCCTGCCGACTGTTTCAGGCCTGCGAAGAAAAGGCTATACACCCGAATCCATCCGCGAATTCGTCATGGCTGCTGGGGTTTCAAAAGGATTTTCGACTGTCGACGAGCAGATGCTTGAGCATTATGTACGCGAAGACCTGAAGCTGAAATCTCCTCGGACAATGGGTGTCCTTCGTCCGCTTAAAGTAGTCATTACCAACTATCCAGAAGGTGAAGTGGAATACCTAGATGCGGAGATCAATCCTGAGAATCCGGAAATGGGCATGCGGAAAATTCCGTTCTCCCATGAAATTTATGTGGAGCAGGACGATTTCATGGAAAACCCTCCCAAAAAGTATTTCCGTCTCTTCCCTGGAAATGAGGTAAGGCTGAAGCATGCGTACTTCATTAAATGCAATGAGGTCATCAAGGATGAAGCTGGAAATGTTGTCGAGCTTCACTGCACATACGATCCGGAAACGAAGAGCGGCTCAGGCTTTACCGGCCGCAAAGTAAAAGGGACACTCCATTGGGTGGAGGCCTCTAACGCCATTCCTGCTGAGTTCCGTCTATATGAGCCTCTGATCCGCGATGAAGATCTTAAAGAAAACGAAAGTGAAGACAGAACCTTCCTGGATTTTGTGAACAAGAACTCACTTGAAATTCAAAATGGCTTTATCGAGCCGAATATGGAAGAGGCAAAGCCGCAGGATAAATTCCAGTTCTTCCGCCACGGCTACTTCAATGTAGATCCAAAACATTCAACAGAAGGAAAACCTGTATTCAACAGAATTGTTTCCCTTAAAAGCTCGTTTAAACTATAAAAGCGGAAGCGCCCGGTTAGTGACGTATGGACTGGAGCTCACCGGCACGAGATAAAGGAAACACGAAGAGCGTAGCGATTCGATGTTGACTTATCGTAGAGAGGTGGGCGAAGTCCACTAGGCGCTGGGCGATGCAGCTGGATAATAATAAAAGCGGAAGCGCCCGGTTAGACGTATGGACTGGAGCCATCCGACTGAGATAAGGCGAATCTTCAATCAACGGATGGTTTTTGCCGCTGATTGTTAGATGAGCCGATCGGGCTTTTATGGGCAGTTGGGAACCTACTGCCCGTTAATGCGCGATAAAGGAAACACGAAGAGCGTAGCGATTCAAAGAAAGGGTGCCTGACCCCCAGCGCTTTAAAGCGCTGGGGGTCAGGCACCCTTTAGTATGTTAAAGGACTTTGCTGAGGAACGCTTGCGTCCTGTCTTGTCTTGGGTTTGAGAATAATTCGATAGGCGCGTTTTCCTCGACGATATAGCCGCCATCCATGAAAATGACCCGATCTCCCACTTCCCGGGCAAATCCCATTTCATGCGTGACCACTACCATTGTCATACCTTCGAGCGCCAGTTGCTTCATTACTTCTAATACTTCCCCGACAACTTCAGGGTCAAGCGCTGAAGTTGGTTCATCAAAAAGCATGATTTTCGGTTCCATTGCCAGCGCCCGAGCAATCGCTACCCTTTGCTTCTGTCCGCCTGACAGCGAGTTCGGATACGCATCCGCTTTTTCCTGAAGACCTACCTTCCCAAGTAGATACATTCCTTTTTCGCGGGCTGCCTTTTCCGAAACCTTCCTTACCTTTCTTGGTGCCATCATGATATTTTCAATGACCGTCTTATGAGGGAAAAGGTTGAACTGCTGGAATACCATCCCTACCTCTGCCCTCATTTTATTAATATCATTTTTCTTATCCGTAATATCCTTGCCCTCGATATAGACATGTCCGCCGCAGATTGTTTCAAGAAGATTGATGCACCGGAGCAGCGTTGACTTGCCGGAGCCGGATGGGCCGATCACCACCACAACCTCCTGCGGCTTAATTTCCAGATTGATGTCCTTCAAAACCTCATTGGCGCCAAAAGATTTTTTCAACCCCTGGATTTTAATCATGCTGTTTCCAGCCTCCTCTCAAGCCGCGTAAGCAAGTAGCTTAAAGACATAGTCAGCAACAGATAGATCAATGCTGCAGACAAATATGGCTCCCACACCTTGTAGTATTGGCCATTCATTGCCCTTGCCCAGTACATGATTTCCGGGGCAGTTACAATAGAGGCTAACGATGACTCCTTCAACAGGACAATGAATTCATTCCCGAGAGGAGGAATCATCCTCGTGAATGCCTGTGGCAGAATGACATGCCTCATCGCCTGCGCATTGCTCATTCCAAGGGATCGGGCTGCTTCCATCTGCCCATTTTCGAGCGACTGTATACCAGCCCGAAAAATTTCAGCTATATAGGCAGCTGCATTCAGAGACAATGCAATAATGGCAGCGGCAAATCCATTCGTTTCTCCATTAAAAAGCGGGACAACACCGAAGTGGATCAAGAGAATTTGTACGAACAATGGTGTTCCCCGAAAAAAAGTGACATACAGGTGAAAAGGTGACGCCAGCCATTTATTTTTCACCATCTTTCCAAGTCCAATCGCTAATCCAAGCAACGTGCCAATCAATATTCCCGAAAGAGAAAGGCCGATTGTCACAAGTGTACCCTTCAGCAGAAAAGGAGCGTATTCTACAATAATATTGAAGTTAAAGCCCATCCGTTCGACCCCCTGTAATAAGACAAATGGTTGTAATCCTGGAAAAAAGGCGCGCAATCCAGAAAAGCAAGTTACGCGCTTTTCTAAGAGAGCTACTTTTTGTTTTGCTGCGATTTTAACTTTTCCAGGTCGGGCTCCGTTCCGAACCTCTCTTTATAGATTTTGCTGTAAGTGCCGTTTTCAATGATTTTGTTGAGAGCTTTGTCAAAATCCGCCTTGATCGCACTTCCTTTCGGGAACATCATGCCGTAAAACTCTGAAGCAAACGTATCGTCCCTAATCACCTTCAGTTTTTTATCAGGGTTATTTTTGGCATACTCTTCAATCACTGCATTGTCTGCAACGACTGCATCTGCACCGCCTTTAATCAATTCCATGATGGCAAGATTATTATTTTCAAACTTTTTGATGTTGCTGCTGTTTTTACCAATCAGCGCATCCATGGCAGCCTGGCCGGTTGTTCCATTTTGGACGGCGACAATCTTATCCTTCAAGTCATTGGCACCTTTGATTTCACTAGTTTCCGGGATTAATATTTTATTAGTGGAAAGAAAGTATGGAATGGAAAAATCATATGATTTTTTGCGGTCATCATTGATAGTAATGGAAGAAATAGCAATATCCGCCCGTTTCTTTTCAATTTCTACGAAGATTGGGTCCCAGCCCACATGATTGAATTCAACCGTATAGCCCGCTTCCTTTGCTGCGGCTGTCAGCACGTCAATGTCAAAGCCAACAATTTTATCCTTGTCCATATATTCAAATGGTGCATAGGCCGCATCCGTCACTACCCTTAAAGCTTTTTTCCCTCCAGCCTCATTGCTCTTCACTTCTTCCCCGCCGCACCCTGCAAGAATCATGCTTAAAGCTAATAACAGCCCGAGCATGAAAATTGGAACCTTTTTCACTTCGTTGCCCCCTTGTCTACTTTCTTACTAATATTATAAAAGGACAATCTTTAAAATATTCTCTCTATTAAATAAAAATTTATCATGCTTAACTTGTTTGGAAACCTCAGCCTAACCAATTTCGAGCTAGGGAACTGGAAGATATTAAATTATTTTTTCAATTTTTACATAAAGATACCATAATTAACCGCTTGATTTATGCTAGTATATTATATGATGTCTTCATTTTTAACATCCTTAACTTAGTTACCCACAAAGGTTTATTCATTTAAATAAAGCAGGGGCAAATTCCCCTGCCAAAAGAACGGGAGTTTACGGGGTTCATGAAGAAAAAGCCTATCTTTATTTTTATTGGCGTAAGCCTCCTCTGGATTATCGGAAGCAACTATCTTCTTGAGAATTTTGTCCCTCCCCGATATGTCCATTTAACTAGTCATATGAAGGAAGCTTTTTACGTTTTCATTGCAGGCTGGTTCTTTTACTTTTCACTCATGAAAAAAGAACAGCTGCACGCTTCCAGGGAAGACGAGAAGCGGCTCGCAACACTCATTAACTCTATGGTCGACTTTGTTAATTTCAAGGACGGGGATGGCCGCTGGATCGAAGCAAACCAATCCGGACTGAGACTGTTTCAGCTTGAAAATGTCGACTATCGCGGAAAAAAAGATTCTGAGCTTGCCGAGTACACTGATTTTTACGGAGATGCTTTGAGGTCGTGCGAAAGAACCGATGAAGAAGCCTGGAGAAAAGGCACTGTCACACAGGTAGAGGAGATCATCCCTATGCCGGATGGATCATCGAGAACATTTGATACTGTCAAAGTCCCACTCTTTAACGACGACGGCAGCCGGGAAGGACTCGTCATTATTGAAAGAGATATAACAGAACGCAAAGAAATGGACAAGCTGCTCAAGGCAAACCAGCAACGGTACAAGTCCTTATTTGACTACAATCCTGAGCTTGTATACATGATTGACCTTAAAGGCTATATTACCAAACTGAACCCCCAATTTGAGTCAGTGACCGGTTTTACAGCCGAAAAAACAATCGGAAAGCATGTAACCCAGCTTGTCAATGGACAGAGCCAGAAAGACATACTAAAAGCCCTATCTTCTGTTGTGAATGAATGCAAGCCCAATATTTCTGAAATTCATGTCTTCGGTAAAAATAGAAATCCCCTGTTGCTATACTGCACTTCAGTTCCAATCATCGTCAACGGTGAGATTGAGGGAATTATCGGCTACGGGAAGAACATAACCGACATAAGACAGACTGAAGAAAGGCTCCGCCGTACTGAAAAGCTATCGGTCGTTGGAGAATTATCAGCAAGCGTTGCCCATGAAATCAGAAATCCACTCACCTCTCTGAAAGGCTTTGTCCAGCTGCTCAGAATGGAGGATAAAAGGCACCAAAAATACTACAGCATCATGCTTGACGAACTTGACCGGATCAATCATATTGTCGGCGAACTGCTCATGCTGGCAAAGCCACAGAAAATCCAGCATAAAGAAGCTGATATCCAGACCATTCTCTCGGATGTCACTTCCCTGCTGAACACGGAGGCAACCCTGCATGACGTACAGCTCAACTTTACTTTTCTCCAGAAAAAACTGCTTATCCAGTGCGAGCCAAACCAATTGAAACAGCTTTTTATCAATCTAATTAAAAATGCTATTGAAGCCTCGCCAAAGGGCGGTACCGTCAAGGTTTACATTTGTGATTCAGGAAGCGGGAAAATTATGATCACCGTTAAAGATAATGGCTGCGGCATCTCAAAGGAAATGCTTGAACGAATTGGAGAGCCTTTCTATTCTTCAAAGGAAAAGGGAACGGGTCTGGGGCTCACCGTCAGCTTCAAAATTGTTCAATCCCACAACGGAACCATTCGTTTCTCAAGCAATGCCGGTGACGGCACCGAGGTAGTAGTGGAACTTCCTAAGCACAGCGAGGCTATGGCCAAACAAGGAAACATACTGCAGGAAGCATAATAATGCGCCCCCTCTTTTTCGAGGGAGCGCATCTATTTTATTTACGGTATAATGTACCTGGTTTTATATAGAGGTAAGTATTCCACTGCCAGAAACAATTCTCTGTAGCACTTCCTTGTTTGCGGCCCGAAGCGTAAACTTATTTTTTACACTGCCGGTGATAAACCAGTGGCGGAGCTTTCCTGGGATGACAAAAATTAAATCACTTACATTCGGCTGATTGGATTTATCATATTGAAATTGGACGATGCTGTCCATCATTCCCCTTCGTGATAACAAATCTTTCATAAACTCGTTAACCAGCCCATTCTCCAAATCCAATTTTGCCATTGCTCCTTCAAGCAAGGCTGAATTCTCGCTAACTCCTTTTAACAGCTCTTCAAAATCCTCGTTTTCCAAAACAAATAGCTCCTCGCACGCAGAAGGAATGCTTTCCAGACCGAAAAAAGCACTTAGCTCTTCCGAAATCTGCTCAACTGAATTTAATTTTGTAATTTGGTGTACTTGCTCATCATGGATTGTGCAGTAACTGTAAATATCATGTTCAGTAACAAGAAAAGAATGGGTACGCTGCAAATTTTCGTCACTTTCAAATTTGGATGCATTCAGTGAATAGCGTGAATTTGCCAAAGCCTTAATAAATGGGGCATAGTCCTTCTTCAATTTGTAGCTATGCTCGCTATATTCCAACATCTCTTTTGCCAATAGAGAGCGGCATGAAACCTGAAATGCAAAGTCCTGCTGTTCATCAGTCATTTCAGGGAAATAATTCTGTTTCAGTCCAAGCCCCTGCTCAAATAACCCCTCGCTATAAAAACAAAACATCAGCTCTTCAATGCTTAATTTAACCATGTCCAACAATTCCACCCCTAAAATAATTTGTCAGCTTCATTATATATTCTTTAGGATTTATACTGTTAGCGAATCCTAATATATGAAAATACTACCATAAAGCACAAACGAAACACATGGTTCAATAGTCGCAAAATACTTTATATAATAGGAAAAACCGCCAGACAAAGATGTCCATGCGGCTTAGTTCAGTCTTTATATTTATAACCCTTCTGGGGGTTCAAGCGGTATTCATCCTGTTTGCGAACGTGCTGATCTTTTCATTGGATACCGTGCTCGTATCCTCTGCTGGAATCTTATCTCCATCTCTTGCAATCATCTTAATAACGAATTTGTCAAATAGGTTCATCTCGCTAACAGTTAATTCTCCGCCAAAAAACTCGCTGATGATGGCATGCTCGAGCAATAGTTCAGGAAAAGAGTGCTTCAATTCATTTTCGGCTTCATCCCCATTTTCCATACAGCAAATAAACAGGCCAACTTTTTTCTGCAGAAGTTCATCAAGGTGCTTCTCGCAAAATCTCGTAACTTCTTTCTGGATTTTCCCCGCATAGATCGAGCCGCTGATAATGACCTTGTCATATTGAGACAAATCAACCTTCTTTTCCTTTTTGACATTGAGGAGATCCGTCCTGTCTTCCATCTTTCCCCATAAAATCCCTGCACATTTTTTTGTGCATCCATACTTGCTGGCATAAGCAATCAGCGTTGCCATTTTCATTCCCTCCCCTTTTTTCTATCCGGAGCCGGCTGAAAATCTTGCTGATTTTCCTTCTAATTATAGTTTACGCCCCTACGCTTCATTATTCAATGGGCATAACATTCTCTTATTAGCAACTGTTTGCAAAGGTTTTAAAATCAAAAAGCATGCTCCTAAAAACGGGAGCATGCTTGCTATTCTGTCAATCTTCATCTTTTATATCAATGTCTTCCGGAATCGGTTCACTCAGAATTTCCTCTACCATTGTCCTGTATTTTTCCATTTGCTTTAGATGGGTGTTGAATTGTTCCTTATAGATGAGATACTGTTCCCCGTCATGAATGGCGCGGATGCGGCCCTGCAGAATCAGGTTCTCAATATAAGTCTCGGTTGCGGACAGAAATTCAGCTGTTTCTTTTATTGTTAAATACACTATTGATCATCCTCATAACTGGGTTTTTCTTTATTTTACCCGATTGAACCAACTTTGGACAGAGGACTTATACTCCCGGGAACCAGCCTTTGATATTTAGTATGGTCTGCCAGAGCGGATCAGGAATAACGAGGCGATGCTGCCCATTTTTATCAAGAGTCGTTTCAATCTCATTCTCCCGCCCAGTCTCAATTTTCTCGACAAAGTCAGGGTCGATGATCAATCACGCGCCAATGCAATAAGCGGGATGCCTGTCGAAATAGCCTTAGCGGCATCGTCTGCACTGTAAATCGAACCCACTCCAAATAAGAGGAACACGGTCTCTTGTAAGCTCCTGGATAATCTGTATCCGCGCATGCCTATCCTCGATACCCCTTTTTTGGCTTCGACCAAAAGTCCATAAGGGACACGTGCAGGTAATCCAGATTCTTATCCGCAAGTACATCGACAAACTTTAACGTATCAGCCATCGTAATTCCGGGATTTTAACGCCGCTCAATCGGCGGATATAATAGCTGATTTCTTTATCTGAAACAGTCCCGTCGTCATGTGACAAAAAGTTGGTCATTGGCGCCATAACAATCCGGTTTTTTAATTCTATCCCATTTGAAAATTGAAATGGCTGAAATAGGTCGCTGTATTTTGGATTCATTGCTGTTGACCTCCCTGCTTTTTTCTATTACTCTATAGCTTTTGGCTCACTTCATATCTTTTAATAACAGGTTTCCTGGAGAGCATTTCACACGATTCCTCGATAAATGCTTTGAAATGTGGAGCTTCCTCATGGTGTTTGATCGAACGCAAATCCTTCCACTCTTCAAGAATGACAAATTGTGCAGGATTGTCAGTATCCTCATACAGCTGATAGCTGATGTTTCCCTCCTCAGCTTTAGATCCCTGCATCACCATACGTGCCAGCTGCAGAAAGTCGCTTCGGAATTCCTCTTTCACATCAATGTGTGCATGAATGATTACCATTATGGCCTTCCTCCTCTTTAAAGTCCGCATAAACAAACTGAACACTCGTTCACCCGGTCTCCTATTAACAGCTTAAAGTCAATTTCCGGAAATTTCAATTTTGATGCTCTAATGAAGAAATGCGAAATCGCCCGTTAAGCGCCGTATGGACTGGAGTCATCCGACTGAGATAAGGCGAATCTTCAATCAGCGGATGGGTTTTGCCGCTGATTGTTAGATGAGCCGATCGGGCTTTTACGGGCAGTTGGGAACCTACTGCCCGTTGATGCGCGATAAAGGAAACACGAAAAACGTAGCGATTCGATGTTGACTTATAACGCTAAAAGCGCGCACGTCCTGTGCGCAACGCCTTACTCGCACATCCTGTGCTTCGTCGTAGGGAAATGGGAGACGTCCACTAGGCGCTGGCCATCGAAACTGGAAATAAAATAAGGCCCCCTTTTTGTAAAAGGGAGCCTTTAAAACTATACTGCTTTTTCATCGTCAGCCTGGTCTGGATAACGCTTGTGGAATCCTTTGGCATAATAGACAGCTGTCAGGATGCCAATCCAGAGTGGACCTACGATGACTGCAATTCTTGTATTCTCGCTAATTGCCATTAGTACGATAACCAGCGCTAAAAACGCAAGCGATACGTATGAAGAAAGAGGATAAAGGGGCATTTTGTATTTTAACTGCCTCACTTTTTCCTTATCAAGGCTTTTACGGAACCGGAGCTGGGAGAGCAGAATGATACCCCATGTCCAGATGGCGCCAAAAGTCGCGATGCTTGTTACCCATGCAAACGCCTTAGCCGGAACAACATAATTAAGGACAACCCCTGCAAGCAAGGCTCCTGCCGAAGCAAGTACTGCCATGCCTGGGACGCCTCCTTTTGTAACTTTTCCAAAAGGCTTAGGAGCTTCACCATGCTGAGCCAGGTTGAACAGCATTCTTCCTGTGCTGAAAATCCCACTGTTGCAGGCTGACAGTGCAGCTGTTAAGACAACAAAGTTGATGATTCCAGCTGCAGCTGGCACACCAAGCTGCTTGAAGGTAAGAACAAACGGGCTTCCTTTTGTCCCAATCTCCTCCCATGGATAGATCGCCATGATGACAAACAAAGAGCCGATGTAAAAGATCATAATTCTCCAGAAAACAGTATCTATCGCTTTTGCGAGGTTTTTTTCAGGATTCTTTACTTCTCCCGCTGTTACACCAATCATTTCTACACCAAGGTAGGCAAACATAACCATTTGCAAGGATAACAGGACACCCTTTATGCCATTCGGGAAAAAACCGCCATTGTTCCAAAGATTTTCAATTCCTGTAGCAACTCCGCCGTTGCCTATACCAAACAGGATCATGCCAAATCCGCAGATAATCATTGCGACAATTACGACAATTTTAATCATTGCAAACCAAAATTCGAGCTCTCCATATGCTTTGACAGCAAGGAAATTGACAGTCGTCATGATGATAAGCGCAGCCAGGGCCCATATCCACCGCGGAATATCCGGAAACCAGAATTCCATGTATATACCGACAGCGGTAATTTCAGCCATGCAGGTAACAACCCATAAAAACCAGTAGTTCCATCCGGTAATATATCCAGCAAGAGGTCCAAGGTAATCACGGGCGTATTTACTGAACGAGCCTGCTACCGGCTTATGAATCGCCATTTCTCCAAGCGCTCTCATGATAAAGAAGATAATGAGGCCGCTGAATGCATACGCAAGCATAATGCCCGGTCCTGCCATCTTGATTGCTTCCCCTGCCCCAAGGAAAAGGCCGACACCGATTGCTGCCCCAAGGGACATTAAGGTAATATGCCTTTCTTCCAGCCCGCGCTGAAGCTGGTTTTCACCGTTGTCTGTTTTCATGGTATATCTCCTCCTGTCGAACCATTTTAGAACAAAATATTAATTAAATTTTCTTGAAATTATGCGAACAGCTTCTTGCTGCGCGCTCAGTCGAATGTAATATTCTGCTGAACAGTAGATTCCTAGCCATATTTTTCATGCTGAAAAATGAACACAAATAACATTGTACCACTTTTATCGGTATTTCAAAATAAGAAAATTTTCACAAATTGTTATCTTTAAATATGAAAAAGAAGACTCCCTGCCTATTTACCTGAACGAAAAAAGGCCAGGCTGGAGGGCTTGGCCTTTCTGCTGCAGAATGTTAGCTTCAGCCCCCTCCCGAATGCATATTTTTTCAAGGATGGACTTTCGGGATGCTCTTTACGCTTTGTTCAGCAGGTACTTACAGTCTGTTTATTCGTTCGTGCTTCCTGATATTTCATCAACTAGTTTTTCAGCTGCCCGTCTGTACAGACTGCTCATATTGGCCAGGCTTAGAATAAGCAGCAACTTTTCCAGGTAAGGATCTTCTTCGGAGGCAGCTTTGCTGCTGGCTTCCTCGGCGCGTTCTTGTAAGCCTTTTTTAAATGCTTGAGATCCGGCTTCCTGGAGGCTAAGGACATCTTCGTAATAACTGCCAAGATCAAAGTTTCCCTGGATCAGTTTCTCATTTAAAGTCTCCAGCGCAGCCTTTATATCATTGATTGATAGGGCACCTTTTAGCTGGTAGATTAAACTAATCAAAATAACATGCTCTTTGGAATACTTTTTGTTTTTAATTGGGAAAAACAGCTTTCCTTTTGCATAGTTATTGATCATTGTTTTAGTCAGAAGCTTGTCCTTTTCATTTCGCCTTGTGTCTTTAAAATTATTTTCAAACAGCTGGATGACCTGATCCATATAAAGGTCGATTTCTGGAATGTCGCCGAGCTTGATTTGGCTTTTAGGATCAAGCGCATCAATCAATTTTTCAATCTCAATCATTTCTGGCCTCATTTCATACTTGGTAGTCATTATTATACCTTGAATTTTATCCAAGGTAAACATTGACCACATGATAAGTTACGTATATACTATTAAGTAGTTATCAAAACCACATGACGTTGAGGGAGTGTTTTATATGAATCAATTTATCCGGGAACCCATCAATGGCTTCACACATTTGGCTGGAGCGGTATTATCATTTGCCGGCCTTCTGATGATGGTCGCCAAAGCAGCTTCGTCTTCTGCTTCACCAATGACAATGGCAGCTGTTGTGATTTTCGGCTTGAGTCTGATGCTGCTTTACAGCGCTTCGGCTACCTACCATATGGCTGTAGCAAGGGATAGGGTCATCGGATTTTTGCGGAGGCTTGACCATTCGATGATTTTTATTCTGATAGCAGGCACATACGCTCCATATTGCCTTGTCAGTCTTGAGGGTAAAGCAGGCTGGATTATGTTCTCCATCATTCTTGGGGTTGCTGCTGCTGGTGTTATTTTCAAAATGGTCTGGTTCAAATCGCCAAGATGGCTATCGACCGCTCTTTATATAGGAATGGGCTGGATGATCGTTTTTGCCGCCTCACCGCTAGCGGGAAGCCTGTCTACAACCGGGATGGCGCTGCTTGTTACTGGAGGAATACTCTATACAATCGGTGGGATCATTTATGGAATTAAACCGCGGTTTATGAAATCAAAGTATATGGGCTACCATGAAATCTTCCATATTTTCATTCTCCTCGGCAGCCTGTCTCACTTCCTTAGCGTCTACCTATATGTTCTTTAACGCAGTAAACATATGAAGGGTGCCTGACCCCCAGCGCTTTAAAGCGC
>NZ_QWVT01000022.1 GCF_003570705.1 Mesobacillus zeae
CAGGCAGGCATGTTAACCGCTACACCACGGGACCGTATATGATTTTGAATGGTGACCCCTACGGGATTCGAACCCGTGTTACCGCCGTGAAAGGGCGGTGTCTTAACCGCTTGACCAAGGGGCCATATGAAATACTGGCGGAGAAGGAGGGATTTGAACCCTCGCGCCGCTTACGCGACCTACACCCTTAGCAGGGGCGCCTCTTCAGCCTCTTGAGTACTTCCCCAAAATGGCTCCGCAGGCAGGATTCGAACCTGCGACCGTTCGGTTAACAGCCGAATGCTCTACCACTGAGCTACTGCGGAATAATTGTAGTTTGTTTCCTATACTAGTTCAGCTACCGAATGTCCTCACCTCGGAAAGCTTATCCAAGATGAATCCTCGGTGAGTACAACTCGCAGACAAATCAAGATGTCTTGCTCGTTGCTCTACCACTGAGCTACTGCGGAATAATATTACTTTACATCTGTCTGATCAAAGCTTTTTAAAACGTCACTTTCAGACTAAAGCCGTTATCGACTCTTCATATTATAATGACGCAGTAATTAGATGTCAAGAGACTTTTTAAAATGATTTTCAACTGAATATGTCAGTCAAGATTTATAACTTTACCACCCTGTTACTTAGTTGTCAATACTTTTACTTTCATCAGCTTTCCACGACACTTACCGCATACAAAACGGTCTGTATCAATAGATCTTTTTCGATTATAGACCTGGCCGCAAGCTGCACATTTATAAACAACAATCCTTGTAGATCGGACTTTTTTCTTCTCTCCAGGCAACTCTGAGCAGAACCTTGGTGCTTTCACCCAGGCTAACAGTTCGCGGAAGTCCTTATCCCTGTGCTTAAACCCTTTACCTTCAAGATGAAGATGATAGTGGCAAAGCTCATGCCTAATGATTCCTTCAAGTTCTTCCTCTCCAAATTGTTCGTAATACTTTTTGTTGATTTCGATATTATGGCTGCGGAGCATATACCTGCCACCAGTCGTGCGAAGTCTTGGGTTGAAAAACGCCTCATGCCGGAAGGGCTTTTTAAACTCGGAAAGGGAAATTGTTTCAACAAGTCTTTGCAATTGTTCGTTATCCATATAAACTCCTTTTCTTGAAGTGTGAACATGACAACCCATTATAGCATATATTAACTTTGCCTTTTAAGACTCACACCTGGAGGGATATGCAATGCCCGTCTGGTTCCAGAATCAAATAAAAAAAGCATTTTACGAAAAAAACCGATCACAGATCAAATTGTTAAACCAATGCTGGTTCTTCTATAGGAAGAAACAATCCATTTGAATGAGGATCAAGCTGGTTGGTTGATTTAATCGCCAGGTTGATTGATATCCCGCCCAAGTTGATCGATTTACCTGAGAAGCTGATCGATAACCACGCAGTTCGACCAATAAAATTGAAAAGTTGGTTGATATCCTGTTGAGCCAGCACTCACAAAATAAAGCTTGTCTTTTCGCAAAATACGATTGAAGTACCGAAAATCCCGCCGTTTCATTACGAAAACTGCTGCCCAAGACCATCCGGAGCAAATTCCCCCTCAACTCATCGTTTGCAGACATTAAAGAAAACCGCAGCCAAAATGGCTGCGGCATACGATTCAAAGGTTAAAGTTCCAGAGCAAATGTAATTCCCCCTCATTCAGCTCTCTGCGTCGGGTTACATTACATTTCTCCTGCTTTTTACTGTTCATACAGACTTTCTTATCCTTCGGGCGATAGCATGGTAAGGCTCACTCTGCCTTTTTTCATGTCAATGCTGTCGACCCAGATATTTACGATATCGCCTACTGAGACGACATCGAGCGGGTGTTTGACAAACCTTTTGCTCAGCCTGGAAATATGGACCAGCCCATCCTGTTTTACACCGATATCAACAAACGCACCGAAGTCCACGACATTGCGGACAGTCCCCTGCAATTCCATGCCTGGTTTAAGGTCTTCAAGCTTAAGGATATCCTTTTTCAAAAGAGGGGCCTGCAAGTCATCCCGCGGGTCGCGCCCAGGCCTGACCAATGCTTCGATTATATCCTTTAGTGTTAGTTCTCCCACCTCAAGCTCTGCAGCGCTCTGCTTGGTATCAAGACCGGCAAGCTTCACTTTTAGCTCGGGAGAACCGATATCAGCCGTTTTGAAGCCTAGGTTTACAAGAAGCTGTTTTGCAGCCGGATAGCTTTCCGGGTGAATAGGCGTTCGGTCAAGCGGGTCCTTCCCGTCGATCACCCGGAGGAAGCCGATAGCCTGTTCATACGTTTTCGCTCCAAGCCGCGGAATTTTTTTCAATTGGGCCCTGCTTGTGAATTTACCTTCTTCGTCACGCTTTTTGACAATATTATTCGCCACCGTTTTTGACAGTCCGGAAACATATTGCATCAGCGAGGAAGAAGCGGTATTCACATTTACGCCGACCTGGTTGACCGCTGTTTCCACAACAAAGCCCAATGATTCCGTCAGCCTTTTCTGGCTGACATCATGCTGGTACTGGCCTACGCCTACTGATTTTGGGTCGATTTTCACGAGCTCTGCAAGCGGATCCTGAAGACGCCTTGCGATGGAAACAGCGCTCCGTTCTTCGACCTGGAAGTCCGGAAACTCTTCCCTGGCCAAATCCGAGGCGGAATACACGCTGGCTCCTGCTTCGTTTACAATTAAGTAATAGATGTCTGTATCCATTTCTTTAAGGATGCCAGAAACAAACTGCTCTGTTTCCCTCGAAGCGGTCCCGTTTCCAATAGCGACCATTTCCACTTTAAAGTCTTTAATGATCTTCATAATCTTTTCTCTTGCTTCCCGTGCCTTTGACACAGGAGGATGCGGGTAAATGACGCCGATAGTCAGCACCTTACCCGTCTCATCCACGACTGCAAGCTTGCAGCCAGTCCGGTAAGCAGGGTCAACCCCCAGGACTACTTTCCCTTTAAGCGGCGGCTGAAGGAGCAGATTGCGGAGATTCTCGGAAAAAATATGAATGGCCTGCTCCTCTGCTTTTTCTGTCAGTTCATTTCTGATTTCCCGTTCAATCGATGGCTGGATCAGCCTTTTATAGGCATCCTCCATTGCTTCGGTCACTTTTGCTGCCGTTATGGACCGCTCGTTTTTAATCCATCTCCGGGTCATGTATCTCATGATAGCCTCAGGGTTGATTCTGATATAGACGCGCAGAATATCTTCTTTCTCCCCGCGGTTCAGCGCCAATATACGGTGCGGAACAATTTTGCTGATAGGCTCACAGTATTCGTAATACATTTCATATACTTTCTTTTCATCCTTGTCTTCATCTTTTACGGATGATTCGACAGATCCGGATTTCATCGTTTCAGCACGGATCCACTTTCTTACACTCGCGTCATCGGAAAACATTTCTGCAATGATGTCTTTTGCCCCGACAATCGCTTCATCACGATCAACTGGTCCATCTTCACCCAAAACAAATTCTCCTGCCTTTTGCTGAAGGTCGCCTGTGACAGGAAACTCCAGCATCCATAAAGCAAGCGGTTCAAGCCCTTTTTCCTTTGCGACCGTTGCCTTTGTACGGCGCTTCTGCTTATAGGGACGGTATAAATCCTCCACTTCCTGAAGCTTTAATGCTTTTTCAATTGCTTTCTTTAATTCACCCGTGAGCTTGCCCTGTTCCTCAATAATGCGGACAACTTCAGACTTACGCTGTTCAAGGCTCTGTATGTACTGCCATCTATCGATGATGTTCCTTATTTGCACTTCATCAAGGGCGCCTGTCTGCTCTTTACGGTAGCGCGCGATAAATGGGACGGTATTCCCTTCACTGACAAGCGCTATTACACTCCGAACCTGTTTTGGAGAAAGGGCCTGTTCTGCGGCAATGTTTTTTACATATTCTTCTTGTCTATCAACTGTTTGTTCCAAACCATCAGCCTCCATTTTCAATCTTGGATAGCAACTAAGCGAGGCGCAAGTACCTTGCTCACCCCACAGGCATAAGACAAATCGCGCAGGAAATCATCATTCCCGCAGTGATTGAGCTTATGATCCGGGGGATTAGGCGCAATAGGCGGGAAATGTCGCAGAGTAACAATGTATAATGCAAACGAATCCAACTCTCCATGGCCTATTCTTTAGTTTAACAAATAAACCGTCCCGTTTCCTTTTCGACTGCCAAAAAATAAAAAAAGAAGCTTCCCTGTTACAGGAGGCTCCCTACGATAAAAGTAGCATCGTCCATTGTATTTTTATAGGCGGCTTTGATTTCATCGGCAATCGCCTGTACAGAGCGGTAACCTTTCAACAGCGCTTTAGCCCCGTGAATATCAAAACCATCGGAATAAATAAGAAATTTGGATTCCGGCTCATACAAATATCGCTGGGTGTTAAAGACCTGCGGCCTGCCAGACAAATAACCGGTAACGGGAAGAGGGTATGTGAGCTTGCCATTTGGAGAGTAAAGGAAAAAGCGGATATTACCTACGCAGCTGTAGACAAACTCCCTGTTTTTAAAAAATACCTTGAAAATAGATACTGCAGCCCCTCTTTTTCGGGCAAGGACTCGGTTGCAGCTTTTCATTAAGGTGTCTACGTCTTCATGGTGATTTTGCTCCACCACTGAAACAACCGCTGCGGAGGCTTCGTGTGCAAATTCCCCGCTCCCAAGCCCGTCAGCAACCACACATAAAAAGTATTCATCTGTCGCCATGTAAAAATAGCTATCGCCGCATTGCGTCTTGCCTTCCTTTGTTGTCTGATGGGCATATATGTCAAGCTGTTCATGGAAGCGCGGTATCATGTAGAAAGCTCCGAACTGCTATTTTCCGCATGAATGGCTTCCTGCAGTTTTTTGATCGCCCTTCGCTGGAGCCTGGATACATGCATCTGCGAAATGCCAAGCTTGTCTCCAGCTTCTTTCTGGCTCAAGTTTTCAAGGTAGGTGTACTGGATAATTATTTTTTCACGATCCGACAGTACATGCAGTACTTTTTCCAGCACAAGCCTCTGGTTGATCTTTTCATAGCCATCGTCAATATTGCCGACAATATCAAGAAGCGTTACCGTCCCGCCGTCCGAATCAGCCTCGATCGAATGGTCGACTGACAGTGCCTGATAGCTTTTGCCCATCTCCATCGCTTCAAGCACTTCTTCTTCAGACACCTCGAGGGCGTTGGCAATTTCCTCTACCCTCGGCGAACGATGCAGCTGCGTTGTCAGTTCCTCTACTATTGTCTTGATTTTCGGGCCTAGCTCTTTGATTCTTCTTGGAACATGCACACTCCATGTTTTATCCCTTAAAAAGCGCTTTATCTCACCGATAATCGTGGGAACTGCAAATGCCTCAAAGCTTTTACCAAAGGTTTCATCATATCGCCTGATGGCGCCAAGAAGCCCGATCATCCCCACCTGGACAATATCCTCATGGAAAGACCTGCCCTTGGAGTACTTGCGGGCAATCGTTTCAACAAGGCTTTGATAATGGAGGACCAATGTGCTTTGGGCATCATCATCTTCATGAAGCTGGTATGCTTTGATTAACGCATTGATTTCTTCTTTGGATTTTTGCTTAGGTTGAGATTGTTTCTGCATCTATCTCCACCTGCTCTCCTTCTCGGTACTTGGTCATAAAGACCGTGACACCTTCTTTGTGATGGATTCTGACTTCATCCATCAATGTTTCGATCAGATACAGTCCCAAGCCTCCCTCACGAAGGAACTCAACGGAATCATTCTGATCATACGGTCCGAGTCCTTGGCGGGCCGTATGGAAATCGAAACTTTGGCCATTGTCTGCAACCATGACCTCAAGACGGTCTTCATATAAGCCGAAGCCAATGACCACTTCGCCTTGCTCACTCATTTGGTAAGCGTGCTGGACCGCGTTCGTGCAGGCTTCGCTTGTCGCAATTTTCAAATCCTCAATTTCATCGTACGAAAAGCCCATGCGGCTTGCTATGCCGGAAAGAGTCAGCCTGATGACTCCAACGAATTCCGGTTTTGCAGGGATTTTCATTTCGATATAGTCAAACGGCTGATTCATTGCACTCCACCCTCTATCTGGCTGTTAATATCAATAATATCGGCTAACCCGGTAATGTCAAAAAGCCGCTGCAACCTGCTAGAAAGGCCGATGATTTTAAATTCACCTTCGTTTGACCGGACGTTCTTGAAGACTCCGACAAAAACCCCAAGGCCTGTACTATCCATATAGGATACATCAGACAGATCGACGGTCATTTTAACGCCGTTCTGTTCAGACATCGGGAATAGTGTCTCGCGCAGCTTCGGAGCTGTATAGGCATCAATTTCACCGCTTACTTTTATCTCAGAAACAGCATTGTTTTCATTCACATCTATTGATATATTCATTTCTGACCCACCTTTATACATTGAATTGCTTTTTGACTCTTACCCGCCTTTTCGAGCAGCTAAACATCCCTTTTCAAAATAATTAAGGTAAAATCATCCCGCAGTTGGAAATGCTGAAGCTTTTCAAGCTCCTTGAATATATTGTTAACGATTTCCTGTGCACTCAAATCGATGTACTTGTCGATGTAGTCTATCAGTGTTTCTCTTTCGATAAATCCTTCTTCCGTCCTGCATTCAGTTACACCGTCAGACATCAGAACAATCATATCCCCAGGGTGGATTTCCATCTGATATTGGCGGTATTTTGTTCTTTTTTCAACCCCGAGAAGCAAGCCCCTTGCATTAAGGTCCCGATACTCTTTTTTCTCGGCGTTGTAATAAAATCCAGGCTCATGACCTGCTGACGCGTAATAAAATTGGTCCGATTCCGGGTCGAACATGCCGTAGAACATCGTGATAAACATACTAGGGTCTACGTTCTGTTCAACTACTCTGTTTAGGTTTTCAAGGATGCCGCTTGGCTCCATCCTGTTTTCAGGAAGGCTGTCCATTGCATATTTGATCATGGACATACAGAGAGCTGCCGGTATGCCTTTACCGATTACATCCGCGATGGCAACACTGATGCAATTGTTCTCATCCTGAACAAAATGGAAATAGTCGCCGTTCATATGTTTGGCTGGAACGCTTATGGCTCCAATGTCCAAGCCCTGGATTACTGGAACTTTTGTCCCCAAAAGAGTCTGCTGGACATTCGCAGCAATTTCCATTTCCGATCTCAGTTCTTCCTGCTGGTGGCGCAGGCTTTGATGTTCTCTGTAAGCAAGACCGTAACCAATCATTACTTCAAGCAGAATATCAAATGAGTGCAAAATACTTTCAGGAACTTCAGGGTACATCTCAATGAGAAGGCTTTTGTGCAGACTCACGATCTCTTCTGGTGAAACCTTGTGTTCGATCGATTTCCGGCTGAACTTCTGCCCTGCATACAATGCTTGCTCTGATTGCTCCCTAATATAGTTCTCAAGAAGCTCCCGATATTTTGATTCCATCATTTCCCGGAATTCCATATCCCTTCCCCCTATCGGAGCCATTTAGTCGCTTTTATCTGCGTTCCGCTGCCTGTTTCAGACTCAATATGGAAGTCATCCATCAGCCTCTTAACTCCAGGCAAACCGGCTCCCAGTCCCCCGGAAGTTGAAAAGCCATCCTCCATAACCTGGCGGATATCGTTAATTCCCGGCCCATTGTCTGCTGCATGTATCCGCAATCCCGCTTTGCCGGCATCGTTTAATTTATCAATGCAAATCTGGCCTTTACCCGCATAAAGATAAATATTTCTGGCCAACTCGCTTATCGCTGTGGTAATCCTTGCCTGGTCAACCGTGCCAAAACCAAGTTCTTTCGCAACATTCCGACCAAGCTGGCGCGCTGCCACGATGTCCCACTCGTTTATAATTGTCACACAGGATTGGATGCTCATTAGTTAGTCCCCCAATTCCTGTTGTAATTTCTCCAACCCTTTTTCTAAATCCAATGCAGTAAGAACATCTTCAAGGCCGATCCCCAGTTCGATAAGGGTGATGGCCACTGCTGGCTGGATTCCCGTAATGACTACTTTGGCACCCATTAACTTGGACATACTGATGACATCGCCAAGAACCTTGGCAATAAAGGAGTCAATAAAATCAATGGATGTCAAATCAATCACGACTCCGTTCGCGCTCGTTTCATGAATTTTGTGAAGCAAGTCCTCCTGGAATTGAAGGGCTGTCTGGTCGTCAAGTTCCCACTGTATGGAAACAAGCAGACAATCATACAATTTTAGGATTGGTATTCTCACATTGCTCCCTCCACTTTAATGATTTTTCTGCTGGTAAGCTCAAGTGCGGCTTCAATTCCTTTTTGAAGAGTGCTTTTCGTTGTGAATTGGTTTAGATTAATGCCAAGATTTACGATCGTCTGGGCGATTTCCGGCCGGATGCCTACAAGCATGCATTTTGCCCCAATCAGCCTTACCGCCTCGGCAGCTTGGATAATATGGTGCGCGACCATCGTGTCGACTACAGGAACACCAGTAATATCGATTAGGACAACCTCCGCATTGTGTTTTACTGCCCCATTCAACAGATTCTCCATAATCTGCTTTGCGCGTTCTGTATCAATCGTCCCAACCAAAGGCATGACACTGATTTTCTCGAACACAGGAATGAGCGGAGCTGATAGCTCCTGAAGCGCAATTTTTTGAAGGGAAACGGTTTTTTCCCACGTTGCGGAGTAAATGCTGACAATTTCATTGTTCATCGGAGTAATCCACTCATCAAACTGATGGACCATATCCATCTGGTTGTCCCGATTGACAGTCCCACTCTCTTCCATACGATGAAATACAATCTGCCCAAAGGTATGAAGTCCCCTCGTTACAAATGTAAGCGGCCAGCCAAGCCTGACTACTTTCTCCGCAAAATCGGTAAGCTTATTATTATAGTCTTCCTTTAAACCTTTTATGTTGGTAATAATTAAATCAATGAATTCACTGCTTGTAGATGTAAAGACCTCGTCGGAAACCACCCGCAAAACGCGATCATCTGCAGTTTCCTTTGTTGTTTGTATCCATTCCTTAAGAATCTCCTGCTTATGTTCCTGGATATAATTAGCAATTACTCTGTTGATAATCTCCACCCCATTCTATCATACAAAGTTTTTATATTTCCCTCATGGCTCAAATGTAAACCAAAATTAAAAAAACAACCAATTCTTCACAGTTATATATTTATATCAATTAAATGACAATACTGCGCCTCCCGTCAAATGATAATACTGCGTTTCCCGCATATGGAAAAAGCCGCCCCTAAACAAAAAGAGCGAGCCAATAAGCGGCTCGCCCTTCAAGTTGGGAAAATTTTTAGAAGTATATATTTCTGACAAAAAAACGCCCCTATACAAGGCGCAGAGAGTTAAAATTCAATCAGGCCCAAACTTACCTGCAGGGCTTCGTCCACTTTTTCCATCATTTCGTCATCAAGATGTGTAATCTTATCGGTTAGACGTTGTTTATCAATTGTACGAATCTGCTCCAATAATATGACCGAGTCTCGTTCAAAACCGTAACGTTTCGCATCAATTTCTACATGTGTAGGCAGCTTCGCCTTTTGGATCTGGGCAGTGATAGCTGCGATGATTACTGTGGGACTAAACCGATTCCCGATGTCGTTTTGGATGACAAGCACTGGACGGACGCCGCCTTGTTCTGAACCAACAACTGGGGATAGGTCCGCAAAATAAACGTCGCCGCGTTTGACAATCAAAGGATTATCCTCCGCTTACTAAACGTTCGACTGTATGTTCTGCCTCGTATTCTGCCTGGAAGGATTCTGAAGCGATCGACAGATTAATCTTCGCCATCTCCATATAGCCCCGTCTCATGGATTCGCGGATCTGTCTCTTTTTCCGCTCACGCAGATACATCTTTGTTGCCTGATAAATGAATTCACTTCGGTTCACATTTTCCTGTTTGACAAAGCCATCCAATTCAGTCAATAGATGCTGCGGCAATTTCACCATAATCTCAGTTGTTGCGCTGGATTCAGACACAAACATACACCTCCACCATCATCACTACAAGCCAGTATTATTTTTTTGTTTCTACCATTTTCAATCTTACCATTAATCGATCCGGATGCAAAGGCAAATCGGCATTTCCTCAGTATTATCACCCAAGGATACTTAACTTTATGCATGGACTTCCTGTTCTTCCAGAGACAATCATTTCAGTATCGGATTGTTCACTCCAATTGTTTCCCCATTCTTCCTATATAACCTCGGCACCCTATAGGAAATCAGGCATGGCACCTCATAATTGATCGTCTCAAGTTTTTCGGCTATTTCATCAATGCCGACCTTTTCCTGCCCCTGTGTGCCGATAAGGGTAGCTGCCGTTCCGACCGGAACTTCATACGGAAGTTTAACCATGCACTGATCCATGCATACCCTACCAATAATTGGAGACCTTATTCCATCGACAAGTACTTCCTGCCCTTGCAGTCTCCTGATCCAGCCATCTGCATAGCCAATCGGAAGCGTACCGACCCATTCTTCCTCTGAAGCTTCATAAGTAGCTCCGTAGCTTACTTTTTCTCCTTTTAGCAGTTTCTTAACATGCACGACCCTTGAATGAAGGGAAAAAGCCTCCTGAAGATGCACCGGCAAAAGATTCGCCATTTCAGGCGATGGTGAAAGCCCGTACATTGAAATCCCGATTCTCACAGCGCTGAAATGGGCATCAGGATACCTGAGAGCAGCAGCGCTGTTGCTGCAGTGAATAAGAGGAGGCAGCGTTTGGAGTTTTGAAAGGAATTCCCGGAAGCTGGCAAGCTGGACAGCAAAGTAATGTTCATCAAGTTCATCCGCAGTCGCAAAATGGGTGAAAACCCCTTGAAAAATCAACCGTGGATCTCCTTGAATCAATTCCTCGACTTCCTTCAGTTCCTTCAGGGATTTCACCCCAATCCGCCCCATCCCTGTATCCACTTTCAGATGCAACGCAAGGGAAGCATCTTCTTCCAGGACCGCCTGCGCTTTTTCAATCCACTCTGACTGAAAAACAGTCAAGGAGATCTTTTCCGCAGCGGCAATCGCCGCATACTCCGGCCGGCTTGGCCCCAGGACAAGGATAGGCGCTTGTATTCCCTTTTTCCTTAAGGCGAGCGCTTCATCCAAAAAAGCAACAGCAAGCATGGACGCACCAGCTTTAAGAGCCGCCTTGGCTGTCTGGCAGTCCCCGTGCCCATAGGCGTTTGCTTTTACAACTGCAATGATTTCTGGCTGCCCAGGCAATAATTCTTTAATATTCTTGAGATTTTCTACAATTTTATCAAGATCGACTTCCGCCCAAGTATCACGGTAAAAAAAACCTTGCTCTTCCACGAACTACACTTCCTTTATTCCGTTCATTCTTCCTGTACCATTATCAAACCACGCACATTGATTGTCAAATGGTTATTATTAGCCTGTACTCCTTCATTTTTCACAAAAAGAAAACAGGCTCCTAGTCACGAGCCTGCTTCGAAAAAGGCTATTTCACAGCATCAGCCTGAACGGATTCTGCAACCATCTCCATCTCGTCCGGGGTAAGGTTGGAGGAAGCAATCATATAGTCTACACCGTTATGGGTCCACTTAATGCTGTTATCCGTAAGCGCCCCCACCGTAAATCCAAGGTCGACAGGCTCCCCGCTGACAGTGACAGTTGAAGCGGAAGCAGGCATAACATCTGCCTTTTCCTGGACAAGGGTGAACGATTTCCCCTTCCCTTCATAGGTTAAAACGATTCTCTTGCCATTTTCCGACTTCATTTCCTTCTCACCCTTTAAGGTGACACCCGGCAGCTCAGCCAGAGGATATTTCACTGAAAACTCCTTCTTGTCTGCTTCCCCCATCACCGGCACCTCGAGCTGGGAGGCGGTCATATTCTTTTTCATATCGAAAGCGTCCTTATCAAAGTCCGCATCAAATTTCACTTCGGAAAACTCGACCGTTACGAGTGAATTTCGGTCAGGATCCATTACCTTTACACTGACAGGCGCCAAATTTTTCTTATTCAGGGTGATTTCCTGAATGGGAAGCATTTTATTGTTTTGGTAGCGCGTCTTAGTTTCAAACACATAATGCTGCTTTGTTGCTGAAAACTTTGCATCTTTGTCCTCAAGGATATCCTGGATCAAGGATTCGTACAAATAGGCCTGACTGCTGTTCTTCGGCCAATTACTTTGGAACCGGAAGCTTTTGTTCAGCGCCGGGGTTAGAACAAACACACCTTCATTATTCCGCAGGATCATTTGGCTTTGGTCTTTCTTGGAATTTTTCAGGTTGACACGGTAATAAGACGGATTCTTATGCCAAATTTCCACATCGTATACTTGCGGCTCCGTGCCCATCTGCAATGTCATCTTCGCTTTTGCCTTGTAGCTCTTCAGGTCAGTCAGTGTGCCATCCAGGTCTTTAACAACCGATTGCTGGGATTTGGCACCACATGCAGCTAACACAAACATCACCATCAGCCCGGCGAGAAGCAGCAATAACCTTTTTTTCATTCTTCCACCCCTTTTTTAGTCTCAATTCAACGTGTAAAGGGAAAGAAAAGACAGGATGAAGATTCTGGCATTATGCTAAAAGCGTGTGCCATGTTCCCGCCGCCTGGCCTTGTCTCCCCTGTTGCACTATGAATATATGAGACAACCAATGGGTTTATTCCGCCATTTTGTCCAGCTACTTCATTAGAAAATCTTACTTTTCGATAACGACCTGGGCCACAGCATATTCCTTGCTGTGGGAAATGGAAAGGTGGACGCCTTCATCACGGGGCTTTAGAATGATGGGCCGCCCTCCTGGCGCTGTGCCTGTTTCTATATCAAGAAAAGATAAGTCTGCCCCAATCCCGGTTCCCGCCGCTTTCGAGTAGGCCTCTTTGGCGGCAAAACGGCCAGCAATGTATTCAACCTTCCTTGAGCCAGCAAGCTTCTCAAAAACTTCTCTCTCGTTCAAAGTTAAAACCCTCTCCGGGAATCTTGGCTGCTTTTCAAGCAGAATCGCAATCCGGCCAATTTCAACAATATCAATCCCTATACCTGCAATCATCTTACATCATCCTTCTAAAAAATTTGGCTCCTACATAAAAAAGTAGTACTTGCCTGTAGTTTTATCCCATCAAAAAAGGCTATTCTTAATGTATAGGCAATTTAGGAGGTTATCAATGTTTACCAGAACAGAAAGCTTTCGGGAATTTATCCGCCTTTACCCCGCGGTCTCAATCATCATACTGATCCATTTGCTGTTATATATCATGACGGCACTCCCTATTCTGCCATCATTGCAGATATTTGAACTGTTATCGGGAGTAAACCTTTATATTGCCGAGGGAGAATACTGGCGGCTCGTAACCCCCATTTTCGTTCACTCAGGATTTCCGCATGTGTTATTTAACAGTTTTTCGATCGTGCTGTTCGGACCGGCACTCGAACAAATTCTAGGCAAGTTCAAGTTCTTAACAGTCTATTTGGCAGCAGGTATTTGCGCAAATCTCGCTACATTTCTTCTTGAACCCCTTACATACATGCACGTGGGGGCAAGCGGCGCCATTTTCGGCCTGTTTGGATACTATATTGCAATGTCCATCTTCAGAAAGGATTTACTTACAAAAGAAAATTCCCAGCTGATCATCACCATTGCTGCCATCGGCGTCGCCATGACCTTCATCCAGGAAAACATTAATGTAACTGCCCATATATTCGGGCTGCTTGCAGGTTTCTTAGCCGGCCGGCTGACATTGCCGCGATTGTAGCTGATTGATATGCTTATTAGGCTTCTGTATTTCCTGCTCCTTGCTGCTCTAGCGCTTCCCTTGAAAACCAGCTGTAAATTTTGTCTGCGTCAGTCTTTTCAAGATTCGTCACTTTTCCGCCGGAACCTGCCTCACCTGATTTTACAATAGCTCCGATTGTGGAAAGCCTTCTTTTCTTCTGAAAGGGGCTTTCCTTCCTATTGAGGGACTGGACTTTTCTTTTATCCATAAAAACGGTATTCCTGGAAATTCCTCTGTATCTCAATGTCAAAACTCCGCCATCAAGGCTCCAGCCTGTGTCCCTGTAGACCAGCCATGACCAAAAAGCAGAGACTGGGAACAACAGGATGGACAAGAAGCCCCATGGCATAAAGAAGACAATCGCAAGCACTGCCAATGGAGCTATAAACATCCAGCCTTTCAAAATAAACCTTGCGAACGCCCTCTTGGGAACTCCTGTAATTGCAGGGTCAAACTCGTACCCTTCCAAATATGGTGTCAGCAGATCCGGAATGCGGTGTTTCTTCACAACAGGCAGGATCAGCACTTTTGAGCTACCCTCATTCCGGACAGAGCCTCCCGCGCTTTCTACATAGGCAGATGCCAGTCCAAACGGCTGCCGGATTAAATTTTCACTGATGCGAACCGCCTGAATTCTATGCAACGGGATTGTAAACTGCCTCTTTTCGAGCATTCCCCTTGTGATAACAAGGTCCTTACCTTCTTTTCTAACCGTGAATCCGGCGTACTTCAGGAAGGTACCGGCAACAGCTGCTGCCCATGCAAGCACGAAAACTGCAAATATAGCTGTTGCAATAAAGACTATGCCATTTTCGGCAAAATCAGAAAATCCTTTGAAAACTCTCTCATAGGGAATGAATTCCTCGAACTGGAATACAAAAGCCAGCACACCGGAAATAATGACACCCGGTCCGCCGGATGTGGAAGCAAGCAAAACAAGCTCCGCCCCACTCATCTTGTAAAAGATGTCCTTTTCATCGCACTCTCTTTTCTCCTGGCCATCCTTCTCGCCGCCCTTTTTGGCAGCAAGAAGCATATTTTGAATATTTGCGGCTTCTTCCTTTGAAATCGCAGTAAGGACTGCCTCGCTGTCTCCTGTTCCGGCAGATCCCGCCGTTTCCACCTTTACCTTTACAAGGCCGAACAGCCTTTGCAATATTCCTTCCGAATAATCTATGCTTTGGATCCGTTCAAACGGAATATACCTTTTACGTTTTACGAACAAACCGTACTCTATCCTTAATTCATTTTCTTGGATCCGATAGTTAAAGCGGTACCATGAAACAATCCCGGATAGCAGGAAAAGTATGAGTATACCTATTGATCCAAACCAGTAATACAAATCCCAATCTGTACCTTTGCTGCCGAAAACGAAAAAAGCAACAAACGGGACAATCATTTCTTTTATTTGGCGCGCTGTATTGACGACAGCTGCAATCGGATGCATTCTTTTCGGTTCAGACATCTTCCTCTGCCACCCTTGCCAGCCTTGAAATGAAAACCCTCAGCTGTTCAGCTTCCGCCATGTCCAGTGCAGGAATTTCATGCACTGTGGCAGCCGTGGACACAGCCACAGTGGCAAGACGATATTTCCGCAGGAGGGGTCCCTGCCGGGTATCAACATGCTGTACCCTGATCATCGGGACAAGCGTTCTCTTTACAATGAACACTCCATGCTGAAGTTCAACTTCCTGCTCTCTTACTTCATATCTCCATCGTTTCCAACGCAATTCAGGAAACAGGAAAATAAAGAAATAGCCGTAAGCCAGACAGAGAGCCAAGAACGCAGGAATGATCCATACAGGCCAATGATAGATCATGATTAAAGCGACGACTGCTCCCGCTCCAATCAGCAAAAAAATGAAGGAGTTGATCGTGCCTGATATTTTCCAGACAGTCAGTGCGCGTCTTGAAATCCTTGTTTGCGGTTCAAAAATCATGGTTAAAACACCCCGTTTTTCCATTTAATAGCACTATAATTATAACGCATATACAATGGGGCAAGGATACTATTTTTTGCGCGCTGAACCCACTACCCTTCTCTTTCGGCAGCATTTATTTCAGGAGAAACTTTACCTTTCCCAGCCTTTCCACCCCAGCCTCTCCTTCAAGTTCTTCCGCCAGCCTGAAAAGAGAAGCATCCTTTTGCTTCGCCTCAATCATACAGTGAATTTCAGGAACAGAGCCCTTTATGGCATTTAAAAAATCCATGAACATCCGAGTATCAATGTAGTCTGCATGCGCCCGAAAATCCTTCTCAGAACGCGGACTTGAGATATGCATTTTAACAGGCAGCGGAGAATTCTCCCATGTCGCTGCTGTTCGCTTCCAATGCTCTTCCCAGTTTTCCAGGCCAGGATTGGCAAGATGGTGGTGATAGTCGAAAACATGTGGGATCCCGAGTTTCTCACAAAGGTACAGCGTATCATTCATCGTAAAGCTTTTATCATCGTTTTCCAGCATAATCATCCTTTGGATTGGGAGAGGAATGAGCGCCCAATTCTCGATAAACATCTCCAAGGCTTTTTCTTTGTCTGCATAAGCACCCCCGACGTGAAGGACACAACGGTGTTCAGTATCCACTCCCATCCCAATAAGAAGCCTTCTATGCATGGCCAGTGTTTTAACCGACATTTTGAGGACATCGGTCTTTGTGGTATTTAATAAGACAAAGTGATCAGGGTGAAAATCCACTCTCATTGGATGGGCTTTTAAGTAATCTGCTATTTCCTTCAGCGGTTCTGCCAGTGGCTTTATGTAATTCCAGCCGGGTAACGCTTCATGGTTGGCAAGAGGAATCAGCTTTGAGCTAAATCGGAAAAATTCAATTTCATTCAATTCATTGTGCTTTAGCAGCCTAAGGCAATTATTTAAGTTAGTAACAGAAATCCTTTCAAGCTTCCGGATGGCCGCTTCCCTGTCTGCAATCTGCTCAAACTGCTTATAAGTCATCGTCTTCGATGGCGAAGCATTCTGCAAATGCATACTCATCGCCACATAGCCAAGTTTCACAATAGTCATTTTACGGCCCTCCTGTTGGTAATCGCATTTGTTAGTATGTCCGTTTTACAAGAAGAACCGGCTCACTTGTTTAAATACACGGATAAATTTGGATGAACAATATCAAGCGGCATTTTTGCTGAAAAATGGTAAATTCACTTCTAATTTCGAATAAAAGCCTGAAGCTGTGTTTGCTTTAGAAGCAAATTCATCAAGCTGATGGATTCAACGTATTTTTACAGAAGCGAAATCCAGCCACCAGAAAGCTTAAGCTATTGATTCCATAAAAAAAGAGAGCATGTATACATGCTCCCTTGTGTATTATTATTTAGGCGTGCGGCTTGGTTTTCCGCTTCCAGGACGTTTTCCGCCGCCAGTACGCGGCTTGTATGGTCCCTTTTTACCTTTATTATATGAAGATTCCTGTCCTCTTCTTCTGTCTTGGAACTTTTTGCCACCACGGTTAGGAAGCGGTTTTTCCTCAGTTAGGAGAACAGGTGTAGTATCCGGTTCTTTTGTCATCAGTTTTAGCACAGATGCTACAACTGTAACAGGATCATTGCCGTCAAGCAGTTCATTGGCAGCCTGGCGGTAGTATTGAAGGTTGTTTGACTCAATCGTTTGCATGATCCTGTCGACAACAGCTTTTTGCTGGCCTTCAAGCGCCTCATCAATTGTTGGTGCTTTCATGCGCTGCATCTTCTTCTTCGTAGTGCGTTCTACCACTTCGAGGTAAGATCTTTCACGCGGCGTTGCGAAAGTCAGGGCAATACCTTGTTTTCCGGCACGGCCAGTACGGCCGATACGGTGTACATAGCTCTCTGGATCCTGCGGAATATCAAAGTTATAGACGTGAGTGACACCGGAAATATCCAGGCCGCGTGCCGCAACATCTGTTGCAACAAGTACGTCAATTGAACCTTCCTTGAATTTCCTAAGTACAGACATCCTCTTCGCCTGTGTCAGGTCGCCATGAATTCCTTCTGCTGTATATCCACGCAGGGTCAGCGCTTCAGCAAGCTCATCCACTCTTCGCTTTGTGCGTCCGAAAACGATTGCCAGCTCAGGTGATTGGATGTCAAGAAGCCTTGTCAGGACATCAAATTTATTTTTTTCCTGTACCTCAACATAATACTGTTCAATCAAAGGCACAGTCATTTCTTTTGTTTTCACTCTGATTACTTCAGGATTTTTCATGAAGCGTTCAGCAATCTTCTGAATCGGGCCAGGCATGGTTGCCGAGAACAGAAGGGTTTGGCGCTCAGATGGGGTAGATGCGAGAATGCTCTCGATATCTTCGATGAATCCCATATTCAGCATTTCATCTGCTTCGTCAAGAATGACTGTTTCCACGTTTTCAAGGCGCAGTGTCTTCCTCTTGATATGGTCAAGCAGACGCCCTGGTGTTCCAACGATAATATGAGGGCCCTTTTTCAGCGCGCGGATTTGGCGGTTAATATCCTGGCCGCCGTAGATCGCAAGCACTCCAACCCTTTTGCCCGAACCAATTCTGTACAGTTCTTCGGAAACCTGTACTGCAAGTTCCCTTGTAGGGGCAATGATGATTCCTTGAATGATATTTCTTTCTCTGTCAATCTTGTCAATCAACGGAATCCCAAAAGCGGCTGTTTTTCCTGTTCCAGTCTGCGCCTGTCCGATTAAATCCTTATTTTCAAGGCTCTTCGGAATGGTTTGGCACTGAATTGGTGTTGCCTCTTCAAAACCCATTTTTTTAAGCGACGATAGTATTTCGGGACTTATGCCCAGTTCTTCAAACATTGTCAAGTTTATTCATTCTCCTTTGTAACATGTAATTTATATTCTTTTAAGTGGCTGTTTAAGTATATCTCGATTATTGCCGTATCTGGTTAAATTGTACACCTTGTGCAGGGAGAGGTGCCAGCGCGCGGTTTTTAAATTAGAGGCGCATTCAAAAATGCTTCGCTTATTCCATCAAAAATGATTGAATACGGGGATTGTTACACTGCGCGCAACTGATAGTAGCAAAAAAAACATTCTCCATAATTGGGGAGCATGTCCATTAACAGGATTTTCTTACGTAGACACTTGATGTTAATCTTAACATTGGCAGGAAGGGATTGCAATGATAGAGGAGCGGGCAGCATGTCATTTCCCTCTAACACTGCGCCTCACCTGCCGCCAAAAAAATTAGTAAATCAAGGAAGTAACCATTAAAACGCAATCCCTTTATTTATCTTTTCCCTTTTCCGTTATATTCACTCAAGCATTCAACAAAAAAGGGAAAATCCGACCTTCCCTGAAACTTGTCTTAATTTTTATTGCAATGCTGCAACAATGTCTTCAAGCTTCATTCCGCGCGAGGCTTTGACTAGGATAAGCGTTTCGCTGCTAACGTACTTCTTAAGCTCCGCCACAAGCTGTTCCTTATCATCAAACTGAAAAACACAATTCTCTCCCAAAGCTTCAATGGCTCCTTTGGCAATCAAAGCACCGAGGCTGCCATACGTGATCACATAATCAACCTTGCCTTTTTCAAGCTCTGCGCCAATCCTGTAATGGTATTCTTCCTCAAGAGGCCCAAGTTCAAGCATATCCCCAAGTACTAGTATTTTCCTTGAAAATCCGGAGAGATTGGAAACAAGATCTATCGCAGCTTTCATCGAAGTAGGACTGGCATTATAGGCATCGTTAATAATTTTCCCGCCGCTCGTTCCCTCTACCATTTCCATCCGCATATTCGTGAGCCGCAACCCGGCAAAGCCATCGTTCATGCTTTCAAGCGGCACACCAAAAAACTCCGCTGCCAGCATGGCCGACAAGGCATTAAGGATATTATGGGATCCGAGGACCGGCAAGTGATAAACCTGGCTTCCCCGGTTTGTCACGAAATTGCTTCCGCCCGTTGTCTGTTCAACCTGGACCGGATAAAGGTCATTCCCGGGAGTTTTCCCAAATGTTTTCATCTGCTCCTGCCGGCTGAATGCCGCAAGCCGCTCCTGAAGCAAAGGTTCGTCCCCGTGGAAAATAATTTGTCCGTCTTCCTTTAGCCCAAGAATAATTTCCAATTTTGCATCCGCAATGGCTTCCCTAGAACCTAGGTCAAGAAGATGTGCTTCACCAATATTGGTTATGATTACAGCGTCTGGGCGGGCAAGCTTTGTAAGAAATTCGATTTCCCCTCTGCTGCTCATTCCCATTTCAAGGACTGCAACCTCAGTATCCTGCTCAAGACTCAGAATGGTCAGAGGGAGGCCAATATGGTTATTAAAATTTCCCTCTGTTTTCTGAACCTTGTATTTTAGGCCAAGCAGGTTCGCTGCCATGTCCTTTGTCGTGGTCTTTCCATTGCTGCCCGTTATCCCGACCACCTTAACGTTCAGCTCCTCACGGTAGCTGCGCGCAAGTTCCTGCAGTGCTTTTAGCGTGTCATCCACAATGACGATTGGCAAGTGAAGGGGAGGGTTCGGCACATCGGACTGCCAGAGTGCTGCCGCGGCCCCATTCTTAATTGCTTCTTCGACATACTTGTGGCCATCAGTCTTTTCACCCTTAAATGGGATAAACAAGTTCCCTTTTCCAATCTTCCGGGTATCTATTGATACTCCTTTAACAGCAACATCTCTGAACTGTCCGCTGACGCTTCCGGTACCGACGGCTGCTGCTATGTCTATTAGCTTCTTTTGGATCATAAATGGTTATCCTCCCATTAAAAATCAGGCTTCAGCAAGCTGGGAGCGGAAAAGCACTCCCCGCCCTCGGCGCTAAAGCAGTGAAAGGACAAGGCACCCCATTATCCTTTTGCGCCTTGTCTTCCTTGCCTATATGGTGTATTTGATATTTTGTTTCTGTTCATGGCGTTCGATTGCCAGTTGGACAAGCCGTTCGATCAGCTTTGGATACTCAAGGCCTGTATGTTTCCACAACAGCGGGAACATGCTGAAAGGAGTGAATCCAGGCATTGTATTAACCTCATTGATGAGCAGCCTTCCATCGTTCGCAAGGAAGAAATCAGCTCGCACAAGACCGGAACAATCAAGCGCTTTGTAAGCTTTTACAGCCATTTCCTTCAGCTCTTCATATTGATCAGCTGAAATTTCCGCTGGAATGATTAGCGCTGTATTGCCGTCTTCATACTTCGCTGTATAATCGTAAAAATCTTTTTTCGGAACGATTTCGCCGCAAACCGAGCATTCAGGATCATCATTCCCAAGAACGCCCATCTCGATTTCACGTGCAATTACGCCCTGTTCAATGATAATTTTCCTGTCAAACTGGAATGCTTCCTCGAATGCAGTTTCAAGCTCTGCCCGGCTTGTGCATTTGGAAATCCCTACGCTTGATCCAAGATTGGCAGGCTTGACAAAGCAAGGGTAGCCAAGCTTTTCTTCTGTTTTCTCATAAACAGCTGAGGCTTCCTTTTCCCACTCGCTCTTTAGGAAAGATACATAGTCCACCTGGGCGAGACCTGCCTGCGCAAAAATATTTTTCATGATAATTTTGTCCATTCCTGCTGCAGATGCAAGAACCCCATTCCCTACATACGGGAGATTCAGCAGTTCAAGCAGTCCCTGGACCGTACCGTCTTCCCCGTTTGGTCCGTGGAGAAGAGGAAAAATGACATCAAGTTTGCTATTGCCATTCTGAAATACAGCAGGGCTAAAAGCTGGGGACGGAAGAGCAGACTTGGAAGAAAACTCAAGCGCTTTTACATCCTCTGGAGGAGTGTCAAGCTGCTGCCCCTTCACCCATTCACCTTCTTCCGTTATGTAGATAGGATGTATTTCAAATTTACTAAAATCCAATGCTCTGGTTACAGCCAGTGCCGTTTGCATGGATACTTTATGCTCAGCTGATTTGCCGCCGTACAGCAGCCCGATTTTTGTTTTCATATATTAGGACCTCCAATTAATCTAATCCAGGTGTCCGTCATAAACACTGGATTATGGTGCGCCCGATTAAAAGGCGCTTTCGTTTTTATATTTTACCACTATCTGAGGCAAGAAAGGAGTACGATTCTCGTCTGAATATAAGATTTATTCGTCCGTAAAGCCTCAGACTTATATTTTCCTCTTTTAAACATATGAAACCATAGTCTTGTTTCAATACATCACCATTTTTAACGTCAAACTGACTAACTATTCCGTATATTCCTTTTAACATTCCCACGCGAATCAATTATGTGTATAATCCATATATAAAATACAATTGTTTATTACAGGAGGACAACATGAGAAAATTCGGACTGCTCCCAAAAATCATCCTCGCCATCGGACTTGGCATTGTTGCCGGCCTTATCCTTCCAGACTGGCCAATAAGAGTGTTTGCCACCTTCAACAGCATTTTTGGCAACTTCCTTGGCTTTGCCATTCCACTCATCATTATTGGCTTTATCGCTCCAGGAATTGCTTCACTGGGCCGTGGTGCGGGGCGTATGCTTGGCCTTACCACAGCACTCGCTTATGCTTCCACAGTCCTGGCAGGCTTGATTGCCTATTTCTCAGCAAGCACCTTGTACCCTTTTATATTAAAAGAACAAGGCTTTCAGAAGTTTAAAAATCCGGAAAAAGCGTTGCTTGAGCCTTTCTTCAAAATAGACATGCCTCCTGTGATGGGAATCATGACTGCACTATTGATCGCTTTCACGCTCGGACTTGGGCTGGCAGCAATCAAGGGTGATACGCTTCAAAAAGCAGTAGAAGATTTCAGGCAGATTGTCGAATTGCTCATAGAAAAGATGATCATTCCGCTCCTCCCCATCCATATATTCGGGATTTTCGCGAATATGACCCAAGGCGGGCAAGTATCTGCAATTATCAGCGTATTCCTGAAGGTGTTCGTCATGATTATTGCCTTGCATCTTCTATACCTGGTTTTCCAATATAGCGTAGCAGGGGCAGCCGCAAAGAAAAATCCGATCAGAATGCTGAAGGAAATGGCTCCAGCTTATATGACAGCCTTGGGCACCCAGTCTTCCGCTTCAACCATACCGGTCACCTTGAAGCATGCAAAAAAAATCGGAGCGCGTGAAAAAGTCGCTGACTTTTCCGTTCCGCTCTTGGCCACCATCCACTTGTCCGGCAGTACGATTACTCTCGTCAGCTGCAGTATGGCAGTCATGCTACTACAATCAGAAGTTTATACTTTCCAAAAGATGCTGCCATTCATTCTCATGCTCGGAATTACGATGATTGCCGCCCCGGGAGTTCCCGGAGGAGCAGTAATGGCTTCGCTAGGATTGCTTGAAACAATGCTTGGATTCAGCCCTACCATGATTTCCTTGATGATCGCTCTCTACCTCGCGCAGGACAGCTTCGGGACAGCATGCAACGTCACCGGCGATGGAGCGCTCACCGTTCTAACCGACAAGCTGAGCGGAAAGAAGAATGTATCCGTTAAGAAACCAAAACCTGTTTCGGTTTCTTAAAATTTAAAAGTAAAACCCAGCCACCTGCTGGCTGGGTTTTTTGTGCATCAGAAAACAGGAGGTCTCCTGAGATGGGGGAACTTGAGAGGTTCGAGCTCTCTCTTTTCCTATGTTAAGCACTGCTTTTTACGATAAAAATCTTTCAGAAACGGCATTTCGCGGTCGGGAGAGGGTTTCATGTCTGACCCGGAAGCAGGGTATCGACCAGCTTGTTCAGGATATCAGCCACTTTTGTGATAAATCAACCAACCTTGATGTTTTTCCGATCAACCTGCGAAAGATAACAGCCAGCCCACTCGATATATCAACCAAACGAACTATCCATCACTCTTTCTAATAACCTCCGTTATTTACCGCAAATCCATTCCCGACAACCTAAAAACCCAGCCGCATAATGGCTGGGTTTCATTTTAACTATTTTACGATCATGCCGGGTGCTTTAGCCCGTTTTGCTACCTTATGGCTTACACTTCCCAGCACCGTTTCCTGAAAGGAATTTACCCCTCGGCTACCAATGGCCACAATGTAGAATCAACATCATTCGGAAACTTCACTATGGAAGGAGGCTGTCATTGCGCCAACAAGCTCCACTCTTTCAGCTTTTTATCAAAAATCAGCTTGCCTGCAAAAGGACTTCCTAGTGCCTGCAAAAATTCTTCATACATATCATCCATATTTGAGAAATCCCCTACCGCCCAGATTGGAATTTCCATCCTGTTCCGGTTTTGCCCAATGTTCTTGAAAGAAAAAACCGCCCCTTCTTTCAGCACCGGGCTCAGCGATTTTAATATTTCCTTATTGATTGGCGGGTATAGTCTCTTTTTCCGAATACCGAACAGGCTTTTTTCCGGTCTTAGTTCAGCAAGCTTTCCTGGGATCGCCTCGCTTAATACTCGGAAGAAATCATTTAGGTTACGGTAGTAAATTTTATTAAACCAGCCATCCTCCTGCGCCAAATATACAAACCGGTTCCCAAGCTGATTATAAAAAGGCAGCTTGAGGTGGTGTTTAATATGCCCAAGGTAGAGAATTTCCGCTATTTCATGCCCTGTCAGTACATTAAGCCCTTCCACTTCTTCAAAGTCCATCCAGCAGAAGTCCCCGTAAGTCCGGACATCATCAGCCACCAACTTCCCGATGCGTTCCTGGGGCACGTACTGCAGCATTGTATGCCTGTTATATTCACCATCTTCAAAATTATGCTTTAAAAGCAGAATATTAGCCATTGAATCGGCCAGGGACCGAGCAAATTCAATAAACTCTATTCCGCATGACAGCACGTATTGATCCCTCTCGTTCAAATGAACATAAAGGAGATCCCCGTTAAATGGCTGACTCTTCCTCAAAACAATACCCTCCCGGAACAATAATAGGGATAAAAACAGCAGCAAATTCCAGCTTAAACCAGAAGCTTATGACGATCTTATTCACTTCCTTATCATACCAAAAATCTCGCTGAATTTCTTTCTTGAGCTTGCTTTTTATCCTAGAATATTTCCAGCCTTTATCAAGCCCTCAGAGAAGCCCGTCCATTCCTGATTTTCAAGACGGACAGCAACAGGAAAAACAGCATAAATAAACCCATTGCTGACAAGCCGGCATAATCGTAATGCAATAGTTTGAACACCGTTCCTGATACCATTACAATATATAATGTGCCGAGCAGCGGCTTCATTTCCCCGTTTTTGAAAAAGGCAGTCAGCCTTGCACCGAGCTGCGAGCCTGCCAGTCCCCCGCATACAAGCAATGCCCCATGGAGATAATCGATGTGGACTTCCGTTGCATAGGAAGCAAAGCCTGTCCCTGCAATCATCAAGACTGCAAGAAGACTTGTCCCTACCGCTTTTCTAGGCTCGAAGCCAAGAAGTGTCACGAGCAGTGGGACGATGAGGAAGCCACCCCCCACCCCCATAGCTGCAGAAGTAAAACCTGCCCCAAGACCAATAGCAAAAAGCTTCCAAGGCTGCCGTAAGTGCCTGCCCTCAAGCGAATGACTTTCTCTCACTCTCGGCTTGATCATTTGATAGGCAAAATAGGAGAGCATGACAATGTAAAGAGATGGAATGGCAATCGCATCCCACCCTCTCGATTCAAGGAAGAATACAAACGGGTGAGCAGCCTGTGTCGCTACAGCTCCGCTTAATCCGAGAACCAGTCCATCGGTCCAGCGGATATTTCCTAAAGATATATGAGCCAGAATGCCTGATGAAGAAGTACCAACTGTAAAAAGAAGGCTTGTTGTAATGGCTTCAAGCGGCGACAGCCCGATGAGCAGCAGAACAGGTGTCAGTATGAACCCGCCGCCGACTCCGAAAAAACCTGACAGGATACTGATGAACCCGCCCAGAAGAAAAAATATAATAAGTTCCACTTAATAAACACCCCGCAAACAGACACGCTTTTTCTCCACTCTACCATGAAAGGGTTACCCGCGCTTAGATATTTGGGCAGTATCACCAGAAAATGCTATACTTCTACATGTAGCTGGAAAAGTAACCATACAAAAGGAGATTTTATTATTCATGACAGAAATTATTGACTCTATTGGAACATGGCTGATGAACTATGGGATATTGGGTTTATTTTTTGTTTCCTTCACCGAGTCCTCCTTTTTCCCGATCCCTCCCGACGTTCTGATGATTCCCATGGGAATCGCCAATCCCGACAAGGCACTGCTGTACGCGTTGGTGACAACTGTAGGTTCAGTTCTTGGAGCGCTTCTAGGCTGGTATATCGGGAAAAAGGTCGGCCGGCCGGTACTGAGGTACTTTATATCTGAAGAGCGAATCTTAAAGGTAGAACATTATTTCCAAAAATACGGGGCCATGGCCATTCTTATTGCGGGCTTTACCCCCATCCCATACAAAGTCTTTACCATTTTTTCCGGCGTATCCAACGTTAAAATTTCGAAGCTTCTCTTTTGGTCAGTAGTCGGCCGCGGACTCCGCTTTTTCCTGGAGGCAGCCATCATTATCGCCCTTGGAGACAAAGCCAAGCCTTTTATCGAGGAAAACTTCGGTATGCTTACAGGGCTTGTTGGTATTACTGCCGTAGCGGCCTATGTAGTCTATCTTTTAGTATCCAGAAAACGAGCATAACCATACATTGATCATGGTAATAACGGCCAGTCTCCTTTTTCGGGGGAGGCCGTTTTTTTAGACGAAACTCTTTAGTTTACACATATACCACATGTAAAGAGCTGACATTAGTAAAAATCTTAACCCCGGAAGCCCCAATACAAAAAAGATCGCCTTTTACCCAGCTATAAATCAGCTAAGTAATGACGACCTTGTCTAAGCATAATCCTCAAAAAAAATACTTTCACAACCTGCGCTTAAATCAAACCTTCTTTTTCAGAGCAGATACTGTAACAATCAGACAGAGAAATATTCAATGAAGAATACAACAACCGTAATAATAAACGCATAAAAACTTAGATGCAGCAAAATAGTAGCAAAAAAAGCTTTTAACCTTGCAAAGGGCATTGTTGCTTCTTTTTTCCGAACCCGAGTCCTCATGGCATCCTCCTACTGAATAAAATACCATCCCCGCCATATTCTTCTTTTCATTAATCATAGCATATTGAACACTCGATTTGTCGGACAAATCCAACAATATCCTGAATCTTAAACTTAATGCAGGCCGCCATCATTCTAACAGTCCGTACTTGCGTTTAAACCGGGATAGGGTCTTAATAAACTGATCGCCGAATACAAGGAGGAAAACAACATTCGCGATTGAGTGGAACGTATCAAACAAGAGGCTCGCTCCAAAATATGCTACCACTGCATCCATGGTCAGGGTATTCCCGCCTCCGCCTAGCGAAAACAGCCCCCACAGATTCATGATAAAACCAAACAGGAAGCCCCAGATGATGCCGTAGACCGCCCTGCCCCACTTGTTCTGCATAAAGCTCCTGTTTCTCAGTAGCCCCGAAACCAACCCGATCAATCCCCATGCAGCCATTTGCCACGGCGTCCACGGCCCCTGCCCCAAAACCATATTGGAAGCAAGCGCCGCTACTCCTCCAACCATAAATCCCGCTTCGGCACCGAACACCAGACCAGTAACTATAATCACAAATGTCGTCGGCTGTGCGCCGGGAATGCTTGCAAACGGTATCCGGCCAACAGAGGCAATTGCTGCAATAACCGCAATCAAGACCAGCTCGCCGACCTCCATTTTCCTGTTTTCAAACCTCGCCAGCAAAAAGAGAATGCCCGCAGCCATGACGCCAAAGCTGAGCAGGATATAATGTTCTGCGCGCCAAGCGGATACAATCAATAACAGTATAACTGCCATAATCAGCAGAGTGGAGGCCGCTACTTTATTCCGAAGCATTTGACCGCCTCCTCTAAAGTGACTGCTCCGTACTCGGGCACCTGGCGAAACAGCTTCTGAATCATTGTTGTGTAAAAGAAGTTACCCTGAAAAAACTCTTTGGGTTCTGCTTCGGAAGTAATGATTCCCTGGAACATCATTCCGCACTTTACAGCATGCCTGGCTGCAAATTCAACATCGTGTGTCGCCATCACGATCATTTTCCCTTCTTCCCGTAATTCTTGGAGAATCCCGGCCAACCGTTCCTTCGATATAGCATCAAGCCCTTTTGTTGGCTCATCGAGCAACAGGATATCCGGGCTTCTTAGCAAAATACAGGCAAGGGCGGCCTTTTGGATTTCCCCTCCGCTCAAATCATAAGGGTGGCTGTCGCGCAAATGGGAAATACCCAGCCTTTCCAGTATAGGCTCACCTTCCGCAGGCTTCCTTCCCCATTGTTTCGCCGTTTCATCGAGCTCTTTCCCCACCGTATCATGAAGGAAAAAAAGCTTTGGGTTTTGCGGCAAGTAACCAATCTTCCCAGCGCTTTCCCTGTTATTCAGCCCCTTCATCCTTTTGCCGTTCAATAGCACTTTCCCCTTGTATGGCTTATAGATTCCGGCCGCTATTTTCAAAAAGGTCGACTTGCCTGATCCATTCCCTCCAAGCAAGGCATAGAAGCTGCCTTTTTCGAGCGAAAAATCGAGTCCTTTTAATACGAAATCAGCATCCTTTCCATAGCCAAAATGAATATTTTCAGCACGCAGGACACTTTCCTTCCCACCCGGATCCTTGCTTGTTCCGCCAATTTTTTCTTTTCCAGAAGTTATTTGGCATTGCTGAAGCCATTTTCTTGCATCCCTTACGTTCAAAGGGATTTGCCCTTCCCCGTCAACGCTCTTAAAGAATGATGGAAGGCTTGGAATGTAGGCTCGTCTCCCCGAATCCCACAGCCACTCGACCGAATCCTCGGGACACCCGTCATAAACAGCTTGTCCTTTTTCCATCATAACCACTTTATCGGCAGCCGCGACAAAATCTTCAAGGCGATGTTCAGCAACAATGATTGTCATGCCAAACTCTTCATTAAGACGGACAAGCATGTTCGTAAACTCGCGGGCACTTACCGGATCAAGCTGGGCCGTTGGTTCATCAAGCAGGAGAATGTCCGGCTGCATGAGCAGGACGGAAGCAAGGTTCATCTGCTGCTTCTTTCCTCCCGAAAGCTCTTCCACTTTCCTGTGGAGCAGAGGCTCGGCCCCGAAAAAATGAACCATTTCAGCAACTCGATTTCTCATTTCAGATGTTGGAAGGCCTATGTTTTCAAGGCCAAATACCAGTTCGTGAAGGACGGTATCTGCCACCACTTGGTTCTCCGGATCCTGGAAGACAAACCCGATTTTCTCGCTTTTAGCTATTTCAGCTGGTTTCCCGTCTATCATAATATCTCCAGCCAAAACTCCATTCGGCTGGATTTCTTTTTTCAACATCCTTAAAAGGGTGCTTTTCCCTGATCCTGATGCACCGAAGAGCAGCGTGAAACTCCCTTTTTCCACTTTTAAAGAAAGGTTCCTTACAGCAGGAACAGCACCACCGGGATAGGTAAAGCTGACTTTGTTCAATTCAATATACGCCATCGGATATACTCTCCTGTTTCAACAATTAATGGGAACCCTATAAATAAACAGTGGATAATAAGCAGGACTGCTTCGTTTTGCGGAAAGCTGAATGTTTCCATTACCGGAGAGATGGCCAACCACCCGAAGCCTTGGATACGGCCGTACACGAGCACAGCCAAAAGAAGCAGCAAATAAAGAGCTGCGGCAAAATCGGGGCGTTTAAACACAAAATGTTCATAGCTGGACCGGACACCTTCTCCGTACCCTCTTGCTTTCATGGATTCAGCTGTCTGAATCGCTTCCTCAAGCGAAAAAGTCAGAAGCACCTGGATATAGTTCATCCCATTCCGAGCCCTTTCCTTCAAGGTACCTTCATGGACTGACAGCCCTTTACTCACCTGTACATCCCCTATTTCCTCAAGCCTCTTTCTCATCAACGGGATAAAGCGCAAGGTCAGCATCAGGAGAACAGCAAACCGGGGCAGCAGTTTTGCAAAAAGGAAAAGCAGTTTGTTCGGTGTCATCACTTCATTATAGGAGACAAAAACAGCGATGACGCCAATAATGGATAAGGCACTCATTCCCCCATACACTGCCGCTTCGAGGGTAACGCGATGATCCCCCAGCATGAAAAGAACATGTCTTCCCCTTTCATTGAAAACGGGGTTTAAAATAAAAATAAATAAGCCTGTCGTCAGCATCAAAAAAAACCATCGCTGCAGTCCTCTGCAACGATCGTAAAAAAAGTGGATGGCCAGGACAATGATCAATCCCGCCACAAGAAAAACAGGATGCAGAAGGGCCGCGAAAAGTGCAACGGCCCCTGCGTAATAAAGAAAAGTAACAATTGGGTGAAAATCAGTGAATCTTCTCATGATTTTTTCACCAACCGAAACCTACTCGGTATATGTCCAGTCAATCCGATCTCCGTCCTTTACAGTAATGGCTCCAGCACTTTTCTGCAGCTTCGCCCCGTTCTGGGCGCACAGCCAGCCGCTCATGGCACCGTAATCGAATTCGTAAATATTATAGATTCCCTGGACATAGGCGGTTGCTCCGCTTCCAGAATAATCAACATTGCTTTTCCCTGCCCCTTTTAAAAGGATCATAAGAATGGTGTCTCCTTCGTTCATTTCCACCGATTTCGCTCCCATCAGCGTCTTTCCTTTTGGCCCGGTAATGGACAGCGTAACCGTTTTTTGTTTTTCAGGTGCTGGTGTTGCCTTTGGAGGTGCTGGTGCCGGTGCATTTGTAACCGGATTGCTCTGAGAAGGAGCTGGAGCTGCGGAAGCCGGCTGCTCCTTTTTCACGCTGCCTGACGGTTTGCTCTCAGCCGCAGCCCGATCCTGTTGTTGTGATGCTTCAGGTGCCGCGGCAGCTTCACGGGATTCACCCGTTTTTGAAGCGGATTCTTTTTTAGGCTTAGAATCTGTCTTGTTCTCAGCTTTCGCCTCTGTTTTATCCCCTGCTTTGTCTTTCGCTGTTTTTTCTGTTGTTTTCTCTTTCTTTTTTTCTTCTTTCTTTTCGCTCCTCGCCTGTCCATCTGCTTTCGACTCTTCTTTTATCGTGCTGCCCTTGCTTTCATCGGCTCCAGGTGTGCAGCCCATAAGGCTGACAGCAAGAGCTAGCGACAAAGCAAGGATGCATGTTCTCCATAATCGTGACATGCTCCATCTCCTCCTACACTTTTCGTTTTGCATTGACAATATATCTTTGCGGAGCATCTCCAATGAAGCTGAATGGATAACATGTCGTCAATGTCAGGACTTCTTCCGTGACAATGTCTTTGATGACCGTCCTGTCATCCGCTTCTACAATATACGTTTTATCAATTGTATAGGTATACGTTCCTTCAGGTGTTTCCATCTTCAATTCATCACCGACGCTGAGTTTGCCGACCTTTTTAAAAACAGTATCCCTGTGTCCGGACAGCACCATTTGCCCCTTTTCACCAGGCATGGCTGTTCCTTCATAATGGCCGACACCCTTTAAAAGGTCGTCTTCTGAGGTCCCTTTAATGACCGGCAATTCAGCCTTGATGCTTGGCAGGCGGAGAATCCCAATGATATCCTGCTTTTGGGCCGTTGGCTTGCCGCCGGGTTTATCACCATTTTCTTTCACAAGCTCCCTGGCTCTGCTAAGCGCATAGGATTGCGATACTTCCGACCGATAAATCTGGCTGACTGCCAGAATGATAAAAAAGAGCCCTCCTGCAATAAACAAGAGGGATATTCTTTTACGGACCACTGCTCTCTATGCCTTCTTTCTCTTTTCCACCGCATACAGGCCTGCTCCAGCAAACAGAAGCAGCATGCCGATGAGGAGGATATTGTACATATTCGTCGCTGTATTCGGAAGCGCTTTCCCTGCCGGGGAGCCTGTTTGATCGCCAGACTGTCCAGGCTTAATAGAATCATCACCAGTTGTTGGAGCTGGCTTCGGATCTTTTACCGGCGTTGGAGCTGGTACAGGCGTCTTATTATCATCCGGGTTAGGCGCTGGTTCTGGCTGTGGAGCCGGAACTGGCACAGACTCATTCAAATTATAGAAAGAACCTTTTCCGTCAGAAAACAGCTTGTACGCCACTATTCCCTGAAGCCCAAAAGAAGTTGTGAACGGATTGCTCGCATCTCCCTTCATCCAGCTGAAACCTCCATCTTCATACTGAAAAGAAAGAAGGTGTTGAATCAGGCTTGTCCCGTCCTTCATTGTGAAGCGCTCGCCATTTGCATCCTCTCCAAGTGCTGAGAGTCCGATGATCATCTGACCAGCTGTCGAACTGTTATCAACCTTGCCACTTTTGTAAAAGGCTGAAAGATATTCCAGCCCTTTTGTAACAGCTGGTTTTACATTGTCCTGGTTTTTATATGGAGCTAAGGCTGCCAATACGATGGCTGTTATATCAGGGTCGCTTGAATTTCCGCCGCCAAGTGCCCATCCGCCTTCATCACTTTGTTTTGCCAGAAGCTCACTGACAAGCTTATCTCTTGTCCAGACCGCATTCTCGGGTACTTTGTACGATTTGCTGTCAAGGGCGATAAGGCCGTATGCTATACCATTCACTCCCTGCCTTGTTACGTCACCATTATAAATCGCTTCAACAAGATTGACTCCTGCTATGTTTGTCGGGTCCCCGCCTGCTGCAGCAACCGCCAACGTATGTTTTTCATTATCGGTAATCAAACGAAAAGGGCCGCCATTTTCCTTGACAGTGTTCGTCACATCTTCTAGAAAACTCCCCGGAATCGCTTTTCCAATCTGACTGTAGGCGATCACGTCCCACGGGCCAGGATTCCCCTTTGCAGATAGGTATCTGCTGGCTGATTCGATTCCCTTATTAATGCTCTCAGAAGAAAATTTGTCAGGTGCCGGTGTTTCTCCTGTATCTCCAGGTTCAGGCTCAGGAGTTGCTGGTTCTTCAGGCGCTGGCTCAAATGTCTCAAATTTAAAGCTGATTTTGTCGTTAGGCTGAAGCTTATAGCTTTCGGCACCTACAGAAGCATAATTTCCGTTTACGTAAAAGGCCCAGTAGCTGTTCCCCTCTGCTGCAATGCCGTTGATGGAAACAATCATCTTTCCGAAATCGGTATCTTTCAGACCGACCTGATCTTTCCCGGCAGTGGTTTGAAGAAGCTGAAGCGCTGTCGGCTCTCCAACAATACTCGTTGGATAATCGGCATTGATTACAGATTCATCACCCTTTCCAACCACTGACAAATACACAGAGTCCTTTACATTCTTCGAGTGGCTGAAAGTAATGGCATCGCCAGGAAAGACCTTATAGCTGTCGGCACCAGTCGGAGTCCCAACTCCATTGACAAACACCGCCCAGTAATCTGGGGCCGCTGGCTTAATGCCGTTGATTTCTGTAATTAATTTTCCGTATGAAGATGTTGTGTATTTAATATTTTCGTCTCCAACCGCACTGATCAGGGCATCAAAAGCAGTTGCATTATCCTGTAAATCAACCGTTTTCTCTGTATGGGAATCCGGCTGGTCTCCATCAATGATTACCGCCGCACTGTTCCCCCCCTCCGCTGCAAAAGCTTGCGGGTGGATGCCGCTCAGCATTAGAGCGAACATCAGCCAAAATACTGTTAATAATTTCACCTTTCTGTTTGCCAGCATGTCTTCCTCTCCATTTCTATGATTCTCTAAAACTGAACAAAACAAAGGCATAAAAAAATCCCCCTATTAAAGGAGGAGGTTAGTGAAGTTAAGAATCCAGCATAATTATGCATTCTCTTAACACCCTCCTATCCGCGTAGGCTTGTGGTGATTATAAACAGGCAGGTCTCCTGGCTCATGGTCATTGCTTCCTAAGTCTTCCCGCCCGTGAAGGACAGTGACAATCTTTAGGTTGCTCCCATTTACAGTGGCGGGACCGCGTTGGCTTTTACCAACTTCCCTTTTAAGCTATTGCTGTTAAGCAACAACACCTGTTAGGCAGATATTTTTTTATGACACAATTCTAATTATACTACATATGGCCGTTATTTTTGTATAAATTTTTCAGTAAAAAGAAGGCCAAAAGTATCATTCAATTCAGCTGTAATTTTTTTTGTCTGTCCTTATATGAAGCAGGCTGGTCTTAATTGCTGCATAGCTGCCGATCGCTCCATATCCGTAGAAATACCCCATGAACAACGCCCCCAATAGATGCTGCCTGTGGCTGATAAGGATTGAAATAATCAACCCTATCAATACGGCAACCGCCGGGACATAGACAGCACGCAGCCGAAAAACCTTCTTGAGCACCTGGGTCATAAGCATCACCGCTGGCACTGCAAAAACTACATCCCAAATGTTTGTATAGATAACCGGAAAATCCAACCCTTCTCCCCCTTTTCTTGCTGCAATCCATGATACATTCCCATTCCTTTTCTTTACATTATTAGCTGTTATGAAGGAAGAGATACAATGACTTCAAAAAAGGGGTAGAACTTATTTAATTAATCGTTTGATGAATAAAAAAATCAGCGGATGCTCCCAGACAGGAATCCGCCGATTCTTTTACTCTAGATAATGGTTACCCGGTTTCTGCCCTGCCTTTTTGATTCATATAAGGCAACGTCAGCCCGCGCAACAAGGCGATCGACCATTTCTCCATACTGATAGGATGCTACCCCAAAGCTCGCAGTCAGCTTTCCGGCTGAAGCAAATTCATTGCCCTCAATTTTGCTCCTGACCATCTCTGCTAGAAAGCTGGAAACATCCTTCGTATAATCAGTGATAATGATGAATTCTTCACCGCCCCATCTGCCAAAAAAGGCTTCTTCCGGAAGGCTTTCCCGGATTAAATCAGCTAGTTCCTTCAGGACAGAATCTCCGGTTTTATGGCCGTACCGGTCGTTTACCAGCTTAAAATAATCAATATCAAAGAAAATGATCGAGAATGCCGCCCTTTGCTCCATTGCTGATTTTAAATGTTCGTCCAGCCAAATATCAATCTGGTAGCGGTTTGCGATTCCCGTTAACGAATCTAGGCTCGCATTCCGCTTTGCCGCTTTTAATTCGGACAGTGCATTAAAAATATGCCATGCCAAATAGAATAGAATAATATAAATTAAATTCGCTGTATAAAACAATACAACTGAGCTTCCATACTTTGGCGGTATATCGGGAATATGAATGATCCCAAAAACTAACGTAACCCCCAAAACTCCAAGCGACCATATCAGACCAGTCCTCGATTCGAGGGTCAGAAAAATGATGATATATATCAAGGGAGTCCAGATGAGCGAAATGCCAAATCCGCCGTCCTTTTCACAGAGGATATAATGAAAAAAAGCATCATAGACAGTCCCAATATGCATGATGGTGATCATGACCAAATTCAATAACTCAATCTGGCGGATATACCTCCTGTTTAAGATGCATATCCAGTTGAAAATATACCAGACAACAAGAAAACGGGAGATCAGTATATAAGTGCGCCCCGCTGCACCTTGAGCATTTATCCCTAAAAAATTATAAGCAACCAGACCGGCAATGATACACGGCAATATCGATAGATACAATACCCTCTTGAGATCATCAAGAGACTCAATTTTTTTAAACACCACTCTCCACCTTCTAAAAAAACAATGGGCCTGTATTATTTTAAACAGACAGGCTTAACTGAATTCAGAACACATCTTAAAAATAGGACTTTTATCCTACTTTAATCATACTATAACGCTTATTGTTCATCAATGAACAACTGGTATATTTGCAATAAATTTTCAACAAATTTACAGCAGTATCAATGAAAACGCGAGCTATAAAGTGAGCAGGCACTGGTGCTGTCGAGAAACTCAATTGACAAAGGTGCTTTATTCAAATATAGAAGACAGGGGTGTTTCGAGACTCCACTCACCGAAAGAGGTTGGATTTTTTCACAGCAAATGTAGATAGAATGGGCTTAACCGGAGATAGTATGACCATTACCATAGATAGCCAGTTTACAAAGCAAAAAACATCTTAACAATGCTCTTGTGGAACCGGTTACACATAGTCCACTAGCTGATAAAAAGAGTAAAAGTATATTTCTCTCCTCAAAACGACCGCATTTTTCACAAAAAGGCAAACCAAAACAAAAAAGACCGCCTTTGCCCGACTAAATGAGCCAGACAAAGACGATCCTCTTTTTTCTTCATCTTCAAAAACAGGTACTATTCTCAACCACCTGAACGCTGCCCCCCAATATGGACCGGCATATCTACCTCTATCCATTCAAATTCGTCTAGTGTCCATTCTAACTAGTAACACGGTTACCATTCTTCCAATAGCCCGTTGCCAGAGCACGCAAAAAAAGCCCCAATCCCACAAGGACTAAGGCTTCGTTCCTACTTCAGCTCAATGGACCTGTAATCATGCGGATCCACTTTTTTCAGCATATTCAGTTCTTCTCTTGTTGGCTCCGGCGTATATCTGACCGTATCATACAAAAGCTCGAATCCAGTGTTCGCCCTCACTTCCTCCAGCGAGGAGGTAGGATGGATGGTGTCGAGGTGCAGTTTACCATTCTTGAATTCAAAGACGCAGAGCGGTGTGACAATTTTCCATAGGTTGCCACGCGTTGTGACAAAATCAACCTTTTCTACAAATGTACGCGGATCATGTTTCACTCGCCAGATGATCGCTTTTTTGGCTGTAGGAATCAGGACAGCACTCCCAGCACCGCCAGGGAGGCGAAGCTTGGGCCTGTGGTAGTCACCGATCACCGAAGCATTGACATTCCCGTTTATATCAAACTGAATGCCGCCGAGGAAAGCGACGTCCAGCCTTCCCCTCATGGATAGGTCGAATACTTCCTCGAGCGGGAAGTACGCTTCTCCGCTATCGAGAAGCTCTGCGCCTGCAGAAGAGTAGGAGGCTTTTGCTATGGAGGAAGGGTTCACCCCTCCAGGAATATTCAAATGGACGAGGTCAGGTGCATGCATATTTTTCGCCAGGCTCATAGCGACCATTGGAAGATGTGATGAAACACCATGGAATACGGTTTCCCCGTCCTCCAGCATGTTCGCGATGGCACAGGTCATGATATCGACTGGTCGATGGGATGATGTCATATCCTTAATGCCGTCCTTTCCCCAGAATGGTCCCTGGAACTATAATCCGATAAGTAACCTTCGATTTCTTCCTTCGTCTTCATTCCCAGAAAAGAAATGAGTGACGTTTCATCGATGTCATATTTTCCCGGGCACGACGCCGGAGCCGCACCTCTTGGAGTATGGACAACTGCGCTGACAAGAAATGACGGGATGTCCACATACTCAGCATTCCGCTTCATCATCCCTGCAGGAACAACTTGCTCCGTTGTGATGATGACCTTTTTAGCAGCCCTGCTGAGCAAAACATCCTCAAACTTTGGCCCGTAAATTCTTGCATTCCCGTTCTGGTCGCACTCTTGGACGTGAATGACTGCAACATCGGGGACGATGGTTTTCACAAGCGTAATTGGATTCCCGCTGAAAGGATCTTCAACAACCATGAAGTAATCATTCTTTTCCAGAAGTTCACCGGCCACAAGCCCTTTTACAGGCATAAAAGGAACGTTCATCTGGGCTCCGCGTAAAGCACAAATCACCGTATAGCACGCATGTTCATTCCCTTTGACCCGGCCTTCCTGCACTGCTCTCCGGTAGTGGGAAGCGAGACCGAATTTAGTTTCGTAGCTGACAAACCCTGCATCAACCGAGGTGACACTATCCATTGCACATAAAAGATCAATATCATGCGCACCCGCTGTCTTTACTATTTTCAGCTCCTGCTTTTTCTGCCTTGCGATCTCCCTGACAAAAGCCATTGGCACCCGGTGGAGTACATTTCCGCCAAACGAAATGGTATCGCCATCTCTCACCATACCGGCAGCTTTATTTAAACACATCACTTTTTTCATCTATTACCACCACCATTACTTTACTGCATTGCTGGCAATATGGACCGCGTCCCATACACCGGCAAAAGGCGGTGCGTAACACAAATCCGTCATCCCGAGTTCATCGGCTGACATTTTCGCATGGATGGCCACGGCAAAGATATCAATCCTTAAAACCACACCTTTATTACCTGCTGCCTGGGCCCCAAGGATCCGTCTCGTCCGCTTATCACAAATCAGCTTGATCCAAATCGGCGTCTGGTCAGGGTAATAAGCAGGGTGGTCAGCGCTTTTTACAAAAACGGTTGTATAATCCTGTCGAAGCCTTACTGCGTCTTCCTCAGACATTCCGGTGCGGGCAAGCTCAAAGTCAAACACTTTAATGGCTGCACTTCCCAGCGTGCCAACATACTTAGTGTGGCTCCCGGCTATATTGGCGCCTGCAATTCTGCCGCATTTATTCGCATTCGTTCCAAGCGGGATATAGGCGTTTTCTTCCATGACTTTGTTGTATACCACAGCGCAGTCGCCGGCAGCGTACACATCCGGAATATTCGTCCGCATCTCCCTATCAATGAGGACGGCCCCGTTCGCTGAAAGCAGAATCCCCGAGCCCTCCAGAAAACCCGTGGCAGGCTTGACTCCAAGGGAAAGCAGGACCAAATCGGCAGGATAAATACCTTTATCCGTCTGGACTTTTTCCACTGTTTCAGAACCAATAAAGCCAAGGACCTTCTCATTGAGATTTAAATAGACGCCCTGCCTGATGAGCTCACTTTCAGCCAGATCGGTTATGTCTTTGTCAAATGTCCGGAGAATCCGGTCGGACAGCTCGATCACTCTTACATTCTTGCCAAGATGGCCCATCGCTTCAGCAGCTTCGATTCCAATGTAGCCGCCCCCGACAATGACGACATTTTGGACACCTTCCCCGTCTGCGGCTTCTTTCAATACGATCCCGTCTTCAAGCGTTTTTAGGACCTTGATGTTTTTCAGATTCCCTCCGCTGAAAGGCGGGACAATGGGGGAAGTTCCCGTTGCAATCATTAATTTATCATAGTGATCAAGGAACACCCGCTTTGTTTCCAAATCCCTGACCATGACCTGCTTTTTCTCCGGAACAACTTTGACTACCTCATGACGTAGGAAAATATCCATTCCCATTGACTCAAACTGTTCTTTTGTCCGGGCAATCATTTTTGTATAATCATCGTTTTCACCAGAGACAAAATAGGGCAGGCCGCAGGCGCCGTACGATAAGAAGCTTCCTCTTTCGTAAACCGCGATTTCCGCATCCTTATCCATTCTCTTGAGCTTGGAAGCGGCAGACATCCCTGCTGCTACTCCGCCAATCACGATCAGCTTCATTGGCTCACCCCCTTGCGATTTTTAAAATTTCTTTCTCCGCCTCGAACAGTGCCTCGGCAGGTGTTTCAATTCCCTTAAAAGCTTTGTGGATATGTTCGTACAGCGGAGCAAGCTTATCGCCCGCATTCTCCATCATTGGCAGTGGTTTTGCATATGTCCTGATGGATTCCAGCAGGACTGGATACCATGGCTGAATTTCGCCTGTTGTGTAGGAGGATTCCCTGACAGGAGCCCCCGAGTATGTTCCGACGAGCTGATCGATAGGTGAAGATGCCAAGTAGGACAGGAACTTATTGGCAAGCTCTTTCTTTTTGGATTTCTGGCTAATTGCAAAACTCCAAGTAACATTCCACGAAGTCTTAATGGCCGAGAATCCGACATCTTCCTTGTCGAGACAGCGTTCATCCATCACAAATCCGAGTTGCCCTCCCCATGTGACTGCCAGTGCGCACTGACGGTTTTGAAAGGTCTCCCGGAGTTCATCGTTTCCGAAGCTATCTGTGTTTTCAGGGGCAGATTCCTTCAATGAAATATATTTTTCCAAAGCCCTTATGCCTTCCGGAGTATTAAAAGCCGGAGCATGTGTCTTTTCATCGAAAGCATCAATTCCTTCTTCCCGCAAATACGGAAGGAAATCAAGGAATATTTCGCTTTCATGCGCCTTTAGGGCGATTCCAGCCATTCCAGGCTCCCGCTGGTGAAGATGTGACGCCATCCTCACAATTGTATCTGTATCGACAACCCGCGGAACCAGTCCTCCTAAATACTTCTCCGCCACCGATTTCCGGTAAAGAAGGATATGGCCATCACAGAAAGATGGATACAAATACCGTTTGCCGGCGGTCTCCATTTCTTTCCTGATCACCTCAAGGATGTCTTCCTGCCTATCGAAAGCACCTTCGTGATCGTCTGCCTCTGCGAAATACCCTTTCCTGACAAAATCCTTCAGCCAAAGATGACCTGCGGCCATGACCACATCAAAATCCGACTTTCCTTCAAGTGCATCCATCATGGCACCATAATATTCCGCCCATGGAACGATATGAAACATAATTTCGGCGCCATTTTCCCGGCTGAATGTTTCAACGATCCCATACCGCGGGTCTTTATACAGATAAACCGCAGGATCACCGACTGCAAGAACCTTTAATATCTGTCCCATGTTTACCACCCGCACACCTATTTTATAATTGGTTCGTTATCTACAATTCCAACGACAACCGCATCAACGGGAGCGTTCTTCTTTAGTCCATTGGCTACCATGCTGCCTCTTGAAACGAGGACAAGCTCGCCTTCCCCCGCTCCAATTTCATCTGCCGCAACGAAGCAGTCTTCCATATTTCCGTAATACGGCTGTATGACAAGAAGCTTAAGTCCCTGGAGTTCATCGTATTTCCTTGTAGAGACAATATTGCTGATCACCCTGCCGATCATCATGCCTTACCAAGCCTCCTTAAGGAATTATTTTCAGCAGTTCGCCGCCAGCGAGCCCGAATGCATTAGCGTCATCCGTATCGATATGCATATCAAGGGCATACCTGTCCTTTACCCGGATGGTCACTTGCCCCATCACACCGCTCTTTTCTCCTTCAACGGCAACGGAGACCTTTTGGCCGTCCGTTACTCCGTATTGCATTGCATCGCTCGGCGTCATATGGATATGCCTGTCTGCAATGATTCCGCCCTCATCAAGCGTTACACTTCCTCTTGGGCCGATGAGAGTAACGGGAGAAGAACCCTTCAGGTTCCCTGAATTGCGTACGGGCAGCTGAAGGCCTAGCTTCCGGGCATCTGTCCTCGATAACTCAACCTGCGACTGTTTCCGCAAAGGACCCAGAATCCTGACGTTTTCAATGGCTCCCTTAGGGCCTTTGATTGTGACTTTCTCCTGGGCAGCGTACTGCCCAGGCTGGGAGATGTCTTTCATCGGAGTCAGGCTGTATCCGTCCCCGAACAGCAGCCTGACATGCTCCTGCTGTAAATGAATATGCCTTGCCGAAACACTGACAGGAACAAACTCTTTTCTGGTCTGTCCATCGAGCAAATGATGTTTTTTTAATTCTTCTACGACAGATTTTGTAATCTCAACCAAGAGATCTGATTGATTTACGGAAACCACCTTATTTCAATCCTGTCAGGAGTTTTGCTACATCTGAATGAGGTCTTGGAATGACATGAACAGCTACAAGCTCCCCGACTCTTTGAGCAGCTTCTGCTCCTACTTCAGTTGCTGCCTTCACCGCGCCAACATCGCCTTTTACAATCACTGATACGAGGCCTGACCCGATTTTTTCGCTACTGACAATTTCTACATTTGCTGCTTTTAACATTGCATCTGCTGCTTCAATTGCTGCTGTAATTCCCCTAGTCTCGATCATACCCAATGATTCATTCATCATAATTCCTCCTCGTTTTCACTGTGATTGGTTATTTTAATTTCTGCCGCATCTGGCGGCAGAAGTGTTTCTCCTATGGAATTTCCTTCATTTGCTGGAACGATATATCTTAATATTTCTTCATGCGGGTTCGTGATGGCTAAAGCCATTTTCAGCGGCTCGTTTGGCTTGCCTTCACATACTTGCCGAGCAATCTCGAGGCTTGCCTGTATATCCGAGACTCCCCCGCCAAGGACCAGCGTCACCAGCCTGCCGCCCAAATACTTTTCAGATGAAAGCAATTCAACATTGCCGCCCTTGCAGACAGCATCAAGAATTTCTGCCGCCACTGTAAAATATTGTGCTTCAATGATACCTAGCGCTTCATACCTCATCATTGTTCACCACCTTCAAGTGTTCACCACCTTCAAGCGGGCCAGTGAGAACTCCGAGTCCGCCGGATGGCCTTGGAATCACCCGCGCAGCGACCAATTCGCCATATGATGCTGCTGTTTCCTGTCCGGTTTCGACGGCAAATTGCACCGAAGCGAGATCTCCCGTCACCATAACCGCTATCATCCCACTGCCAATTTTGTGGATGCTGTGAATCTCAACAAAAGCGGATTTGATCATTGCATCGGCACACGCTAAAGCGGTTACATTCCCGACCACCTCAAGAATTCCTATCGACTGGTTCACCTGACTCACCTCATTATTGGGCTTAACCCTTTACTTTCACCTTACCGGTATAAAGAAGCTTTTCGATTCCTACTGACCCCGATGGTATCAAGCGGGACAAAATATCACTTTCATCGATATACTTTCCGGCCTCACGGACGGCTGTTTCAAGCGCAACTTCTACGTCGGAGACTGTGCCAGTAAATTTCACCTGGATGACCACAGGTATTGGGGCACTGTCCCCGGAGGCCGGATTATTGCAGTCAATTCCTTCAATCCTTACCTTTGCAGCTTTGCAGGCCTTGTCCATTGCGGCTAACGCTACGCTAAACCCCTGAACTTCAAGCAAGCCAATCGCTTTTCCCATCTTTTTCACCTACCCTATGATTCGGAATCCGCCTTCTGCAAGCACACAACGCCTTTGTCTCGTAAACGTTTTCGCAGATGTTATTCCTTCCCCTGTCGGCCCTGCAATCGTCATTGTTGTGAAGCCTTCCCCTCCGAATCCAACTCCTGCAAGGGAAGAAGCATTTTTCACAAAAATGGTTGTTTCAATTGCCTTTGCAAACTGTGTCAGGTGATCTACATTTTTTGAGTGCATAATTGCAGTGTGGCGGTTGCCGTGCTCCGCTTTCACTGCAAAATCAATGGCTTCTTCAAGCGTATTTACCCTGACAATTGGCAGCACAGGCATCATCTGCTCAAGCTGGACAAAAGGATGGTCAAAATCCACCTCGCAAATCAGAAGTTTTACCGTGCTGTCAGGTATAATGCCAAGCTCTTTCATAAATTGATCTGCAGATCGGCCCACCCATTTCTTGGAGACATGGTATTCCCGTTTATTGTCAAGAGAACAGCCCCGTGATTCCTGTTTTTCGTTTGCTTCAAGCGCGAATTCCATAACTCTCTCCAGCTGGTGCTGGTCAAGCATACAGGCACCGTTATTCAGCATGTGAAAAATCAGGCCGTCCGCAGCAGAATCAAGGACAAATACTTCCTTTTCAGCGATGCAAAGCAGGTTATTGTCAAAAGATGCGCCAGTGATGATCGATTGGGCGGCATGCTCCAGGTCCGCTGTGTTATCAACAATGACCGGAGGATTGCCTGCTCCTGCCCCAACTGCCTTTTTCCCTGACTTCAGCAATGTTTTCACTAGCCCCGGTCCGCCTGTGCCTACAAGCATCCTTACTTTCGGACTATCGATCAATGTCTGCATTGTTTCAAGGCTTGGATTTGCAACCATTGTTACAAGATTCTCCGGCCCTCCGGCAGCCTTGATTGCTTTATTAATCAAGATAATGGCGTAAGCACAAGACTTTTTCGAGGATGGATGGACATTGAATACGACGGCATTCCCCGCTGCAAGCATTCCAATGCTGTTGTTAATAATCGTTTCGGTCGGATTGGTGACAGGCGTTACTGCCCCTATCAAGCCAAATGGCGCTTCTTCCACAATTGTCAGGCCATCATCTCCGGAAAAAGCCTCTGTCTTGAGGATTTCTGTTCCAGGTGTTTGCAATGCTGCAAGTTCATGCTTTGAAATTTTGTCTTCAACGTTCCCTAGCCCTGTCTCTTCATAGACAAGCCTTGCAAGCTGTTCTTTTTCATTCACAGCAGCCTGTCGGATGGAAGAAATGATCCGTTCCCTTCCCTTCAGTTCAAACTGGCGCATATACGCAAGCTGCGCTGAATACCCTGCCTCTATTGCATCTTCCATTCTTGCAAATACTCCGTTTTCCCCCTGCGATACAGTCGAGGCAATTTGCCCCGTATGGCTTGCCGGTTTCATTTTAACCGGTGCTTGTGCAGCCTTGGCATCAGAATTAAGGACTGATTCCACATTCTGCAAAACAGACTGGATGATTTTTTGGATGTCTTGGTCAGAAATCTGGGCGTTCAACTTTCTTCCCCCTTACTTCAGATAGTTTTTCAGCACATCTTCCGTTACTTTCCTGACAATGCTTTCAATCAATTGGTCGTCGACTTTCCTGCTTTGCTTGCCTCGGTCTCTAGAGTCGGCACTGCACCCGCCATCTGTACTCTCCAACCCACACTCACACTGCGGAATACCTCCTGTTTTGATGCCGAGGTTCTCCCTGATATTGATCAAGTCCGAGATTTGTGAACAATTTAATTCGTTGGCTTTGTTGATGATGTTATTCGAATACATCAGCATCAATGCGTAGTGTTCCAAGGACTCCATGCGGTAGTAAGCTTGAATGAGGTCCTGCCCCCATGTCAGCGCTCCGTGATTGGCAAGCAGCACGGCATTGTAGCTCTTACAGTAAGGCGCAATTGAATCAGGCACTTCATTTGTCCCAGGAGTGGCATATGGCGCTACTGGCACCGTTCCCAGCAGGACGACCGCTTCTGGAGACACCGGTTTTTCAAGGCCCATGCCCGCGATCGCAAAGGACGTTGCCACCGGCGGATGGGCATGGACCACAGCGTTTGCGTCAGGGTTTTCATTATATACACGCAAATGCATTTTCACTTCGGATGATGGCTTCAGCTTGCCTGAGAGCACTTTGCCCGACAAGTCCATCTTCACCATCATGTCAGGTGTCATGAACCCCTTGCTCACACCAGTCGGCGTTGTCCAGATGGCATTTGCTGCGACTTTGACAGAAATATTCCCATCATTTGCGGCAACAAAATTCTTGTTATATATTCTTCTGCCAATCTCACAAATTAGCTTTTTTGCTTCAAAATCTGATAAATATTTAGATGTTACCATTTTTACAGCTCCCAACTTTTCTAAGAATCCTAAAAAGTAATGATTCTTCGATAAACCCTATTTTATATACTATAATTTTCTTACTTTATCTTTGTTTTGTCAATATTCATTTGCGTTTATAGGGATATTCACCAATAAAAACAACAAAAACAGACATTAAACCAAATAATCAGCTTGCGTTAATATCATTAAAGCTCTATTATTTGCAGTATCACTTGTTAATCACCAAACAGTGCGGTTAACTGTATAAAACCAACAAAAAATGGTATAATTCAAACTAAACCAATGCAAGTAAGGAGTATAGTCATGCTGCATATTACAAGAAAGACAAAAATCAAAGAATTAATCATTGAAAAGAAGAGTGTAACGGTATCTGAACTAACAAAATTATTCAAGGTGACGGAAGAAACGATTCGTAGGGACTTAAAACAACTCGAAGACGAAGGCTTCCTCACAAGGACTTACGGCGGCGCTTACATATCTGATGGCGTCCAAAATGATGTCGATATCAATCTCCGGGAATTTATCCACGTTGAAGGCAAAAAGAAAATTGCGTCAAAAGCGCTATCCTTCATTAAAAGCGGCGACTCCATCTTCCTTGATGCATCAACTACATCCATTGTGATCGCAAGCATGCTGACAGACCAAAAACTTACGGTTGTCACCAATTCTGTCAAAGTGGTAACTACTCTCATGAACAATCAGAACATCAACCTCGTTGTCATCGGGGGCACACTATCCAAGACATCCTTATCCAATCTTGGACGGACGGCTGAATCGAACCTGGAGCATTACTTTTTTGACAGTGCCTTCATATCATGTCGCTCTGTAAGCAGACAGCACGGCATTACAGACTCCAATGAGCAGCAGGCTGGCATCAGGAAAATCGCAGCGGATCATGCCAACAGAGTCCATTTGATTGCCGACTATACCAAATTTGATAAAACCTCGTTCGCTAGCATTTGCGGCTTTGAACAAATCAATACCATTATTGTTGATGAGAAACTCGAACCCGAATGGGCCAAGTTCCTTGAGGAAAAAGGCGTGGAGCTTGCTGAGTGTGAATAAATCGGGCTCCAATTATCACAGTTAAGGGAGTATCACCCGACTAAAACCGCATAGATTTTTACAAAAAAAGCCGGTTATTCAGCCGGCTTTTTCTTTTTCTTCATTATTTGAACATTTTCGGAAGGCTCTCCGTGAACGGCGCGTAGGCAATTCCATTCTCGGTAACGATTCCTGCAATCAGCTTATGGTCGGTTACGTCAAAAGCCGGGTTGTATGTTTTCACATCTTTCGGACCCATTGGCTTTTCGTACCACTGTGTCGTGATTTCCTCCGACGGCCTCAATTCAATATGGATGTCTTCTCCTGTCTTACATTTTAAATCAACAGTCGAAAGCGGGGCACAAACATAGAAAGGCACACCATAATGCTTGGCAAGAATCGCCACACCAGAGGTGCCAATTTTGTTGGCAGTGTCCCCGTTAGCCGCAACCCTGTCGCATCCGACAAGGACAGCTTGGACTTTACCCTCTTTCATCACGATCGAAGCCATATTGTCACAGATCAAAGTGACATCGACACCTGCTTCCTGCAGCTCCCAGGCAGTCAGGCGCGCGCCTTGAAGGAGCGGCCTCGTTTCATCGGCAAACACTTTAAAATCATAGCCTTTTTCCTGGCCAAGATAAATCGGGGCAAGTGCAGTGCCATACTTAGCTGTAGCGATTGTACCAGCGTTACAGTGCGTCAGGATTCCCCAGCCTGGCTCCAGCAGGGAAAGAGCGTACTGGCCAATCGATTCGCAAACCTTTTCATCTTCGGCACGGATCAGTTCGGCTTCTTCTTTCAAGGCTAACTTTACTTCTCCGGCAGTTTTTCCTTCTTCCTTTTTAAAACGGGCATCCATCCTGTCCAGTGCCCAGAATAAATTCACTGCAGTCGGCCGTGAAGATGCGAGATATTCCTTCGCTTTTTTAAAATCTGCATACAGACTCTCATAAGCATCAGCTTCAGACTTCTTCGTACCAAGGTACACACCGTACGCTGCCGCAATTCCAATGGCAGGGGCGCCGCGGACCTTTAACAAATAAATAGCATCCCATATGTCCTTTAATTCTTTTAACTCAAGAAACTTCTTCTCATTTGGCAGAAGTGTCTGGTCCAACAAGATCAACATATCTCTGTCGTCATCAAGCCTCACGGATTGAATGGCCTCTACTGGTTTTTCCATTTGACTTTCCTCCTAGAAGTTCTCGACTGTTTCTTTTATAATGCGGGCAAAATCTGCGCCTTCCATTAAAGAATCTCTTTCCATGATAAATCTCTTTCCGACTGTCAGGCAAACCTTCTCGGCTGCCGCCCGTTTTTTTCCATCCTTGATAGTAGTGATATCTTTGACATGGGCGATCCCGATAATCCGGCGGCACAGCTCCAGGCCGGCAACTGCCGATGTATCTTTAAGCACATTCGCCAAATAATGCTCCTTGAAGCCTTCATAACCCGCGGTACGTTCAGTGGCTTTTTCTTCCCACACTTTGATGAACTTCACTTTGAAAAGATCTATGATATCAAGGATTGTATTTTGCAGGTACTCAACCTGTTCATCCCTTGCATCACCATCCTCCATCGTGAACTTTGCATTGACGAGTGCAAAGGTTAGGTTAGCGATGACATTTCCGACGTCATAGCCCGCAGGACCGTAAAAAGCAAACTCGGGATCGATAATCTTTGTGGAGTCTTCTTTAATGAAAACAGATCCTGTATGCAAGTCACCGTGAAGTAGAGACTGTGCGTTTGTCATAAACTCCTGCTTAAGCTTAGCAGTTTCAAGAAGCAGCTCTTTGTCGCTCCAGATGTTTTCTACGACAAACGCCCTAGTTGCAGGGAAAATATCATTTCGCTCGCAATCAAAGAACGGCTCCGTATAGACGAGATCCTCTGTAATTTCGCACAATTCTGGATTGATGAACCTCTTCACAAGCTCTTTCTTTTCTTTATGTTCCATGACAACATCGGTCGTCAGGAGAAGCGTATTCACCATATATGTAGTGATATGGTCGGCAAACAAAGGGAATTTTTTATATTTCAGCAATGCTGTCCGCATGATTTCATGATCTGATAGGTCTTCCATTACGCAGCAGTTCATGATTGGATCGTACCCGTACATAACAGGGACAAATCCAGGAGCCAGTTTGTATTGGAGGTCCAGGATCTCACTCTCGATCCGGTTGCGGTCAGGAGAAAGTTTGAACTCATCCGAAATCCTGGCAACAGGGCCGGCCTGCTTGATGATTACAGACTTGCCGGAAAGCTCATCCACTACTTTGAACACAAAGTTCAAATTGCCATCGCCAATTTCTTTGCAAGTCAGCTCAGCAGATTGGTCAAATATGCCCAATCTTGTCTTTGCATACTCGACAGCATCCGCTTCTGTCATCGTGAAATATTCCGCAGTGAAAACTGTTTCCATTGTAATCCCCCACTTTACTTTTGTTTGTAATAAGTAAGCGCCAAGGCAAATGCCAGTACGGTTCCCTTTACAATATCCATTGCATAGTAAGGAACAGACATCATAACAAGACCATTTGCCAAAATACCGATCAACACTGCTCCGACAAACGTTCCAAATGCATTCGGCTTTCCAGCACCAAGAACAGAGAAACCGATAAAAGCAGCAGCAACAGAATCCATAAGGTATGGAGCCCCAGCATTGATTTCCGCTGTCATAACACGGGAAGCAAGCACAATCCCGCCGATTGAAGCAAATGTAGCTGAAATCATGTAGGCTGCAATTTTATATTTATTGACCGGAATTCCCGAAATCCGTGCTGCTTCTTTGTTTCCGCCGATGACGTACATATACCTACCGTGCTTTGTATACGTCAGAAGAATATGTACCAGAATGACAACGACAATCATGATCAGGATAATCCATGGTACCTGTCCGATTTTCGCAAAGAATGGACTGATTTTCCCTTCGGAAAAAGTGCCATCAGGCATAACCATATTTTGCGAAACGGTTGCACCCTTTGTATAGGTAAGTGCAATTCCCTGGATGATGAACATGGTCGCAAGCGTCATCAGCATGTCGGGAATTCTCATTTTCACTATCATGAAAGAGTTCAGCGCCCCAACAAGCAAAGATGCTGCAACGGCTGATAGAATAGCCACCAATGTATTTTGCGAGAACCAGACAAACATGGAAATTACAATGGCATTTGACAGGGAAGCCACAGAGCCTACCGACAAGTCAAAGCCATCGACTGTCAATGAAATGGTGATTCCAATCGCAATAATCGTGACGATGGATATTGACCGCAAAATGTTGACGATGTTGCCGCCTTCAATGAAGCTCGGATTGGTCATCGCAAATACTGCAACCAATACGAAAATAGTGATGATCGTCCCATACTTATACAGAAAATCGAACAAATCGAATGCTTTCCGAACTGGCTGTTTAGATGGAACAGGAACTGGTTCGCTCATCTCACTTGCCTCCTGTTGAGTAGAATAGTAGCTCTTCTTCGTCCGTTGATGGTGTCACGAACTCCTTCGTGATCTCGCCGTCATAGACAACATAGACACGGTCTGTAATCCCGATAATTTCAGAAAGCTCACATGATGCATAGATGATTGCTTTCCCTCTTTGCGCAAGCTTGGAAATCAGCTCAAAAATGTCTTTCTTGGCCCCGACATCGACGCCCTTTGTCGGTTCGTCAAAAATATAAACATCCGCGTCAGCAAGCAGCCATTTCCCAATCGCGACCTTCTGCTGGTTTCCTCCAGAAAGGTTTTGGACCCTTGTTTCTTCAGACGGGGTTTTGATTCCAAGGCTTCCGATCATTTCCCTCGCTTTTGCTTTTTCAGCCTTGTTATTAAGGAAGCTGAAAACGCTTGCGAACTGCTTTAAGTTTGCCGCACTCAAGTTACTGAAAACTGGTTCGGTTACAAGAATACCTTCTTTCCGCCTCTCTTCAGGAACAAGTGCAATCCCTTGCTTCACAGCCTGATGCGGATTATTGACTTTAACGGTTTTTCCCTTCAGGACGATTTCTCCTGACGTTTTTTTGCTTGCCCCGAAAAGCGCTTTGCAAAGTTCCGTTTTTCCCGCTCCAACAAGTCCAGCGATTCCAATTACTTCCCCTGCTTTCACATGCATGGAGACATTCTTGATTTTTTCAGTGTCATGAAGGTTGTTGACCTCAAGAATGGTTTCTCCAATCTCTACATTATGCTTAGGGAACTGGTCTTCAAGCTTCTGCCCGAGCATACGTTCAATCACTCTGTTTGTGGAAGTCTCGGCAATTTTTTCTTTTACCACGAATTGGCCATTCCGCATTACCGTTATGTCATCACAAATGTCAAACAGCTCAGGCAATCGGTGTGAAATAAAAATGATCCCGACATTTTTTTCCTTGAGACTCCTGACAATCCGGAATAGCTCATTCGTCTCGGAATGGCTTAAAGGCGCTGTTGGCTCATCAAGAATAAGAAACTTGCATTCTTTTAATATAGCTCTGGCGATCAGCACCATTTGCTTTTCAGCCAGCGTCAGCTCACTGACCAGTCTTTTGGAGGAAACATTGACATTCATGCTGTCCAGAACTTCAGTGGCTTTACGGTGGATTTCCTTCCAGTTGACAATCTGCTTCCTGCCCATATCATTCACTGTTTCATTCAGGAGAATGTTTTCACCAACTGTCAGATATGGAATTAAAGCAGTGTCCACTTCCTGATAAACAATCTGGATTCCGTGTTTTTGCGCATCTTTTGGAGACCGTATCACAATCTGCTCTCCATCAAGGAAAATGTCTCCCGTATAGTGGTTATAGGCGCCCGAAAGGACTTTCATTAAAGTCGATTTTCCGGCACCATTCGCGCCAATCAGCGCATGCGTGGTGCCTGTCTCCGTTGAAAAGCTCACTTCATCAAGGGCCTTTACACCAGGAAACTCGATTGTGATGTTCTTCATTTCCAGCAACCTTTTGGTCACAACTTTTCCCCACCTTCAGGCAATGGTGATCGCCGAGGGGAGCGAACACTTTTCGGTGTTTGCCGCCCCTGGTGATCCGGCCAGCTATAATCTTATTTTTTATAATGATCTTTCAGTGTTTTCATCCAATCTTCCATAAAGGCATCGGATTTACCCCATCCATCAATGACGCCGCCAAGCTTTTGCATATTCATAGAATCATTAGTGGATTGAAGAGCCTTTTGGTCAATAAGTGAGGCTTCAAGGTCATAAGTCTGCGGAGTTTCTTCTTCAGCAAGCTTCTTCGCCAAAATTCTCATATTGACTTCGCCAATCAGTTTAGGGTCAACTGCAGCAGTATATTTCCAAGGGCTTGATTTTTCCTGCATCAATTGAAGGTCGGCATTGGATACATCAATTCCGTATATCTTGATCTCATCCCTGCCAGCTTCTTTAATAGCACGGGCAGCTCCAATGGCAAATGCATCCCATGTTGCAAAAATGGCATCGATGCTTCCTTTTTTATGTTTATTCAGCATCGCAGCAACAGCGTTTTGAGTTTGGACAGAAGTGTCGGAAGCGGCAACGCCAAATCTTTCAACTTCTTTTAACCCTGGGTTTTCTTTAAGGACATCTTTATAGACATTGTTCCTTCTGACCATCGGCGGGAATCCGTCTACCCATAGATAAACGATATTGCCTTTCCCTTTTGTTTCTTTTACCAGTTGGTCCAATGCTAGTTTTGCAAGAGCTTCGTCATCCTGGGAAGTCAATGTTACGCCTTCCACATTTTTCAGATCGCCGTTTGAGTCAAATGTCACGACGCTTTTTCCTGCATCTCTTAATTTCTTAACATCTTCTACTGTTGCAGCATCATCTCCGTGGGAAATGATGAATCCATCATAGTCTTCCTGAAGCCCTTGAGCGATTGCATCATGGAACTTCGCTGTATCTCCATTTGCAGTGAAAACATCAACCTTGAAGCCCATTGCTTCTCCTTCAGACTTAGCGCCTGCCAGGAACTGGGCAGTGTGGTCATCCCCGCCGATTTTCCTGATGACTTTGATTTTCATGTCATTTCCTTTAGAAAATTTGTCAGGAACATCTTTCAGGGAAACATTTGATTTTTCTTTTGCCGGCTCTGATGATGAGCCTCCCGATGTACAGCCCGTCAATAACAGGGTCATCGCAACGAATGAAACAGCAGCACTTTTGAAAATGTTTCTTTTTCTCATCTTTTTTCCCCCTGGGTTTTTTATAGATTCAAGTCTATCGGGCAGTCACAAAAGTGTGACAATATCCTCAGATTAGACGAACCACCAAATAAAGCGCTTTCACTTTAGTTGATTAAATTTTACCATGCAACACTTCTTTTATACAATATTATTTTTGAATTGTTAATAATTTATTTGGTTTTGTTTAAATTTATTACTTGTTTATACGTGGTTTTATGTTGTTTTGTAGTTATTTTTACTCTTAAATCGGGAAAAAGGTAGCAAGTATGATGTCTAACCGGAACAAAACAACAAAACCCATAAATTCCATAATTGGATTCTTTTGGGCTTTGTTCTCGCTTTATTTTTCATTGCTATTCTTATATATACTCTCAATCCGCGTAGCGGACCTTCGGGATCTTTACCATGATAAAACTGCATATTACTGCAACAATACTGCCACAAACCAATAAAATGACAGATATTTGGATATCGAAAAACAAGGCAAGCGATGTTAAACCATAGGAAAGCGGTGTAAGTCCAAGTGAAGCAGTTGAAGTAAGACCCATTACCTTCCCCATTAATTCATTAGGAGTGTGTTCCTGAATCATGGCAATTATGATCGTACTCACCGACAGGCAGACCCCATATATAAAGAGAACCACCATTCCTTGTGTTACATTTGTAATATAAGATAGCCCCGCCACGCTTAAGCCTGAAAAAATCATTGCTGCAAGAATGATTTTTCCCCGCTGGCGGCGGACATTCTTTACTGATATGAAAATTGTTGCTATCATTAATCCAAAAAACAGGGCGCTTTGTAAAAAGCTGTAATACAGCGGGTTTCCCTGCAGCTTTTCCTCTACAATCAACGGGATGGCAATATTTACAGGCCCGACGATAAATAGATTGACCAGGAAGACAATGGCCATGAAATGGAGCAGGATCGGATTCTTCCTGACGAAGCGATATCCTTCAGCAAACTGCTTTGAAATGGAAGGTTTACCTGCTGTTATTACAGGCGAAGATACTGTTCTAATGAAAATAAACGAAGCGCCGCCAATGATTAGAAAAAGCCCTGTTGTAAAGAAAAGCCCAGAATAAGACGCTGCCCCGAGGATCAGTCCTCCTAGAAAGGGACTTGCCACAAGTGTAATGAGATTGATGCTTTGCAGGATGGAGTTTGCCCTTGTGAGATCCTCCCTTTCCACAATCTCCGGGACGAGGGCTGAATTGGCAGGGTAGAAAAAGCTATCCGAAATTCCATATAGAATAGCACAGACAAGCAATACGGAGATGCTCACGCTCCCGGCGAGCAGCAAGCCCGCCAGCGAAAAGACAAGAAGCGCTCTGACTGCCAGTGATACTGACATGATTTGTGTTCTGCTATACTGGTCAGACAGGATTCCGCCAAAGTACATGAGGATCAAGCGCGGAATGCTTGCGGCCATCAAAGTGATGCCGAGGTATTGCTTCAAATGAAGCTCATTGACGATGTACCAACTTTCGCCAAACATGTAAATGCCAAAAGCAAGGCTTGTTAAACATCTGGCTGCCACCAGAAAAATAAATTCCCTGTTTTTCAACAAACGATACTGTTTTGGTTTTTGCTTTGCTGTAAGCTGCGGATTTGAACTCATATAAAAGGCTCCTTTCGATTATCACATATAAGTTATATAACATATATGTGATAAAGAAAGCGAGGATGTTTCCTTTTTCCTTAGATATTGCTAAAATGACTGCTGTTAGAGGGAGGAAATGAAAATGAAGGATGAACAAAAACAACAAGAAGAACATAAGCTTGAGCACGATGTGGCAAAACAACTTGTTCAGCTACGAAAAACCCTTGGGATTTCTCAAAAAGAACTGGCTGAGAAATTAAATACAAAACAAAGTGCCATCTCAAGAATTGAAAAAGGTGAACAGAACATTTCCATCGGGCTGCTTGAAAAAATTGCTGCCGCACTCGGCGTGGAAGTTAACGTCTCACTGAATTTCACCCAGCCACCGGTCCAGTCCCCATCAAGCCAGCAACAGCCTGGCGGAACAGTTAACCAAGTGGGCGGCATGAATAAAAATAATGTGTATTAAAGATAGGGCCGTGCAGTATTGAACTAAAGGGTTCCGTTTTCGGGTGCTTTCTTAATAAATGACACAAGAATTGACGTATGAAATTGGCATACGTCATTTTCTTTATTTATCAAGGTTTCTGCGAGCTTTAATGAATTTTGACATAGCAATTAACATTATTTTTTATGATGGACAATAAGTATTGTACAATTAAAAAATAATGTCAAAACTACTGTCAATTTCACGGTCGTTTGCTGTGCCGGTATTAAGGTACCCTTCTTCAACGCGTGGCAGGTTAGCAAAAATAATTGGATCAAATTGGAATGTGCTAAAATAGTAATTGAAGAAAGTTTGATATAGGTACCAGCTCTTTTGAAGTAGCGATGCCACATCGCAGCGTGTTCATTCTATTACTTATTTCTTGAGGGAGGAGTAAATATGAACGGACCTATTATTTTCATTGGATTATTTATTGTTCTAGGAATTATCTTTTCAAATGGGAAAGGCTCATTCTTGATTGCGGGCTATAACACAATGCATAAAAAAGAAAAAGAAAAATATGATACAGTTTCATTGTGTAAGTTTATGGGTAAAGCGATGTTTTCAATAGCATTCAGTATGGCATTTTGGGTACTTAGTGATGCATTTAAAATCAAGTGGTTGTTCTACGTTGGTCTCGTTTTATTTTTATGCACAATAGTATTTATCATTATTTACACTAATTCGGGGAATAGATTTAAAAAATAGAATGGATCCTGAGGTTTTAAGGGCTGTAGTTTCTAAAAATCTGTTAATCATCGAAGTAATTGTGAAGAATTTCACTTAAAGTAAACGGGTGGTTTAGTTGAACATGACCATCATATCGATAATCTATTTTTTTATCCGAAACATCAAGTAGATCTCAGAAATCCATTGTGAAATGCTTCACTTAACGAGTTTAGTTCAATTAGAACTCCTTATCAACAAAGAATCGCCAACCGTTAACTGAATAAGATAAGTGTGAATTGTCTGTAAAGGGCAAAATCCAGCTGATATATTGTAGCTGGCTTGAGTAATTTCGTTTAATTATCATCTGGAAAGCTATGTTTACTGTTTGTTAATTTTTTCAAATCTCCTCTAAACAAAGTGTCCTTAAGTTCCTTATATCTAAAGGGAATGAAGGGGGAAAGATAAGGGACACCTATTGATTTCAAACTAATCATATACATAATTAATAAAGTTACACCTATAAACATCCCATTGGTACCTAAGAAGTAACCAATCACAAAGAAACTAACTTCTAATGTACGTACTGCTCCTAAAAGTCCCTTATTTGCAAGTACCAACGCAGATATAGACGAAATCCCTACTACAATAAGACCAACTGGATGTATTAACTTAGCCGCAACCGCAGTTTCTCCAAGTAAAATAGCTCCTATTATTGATATTAAAAAAATTGCACTTTTAGGTACTCTGAAAGATGCATCAATAAATAATGCTAATATTACGTTGAGTATTATTACTTCCCAAACCGTTGGTAAGATTTCGTCCTTTGTAAAGAATGCTTCATAGAGTTTTTTTGGTATACGATCTTTACCATGTTTATCTAAGGAGGCATAGATGCTAGATAAAAAAACAGCTATAAGAAATGAGAAAAAACGTAGCAATCGAATGGAAAAACGTCCGTAACTAACATGATATTCATCTGGTGCTTGAAATAATTCAGCGAATAGCGATGGGGCAATAATTACTTGTGGAGTCCCGTCAACCATTACAATTACACGGCCTTCAAAAAGGGCTGAAGTTGCTGAATCAGGACGGTCCGAAGATACTGTTGAAGGGAAAAATGACTTTGGTTTACCTTCTATGATGTCTGCAACAATTTTTGCTTCCAAAACATATTTAACGTCCAATTTCTCAATTCTATTACGTACTTCTTTTAATATTCCTTTATCTACAATACCGTTGATGAAGAGTAGGAAAACATCCGTTTTAGCCATGGTTCCGAAAGTCATTCTTTGCACACAAAATTGTTCCGTTTTAATAATTCCTCGCAAGATGTTAATGTTAGTTTTCGCTTTTTCAGAAAAGCCTAAAACAGCTCCTTTAGGCGAACGTTCTCCTAGTGACTCCTCAACTGCTCTTTCTGCCCACTTAGTAACCTCAACAATGATAACTTCATGAAATCCATCAAAAAGTAAAACTGCGTTACCTTGAATAATAGCACCCAATAACTCTTGGTAAGACTTGGTTGTTTTTACGTTTGTTGTGGTAAGAATTGTATTGGACACATGATTTATTAATTCTTGACTTTGTGTTTTATTAATATTAAGAGTCTCTATTAATGGCAGTATAACGGATTCCTGCAATAGAGTTGTATCAATAATTCCATCTAAGTAGACAACCTTTAATGTCATTTCTTTTTTAGGTCCAAATCTAAATTCTCTAATCACTAAATCAGCGGTATTATTGAAGCTCATTTTTATACGGTCAATATTAATCTGAAGTTCCCTTAGTAATGTATCCTCCATTTGCATAATAACCACCTAAGTTTTTATGTGGTTATTATGAGCTAAATTAATTATAAGTATGCGTCTGGGAATGGGCATTCAACGACAGATTCTTCAAACTAAAGTACATTACCTTCTTCAACTTAACGGGTGGTTTAGTTGAACAAGGTTCGGATTTCAATAACAAAGAAAACTCGCCACTATGGCGAGTTTTGCTTTTTTTATATGCTAATTACGATGTCAAAACGTCTGTCAATTCGGTACATTTTTTTAGATAAGCACCTCAAAACGGAACCCTTTAGTATTGAACTGTCCGGCCTTTTTCTATTGGAGGAGGAGCGGGCGGAAGTGATCCGGTTATTTGCCTGTTTCCGCTATTTACTTTCCGTTTTACCACTTTTATTTTCCTAATCGTATTATCCTGCAAGCCGGAGCCTAGACTCTTCGCCCCATTCTTTCTATAAAAATAACCGTCTTTTTTAAGTGGACGGTTATTTCTTCTATTAATATCTTCTGTTCACTGTGTATACTTCGTGATCTGTCCATTCTTCATTCTCGAAAATAAAGCCTTTACGGATACACTCAAACTCCATTCCCACGCAGAGTGCCAGTCTCTTGGAGGGCTCGTTATCAAGATTGATATGCGCCTCTATCCGATGGTAGTTTAATTCTTCAAACCCTGCCTCAATCAAACCTACGACCGCTTCTTTTCCATATCCCTTTTTCCAAAATTGATTATGGATCGTATAGCCAATGCGGGCCCATTGGAAATCCATCCTGGCTAAGGTGGAAAAGTCGATCATTCCTACATGCGTTCCGCCTTCTTTAAGAAAAGCACCAAAGATGTATGCTTCATCATTTTCAGCCAAGCACTTATGCTTATCAACCAACTGGCAAAACCACTCCTCCGTACAATCACTCATATCCATTTTCCCTCGATCGTGACGATATAAAGATGGAAATCGATTGTTAAAAGACAATAACCAGTTTTCATAATCAGCTGCCTGCAACGGCCTCAAAAAAAGCCTCTCTGTTTCTTTCATTAAATTCATTATTTCTCCTCCTGCTGTTTTCTTCATTTTAAGCAGCAGTCAGAGCTTCAGCGGGATGATTACACGCATCCCCTCTGAACCTTGCTGCCAAATCTACTTCCCATAACCGTTATGATCATTTGACATCACCTACTTTCAGTATTTTTCTTACACCTCTATGAGCAAGGTATCATATGCAATCTCAACGTTCAGGCCCTCAAGATTCAGGTTCTTCTCCACTTCTTTTAAAACATCAAAACTGAGTCCCGTGAATTTTTCAATATGCGTCAACATCGTCTTCTTTGCCTGCAATGTTTTGATGATTCCAATCGTTTCCGTAAAAGTGCACTCTTCCTTCAACACCGGGTGCCCGGGAGTAAGCAGCTCTTCCCCAGTCAATGGATGGTTTTCAAAAATCCCGATTGGCAAAACCGCCAAATCTACCCCTTCGAATTCTTTTCCCGGATTCCAATTGTTCAGTTCATCCATTGCAATCAAGATTCTTTTCCCGCTGTCTTCCAGCAAAAAAGCGTAAACATAATCTTCGGCGAGTCTGAACGGAGTGATTTTCACGCCATTCAACGTAACCGTTTCCCCATCCTTCAGTTTGTGCTGCTTAATGAATCCCTGCAGCGAAAAGAAATGAAGATGGTCCGCACTTCCAACGAAATGCTCGAAGTCAATCGCTACTTGCTCCGGCAAAAAAATATCTGTTTGTTTATGCTGCGGTGGATACTGTTCCCAGTCAGCATTCATCGACTCGAGGACCCTCCGCCCCATCACATGGTCCGGATGCCAGTGCGAATAAAAAACACCATCTATTCTATTAATTGTCGAACGATTAATCTGGCTGTAAATATCCTCCGAAGTATCTATCAGGATATTCGGCCCGTGTATAAATAAACCTGGCCCCGACCGGCTGTACGGCACTCCTTTTAATCTCGCTTCTTCACAAACTTCACAGCGGCACAGCGGACGGGGAACCGTCATCGCTCCGCCAGTCCCCAGGAACTCAATCTTCACCTAATCCCCCCCTTTTTTTACCTTTACACCCTATAGGTTCGTTTTCAGGCTGTAAGAATCCTCCCGCCGTGAGCATTAAGTAAAAGTGTATTTGTAAATAGAAGGAAAAAGGTGAACCAAGGAGAATATTATCCTGATAAAAATCAAAATGATAAATGGAGTGTATTTTATGAAAAAAAGCATCTACATCATCAGGCATTGCAAGGCAAAAGGACAGGCGCCCGAGGCACAGCTTACCGAGAGCGGGTTCAGGCAAGCTGAACAATTAACCGAATTCCTTTCAGACCGCAAGATTGAGCGGCTAATATCAAGCCCATTCACGCGGGCCGTATTGTCGGTTCAGCCCCTTAGCGAAAAATTAACCATCGATATTGAAAACGATGCAAGGCTGGCAGAACGCATTTTAAGTACAAAGGATTTTCCTGATTGGCCAGAAAAGCTTGAAGCGACTTTTGATGACATAAACCTATCCTTCGAAAGCGGGGAATCGAGTCTCGAAGCAACTGGACGAGCCGTTGCCGTGATTGAAGATATGATAAGAAGCAAAGAAGAAAATATAGCCGTCGTCACTCACGGGAACTTAATGTCCCTTCTTATAAGGCACTACAATCCTGGCTTCGGCTTCAAAGAGTGGAAAAGCCTTAGCAACCCTGATGTCTATCTTTTAACCCTGGAAAATAGTGTAGCCAACATCGAACATATTTGGGTTGGCCAGGAATGAATTTTCTCATTTCTTTTATGAAAAATTATTGAAAACCTCAAGGAAAGACACTTACAATTTTAATAAATTAAGGAAGTGGAGCATGGACAAAAAGCTGTTCAACATTAGTTATCTTGTTTTCTTGCTGTTATTGGTCCTGAACTATTTCGCGGTTCCTTCGCAAAGTAGATTTCCAGTACTTCTCGCAATACTTTTATGGTTTGGAACCTATCAAACTTTTCTCATGATTTTCCACAAGAAAAGCAAGAGTCTCGACTCAAATTAAACGCCAGCCGTTTATTGGCTGGCGATTCTCTATTTATAGTTTTAATTCTTTTGCCATTTGCCCTAATAATGTTTCTATATAGCTCTCGCTGTGCGGCAGAATTTCCGTCTTTGTCACTAGCCTGATTTCGCCGGCAGAGTCGATGGCCACAACTTCACTGATTTCACCACTCCAAAGTTTTGCAAATGCATGGTACTCAAGCTTTATGACACCAGATACTTCTTCCTCCTGAAAATGCAGCTGTTCCTCAATCCTTTCAGGGCATACATACAAGAATACATTTCCTAACTCGCTGTCTATTAAACTGTCATGAATGATTTCATCCCGAATGACGCCAAGGGGAATCAGATCTTCAAACGAGAGATCCACACCCAATTCCTCATGCACTTCTCTTATCCCATCACTTATAGTTTCATCGAAAAGGATATGCCCTGCAGCGGAAATATCCAATAAAGATGGGTAATCCTTCTTCCGCTCGGACCGAATTTGAAAAAGAATATATGTCTTCCCATGTTCCCTGGTAACAAACCAGCAGTGAAACGTCTCGTGCCAATGCCCTTTCTCATGTACTTCATCCCGAGATGCAACACCCAAGGTATTTCCTCTGCCGTCAAATATATTGAGAATTTCAGTTTTCATTTTTTCAGCTCCCTTGTCATTGTGAACCGTTGCTTCAAGGCAAGTTCTCACTTTTTTTAGGTAAGAAACACCAAAATGGTCATCAGCAGCAGTCCAGTCAGTGGGTACTATATTAGTGCTATCATTATCAGGATCTAATCCCCTGAACCCATCAGTGCTGGTGATTGAAACATGGTCATCCTCCCCGCTTACTTCCTATTTAATTTAGCCGATACTCTCGCCCGGAAACGGATTTGTTAATTACAATAATTTCATATTCTTTAATAAAATGGTATAATTTATTAAATATTAATATAAGGTGGAGTCCTAATGCAAAACAATGCAATCATAGCTTCTTTTTTAATTCTCGTACCTATCATCATATCAATTTATTGTTTAATTTATCCGCAAAACCTTATACCTGCTGGATATGACCGGGCTATTGGAGAGCGTAAAATATCTTGTGTAAATGAAAAA
>NZ_QWVT01000023.1 GCF_003570705.1 Mesobacillus zeae
ACGTTGGCTGATGTACTTCCTAAAAGGAAGTCATCATAAAATATTGTTTGTTGACGCTTGTTTGTTTAGTTTTCAAAGAGCAAGTGCGCCGCTCATCAGCGGCAACTTTTATATAATAACTCGATTAAAGTTATTTGTCAACTATTAATTTTTCTTTTCAAGTTGATGAATAACTTGTTTATTGATCTTAACATCCATTAGTCCTATAGGCAATGGTAAATAAAGGGGCTTCCATCGAATAAAAAAATTGTATGAAATTCAGGTGTAACCGTAAAACTATAGTGGCAAATAAGCTTGCAACTTCAAGTCACAATAATATAAATGACGTAATGAGGATAACCAGTACGGCAGTTATCGATATAAAACGAATAATGGAGGTTTCATAATGGAAAAGAAAGAACCGAAAAGTTTTCCGAACGTTAGCCTTGGCGGCAAACTGCCGCGAGAGAAGAGTGAAGTTGACTCGGGCCAGCTTAGGTACGGGCAAGAAGAAAAAACAGAATCCATAAACAGAAAATAATACAAGGCAGCGGCAGCTGCCTTGACGGTTTAGATTCCGGCTATTTTATAAACGACAAAGGTTTCATTTCTTCTTTCCCCTGTACCTTGTCAATTTTATCGACAAACATTTGGAACACTTTTTTCTTTTCATCAAGATCCTTTATATTCTCTTTCAACTGATTGAATCTTTCTTCAAAAGGTTTGTGATACATCTCTCGGATGGTTTGAATGATGCCATCATTCACGGTGGACTGGACGACTTGCTTTGTGATGCTGAATTTATAGTTATAAACAAGGAGCTCACTTTTGACATTTTCATATTCTTTGTCAATCTCGGTAAGAAGATCACATATTTCTTCCTTCCATTCGTCCAATGACTTTTTCACATGCGCTTCCATAATCCATCTCCTTAAAATTCGCCTTTATGTATTGAAAGGTTTCCATCTAGTGTAACAGCCAAGCTTTGCACCAAGTTTTCCCTCACATTACATAATCGCGGCAATATATTAAACGTACATTACACAGCATTGCTAAAAAAAAACGTACAGCATTGTCGCTGCACGCCTGAGGGGTCTTTTCATGAGGAGAAATCAAAGTAATTTCTTTTAAGCAAACGAGGCCGGGCCATTAAGTCCTCAAAACTGATTATCTTTCCGATTGGTTTCGTATCAATGAGAAACAACTGGTCCTCGATCTCCTTTGTAACTTCTTCTGTTTGATAAACCATTCCGCAGTCCTTGCAGGAAACTGCAGGTGTATCTGTAATCTCGATTGCGCGCGAGCCATCCGGCAGCTCCCAATAAACAGTGTCAAGAGACTTGTCTGCGGCTTTCCCGCACCATTCACATATAAATTCCATATCCATCCCTCTATTCCTTCGAAACCGGGCTGACAGCCGGAACAGTTTTTTTGGTTTCAGGCTTGTTTTGCTGGGCGATAAATTTCTTTTCTTTCAGCTCATCTCGCTTTTCACGTTTATCTTTCAAAGAAGAATGGGATGGATCTACTTCATAGTTCTGCCTTCTGTCAAGGCGTTGCAGATCTTCAGGTATAAGGTTGAATTTACTGTCATTCATTACTGCTGCAATCCCAACATTCGATTTCTTCTTTTCGTAATCTGGATATACACCCTTGAAGTAATCTTCCGCCCGGCCAGGGACATACGCCTCAGGCTCCGGATATGAAGTGATGACACCTTCAAAGTTCCTGAGGACTACTTTATCAGGGCTCTGGGAGATTAAATAGTTCGGCTGAAGTGAAATCTTGCCGCCTCCGCCAGGTGCATCAACAACAAATGTAGGAACAGCATAACCGGAGGTATGCCCTCTCAATCCTTCAATAATTTCGAGTCCTTTTGACACTGGTGCCCGGAAATGGCCAATCCCTTCCGAAAGGTCGCACTGATAAATGTAATATGGACGAACACGGATTTTCACAAGGTCATGCATTAGTTTTTTCATTATAGGGACACTGTCATTGATGCCCGCAAGGATAACAGACTGATTTCCGACAGGGACGCCGGCATTGGCAAGCATTTCGCATGCTTTCTTTGACTCTTCAGTAATTTCAATTGACGTGTTGAAATGCGTATTCAGCCAGACAGGATGATACTTCTTTAGAATGTTGCAGAGATTTTCAGTGATTCTTTGTGGGAAAACGACTGGAGCTCTCGTACCTATCCGAATAATTTCAACATGGTCGATTTCACGGAGGCTTTTCAAAATAAATTCTACGATGTTGTCATTAATCAAAAGGCCGTCTCCTCCAGAAATGAGGACATCCCTTACCTCCTCGGTTCTCCTGATATAATCGATGGCTCCGTCAAGTTGTTTTTTCGGCACGCCCATCCCAATCTGTCCGGAAAACCTTCTTCTTGTACAATAGCGGCAATACATCGAACACTGGTTAGTCACCAGGAATAGCACTCTGTCAGGGTAACGGTGGGTCAGACCTGGAACAGGAGAATCCTCGTCTTCATGCAAGGGATCTTCAAGATCATACTTTGTTTTGTATATCTCCTTTCCAATCGGGACAGACTGCATGCGGATCGGGCATCTAGGGTCATCAGGATTCATCAATGAAGCGTAATATGGTGTAATATTAAGCGGGATTGTCTTCGTGGAAATCCTGACACCTTCTTCTTCCTCCGGAGTCAAGTTTATGACTTTCCTGAGGTCATCAATCGTCCTGATGGTATTGGTCAACTGCCACAGCCAATCATTCCACTGTTCATCTGTAACGTCTTTCCAAAGCTCAATATCCTTCCAATGCCTCAATGGCTTATATAATGTCTGTTTCATATCATTTCCCCCTTGTACTTGATTGCTAATTTAATATGCAATTCCCATGCCAAAGTTGAAAAAAACAGTAAAAAAAATTAAAATTGCCGCTACGATCCGGTTATGACTCCCCATCCCTCTCAGCACAATACACTTTCTCTCTAAAAAAAGAAATGGCCTGCCGAAAATCAGGCACGCCTCATTACTTCTTCAATTTATATTGTAAGGTTTGTCGCGGAATATCAAGCAAACTTGCTGCTTTTTGGATATTCCCTCCGCTGTGAACGAGCGCTTTCTCAATCAGTTCCTTCTCCAAAACCCTTAGGTTCTCCCTCAAAGAAAGTGACTCCATACTTTTTGGCTTCTCAATCGGCGCGTTCTGCAGAAACGGAGGAAGATGGTCCGATGTCAGAGTTGGCCCCTCGCAAACATTCATCATATATTCAATCGTATGCTTCAGTTCACGTACATTCCCTGGCCATGAGTGGGCATTAAAAACTACCTCTACCATACTGTCAGGCCCCTCAACCCGCTTTGAAAGCTTCTCGTTGAATTTTCCAATGAATACGTTTGCCAGAAACATAATATCTTCTTTACGTTTCCTCAGTGGCGCCAATTCAAACGAAAGGACGTTAAGGCGGTAAAATACATCTTCCCGGATCTTTTTTTCCTCCATGGCTTGCCTTGGATGAATGTTCATGGCTGCAACAACGCGGACATCAACAACCTTTACGGAAGAGCTTCCTATCCTTCTTACAGCACTATCTTCAAGTACCCGGAGTAGCTTGGCCTGAAGCTCAACAGGCATGGCATGCAATTCGTCTAAAAAAAGGGTGCCTCCATTCGCCAATTCAAACAAGCCGGGTCTGTCCACAGCACCCGTGTAACTGCCTTTTGAGGTACCAAAAAGAATGCTCTCGAGAAGCGATTCCGGGATTGCCGCGCAATTCTGGGCCACAAGAGGACCGCCGCTTCGCTGCGATGCATTGTGGATGGCATGGACAAACAATTCCTTGCCTGTCCCGCTTTCCCCGTAAATAAGAAAGGGGGATGCTGATTTCGCTAGCTTCTCCGCTCTATTTTTTATATCTGCAAAGCTGTCATTCAGCGTAAGTAAGTCCTGAAAAGTGTATTTCCCCTGCTGTCCTTCCTCTTTTTTTGCTGGTTTATGGAAGTCTTTTTTCAGATCAAGTAGCTGTTCAGAAAGCTGTTTAAGCCTGGAATAGTCCTTGGCAATTTCAACTGCACCGATTAGTTGCCCTCCCATAAAAATGGGGAGTGTAGTATTGACTGTTTCTATTTTTTTCCCATGAAGGTTTACAAAAATCTGCGTTTTATTATAGAGAGGCTTGTTTGTTTTCAGAACAGTAAGAAGTGTGCTGGATTTTTCACTGAGTGATGGAAACAGCTTCAGTAGCGGCTTGCCGAGCACTTCTTCGCGTTTAAGCCCATCGTGGGATGCAGCAACTTCATTGTAAAAAATGGTAATCCCTTCCGTATCGACAACGTGTATAGCTTCATCTATGCTGCCAAGGATGGCACCCAGAACTTCCCCTGTCATTTTTTCCGTTAAATTCATTGTAATCACCTGCCCATTACCACTATATGCACAGATGCCAGAAAATTGTCATCTTTCTGCCGAAAAATTGGCGGAAGATGATAAATCTTTCACCCACATGTTCATATTTTCAATTTTGTCATAAATATAACAGTTATTTAACAGCCTTCCCCTGTAGCTGTAGCCTAGCTGCCTGAGTGCTGCGTTCATGCCAAACGAAAGTGCACGCGCAATTGAATAGGAACTAAAGATGCCTCTTTCGGAGAGTTCCTCTTCCAGCCTCAAGAGCAGTACCTTCATCAAACCATACTTTCGATGTTCTACAAGCGTTGCACAATCAGTAAGCTCGGCGTTTCTGTAAAAAGAATCAATTTCAGCAGAAGCAGCGCTAACAATTTTTCCTCCATGCTCAAAACCAAAATAGACAGTCCCTTCTCCCATTGTCTTTATTATATAATCCGGATCATTCATGGGTGTCGGGTAGATTTCAAACACCGCACCATATAAATTAGCCAGTTGGGAAGCGTCTTTTTCGCTCAGCTTCTTTAAATGATAGTCAGAAGGGGGCTTAGCAGTGAGTGTCCCTTTTTCGAGTTCACAGACCTTGGAGACAATTTCGTCTTCTGTAATCCAGTTTGCGTTTATTTTTCTCCCCGCTGTATAGAACTTTGAAAAGAACATGCAGTCCGAGCCTAGGAAAAATCCATCAATGCATGCTTCGAACCGAAAGCCTTTTTCAACGAGAAAAGTAAAGTGCTCTTTCCTGGCTTTGAATATCAATTTTTCCGCAACATGCTCCCTGGCAATTTTCTCGCATTGCTCAATGATTTTATCCATATTCCCCAAATAATCATCCACTCTGACTCTATGATTATATGGATCCAGGAAAACCGAAACCATAAAGTCTGGTTTTTGGATTTTGACCGTCTTGCTTTCTTTCATAAATACTCCCCCTTTGTTTTAAGAAAAGCGAAATCAACTAGACAACGAAAAGCGAAATCGCCCGTTTTAGCGAGTCCACTATACGCCGGCGGACTAAAATCGACACACTATTCTTGCGGCAACGTCGGCCTAGGACTTCCTGTCGGTCGAAACTGGACAATGAAAGGTGCAAACGTACTGCTTGGCCCCGGTAAGCGTTGCAGTTGAAAAGTTGGTGAAGCTTCATACTTTCATATCTATTAAAAAAGACCGGCCTGAATGGGCAGGTCTTTCCATCATAGTGTAAACAGCATCACTCTTGCACGTTTTCACACCATTTCATAAGTGCCAATGCGATAATTTCCGCTGATTGGAACATCTGATCCAACTCAATATATTCATTTGTTTCATGGGCAAGCCTTGTTGTTCCAGGTCCAAAAATGAGTACAGGTGTATTGCCCACTTTATCAAGATACCCTCCGTCAGTAGCCCAAGGAGAAGCTTCAATGACAGGGTCTTCATTTCTGATGGCAGCGAAACTTTCCGCGAGGGTTGTAACGAGGGCATCGTCAGTCTCCAGGCTTCCAGGAAACCATTTGGCTCCAAACCACTCTACAGACGGCGGATGCTTGGACAGCCACGCATCACTTTCAGCCAGCCGGGATACCGCTGTTTCCATTGCACTCATTGCATCTTCAAGCGTTTCAGAAGGAGCAACGCCCATCCTGCCTTCGATGATGGCAAGATCAGGAACAGATGATGGCCATTCTCCACTTTGGATTTTGCCAATATTAATCGGTATAGGAATTGGAATTCGGCTAAAAAGAGGATCATTTAATTCTTCATTCCTCTTTTTCTCTAATTCTTGCAGTCCTCCAATGATGAGCATCACTTTCTCTATTGCACTGACACCTTCGTATCTCGTTCCTCCATGTGCCTGCACACCTTCCACCTTGATCCTGAACCACATGGATCCCTGCTGCTTAGGAAAGAATTTCATATTTGTCGGTTCGGGTATCAACGCACCATCGGCACGGTAACCGCGCAGTATGGCCGCTAGCGTCCCCGCCCCTCCGCTCTCTTCCTCAATGACACTTTGGAAAATCAAATCCCCCTTCAGCCTGATGCCGCTTTTGATGAGCGCTTCCATTGCAAGCAAGAGCGCAGCAGTGCCTCCTTTCATATCCGTCGAACCCCGGCCATACAATCTTCCATCTTCTATATGGCCGCTGAAAGGGTCATGCTTCCATGCTGTATTTTCCCCAACAGGCACCACATCAATATGCCCGTTAAGGATGATGGATTTCCCTCCGCCTTCACCTTTTAGTACACCTACGACGTTAGGGTTACCGCTGAAATCTTTACGATCGGAACAGAATGCGGGATGGGAGCGCAGTTCTTCATCGCCAATTTCCCATATATCTAGTTCCAGGCCAAGTTCCCGGCATTTTTCAATGATAACTGCCTGCGCCTTGCTCTCTTTCCCTCTTATGCTCCCTTCCTGCACAAGCCTTTGCAAAAGTCTTGTGCCGCGTTCCTTGTTTTCACGGATGAAATTAATTACATTTTGTTCAGCTATATTCATTCATTTGTCCCCTTTCGAAAATACTCTCCATCATCTTAGTCTTCAATTTTTATTACAGTGTCTTCTATCGCAAACTGGCAGCCGGTTTTTGAAGCAATCTCGTCAAGTGAATATGGAGCAAATACTTCTTTCAAATACAGTTCTTCCTGCTCGACCGTAAAGACTGCCATATCCGTGATGATCATGTCAACACATTGTAAAGCTGTTAAGGGAAGCGTACATTCATCAAGAATTTTCGGACTCCCATTTCGGTCGGTATGACTCATTAGCACGATGAGTTTTCTCGCTTTACCTGCAAGTTCCATCGCGCCGCCCATACCGGGTACTTTCTTTCCCGGAATAATCCAGTTGGCAAGGTCGCCTTTTCGGCTTACCTGAAGCGAACCAAGAATGGAAAGGTCTATTAATCCTTTCCTGATCATCCCGAACGCTACAGCACTGTCAAAATATGAGGACCCTAGGAGGGTAGTTACAGGAAACCCTCCAGCATTGCATAAATTTTCATCTTCCTGCCCGGTTTCCGGAGTCCCTCCCATGCCTACGATGCCATTCTCCGCATGGAACATAACGCCTAGCCCAGTGGCAAGGTGGTCCGGTACAAGCGACGGAATCCCAATTCCTAAATTGACGACCATGCCATTCCTGATTTCCTTTGCAGCACGCTTTGCCATTCTTTGCCTTGTCTCTATTGCCATGCCCATTTCCAATTCACCCCGCTTGAAGGTATTACCATATCAACAAATACACCTGGCGTTATAATTTCCTCCGGGTCAAGAAAGCCAAGGGGCACAATTTCATCTGCCTCTGCTATTGTAAAGTTACCTGCCATTGCGACAAGAGGATTAGTGTTCCTCGCACTCTTATCGAAAACAAGGTTGCCGTATGGGTCTGCTTTTTTTGCATAAACAATGGATACATCTGCTGTCAGCGCAGTCTCAACAAGGTATTCTCTATCATTGAGGATCAGCTGCTTTTTCCCAGAGGCCACACTCTTGTTGTTGATCCCGATATCAGTAAGAATGGCACCAAGGCCCATCCCCCCTGCCCTGATTCGTTCAGCGAGCGTGCCTTGCGGTGAAAATTCAACATCAAGCGACCTTTCATTCATCAACTTTCCTGCAACCGGGTTTGAGCCAATATGCGAGGCAATGATCTTTTTTGCCCGCCCAAGACTTACAATCTTTCCGATTCCGATTTCAGGAAAACCTGCGTCATTGCCAATTAACGTTAAATTTTCGGCGCCCGATGACAACAACGCATCAATAAGGGCGGGCGGAGTTCCGACACCCCCAAATCCGCCATACATTAGTGTCATACCATGATGAAAAAGCTCCATTGCCTGCTCCTGACAAGCTAACTTTCCAAAAGGATTATCCATCACATTCCACCTCCCTAGTATCATTCAGCTGAAGTGATAATTCAGTTAAAGCGCTTTTTAACAGAACGACAAGCTCATCCATTTCCTTCAATGATATGGTAAGAGGAGGAGAAATGATGACAGCATCCCCGCTTATACCGTCAATGCCTGCTCCGGCTGGATAGATGAGGAGGCCAAGTTCCTGAGCGATGTTCACAAGGCGGGCTGTAAAATTGATATCCCGGGAAAACGATTTTTTGGAAACAGCATCTTCAACAAATTCCACGCCAATCATTAAACCTTTTCCGCGGATGTCACCTATGAAAGGAAATTCAATGTTAAGCTGCTCAAGACTCATCATTAAGTAATCACCTTTCCGCTTAACTTCTTTAAGGATTGATTGGTCGTCCATATATTCGAGCACCGCAAGCGATACAGCACACGATTGGGGATTCGCGCTTAAAGTATGGCCGCTCATAATCGATTTTGTCCCATTAAGAATCGGTTCCATCACCCGTTCGCTTGCCAAGGTAGCAGCAATCGGCGCGTAACCAGCTCCCATTCCCTTTCCTAAAGCCACGATATCCGGGATAACACCCCACTGTTCACAGGCAAGCATTGTACCTGTCCGCCCAAAACCGGTCATGACTTCATCGGCGATAAACAAAATATCATGGCGATCACAGATTTCTTTAATTTCAATATAATAACCCGCAGGGGGTGTCAGGGCTCCCCCGGCAGCACCAACGACAGGCTCGGCAATAAATGCAGCAATATTGTCAGCACCTATCCTTCTGATGGCTGTCTCAAGCTCCCGGGCGCATTGCAAGCCGCAGTCTTCCGGTTTCAGTCCTAATGGACAGCGGTAGCAGTACGGAGGAGGAATGACAGGACAATCTTCAAGAAGCGAAGTAAATCTTGCTCTCCTGGCGGGATGCCCTGACATGGACAAGGCTCCCATCGTAATGCCATGATAGCTGACCCAGCGTGATAGTATCCTGTTTTTCGTTGGCTTCCCTTTTTCCTGCCAATGCTGAATGGCGATTTTCATACTTGTTTCTGTTGCCTCTGAACCGCTATTGACAAAAAAGCTCCAGTTTAAATCCCCTGGAACAGAATTAGCAATTTTCTCGGCAAGCTTTTCTGCAGGCTCGCTTGAAAACTGGGCACGATATACAAATGAGACTTTTTCAGCCTGTTTTTTCATGGCCTCCACAATCTCCTCCACACCATGCCCGATGTTAGCAGTAACAGCTCCGGAGGCTCCATCAAGATATCGTTTTCCCTGTAAATCATACAAATAGATACCTTTCCCATAATCGACAACAGGGTAGTCAGCATTAAGTGCTGGCTTGATTAGATAGGTCCTGTCCATCATTTCACATCGCTTTCCTAATATATCCCAAGAATAAAATTGCACTGTTTAATAGATTGTATGAAGAGCTTGGCCAAATCTTTCTTGGGAAAAGAAAAAAAGCACCCGTGAAAGGTGCTTTAAAATTCCCTTGTCTTTTCTTTACTCTTCGTGGAGTACAGTAATTTCCACTTTTCCGTCCGCTGCCTTGACTGTTGCCCTGCATCCTGCGGGAATTGTTGCAATCGGCTGGACGTGTCCGAAGTTAACATTGGCGATAATCGGGATACCTCTGAGCTCCGCCTTTGATGCAATGATACTCATGATAGCTGCTTCCGTTACAACCGAATCTTTTTTAAACCTGCCGATCAGCACGGCACGAATCCCCCCGGCATCCGGCATTTGGAGAAGAGACTGGAGGTCACGGTCAAATGTTCGCACATGCGATTCATCATCATCCTCTATGAACAGAATCGAGTCTTTCAATGACGGCATAAATTCTGTTCCCTTGAGAAGGTTCATAGTGGAGAGATTTCCGCCAACCAGCTTTCCTTCAGCTTCACCCTCCGCGACGACCAGATAGCCCGGATTCTCATGAAAGGTGCGGTTTTCCTGCTCCAAATGCCATGAGTCATCAGACCACTGCTCTGATGGTTCAATATCAAATGGCGCATCATTGGTCACTGCATCAAGAAAGGAATTGAGTGTGTATTCAAATCCATGTTTCGCTCCAAAGCTTGAGAAAAAGGGCCCAGAGTATGTAACGAGGCCAGTTTTTGTATGGATAGCAAGCTGCATTGCCGTAATATCGCTATATCCGCATAGCACTTTTGGGTTTTTGGCAATCAAATCATAGTCAATTCCCTTTAATAACTGGTTTGAGTTATATCCTCCCAGCGCGGCAATGATGCATTTAACATTAGGATCGGCAAATGCATCATGAAGATCCTCAAGCCGCTGGTCAACCGATGTGCTGAAAAATTCATCATGCTCACTCGTATACTTTCCGTATGTAACCGTAAATCCAAGCTGTTCAAGTCTATTCTGAGCTATTTCTAGCTGGGCCTCTTTCAAGATGGCCATGCTCGTAGATGGAGCAACCACCCTGATTTCATCGCCCGGCTTAAGTCTGTCTGGAATCATCTTTATCCCTCCAAAATTCTCTGAAACAAGCTTATTTTACCATAAAAAACCCACCAACCGGCGGGTTTCCAATAGTGTTGATGATCTGTCAATTTTTTAAACGAGCGCGGGTTCTGCAATCTTTCCGCTTTTCATTTTTTCAATGATATCTGTAGCAATCCAAACACCACAGGCGCTTGCCTGTGCAAGCCCCCTTGTAACTCCAGCACCGTCACCGCCTACATAAAGTCCAGAAATTTCTGTTTCGAATTTATCGTTCAGCTTAGGCCTCGCTGAATAGAATTTAGCTTCGATACCATAGAATAGCGTGTGCTCGGAAGCAAGTCCCGGAGTGACATGGTTGAGAGCTTCCGTCATTTCAATCAGGCTCTTCATTGTGTTGTACGGCAGCACCAGGCCAAGGTCGCCAGGCACAGCTTCCTTCATTGTTGGTTCAAGAAATCCTTCCTTGATACGCTTGGCTGTAGATCTGCGCCCCTTCAGTATATCACCGTATTTCTGGACGATGAGGCCCCCGCTGGATAGGCTGTTGGCCAGACGGGAAATTTCATGGGCATACTCATTAGGCTTGTCAAACGGTTCGGAGAAAGTGTGAGAAACGAGCAAGGCAAAATTAGTGTTAGGACTGCCAAGCTCAGGATCCTTATACGCATGACCATTTGCCAGCATGATTCCTGAGTGGTTTTCTACTACAACATGCCCCGACGGGTTGCTGCAGAATGTCCTTACCTGAGTCCCGACAGATGTATTGAAAATGAACTTGCCTTCATAGAGATGTTCGTTAATTTCCTGCATGACGACATTAGATGTTTCAACTCTGACACCAATATCGACCTGATTGTTGATCATTTTTAACCTGCGTGATTTCATAAGGCTGGTTAGCCATTTCGAACCGTCACGGCCAGGAGTAATAACAATTTTGTCCGCATGAAACTCGTCTCCCGACTTCAGCTTGATTCCCCGGACTTTATGTCCGTCAGCCTGCTTTTCGGTAATGAGGTCGTCAACCTCCATCTTGAACTTCATTTCAATCTTTGTTTGCAAATATTCGTAAATGCTTTTTAGTATCGCAAGGTTTTGTTCTGTACCGAGGTGGCGGACCTGCGCACGCAAGAGCTTCAGGCCTGCTGCATATCCCCTTCGCTCGATATCTTTTACCTGGTCGGTTAGTGGGTCCGTAACGCTTTCTGTCGCACCATGGTCAAGATTTATTTTATCAACATACTTAATCAATTCAATTACTTTCGATTCAGACAAATAGTCTGTCATCCATCCGCCAAACTCACTCGTAATATTAAACTTCCCATCAGAATAAGCTCCCGCTCCGCCAAACCCATTTGTAATTGAGCAGGCTGGAAGGCAGCCGGCGAAATCTTTTTTTCCAGCTGGAGGGGGGCATTTCTCTATTTTCTTCTGAAGTATTGGACAATTCCGCTTGTATATATCATGACCTTTATCCACCAAAAGCACTCTTGCCTCAGGCATTTTTAGTGTCATTTCGTAGCAAGTGAAAATTCCAGCCGGACCTGCGCCGACGACGATTACATCATAATTTGTTTTCATAAGCCATCCCCTACCTCTAGCGTTTTTCTTAACCCTTGGTAAATATAACAGACCTCCCGAGCAAGGTCAACACTAAATACGAACTATCTTATACACCTACAGTTAAAATGTTCGTTTTATGTTAATTTGCAAAAAATTCAGTCTAAAACACAAACCGCCTGCTAAAATATTGGGAATCGCTTTTATAATCAATGAAAAAGGGTACATTTGTTTTATACTATATTTAACCTACACCTAAAAGGAAGGATTCAACATGCAAAGGAAGGTTACAATTCTCATCACAGGTGCAGTCGCTCTTTTCTTCATAATTTATTGGCTGGCCAACTTTTCACCTGCCAGAGGCAAAGGTGAAGCAAACGTATATGACAAAATATCCGAAGGCAGCAACATCCGCTATTTGGTAATTGGCGATAGTATCGCCAGGGGTTCAGGTGCCGAAACAATGGATCAGCGATGGTACACCAAGCTTGAAGTTCTTTTAAAGGGAGACATGGGAATTGTAGCGAAGCGACAATCCCTGGTTCAAAGCGGGGCCACTGCATTTGAAGGTATATACAGGCTGCAGAACGCAGCCAGGCTAACTAATGCTGACCTTATCTTTATCTTTTTTGGTGAAAATGACCGCAAATATATGGGGCCGGAGGAGTTTTCTTTTTTCTATGAAAAACTACTTCGTGATGCCAAAATGAAATTTCCTAATGCAGAAATCATTACAATTACTGAAAGTCCGCTAAAACAGCCGCCATTTGCAAAACAGATAGAACGAATTTCCTACCATTATGGCGCCAAAAACATCGATATGCGGAAACACTTTAAAGACACAGGGATGTTGACAGAAAAACTGACTTCCGATACGGTGCATCCCAATGGAAAAGGATATCAGCTTTATGCAAATGCCATTTTCAATTTGCTGAAAAAAAACAGCCGTGAACGAAATGACATCGCCTTACTGAAAAAGCCGCTTACAGGAGAGCATGATTTTGTATTGACAGCAAACAGCATGCCTGAAAAAACAAGAGGCTTTAAAAACAAAAATGGCATGTACATAAGCAATGTTCCAGGTAATTTTCTAGAATTTCAATTCGAAGGACCAATGCTTGGTGTGACACTATCAAGAAGAGAGAACGGCGGGATGATGAACGTATATGTTGACGGGGAGTATGTCCGGACTATGTCTACCTGGTGGCCTTTCCCCAGGGAAAGAAACCTTTATGTCACCAGCGGGCTTGAACAGGGAAAGCATACGGCCCGGTTTGAAGTCATTAACGATGTTTCACCGCACAATTCGCAAGGAATCGGAACCATCCAGATTTCTTCAGTGTTTATGAGCGAGCGAATAAAGGATTGAATAATTTCCCGAAAAAGTGTATCTTACAAGCATAAACACTTGAGGAGTAAAAACAAATGAAAAATCTAGTCAAAAATTTTATCAACGGGATATTGACCATCGTGCCGATCATTCTCGTAATTTATGTCATTTATAAAACCTTTATGTTCCTGGATGGATTGCTTGGTGATGTCCTGAAACCCCACATGAAGGATGACTATCTGCCAGGCTTCGGACTGCTTCTGACAATCATTCTGATTACTGTTTTAGGCTGGCTTTCAACCCGCTTTATTACAGGGAGCATCGTAAAGCTGGCCGACAGACTGCTTGAGAAAATCCCCGTTGTAAAGACGATCTACTCTGTAATAAAGGATACGATCGGCTCATTTCTTGGGGAAAAAAAGTCGTTTTCGAAAGTGGTGCTAGTAACTGTTCCCGGAACAGGAATGAAGAGCATGGGGTTTATCACGACCGAAGAACTTGAGAAATTTCACAGCCCACTGCAGAATTATGCGGCAGTCTATATTCCGCAAACCTTCCAGGTTGCTGGATTCACCTTCCTTGTCCCGAAAAACGAGATTGAAGTGATTGATGTCAAACCTGAAGATGCTATGAAGTTTATCCTCTCAGGCGGGATGACCACAAAAGCAAAAAAAGAAAACTTCCCAGCATAAAAAAGGTACAGGCGATCAATCGCGCCTGTACCTTTTAATATTATTTCATTGTTAATTTCATAATTGGAGAAACGCCCTTTTCAACTTTGCCCAATCCTTCCTTCTCAAGCGATAAGGTACTGTCCGTATTTGTAATAATAACCGGGGTCAATGTACTTTTCGCTTTTGTGCGGATTATTTGAAGGTCAAAGCTCATCAGCCTATCCCCAGCCTTGACCTTGTCCCCTTCCTTCACATGCGCGTCAAATCCTTCTCCTTTTAGCGCTACTGTTTCAAGTCCGATATGAAGAAGTATTTCCGCACCGTTTTCAGCCCTTATTCCAATGGCGTGCTTTGTCGGGAATACCTGGATGATCTCTCCGTCGACAGGTGAGACAGCCATTCCTTCAGACGGATCGATTGCCAGCCCATCCCCCATCATTTTTTCAGCAAATACCGGGTCGGGCACTTTCTCCAGGCTGACGAGACTTCCTGATAGCGGTGCCACAAGCTCTAAAGTTTTACTGCTTTCTTCTTTCTTGCCAAAAAGTTTCTTAAACAATGTTTTCATCCTTTCTTCGTTCTCGCTATTTCGCAAAAAATTGCACAAACTCCTGGTAACCTTCTTCTTCCAGCTTTTCTTTTGGAATAAACCGAAGGGCAGCCGAGTTGATGCAATATCTTAGGCCATCAGGTCCAGGGCCATCATCAAATACGTGGCCAAGATGAGAATCTGCAGCATTGCTCCTGACTTCCTTGCGAACCATGCCATGGGTATAGTCGGCTTTCTCGACTATTTCAGTCCCGTCAACCGGCTTCGTGAAACTTGGCCAGCCGCAGCCGGCATCAAATTTATCCTTTGAACTGAATAACGGCTTACCTGAGACAATGTCGACATACAGACCTTCCCGCTGCTCATTCCAATATTCATTTCTAAATGGAGGCTCAGTTCCATTGTTTTGCGTAACCTTATATTGAATAGGCGACAATTTCAGTTTTAACTGCTCCTTATTATTTTCCACTCTGTTCCCCCCAGTGTTTCCGTATAAAAGAAGCCCGCCCTGATCCTTCCTGATAGGCGAGATATCTTTTCGGATTTTTTTTATAATAGTCCTGATGATAATCTTCAGCCGGATAAAATGTTTTCGCCGGCAGGATTTCCGTAACAATCGGCTTGCTGAAACGGCTACTTTCTTCAAGTTCCTTCCTGTATGCCTCAGCAATCATCTTCTGTTCTTCGTTATGGTAAAATACCGCCTGCTTGTACGAGTGCCCACGGTCATAAAACTGTCCTCCTGCATCAGTTGGATCAACTTGCTGCCAAAAAACTTTAACTAGCTCTTCATACGGGAAAACTTCTGGCTCAAATGTAATCTGGACTGCTTCATAATGGCCTGTCGTATCAGAACAAACTTCCTCATAGCTTGGATTTTCGGCAAATCCCCCAGTATATCCTGAAACAACCTTTACGATTCCAGGAAGCTGGTCAAATGGCTTTACCATGCACCAAAAGCATCCGCCTGCAAAAGTTGCATGTTCTGTCTTGTTCTCACCCATCCTGGACACCTCTCTTCTCATTCTTCTTTTCTATTCCCCATTGTACAGATTTTCATTCGAGGAAACAAAAGATTGACTGTTCTTCCATTATCCGAATATAGGTTCAATGATTGAACACTTAAACCCTAAAATAAAAAGCACCGGAATGATTCCGATGCTTTCTTGCTCTCATTTGCTGAAATACCGCACCAGGCGGATTCGTGTTTCAGCACGCTCACTATCTCTTAAACTCTGTTTTTGCTGGGACTTGCAAAGTGAAGGAAATGTTATCCTTCTGGAGGTCAAAGCGGTCTGCCCTTACCTTTACATCACCTTTCAGTTTAAGTTTTTGGAGCGAGATATAAACCATTTCCTCGTTAGGCTGAATATACACAAATTCGGGAAGATTGTAATTGTTCATCACCATTTTGAGCACATAGGATACTGGAAGATTGAGGCTTCCAACCGATATGTTTTTTTGCCTAAGGACTAGATCCCCGTTTTTCAGCGCTTTTGGCTCAAAGGTCATCTTCATATTAACATTCTCACTAAAAAGCGGCATTGTCCCATAAAGTTCCACTTCTTCCCCTAGGGCAACCCGGTAATCAATGGAACCAGCTTTTGATTCTTCTTCCAAATAATGATTCAGAACTTTATTCATATCACTTTTATTTGTCTTTACCTGCAGCTTGACACTTTCCTTCTTTTCATCAAGTTGACCTTGCCGGTACGCCATATCGTCTGCAGGGGCTGTTATCATAAAAAACAAAACACCGAGAGTTAATGCCACTATGCCCAGTAAAACAAAAAACGAGATTTTCCATTTATTTTTCATCCGTTAATTTTTCTCCCCTTTACCTGCCGTATATGCACGATCAGCAAGAAGTTTGATTGGCTTCCCTTCAAGGCTTGCATATACCCTGTCTGCGATCAGTCTGTAACCTTTATCATTGGGATGGAACTTGTCTGTATACAAAAGGTTTGTCTTGCTTTCCTGAAAAATATCCTGAATTCCGACAAAGTATGCATTGTCATACTTCCTGATCACTGCTTCTCCGGCCTTGTTCCAGCCTTCAACAACTTCATCCATTTCTTTTATATCTGAAAACCATACAAAGAAAGGATTATAAACACCAATCAGAACAATGGCAGCCTCCGGATTCAGCGTGTCTATATGATGAATGATGGATTCTACCCTAGTCTGGTAATCCGCCAGCTCTGCTTTGAAATCGTCCATTTCCAAGCTGTCAATATTCTGCTTGATTACCTTCATTAAATCATTTCCGCCTATTGTGACTAAAACGATATCCGCTTTTTTTATCTCTGCATCTACCTCGGGCTGCCGGAGCCTGCCGAGGAGCTGATCCGTCCGGTTTCCGCTTACCCCATAATTTCTTACCGTTACTTCTTTTACGCTTTGATCTTTCTCAAGCTTAACTGCAAGATACGGTAAATATCCCCCTCTGCGCCGGCTATCGCCAACTCCTTCGGTCAGGGAATCACCTGCCGCTACGACACGGAGTTTCCGGGGAAAAAAGGAAGGAGGAATGGATTTCTTCAGCTCAAGTGCCAATTCCTTCTTTGGGTTTAGCATTACCTTATCGGAACTTCCATATATTGAGCAGGAAGTTAAAAGCAGGAGCATTGCACACAGAAACGGAATTTTCCTCATCACTCCGCCCCCTCTTAGCCTATCAAATTACATTGTTGCTATGTATACTATCCGTTCTAGAACCTTCCAATGTTGAAAAAAGAGCCCTCTGGGCCCCTACTGCAATAATTTAATATCTCTGATGATATCCTCGAACGGAACATCATTCATTCCTGAATATGATTTCATGATTTTACCTTCCTGATCAACCAGGAAAAAATATGATTGGTGGATTACTTGGTCGCCTGTTTCAGGCTTTTTCACAAGAGTTTTGAAGCTTTCCATCGAAAACTTTTCAATTTCCTCTTGAGAATACCCCGTTAAGAAGGTCCAATTTTTCATATCTGCGTTAAACTTTTTCCCATACTCCGTCAACCGTTCCGGGTTATCAACGGTTGGATCAACACTGAAGGAGACAAACTCAACGTTCGTGATGCCTTCTTCTTTTATTTTATCCTGAAGCTTTAGCATATTCGCTGTCATTGGCGGACAGACTGTGTTGCAGTTTGTAAAAATAAAATCCGCAACCCATACCTTTCCTTCGAGGTCCTTCAAACCGTAGGGCTTTCCTTCCTGATTCGTAAACTTAAAATCCTTCACTTCATAGTTCAAAGGATTCTCTATCCCTTTTGAACCGCATCCTGATATGAGAAGAAGGAGGGAAAGAAGCATTACTATCATCCACTTTGCTTTCAACAAAAATCACCTGCTATCATTCTAGTCATTTTTTTGCATTCCGATAGCATTCAGCCCGGTTTGCCCTATTCGAAATAGTACATAAACCCGATAGCACCAATTCCCGTGTGAGTGCTTATAATTGGCGTCGTATCCTCAATGTCCACTTTACTGTATCCAGTCATTTCCATGATGGTGTCTTTAAGCCTGCTGGCAAGCTCAAGCCCCTCAGCATGCGTAAGTCCGACCCCTTTGATGACCTTTCCTTTTACATCCTCAGCAAATTGTTTCGATAAATACTTTACAACCTGGGAATGGCTTCTTGCTTTAGATACAGGATTGTACTCTCCCCCTTCAAGCGAGGCAATGGGTTTGATGTTTAAAAGGGAACCAATCATTGCTTTCCCTTTTCCAATCCTTCCTCCTTTCACCAGGTTTTCCAACGTATCCACGACAACAAAAAGTCTCGTTTGTTCACGAACAACAGCAAGCCTTGCAACAATTTCCTCAATGCTTCTTCCTTTTTTGGCCATTTCCGCGGCTTCTAACACCTGGAAAGCAAGTCCCTTGGAAATGAATCTGGAATCCACGACAGTGACCTTAGTCTGGGACATTTTAGCTGCACTTTCTGCCGAGCGGACAGTTCCACTCATTCCACCGGTCATATGGATAGAAAGAACTTCATAGCCTTCGTCCCCCAGTTCATCATACACCTTAAGAAACTCGCCTGAGGAAGGCTGGGAGCTTTTCGGCAGCTCTTCGGATTTTTTCATTTTCTCCAGAAATTCAATCGGTGTAATATCAACCCTGTCCAAAAAATGTTCACCGTCAATGGTGAGAGAAAGTGGAACAACAGTGATTCCGTACTCCCTGATAATTTCTTCCCCAAGGTCGGCGGTCGAGTCAGTTACAATTTTTATTTTGCTCACTTTATCACACATCCCTATTAAAACACTTCCCTGTCATTATACATGTTATTAGCTTTATTTTAAAAACAATAAGCCCAGGGCGAAAATAAGAGGTGCCGTTTAAACGGCACCCATGATTTAAGCATTATTCTTTAATTCGCTAGTTTTAAACACCTTTTCGTAATCAGGCCACCTTAATGATTTCTTCAAATAGTCCCTAAATGAATAGATCTTCCTAGCGTGTATTTCACTGTAAATGCTGGTAATCAATGTTTGCAAACGGACTTGGATCATAAAAAAATAAGGGCTTTCTTCCTGCAGAACAGGAATCTCAATGACTTTAACCTTCTGTCCAACAACGTTTTTGAACTCTAGGCTTTTGTATAACAAAATATCATCCTCTTTATACCCGTTTGATTATATTATAACCGATTTCCATTGCGAAATGTGTCTGATTATACGCATAATCTAATTTTTTCAATGCCTATCCTGCAGATACAAGGATATAAGAATCAGCAAATTCTAGGGAGCATCATTCCCGCAAGGCGGGTAAGGAGACGCTTTGAACCTAATGGAGTTTCAAGCAAAAGCTGCCCTTTTTCCGTACCAGTGACTTCGCCAATGACGGCAGCATCCTTTCCTTCCGGAAACTGCAACAAAATTTCCATCACTTTGTCCTTGTGTTCATTCGGTACGATTAATATTGCTTTTCCCTCGTTAGCAATATAGAGAGGATCAAAACCAATCAACTCACACATTCCATGGACTTCTTCCCTGACCGGGATACTTGATTCATTAAGAACAATGGTGAGAGAAAAATCCTCAGCAATTTCTACCAGCGTCGTTGCGAGTCCGCCACGTGTCGGATCCCTCATGATACGTACATCGTCAATTTCCTCGCATACTTTTAAAAGCATGGTGTTAAGAGAAGCACAGTCACTGTCAATAGGGACGGAAATCCCCAGTTCTCCCCGTTCCGCAAGGACGGCAATACCATGATCACCGATGGTGCCCGAAATGATGACAGCATCTCCTTCAGTAAATTGAAGGGACGGCTTTCTGCCATTTTCATATATTCCGATTCCAGTCGTATTGATGTACACCCCATCAGCACTTCCGCGCTCAACCACTTTTGTGTCTCCTGCGATGATGGTTACGCCCGTTTTTTTTGCTTCTTTTGCCATATCGGAAACGATAGCACGAAGGTCAGATATCTCAAAACCTTCTTCAATCACAAAACCGCATGTCAAATACAGAGGCTTTGCACCGCTTACCGCCAGATCGTTTACTGTCCCTGCAACTGCAAGTTTGCCAATGCTTCCGCCCGGAAAAAATACAGGCTTAATTACAAATGAATCTGTTGTCACAGCAATATCTCTTACCGGGATAGTGAGTGCCGACGCATCGAACATAGCCTCGTTATTATGGCCAAATGCCTCCACAAAAACACTTTTAATCAATCTGTGGCTGAGCTCACCGCCATCGCCATGCGCCAGGCTTATTCTCTTCTCCATCAGTTGCACTCCCTCATATATTGATAGTAAGCCGCGCAGCTTCCCTCTGCCGATACCATGCATGGCCCCACAGGTTTCATAGGATTACAGGCTTTTCCAAACAGCACACAATCAGTTGGATTAATGAGCCCCCTGATGACTTCCCCGCAGCGGCATTTTGTTTTTTTGGGCTCCCCCGGGTCTACCTTAAATTTTTTCTTCGCATCGAACTGGTCGAATTCCCTGCGTATACTCAAGCCGCTTGAAGGAATGCTACCAATTCCCCTCCACGCTTCATCGCACAAAGAAAAATACTTTTCCATTAATTGTTTGGCTACAACGTTTCCGCTTTTTGTCACAACTGAAGGGTGGTCATTGATGATCCTTGTATCTTTTGTAATGGCAATATCGAGAAGCTTGTATATCCCACTTAATAACTCAGCGGGTTCAAAACCGGAGATAACTCCTCCAATATTGTACTCCTCCGGAAGAAAGCTGTACGCTTCTTCACCAAGGACGATGGAAACATGGCCGGGCAAAAGAAACCCGTCAAGCATGACGTCCCCGCAATTAAGCAAATGCCTTAAAATAGGTTCAACCAGCTTTGTTGTCATCCAGATTGAAAAATTGCCCAGTCCTTTTTTATAGGCTTCTTCAACAAGAATGGCAAGGATGGGAATCGTCGTTTCAAATCCTATGCCAAGGAAAATGACCTCTTTGCCGGGATTTTCTTCAGCAATCCTGATTGAATCAACAGGTGAATAAACTACCCTGATATCCTTGCCGTTAATCTTTGCATCCATCAAGGACTGCCTTGAGCCAGGGACTTTCATCATGTCACCGAAAGTACAGATGATCCGCCCATCTCCTTCAGCAAGCGCAATCATGCTATCAATTGAATGCTGGTCTGTCACGCATACCGGGCATCCTGGACCAGAAATGAGACTGACATCCTCTCTTAACGCTTGTTTGACTCCCGATTTAGCAAGCGCCATTGTATGGGAACCGCAGACTTCCATGAAGGCAGGCTTCCGGCCATACAGGCTGATGAATTCAGCCGCCTTTTCCTTGACTGCCTGAAGTAGGGGCTTTAAAATTTCCGGATTCGAGGATTGTTTAAGAAGTTCTTGCATCAGTCAGCTTCCTCCATTCCTCGACGCTTTCTTTCGCATACTCTTCATCTATGATACTCATAGCCTGACCCGCATGCACAATGACATATTCCCCAACTTCCACCTCCGGGACAAAAATAATCCCTACTGTGGTCCTTGATCCCATAACATCCACAAGCGCTGAAAACTCCTGCTTCTCTATGACTTTGGCAGGCACTCCTACACACATACTATTTCCTCCTCTTTGCAGCAGCTACAATGAGCTGGCCATATGAAAGTCCGCCGTCATTACACGGTATGTTTTGATGGACATAGACTGAAAAACCTTGCTTTGTCAGCTCCTGCTGTAAGCGGACTGACAGATAGCGATTATGGAAGCTTCCTCCTGAAAGGACAACCCGCCTTGAACTGTCTCTGTGTTCAAGGGTCAAGATGTGCATAGCTTCAACAATGCTATTGACAATCGTTTCATGAAACTTCCTGCTGATGATGCTCTTTTCACTGCCGTTAAGGACATCTCTTGCTATCTCTTCCAGCATTCTCGTAAAATCAAAAATAAGCCTACCATCACTATTCCCCAGATAAAAAGGATAGCCAGCATCTGTCCAAATGTCTTCGTCTGCGAGTTCCCCCAGCCTGATCGCAGCTTCGCCATCATAGGTAGATACTGTTCCGATTCCGCACATAGCACTTACCGCATCAAACAGTCTTCCGCATGTTCCTGCTTCAACAGTATTAAATTTCTTTTCAATCATCATTTTCAGTATCGATATTTCTTTCCGCTTTTCAGGGAAAAGTTCCCCTGCCACCTGTTCTCCGTCACACCCAAGAAGGCTGATCAGCATTGCTGCGGCATTTCTCCAGGGTTCTTTTATCGCTTTGTCTCCGCCGGGAAGAGGTGTGTATTTTAAATGGCCTCTTCTTATAAAATCTCTTTCGTTTCCATAAAGGATTTCAAAACCCCAAATTTTTCCGTCCGTCCCCATCCCAGTTCCATCCAAAATGATTCCGTATGAATCTCCTGTGAGCTGGTTGTCAGCCATACAGGCTGCCATATGGGCATGATGATGCTGGACTTCGATGACTTCGCCAAAGCTGTAATCTCCTGCTATCCTTCTGCTGTTATACCCGGGATGGGCATCAATCACCGCTGTTAGCAGCGGGGTATCCACCCACTTACGGAGATGGTCCAGTTCAGTTTGGTAATGTTCGATTGTCTCAATGTTTTCAAGGTCGCCAATATGCGGACCCACAAAGATTTGTTCATTGCGTCCAATTGTAAAAGTTGCTTTCTGCTGCCCACCAAATGCAATAATCCCACTTACGTCGAAAGGAGCAACAAGTGGGTCAGGCACATAGCCTCTTGATCGTCGGATGAATTCCGGCCCAGATTCTGTCAACTGGAGGACGGAATCATCAACCGGATGAAGGATTGTCCTATTGTGTACGAGGATATAATCAGCGATTCCACCTAGATATTGGAATGCCTCTTCATCTTTGTAAAGTATAGGAAGGCTGGATGGATTTGCGCTGGTCATGACAAGGCAGCCTGAGTCCATTTCATCGAACAATAAGTGGTGCAGCGGGGTATATGGGAGCATCACACCGACTGATTTCATTCCTGGGGCAACCTGCTCTGCCAGATTGAATGATTTCCCCTTCCTTAAAATGACAATGGGGGCCTCAGGGCTCCTTAGCAGCGATTCTCCTCTTTCATCCATTTCAGCAAACCCTTTTATTGTCTCAATGCTTCCGGCCATCACTGCTAACGGCTTTATTAGCCGGTTCTTTCGCTTCCTAAGCATGGCAACTGCAGCGTCGTTCCTGGCATCGCAGCAAAGATGGTATCCTCCTAGCCCTTTTACTGCGACAATCAACCCTGTTTTAAGCATCTCGGCAGCCCGTTTGATCGCATTTTTCCCTGGAACTGCACTTCCGTCACTTCCAAACAGACTGACCTTAGGGCCGCATGTTGGACATGCTATTGGCTGGGCATGATGTCTCCTGTTCCTTGGATTATCGTATTCCGATTGGCAATCGGAACACATTGGAAAGACCTCCATTGATGTGAAAGGCCTGTCATATGGAAGTTCACTTATAATTGTATACCTAGGACCGCATTGTGTGCAGTTGATAAACGGATAATGGTAACGAAAATCATTCGGGTTTCTCATTTCTTCCAAACAATCATCGCAAACTGCTGAATCTATTGGAATAACAAGCATCGAGGAACCTTGCCGCAAACTTGGTATAATTTTAAATTCACTTGCACCAGCGGGGGTAGCTGTCTCTACTACTATTTGCTGAATTTTTGACAGCCGAGGAGCATTGGAGCGAATGCTTTCAATAAAGGATTCGATTTTAGCCTTCGACCCTTCCGCACATATATTTACCCCATCCATATTGTTTTGGACAGTTCCCTTGATGCCAAAGCACTCAGCAATCTGAAAAATGAATGGCCGAAAACCAACACCCTGGACCCTTCCCCTTACCTTGATATTTACTGCGGTTTGCATGCTGCCAAGGCTCCCTCAATCCATGTAAACCATGTGTCGAGTCCCTCTTTTGTCCTAGCTGATAGCTGAATCATTTTCGATTCCGGATTAATTCCCTGCAAATCTCCAATTGCTTCCTCCACATTGAAGTCAAGGTATGGTAGAAGGTCAATTTTATTAAGGAGGACGAGCTCTGTCCGCATAAACATTGTTGGATACTTTGGAATTTTGTCATTGCCTTCAGGAACACTCAATACGACAACTTTATGCTTCTGCCCTAAATCGTATCCCGACGGGCACACTAGATTCCCGACATTCTCAATAAACAAAATGTCTGTTTCATCAAGATCAAATTCCGGAAGCGTTGCTGCAACCATTCGGGCGTCGAGATGGCAGCCTCCATGTGTATTGATTTGGACTGCTTTAGCTCCAAGGGCCCTGATTCTGTCAGCATCCCTATCTGTAGCCAAATCTCCTTCGATTACTGCGATTCTGTATTTATCAGATAACCCCCTGACTGTTTCTTCCAAAAGCGTAGTTTTACCTGCACCGGGCGAGCTCATTAAATTGATAACAAGTGTGTTCGTATTTTCGAATAGCTCCCTGTTGTATTCAGCTGCCTTATTATTATTTGTTAATACATCCGTACGCAGAGTCACTTTCATTGTTATTGTCTCCCCTCATATGATAAAATCTGAAAAGTTTCTCCTGAAATAATTTTTCCGGAAGGCATACGGCAGACAGGACAAAAAGCCAGCTTTTGGTCAGGAATATATTCTTTTCCGCAGACGACGCACTCTGCCTTGGCTTCTTCACGGTGGATAACAAGAGCAGCACTATCTTCAAAAAAAACTTTATTTTGCTCTTTGAAAATCTCGAATGCCATATGAAGAGCATCTGGCAGGGCGTTACTGACATCGCCTACAATCAGTTCGACTTTCTGGATTTTCGAAATTCCCTTTTTGCCAGCATCCTCGTGGATCACATTTAATATATCGCCCATTAATGCCATTTCATGCATTTCCATCAGTCCTATTTTTTTAATAGAATCCTTTTGCAGCAAATCTGTAAGGAACCATCCTGTTCACGGACGGGGTATTCCTCAAGATAAAGGCTGCCTTCTCCCGTCAGAAAATTGTAATCTTTCTCGCATATTACACATTTCCCCGATGAGTATAGTGTTGAAAGAATAAGAAGATTGGAACATGCAGGGCATATTCCGCTGAATGCCCGCATGTTCCCTTCAGATTTGATCAATATTACCGGCTTGCCATTGATGAATTTCTGTTCAATAGGACTGCTTAATTCACCAGATGTACAAGCATGATGCCATTGCAGGCCAAGCGCTTTATCAGCAGCCCTTTCCAGTTTTTCCACATCTTCTGCAAGGAAAGGTTCGTAAACAGATCTCACTGTTTTGAATAAGCTGCTTTGCATTTCTCTAATAAAATCGAGCCTTTTCATGAAACCTCTCTCCAGCTTTTCACCTGGTCAACGATTGAGTCAACGAGTAGCGGCAGGTTTCTCCAATTATCTTCTGACATTTCAAGACCCAGCTCCAGTGAACTAGGCTGCATGCCTAACATAGCAATATGGGCTGGAAAGCGTTCCCTCAACTTGGCCGCAAGCAAAACCTCTTGGAAACCAAGCTGGTGAATGGACATTTTAATCCCGTAAAATGCGGGGATTTCGTCACCTTTAAGCGTAATGATTGTACCGCCAGGTTTCCCCGCATTGATTGCATCAATGATTATGAGGTACTCCGAGTCTTCAACCGGGCCCAATAACTTCATGCCATCGGTTGCCCCTTCTATGATTTCAACATCCGGGTCACCATGGAATATTCGTTCCAGAAAAGGTAAAGCGTGGACGCCAACACCCTCATCCTGGAAGAGGGTGTTGCCGATCCCCAATATTGTAATCTTTATATTCTTGCTAGGTTTACTGTTCATCATCTTCACCAACATGCTTCTTCGGTTCCATTTTATAGCCTGTTACAATGGAGGACATTGTGCCATTCCTTTGCAGATAATCTTCACGGAAGGCAAGATACACATGAATTACCGTGAATACCATAAATGCCCATGCAACAAGGTGATGCCATGACCTGACAGTGTAGCTGTCACCGCCAAACAAGAAAGGCACCCATGAAAAAAACATTTTACCGTAAATGGATTCTGGCTGCGGTTCAAAATACAGGAAGAACCCTGTAAAGATGATGACGACCGAACCAAGCCCCATAAAAAAGATGTAGCTTAACTGTGCCAATGGGTTGTGACCAATATAGTGCGGTTTCTTATGCTTAAAGAACAGATAAAACTTAATTGTCTCCCAAGTTTCCTTCCAAAAGATCACTCTTAAAGGGTTTGACATTGCATACCTGTTTCCTTTGAACACCCAGTATTGCCGATAGATCATATTGGCTGTGAAGATAAAGGCGCAAAAGAAATGGATATACCGGGCCCATCCCATAAAATAAGAGTAATAGGCATCTTCAGGTATGGAAGCACTTGCAAAAGGTTTGCCGATATAGATCCCCGTGATCATAAGAGTAAAGATTGCTACGAAATTCACCCAGTGCCAAATCCTGACCGGAAGTTCCCATACATAAATCTTCACATGGGTTTTAGTTACCGTTTCATACTTTGCAGCTCTGTGCTGCAAAAATGATGTTTCGCTATTCTTGCCTGGTTTTGTTCCTGTATCAGACTCTTTGCCGATGTCCGGAATAATGGGATTCTGGCCTGGATTAATATTTAAGTCCGACATGGTTCAGCCCCCCTATCCGATTCGGATTTCTGTCGAGTTTTTCGTTTCAAGGTCTGTTAAATGGACTGCGCATGCAAGGCACGGATCAAATGAGTGGATAATCCGCAGAATCTCAAGCGGCTGTTCCTTATCGAGCATTGGAGTTCCTTTGAGCGCTGCTTCATATGCTCCTATATTGCCGTTGTGGTCTTTTGGAGAAGCGTTCCAGGTCGATGGTACAACAGCCTGATAATTCTTGGTCTTTCCATCCTCGATTTCTATCCAGTGTCCAAGTGCTCCGCGAGGTGCTTCAAGCCAGCCGACACCTTTAGAAGATTTAGGCCATGTTTCAGGTTCCCACTTTGTCTTGTCAAAGGTAATCATATTACCGTTCTTAATATTCTTGAAAAGTTCATCCATATCGTTTCTCATCCAGTCGGTAACCAGGACCGATTCAATTCCGCGGGCCACGGTACGGCCAAGCGCGGATTGGAGACCCTCTATCGGCATTCCGAGTTTCTTAAGTGTATCGTCAACAATATTGACAATGTCCTCTTTTCCTGCCGCATAGCCAACGATCATCCTTGCAAGCGGGCCTGTTTCCATCGGCTTTTCTTTCCAGCGCGGAGCCTTTAGCCAACTGTATTTTGCATCCGTATCCAGCTGTTTAAACGGAGCTTTCGGACCAGTATAGTTGAAAGTCGTTTCGCCTTCCCATGGATGTTTTCCGACTCCGTTCTTTTCTTTCCCATCGTAGGAATACCATGAATGGTCAATAAACTCCTTGACATGGGACGGATCCTTCAAGTCGATATCATGGATTTCGTTCAAGTTTCCGTTAAGGACAATGCCTCTCGGGAATCTATAGTTTTTCGGTTCATAGACATTTGTTGTTGAAAAGTCCCCGTAGCAAAGATAATTATTCAAGCCTCCGCCATATGTCCAGTCCTTATAATAAGAGCCTATCGCAATCAAGTCTGGGATATAGACTTGGTTGACAAACTCCCTAGCCTGGTCGATGATCTGCGAAATATGGAGAAGCCGTTCGGCATGGATGCCGTTATCGCTGTTGATATCAATTGGTGTGGCCATTCCCCCGACAAGATAGTGCGGATGAGGGTTTTTGCCGCCAAGGATGGTATGTACTTTGACGATTTCCTTCTGCCAGTCCAGCGCCTCAAGATAGTGCGCAACCGCCATTAAATTTACTTCAGGAGGAAGCTTGTAAGCTTTGTGGCCCCAATAGCCATTGGCAAAGATGCCAAGCTGGCCGCTTTCAACAAGTTTCTTTATTTTATTTTGAACATCTTTAAAGTATCCTGGTGAAGACTTCGGCCAGCTTGAAATTGACTGGGCAATTTTAGAAGTTTCATTCGTATCTGCTTTAAGGGCACTGATGACATCAACCCAGTCAAGCGCATGCAGGTGATAGAAATGAACCACATGATCATGGAGAAAAACTGCCTGGTTCATAATTTCCCTTATTAAATGTGCATTTCTAGGTATCTTAATATCAAAAGCATCTTCAACGGAACGGACAGCGGCAAGGGCATGTGTCGAAGTACAAACACCACAAATCCTCTGGATATATGCCCATACATCACGTGGGTCCCGGTCCCTGACAATCAATTCAAGTCCGCGGACTGCCGTGCCTGAGCTATATGCCTTCTTGATGACGCCAGAATCATCAACATCCACTTCAACCCTAAGATGGCCTTCTATTCTCGTTATTGGATCAACTACTATTCTTTCACTCATTCGTGCTCACCCCGTTTGTCATCTAGTTTCTTTTTAATTACTGTCCCGGTTGCATGAATGGCGACACCTGCTGCAGTTAATGCAGTGGCAGCAAGTCCGACATTATCGGGGTTAATTGTTGTTTGAGTACCCGGTATCTTCGCTCTGCGGGTATAGAACGGGCCATTGTCCCAAAATCCTGCTTCGGAACAGCCAATACATGGATTACCTGATTGGATTGGATAGCTAATTCCGCCGTTCCAGCGCATTTCAGCACAGCTATTGTAAGTGGTAGGTCCTTTACAGCCTACCTTATAGAGGCAGTAGCCTTGTTTTGATCCCTCATCGTCAAAAGACTCGACAAAAAGGCCTGCGTCAAAATATGCACGCCGGTTACATTTATCATGAATGCGATGGCGATAGAATGCTTTTGGACGCCCCAAATGGTCAAGCTCCGGCAGCTGGCCGAATGTAATAATGTGGCCAATGACACCTGTCATGACTTCAGCAATTGGCGGACAACCAGGCACGAGTATAACCGGTGTATCCTTTACAAAACTTGTGATTGGCTTTGCCCCGGTAGGATTTGGGCCAGCTGCAGGAATTCCGCCCCAAGCGGCACAGCTTCCATAGGCAAGGATCGCTTTTGCACCCTCGGCCATTTCCTTGAAGGTTTCTTTTGCATCAACACCGCCGACAGTCAAATAGCCAGCATCTTCCGGCAGGCTTCCTTCAACAGCAAGAATATATTCACCCTTATAATTTTTAAGGACGTTTTTCATTGCTTCCTCTGCCTGATGCCCTGCTGCTGCCGATAATACCTCTGTGTACTCCAGTGAAATCATGTCTAAGAGAACGCTTTCAGCCTTAGGGTGTGTAGTACGGATAAAAGATTCCGAGCAGCCGGTGCAATCCTGAAGCTGGAGCCAGACTACCGGCACCCTTTCTTTCGTCTCCATTGCCTCAGCTACTTGATTAGACTGAGTAAAATCCAATCCCATTGTGGCTGCCAATGCTGTACACATTTTCAAAAAATCACGGCGAGAAACACCCTGATCAAGTGCAGCCTGCATTATTGTCTTCTTTGTCTTTGTAATCATCTCTCTATTCCCTCCCCCTATGCGGTTTATATATAATTGGTAAGGATTCACAACGAATGTACCATATCATTAAAGTTATCGTCCTGACTTTTTATAAATTGACACAAAGAATCCTTAATTCCATGATCACCCTTCATCTCGGAGTATTCCCATTAGAACAAGCTCTTGCTGTGTCTGCATCTTCCTATTCCTTTTCCTTTCCCTTTTCAGCTTGTTTAGGGGTTCTCCCCTATAAACAACCCAAAAAAAGCCAATAAAAAAACCAGGCTTTTGGCCTGGTTTTCTTATATTTATTCATCTTCTTCAATTATTGTATCATTTGATCCGAACTTTTCTTTCCATTCTTTTTCCTTTTTCAGTTTCCTGCGATAAACAATTTTTGAAAGGTTTATACTTATTTCATACAGGAACAGAAGCGGAATCGTTACAATAAAATCTGACATAAAGTCAGGTGGTGTAATAATAATAGCGATGAATACGAGCACAAAATACGCATATTTCCGAAGCTTCACAAGAACAAACGGATTGATGATGCCAAGTGATGTCAGGAACATGACTACGACAGGGAGCTCGAAAAGCACTCCGAAAGGAATGGTCATATGCATGATAAACCTGAAATACCTGTCGGCGGTGAAGTTCGTAACCATCAATTCTCCGCCTAGCTCGATAAGGAACTTCAGCACAGTCGGGAAAATAACAAAGTAGCCAAAGCAAAGCCCGACAATGAACAGAACAAACAGCGCAGGAATGTAGGAAAGGGAAATCTTTCTTTCGTTCGGTCTCAGCGCCGGCTTTACAAACAGCCATAACTGAATTGCTATAACAGGAATCGTTCCAGCAAAAGCAATGACCGTCGCGAGCATAAAGTAAACCCAAATAATATCGCTGGGCCCAAGGACAATCAGTTTAACATCGAGGTCCCTAACGAAAAAACTGTAAATTTCCTCGACATAAGCAAACCCCGCAATGAAAAAAACGAGAAAAGCGGCGACTGATATGATCAGCCTTTTTCTAAGTTCATCAAGATGGTCTATAATATTCAGCTCTTTATCTTCCATACATCTCCCCTGCCAAACATGGAAAAGCCAAGGCTTTCCTTTTTTCAAAAAAAAAGGTGTAAGACAAAGTCATCTCACACCTTATTTGGTAATTTTCGCAGCTTCTTTCTTTTCATCTTCAAATTCTTCCATTACGTCACTCGTAAGTTCACGCGTTGATTTTTTGAATTCGCGAAGTGTCTGTCCGAATGCACGCCCGATTTCTGGCAATTTCTTTGGCCCGAAAATAATCAAGGCAAGTACGAGGATCAGAATCAATCCAGGAACGCCGATGTTTGATAACATAGATCAACATCTCCTTCTCATTTTTGTAAATCTACCATGATTATATTGTATTTCTTTCTTCTTAGGTAGATATGCTGTGAATGTTCATAAGAAATTCACATTCTACCATGTCGACTGCTGATTTTATTATTCCGATACAATGATGATTCTAACGCTAAACACGAATTTACACAAGTAAATTAAACAATTGGTTATCTTTGTTTAATTCAATGTACGAGAAGCCCTTAATGGCCATCCTCTCTATTAGTCCATGGTAGTCCGTTTTTTCCCGAAGTTCAATTCCAACCAGTGCAGGGCCGCTGTCCTTGTTGTTTTTCTTCGTATATTCAAACCTTGTAATATCATCAGCAGGTCCAAGGACATAATCCAGGAATTCTCTGAGAGCGCCCGCCCGCTGGGGGAAGTTCACAATAAAGTAATAGAGCAGACCTTCATGGAGAAGCGACCTCTCCTTGATCTCCTGCATGCGTCCGATATCGTTGTTTCCTCCGCTGACCACACAAACGACTGTCTTTCCTTTAATCTCATCCTTAAGGCTGCCGAGGGCGGCAATCGGCAGGGCTCCGGCAGGCTCGGCAACAATTGCGTGTTCATTGTACAACTGAAGAATGGTTGTACATACTTTTCCTTCTGGAATAACAATAATGTCATCTACCAGCTCTTTGCAGATTTCGAATGTTTTCGTACCAACGCATTTAACGGCTGCTCCGTCAACAAATGTATCTATTTGTGACAGAAGACTGACATGCCCGTTTTGCATCGATAACTTCATGGATGCTGCTCCTGCCGGCTCTACTCCAATTATCTTTGTTTGCGGCGATACACTATTAATATATGTGCTGACTCCTGCCATCAGCCCGCCCCCGCCAATTGATCCAAGAATGAAATCTACGGGCTCTTCACAATCATTAAGGATTTCAACCGCAACAGTCCCCTGTCCGGCAATCACCTTTTCGTCATCAAAAGGGTGAATAAAGGTCCGTGATTCTTCTTGCGAACATACAACTGCCATATTATAGGAATCGTCAAATGAATCGCCTGTAAGGATAATTTCTACATAGCCTCTGCCAAACATTTCAACCTGGCTGACTTTTTGCACCGGAGTTGTGGCAGGCATGAAAATTTTCCCTTGGACTCCCATCTGCCTGCAGGCATATGCCACTCCCTGCGCATGATTACCCGCACTAGCACACACAATCCCGCTTTCAAGCTCTTTGCCAAGGAGCTTCATAGAATAGTAGGCTCCTCTTAGCTTAAATGAACGAACGTGCTGCAGATCTTCACGCTTCAAGTAAATATTGCATTCGTATTTTTCTGACAAGCGTTCATTTTTCTGGAGCGGGGTATGCGCGACAATCTCCTTCAGATGCCTGTATGCTATCAAAATATCCTCTACCTGCACCAACTTTTTCGTAACGGTTCCTGATTCCATACAGCACCTCGCCTTTCCTGTTTTTATTAATTCGTACATTATAACATGAAAGGTGATCGTCCGTTTAAATTTTTAAAATATTTAAAAAGCAAGATGGATTCATCCTGCCTACACGCTAAAGGGGGATATATTACGAAGCTGCAGCTTGCTCGTTTCGGGATTTAATGATTGTTTCCTTTATTTCGGCTGCCAGTTCCTTAAGGTCCTGATTCTTGTAATTATCAAACAAAATTGGCTCGCAAATAGTTAGACTGATGTTTGCAGGTTTAATCAGCCTTCCGTTTTTCTCAAACAAGTCCGATGTTCCCTCGATCGATATAGGAATAATTGGCACTCCTGCGTCTTTTGCAAGTCTGAGGCTTCCTGATTTAAATTCACCGAGAGCCCCCCCTTTACTCCTTGTCCCTTCCGGGAAGATGACAAGCGAATGGCCATTTTTGAGGAATTCGCTTCCTTCCCTGATGGATTTGATTGCCTGCCGCCTGTCTTTTCGGTCAAGAAACACACAATTCATGATTTCCATCCATGAGGAAAGAATTGGCACCTTTTTCACTTCGATTTTAGAAATAAATCCAAACGGCTTTTCTATAAAACCAAGGAGGACCGGTACATCAAAATCGCCTTCATGATTACTAACAAATAAAACGGGACCATCAATAAGAAATTCACTGCCCCTGACATTTACTTTTGCACCTGTTAACTTCATGATATTGCGTGACCAGCGGTAGGGTACTGCATGAATAATCCTGTCCTTTTTTGACGCAGTCATTTCGGGAAGGGACTGCATCCTTTTAAGATTCGGAATACTATAAATTAGGTACCCAGCTATATAAATAAAACAAACGATTAATCTGAGCATACTTTTCCTCCTTCTTTTCGACCCAAACTATTATAACTGAATTCAGGCCCGGCAGCTTACGGTTCTTTGACTTTTTCGTTACGGAAACCCTTCGAAATAAAAAATAGCCCCTCCCTGACTGGCGTACATCAGGATGGGGCCAACCTTAAAATTTCCGGGTGTATATCAGGAATTCATAGTCATACGGATTTTTATCATCCCTGATCCCTTCTTCTCTAGACATGAGTTCCCATTGGGAAAGGTCAAATTCAGGGAAATATGTATCTCCCTCGAATGTATCGTGGATCATCGTTATAATCAACTTGTCAGCATAAGGGAGAATTTCACAGAAGATTTCCGCCCCACCAATGACAAATACTTCCCCATCGGTTCCAGCCGCTGAATCCAGCAGCTCATCTACGGAATGCAGGACAGTGCAGTTTTCACTGGCGTACTCCATATTTCTGGTAATAATAATATTTTCTCTGTTGGGAAGCGGCCTTCCAATCGATTCATGCGTTTTCCGGCCCATTGCCACAGGATGCCCTGTTGTTATCCTTTTAAAAAATTTCAAATCCTCCGGAAGATGCCAGGGAAGCTGGTTATCCTTCCCGATAACCCTATTTTCATCCATTGCCCACATTAATGAAATCAAACGCTAACCACTCCTTTTATATGAGGATGAGGGTCATATCCTTCAAGTGTGAAATCTTCAAATTTAAATCCAAAAATATCCTTAATATCAGGATTTAACTTTATAATCGGCAGCGCGCGTGGTTCCCTGCCCATTTGAAGTTTGACTTGATCAAGATGGTTCGTGTAGATATGGGCATCTCCAAGTGTGTGAATGAATTCGCCAGGCTCATAGCCAGCTGCCTGTGCCACCATCATCGTGAGCAGGGCGTAGGATGCAATATTAAATGGAACACCGAGGAAAATGTCTGCTGACCGTTGATAGAGCTGACAAGATAATTTCCCATCCGCCACATAAAATTGGAAGAGGCAGTGGCAAGGAGGTAAAGCCATATTCTCTACATCCGACACATTCCAGGCACTTACAATCATTCTTCGTGAATCAGGGGTGTTACAAAGCTGATCCATAAGACTAGTGATTTGGTCGATACTTCCCCCATCTTCGGTTGGCCAGGACCGCCATTGATGGCCGTAAACCGGGCCCAGTTCGCCATTCTCATCAGCCCACTCGTTCCATATTCTCACACCATTTTCCTGAAGGTAGCCAATATTTGTATCGCCCTTGAGGAACCACAGCAACTCATGGATAATACTCTTCAGGTGAAGTTTTTTTGTTGTAAGAAGAGGAAAACCCTCGCTTAAATCAAATCTCATCTGGTATCCAAAAGTACTGATAGTGCCTGTCCCAGTTCGGTCTTCTTTGTGCGCACCTTTTTCAAGTACATGCCTGCATAAATCTAAATACTGTTTCAACCAAAGACCTCCTTAAAATAAAAACATCTTTTCTTATTCTACAACAGCATACAGTCAAACGAAATATGTGTTTTATACGCTGATCTTCCGCAAAAAAAACTATTGTAATTCATATATATAATCATAAGTATGGGGAGCCGCAGCTTTTAACAGCTGCCGAGCATTGGGACTGGAATAATACATGGCGAATGCTTCGGCGAAATATTCCTCCTGATAGTTAAGGAAATAGCTTCTTCCCGGGAAGAGCCGATTTTTTTCCTGTTCCCAGAGCGCAATAAACTCACGATCTGATCTGATTCCATTGTACACGTGCTGATCAATCGTATGAGCCAGTTCATGCAGTTCAAGATTTACCGACCCATGGCTTTTCCCTTTATCGCTGCTGCCGATTTTTGCAAGCACCAGTTTGGAGCCGCCCATTCCTGGCACGTCATCCCATGTTTTTCCTGATACGTAACCACGAGGACTGGTCCCATCAAGCTTCCTCGCTGAAGGATTCTCTGTCAGCTTTCCTTGGAACAGCTTTAATTTAATTCCTTTTTTCACCATTTTATCCAACAAAGGTTCCGGCAAACCTCCGATTCTTGAGGCCATTTGGGCTGCTTCTTTTTGGTCGAATGAGCCTTCCGGCAAAAGAATCACTTCCCCAAGAAGATGGATGGACTTGCCATCAAGAGAATTGTACAATACCGAATGACTGGGAAAATCTTTTAATAAAATCCCATTAACATCTGCGTGCAGGCTGCCCGGAAGCATAAAAGCGAGTACAGCAACAAGGAGCAAAATTTTCATCATGCGCATCCTGTCATCAACCTACCTTTCAGAGAGGTCTCACAATGGAAATACAATTCAATGAATCTCATATTCTATACAGCATCCACTTGTACGTTGAGAACAACCAAAAAATTATAATTGGCAAAAAAGGAAGCTATAGCTTCAATCGGGGGCTCTATATTTATGTGGGAAGCGCCAAACGCAATATCCTAGCAAGAATCAACCGGCATATGAAAAGAGAAAAGCCTTTCCGCTGGCACTTTGATTACCTTCGCCCACACGGGAATATCGTCAAAATTATAACATATGATTCCTCATATAAAGAATGTGAGTTAGCTGAAAAAATCAGGAAAGAAACAGGCGGACTCCTCCCTGTCCCGGAATTTGGGTCTTCGGACTGCCGCTGCCCCTCGCATCTCATTTATATTGCCGATCCGCCCATTTCAAAGCATTAAATGCTAAACAAATAATCACGGAAATTTAAGTCGATCTACCCTTGGTTTCTTATTTCGGATTGCCCTAAACGGCATTTGCCATTACTTGATATAGGTGGCTGCTATATCATTTAGACTGACAGCGTCTGTTCCCTCGCCAATAGCGGTAAACCGCCATCCTAACTGCTGCCTGGACATTTCTCCGACAACCAGGCTAGTCTTCCCTGTATAATCTTCTGTCAGATGGTATCTGAGTAATTCTTCTGTTTCATTTTCTTTGGTAACCCTTAAATACGCGTTCTGGATCATTCCAAAATGGTGTTTCCTATTTTTAGAGTCATATATATTGACCACAAAGACTAGCTTGCGGATATGGTCTGGTATCCTATTTACTTCCACGACGATTTGTTCGTCATCCCCGCTGCCATCCCCGCTTAGATTATCTCCTGTATGGGTGATGCTCCCATCACGGCTTTGCAAGTTGCCAAAATGAATGACATCAGAATTGCTTTGCAGCTTTCCATCCCTGTCAAGCATGAGGACTGAAGCATCGCAATCTATGTCAGAAACAACTGTGCCAAGGAATTTTTCCATGAGCGCAGTCCTCCAATTTTTAACAGGGTCCCAGCCAAGGCCAACGACCATTCGACCCGATGAGTTTCCATCCGTTACAATATCAAAATAACCGCCTTTTTGAAGCTGTATAGCCAATGTACTCACCTCGCAGTGTCTTAGTATCTAGTTTTTTTAATGATAATCCCTTCCTTTGCCCGAGTTTCCTTTATTCACATTTCCCCCTTATCTGCATATAGTAGATTAACATGCAAAAGTAGGTGAAATTGTTATGCGCTTTGAGAGGAAACTGCGTGATGAACTGACAGACAAAGATATCGAGATGGTTATACGGACAATGAATTCAGGAAAGCTTATTATTATAGACATGCTATTTCTGTCAGCTGTTTTTCTCTTTATGCTCATGCCCCCCCGCTCTCCATTTTATTACTATCCTATTGTTTTTGCTCTGTTGTTTTTTGCCACAGCCGGATTTTTCGCTTTTCTGCATTGGCTGTTTGTCAACTTTCCCAAAAAAAAGGCATAGCTGCTGTCTGCCAAGCATCTATGCCTTCCATCTCTCCATTACATTAAAGGACGTCTTTTTCTTTATACCTGTGCGGGTCTTTCCTCTTCCTGTAGAAATGGACAAGGAAAGTCGCCCCAAATGTGATCAAAAGTAAAATAAAGAAATCACGGTGTTCAATATGGACCCCAAAAACTCCCGCAAACATTTTTGCGGAAATGATTGCAATTAATATATAAGCGCTTGTTTCAAGTTCGGGGATCCTCTCAATCAGTTTGAGGAAAACACCTGCAACGCCCCTCATCATTAAAACTCCAATCATTCCGCCCAAAAGCAGCACCCAGGGCTCCTGGCTGATGCCAAAGGCCGCTAGCACACTATCGACGGAAAAAGCAATATCCATCAATTCTACAGCCGCTACAGTTCCCCAAAAAGTACCGAACATACGTATCAGGACTCCGCTTTTGTCCATTTTCTCTGTATCTTCAGCATCATGATTTACATTATTTCGTTTATCCAGGAAATACTTAGTAGACAGCCAGGCGAGATAGGCCGAGCCAAGGACCTTAACCCACCATAATTTAATTAAGAAAACACCCACTCCGATAGCAATAAATCTGAATATATATGCTCCAATAAGGCCGTAGAACAAAGCCTTTTTCCGTTTTTTTTCGGGAAGATTCTTCACCATTACCGCGAGCACAAGTGCGTTATCGGCAGATAAGAGCCCTTCCATGATGACGAGTGAACCAATCAGGCCCCAGGCAACCGGGTCCTGAAGCACTTTAAGCCACATTTCCCAGTCAAAAAATTGTGCATACGTATCTATGATACCTTGTAAAATATCGGGCATTAAAAATTTCCTCCTGCTTCTTAATCCTCTTCAGAAAGGCCCGGCAAAGCCGGGCCAACCGTTAACCACATTATTATATTATAATGATTTGCCTTGTAAAGGAAAAGCCGAACCTCTTAACTTCTCCATTTAGGAGGGGTGTTCTTATTCCAATAGATTGACCCAAGCTCATGGTGTTCCTGAAACTGATCATGATGAGTGTGATAATGAAAATTAAACCGGAAGCCCTCTTTTGGAGGCTGTTCCCTTCTAACATGGAAACGGATAAGGTCTTGATGGTCTTCTCCGGTGATGTGGAATATTTTTTCTGAGTATCCGCCCCCCGGCTCCTCGGAAATGGCCAAGCTGTCCAGTTTTTCCTCAGGATACTGCTCGGCAATTTCGGCAATAGCCGCCTCGATATTCGGGAGAATCAACTGGCGGAATTCATCTTCTATAACCGGCCCTATTTTCTGCCCGAATTTCTCAAATGACTTTTGCTCCGCTTCACGGATAGCCATGTCCAAAAACCTTTCCCTTGTTTCTTGTTCTTCAAACACACTTTCTTTTTGCTGGACGACTGCAGCCCGTGTTGGAATGGAAGAGTCATCTTCCCTAGAAGGAGGATATAAGAGCACATTGGCCTGTGCGGGTGTAACAATTCCAAGCGTAATCACGGAAATCAATGCTACTAACGATTGTCTGATCCATTTTGGCATAGCTTCTACCTCGCTGTCTAATAGGGATGACCGCCTGCAAAACGGCTTTTTCTTTCACTTATCATTATTATACTTCTTATCTACGGAAAAAGAGGGCAGGAGGTTTCATTTTTTAATAGTTTGGGTAAAAGTTTTCTTAGATGATCTATTACGTTTTAAGTGGATAAATGTACAGCTTTTACATTCTGAAATAATGAGGGGGAAATGTAGTGGACTTGTCCATGGTAACCGTCATACTAAGTTTGGTCATGATGTTATATTTCATTTATCTGGCAATTACCGATTAAGCATGAGCCTATCTTTCGCATTTTATACAGACTGAAAGGGTAATTTCCTTTCAGTCTTTTTCAATTACACCGAAATGGAATTTTGCTGATTTCCGTTTAAACACCTTGAATGCAAATTCGCTGAATCTCTCGCTTCTAAAGTGATCCTTCAGAAGCACTCTTTTCTTTGCAACTCGATAAGCTTCCTCAAGCACACGGCTGCTTAGCCCGCTGTAATCAGCGAATCTTGCAAGGCCCCTGATTCCATCAGACTCAAGGATAGTTTCTTCAAACATTGGATCAAAATAGACGCAGTCAATGCTATTGTCTCCCATCCCTTTTAATAAAGTAAGAGAATTAGATTGAAAGACCCGAATGGCATTCATCGCTGAGTCCATTTCTGCCAAGCCCGACTTCCAGTGAATTAATCCATCCCTTACTATATAAGCGAGATACGGATTGCTTTCCACGCCGATGACCTGGCCGGTGGGACCTGCTGCGAATGCGGCAACAATACTATCGGAACCAAGTCCCAGTGTACAATCAAGGAAAGACATGCCCGGCTCCAGCCTTGCAGCCTCGGTCAACGGATCACACTCTCCTTTAATGAGCCTTTTGATCCTGAACATCGCTGAATTTGGGTGAAAGAAAAATGGCTTACTCTCGCCAAAAGGGTAAAGCTCAATCCTTGCCCTTCCTCTCACAATGCAGTCATCATTTTCGGATTGCATTAAATCCAGAACTGATCGTTTTCGCCTGGATACATACTTTGCATTCAGGATTGCTGCAGTTTCTTTTGCCAAAAGCACCGTTTCATCATCTGTACGGCCTCCTGTAGTTACAATCATGAAATCACCACCTTTTATAAGAAAAGCGAAAGCGCCCGTTCAGCGCCGTATGGACTGGAGCACACTGACTGAGATAAAGGAAACACGATGAGCTTTGCGAATCAATGTTGACTTATAACGCTAAGGGCGCGCACGTCCTGTGCGCAACGCCTTACTCGCACATCCTGTGCTTCGTCGCAGGGAAGTGGGCGAAGTCCACTAGGTGCTGGGCGCTGTAGCTGGACAAAGAAAAGCGAAAGCGCCTGTTCAGCGCCGTATGGACTGGAGCACACCCGAATCTAGCTGCGTCTACTAGCCCCTCGAGGTCATAAGCTGTACTGCTCTGTGGCAAACTGCGCCACGCCGCAGTCCATCTTATGCTTCGCGGGGCTGGACAGTCGCCTCGCCTTTTAATGACTGAGATAAAGGAAAACAATATACGTGCCATCAAAAAAACCAAAAGAATGTCTTAATGCATCCTTTTGGCAGACTATCATGTATAACTAGCAATTCTCATTGAATGAAGTTATCAGGTTTTCCATAATTTCTTCCATGCTTCGGCCTTCAATTTCATGCCGTGGAATGAAATGGACGACCTCTTTGTCCTTCAAAAGCGCCATAGAAGGAGAAGATGGTTCAATTCCTGTAAAGTACTCACGCATCTTGGCTGTTGCTTCCTTCTCTTGGCCAGCAAAAACGGTTACGAGATGATCAGGTTTCTTTTCCGAACGAAGAAGTGCCTGCGTTGCGGATGGGCGTGCCAGTCCAGCTGCACATCCGCATACGGAGTTAACGACAACAAGCGTCGTACCGGAGACATTATCCACAAAATCCGCCACTTCGTCAGCTGTTAAAAGTTCTTTAAAGCCCGCGTTGACAAGTTCCTGACGCATTGGCTTAACCATTTGCCTCATGTATTCCTCATATGCCATTGACATCTTAATCCCTCCACTCATTGGTTGCAGTGATAGCATACTATTGTTTTGCTTCTAATGCAATAAAGATGGGCAGGGTAAGAGACTTAAACATTTTGAGGAGAAAGCTGCTTCACCGGCTCGAATTGGTCAGTCACTGCTCCCCTTGAGGCACACGAAACAAGTCGGGAATACTTGGCAAGCGCCCCCCTTATAAGAAGCGGTTTAGGTTTCCAGCTATTCTTCCGCTCTGCCAATTCTTCGACCGTCAAATCAACTTCCAGGATTTTTTCATCACTATTGATTGTAACCATGTCACCATTTTGAATCAATGCAATTGGGCCCCCATCCTGGGCTTCCGGTGCAATATGACCGATAACAAATCCGTGAGATCCTCCCGAGAATCTTCCATCTGTAAGCAAAGCTACATTATCTCCAAGCCCCTTGCCGACAAGGATACCTGAAAGCGAGAGCATTTCTGGCATTCCCGGCCCGCCTTTTGGACCCTCATAACGTATCACCAGAACATCCCCCGGATGGATCTCACCAGCCAAAACAGCTTTTGTTGCCGATTCCTCATCTTCAAATACCTTAGCCGGCCCCGTTATCTTAGTCACCTTCAAGCCGGAAACTTTGGCAACCGCGCCCTCCGGAGCAAGGTTTCCTTTTAGTACGATAAGCGGCCCGTCTTTCCTTAATGGATTGCTAATAGAGTGGATGACATTCTGCCCGGGCTTAAGGCCTTTACATTCCTCAAGGTTTTCAGCAAGTGTTTTTCCTGTGACAGTCATGCAATCACCATTCAAATAACCTTCTTCAAGCAAATATTTCATGACACCCTGTACTCCTCCGGCTTCGTGGAGGTCCTGCATGACATATTTTCCGCTCGGCTTCAAATCGGCAATATGCGGCACACGGCTCTGAATTCGATTGAAGTCTTCGAGCTTAAGATCGACCTCTGCTGAATGAGCAATGGCCATTAAATGAAGGATGGCATTTGTTGAACCGCCTAGAGCCATGACTACAGTTATGGCGTTTTCAAAAGCGGCTTTCGTCAGAATATCCCGCGGGCGCAAATCCATTTCAAGAAGCTTGTATATTGCCTGTCCCGCTTTACGGCAGTCATCGGTTTTCTCAGGGGTCTCGGCAGGGTGCGATGAACTTCCTGGAAGGCTCATTCCAAGTGCCTCGATCGCGCTTGCCATCGTATTGGCCGTATACATCCCGCCGCAGGAGCCTGCGCCCGGGCATGCATTACATTCGATTTTATGGAGGCTTTCCTGTTCAATGGTCCCTTTATTATATTGTCCAACTCCCTCAAATACAGAGACAATATCAAGGTCCTCATCTTTGTATTTCCCAGGTTTGATCGTGCCCCCATAGACAAAGATGGACGGCAGATTCATTCTTGCAATTGACATCATGCAGCCTGGCATATTTTTATCACATCCGCCAATGGCCACAAACCCATCCAGGTTCTCGGCGCCAACTACAGTTTCGATAGAGTCCGCAATCAAATCCCGGCTTGGAAGAGAGTAGCGCATCCCTTCCGTTCCCATCGAAATCCCATCCGAGACAGTGATCGTGTTGAAAATAAGCGGGGCACCGCCAGCTTCTCTTGCACCTTCCTTTGCATTGAATGCCAAATCGTTGATATGGATATTACATGGGGTCACCTCGCTCCATGTACTTGCAATGCCTATCATCGGCTTTTCGAAATCTTCATTTTCAAAGCCAACAGCACGGAGCATTGCCCTGTTTGGTGCGCGAAGGGCACTATCTGAAAAAACATGGCTGCGAATTCTCAAATCCTTTGACATGGTTCATCCCCCTATTTTGATATTCATTAAAATATAGTCCTTTTTTTATATTATTTCAACAATTTTCCGAAATATTATATGATTCTATTTATTCCATCTATTATGATTGCGCTTCCATTAAGAAATGGTAGAAAATCATCTCCTTTAAAATAAAAAAGCCTGATTCCAATATTGGAATCAGGCTCTATTATTAGTTTTTCCTTGCTTCGGTCATTTGCTTCCAGACCGACCCTTTTGCTTCTTCTCCATGTTCAATCCTTGCTGCTGCCAGACTTGCCTGCATGCTAACCTCGAATTCCGGATCTTGCTGTGCCTCTTTCAGGGCAGGCAAGGCTGTTTCATCACCTGCTTCATACAAAAACATGGCCGCTCTCCAGCGCACAAGCTTGCTGACATCCTTTAGGGCTTCTGCCATATAGGGTGCTGCTTCAGGAAAGCCCAAGTCAGACAGGCAGTCGCCCGCTGTCCTCCGCACCGTTACGGTCTTATCTTTTAAGGCCTTGTATAGAAGCGGCAAAACTTTTTTGTCTTCAATCATCCCCAGGTATACTGCCGCAAGACGCCGAATGGACGCCTTTTCATCATCTAGTGCTTTTTCGAGAAGCGAGAGATCGTCCAGCGAAGGGTCTTCCATCTGTTCCATCAGCTGATAGCGCACTTTCCAGTCGTCATTGCTTAAATCCTCAAGTGTTACAGACCTTTTTGCTTTTGCAGTTCTGCCGTCCTGCGGCGCTTGTTCCGGACACCCCATTCTGGCAAGCCGATCGGGCGAATAGGCCGCAACCAGCTCTTCGGTTACTTCGTTCCCGACTTGCTCCAAGTCTCCATATCGGACTCCAAGATCTTTCCAACGCCTGACCATGACAATATTATCATCAGGACTCTGCACCAACACAACAGTCCTGGAAAAAATTTCAGGAAGACCAAACCGACGCTCCTCATTCCCATCCGTCAATTTCACTTGCATGGGGACACCTTTATAAACTTGGACCTGGACCTTGACTTCGCCGAAATGCTCATCAAGTTTCGCCTGGCCATTATTTTCTTCATCTGTATCCTGTCCGAATGCACTCCTTACTTCAGCAAGTATCGCTTTCCAATCAAAGCGGGCATTCCGTTCCACTGCGAGAAAGTCGGCCACATGGTAGACTCCCTTCACTCCAACAATTTCAAGGATTCTCTGAATCACCTCGGGTGCGCCATCTTTGGTTCCTTTTTTATAGTTTTGGCTCTTCCCCATTGGAAGTTCCTCATCGAGATTGATTTTCATTGTATTCGGGCTTGGTGTCGGTTCAATAGAAATAATTCTCAAAATCCCACCCCCTGGTAGCAAAATTAGATTACTTTATTGTAGCATAGACACCTTTTACGGTCATTTGATGCGCTTTATGTATCGGTAGGTAAACTGTCCCCAGAGACTAACCCAGAAAATTCAAATACCTATAATGTTATTTCAAAAAACAAAATATTCTATTTACGTTTGGTTTTCCGTCACATTCCCGTCATTCTTTCTTCACATTGAAAGCGCTATCTGACATTGCACCATTAACAACTTAGTTATACGATATACCTGTTATATAACTCACAATTTATTATTTAAGAAAACTTTTTTAGTAATATCACAAAGTACCACACGGTATTTACTACTGACTTTAGGAGATGACACAAATGGGAAAACACGTTAGGAAAGTTGCCATTATCGGAACAGGGCTTGTAGGATCCAGTGCAGCCTATTCAATCGTAAACCAGGGAATTTGCGATGAATTATTAATGGTTGATATTAATTCGGAAAGAGCAATCGGTGAATCTCTAGACCTCTCACATTGCATTGATTTCACACCATCTAGGACAAAAGTTCATGCTGGTTCATATAAAGACATGGGTGATGTGGAAGTGATTATCATTACAGCCGGCCCCCCTCCAAAACCAGGTCAAACACGTCTCGACACACTAGGGATTGGCGCAAAGATTATGGGAGAAATGATCCCTCAAATAATGGCCAGCGGGTTTAATGGCATATTCCTTATTGCTTCTAATCCTGTAGATATCATTACCTACCATGTTTGGAAACTTTCAGGACTGCCACGAAACAGAGTTATTGGAACAGGAACATCCCTAGATTCTTCCAGACTTAAAACCTATCTTTCCGAGATGTTGAGTGTTGATCCGCGAAGCATTCATGGTTATACAATGGGCGAACACGGTGATTCTCAATTTGCAGCGTGGTCACATGTTACCGTCGGTGGAAAACCCTTTTGCCAAATCCTTGAGGAGCATAAGGATGAATTGGGTGAAGTCGATTTAGACCAAATCGTGGAAGATGTTAAAAAGGTAGGATTTGAGATCCTTAAGCGAAAAGGCACTACGTATTATGGAATTGGAAATGCCTTGGCCTTTATCACAAAATCCATCTTTAACGATGATCATAGCATTATTGCCTTGTCTTGTATTTTGGATGGAGAATACGGGGAAACAAATCTTTGCACAGGTGTTCCTGCCATTATTACCCGAGAAGGTGTTAAAGAAGTTGTTGAACTTAACCTTTCAGAAGATGAACAGTTAAAGTTCGCTAAATCCAACGCAGTATTAAGGGAATATATGGACAGTATTGGCTACACAAGCGAAGTATCAGTAACACGTTAATACATCACCCATCTTTAAGAGAGAAGGCGTTACAAAATGAAAGAATATATTATGCCGAGAATTTTCAAAGCATCCACAGGAATAGCCCAGGGTATCTTTGTGACACTTGGAATCGGCCTCCTGATAAAAAATATTGGTACTAACTTTGGAATTGATGCGCTTGTACAAATCGGTACCATTGCCACTTCTTTAATGGCACCTGCAGTTGGTGCGGGGATTGCGCTTATGCTGGGAGCAAATGCACTAGTTATTTTCTCCGCCATGATTGCAGCCGCAGTCGGAGCTGGTGCTTTGAGCATAACTGAAGCTGGTGTCCTGATTAAAGCAGGTGAACCGATTGGTGCTTTGCTCACAGCGACTCTTGCCACATATATCGGAAAGAGGCTAAGCGGGAAAACATCTCTCGATATGATGATCGTGCCTGCCGGGACAATTTTGGCTGCGGGGTTTGCAGGACTATGGCTATCAACGGTCATTGCCCCTGTATTAACATCAGTAGGTGAAATCATCAAATTATCAACATCCGGCAACCCTTTGCTCTCTTCTGTCATATTGGCTGTCGTATGGGGACTGTTCCTGATATCACCAGCCTCATCTGTAGCTCTAGCTATGGCTCTTGATTTAAGCGGAATCGCAGGAGGGGCTGCATTGGCCGGCTGTGCAGCACATTTCGTGGGATTTTCTGTAATTTCCTGGAAAGAAAATCAACTGGGAGGTGTTTTGGCTCAAGGAATATGCACACCAAAAATCCAGCTCCCAAACATTACGAAGAACCCTTATATTCTTGTTCCAACACTGATTGCCAGCGCAATCGTCGGACCCATTTCGGCGTTGGTTTTTAAAATTGAGGCAGGAAAAGAAATCGCCGGCATGGGGCTAAGTTCCTTTGTAGCGCCACTGCAGCTTTTGACCTCCTACAGCCCTGGTTTTATCATCCCGGCGATGCTTGTCACATATGTTGCAGTCCCCGCAGCCATTTCATTCGGGATATATTACTTGCTTAAAAGATTCGGCAAAATTAAGGATAACGATTTAAGGCTGCCAAACTAATATACAAAAAAACCCGGGAGCATTGCTCTCTGGTTTTTTTGTATCAGACTGTTGAAAAGCCTTCGAATAACCTCCTTGTATCAAGGGCAGTATTCTATTATTATAGGCTAATGGGTTAATTTCCGCCCACCAGCTCTTCAAGGTAACTCCATCTTTCAATGAGATGTTCAAGTTCTTGATTCAGGCATTCTTCTTCCTTCATCAAGCTTTGGGCTTTTTCAAAATCGCTTCCGGTATTCCCCATCTCGAGGCTGATTTCCTCAAGCCTTGCCTCTGCAGCAGTAATTTTTCCCTCCATTTCTTCCCATTCACGCTTTTCATTATATGTCAGCTTCTTTTTCTTCGGCCTTTCTTCGGGAGCAGCCTTTTCTTTTTTGGCTGCAGGCTCTTCCGGCATTTTTCCGGCCTCTTTTTCAAGGAATTCTGTATAATTGCCAAAAACTAGTGAAATTTCCCCCTCTCCTTCGACGACAAGAAGCTGGTCAACCGCCTTATCAAGGAAATAGCGGTCATGGGAAACTGTAATGACGACTCCCGGGAAGTCTTCGAGATAATCTTCAAGGACAGTAAGTGTTTGTGTATCAAGGTCATTTGTCGGCTCATCGAGCAAAAGGACATTCGGTTCCTCTAGGAGAAGCTTGAGAAGGTATAATCTCCGTTTCTCTCCTCCCGAAAGCTTCCTAATTAGTGAACCATGCGTAAAAGGAGGAAATAGGAATCTTTCAAGCATTTGTGCGACTGAAATCACTTTCCCGTCCGTCGTATGGACGACCTGAGCGGTTTCCTTTAAATATTCGATCATTCGCTTGCTTTCATCCAGATCCTCATTTTCCTGGGTGTAGTAGGCGATTTTTACAGTCTGACCTGTTTCAAGTTCTCCAGAGTCAAGCGGGATTCTTCCAGCGAGAATATTAAGCAAGGTTGTTTTGCCCGTTCCATTTCTGCCGATAATGCCAAGCCGGTCTCCGGGCTTGATCAGCATATTGAAATCATTGAGTATAACCTTGTCCGCAAACTTTTTGGAAGCATGCTTTAATTCAAGCACTTGTTTTCCAAGCCTGCTGCCGCCAAGAGCCATATCCAGCTTCTCTCCTGCCTTGCCGGATGAAACATGATTCTCGAGTTCTTCAAACCGCTGAATCCTAGCTTTTTGTTTCGTTGATCTCGCTTTGGCTCCCCGTCTGATCCATTCTAGCTCTCGACGGAATAAATTTTTCTTTTTTTCAAGCGTCGCTGACTCGTTTTCTTCACGAACCGCTTTTGCCTCCAGAAAGCTGGCATAGTTTCCCTTATAGCTGTACAGCGAGCCGGCATCTAGTTCAAAAATACGGTTAGTAACCCGGTCAAGGAAATAACGGTCATGGGTCACGAGAAGGACACTGCCCATATAACGGCCCAAATAGTCCTCAAGCCACTTGATCGTTTCATGGTCTAAATGGTTCGTCGGTTCATCAAGGATCAGCAAATCAGGCGCCTGAATCAAAACACGGGCGAGCGCGACACGTTTTTTCTGGCCGCCGGAAAGCTCACCAGTCCGTTTGCCAAAATCGTTGATGCCAAGCTTTGTCAGAATCGTTTTGGCAGCAGTATTGACATCCCAGCCATCCGCAATGTCCATTTCCTGCTGAAGCTTGAACAAATTGTCATGTACGAGGGTATTGTCGGGGTCTTCCTCGAGTTTTAAAAGCGTGGTTTCATACTCCTTCATCAGCTGCAGAATAGGGGCATCTCCAAAAAACACCTGCTCAAGAACAGTCAATTCCGGATCAAGCTCCGGTTCCTGCGAAAGATATGAAATTCTGTAATCCTTGGCGCAGACAATATCTCCTGAATCGGACAAATCCACACCTGCGACGATTTTAAGTAATGAGGATTTTCCTGTTCCGTTTACACCAATAAGCCCTGCTCGTTCCCGTTCTCCAATCGTAAAGGAAATATCATGGAAAAGTACTTTTTCTCCATAAGATTTTGTCATATTTTCAACTGAAATCATTTTCATGCTTTACCATTCCATTCACTGTAAAATTGTTCAAGAAAGTCCTCCATGACATGATGGCGCTTTTCGGCAAGGAGTCTTGCTGAATCTGTATTCATCCTGTCTTTCAGCTTTAGCAGTTTCTCATAAAAATGATGGATGGACGAACTGTTCCCTGAGCGATATTCGGCAGCAGTCATACTTTCACGAACAGGCAGTCCTGGATCATAAATCGCCCGGCTTTTTTTCCCTCCATAGGCAAAAGTCCTCGCGATTCCAATCGCACCCATTGCATCAAGGCGGTCTGCGTCCTGCACTATTTTTGCCTCGATTGTCTCCGGTTCTTTATTGGTTCCGCCCTTGAAAGAAACTGTATCTATACAATCAATAATCCGGCTTGAAATCTCGGCGGGAAGCATCAGCGAATCTATATAACATTTCAGCCTCTTCCACCCTGTTTCTTCCGAATCATTCAGCTTTTCATCGGGAATATCATGCAGGAGGGCAGCCATTTCAATGATAAACCGATTTCCGTCGTTTTCAAGCTTACAAATGGACAGCGCATTTTTCCTGACCCTGTCAATGTGATACCAATCATGCCCTGATGTATCTTTTCCCAATACTTTCCTGACAAAGTCTTCTGTGTTCCTGATGATTTCCTCCATCAGCAAACACCTCCTCATCCTTCTGTGCTATTTTACCACGAAGGGGGAGATATTCCACACCCGGGGAATGGCCTTCCATAAAAAAAGCGCTGCTATTGAAGCAGCACTTTTTAAATCTTCGTGTTCCAGCTCAATCCAAGAGTATGTTCTCCAGCATGCACTCCGATAACAGCTGCCAGCGGATAGCTCTCAAACCTGGTTTCCGGAAAGTCTTTCTCAAGCTCCCTTTTCCACTCTTCAGCAACTTCACGGTGAAGACCATAAAGAAGCCAAACTTCCTCTAGAGGACGGTCTTCGTTCGCAGCTTTCAAAAGATTGGCTATTTTTTCCTTCGCTTTCTTTTCGCTTCGAGCCTTCTCTTTAATATCAAGCACGCCATCTTTAATAGAGATGATCGGCTTAATATTCAGCATGCTACCAAGGAAGAATTTTGCCCCTGTCATCCTCCCGCTCCTATGAAGCTGTTCCAGGCTACCGATCAGAACATATGTATCCGTTGCATCCCTAATCTCTTCTAGCCTTAAGCGAATTTCTTCGGGTGACTGGCCTTTCGCTGCAAGCTCCATTCCCTTCTTGATCAACACTGTCAACGGGTATGACATGATCTTGGAATCGATGGTTAAAACCGGGATCTCAAGCAGCTGTGCCGCCTGGCGGCTGGACTCTACCGTTCCGCTTAGCTTTGCTGACACCAGAATTGAAATCACCTGATCGTACTCCTCGCCAAGCTTTTCATAAAGTTCCCTGAAAGCTCCTATCGCAGGCTGTGACGTAGTAGGGGGCGAGTCCAGGGTTTTGAGCCGCGAATACAGCTCTTCAGGACCAAGGTCAATTCCATCCATATATTCTTTTCCATCCATTATGATGGACATTGGTACTTGGTAAACATCAGGGTGACTTTTCATGGACTCATCCAAATAGGCTGTACTGTCCGTCACCCAGGCAATCTTTTTCATATATGCGCCTCCTTCTAATCATATGATTCCCAATTACTTGACAAAACCTCTGCCAACATGGCAGAGATTCGCTTATAGCCATTTTTCAATCTTCGCGGAAAGATCTGCTGGCTTTGCGGCAGGTGCATGCCTGCTGACCACATCTCCGGACCGGTCGTTGATGAATTTTGTAAAGTTTTATTTTACTGATTTTGTTCCAAGCATTCCCGGTGCATGTTCGGTTAAGTAATAAAACAACGGGTGGGCTTCAGTCCCTTTAACATCTATTTTTGCAAACATTGGAAAAGAAACGCCATAATTCAGCTGGCAAAAATCAGAAATCTGCCCTTCATCACCCGGTTCCTGATAACCAAATTGATTGCAGGGGAAGCCCAAAACTTCAAAACCCTTATCTCTGTATCGTTCATATAATTCCTGAAGCTCGCGGTACTGAGGAGTGAAGCCACATTTACTTGCAGTATTGACGATCAGCAGCACCTTGCCCTCGAATTGATCGAGACTTACCAGGGCTCCTTCAAGCGTTTTTGCTTCAAAATCGTATACGCCCATTTTCATTTCCCCCGGTTATGAATGATTTAGTATCAGTTCTCCCAGCTTTTTTAATGAAGTGACCATATACTCGACCATATCAGAAAGATCCTCAATGTGGTCTTCAAGCACCAAACGATTAAACGATACAAATGCCGTGTTTGCAACCGTTTCTTCTTCCACGAATGGATCTGCTTCAATCCGCTGAGTCACTGTTCTTTCACTTCCCCAAATACTTGTCAGTATATGATGGATGCCAGCGAATGTCTTTTCATCATTCTTATTCCTAAAGTGAAAAGATATATCTACAGCACATCCCGCGAGATGCTGTGGCTGATTTTCCAAAAGCTCTGCCGCAAGGTTTTCCAATTCAGAGTTTATCGAAATAACAGCAAAAATCCCTTGGCTTCCGGACTGTCGTAAATGGAAAGAAACTGTGTACTTCCGGGACATCTTTGAAAGATTGACAATGTCATTCCGATCTATCACTAGAATTTCCCCGTCAAGGTCTCTGTCATAAATAGCGCCTTCCACTACGACTTTAATATTTTCAAAAGCAGTTGGGTCAAACATGGAATCACCACACTTTTCCTTAAAGAAAGTGCAAGGCCAGCCTTTGGAAGGCTGGCCGGCACTTCTAATATTTATTAAAACAAGCCGGAAGCATTTCCCTGTTCATCAATATCCATTTTCAAGGCAGCTGGCTGCTTTGGCAAACCAGGCATTGTCATGACGTCACCGGTCAATGCCACGATAAAACCGGCACCAATTGAAGGCTTAAGCTCACGGACTGTGATTGTAAAGCCTTCTGGCCTGCCCAGTTTTTGCGGGTCATCGGACAGGGAATATTGCGTTTTCGCCATGCAGACAGGTAAAACTCCCCAGCCATGATGTTCAAATTCTGCGAGCTGCTTTTTTGCTTTTGTTGAAAAGTCGACAGTAGTTGCGCCATATACCTTGAAGGCAATGCTTGCGATTTTTTCTTCGATGGAATCTGAAAGGTCATAAAGCGGAGCAAAATTAGCTTTTTTGTCATCGATTGCTTTTAATACTTGCCCGGCAAGCTCTGCGCCGCCTTCACCGCCTTTTTCCCAAACCTCTGTCACAGCGGCTGGAATGCTTTCAGATTTACACATCTCGAGCAGCGTTTTTGTTTCTTCTTCTGTGTCATGAATAAAGCGATTAATAGCTACAACGTATGGGAGTCCGAATTGTTCAATGGTCTCAGTATGCTTTTTAAGGTTGGCAAAGCCTTTTTTCAGCGCTGAGATGTTCTCAGCGGCCAATTCCTTTTTCGGCACGCCGCCATGCATCTTTAAAGCCCTTATAGTGGCAACGATGACCACAGCTGCTGGCGCAATACCTGCCGCACGCGTCTTGATATTCAGGAACTTCTCGGCTCCAAGGTCTGCACCAAATCCAGCTTCCGTAACAACAAAGTCAGCAAGCTTTGAGGCAGCTCTTGTTGCAATAACGCTATTGCAGCCATGGGCGATATTCGCAAACGGGCCGCCGTGGATAAGTGCAGGTGTATGCTCGATCGTCTGGACAAGGTTAGGCTTCGCCGCGTCCCTGAGCAGTAAAGCAAGCGCGCCTTCCACTCCAAGGTCCTCGACTGTGACCGGCTGCCTGTCCGTGTTATAGGCGATGACCATACGGGAAAGCCTCTTTTTCAAATCCTGAAGATCTGAGGCAAGACAGAGAACTGCCATGATTTCTGATGCGACGGTAATATCGAATCCATCCTCACGAGGTACGCCTTGTACCGGTCCGCCCAGGCCAATCACCACTTTCCTTAGAGCACGGTCATTCATGTCAAGTGCACGCTTCCAAACAATTCGGCGCTGATCGATCCGAAGCTCATTTCCCTGCTGGAGATGGTTATCGATTAAAGCCGCCAATGCATTGTTGGCGGTTGTAATGGCATGTAAATCGCCGGTGAAATGAAGGTTGATATCCTCCATTGGCAATACTTGTGCATATCCTCCGCCCGTCGCTCCTCCTTTTATTCCCATTGTAGGGCCAAGGGAAGGTTCACGCATGGCAACCATTGTTTTCTTTCCGACCCTGTTAAGTGCGTCGGCGAGTCCTACTGTCACAGTAGATTTACCTTCGCCCGCTGGAGTTGGACTGATTGCAGTGACGAGGATAACTTTTCCTTCAGTTTTAGTTTTTAGCTTTTCAAGGGTATCAAAAGAGATTTTTGCTTTGTATTTTCCGTAGAGCTCAAGATCATCTGGAGACAGGCCGATTCCGGCCGCCACATCCACGATTGGCTTTATCACGCTCTCCCGGGCAATTTCCAAGTCGGACTTGACTATTGTGCTTGTTTCCATTTCCCTTCCCCCGCTTCTGACTATGCTATTTTGTACAAACTTATTGTACCATCAGGCGCGTAGTTTACGCGTCCCTTTTATTATTATTAAAAAATTCTCAATTCTTGAATTGCCTGCAACTTCTTTCAAGATTATAATTAGTGTTATTGAAAATCGCCAGAAAGGGGGCAGACATTTTGCCAATCAATATACCAAAGCTTTTACCTGCAAGAAGTATCCTTGAAGAGGAAAATATTTTCATCATGGACAATGACCGGGCAGAACACCAGGATATCCGGCCATTGAATATTTTGATTCTGAATCTGATGCCTGAAAAAGAGAAAGCTGAAGCCCAGTTTCTCCGTCTCCTTGGCAATACGCCGCTCCAAGTTAATATCACTTTTTTAAAAACGGCTACATATGTACCAAAGCATACCAGCAGACTGCACCTCGAACAATTTTACACGACCTTTGAAGACATTCGGGATAAAAAATTTGATGGTATGATCATTACAGGAGCGCCTGTCGAGCTGCTTAAGTTTGAACAAGTACAGTATTGGGAGGAATTAAAACAAATTCTCGATTGGACAAAGCGGAATGTTACTTCAACACTCCATATATGCTGGGGCGCGCAGGCTGCACTCTATCATCATTTCAATATTGGAAAAGAAGAACTGCCGAAAAAGTGCTCCGGAGTTTATTCCCACCAGGTATTGGACAGGCATGAAAAACTGCTTCAAGGTTTTGATGATATCTTCTTCGCACCGCACTCCCGCTACACTGATGTTCCAGAAAGTGAAATCAGCGGGCATCCTGGTTTAAAGTTATTGGCAGCATCCGGCGAAGCAGGGGCGTTCATCATCTCTTCTGCTGACGGCAAACAAATAATGGTCACAGGCCATCTCGAGTATGAAACGGACACACTGGCTGAAGAATACGCTAGAGACAGGGAAAAGGGTCTTGATATTCATGTGCCCCAGTATTATTTCCCTGGAGACAACCCCGTCAAGCCTCCTGTCAACAGGTGGCGTTCCCATGCCCATTTATTCTTTTCAAATTGGCTGAACTATTATGTGTACCAGCAAACCCCTTATGAATGGCGCTAAAAAAGGCGGCTGCCATTGCAGCCGCCCAGGCTGTTGAGAAACTCTCGACAGCCTTTATTTTTATTTATTTACTTCAATAATTCACCGCGTTAATTTGATATAATTATATAGAATAAACTTAGGATGGTGGATTGGATGTTCAAACCAAAAATTGTGAGGTTATTTTTTTAGTAATTGTTCGATGCCTCTTTAGAGGCCGGTCAACTATGTGATTAAAATGTATAATTATTTCTGGAGGTTGGAAAATTTTTCAGAAAACGTAATCTATTCTTTAGCATACCCAAATGTAATGTATAAACTTCAACTTTTGACCATTCATTTCGAACACATCATCACTTATACAGACTTGTTTAAAACCATTTTTTTAAAACCTTTTGGAATGCATATTATTTATTGTTGTTTTTCTTTTTTCTTTTTTAAATTGAATTAGTTTTTTAATAATAGATGGGCTTTAGTTCCTTCCCACATATTCTTTACCTACTCTAAAACCAACTTCCGCCACATTATCGGTTGTATCAATATCAACTAAACTAATTCTTCCAACAATATTGCCTGAGTTATCCCTTATTATATAGAATTCGATTTTTTTCTTTTTGTTCTGCTAATAATAATCTTCCCCTCGACCAGGTACCATTTATAGCCATTTAATCAATTCCTTATAAAAAAGTGAAAAACTAGATCAATTCCCATCACCACTTCCATGAATTTCCTTGTTTCATACATTGTTCAAATATTTGGCATGTATTGAAAGCATTTTTCATTCACCTATTTCATAAAAATAAAAGGATATGTAAACGTCCAGGGGGGAATAGTGTGGTATCAATCATCACATCCACGAATAGACCATGTTTTCTTCAAAATATCATCCGCAATTTTGAAAATCAAGATATTGAAGAAAAAGAACTAGTCCTTGTCTTGCATGGCTTTACTGATAATGCGAGCGATGGAGTGGTTGATAACCCGCTTATAAAACTATTATATTCTCCAAAGGAAGAGTCCCTTGGTACTTGTTTGAATGAAGCGATCCGGCACGCAAAATACAATATTATTGCCAAATTTGATGACGACGATTATTATGGTCCCCGCTACCTTTCCGAAGCGCTTAAAACAATGGAAGAAAAGGATGCAGACATAATCGGGAAACAATCTCTCTTTATCTATTTTATGGAGGATCAGCTACTGTCATTGCTGTTTCCGGGGAAGGAAAACAAATTTATCCAAAGCCAATCCGACACACTGGCTGGTTCAACTCTGATTTTTAAAAAGACGGTAGCAGAGAGAGTGAAGTTCCAACCTGTTTCATTAGGGGAAGATACTGCTTTTTTGGATAATTGTAAAAAACTCGGCATACGGATGTATGCTTCTACTCCTAATCATTATGTATATATCCGTTACCCACATCCCCACCATACTTCTGATTCTGATAACAGGCGATTAAAAAATCACTGTTTCCCACTAATACAAACAAATTGTTTTCATGACTATGTCGATTGATTGGGGGTGCTTGGTAATGGATAAACGGTATTCAGAACTAGAACGGCTAAGAGAGAATCTGGAGTGCAGAAAAAAAATTGATAAGTGGGGAACTTATAACTCCACTTCACCTATTAAAAAAGAAATCCTAAAAAAATTGGAAACAATCCTCGAAAGTCAACCAGAAAAAACTATTTTCGTATTCCCTTCCCTGCTTGATTGGAATATTCCCCTTTTTCAACGCCCTCAGCATATCGCCTTAAATCTTGCCAAGGAAGGTGTATTGTACCTTTTTGGAACGGCGAATGTTTATGATCAAGTTGATACAATTGAAGAAATTTCTCCCCATTGTTTTTTGGTTAATATGAAAGATCCTGTAATTGAGGATGCTGTCTTTTCCTTTTTGCAAGATCTGAGCAACAGGGTAATTGTCCATTTATATTCAGGGGATTTAACTAGGGGAAATGAGTTTGTCAGAGAATGTATTGAGCGAGGCTTTGAGCTGCTATATGAATACATTGATGAACTGTCGCCGGCAATATCCGGTATCCCAATTTCCCGGCGCATTATGGAAAGGCATTCGTGTATCCTTTCCGATCCATCCTGTTACGTTATCGCGACTGCAGATAAGCTTTACAAAGACATTTTAGATACTAGGGAACCTATTCGCAGCGCCCTCATTACCAATGGAGTAGATTATCTCCACTTCAGCGAAAAAGCAAAGGATAGCCGTACTCCTTTAATGGATCATATCATCAATGAGAAAAAGCCGATTATCGGGTATTTCGGAGCGCTGGCAAGTTGGTTCGATTATGATCTCATGGAAAAGCTTGCACAAAGCAAAGTAGATTATCAACTTGTCCTGATTGGCTTGGATTATGATCAAAGCATTAACAAAAGCCGATTGTTAGCTTATCCTAATGTTCATTACCTAGGAGCCGTTCCCTATGACCAACTGCCTTTCTACGCCCAAAAGTTTGATATTTCGGTTATTCCGTTCCTGATTAATGAGGTAACGATTTCCACCTCTCCAATCAAGCTATTTGAGTATATGGCTGTGGGCCGCCCGATTGTGACAACCGCCTTGCCAGAATGCCTCAAATATAAGACCGTTTTCGTCGCTAATAACCATACTGATTTTTTGGAAAAAGTGGAATATGCTTTATCTGCAAAGAGCGACGTGCATCTTAAGGATGCGCTCCAGAAAGAGGCTCGGAAAAACACTTGGAATGATAAGGCTAAAGCAATTTTAAAACTGCTTATAATAGAGTAACCCAGCATTTTTCCGGCAAAGAACCATTTTGAAAATTAAAAAAGGAACCTCATTGTTTTTTGGTACGGTGATCAGTAAGATTACACCACAATAACAAAGAGGCCCTCCTTTGGATAACTGGACTGCCCAGTTATCCAAAGGCTTATTTGCCAATCTCATTCTGCAAAATCTAGTTTAAATTAACGCCTATTTTTTTCGACCTCAAAAGAAATACTTTCAATATCCCGGCAAGAAATGATAACCGCTACGGCTGGGAGTTTTGGGGATTTCATTTCAGGCCGGATAATGACTATACATCCTGTACATTTATCAAAACACTTAATAGTACCAATTATTTCGTCTCCGGTTTTTGTTCTGAATCGAAGAGTTTTATGTGCTTTTACTAAATCCGGAAGTATACAGCATATACAATTGCTTGAATGCTTGCAATGGCAGTCTTTGTCGCAAGGACAGTCCTTATCGCAATGGCAGTCTTTATCGCAATGGCAGTCTTTATCGCAATTGCTTTTTTCTCCCTTTCTTAGAAGTTCATCTTTTTCTTTATGGGAAATCAAGCCGATTTTTGCAAATTTGTTTATTTCCTTTACATCGCTTTCTCGCTGACCCCACATGTTTCTAATATGGTCTAGATTCATAGTTAAGCTCCTTTCTCCTGAGATACCAGGTGGGTTACCCTATAATATTCTTCTTTAGAAATGGGGGTGTTAGGCTATTTGATCAATTTGATTCGTTTGGATGATTATTTACCTTGCTATATTGTTCATATATACGTACCAATTGGTTCACAACTACTTTACAATCATAATGCCTGCGGACTACTTCAAAACCTTCTTGTGCAGCCTGATTTAGCACCTTTGGATTCTTGATCAGTTTGGCTACGCTGGACAGTAGTTCGAAGTCGTGTACTTGTTTAAAAGTACTTCCCATCATTACAGCATCATGGTTGTTATTGCCTATAAGCTCCCCAAATCCTTCCCACATCGCATAGACTGGCGCCTTACATGATAGCGCTTCCAACGCAACCCGACCGCTTCCAAAAACTAAATCTGAAATATTATAAATATCTTCTATTTTTTCCTCCCAGCCTATTAACTTGATTTGGACACCTTGCCGTATTCTTTTTGGAAAGGCGTTTTGGACTTCTTTCAACTTTCCTCCATCACCAACAATAAGGATATTCAAATTACCCGAGCTTTTTGATAATTCGGGAATGCACCTTAAGAATTGGATGATTGGTTTTTCCTTCTCATCATCAAATCGGCTGATGAGTGAAATGGTAAACCCGTCACGATTCAATCCAAGCTCCTTCATCAGGTGCTTATCCTTTTTCCTAGGATGGAAGATATCAAAATTAATGCCATTCCTTATGATTGAAATCTTCTCGGGTTCTACAACGTTGTTGAGCAAATGCAGCGCCACTCTATAGTCAACAGCAATAATCCTTTTTACACTTTGGCTGATTTCATTGCCGAGTGGAGAATCATCAAAACCAAAATCGTATAGCCCGTGCATGGTTACAACTAAAGGCTTTTGAAGCATAGCAGCGATTTCTTTCCCTTTAATGATCGCTGTAAACGGATGCGAGTGTACGATATCCGGATTGAACCTTTTTATTTCCTCGATGGAATCCTCAGACCAACTTAAGAATGTAAAATTGTCGGGAGAGATTTGCGAGAGGATTGAGGAGGAGCAAGATGCAACATAAAGAAGAACTTCATGACCAAGCTCGGTTAGTCCATTAATTATTGTTACGATATGGGTTTCCAATCCTCCAAAAACTAAATGATCTGCCAGCATAACAATTCTCAACAATATTCCCCCTTTTAGGCTATGCGTTTTTTTAAATTCTTTACCGAAGAGTTTAGTAAACTTTATGAATTTGCTCGTATTTCAATTCTCTTAAAGTTAAGAAATAATCTTTCTGAAGCTTAAAAAGGGAATAGTGATGGAGGAGTGCTAGCTTTTTTCTGTAAATGTCTGGGGAAAGCTTTTGGTCACCAAAGCCAAAGACATATAAATTTTCCTTTACAAGGTCATGAAGGACTTGGGAGAGGGCTATATGCTGAGTATGCCCATACTCGCCCTTTAAATTATGTGTAACGATTTTTGTAAATTTATTTTCATCCAGGATTTTTTTAAGTTTTCGGCTAAGCAGTTTTCTGTCAAAATCTCCTTTCCACTCATCTGGAAAATCCCAAATTTCATGTTCTGCTTTTACTATGTTCATTACGTGAGTGAATTCCTTCGCCCTCTGCACGTTCCCCCCGTTTGTTACACATATGACCTTCCAGCCTGATTCTTTTATTAATTCTCCACCGCCAAAAAGAAGTTCGTCGTCCGGGTGTGCTACAACTAAAAGTTTATCAGCCATTTCATGCACACCTCCCCACTTTTTAATCGTAAAAACTATAATTCTTCCAGGGCTTTTATAAAATCCGTGGCTTTCCGGTATCGCCGTTTAGGATCCTCACGCATTGCTTTCTCTAATATTTCTTTTAGTTTAGCGTGCTTGATCTTTTGTGCCTTGACATCTCCTGTTAAAATATACGTACATACTGCAGCAGCTGAATAAAGGTCATAACTGTCATCTATTTCTTTAGAAGAAGATGGTGCGAAAATCCAGTTCTTCACATCCCCCCTGAAAACGCCTTCAGAGTCTTTTAATCGTGCAGATTCAAAATCAATAATTTTAAGACTCAGCGTTTTATTGTTTGTTAGGATGATATTACTGGGAGCGATATCGGCATGTATGATACCTTTTGAGTGAAGGTACTGTAATCCTTTGAGAATATTGACCGTAACTTGGACAGCTTCCTTTTGACCAAGAGTGTCAAATTCATTGACGTTGAGTAGCTCCATGACAATACACGCATGATTATCATGGATGAAAAAATCGTAAAATTCCACAAGCCGTTCGTTTAGTCCGTAGATGTTCATAATCCATGCTTCTTTTAATCCAAGGGTTATATCCGGCATCTTTTTTATGGCAACTTTTCTTTGATAGAGTGGATCAAAACCAAAATATACAGAACTTGTTCCCCCATACCCTTCTTGGACTAAATTGACTTCATACCTTCCCCATAACTCGGTTTGCAATTTGGTTGTTTCCTCCCTTCTTTAAATTTGCAGATTGAGAGACATTATTTTTAGAGCCAGGAATCAAGTTTTTTCATTTAATTTTTGTTTAATTATCCTCAAGGCTTCCTTTCCACGGTCTAACCAAGAATTTTCACTTGCAGCTTTTTGCCTTTCACTAACCTTTTCCAGGGTGTTCGTATCAATTGCATCCTGAATCTTTTCCAAAACAGTATTTTCATCGGCAAAGAAGCATAAATGCTTGTATATTTCCAGTTCTGGCAGCGGGGCACTTACTACAGGTTTTCCGGCAGACAGATATTCAAAAAATTTAATAGGATTTGTCGCTTTAATCATTTTGGTCATTTTAAAAGGAATAATTGCTAAGTCAAACCAACTAAGGTATTGTGGCAAATCTTCATAAAACTTCATGTCAAGAACCTTAATATTCGGATGATTAATTTCGATGATCTTTGAACCTATAAGGACAACGGGATAACGAGAGGCTATTTTCTTAATTACTTCCACATCCAGCCACGAATAAATGGCACCGTAATAACCTATTAGAGGCTTGCCTTTTGTGACTGGTAAATCCTTTGGCCGATCACCAATTGGAGTGGATGCTACTCTAAAATGGTCGAAATCCGCTCCGTTTGGCAGTAGCCATACGTCTTTTCTCTTTTTTTTATGGGATTGATAAATAGACTTAGAAGTAGCAAAAATAATGTCGCACTTCTTTTCCATTTCGGGAATTAGATCTTTCCATACCGCAAACTCATCTGAAGGAAGGTCGCATGAGTCGAAAATGGTCAAATCTGGCTTCAGGCGGTTTATTTCTTTTCCTTGATTGACTGCACACCAAAGAACTACTTTGCCCACAAGGAAAGGTGATATATCGACATCCTTTTTGACAACCTTGAAATTGGGGAGAGAAGGAAATGGAAGCTCTATTGGCTTATCTTGTTTGAAAAATGTTTCCGGGTTAATAAATAATACATTGGCTCCCAGTACAGCAAGCACCTTCATCATTTGTTGCGGCCTTTGGTGCATGAACTTGTAGTCAATTGCGGGGGGATAAATAATTGTGATCGTTTCTTTCATATAGTAAACCCCTTTTCTTACACTTTTTATAAGTTCATAGGTTAAGCTGGCTTATTATTTCTGCAGCTCTTTGCTTGTACGTATGGTTGTTATATACATACTTTTGTCCATTTAAAGCGATCTTTTCTCTTGCCGAGCCATTTGCAAGATAATAATCCATTAATTCAACAGTTTCTTCATAGCTTTCAGACGAAACCAAATGCTCGTGATTTATAAACATCGCATCAATTGCTTTTGTTCGTTGAGTCAAAAAGAATCCGGAACAACCCAAAACTTCAAAAGTCCTCATCGACTGCATGGTGAGCGAATCCTCGATGGAGTGAACCCCCAACGTGATTTTTGCCGAAGAATACGCATAAACGGTTTCCTCATGTGCGATATAGCCTTTTGCGTAAGGGTCAGGGACGATAAATCGATGATTCGGGTTTTGCCAATCCATTCCGTATATTGCAATCTTTTTTCCCTTATCAATAAAAGGTTTTAAAATATAGTTATAAGCTTTATACCTCTCATCAAAAACATCATAATTATTGCCAATATGGACAGCATCCAAGTCCGAGAAAACTTTTTTAGGGATTTTTTTCTGGTAATAATCCGGGTCAATGGCAAAAGGTATGCAAATAGCCGTTAGTTTTTCCTTTTTGTAGTTTTCAAGCATTTCTACGCAAGGCGTAAGCGTGAGTTCGGATTTTTTTGCCCACTCCATAGCCAGTGAACTGTTGGCTACAGGATCCTCAATTGCCCAATAGATATGAGGGATAGAGTACTTTTCCAAAACGGGGAAAACAAATCTTTTTGTATCTACCCCACCTTCTGTAAATAAATAATCCGGTTTAAAATCCTCAATTTTTTTTATTAGGCCTTCCTCTGACTGTTCAGGTACCTCCAACCGATCGGTTATCCAACCGTTTTTTTCAAACCCGGGCTGCATTCCATATTTTATGATTGGAGGTGGATTAGTGAATAATATCTTCAATATTAAGCTCTCCCTTTAATAACCATTAATAATAAATTGATACTCGCAGTTTCCACACAAAAAAGCATCTCATTGAGTTATTCTCATGATATGCTTATCTCAAAGATGAGTGAGGCATTTGCGCACATTTCAAAAAAATTGGGTTAAACTGTAGCTTTTAAATTAAGTTTGATTAAAATAAACCTAATTAAGGTTGATAAATGAACAAATAGAAAGTGGTAAGGCCTGTTAAATTTCCCTCAATATCGCCGGTTTAGAATTCCCCGGAAGGACTTCTCAGTCCTGCTATTTTTGTGTACTCATTTGCTTCTCTTTAAGACTGTAATCATTTGAAGATGTCTTTAATTAAACGAAAAAAGAGACCTTTTAGTCTAAAGGTCCCCCCCTCTTTTAATATTTTATCAATGAGCATTTATCTCCTCCAAGGATTTATTTAGTATGCTGCCCACCAATGGCTTACAACACTTCTATGCATGCTTGTGGTAGGAAACAAATAAGAGAAGTCGTTATTTCCGCCATATTGCCTAGGTTTAACATGGTGAAGTTCGAATTCCTTCCAATTCCATTTTAGGTCTCCGTAAGTTTCTTTGTATTTTTTTTTCTCTCTTTCTTTTTTGCTATTCCATTTGACCCATTTATCAACTGGAACTATGGCCATCCGCTCTTTTCGGAAGATGTATATACTTTTTGTTATGATTGTTATAGATATTTGGATAGATACCTGCTTTCTTATTGGCTAATACCTGCCCTTGCTGACCAACATCGGTTTTTGGAAGTGAGCCTATCCAACCTGCCGTAACAATATTTCTTATTATTCAGAAATTTGTCGAGGAAACTTTATTGGTTTTTGAATCAATTTCTACATTCTCAGCGCCTGCAATGGCAGCCGCCCTTTTTATCCAATTCCTTTATAATCAAAGTAATCCTGTCCCTGAAATGTTTTAAAACCACAAGACTCATACAGTCCTAAAGCACGGGAATTTTTCGCTTCTACTTCAAGAAAGATTGGAAGTTCTTTCTTGCTCTCTCTCTCAATCACTTTCGACAATGCTTGTCTCCCTATTCCCTTCCCTTGGTACTCGGGCAGAACAGCAAAGCCAAAAATCCATGATTCTCCATCCACTTGGGAAACCCTGATTTTCCCCGCCGATTCCCCTGAGTATTCTATTATATATTGTTGGGTCATTTTCTCGTGACTGATGCTTTGGTTGATTTCTCTTGCACTGAGTTGATCATATCCAAAACAATTGATATCCAATTTTATCACCAATTCGAGATCTTCCTGCATTGCAGGCCTAAGTTTTACATCCAGGCCGTTTTCAGGCATTCTTTCTCCATTCCATTTCATCTGGTATTCAGTCATGATATATTCATTGGGTACTGTTTTCAGAAAGCCTTTCGCTGACAGGGAGGCTGAAGGAGCATTAAGCAATATCATTTTATTTTTATTTTCATATTGATTAATCTCCGCCATTGCAGAAGAAAATAAATTTGTGAAAATTTTATGCCGGCGATACAACGGATGGACCATCCCAGTCAGTTCAACTTTATTTCCGATCCAATAGACTCCCAGAAAGCCCGCAAGCATTCCGTCATGATAGTAAAAAAAAGACTTTACTTCTTGCTCTTTGCTTTCCTGCAGCATATCCCAGTTCAACTTCAATAAGATTCCCTCTTGTTCACAGGTCTGCTGAAGGGCTCGGATTTCATTTAATTGAGTTTGTGTATGCATTTTACATTTCACATCCTTACTGTTGTTCTGCAAAATAGACTTCTTCAAAAGGCTGTACAACCACAAAACCTTCACCTGAAAACTTCATTTGAATGGATTCGCCGCTTCCACGGCCAAGAAATGTTTTAAAAGAAATATCTGTGACGAATTCGGGTTCCAGACTGCCTGACCAGGCTACAGTGGCATTTGGGTCAGTATAAACTGGATTTGATGGCGTGACCATCAAAGTCAATGGCTCGTAATGAGAGGTGATAGCCACCATGCCCGTTCCTGCGAGGCGGACATTAAACAAACCGCCGGAAAGCATTCCTGCCATTCTCCTCATTAGTTTGATATCCCACTGAATGGAAGGCTCAAACGCAAGCAAATCATTTCCGTTTACAAATATCGAATCCCCCTCAAGTTTTAAAATGGATATTTTCTTGCCTCTGTCAGCCAAATATAGCTTACCATTTCCATTTGCTTTCATAAGGGATATCCCTTCGCCAGTCAGGGCTTTTTTGAACAACTTCCCAAGCCCGTGTTCCAAAATCCCCTCCCTCTCGAATTTGATATTCCCCCTGTAGGATACCATTGCCCCCGACTTTGCCCAAACCTGGCCATCAAGGTTAATCTCCATCATACGCTTCGTTTCTAATTCAAAAAGCCCTTCTCCTTTGTCCTGCTGTTTTGTTTGATTTACAAACTCATCAACTGAGTATCTGACCAACTCATACACTCCCTTTCTGCAGGAGGAAAACCCACATGAATGAAACAGCCTGCTTTAATTCAAGCGGTATGGATTCAAGCGGCAACCGCTCTGAAGCTTTTTTATAAACTCCTATTTCCGATTTCTTCTGCCAGCCTGCGTCGAGTGCTAATTTTTCAAACTCCCATGGCATCATTGTATTACAAACAACCTTTTCACCAAGTAATCGTGAAAAGCTGTGTTCCCGCGGAGCAGCAGTCGGTCCCAGTATCCCGATCGCAGCCAACCCTCCATCTTTTACAATCCGGCTCATTTCCCTCAGACCGGCAAGCGGGGATTCCGTCCATTCCAGACAATTGATGGCCACAAGAGCATCGAAACTCGATTGAGGAAAACCTGTATTCGCAATATCACCTTTTAAAAATTGAGGACCCTCATTACCGGCCCGCTGTGATGCGAATTGAATCATTTCCTCAGAAACATCCATTCCAGTCACATGGTAGCCCGACTGCGACAACAGGAAAGATCCATAACCATCGCCGCATCCTAAATCAGCGATTTTTGAACCTGCAGGAACGTGCTTCTTTATAAACGGTACGATATCTTTCCTGCTTCCTGATTCCCACATTTCCCTGCTGCGGGAATTCCACGATTCTGCCATCCTGTTCCATTTATTTTCCGCCTCTATTGACCATTCAAATACACCCAAAGTTCCACCGCCTTTTATTTATTCCAGTCCAATATATTCGATAAATTCCCAAAAAATCCTTTTTATACTCTTTTTCGATAATTAAATGAAGAAGGGATGTAAAAAAGACACCCGAAATTTCCGGGTGCCTTTTGTTATTCATTACTTTGCCGCTGGATGGCCCGCAGTACTTCAACCCTATCCTCATCCTCTTCAAAAAATTGGATGAGATCGCCGACCCGGTCAATCGCGTCCCAGCTTAAATGGTGCTCTATCCCTTCAACATCGGCATAAATGTTTTCCTCTTTTACACCGATAATCCTTAACAGCTGCTCCAGCAGTTCATGCCTGTATACAAGCCTTTTCCCAGTTTTCTTTCCTTTTGCCGTCAGCATCAATCCGCGGTACTTTTCATAAACAAGGTAGTCGTCCTTATCAAGCTTCTGGACCATTTTTGTGACTGAGGAGGGATGGACAGACAGAGCGTCGGCAATGTCCGATACTCTCGCATATCCTTTTTCTTCAATCAATATGTAAATCTGTTCTATATAATCTTCCATACTCGGTGTCGGCATCCCTAAACCTCCAATATGCATTACATCCCCAAATAAAGTGTACTATAGAAAAACATGTCAGACAACCTGGCTTTTCGGGCTGAGCCAGGATTATTGGGAAACCGGTAAAAATTTGATTTTTCGTTCTTTTTCATCCCATACCAGCTTAGCGTTAAAAGGTTTCTCCTTCCCGGAAAATTCGATTGATTCCGTTCCCCCGGAAGAAAGGAGAAGTTTAATGTTTTTTTGTGAAATCGATTTTCCGAGTATTTTCTTCGATATCGTAAAATTACACTTGTTTTTCTGGTAATTTGAGCAGCCGTAAAATGTTCCTTTGTCCACTATATTGCCGCCGCATTTTTTGCAGCTACCGATTGAAGCCTGTCTTGCTCCCCTACCTTTTTTCTTTCCTGGAACAAATGCATCGGTTATTTCCGTGGAAAAGCTCCACTGTCCTGCATGCTCAGAGGTTTCGGATACAAGATGGCTTACCATTTTTTCAGTTAACTCCATGAATTGCTTTGGAGATGCTTGACCCTCGCCGATCTCTTTCAGGCGTTGTTCCCATTTGGCGGTCATTCCGGGAGAAGCAAGAATTTGCCCTCCGACTGCCTGAACAAGGATTTTTGCCTTCGCAGTGGCAAAAACAAGATTCTTCTTGACATCAATGTATGCCCGGTCTTTCAGCATTGTGATAATACCCGCCCGTGTTGCTTCCGTTCCAAGTCCTTCAGTTTTCATTAATACCTTCTCGAGCTCTTTATCCTCAATATGCTTTCCTGCAGTTTTCATCAGGGTGATCAGTTGGCCTTCCGTATATCTCTTAGGCGGCTGTGTTTTGCTTTCTTTAGCATCAGCTTTCACAACTTTCCCTTTGCCGCCTTCCTTTAATGCCGGCAGAACCTGTTCCTTGTCTCCGTCCTTTTGAGGAAGTATCCTCTTCCAACCTTCTTCTACCACAACTTTCCCTTTTGAAATGAACTCTGCCCGCTCATCCACAAGTGTCCGCACCGTTGTATATTCGGCAATTGATTTATTATGATGGGCCGCAATCAACGTCCTTGCGAGAAGATCGTAAAGCTTTTTCTCGTCGGCTGAAAGCCTGTCCATTTTGGGGACCTGCTCTGTCGGGATAATGGCATAGTGGTCAGTCACCTTTTTTTCATTCACATACCTGGAGTTGTACCGAATCGATTCTGCCGGCAGAGGGAAAAAATCACGGTAGTCATCCATATTTTGCAGCTTTTTCAAAATAGTTGGAAAGCCTTCCGCTTCACCTGGTGTGACATGGCGGGAATCCGAACGCGGATAGGAAACAATCCCACGCTGATAAAGCGCCTGGAGCACATCCAGTGTTTTTTTAGGAGGAAACTTGTACCTTCGATTGGCATCTGCCTGGATGGAAGATAGATTATAGAATAGTGGCGGCAGATACTCTTTCTTCTCGGATTTCACTTCAGAGACCTCCGCAGGTTTCCCCTTGCAAAAGCCAGCGATTTTGGCTGCAAGCTCCTTTGTCTTGATACGGGACTCTCCGTCTTTTTCCCATTTCCCCTTATACTTGTTTCCTTCAATCTCAAAGTTTGCCTCTACTTCCCAGAAAGGTTCAGAGACGAAATTCTCTATTTCCAATTCTCTTTTAACAATCAGGGCGAGCGTAGGAGTCTGCACTCTCCCGACGGAAAAAACATCGGAAAAACCTTGCTTCTTCAGTAGGATTGTATACAGCCGTGAGGCATTCATACCGACAACCCAGTCGGCACAGGCTCTTGTATAGGCTTCAAAGTAGAGGTTCTTTGTATCGGTTTCTTGCAGAAGGTTTTGAAAGCCTTCCCTGATGGCTTTCGGGGTAAGGGATGAAATCCACAGCCTTCTCATTGGTTTAGAACAATGGGCAAGCCGAAGAATATTTCTGACAATAAGCTCCCCTTCCCTTCCGGCGTCACCGGCATGGATAATTTCAGTTACATTGGGGTCTGCAGATAATTTCTGGATAATCGAAAACTGCTTTGCCTTCCCTTTTACCACTTCGTATATGAAATGGTTCGGTATCATTGGCAGCGTTTCAAGAGACCATCTTTTCCAGCCTGTTTCATATTTTTCCGGAGCAGCCAGTTCTGTAAGATGCCCGATTGCCCAGGAGACATAAGCGCCTTTAGGAAAAATATCATTCGGAAGGATTTCGATAAAACCTTCCCTCTTTTTGGTTTGAAAGACGGAGGCAAGCGTTCTGCCTTGGTCAGGCTTTTCCGCAACGATCAGCTTCATGTTATCCTCCTCATCAATCTATTAAAAATGTAATATCCCAATATATTATTTTAGCGGTTTTTCTGCTGGCGAGTAAAGAAATTTCGGTATAAAGCAGATGCTGCTGCCGAGAATCCTGGCATATAAATCGAGAACCCATTTCCCAGACAAAAAGGGTGTCTAAGCTTATAAGACTGTTGCAGCCATGTTCGCTGGCTGCCAGGATGTCGGGAATCTCAAAAAGCAAAATTCAAGTGTACCTTGTTTAAATATCGACAGGGTTGTTTGAATTTTTAACGGGGGTTTCAATTCATAGTTGCTATTAAAGCACCTCGCCTAAAAACAAAAAAATCGCCCTTTCCCTGCTAAATTAGCCAGGGAATGACGATTATCTTTTTGCTTAATCTTACTTTCTAATCTAAAAAAGTCCTTATGGCATTAAGGCTGTTTTCCGCCTTTTCGTATATTACTGTCTTTCCTTGTTCCCTTTTCATCATGGATAAACCATTTATCCCATGTCACCATTGCAGAGACATTCACGATAAATGACGGGATTTTTTCGACCTTGAAGACAATGATTCCCATTGCCGGATCATGGATGAGAAATGACTCTCCATGTGAATATCCATTGATGTCTCTTTGTATTTCCAGCAGGGCACGCACGATGGCTTCCCTTTCGGCGGATTCAGCATGGAACTGCGGGGAGAATTTGATAATCCAGTTTCCATCATCTGTCGAAAATCTGTACATGTCCTCACCCTTTTAATATGGATTAATAAAGGGTATGAAGAAAAATCAATTTTAGACCTCCTCTCCGCTTTCCTCCTCCAAAACCTTTGCAATTGCCAAGGTTCTGTTAAACCTTAAATCAATCAATTCTTCCCCAACCTGAATTAATCCTCTTAAAGGCTCATAGGAGTCTACCATAACAAGCGTTCCTTTCGAGCCATCATTCAGTTCCACTCTCTGGCCTACAAGGTTAAGCATCATCCGGTAGAGAAAAACAACCATGATTTTCGGGTCGAATTTTCCGAATACATCGTTTTGCATTTGCGATATGACAATATGAAAAGGCTCCGGCCTATGGTAGACCCTTGCCGATGACATGGCATGATATACATCCGCAATTGCGACAATTTTGGCAAGATGTTCAACTTTATTGGATGTCAGGCCTAATGGATATCCCGCGCCGTCCTCCCTCTCATGATGCTGGAGGGCAATCAACGGGATCTTCCTCCCAATCCCCGGAAGGTCTTTCAGCATTTCGTATCCATAAATCGTGTGTCTTTTCATTTCGGCATATTCTTCTTTTGTGAGCTTACCTGGCTTATTGAGAATGGCAGAAGGAATCCTGGCTTTCCCTACATCATGTAATATTGCTCCAAGTGTCAGGTCAGAAAGCTCTTCTTCTTCAAGATCAAGCCACTTGCCAATCAAAGCTGAAATAATCCCCACACAAATGGTGTGGCGATATGTATATTCATCCTTGGATTTCAATTCATAGAACAAGTGATTAAGATGCGGAATGGCTGCTGCCTCCCTGATTACCGGAACAATGTCTTTCCGAACATCTTCGAGTGGAACCATGCCAGTACGCGCTGTGTGGTCAAATATTTCCTCCATTTGCCTTGATGCCTGGTCAATCCTTCGGCCAGTCCTGCGGATGAGCGCCGAACGGGACATTGGCAAGGCGTTGTCTCCTGACTTTTCACGCAGACCTTTCAGCATGGAATCCATCTCCTCTTTTGATAGGGATAGAAGCCCCGGAGCTGATGGAATATTTTTATTCATATAGCGCCTCCTGGATTCGAGCATTATATGAAAATAATAACAAATATTTCTATTGACTGGTAGCAAAACATCTTATATCGTCTAGTTTTTGAATTTTTAGAAACTAGTAGTGAATTTGTTAAAAAAAACGCTTACATGAATTGACTGACCCGATGTTTTTCGTGTATATTTAAGACATCATTTATCAGAATTTATGTTCAGTTTAATGGAAAATGATCTCTGTTAAATGATAATCTCAACAAAGGCACTTTCTGTGTCTTGATATGCTTAGGAGGCAAGAATCACATGCAAAACGGCAAAGTAAAATGGTTCAACAATGAAAAAGGTTTCGGTTTCATTGAAGTTGAAGGCGGAGAAGATGTATTTGTACATTTTTCTGCAATTCAAGGCGAAGGTTTTAAGTCCCTTGAAGAAGGCCAGGAGGTTTCTTTCGAAATCGTCGAAGGCAACCGCGGACCTCAAGCCGCTAACGTTGTTAAACTATAATTGTAACCACTAATAAAGATATGTAAGGCTGGCATAGTGCCAGCTTTTTTTCATGGAATTAACTTCAATGTTTTTCCAGTTTATCCCCGTATTCCCGGATTTTCGAACCTACCGTACAGTTTGTGATGCAAAATTTATGGGCGTATCTTTTTCCTTTTTCTTTCTTGTGATGTTGCTTTAGAAAGCACCCCGTACAATACATGCTCATTAATTCTTCCACTTCTTCGAGCCATTCTTTTCTCGTCAAGCCGTTCACGCCTTCCTTCCATCTAGATGATTTGCATCTTGCTGCTTATGATTTTCCCTTCAAGAGCCTGAGTTGCGAGTTTATCGGCTTCCTTGTTTTCATTTCTTGGTATTGCTGTGTACTGTGGCAGCAGGGCAAGCTTTTCCATTTTGGCTTCTATCCTGTCAAGCCAGCGATTATAACAATCTTCATAACATGGCCATTCACCCTCAAGCTGCTTGATGACTACCTGTGAGTCTCCCCTGAATTCGCACGGAGTATTGCGGACTCCCAGTTCCTCAAGCATAGTCATGGCATAGTAAAAAGCAGCATACTCGGCTTCATTGTTTGACTCCATCTCATCGAACACTTGGTTGGCACGAAGGCGGAATTTCTTTTTACCCTGCCTGTAATACACGATGGTGCCAAGCCCTCCCCTGTTAGCCGATTTATCAAAGCCACCGTCAAAGTAGACAATAAGATCGTTTGGCTCTTCTTCTATTTCGGTAAGGAGTTTCTTCATTTCCTTTATGGTCCATGAGGTTCCCATTTGGTCTGTGAATGAGAGATATGCTGACTTTCCAGATTTTTCAATGTCGCCTCCAAGTTCGAGGGCTAACTCACCTTCCATCCAGTCAGACGTGAACAAAACGGGATTCTTTCCCTTTAATTTATATTTCCATTCTAATTTATATTTCATTTTCCCCATCCTTCCGGGTGAATGTTTTATCCTATATATTATGATGCACGAGCATAGAATATTTTATCGTTAGCAATTGCTGTTTTATGATACACTAACTATTAACATTATAAACCAATTTGGGGGTGGGTTCTTTGATTGAAGTTTATTTTGACGGGGCAAGCGCTGGCAACCCCGGTCCGAGTGGCGCTGGTATTTTTATTAAAGCCAACGGAGAGGTTTACCGGCATTCAATCCCGCTTGGCAATATGACCAACCATGAAGCAGAATTTCATGCTTTCATAAAAGCGCTGGAAATCTGTCTGGAAAAAGGATTTAAATCCGTATCATTCCGTACAGACTCTGAACTTGTAAACAAGTCAGTCGAAAAAGAATTCGCCAAGAACAAACTCTATGCACCGCTTTTGGAGACTGCCCTCGTGAAAACAGATAAATTTGAACTTTTTTTCTTGAAGTGGGTTCCTTCCTCCATGAATAAAACAGCCGATGATCTTGCCAGGAAAGCAGTCAGGCAAAATGAAGTTATGGAGAAAGCAGATTGATGAAGCACTCGTTAGCTGCTGATTTCTCTTTGCTGATGGTCGCGCTCGTATGGGGAGCCACTTTCGTCCTTGTACAGAATGCCATTGCATTTCTTGAACCATTTTCCTTTAATTTCGTCAGGTTTGCACTTGCGGCGGTCCTCTTGTTCCTATGGCTGTTCCTGTTTGAAAGAACGCAGCTTACAAAGGCAAGTGTTCCTCTACTGAAGTCCGGGTTCATTCTAGGTTTGCTTCTTTTTATCGGCTATGCCTTCCAAACGATGGGATTGGAATTAACCTCTTCTTCCAAAACAGGGTTCATAACAGGTATGAGTGTTGTGATGGTGCCGCTCTTTTCAATCGTATACTTTCGGCAGCGGCTCGGATTTAACGCGCTTGCAGGAGTTATTGCAGCGGCTGCCGGGCTCTACTTCATGACAATGACAGACATCAACAGTCTTAATTTAGGAGACGGTTTGGTCTTTATTTGTGCAATCGCTTTTGCACTGCATATCGTGATGACCGGAAAGTTCAGCAGCCAGTATCCCGCACTGCTTCTCACCACTGTTCAAATCTCAACTGTCGCTGTCCTTTCCGGAATTTCATCATTTCTGTTCGAAGGCTGGGAGAACGCGTTCAATCCTAAAGTCCTGCTATCAGGAAGCGTGCTGTCCGCACTTCTTATAACTTCTATCCTTGCAACGGCTGCTGCTTTTTTGATTCAGACGAATTTCCAGAAGCATACTACAGCTACAAGGGTTGCATTGATTTTCGCCATGGAGCCTGTCTTTGCGGCTGTCACAGGATATTTGTGGGCGGGTGACCGTTTATCATACAGCGCCATTTTCGGATGCTGTATGATTTTTGCAGGTATGATTCTTGCGGAAATGCCTGGTGAACTTCCAAAAGGGTTCAGGAAAATCTTTATTCTTCCTGAAAAAAAGGGAGCTGACAGGGAGGCTTAGCCTCTTGTCAGCTCCTTTTAAAAAGGAAGGAGTTCTTTTTCCTTTATATATTGAAGTGCTTCTTTCTTTGTATTGATCTTATTTAAAGCAAAGGTTTCAAGCAGTGAAATATAGAAACTTCCATCAAAGGCCTTCTGTGCTTTAAGAGTTACTTCAATGGCGGCAATGACTAATTCATCCGACATCCCAGTATAGTGCTTGCCAAAATAAATAAAACCGCTGGCGTCTTCCCCAATTTGAAAGCCCTTGCTTTGCAATGTGTACAAATAATCATCTAATGTTTGCACTACGGGTCAATCCTCTCTGCCTTCACTTTCTAACTCTAATTAAATAGTACCAGAGGAATCGACAAAATCCTACCATTTTTTTGATAACCGGTATCCCGCAAAACCAAGCAATGCTCCTAGTAATGCGCCGCCGAGCACTTCTCCAGGCTTATGACCAAGAACCTCCTTGAGCGGGTCAGGAGCTTTCTCAACATAAGGTACCGGATCATTTTCATGAATTTTATCAATCAATTCATCAAGATCATTCACCTTTAAGGTTAGTTCTCCTGTCTGCCTCCTGATTCCCTGGGCATCATACATGACGATTAAACCAAAAACCACCGAGAGGGCAAAGTCGATGGTAGGTGTTCCCCTGTTTAAAGCTATGTAGGCAGCCAGTGAAGATACGCCTGCAGAATGGGAGCTCGGCATCCCGCCTGTTTCGAATAACTTCTCCGGCCTCCATTCCCCTTTTCTATAGTAATGGATTGGTATCTTGAGTCCCTGTGCTATACCAATGCTCGATAATGCAATTATCACACCTTTATTCATTCCAGTTCACCTCTGCTTTATTTTTTAATAAACGTGTTGATTTTATACTGCATTAGCGCTCTTGTTCTCTGTCTTGTGTGAACTAATAATTATCAGGAGAGGTTATCTATTTATTCCACTATTTAAGGGCATGTTAAACAACAAAATGACGAGGAGGGTTAGCATGAGCAAAAAGACAGGCAGGGGAACAAAAGCCCCCGGAGTCAATCCACAGGGGTACGGCCAGGATGCCGATCGGACAGAAGATCCAAAAACAGCTTTGGAAAACGCAGCTAAGCGCAGCAATACAAAGTAGCAGCAGATAAAAAACCAAAATTCGGCATTTAAACTATTCTGCGGAATATTCATTGTAAAATACAAAAAACTGCCGCTCCCTGCCCTTTCGGGGCAGGGTAGCGGCAGCCTTTTTCAAAAAGACCATTTTCAACAACTGAAACGCTCACTGTTTTTCTTTAAGCGAGAATTGGGTTTGCAGGCAGCATTTTGTGAAGGCCTTTCAGTCCAATTTCGTCAAATTTAGCACTTACTTTTTCTCTGTCCAACTGAAAAAATGCGTGGTCAAGATGGCACTCCACAGGGACATCACACTTGATTTCCGCAAGCCTTCTGCTCAAATGCAGCATTTCAAGGTCTTGTTCAATCTTCGTTTTTTGCCCCTTTGTCAGGTTATCAAGATTTTCGATGATCCCTTCAACACTGCTGTATTGCTGAAGAAGCTTGACAGCAGTCTTTTCGCCAATCCCGCGAACTCCCGGATAGTTATCGCTTGGGTCACCCATCAACGCCTTCAAATCAATCATTTGTTCAGGCCAAATGCCTTTTTCGCCAAAAAGTGTATGGCGGTCGTGAACAAAATAGTTTCCATAGCCCTTCTGTAGCAAAATGACAGAAACTTGTTCGTCAATCAGTTGGAGGATGTCTTTGTCGCCAGTCAAAATCGAGATCCTGACATCCTTCGGTGCATTCTTTGCAATCGTACCAATGCAATCATCCGCCTCAAAACCCTCAAGTCCGACATTTGGAATATCGAAAGCGGACACAACTTCCTTGGCTAGGGAGAACTGGGGAATGAGTTCAAGCGGCGCCTCTTGCCGATTCGCTTTATACAGGGGAAACATCTCATTCCTGAAAGTTTTGCTCCCCATATCCCAGCATACCGCCACATGTGTTGGCCCAAAGCCCGCAACTGCTGAAAGCATATGTTTGACAAAGCCATGGACTCCATTAGTTGGCACACCCTTAGAATTGAACATAAACTGACCGGTAACAGCAGTTGCGTAAAAAGCCCTGAACAGCAGTGCCATCCCGTCAATCAACATGAAATCTTGTTTTTTCAAAATCGTACCTCCTCGGTTGGAAGCCGGACACAACTCATCTATTATATCATGGGGCGGAGCTGTTGGGCCTGCCAAATAATCCTGTGAAAATCCAGCTTATTCCTTGCCAGTTGAAATTATATTATCTTTATGCGATATCCAGTCGCTGAAACTGCCTGTGTACAGTTTTACATTTTTAAAGCCTGCTTCCTTCAGAGCAAGGAAGTTTGGTGTCGCTGTTATTCCAGATCCGCAATAAACAACAATCGAACGATTTTTGTCATATTCCGAAAACCTTTTAGCCTGTTCTTCAGCACTCTTAAAAATTCCCTGCTCAAATGCACCTGCCCAGGGCATGTTGAGTGCACCAGGAATATGGCCTGCTTTTTGATCGATAGGCTCCTCGATTCCGAGATACCTTTTTTCCTCTCTGGAATCGACCAGGATGCTGTCCCGATGTTCAACTGCGTGCTTAACCTCGTATAAATCAGCAGCTATTCCCTGATTTATACGAGGTGTAAAGGAAGTTTCCTTATAAGAAGGAATTTCGGTTTCCGTTACCTTACCTGCTTTACACCATGCTGAAAAACCGCCATTCAGAACATATACCTTCTCATGCCCCGCATATTTAAGCATCCACCACAGTCTTGAAGCAAAGGCTTCACCGCCATTATCATAGGCCACCACGATTGTATCATTGCCTATCCCGTTCTTCTCCAGCTTCTCCCGGAAGCTTTCCATATTCGGCAACGGATGTCTTCCGCCGTGTTTCTCAGCGGCCCCTGACAAATCCTTTTCCATATCAAAATGGACAGCTCCCGGTATATGGCCCTGTAAGTAGTCAATCCTTCCTGCATGGTGATCAGCCAGCGAAAAGCGGCAGTCCACCACCCTTACACTCTGTTCATTGAGCCTCTCAGCCAGCCATTCAGGTTTTACGAGATTTGTCATGTTCTCCCCTCCATTTTTCCTTTTCCATTAGGTTCTTCACATGCTCCTTTGGTTCCCAGCAGTTAAACTTATAGTCTGGCTTTGTTTCGTAACCAAGCCGGCTGCAGTAATATTGGACACCTCTCTCGTCTCTGACCGAACAAAAATTAACACAAGTCGCACAAGCATGAAAGCGATTGTTCATTAATGGAGATCCTCGCAATTCTCCCTGATGGCAGCCAGTTTTTCTTCAAGAGTACTAACCGGTATTTCAGAACCAATCGCGGATGAGATGGCCATGAAAAATTCAGAAACCTGATCTTCAATGTCATCGAGCAGGAAAGAAAATTGGTTCTGCAATGCTTCACTGTAATGTTCTTTCATTCTCGCGTTTTCCATTTTCAAATATTCATCAGCAGGCAGCTGAAAAAGGTGCTCCAAATCTTCGCTCATCTGCTTTTTTTCGTTTTTTTCGAAAAAGGCTTTAGGATTTTTAAAGGCCCCGAGAGTCTTTCTGAAAACACCCCTGTCCATCGTCTTAAAAGCTTCCTCGAACTCCATTTCAGCAAAAGTCAAGGGATCTGCTTGCGTAAACGACAGTCCTGAATGGACTTTTTTGAGTTCCTTTGAAAGATTTTCCTGGAAGTCACTCATTATCTTCCCAATAAAATGTTCAACCCTGACAGTAGAAGCCCGAAGTTCCTGGGCAAAGTCGTAGCCGATGCTTGCTAGCAAATCCTCCAGCGAGGACTGCAAGGCTTTTTTCAGGTCCCTGCCGTCATCCTTCAAAACTGCCGGGTTGAATGCTTCGCGGAAGAATTCACCAAACCGGAAAAAGACTCTTTGCTTAATATAATATACAAGCTCATCCGCTTCCTGCAGCATACGGAAAAGCAGCTGCTCCGGCACCTGATTTCTAATTGCAGCGACCGCTGCCTCCTTCGTCTCTGCCAATTCATCAAGCCTTCGCTGCTTCTTCTCACTGCTCTCCAGGGCAGACTGGATCATCTCCTCAAGCTGATTTACAGCCTGCTCCCATTTAGCGTTTGCTGAATCAATCGCCATCCCTGTCAGATCGTTCGCAATAAACGAGTAAAAAGATTCTTCAAAAGTAGCGAAACCGGAATGCAAAGCTTCGGCATTTTCCCTTTTTTCCTTTAGGGCCAACATACTTGAAACTGGATAGAGATTTGGTTTCCTTATTCCGTATTTCATGAGTTGTTCACGGACATACTCAAGGACAGAATGCAACTCCACTTCTGAACCTGCGAGGTCAACTGCGTTTACCAGGAAGAACATTTTGTCTAGCTCAAAAGCATCTTTCACCCTGCCAAGCTGGATGAGAAATTCACGGTCAGCCCTTGAGAAAGCATGGTTGTAATAGGTGACAAACAGGATCGCATCAGAGTTCTTAATATAATCAAAAGCAACACCTGTGTGGCGTGCGTTAATTGAATCCGCTCCAGGTGTATCAACAAGCGTGATCCCTTCCCTCGTCAATGGACAATCGTAGAAGACCTCGATTACTTCCACAAAGCAGGACTTTTCTTCATCGGCCACATAAGCAGGGAATGATTCCAGATCAAGGCTGAGCATTGATCCAAACCGTCCTTCAAACAAGCTGAATCCATTGCAGAATGCCTTAAGGAAAGAAGCATGGAGCCTCTCTTCCGCCCCTCTATCCTCTGCTCCATTTATTGCGGCTGCTTTTAATACAGCCTCGTTCAAATTTTTAGCTGAAAGCCCAAAAAGCTTTAATGACCGGTTCACTTCTCCTAGCAGCTGTTCTGGATCCTTAGCTTTGACATGGACGGTTCCGTGCGGGTGCAGTCCATCAACAGGCTTGATTTTATTAATTGCCGCCGTCGTTGGATTGGGCGAAACAGGAAGCAGCTTTTCACCAATCAGAGCGTTGGCAAATGAAGATTTGCCGGCACTGAATGCACCAAATAGCGCAACGGTAAATTGTCTGTTCTGAAGCCGGTATGCTTTATCCGAAAGCTCTCGTGATAATTTGCCAAGGCCGGGAAGATCGTTAATTTCATTCGCAGAATGCGTAAGCTTTCCAATCACCTCGCTGATATGCTGATGGAATTCTTCGAGGCTCTGGTCATTTTTTTTCTTCTGTCCCGTTTGGTCCTCCTCGGCAAAGACGTGCTCTGGCTTGTCATCATGAAGAGGAAGGACGTCGCCATTCTCCATGATTTCTTCATCAGCCTCAGGGGATGCGAACAGTTCTTCCGGTTGGACACCGACGAATAATTCCTTGTCTGAATAGAGGATATCGAACACTTCACCCTTCAGATTGGACAAGGTATTCTTCCCCGCTTTCATTTCTTGATAGGCAGCTTCAAGAACGGAAAGCCGCTCCATATCTTTAAGCAGCTCATCTTTCTCTTCTTCAGCCTGTGCGGCTGCAGCCTTGGCAAGCGAAACCTTAAGCTGCTGGAGCTGTTTCCTCACTTCCATTTTCACTGCTTCTGTTGCATCATTTGTATAGACAAGCACATAATCCCCACTTAGCCCTGCACCGTCCTTGACGGTTTCTTCAAGAAGCTTAGGAGTGATTTCAACTTTAAAAGATTGCACACTTGCTGTCAGTCCGCTATCTTGCACTCCTTTATCTTTCATCCATTTCAACAAGTATTCCTTTAGATGCCACTCAATTTGAGTCTGTACTTTATCATTTAGGTTTGAGTGAAATCGTCCCAATCTTAGCGAACGTTCCTGCATCGTTTTTTGTTTGGCAAAAAACAGGCCGGCCTTAAAACCAGGCTGCATCGCCTTAAGATATTCCTCGGCAAGCTCTCTTGTCTCGAATGGCATAAGATAGGCATTCTTAAGGATTGAACCGATTCCAACGGATATCTCTTCCTCAAACCTGCTAGCCTGCTGTTCCAGTGCCCCAAGCTTCTCCTTTGCGTCTGACAGTGCGCCTGAAAGCTTGGGCCGCTCTTCATTTGGTACTGTGTGCAAAGCTTCTTCAAAAGGGGTTATTTTTCCCTCGTACTCGTCTTGCAGGTCATTGATATGGTCCTCGGCTACTTTCACGAGCGACCTGCTGATGGAGCCCGGAAGAAAGGCTTCACGCGCTGAAATTTGATTCTTGATAAACTGGCGGAGCTCATCAAACTGGTTCCCCGGCAAGTTCTCCTTTTTCAAAGAGGTATAGAAGATTCCCCCCGGCTTAACACCCCATGCTGCAAAAGAATCCGAAACACTTCTTTGAAACTCATCAAACCCAAGCTCCCCGCTGTTATGCTTGTCAATCTGATTGACAATCAGGTACAGGCTTTTTCCAGCATCAGTCAGTTCTTTAGCGAACATAAAATTCAGTTCAGATTGCACATGGTTATAATCCATGACATAAAAAATAAGGTCTGCAAGATGCAGTGCAGATTCTGTCGCAATCCGATGAGCGTCATCCGCAGAATCAATCCCCGGCGTATCAAGAATGACGCAGTCCTCAAGCATTCGGGCGCCTCGGTGACTGATCTCAATAGCCTTAATACTATCTCCATCCCTGCAGTGATGCTTCACAGTTTTATAATCATATGGCGCCGGATAAAGCCGCGGCTTGCCTTCCTTGAAAAATACCCTGGCATATTCTTTCCCCGAGCGGACCTTGACGAGATTGGCGCTGGTCGGGATAGGGCTTGACGGCAGAATTTCTTCCCCAACAAGAGAGTTAATCATACTCGACTTTCCTGCCGAAAAATGCCCGCAAAAGGCAATGGCGAACTCCCTGTCAATTGCTTTCCTCCCAAGCTCCATCGTCCTTTCTAAAGCCTTCTGATCATTCCTTTCGGCAAAAAGTTCATGCAGCTTTGCTAGTTTTCGAATTAGTTTGCGCTCTTCTTGAGCAATTGTATGACCCATATTCCAGACCCCTTGTGACAATTTTGTGAATAGCTTCATTATAATTAATTCTTTACTATTTTCCTATATTTACAGCCTATTCTGTGAAAAATAAAAAGCCCGGTACAGGGACCGGACTTCAATCTAAGTATAATCGTTCATTTTAGTGGGGTTTAATCACATTGCCCAATACATGTTTCATAACTGCTGCATAAATTACGACTGTTGACAAAACAAACAAAGGAACCATTTGTTCACACCATCCTCAAGATGAGTTTTTTAAATGAGAATAAATATCAACCTCAATGAACAGTTTATCACCATTGATTCTCATTTTCAACTGGTCTCTATTGATTGTCATACTTATTTAACAAATTGGGCAAAAACCTGTTGCTTTTCTCGAACGCCGAGCCGTAATGAGTAAGCTCCTTCAAGGCTTTTTCCTCAGCAGGAATCCTAAAGGACAAAATGATGATGTTGAGGACTGTAAAGACAACTGCGGTGATTACTGCGTTAAACATAAGCGGGATCACAATGATTTCAGTTACGACGACAACGTAATTAGGATGCTTCATTATGCGGTAAGGACCCTTTTGAACAACGTCTGCACCCGGAAGAATGATGATTTTTGTATTCCAGAAATTCCCTAGGGATGTAAGCGCCCAAATTCTCATTATCTGTGCAGCAAAAAATAATGAGAGCAACAGCGGCCAAAAATCCGAGAGTTCCCTGTTGAACCACTTCACTTCCAGAATCGTTGATAACAGGAACGCAACATGAATGACAACCATTGCTTTATAGTGTCCCTGTCCTGTTTCTACAGCGCCCCTGGACTTCATCCAGCGTTCGTTTTTCCGGGCAATTATAAGCTCAGCCAGGCGTTGAAGGATCACAAAACCAATAAACAGATAAAAGGGCATCATTCCCACCTCAATAGCAGCAATTCCGAACTGAATCCTGGTCCTAACGCTGCGGCCAGCCCGATTTCCCCGTCTTTTGCCGTTTCCATAAATCGTTTTAATACATACAAAATTGTTGCCGAAGACATATTCCCATGCTCACTTAATACATCGAGAGAGACATTGGTCATGGTTTCACTGAAACCCAATGCATTGACATAAGCATCCAGCACCTTCTTGCCTCCAGGATGCGCAATGAAATGGTTAATGTCATTAATGGAAACTTCTTGCGAATCCAGAAATTCCGTGACATTCGGCTTAAGCCAGTTCTCGACAATTGATGGAATACTTCTTGAAAAGACGACGTACAGACCTTCATTTTTAATGTCCCAGCCCATGACATCAAGTGAGTCAGGCATTAAAGTAGAGCTTGTTCCTAGGATGTGTGGTGATATATTTCCCTTCCGGTATCCTTCATACCCTGATTCTTCCCCGCAAATAAGGGCACAGGCCACACCGTCCGCGAATAGTGATGTTCCCACCAGATTGCTTTTTGAACGGTCGTTTCTTTGGAACGTCAGGCTGCAGAGCTCGATGGTTAAAACAAGTACCTTCGCTTTTGGAAAAGCAAGGCAGTATTCATAGGCCCGTGACACCCCTGAAGCGCCGCCGGCACATCCAAGCCCCCAGATTGGAACCCTTTTTGTATGGGGAGAAAATGGCAGGATATTCATAATCCGTGCTTCGATGCTTGGAGTACTCATCCCCGTGCTTGTAATTGTAAAAATGGCATCAATTTCATTAAACGGAACTTGTTTGTTCAAAAAATCCACGCTCGAAAGGCATGACTTTACCGCCCTGGTCCCCAACTCAACAGCAGACTCGATAAAAGCGTCGTTCTTTTCCTGAAAAGAATGATCTTCGCCAAACCAGGAAAGCTCCTTGGCAAAATGGCGTTTCTTAATTTGTCCGTTACTAAAAACATTCAGCAACCTTTTTATATCTGAGAATGACTCCGAAAATAATTCTTCTGCAAACTTCATGACCTCGCCCTGCTCAATGGAATGGGGAGGGATGGTTTCGGCTGTTGATAGAATGATTGGCATCTCTGATTCTCCTTACATGTCCTAAGGTTACTTTTTCCATTTACCCTTAGACTATGCATCGGAAACTAACCAAAGCTTTCGTGATATATTTCAATATAAAAAAAGACTTTCCCGGTTGGCGGGAAAGCCTGACGTTCTGAAGGAGTTGCTGTGCATTTATATTATACCGCAAAGGTGCTTCCTTAAACAAAAGTAAATATCTTCCTAGCGAATCAGAAGCCTTGGATGGTCATCCCGCCATCTACAAACAATGTTTGCCCTGTTATGTAGCTACCAGCGTCTGAACTCAGAAAGACTGCGGGCCCAACCAGCTCAGGCAGCTCGCCGATTCTATTTAATGGTGTAACAGCAAGGATATCACGTACATAGTCCTCATCCTCGAGGAGCTTCTCTGTAAGTGGTGTCTTGAAATACCACGGACCAATAGAGTTTACATTGATCCCATATTGGCCCCATTCCATCGCAAGCACTTTTGTCATTTGGATCATAGCCGCTTTCGTAGCAGCATAGACGACTCCTGTCCGCAATGCGACATGCCCGGCAACAGAAGCAATATTGATGATCCTGCCGCCCCTGCCGTCTTTTTTCATCTCTTTGCCAGCTTCCTGTGACATCATGAATGCAGATTTAAGATTTGTATCCAGTATGGCCTGCCACTCGTCATCGGTTACATCTAGCGCTTTTGAGCGGATGTTCATCCCGGCATTGTTAATAAGGATATCAATACTCCCACACTCGCGCGCAATATGTTCCACAGCATGCTGTATATGGCCCCGTTTGGTTACATCTGCTGGTACAACCATTGCTTTTCGTCCATGATCTTCAATTATGCCTGCTGTTTCCTCTAGGTCTTTTTCTGTTCGCGATATCAGGGCTACATCGGCACCTGCTTCAGCAAGCCCAATTGCCAGAGCACGTCCAATCCCACGGCCTGCGCCAGTCACTATCGCGGTTTTACCGTCAAGGCGAAATGAAGGTAAGTACATCGTCTATCACCAATCCTTTTACTGCGTTTTTTCCATTTTAACATTTCCCTCAGAAAAACACCTTGTTGGCACATTGAAAACAGTTTTTCAGCAAATGCGCTCAAAAAAGACACCGGATTACTTCCGGTGCCACCGATGTTTCTTTGTGTTCGAATGATTCTGAACTTCTATCGTAATTTTCCGGACTGCCAAAATTCCGCAACGGCTACATTGGCGCAAGTCATCATAAAGCCGCAGGCACCTTTCACAATAATACTTCTGCATGTCCCCTTCACTTCCCTGGACGATCACTTTACTAATAGTTTATTCGCAAAGATAGGAAATGTGATGAAAAAGGCAGAAAAAGTTGCCAATCAGGATGCCTGCTGTTTGACTGCAGGAAGGGCAGTTGGTTTTTTATAAGGAATGACATTGAATACGATATTTAAGAGGATTGCTGTAATGCTGCCTGCGACAATTCCATTCCCTGTAAGGATCTGCAGGCTTTCAGGCATTTTTGAGAACAATTCCGGCACTGCTGTTACCCCGAGACCCATCCCAACCGAGCACGCGATGATCAATAGGTTTTCCTGTGAAGAAAAATCAACTGCGCTAAGCATTTTGATGCCGTATGAAACAACCATGCCGAACATCGCAACCATCGCCCCGCCCAAAACGCTCGCTGGAATGACTGTTGTAAGTGCGCCAATTTTCGGCATAAGCCCTAATATGATGAGGAATGCGCCTGCTGTATAGATGACATTTTTTCCTTTTACTCCTGACAGCTGAATCAGCCCGACATTTTGGGAGTAGGTCGTATAAGGAAAAGCGTTGAATATACCGCCGAAAAGTATGGCAAGCCCTTCTGCCCTGTAGCCTGCCGCCATATCTTTTTCAGTCAGCTTTTCATCGCAAATATCGCCAAGAGCGAAATATACACCTGTTGATTCGACAAGGCTGACAGAAGCTACAAGAATCATTGTAAGGATCGGAGTGATTTCAAATGTAGGCATTCCGAAATAAAAAGGTTGTGCAATATGGAACCAGGATGCTTCCGAAACTGCGGAAAAGTCTACCTTACCCATGAACATAGCCACCGCCGTTCCAGCAACCAGGCCAAGGAGAATGGAAATAGAACGGATAAAGCCATCGAAGAACCGGAACAAAACAATGATGAACAGGAGCGTTCCAAATGCTAGGGATATGTTTGGCAAAGAACCAAAGTCAGGGCTGCCAACACCGCCAGCCATATTGTTCATTGCTACAGGAATCAGTGTAATCCCAATGATTGTTACAACAGAACCAGTCACCACCGGCGGGAAGAATCTTACAAGCTTCCCAAAAAAATTTGAAATAAGGAGAACAAATAAGCCAGATGCGAGGATAGCCCCATAGACAGCTGGTATACCATATTTTCCTCCAATTGCAATCATCGGGCCGACCGCTGTAAAGGTACAGCCTAGGACCACTGGAAGGCCGATTCCGAAAAACTTGTTTTTCCATACTTGAAGCAACGTAGCGATACCGCACATAAGAATGTCAACCGAAACGAGATATGTCAGTTCACGGCCATCGAGCCCCAGAGCCCCTCCAACGATCAGAGGCACTATGACTGCTCCCGCATACATCGCTAATACATGCTGAATGCCAAGGGATGCGACTTTTAATGGATGTTCCTTCATTGTATGGTTTCCTCCAATTCATTCGATAAAAACTCCACCTGGCCGTTTTCCAGGGAACTGATCCTCGCAAGTGATTCAACTTTAAAGCCTTTTTCTCTCAGTTTCTTTCCACCATTCTGAAACGCTTTTTCAATGACAATGCCTATACCTGCCACCGAAGCTCCAGCGTCTTCCACAATTTTCGCCAGTGCGAGAGCTGCCTCTCCATTTGCAAGAAAGTCATCAATGATTAGAATGCTGTCATCATGATTGAGGAAAGAACCCGAAACTGAAATTTCGTTCGTTTCTTTTTTCGTAAAAGAATATACATGCGCTGTCAGCAGGTTATCAGTCAATGTCAGAGATTTACGCTTTCTCGCGAAAATGACCGGTACATTCATTTGGAGTCCTGCCATAACTGCCGGCGCGATGCCAGAGGACTCTATTGTTAAAATCTTGGTAATTTTCTCTTCCCTGAAAAGATAAGAAAACTCTTTTCCCATTTCATACATCAGCTGTGGATCTATCTGGTGATTGAGGAAAGAATCCACCTTCAATACAGTCGGGCCCAGCACTTTACCTGCCTCTATAATCCTTTGCTCCAGTGCTTTCATCATTCACTTCTCCTTTTCTCAATCAAATTAAAAAAGCCCGGGAACATTGCTTCACTCGTTTATGAAGTGAAGCAATGTTCCCGGGCCGAATAATCGGAAGAAAAGAAGCTATCATTCCGGCAGCTTCCCATTGCCCACTCATAGTCGGTTCGTTTACGGCGACCGGTAGAAACTTGCAGGCCTTATCCCTGCGATTATACAAGTGCTACTATCAAATTTTAAAACAATTATATTATCATTCTATAATGATTTCAACATTTTAGTTGAAAAAACGAACATTTTTTATTTTAAATAGTATTATTATTCGTAATTAGATATAATTTTCAAATATTTATCTCTCTGAAAGATATGTGAAAATACTTGCATATGTTTTCCATTGTTGTTTGTCCAAAGAGAGACTTTCATCACTCTTGTTCAAAACATCACAATATCATTTTCACAAAATGTCCACATTTACAATCTTCGGACTGTGATTTAAATCACCGGTATAACAACTTTCCACTACTTCCATAGTGAATACAGAAACAATGAACAATTTGTGAAATACCAAAAGCGTATGGAACTTTATGTTCAATTTTGTATGATGAAAAAGTAATCATTGATTTTTTCAATTTTTCAAAGGGGAGTTGAGCTCAATGGCACAGCCTGGACTTCAAAAGAAAACAAGCACAAAAACAGAAGATACATCCTCGCTGAAAGGAACACTCATTTCTGTATTCCTGGTCGGATTATTCCTGATCATCACGTGGGTTGGCGTTTTCTATCTATTTATGGATCGTTTTTAACTAAGAACATTAAGGGGAGAGAGTAGCAATGCATATTCATAAGTATGAAAAGATCTGGCTCATCTTCGGATTGACAACACTTCTCATCTTTTTATCGGTACTTGGAGTAAGCGCTTTTTATCTTGGCAACCAGCCTCCAAGCTGCCTGGCAACCATCAATCCGGAGAAAGTGGATACAACCAAACCGTTCAACAAGCCCGGCCTGAAGAAAGTAAAAGGAAAGGCTTGGGATTACGAACTAGTCTTCGTTGCATCCGCATTCAACTATAATCCTGGAGAAATAGAAGTACCAAAAGGGGCTAAAGTCAAAGTGATTGCGACAACTAAAGATGTAATTCACGGATTTGAGGTAGCCGGAACCAACATCAATATGATGCTTGAGCCTGGCTTTATCAGTGAATTCGAAACGACATTTGATAAAACAGGAGAGTTCCTGATCGTCTGCAATGAGTATTGCGGGGCAGGGCACCATATGATGACCTCAAAGATTAAGGTGGTGGAATCATGAAAACAGCTGCACTGAAAACGGTTGATCGCCGCGACGGCAAACTGGCGATGGCTCACTTCTATGTCGCATTTATCGCGCTTGCTCTCGGCGGACTCGCTGGTCTTCTTCAAACACTGGTCCGCTCGGGAAAATTTGAGCTTCCAGCAGGGATTGGCTACTATCAAATCCTCACGGTTCATGGCGTTGTTTTAGGCCTCGTGTTGACTACCTTTTTTATTATGGGCTTTCAATTAGCTGCCGTCAGCAAAACTTCCGGCACTCTGACAAATAGGCAAAGATTGATTGGGTGGATCGGCTTTTGGCTAATGACTGCAGGCACCTTGATGGCTGCAGCAATGATCCTTTTAAATAAAGCATCTGTGCTTTATACTTTTTACGCTCCACTGCAGGCACACGCCCTCTTCTATATCGGCCTTACCCTCGTCATTGTCGGCAGCTGGCTGGATGGTGCGGCTATCATCATGGCTTATGCTCGCTGGAGAAAAGCAAATCCAGGAAAACCAAGCCCGCTATTGACGTTTATGTCACTTGTCAATACGATTCTATGGATTGTCGCAACAATCGGCGTAGCTTCAACCGTATTGATTCAGCTTCTTCCATGGTCGCTTGGCCTTGTAGACCGTGTCGATGTCCTGGTCAGCAGGACGCTGTTCTGGTATTTCGGGCATCCGCTCGTTTATTTCTGGCTGCTTCCAGCCTATATGGCATGGTATGTGGTCATTCCGAAAGTCATTGGCGGAAAGATTTTTTCAGATTCGCTTGCAAGGATGTCTTTCATTCTGTTCCTGCTGTTCTCTATCCCTGTTGGATTTCACCATCAGCTGACAGAACCGGGAATTGATCCTGCCTGGAAATTCCTGCAGGTCATCCTTACCTTCCTAGTCATCATTCCATCGCTCATGACAGCCTTTTCGCTGTTCGCAACTTTCGAGTCGTATGGACGTTCAAAAGGAGCTACAGGACTTTTTGGCTGGGTGAAGGTTCTTCCATGGGAAGATGCTCGTTTTACTGTTCCATTTATCGGTATGCTTTCATTCATTCCCGCTGGTGCGGGCGGTATTATCAATGCCTCCCACCAACTCAATCAGGTGGTCCATAATACGATTTGGATAACAGGACATTTCCACCTGACATTGGCGACAGCCGTTATCCTGACTTTCTTTGGCATCACCTATTGGCTTGTGCCTCACTTGACAGGCAGGACACTGACAAAAGCGCTGAACAAACTTGCCATTATCCAGGCCGTCTTCTGGGCTGTCGGAATGACTTTTATGTCCGGTGCTATGCATGCTGCCGGGCTGCTGGGAGCTCCGCGCCGCTCCTCCTACTCTGAATACGGCGGAGCAGCTCAGGCTGCAGAATGGATTCCATACCAGGTCGCACAAGCAATCGGCGGGTCCATCTTGTTCCTGGGAATTATCCTTATGCTCTACATCTTTATCAATCTGGCTTTCTTTGCTCCGAAAGGTGAAGAGGAATTCCCGGTTGGAGAAACTTCTGAAAAAGCCGAAAAAACTCCAATGGTATTTGAGAATTGGAAGTTGTGGCTTGGAATCACCGTCCTTTTGATACTTTTCGCATACACCATTCCATTTATTGATATGATTGAAAATGCGCCAATTGGCTCCAAAGGATATAAGCTTTGGTAGTCTTGTAAAAGGGAGAGGCTGGCAGTAATTCTGCCAGCCTCTTCCTTTTTATTCACCGACTCTATTGTCCATCCGGCACGATAATAGGGTTAACATCACTTTTTCCCCCACTGTTTCCATTATAATATTGTGGTACATCCCCCTGTAAAAATAAATCACCAATTTTAATAGAATTAGAAATTTCGATTTGTTTTTCGACAAGCGGGATGACCACATTCATTTGCACGGTTACTTTTACATATATTTCAAGAAAGGTATTGTTAATTCCGGTTTGCTTGATCCTTGTCTCCACATCCGATATGACGTTTCCAAGGATTTCAAATTTAACAGGGATTTTCGGGCCCATATTCATGAACAAAGTGTTATTTGTAGCCATACCGAGCGGAATATTATAAATGATTTTTTCACCATTATTATCCTTGCCTTTTTTTAGGTTTGTTTCATTTTCCTCTTCAGGCAATGTGTCTACAATATTATCAAGGTTATGCTGAACTCTTTTTGAAGCATCCGAGATGACCTTATTATATATTTTCGGGTTAAAGCTGTAGCCAAGCGTATCCTTATCCTTATGGATGATAATCAAGTCCGTCATATCTAGGTTACCGACAATCTCCGTTGAAATCGCATCATTGATGGCAAGTGCCGCAAACTGCCTTGCTTTTGTTTCCGCAACGCTGATCAGGGTGGGTTCAATATACTTATTGATCAGCCAAAGGCTCTGGAATGTACAGATGACAAAGGTAATGAACGTAATGATAAAAATCTGGTTGAGGGAAAGAGGCCCCCTCTTGATCACCCTTTTTCGCAATCGCATATGATTCCCCCTCCTACACTATAATATGTTGGATGGCCGCTAATAGACGCCAAGCCTTCATGTATTCGGCAGGCCGTTGCCATTTTTCTGGTATATCAGGGAATAGGATGGAGAAAAGTTATTTTGCTTGGGCAGCCATGGTATCATGATGAAAAGGGAGGCAAGAAGATGGAGGAAATGGTAGGCCGATGTGACACATGCGGCAAAACAATTTATTGTCTTGATGGCTTTCTTAATGGTGTTCACACAGACTCCGGTTCCCTGCAATGTTTTCAATGCTATGAAGCAGATACTAAAAAAGAAAACTAAAAAGACCGCCGAAAAAACTATTTTCTGTGGTCTTTTATCGTTTTCTTACAAGCTTCCAAAACTTTTTTCGGCTCGAATACACTGAACTTGAATAAAAAATGAGCCTTCCATTGAAATTTCAGAAACCGTTCACGAAAAATGCGGCCCATCTCTCAAGGAGAACGGCCGCATTTATACTACATGACAGGCTTTTTACACAGCAGCTGGTGGAACAGGCAGGACTTCAAGAATACTGGAGCGTGTTTCCTCAGATATTCCCTGCTCAAGAAGGATATCCACCCTCCCGCTGTCTTCATGCGTCCTGATCAGGCGACCAAGGCCCTGGCGCAGCCTGAGAAGCATGTAAGGCAAGTCCACATCGTTATACGGGTCAGCCGCTTCTTCTCTTCTTGCTGAAAAAACAGGATCATTCGGCGGAAACGGGAGTGAGAAAATAATAACATTCTGAAGCGAGCTGCCTGGTACATCAAGGCCTTCCCAAAGGTTCACAGAGCAAAGGACAGAATTCGCCTCATTTTGAAATCTTGAAACAAGCGTGCTAATTTCCGCATCACCCTCAAACAGGACAGGGAAAGGTGTATCTTCCCCGATAAACTCTTTAAAGGAATGTAGTTCAGCTTTGTTTGAAAAGAGGATAAGCGCGTGCCCGCCCGTATCTATTAATCTTTCCAAGGTGAAATCCGCCTTTCCAGCAAAATCACCTTGAGGGAATTCAGGTATGGAAATGCTCATCCTGCTTCCATAATCAAACGGTGAATCAACAGAAAAAGATAAATAATCATCAATTCCAAGGCTGGAAGCTACGTATTCGAAAGACTTTCGGTCTGACAATGTAGCAGAAGAAAAAACATACGGTTTCTTTTCTGAGAACACTTCCTTACGAAGGATTTCACTGACCATTTTTGGCATGATCACAAGCGTTTTCTCTCCATAGCGGCTCTCGAGCCAATTGATACCTTCTCTTCTGCGGACAAATAAGGAAAGAGAAAAACTGATTTGATCGAGATATTCTTCAACAATTTTCAGGCTATATTCATTGAGAATGAACATTTCGCTCTCAAATACAAGTTCCTCCTGTATTTCATCAATAAGCGCCAGGAGCCTGTCCGCTTTTTTCATGATGCCTTCCGTTTTATGGACCGCCATCTTATCAGATGACTGGCTATCTGTGCTATTTGCTGCGAGTTCCGTAAAAAAGTGCTCATTTAAAGAAAGTGCCTCTTCCATAAGCAGCAATGTTCTTTCCCTAATATCATTTCCCATAATTCTTTCAAGAAGGGTTTCAAGCGTCCGTTCTGCAAACCTGTAGGTCAGTGCCTTTTGGCTGGCGAATTCCAGAAGGTGCCCCTCATCAAAGACTACGCACGAGCTTTCAGGCAAAAACGGGAGCTGGCCTTCCCTCTTTCGTGATTCCCGTGTCCATATATGTTCCATATAAAAGTCATGGGAACAGACTATTATGTCAGCGGCATTTCGATAATGTTCGCGCTGCAGGGTCATTCCGCAACGGTGATAGCGGCTGCAGGCAAGGCAGTCCTGTAAAGGATCCCATCCGATCTTCGCCCAGTGTTCATCAGGCAGTTCAGGATAATCCTTGCGGTCACCATACTTTTCAAATTTCTGAAGGACCTGGCCCTCACCCAGAGCAAACCTGGGCAGGCTGTCGTATACATCATCAAAAACTTCTGAATCCCTCGAAACTTGAGCATCAAGCTTGTTCAGGCATAGGTATTGGTCCCTCGACTTGGCGAGCCGGACATCAATATTAAGATTAAGGGCCTTTTCAAGCTTCTTGATGTCCCCTTCCTTTTTGACAAGCTGTTCTATCAAAGTTTCATCTGCACATGCTATGATTGCAGGCTGCCTTGTATAGCGGGCATAACAGACTGCATACAGCAGGTAAACGATTGTTTTCCCGGTTCCGACTCCGGCCTCCGCGAAAATTGACTTCTTTTCCTTAAATGCTTTTTCCAGCTGGAAAGCCATATAAATTTGCTCGTCCCTTAATTCAAATCCCGCCTCCGGCAAAATATCGTAAAAAACGTCTCCAATCCAGTCTCCGAGTTTTTCATAAAAATTTTCAGTCTTTTCTATTGTAAAAGGCAGGCTGCCAGGCATATAATCCCTCCGAACAAATGATAAAGCGCCTATTAAGGCGCTGTAGTGTCGTTTCTCTAATTTATTATATTAAACCATTTCATTATAATAAACATCCGGGCGGTCTGCCACTGTTTTAGCCTGCCTGAACCAATTTATTTTCTTCCTACTGCCTTATACAGACTGAAAGTCCATGAACCAAGGCAAGCCGGAGATTTTGCTCTGCCGATTCGAGGTTATGGAAAGCCGGCCCGTAAACTCCTCTTTCCTTAGCGATATCTCTCGTATGTAATAAAGCCCTGTATATTTTATCATAATCAATTGACGGTTCATGCATAGGCCTTCCCCCATTCTTATCATTCATTTTATTATATTAGGCGAATGGCTCTATTATTCCCGTTAATCCTGTTTTACATACCTGGCTGACGTCTCTTTAATTGCTTTTGTACCGCTTTGTCCCTTTCTCCACCATCTGAAAGTTCCTCAGTAAATCCCTGACCTTTCAGCCCTTCTTTCCCGACAAGCTTCGATGTGCGGATTGTTGTTTGATCCAAATTATTATTCGGTGCACCTTGTTCATTCCAATCATTCATTATCTTCGCCTCCTTTTCTTTATTATCGCCCCACTGGAAGGCTGTCATGCAAAAAAAAACAAGGTATCCATCAGGATACCTTGTACTTATCAAGCCTCTATTCTTTTCTCGGCGGCCTTTTTCCCCAATACTGGTAGTAATCGGTCCTGATAAATCCATTAAACAGTTTTCTTTTCTTTGTTGCCGGCTTGCCGTATAGCCCCTCAAAATGCTCGTTTGATGTCAGTATATAATAGGACCATGTATCAAAGCTTGAGAAAGTCTCTCCCAGCTCCCTATATATCTGATCAACCATCTTCTTTTCACCAATCCGCTCCCCATATGGAGGATTGCAGACAAGCACGCCATACTCTTTTTTTGGACTGAAATCCTGCACTCTCATCTGTTTGAAGCTAACAAGATCTCCCAGTCCTGCTTCAAAAGCATTTTCAGCGGCAATTGCAACCATTTTATGGTCTATATCGCTGCCCGTGATCTCGAGCGGCTGATCATATTTCGCCAAATCCTCCGCTTCATTTCTAGCCTGTTCCCAAACAGAATCAGACATCCAGCTCCATGATTCGGAAACAAACTCCCTGTTAAAGCCTGGGGCAATATTTTGGCCAATCAGTGCAGCCTCAATTGGAATTGTGCCAGAACCGCAGAAGGGATCCGCGAACGGACGATCAGGTGTCCAGTTTGTCAGGAGCACGAGGGCAGCAGCAAGCGTCTCTTTCAATGGCGCTTCACCCTGCCCTGTCCTGTAGCCCCGTTTATGCAGTCCGCTTCCGCTTGTGTCGATTGTTAAAATTGCCGTGTCCTTTACCAGGGATACCTCAATTTTGAACAACGGACCATTTTCCTCGAGCCAGTCAGTTTTCTTGTAATGTTTACGTAAACGTTCAACAATAGCTTTTTTTACAATAGCCTGGCAGTCGGATACACTGAAGAGCTTGGATTTTTGCGATTTTCCCGATACAGGAAATTCAGCATTTACAGGAAGAAAGTTCTCCCATGGTATAGCCTTTGTCCTTTCAAACAGTTCATCAAAGCTGTATGCCTTAAATTCGCCGGCCTTGATTTTGACACGGTCTGCTGTCCTAAGCCAGAGATTGGCCCGGGCAATCGCAAGCTCATCTCCCTTAAAGGTAATCCTGCTGTTTTCCACTTCACATTCGTACCCAAGAGCCCTCACTTCCTTGGCCACAATTGCCTCAAGCCCCATGGCGGAGGTTGCAATCAATTCATATGGTTTCATGTTTTCACCCTTATAGATAATTACTTACTGAACCTCTATCATAACAGTTTTCAAGTGGAATCACCAAGCCTCCCATTTAGTTAAAGGCAGGGGCAAATAAAAAAGCCCTTCCACATGGAAGTGCTTTACGTAACAAATATTTGATTACGTTAGTTGTATCGACTAATAACGTTCTGTAAGCCATGTTTTGTTCCTCGGTGCTGCAAGCGACTCAGAGTCTCGCACTGAGGCGGTAACCATCTATCTACAGACCAGGCGGCCTGTCCTTCTCTTCGTTCATTTCCTCCGAGAAAGTTCCCCTACCATTATTTGGGTTTCTCGCTCGCGGGGTTTACCTCGTTCCACTCTTTCCATTTCTGAAAAGACTTCGTCACTGTGGCACTTTTATAGGTATTCATGCCATATCGGTTACCCGACTTAGGCATTTTCCCAGCCGTCAGCCGGGAGGATTCCCGGCTGCCCTGGCTTATGAATTGGCCAGGCACGAACACTACAGGCATCTCAGCCTGTGCGAGCATGGACTTTCCTCTGCAGCAAGCTGCAGCGGTTACCCGAACGCTATTAACGACTACATTGATTATTATAAGTAATCAAGATCAAAATAGCAATGGGATTGTTTTTACAAAAATGGCTTATACAGGTCAATCGTACAATTTGTTTCCAAACACGTGTTTTTCCAAGTTAGACAGCCTCTTCAAAATATCGAAGTTAGTCGTCCCGGCTGCTTGTGTGCTCGGCCGGCGCGAAGCTTCTTCAAGCTGCTTCCTCAAACGCAGGTTTTCCTGTTGCAGATCATCAACTTCCTGATGGAATGCTTCATAATCCTTGATAATGTCATCAAGAAATTTGTCCACATCCTCCGGCTTGTATCCGCGCATTGCTGTTTTAAATTCTTTTTCCAAAATATCTTTAGCATTTAGCTTCACTTTATCGGATATCATTTCTCTCACCTCGATATGCCCAATCATCAAATTATATTCTTTCAAAAACCTTGCCTTTTGTCAATTTTTCTTTTGGACTATAGTCTAATAATCGAGCTTTTTCTGTTCTTCTTCCTCAACAATCATCTGGAGATCATAAAAACTGATCAATCTTATATCATATGGCTCTGTTTCCTGCCTCCTTTTAGCTGCCTCATAAAGGAATCTTGGGCTTCCTTCTTTTTCTGCATCATAAAGAAGGACAAGCGCGTCTGTTTTTCCAACAATGAACTCATTTGCTGCACGAAGCTGCCATGGCTTCTCATAAGGCTTCCTCGATACTGAATCAACATGGTCGGCACCTGCTAAAACAGACTCATACCATTCCCTGTTAGTTTCACTCCATTTCTCTTCCTGATTTAAAAACGGAGTAATGACGGACAGCTTTAAATCCGGCAAATATTCCTGAAGGTGGAAGACTGCTTCGGCTGCCCAGAGTTCAACACCTGGCTGGCCTGTGATGACTACCCATTCCAATCCTTCTTCCGCCAATGCTCCAAGCTGTTTCAGGAGTGCTGCCTTTATGTATTCTGCAGCTTGGTGATTAGGCTTAAAGATTCCCAATTCATATGCTTTATAGCCTGATACTGCTGCAACTTTCGCCATTTGATCTCCTTTTGCAATCCCCTAGTGAATGTATTCACTCGGAACTGGAATTATTATCACATTCAACAATAAAGAAATATTAGCAAAACAACAAATAATAAAAGCAAGGGCTCCTTATGAAGCCCTTGCAGGAATGCTATCAGCGATACATATGTTTAAAGCCAGGGCGCGGACCATGATGAGATCCCATTGGCAATACCATTGGACCGCCCATTGGACCGCCCATTGGACCGCCCATAGGCCCACCCATAGGGCCAGCCATTGGTGATCCCATTGGCGAAACCTGAGTTGGAGCAGCTGGTCCTCCTCCTCCATAAAAATGCTGATGGCTCACCTCATTTATCACCGATTGTGTTTGCGGGAAGAAATGAACGTGGTCGAATTTCACATGGTTTATATTTGTGGTGTGAGCCGGATGGATATGCGGCACGACATTTTCGGAGAAACTATTGTTAACGCAGCACTTCGTTGGGTGGACAATTGCCGGCAAAATATTTGGTCTGCAAAACATTACTTAAAACTCCTTCCTCATGGGTATTTTTTTTATTTTACATTAACAGCGTATGACCCGAGGAAGACTCTTGTACTAATGAAAACACCTATTTTTCTTACAATATCCCTTTCAGCCTGCCCAATTTTTTACATAAAAGTATAAAAATTATCCTTCAACCCTGTAAAAAGAATCATCGTTAAGCATAATACGACAAAAAACAACACTAATACCGCTTTATACATATATCCCGCCCCGTAATTATTAATTTTCATGTTTTCAATCTAATATTTTACCTGGGAATAAAGAGGTATACAACTAAGAACTTTCTTTTTTTAGTGGGAAAATATGAAAATTTTGTTACAGTTCGGGATTTATTAAAAACTTGTCGCTTGGTGCCGTTAAATTGACGAAATATGCGCTTGCCCGGGAAATGTTTTTTTAATCAGTCTGCCCTTCCTTTTCTGGCATTCTCCTAGGAGCCTATCCCTCTTCCTACCAGGTTCCAGACTTTCAAGCAAACCTAGCGCTCTTTCTGTATAAACTAAAGCTAACTCTGTATTTTTTCTTTTGTGCTCCTCCACTTTTGCAAGTTCAATGCATGCCTCAAGCAATGATTGGCCGCACTTTCCGTCTCCGTCCGCGACAGCTTTCCATAATTCCGCTGCTTTTTCCCATTCTTTACGACGTTTATATTCTAATGCAAGTGCAAGCTTTGCTGCCTGTGATTCTTCCGTTTCGCTTTCAGAAAGTGAACTGAATGTTTCCTTTGCTTTATCGGTTTCCCCGATATAGGAGAACCAGCGGCCGACTTCAAAAGATTCCTTCGCACTTATGTCAGGATCCGTACCAAGGAGCTGGCGGGTTAGGTGTGTATATAGGGTTATGAGCGATAAAATGTCCTGTTCATTATGTTCCATGACCCCTAAAATCCCTTCAGGTTCCTTCCTTTCAACAAAATCAAAGTAGATCATCGGAGCGAGGTATCCGGGAATATCGTCTTTCCGTTCATAACCAAGTACTTCCTTTTCTACGGCGTTCAGCTTGATTCTCTCCAATTTGTGCTTCCACATTCTCCTGGCTGCATGGTAAAGATCAAAGTGCCCGAATAAAGGAAGCTTTGGCACGTGTTCTCTTACAAGGGTATGCCTTGTTTTCACCTGCGGCCAGTCGAAAGCTTTCCCATTGTAAGTAACCAGTGTGGTGTAATTGACATTTTCAAGAAAACTTTGGTATAAGGCCACCTCCGCACCCGGATGGGGAAGGAAATGCTGCTTCACAATTAACTTCTCTCCCTGGAAACTAGCATGTCCGAGAAGAAAAATCGTATTGCCTGTCCCTCCGCCTAGCCCTGTTGTTTCGGTATCGAAAAAGAACAGATCATCCGCATTATGGCCTGCTGCAGATAAAGGATGGCTGAAGAATCTCTCTTTGTTCCACTGTTCCACAGCTTCTTTGAAATCGGCAAACTGGTAATTTCCATGCCGATCGGAAAGCGAGTACTCCACCTCTCTAACAAGACAATACGTATTGTCAAAAAAATAAGGAAACACGTTTTCCTCATTCCACTTTTCGATAAACGGTATTTGGTCTCCCATATTATTTTGATTAATTGAAGCTAATGGTTTCCCTCCTGAAATGTGAGGTTTAAGCCTGTTTAATTTATTTTTAAGCGACAATGCTTTTCCTCCCCCTACACGCCATCCGGATTCTTCAAAAACAAGGCCAGAAGAATTGCAGCATCCTTTTTTGCAGTTTCAGAAGCAGTTTCGGTCCCAATACATGAAGGGCAACCCGAAGAGCATGGACAGTTTGCCACCATCTGTTTTGCTTGTAACAGGATGTTCTCAAGACTGGCGTATATTTTTTCACTTAGCCCTATGCCGCCTGGATAGCGATCATAAAAGAAAATGGTCGGTTTTTCATTATGTGCAGCCTTTACCTGGGGAACAACATGGACATCAGCAGGGTCACACATGACAAACAAAGAGACAATATGCCTTAAAGCCTGTGCGGCACCTATTAGCCCCTCTTCAATCCTTTGCTGTGAAAGCGCTGAAGAGTCCTGGTTTATGGAAATCCAGGCCGAGCTTGTATGGAGCTCTTCTTCAGGCAGTGAAATTGGCCCCGAACCGATGTTTTCATGAGTTTCAAACTTTATCTTTTTAAAAATGGTTGCCATCGCTCTCACACTGACATCTCCATAGCCAACCTCTGTTGCTTTCAGCTCTCTATGCCGGTCTTCTTCAAGAACTGTCAGGCTTACAGCAAGGTTGGCGTCCGTGAAGTAATCTACGTCCACTTCTCTGACAAACGCTTTCTTCTCTTCCCAGTCAAGCTTCTCAACCTGATATTGGGTTCCCTGGTGGAGATAAATCGCTTCTTCGTGCAGCAAAGTCATCGCTGAAAAAGTATCCATTTCACCGATTACGTTTACATTGGCTATATCAGACTGGTCAATGATCACCACATTTTCCTGGGATGCGGATCTTAAACTGATATTATGAGCCGGAAATGCGTCATTCATCCAGTGCCATTTTTCCCCATGATGATGCAGGATTCTTTCCTCTGTGAGATACTCAAGAATCTCTTCAGTTTCTGATATGCCAAAAGTTTCGCCCTTTTTAAAGGGAAGCTCATAAGCTGCGCATTTAATATGGTCCACCATAATAATAAGATTATCAGGGTTAATCCTCGCTGTCTCGGGACTCTGGCTAAAAAAGTAATCCGGATGCTGAATGATATATTGATCAAGCGGACTTGAACTCGCCACCATAATGACAACTGATTCTCCGTGCCTTCTGCCTGCGCGGCCGGCCTGTTGCCAAGCGCTTGCAATCGTTCCTGGATACCCATTCATGATACACACCTGCAGCCGGCCAATATCGACGCCAAGTTCGAGAGCATTCGTACTGATTACTCCATATATCTCCCCCGACCGCAACCCCTTTTCAATGGTCCGCCGTTCTAATGGAAGATATCCGCCTCTGTATCCCCTGATTGCCTTTGGTCCCAACTGATTCTTTACCAGTTCCTGAAGATAGGTCAGCAGGATTTCAACCCTCACCCTGCTTCTCGCAAATACAATTGTCTGGATTCTGTTTTTTAAGAACTGTCCTGCGAGCCACCTTGTTTCCAGCGTTGCACTTTTGCGAATATTAAGCGGTTTATTGATGATGGGCGGGTTATAGAACAAAAAGTGCTTTCGCCCAGAAGGCGCGCCATTGTTATCAATCAGCATCATTTCTTTTTCAGTCAGCATTTCCGCAAGCTCAAGAGGATTTGCGATGGTTGCACTTGTACAGATAAAAACAGGGTCGCTTCCATAATACCGGCATATCCTGCGAAGCCTTCTAATGACATTCGCCACATGGCTACCAAAAACTCCTCGATATATATGTAGCTCATCAATGATGACAAAACGAAGGTTTTCAAAAAGCGATACCCATTTAGTATGGTGCGGCAGGATAGCAGAGTGGAGCATATCGGGATTTGTAATGACAACCTGGCCCGCCTTGCGGACTTTTTGACGGATATTCGCCGGAGTGTCCCCATCATATGTATAGCTATTTATATCAAGTCCGGCTTCCTGAATTAACTCGTTGATTTCGCTCTTTTGATCCTGTGCAAGCGCCTTTGTGGGAAACATGTACAATGCCCTCGAATTTGGATCTTCAATGATCCGTTGTATAACTGGAAGATTATAGCAAAGTGTTTTTCCTGAAGCAGTTGGAGTAACCGCTACAAAACCTTGGTTTTTGCTGGCAAATTCATAGGCCGTTCTTTGATGCGTATATAATTCACTGATTCCCCGCTGCTGCAGTGCAGCTTTCAGTGAGGGATGAATCCCTTCAGGAAGCGGGACAGTTTTTGCCAACTTCTCTTCCACCGTATGCCAATGGACAATATTTTCCTTTATCTTATTATCTATTTTCAGCTCTTGCATGATTTCCTGCAAACTTTTCCGCATCTTCATCCAATTCACCTCATAATTTCTATTTTACCGAATAAATGTTCGTTTCAAAAGATATTCGCACCAATTTATATCATTCTATTTTCTGGGAATACCTACATACCGCTGAAATTCAGCCTTCCGGGGACATCGGATCTTTTTTTTGTTACAATGACCTTACAAGGTTCTTTTAAGGGCAGGGATGAAAAGATGAATCAAGAAGAAATTATCAAAGTCCTTTCAGAATTCATGTTATTCAGGGACTTGAGTACAGAGGAAATGAAAGTGATTGCCGATATCTCAATAACAAGAGAATGGAAAAAGAACAGCCATATATTTCTTCAGGGCGACCCGCTTGAAAATGTCTATTTTATTTCCGATGGCAAGGTCAAGGTTTACAAAAGCGATATAAACGGCAGAGAACAGATTGTTGCCATCCTTAAAAAAGGTGAAATGTTCCCGCACGTCGGTTTTTTCCGGAAGGGCTCCTACCCTGCTTTTGCCGAGACGCTTGAATCATCCATTCTGGTGGTGGTGCCAATTTCCCAGTTTGAAAAAGTCCTGGTGGATAACCCACAGCTTTCCATCAAAGTGTTTAAAGTATTGGGAGAAAAAATTGTCGACCTTCAGGAGCGGCTCGAGGAACAAATTTTGAACAATACATACGAACAAATCATCAAGCTGTTAATCCGGCTTTGCAGACTTCATGGTGAAGAGCAAACGGATGGAACAGTCCTTTTAAAATCGGAATTCACAAACAAGGATCTCGCTAACATGATTGGTACAACCCGAGAGACTGTAAGCAGAACGTTGACGAAAATAAAGAAAGACGGACTCGTTATAACAGATGAGAACGGAAATATGAGGCTCAAACCTGATGATCTACTTGATGAATTAATTTAAACAACCCGCTGCCATTATACGGCAGCGGGCATTTTTGTTTCTTTCTCCTATTATTGACCGAGCATTTCTTCCATATCTTCCTTTGCTGTTGTAATCAATTTTAGATTGAAAGTTTCCTGCAATACATTCATGACACCTTCGGAAATGAACTCAGGCGGTTTAGGCCCAATCCGGATATCCTGGATGCCAAGACTGAAAAGGCCTAGAAGAATGGCGACTGCCTTTTGCTCAAACCATGAGAGAACGATGCTGACAGGCAGTTCGTTCACAGGGCAGTCAAAAGCATCCGCTAGGGCCAGTGCGATTTTCACGGTTGAACCTGAATTATTGCACTGGCCTAGGTCAATGTATCTTGGAATATCTGTTCCCGGAACAACGCCGTAATCTACATCATTAAAGCGGAACTTCCCGCATGACGTGGTTAGGATCACTGCTTCCGGCGGAAGTGAAGTTGCAAGCTCCCGGTAATACTCCCCGCCTTTTCCTGGTGCATCGCATCCCGCAATAACGAAGAAACGCTTGATTTTCCCCATTTTCACAGCCTCGATCACTTCAGGGGCCAGCCCGAGAACCGTTTCATGATGAAAACCCGTCAGCAACGTTTCATCCGATTCTATATTTGCTTCAGGCAATTCTAATGCCCTTTGGATCAATGGGGCAAAATCATCCCCTGTAATCTTTCGGACATTTTCAAGCCCTGCGACTTCATAGGAGAACATCCGGTCTGCATAGCTGCCTTTGATTGGCATAACACAGTTGGTTGTTGCCAGGATGGCACCCGGAAACTTCTCAAACAGGCGACGCTGATCATACCATGCTTTCCCGATATTCCCTTTTAAGTGAGGATATTTCTTCAGGGCAGGATAGCCATGTGCCGGAAGCATTTCCGAATGCGTATAAATATTGATGCCTTTTCCTTCTGTCTGCTTTAACAGTTCCTCAAGGGCAAAAAGGTTGTGCCCTGTTACAACAATGCACTTTCCCTCAATCCTGTTCTGTGATACCCGGATTGGCTGAGGAATCCCAAGCCTTGATGTATGTGCTTCATCGAGCAGTTCCATGACCCGGACAGCCGACTGGCCAACCTGCATCAGCATATCGATGTGTTCCTGAACATTGAAATTTGAATTGGTCAAGGTCATATACAAGGCTTCATGTGTTGTCTTATCTACAAAAGAATCGGTAAACCCAAGCTGGTTCGCGTGTGTGCGGTATGCCGCAATTCCTTTCAATGCAAAAATCATCGTATCCTGCATGCTCGCAATTGTTTCATCTTTTCCACATACCCCAACAACTTTACAGCCGCCTGACGGTGTCTGTTCACACTGATAACAAAACATAATGATCCCCCTTATTTTTCATACTTCAGATTATTTCCTGTTTTAAGGTTACCTTCCTTTTCATCTCTTCAGTGTGATTCAAATCACACTATGACCAAATGTCAAAAATCGTTCACAAAGCTGCGGCAGAGAGCACGGGTTGAACAGGACAAAACGGTAATGCATAAAATAGAGAACAATTAGTTTTTAGGAAGGAGTAAATTTAATGAAGCACAGTGATTATGATCAACAAAAAAAAGCGCTGCAGCCATTTGGTGAACTTCTTGATACAATGAATGTATTTTTAAGCGAAAAGCGTGTGCGTGGCTTTTTGCAGACAATGGATGACTTTTTCCAGATATCATCCTCACACTCCTCTTTTCCAGTTCATGTATCCGAAACAAAAAATGAAAATATTATCACGGCGGAATTGCCTGGTGTAAAAAAAGAACAAATCAAATTAGAGGCATACGCGAGCCATTTAACGATATCAATTGAATCTCATGAGTCCCAGAGCGGAGCTGATGACAAAAGTAAGGCATACTTTAGGAAAGAGGCCTTTCAACAATCGAGCAGAACCGTCGCTTTGTCCCATCCGATTGATGAATCCGGCATAACAGCTTCATACCAGGATGGAATTCTTGAAGTCCGGGTCCGCAAGCCAAATGGAAAAAGCATCAGAATCCATGAATGAAAAAACAAGCAGGTCTTAGCCCCTGCTTGTTTTTCATTCCCCCTATGCTTTAAGCATCCCACCAAGACCTTTTACCATCGAGGATACTTGAGTGACAGCGGACATCATTTGCCCGGCTGTATCCACCATTTTATTGATGTCAAGCGAACCATCCTGGCTTTTGAAAGAGTTCATGATCGATTGCATTCCTGTTGGCTGCTTCGGAGCGAAATGCTGTGCTGGATACGGGTTCATAGGCTGCATCGGGGCATGCTGCTGGTATTGGCCGTACGGCGATATTTCCCCTTGCTGCAGCGGGTTTTCAAAAAGCATTTTAGAGTAGTCCTGATCCTGTATATTTTCGTTCCAGCCCTGACCCATCTGCGGCTGCTGATAAGGATACTGGGCCGGTAAGGGAAACTGTCCAGTTGGCCCAGGCAGCGGCCCTCCCCAATAGGCATTCTGATAGGCTGGGTGATAATACCCCAGCTGGCGCAATGGCTGGGCTGGATTCGTAAAACCCCAAGTTGTATCCATCTGTCTGTTCATTCCATACACGGGAATCCCTCCTCAAATTCATTCATTACTGCATGTTATGATTCGATTGCCTATATGGTGAAACCCTCGCTCCCTCCATAACTTTGTCAAATCCTGCAGAATTCTGTCTGAAGTCTCAATTTTTTAAATACAATCTATATCGATTTTTTCATGCTACGATGAAAGAAAGTAACAGGGGAGGAATTTTGATGAACATTCACGAACTAACGTTGAAGTTTGCCGAGACGAGAGACTATAGCCCTGGGAACATGAATGAATTGCTGGACTTTGCCAAAATGGCGTATGTACACAACGAAATCAACATTCTTGACTACCGAAACCTTGTTCGTGAGTTGGAAATCAAGGGTGCATCCACCCCTGATGACATGAAGCAATCCTGTTAATAAAGAAAAGCGGAGGCGCCCGGTTAGCGGCGTATGGACTGGAGCACACTGACTGAGATAAAGGAAACACGATGAGCGTAGCGAATCGATGTTGACTTATCGTAGGGAAGTGGGCGAAGTCCACTAGACGCTGGGCGCTGCAGCTGGACAAAGAAAAGCGGAGGCGCCCGGTTAGCTGCTCAGTTAAAGCTACGAATAAAAGCACCCTAAAGGGTGCTCAGCTTGTAGAAAAACCCCCTTATTTTAAAATACCTTTTGAAAAAGAGGGTTTTTGATGTTTTATTTGTCTTCGACCACAATATACAAGTATCAAAATACTACCTAAACCACTATATGTTGTAGGTTGAATTTATAAAAAAGCTGCCGAGACTTTCTCGACAGCCTGAGCACCCTAAAGGGTGCTTTTATTTTTCAATTGCGCCTTCTGTGGAAATTGGTTGACAGCAGTAAGAAGGGAATCAAGGACATAGTGGATCGACTGAATATAGCCCATGAATCTTTTCCGGCCCGTTTCCGGAAAAAATGCCTGAACGGAAACCAATTCAATATTTTCAGCAGTTGCTTCGATTTGCCTGCTATGGATGTTTTTGGGCTGATTATTTATGATCCATTCAACAGCCGATACCTTCCAGCTATCTGCCTCCTGTTTCACAAGATCCGCAAAAGGTTTGACTTCCGAAAAGAAATCACCACTTTCCCCTGTTTCTTTTGCCATTTCGTAACGGGTAGCCGCTCTTTCTGTATATTCTATTAACCTTAATGTCTGTCTGGCGAGATTATGAAGATTTTCCATCCTTGCCTCCTGTTTGGGTAAAATAAGCAAGCAGTATCCAAAGTATTTTAATACTGCTATTTCATTTTAGGCGAGTCAATACCCCAGTTCAAGGCTGACGGGTTTTCGATTTGTGAGATCCATGGATTTGCTATCTGAAATACCCGAATTAGAAATGAAATAACTTTCCTCAAGAACATCTAACCGTTTGTCGCAGTCTGCAAGGAGTTGATTCTGCTTTCCATACCAATCAGCACAGTGTATATTTACAGCCGATTGAAATTCAGTATCCAGTTCCCCAAGCTGTCCGTGCATCTCCATAAGAATTGTCAGTATTTCTTCTTTTTTTATACCTGCCGCTTTCATGATAAAATCCCCCTCTGGCTTTTTGTTCGCCTGGTCTGTCCATGATCCGATCCGTACTAATCTATCAGGAGTCTATGGCCGTGTCCTTTACCACTCTCGTTACTTAGCCATATTCGCCCTTGATCGTTTCAGTCCTCCAAGGGTGACAAAACTAGAAGCATTTCGCCAAAGAAAGCGTGATTTCTTATACCCGAACGGTTTTCGACAGGAGCCGCAATGAATGAAACCTAATGTCTTGAAACACAATATAGAACGGGAGGTGTAATCCATGAGTAAAGGAAAAAAAGAAAATAAAGTGCAGCCAAAAAATCTGGAAGAGAAAAAGACTGGTTATGGTGATAAAAAGCTGGAAGGGCCAGACAGACCGGCTGAATGAACAGCAGAACAAAAAGCAAGGGCAACCTTGCTTTTTTCAATTTATAACCGAAATCCAGATAGTTCACCTAACGTAATCATCATATGCAGACTTCTCTGCTTTTCTGTAAACCAATGAGTCAGTTTTATCGGATGAATATGCCTGACATCCCCCTCTATCCAGCTCTTATGAAATTTTGTGCTTGAATACCAATCCTTTTGGCTGTGAAAATGGTGTTCGATAATGGGGAAAGTACATCTTAAGAACGGAGTGTCCTTTTTTTTCCTAGAATGAAAATACTGCTCATAATCATACCTTGACCCTGTATGCTCAGTGGTTATGGCAAAATCAAGGAATCTGGGATAATGCTCAGGATCAAAAAGAATGCTGGCAAGCCTTTTCCCAAGATTTATTCTTTTATGTAGAGACCGAAAACCATTAACACTGGCACCGTACAGTTCCCCTTCCCTGGTGGGCAGCAAAACAGAACTGAAATGAAGAAAATCCTGAAAAGAAAAAAGCGATGAGCGGAATACTTTTTTTCGGTATAAATGGTGTTTGATAACTATGTTATGAATAACATTTTGTTCGTTGATAATCAAAGCCGTGAGCAGCCGTTTTCGGTTTCTTCTATTCCAATATAAGTACCACTCTTTTTCCATAAACTCAGAGACATCCAGATGCCGCAGGAGGTGAAACAACGGGCGGTTAAATTTCGTCGAATACTTATAGAGCAACAGCTGTGAATACGCGTCCCTGAATATAAGCCAGTTTGCCCGTTCATATGCAAAAAACAACAATCGGCGCTTTTCGTTCCCAATCAGCCTTGGAAACCAATCACCTTCAAGGTCGCACATATTATATCCGCCATTTCGTGAGACCATGCTGGCAAGAAAAGCCCAGATCATGTCAGGCTTGTTAAGGTAAAACTCAAGGTATGCTGCTGTCCTTGAAATATTATCAATATTTAAAGCGCTTGTTTCTTTTCTGATGATCCGGATTAATTGGGCTTCCTCAGAAGTCAGATGGGGGGGCTTTAAACTCATCCAAAATATTCCTCCATTTTCCCTTTATGCCATTTGTTGTTATATTGCTGAAAAACAGCAACAATTATTCAACCACAAAGCGCCGGATTTTGGTATGATAAGTAGTAGTTTGCGAGGGGGCTACATATGAACTTTCATTATCCAAACGGGAAAAGGTTTGTTCCGAAAAGCAGCAATATGGAGCACGCCGTCCGTAAATCCCAAAAAGGCAAAAACTTCGTATACAGCAACAGGGGCATGACACTTGAAGAAGATTTAAACGAAACCAACGCCTTCTATCTTGAAAGCGGCATTGCAGTCATTCATAAAAAACCGACACCAGTGCAAATTGTAAATGTGGATTATCCGAAAAGAAGTGCTGCAGTAATTAGGGAAGCCTACTTCAAACAAGCGTCAACAACTGATTACAACGGTGTGTACAAGGGAAAATACATTGACTTCGAAGCAAAGGAAACTAAATTCACAACCTCTTTTCCCTTAAAAAACTTCCATTCACACCAGATCAGCCACATGAGCTCGGTCCTGGACCAGGGAGGCATTTCCTTCGTGATTTTGAGCTTTACTGCGCTCAGTGAGGTTTTCCTCCTGGAAGCAAGCCGTTTGCTTGATTTTTGGTCACGAATGGAATCAGGAGGGCGAAAATCTATTACGAAGGATGAAGTGGAGCAATCAGGCCACAAGATTATATTTGGCTTTCGGCCCAGGATTGACTATATTAAAGTAATAGATTATCTTTATAAACTTAGTTAGATTTTTTGCTCCAGAAAGGAATGAACTGATATGACAGAAAAATACCAGACTAGAGAGGAGCGCAGAAAGCAGCTTGCCGGCAACAAAAGCAATAAGGGGAACAAGGAAAGCAAGGGAAACACAGGCAATAAGAAAAAATCCAGGTCAACTTTCAAAAAAGTGCTGATCTCCCTTTTGATTCTTGGAATAGTCGGTATGCTGACAGGCATTGCAACCTTTGCGTTCATGATTCAAGATACACCTAAACTTGACGAATCAATTTTGAAGGACCCGATTTCTTCGAAAATATATGATAAAAACAAAAACCTTGTAACAGAGGTTGGTTCCGAAAACCGGGACTATGTAGATTATAAGGATATTCCCAAACAAGTTGAAGATGCTTTCCTGGCTACGGAGGATGTCCGTTTTTACAAACACCACGGAATTGATCCAATTCGCCTTGGAGGAGCCGTTGTTGCCAACTTTACGAACGGATTTGGTTCGGAGGGGGCAAGTACGATTACTCAGCAGGTAGTCAAGAACTATTTCCTTGGATTTGAAAAAACACTCAGCCGGAAAGCCCAGGAAGCATGGCTTGCATTCCAGCTTGAGCAGAAGTATTCCAAACAGCAAATTTTTGAGATGTATGTAAATAAAATTTATATGTCGGAGAACAGCCATGGCGTTGCCACTGCTGCCGATATTTATTTTGGAAAAGAATTAAAAGACCTTGAGCTTCACGAAGTGGCACTGCTAGCAGGAATGCCTCAAAGCCCGAATAATTACAACCCATTCACTAATCCTGAAAAAGCAGAGAAACGCCGGAATGTCGTCCTTTCTCTCATGAACCAGCACGGGTTTATTTCCAAGAAGGAAATGGAAGAAGCACAAGCTGTCCCAGTCACTTCGACACTTGTAAAAGAAGAAGACCGGAAGCATCGAAACGAAAAACCTTTCGATTCTTTCGTTGATACAGTCATTGATGAAGTGGAAAAACAAGGAGACTTTGATATCTTCTCTGACGGTCTTAAAATTTACACAACGCTTGATCCAGATGCACAAACGCATGTGGAAAATGTTCTGAACACAGATGCAGCTGTTAATTACCCTGATGAAAAAATGCAGGCCAGCATCGTGCTTCTCGACACTGAAACAGGTGAAATCCGCGCAGTCGGCGGCGGGCGAAAGCAGGAAGAAAACGTCCAGCGCGGCTTCAATTATGCAACGGATCTGGAACGCCAGCCTGGATCGACAATCAAGCCAGTCCTTGATTACGGCCCAGCCATCGAGCATCTCCATTGGGGAACATACCATGCGCTTGAGGATAAGCCTTACCAATACTCCACCGGCCAGCCTATCCGTAACTGGAACAATACTTATGAAGGCGTCATGTCAATGAGAATGGCTCTTGCCAAATCCCGCAATATTCCAGCCCTCCAAGCTCTGCAGGCTGTCGGACCAGAAAAAGCGAGAGACTTTGCCGTTGGATTAGGACTAAAGCTTCCAGACCCAATTTATGAATCTTCGGCTATTGGCTCTGATGAAGTTTCCCCAATGCAAATGGCAGGTGCCTATGCCGCATTCGGAAACAATGGTTTCTACACGAAGCCGCATGCAGTGAAAAAAATTGTCCTGCGCGACAAAACGGAAATCGACATGGCTCCTGAGACCGAAGTTGCCATGAAGGACTATACCGCGTTTATGATCAGCGATATGCTGAAAAGCGTTTTAAAGGAACCATATGGAACGGGCTACGGGAATGCAAACATTCCAAGCCTGCATGTTGCCGGCAAAACAGGTACAACAAACTATTCTGATGAAGATAAATTAAAATACAATATACCAGACGGTGCAGTCCCAGATTCCTGGTTCGTCGGCTATACGACCAAATATACGGCCGCAGTATGGACCGGTTATGAAAAGCGCAATAATTATTTGCCTTCAAATGGCTATGACCAGAAAATTTCGCAGTTGCTGTTCAAGGACGTTATGACCCATGTGTCAGCAAATGTGGAAACACCTGATTTTACAATGCCAAACAGTGTTGTAAGGGTAGCGGTGGAAAAAGGAACAATGCCAGCAAAGCTTGCGAGCAAGTACACACCTAAAGAACAAATTGTGACGGAATATGCGGTTAAAGGAAACATGCCTAAAGAGGTTTCCAAGAAATATGACAAATTAGAAAGCCCGACAAATGCTAACGCGAGCTATGATGATAAAAAGAATGCAATCACTCTATCCTGGGGCTACAAAGAGAAGGATGGCGTAAAATTTGAAGTTACAGCTTCACTTGATGAGGGTCCCGACCAAGTGCTGACAACCACGTCGGACACAAGTCTGAAAGTGACCAACCCTGCTCCAGGGGGGATTTACTCATTCAAGATTACCGCAATCAGGGGTGATCAACGAAGCGATCCTGCAACAGCCAGCATCCAAGTCCCTGAACCTGAAGAGCCTGAAAGTGAAGAACCAGCACAGGATGACAACGGTGATCAAGGTGAAGGCAATGAAAACAACAACGGCGAGAACGGTAATGATGACGGACAAGGAGAAGGAGATACCGACCAGGGCGATAATGGTAGTGGTGAAGGAGATACCGGACAGGGCGATGACGATCAAAATGGCGGCGGCCAGGAGCCTGCCCTCCCTCCTTCCGGAAATAGCGGCACTACAACAAATGGCTCTAATACTAGAGAAAATGGAAACGAATGATTACTAAACAAAAAAGATTGACGCTGTGTTTAATCAGCGTCAATCTTTTTTGTTATGGCAAGCAATTAGGAGCTCTGAAAAAGCGAACGCTCCCTTGATATTCAGCAATATATTGTTGAAGCAGATCGATACCTTGAGCGAGTTTGGCCGATATCCTGTCCTTGTTGGTGTTGGTTTAGAATAAAGATTGATTAAAATTCACTCTAAATCCTTGATTTCACTGCATATAAAAAGCCATTGTTTTGAACAAAGATTGATCAAAACAATACGATGGCTCTCTTCTACTTTTCAGAACTGTTTTTTATAAAAAAGTTTGATTAATTTAATACTCCTTATTCCACTAACGCAACCTAATAGTTTAAGTGCAATATTTCACAATCTTTCTTGTGGAATAAGAAAAAAGCGACCTACACCTGTAGCTGAATCAGCCTTAATTTCTTAAACTCAAGCACCTTTTAGCATTCCTGTAGATTGCTAAATATCGGCTT
>NZ_QWVT01000024.1 GCF_003570705.1 Mesobacillus zeae
AGGCATGGCGAATATGCCGAACATGCCGAACATGCCAAACATGCCGAATACGGCGGGCATGGCGAATATGCCAGCCTACGGTATGCCTGCTGAAAACATGCCTGCATATATGCCGGCACAGCAAGTTTCTCCAGGAATGGGAATGCCGTGTGAAGAACCTCACCATGGTGTACCTGTATCCCCTGTATTGCCAGGATCAGGTCTTTGCGAGCCGGACGGTTACCCGCCGCATATGGGAATGATGCCGCAGGTTCAGGGAATGATGGCGGCGCCGATGCCGTATATGCACGGAGAAGGTTATGGCCACGGCCATATGAATATGCAGGCACCAATGATGCATCATCAGGCGCACGGCTGTGGCTGTGGTAGCGGGGGATCTTATGGAATGCCGGCACAGCATGGGTACGGCTATCCAGCTGGATATGGCGCCCCGGGCGGATATGGTATGCCGATGGTGCAGGGGGCCTATGATCCTCAAATGGGACATGGAATGCCGATAGACAATGCTCCGCATGGCATGCCAAGACTGGATGATGAAGAGAGCGATGAATATTAAGTTCCATTCGAGAAGAGACGATAGATTCCTTGATCGTCTCTTCTCCTATTTAAATACAGTGCTACCTTTCAAAGTCAACAGTCTAGTTCCTATCAGGGCGGATGTGTATCTCGCAGAAACGAAGGGCATATTTTTTATTCTTAAAGGGTTTGCATCTCTGCCGAAAATGGAAGTCCAGCGAAGGTTTGCGGATTCATTACGCAAATCAGGGTTTACGCATTCCTATCTTTTTTATACTTTTACAAGAGAGCATTTGTTTTTTGAAGGACTTTATTATTCTCCAATCCAATATATTGAGCCGGATTCGACCCCTTTTACTTTTCTTACTGAAAATGAACGAACTGAAGGGATGAGCCTCCTTGATGATTACCATGTTTGTGCCAAACAATTGGTAGGGGAATATAAGGGGATGCTATCTCAAATGGAGCTGTCGGTAAAATGGAAGGAAAGAGCCAACAGGTTCAGAAAAAACCTTCCCACAATAGGGAAATTTATAAGTAAAAGGAAATTGAATGACATTAGAGACTGGGCAAAAGAATCATTGGAGGGTCTTGCTGTACATGCTAAAAGACTTGAGAGCAAGGAAGAAACTATTCTCCACTGTGATGTTGCCCACCATAACTTTCACAGGGCTAGAAATGGTGAATTATTTTTAATCGACTTCGACCTACTCAGCATCGGGCCGCCTCAATACGATTTGCTGCAGTATGCAGGAAGAATTCTTCCCTATATGGATTGGTCCTTCGTTTCGCTGTCAAAAATGAAGCATCTGCAGAAGGAATTGGATGATCCTTTCTTTTTATATGGACTTCTATTTCCATCCGATATTATGAGGGAGTGGAACAGGATTTTAAAAGACAGAATGGATTTCCATCCTAAACGGATGTCCCATCTCATAGACATGACTGAACAACAGTTCAGTAAAAGGCGCGAATTCGTTAACGTGGTCCGATCGTACCTGCATTAAACACCTGACAATTTTACGGATATTCTTTTTATTTATGGTCACACTAGATAATGAATTTACAAGAGTGAGGTGGCCGGCAATGGAATATACAGCTGTTGTAAAAAATCTCGTTTTTTTTGCTATCTTGGGCCTAGGGTTAGCGCTAAGTGGAGAGCCAGCAGAGGCCGTCCAGCCGGAACAAGGAACTGAAACTGTATCACCTTGGAAGATGACAGTCATTTTGGAAAGATGCTATCTCGATGGAGATAAAAGTGAGGAAACCATTCAGGAAACAATTTGGTCAACAAAGGACTTTTGGGCACGGTATGAATCCTGGGAGCTTGTAAAGCTGGAAGAAAATAAGGCCGTGTTCAGGCAGAATGTCGATGATATATCCCCGCTACTAAAAGCAAATGGGTATTTTGGCCTATCAGAGGACGGGGTGCTGACTATTTTTAATGGACGTCCCGGCCAAAGCAAGGCCATCCATTCATTTTTCCAGATAGATGTCGGAAAACTGGAAAGCAGGGCACTGGAACAGCTTCAGAGCGGTATCCCGATAAAATCCAAGGATTCCTATGTGAAAGTCCTGGAAACTTTTAGGGCATTTACACGAACAGAATAGACTGTGGGCCGGATATCCGGCCCTTTTTATATTTTGGAGCGGATTCGATTACAACGGTTTTCTGCCAGAAAAACCTTCTTTAAAATAAGTGAAGATTAAAGGTGGACTGTATGTTCGCATATTTTTGCTTTCCTCTTTCGTTTTTTCTTCGTCCCTCCGAAAATAGTATGATAAAATGGGTTACAGCAAAGCGGAGGAGCGAAAGAAATTGTATGAGTTTATAAAAGGCAGCATCGATTTTGTAGGCCCGGAATATATCGTGGTCGACAATAGCGGGGTCGGGTACCAAGTGTTTACACCGAATCCATTTGCTTTTGCGAAAAACGCGGGAGCCGATGTAAAGATTTTTACTTACCATTATGTACGGGAAGACCAAATGGCGCTTTATGGATTCTCGACACGGGAAGAGAAAGCGCTTTTTACAAAATTGTTAAATGTTTCAGGAATCGGGCCAAAAGGCGCTTTGGCCATCCTGGCATCGGGAGCACCGGAACATGTGGTGCAGGCGATAGAAAATGAAGATGAATCTTTTCTAGTTAAATTTCCGGGAGTCGGAAAAAAAACAGCAAGACAGATGATTCTCGATTTAAAAGGGAAACTGCAGGATATTGTCCCTGATTATTTTCCGAATTTATTTACAGAACATGTTCCTGCTGCCCCTGATGAACTTGATGAGGCCTTGCTGGCATTGAAGGCCCTTGGCTATTCCGACAAAGAGATCCAAAAGGTCGTTCCTGGGCTAAGGAAGGAAAAGCTGTCTACCGACAAGTATATTAAAAAGGCTTTGCAAAAAATGCTGGGCTAATTTTATATGTTAAAGGGTGAAAAAGCAGATGGAAGAACGAATTCTCTCAGGGGAAGCTGGCGAACAGGATCTTTCATTTGAGCAAAGCCTGCGTCCCCAGACTTTAAAGCAGTATATTGGACAGGACAAAGTAAAAGCAAATCTTGAAGTCTTTATCGAAGCTGCAAGGCTGAGAGAGGAAACACTTGACCATGTCCTCCTTTACGGACCGCCAGGTTTAGGGAAAACCACGCTTGCCGCCATTATAGCCAATGAGATGGGTGTGAACCTTCGGACGACGTCAGGTCCTGCCATTGAGCGCCCTGGTGATCTTGCCGCTATTTTGACGGCGCTTGAGCCAGGTGATGTCCTTTTTATTGACGAGATCCACAGGCTCCCTAGATCAATTGAAGAAGTGCTGTATCCTGCTATGGAGGACTTTTGCCTGGATATTGTCATTGGAAAGGGGCCGTCTGCCCGCTCCGTTCGTCTCGACCTGCCGCCGTTCACGCTTGTCGGCGCAACTACGAGGGCAGGCTCTCTGTCTGCGCCGCTCAGGGACAGGTTTGGGGTTCTTTCAAGGCTGGAATATTATCAGGAAAACCATCTTCAGGAAATCGTCACAAGGACAGCAGACTTGCTGGAGACTGGAATCAGCGAGCAGGCTGCCGGAGAAATTGCGAGAAGGTCAAGGGGAACGCCCAGGATAGCCAACAGGCTATTAAAGCGAGTCCGTGATTTCGCCCAGGTACGCGCCAACGGGGTAATAGATGAAAATCTTGCTGACAATGCGCTGGAATTAATGCAAGTGGACCGTTTAGGGCTTGATCATATTGACCATAAATTACTTAAGGGGATCATCGAAAAATTCCGCGGCGGCCCCGTCGGCCTAGAGACAATTGCGGCAACAATTGGGGAAGAATCACATACAATTGAAGATGTTTACGAACCATATCTCCTGCAGATTGGGTTTCTTCAAAGGACACCAAGAGGGAGAATGGCTACTGCAGAAGTATATCGGCATTTCAATTTGGAGGTGCCCGCTGAATGACGGGGATGGGAAAGTTATTGATGGCTGCAGGAGCAGTCCTGCTGATAGCAGGATTTTTGCTGCAATTTATCAAGGTGGTAAACTGCCGGGCGATATTGTTGTGAAGAAAGGCAATATGACTGTATATTTCCCCATCATGACTTCAATTGTTGTCAGTATCGTCCTGTCCGCCATTTTTTATTTTATCGGTAAATTCCGCTAAACAGAATAGGGTGACATAATGAAAGTAGAATTGTTTGATTTTCACTTACCTGAGGAATTGATTGCGCAAACGCCGCTCGAGGAAAGAACGAATAGCAGGCTCATGGTGCTGGATAAAAAAACAGGCGAAGTGAAGCATGAAATATTTAAGGATATTACAAATTACCTTCAGCCAGGCGACTGCCTTGTATTGAATGATACGAGAGTGCTTCCTGCACGCCTTTATGGGGTAAAGGAAGAGACTGGCGCTAAGATTGAAGTACTTCTTCTCAAGCAAAAGGAAGGTGACCGCTGGGAAACGCTGGTTAAGCCTGCTAAACGGGTAAAGGCAGGAACGGTCATTGCATTTGGAGACGGCCTCCTCACTGCTGTATGTACAGAGGAATCAGATCATGGAGGCAGGGTCCTGGATTTCAAATATGAAGGCATTTTTTATGAGGTGCTGGAAGATCTGGGCGAGATGCCTCTACCTCCATACATTAAGGAGCAATTGGATGACAGGGAGCGCTACCAGACTGTTTTTGCAAAAGAGAGGGGCTCTGCAGCAGCACCAACTGCCGGTCTCCATTTCACCGAATCCCTTCTTGAGGAAATTCGTGCCAAAGGCGTCCATATTGCCTTTATTACGCTGCATGTCGGACTCGGTACGTTCAGGCCGGTCAGTGTGGATAGCATTGACGAACATGAAATGCATGCTGAGTTCTACCAGGTTACTGAAGGGACAGCCAGACTTCTGAACGAAGTGAAAGAGCAGGGAGGCAGGATCATTTCGGTAGGAACCACATCGACAAGGACTCTTGAAACGATTGCAAGGGATCATGGCGGAAGGTTTGAGGAAGCAAGCGGCTGGACAGATATTTTTATCTTCCCTGGCTTTGAATTCCGGGCCATCGACGGCATGGTGACAAATTTCCACTTGCCTAAATCAACGCTTGTCATGCTGGTCAGTGCGTTGGCAGGTCGGGAGAATGTGCTGAAAGCCTACGAGGCTGCAGTGGAAGAACGATACCGTTTCTTCAGCTTTGGCGATGCAATGCTCATTATTTAGAATCAGAAACTATTTAAATCTGTAATACATGGAAGGAGAACAAACAATTGTCTGCCATCAAATATGAATTAATCAAGACTTGCAAGCAGACTGGCGCAAGGCTCGGCAGGGTCCACACTCCGCACGGGTCATTCGACACTCCTGCATTTATGCCGGTTGGCACCCTTGCGACCGTCAAGACGATGTCACCGGAAGAACTGAAGGAGATGGGTGCGGGAATCATCTTGAGTAACACTTACCACCTGTGGCTCCGGCCAGGACATGAAATCATCAAGGAAGCTGGAGGACTGCATAAGTTCATGAACTGGGATCGTGCCATCCTTACAGATTCGGGTGGTTTTCAGGTATTTTCGCTAAGCGAATTCAGGAAGATAGAAGAGGAAGGTGTGCATTTCCGCAATCACATGAATGGGGACAAGCTGTTCCTTTCTCCTGAAAAGGCAATGGAAATCCAAAATGCCCTGGGCTCTGACATCATGATGGCATTTGACGAGTGCCCTCCGTATCCGGCTGAATTTGACTATATGAAGAAATCAGTCGAAAGAACGTCCAGATGGGCGGAACGGTGCCTGGAAGGGCATAAGCGCCCGAACGACCAGGGACTGTTTGGCATTATCCAGGGGGGAGAGTATGAAGAACTAAGAAAACAAAGCGCAAAAGACCTTGTTTCACTTGATTTCCCTGGCTATGCAGTCGGAGGGCTGTCTGTCGGAGAGCCAAAAGATGTAATGAACAGAGTGCTTGAATTCACTACACCTTTGCTTCCGTCCAGCAAGCCGCGTTATTTAATGGGTGTCGGTTCACCGGATTCTCTCATTGACGGGGCAATCCGTGGAATTGATATGTTCGACTGTGTCCTTCCTACAAGGATTGCCCGTAACGGCACACTGATGACAAGCAATGGGCGTCTTGTTGTAAAGAATGCACGGTATGCACGCGATTTCAACCCGATTGACGAGAATTGCGACTGCCACACATGCCGCAATTACTCCCGTGCGTATATAAGGCATTTGATAAAATGCGATGAAACGTTTGGAATTAGGCTTACGTCTTACCATAACCTATATTTTCTGCTAAAATTAATGGAGCAAGTCAGGCAGGCCATTATGGAAGACCGATTAGGAGATTTCAGGGAAGAGTTTTTTGAGCGCTATGGCTTCAATCAGCCAGGTGCCAGAAACTTTTAACAGGCCTGCATCAATTTATAAAAGGAGGTTATTCAATATGGATGGAATGGTTGGTACAGTGTTACCGCTGTTATTGATGTTCGTGCTTTTCTACTTTCTTCTGATCCGCCCACAGCAAAAAAAGCAAAAAGCGGTCATGCAGATGCAAAGCGAAATGAAAAAAGGGGACCGCGTTGTTACAATTGGCGGGCTCCATGGTTTTGTTGATTCGCTTGATGAAGGAACAGTTGTCATCAAGTGCGGCGATGGAAGCCATCTTACATATGACCGCGGAGCGATTCGTGAGGTCATCCAAAAGGAAGGCGAATAAAAAAGGGGAAGCAGGCTACTGCTTCCTTTTTTATATTCTTTAAGTTCTCCCTGGCGATGACATGTTGACACCGAGTATGCCGCCCATCATTGCTGTGACGATATAGCAGGTGTGATAAATCATTTGCTGGGCTGAGAACAAGGAGTCATACCCGAGGTATTGAAATAGGAATATAATCAATGTGTAGGAACTGCCTGTCATCCCCCCGAGCAGCCACCCTTTATGCTTGCCTTTTCCCCCAGTAATGAATCCACCTGTAAATAATGCGATAAAAGATACTGTCGTTACAATATACTGTAATGAAGCTTCCTGGATTGAAGTAAATCTAAGCAGAAGAGAAAAAACCAAACTGCCGGCAATGGCCAGTGCAAAAACTGCCCCTAGCCCATATAGTACCGAGATTCCCGTATTTCTTGATTCCATTCACCCAACCCCTTTCCCCAGACCGGCCAAGAAGCGGACCGGCTTGTATTATTAGTACAAGCATATTCCCTATAAAAAAAAGTAGAAGTGATTTTTTTCGGGATTTCTTAACAAATAAAAAATCTCATACTTTTTTATCTATGTTGAATCCTATAAGGAAGAGCAAAAAATTAGAAGGGGGAGGCACTATTGGAACAATACCTGGTCGTCGCTTTCAGGACATTGCTTCTATACTCATTGATTCTCCTCATTTTCAGACTGATGGGCAAAAGGGAAGTTGGTGAACTAAGCCTCCTGGATCTCGTGGTTTTTATCATGATTGGAGAAATTGCTGGGATGGCAATTGAAGAACCAGATGTCCCTCTTATACGATCAATCCTGCCAATCCTCCTGTTAGTAGGTATTCAGCTCCTTCTTGCCTTTATATCATTAAAAAGCAAGTGGTTCAGGGACACAATCGATGGCAGGCCGAGCATAATCATCAAAAAGGGGAAAATTGATGAGAAAGAAATGAGACGCCATCGCTATAATTTTGATGATTTACTTCTTCAGCTCCGTGAGAAGGACTTCCCCGATATAAGCGAAGTGGAGTACGCCATCCTTGAAACTTCAGGGAAACTATCCGTCTTCCCGAAGGGGGAGGATGGTATTGAAGGGGGCCTGCCCGTGCCACTTGTTGTGGACGGTGTAGCCATTGCAGAAAATCTTAAAAGAATCGAAAAGTCGAAAAAATGGTTGCTGCAAAAGCTTAGCGAGAAGGGTTACCATGATATAGAGAAGATTTCCATCTGCAGTTACCATAATGGAAAGTTTTTTATTGACATAGACAACGAAAAAAAGTGAGACTGCTGCTGTGTTAAGCTTGCTTTCAATTTCTTTTTCCAGAGCTAATACAAAGAGCGGATAAGGGGCGTCCAATATATGGAATCCGGACAACTTCTTCTTTTTTCAAAAGGCCTGCTGCAATGACGAGCAAAAAGTAGAAAGTGGTCAGCAGTATGGAAACAAACAGCACACGCAAAGGCAGCCCCCATCCAATAGGCAGCCGGCCGTACAGCTGGAATCCTGCGAGAAATGATACTCCCATGATGGCAAAAGCAGCCGTATATTCGCGGACACAAAAGGTGAACGGGATTCTCTTCAGTACCGTAGCGAAGTGGAGGATTGTTACAAGCACAACGCCTAATGTAATACCAAGTGCCACACCCATGATTCCAAAACTCGGCTGGCTGGCCAGGAGGAAGATGGCAGCCGTTTTCGCTATATTACCTATCAAACTGTTGATCATAGCCGCCCTTGCAAGATCCAGTGCCTGCAGCGTTGCCTGTAGGGGCCCCTGATAATAGTAAAAAATAAAGAAAGGCGACATAAGCCTGATAAACTGCGATCCGCTATCCGACCCGTACATAACGATCATGAGGGGTTCCGCCAAAACATAGAGGAGGACAACGGCAAGACCTCCCGATAGAAGGGAAAGACGGAGTGACTGCTGAAGCCTGTGCTCGATCAGCTGGTGGTTGTTTTTCGAATTGGCTTCGCTGATAGCTGGAACAAGTGCGGTGGACAGTGAAAAAGTGATGAATGACGGCAACATCAATAGCGGCAGGGCAAATCCGGTTAGGGCCCCGTATTGCTTTGTTGCCATGGATGCTGTAATGCCTGCGTTTGCAAGGCTTTGCGCCACGACAATCGGTTCAAAGAACCATGAAATCGATCCGATCATTCTGCTGCCTGTTGCAGGAATGGCGATATTCATCAATTCCTTGAACGTTGACTGACCGGACTGAACAGCCTGGAAAAAGTTTTTGCGCAGCCTGAATTTCTTTTTTAGTTTAAAAGCCGCCATCAAGTAGGCTAGCGAGGCGAGTTCACCGGCTACTGATGCAACCATTGCTGCGGCAGCCGCATACTCGATGCCATGGGGAAGGAACGCCCTTGTGAGGAAGGCGATCAGCAGGATTCGGACCAGTTGTTCGATTACCTGCGAAACCGCTGCCGGTTTCATGTTTTGCCTTCCCTGGAAATATCCTCGCAGCACGGAAGAAATCGCGACAACCGGAACAATCGGTGCAATTGCCAAAAGCGGCATAAGTGTCCGCGTATCGGTAAACAGTGTCTTTGACAGGTAAGGAGCCAGAAGGATGAGGGCTGGGGTGAAAACGAGCGAAAGGGAAATTGTCGTAGCCAGTGAGACGACAAGTATTTTTTTTATTTTGCCGTGATCTCCTTTTGCCTCGGCTTCGGCTATATGCTTTGAAATCGCAACAGGAAGCCCCATCTGTGTGATTGTCACGACGAGGATCAAAGTCGGGAAAGCCATCATATAAAGGCCGACCCCTTCCTCACCAATAAAACGGGCAATTACGATCCTGTTGATAAACCCAAGAACCCTGGTCACCAGCCCCGCTGCTAGCAAAATAATAGTCCCTCTTAAAAACTTCGACATCGCTGTTCCCTGCCTTCTCAAAAGAGCTTATTTCAGATACAATAATCTATATGCACGAATGTGGACAAAGCATGACAACATTAACGAGATTTCCAATTTGGCAAGACGGCTGGGAGGCTGAATGAATGAACTCGGGGAATAGGCATGTGAGATATTGGCGTGAAGTGCAGCCAGCAATAAAAAGCAAGATTGAGGAAATTGGAATGCTTGGCTTTGAGAAAGTGACAGCTGCTGAGCTGTGGAATTACCTCGATAAAAAAAAGTGGAAAAACTTGAATGAAGATCTCCATTTGTATGAAGTCGTTGCTGATGTATTATCAGTAAAGCCGGGAGAACTGATCAATTTCATGACAGTGGAGGCATTCAGGAGTGCCAGTACCAGCCTCGATGGCCAGCAAGACAGTAAACCTGTGGAGCAAATGGATTAATCATCGGGATAATAGAGTCCTGCCTTTAATTGACAGGATTTTTATTCTGTTACATAATAAAAATGCTTAAGCTATTTTCCCGTTTCATTTGTTTTTAGGCTCGGTATTAGGGAGTTATTCTTTGTTTTTATTTAAGGAGGACTTATACATAATGGTAAAACGCAGCCGCATCCTTGCATTCTTTCTGATTATTCTGCTTCTCGGAAGTGCAATGGGTGCAACTAGTAAAGGCATTATCGACAGAATCAAGCTAGGCCTTGATCTTCAAGGAGGCTTTGAAGTCCTTTATAAAGTAGAACCAGTTGAAAAAGGGCAGAAAATCGACCGTGAGGTAATGGTCAGCACTGCCGACGCCTTGGATAAGCGGGTCAATGTGCTGGGAGTAAGTGAGCCGAATATCCAAATCGAAGGCGATGACAGGATCCGTGTCCAACTGGCGGGTGTAAAAGACCAGAACAAAGCACGGGAAATCCTTTCTACTGAGGCAAACCTGAGCTTCAGGGATGTTAATGACAAAAAAATGCTTGGCGGAAACGATCTTGCTGAAAACGGAGCAGAGCAAAGCTTTGACGAATACGGCGCTCCAAGTGTAGCCATTACTTTAAAAGACAGGGACAAGTTTGGTCAGGTTACAAAACAAATTCTTGATATGGCTCCCGAAAACCAGCTCGTCATCTGGCTTGATTTTGAAGAGGGAAAAGACAGCTACAAGGCAGAGCGGATGAAGGAAAAACCAAAATATTTGTCTGCCCCGGCTGTCACGAAAGTCCTGAATGACAAGACTGTTCAAATTACAGGAGATTTCTCGATTGAGGAAGCGAAGGAACTCGCTTCATTGCTGGATGCAGGAGCCCTGCCAGTAAAGCTGGATGAACAGTACTCCACATCTGTCGGAGCGAAATTCGGCGAACAGGCATTAAACGAAACGATTCTTGCGGGGATCATCGGTATTCTAGCTATTTTTGCCTTTATGCTTGTCTATTATCGATTCCCTGGTTTCATTGCAGTCATCTCCTTATTAATTTATATTTACTTGATCCTGCTTGTTTTTGACTGGATGAACGGTGTCCTTACACTCCCTGGAATCGCGGCATTGATTCTCGGGGTTGGTATGGCGGTTGATGCCAATATCATCACATATGAGCGGATTAAAGAAGAATTGAAGGTTGGCAGGACGATCAAGGCTGCGTTTGAAACGGGAAGTAAAAACTCGCTTTCCACGATCCTTGATGCGAACTTTACAACAATGATTGCCGCAGTTGTCCTTTTCCTTTATGGGGCAAGCTCGGTAAAAGGGTTCGCGACAATGCTGATCCTCAGTATTTTTGGAAGCTTTGCCACGGCTGTTTTCGGATCACGCCTATTCTTGGGCATGTGGGTTAAATCAGGATGGTTTAAAAATAAACCAGAATGGTTTGGTGTCAAGAAAAGTGAGATCCATAACATTTCCGAAAATTTCGATACGCTCGACTTAAAAACAAGGTTCGATAAGTTTGATTTTGTAAAGCATCACAATAAATTCTTCCTTGGTTCGGCTGCGCTTATCACAGCGGGACTCATCATCTTGGCAGTGTTCAGGCTCAATCTTGCCATAGACTTTTCCAGCGGTACGCGTGTAGAATTCTTGGCAAATTCACCTCTGACAACCGAAGTGGTGAAAACAGAGCTTGATAAAGCAGGCATACAGACCGACGATATTGTGATTTCTGGTGATAATAAGGATATAGGTGTAGCAAGATACAAAGGCGTCTTGTCCAAAAATGAAATTTCAGAACTGAAAGGACATTTCAAAGAGAAGTTTGGTTCTGAACCGAATGTCAGCACAGTATCACCGACAGTCGGAAAAGAGCTGGCCAAGAACGCATTTATTGCGCTTTTGATTGCTTCCATCGGTATCATCATTTATGTCACGGTGCGTTTTGAAATTCACATGGCCCTTGCTGCCATCGTTTCACTGATGCATGATGCATTCCTGATTGTCGCGGTCTTCAGTTTGCTGCGGATTGAAGTCGACTTGACTTTCATTGCCGCCATCTTGACAATCGTTGGTTATTCAATCAATGATACGATTGTCACCTTCGACCGGATGCGTGAGAATATGCAGAAGAAGCGCAAGCTTAAGACTCCTGAAGATATTGCCGACATTGTCAATACAGGCCTCAGGCAAACGCTTGGACGTTCGGTTAATACAGTTTTGACCGTTGTCATCACTGTTGTTGCGCTCCTGATTTTTGGCAGCGAGTCAATATGGAATTTTTCATTCGCGCTCCTTATCGGCCTAATTTCAGGGACATACTCTTCCGTTTTCATTGCTGCACAGCTATGGTATGTATGGAAGAAAAAGGAACTGAAAAGAAAAGGTACGATCAAGACATATAAAGAAAAACGCAAGTATTCGGATGAACCTCAAGTTTAATTTTTTACGGTGTATTTGCCGCAGGGAAGCCTCCCTGCGGTTTTTGTTTTGAAAGGATAGCTATTCATTCTTTCTTCGTGCGATCGTTCATTGAAACCCGCTTCATCCTTCTGTATAATGAAAAAGTTAGGGGTGAATATATGTTAAAGTCCAGGACTCGCTGGGTGTTGAGCCCATCTGATGAAAATAAAGCTAAGGAACTTGCCCGTGAGCTAAACCTTTCGCCATTGACAGCCATGCTGCTAGTCAACCGAGGAATACATACCGGGGAAGCAGCCCGTCAGTTTTTATTCGGACAGGATACGGCTTTTCACGATCCTTTTTTACTGAAAGACATGGACAAGGTTGTTGGCCGCATCAACTTGGCGATTGAGAGTCAGGAGCCGATGATGATTTTCGGTGATTACGATGCTGATGGTGTCAGCTCCACTACCATCATGATGAAGGTGCTAAGCGAAATGGGCGCCAATGTCCGTTACTATATACCAAATCGTTTTACTGAGGGATACGGTCCCAATGAACCAGCTTTCAGAAACGCAGCATCACAAGGAATCAAGCTGATCATTACAGTAGATACAGGAATTTCGGCAGTTCACGAAGCCGGAGTGGCGCGGGAACTGGGCATAGACTTGATTATTACCGATCACCATGAGCCAGGTCCTGTCCTTCCAGATGCATTTGCGACCATCCATCCAAAATTACCGGACAGCGAATATCCGTTCAAGGATCTAGCAGGAGTAGGAGTAGCCTTCAAGGTTGCCCACGCGCTGTATGGGTATGTCCCTGAAGAGCTGTTCGAAATAGCTGCCATCGGCACCATTGCTGACCTTGTACCACTCCGTGGGGAGAACCGGCTGATTGCACGCAATGGGATTAGGCAAATAAAAAGCACGAATAATGAAGGGCTACGGGCGCTGCTGAAACTGGCAAAAACGGATCTTTCCGGAATCAATGAGGAGACGTTTGGCTTTCTCATCGGCCCAAGAATTAATGCGGCTGGGAGGCTAGGAAGTGCAGACCCCGCTGTAAGGCTTCTGATGACTGAGGACCCCGGAGAAGCGGAAGAGCTTGCCTTCGAGATCGACGCACTGAACAAGGAGCGCCAGGCACTTGTTGCGTCTATTGCAGAGGAAGCGATCAGGGAAGTAGAAACGTATTATCCGCCCTCTGATAACACAGTCCTCGTTATTGGAAAAGAAGGCTGGAATCCCGGCGTAATCGGTATCGTTGCTTCAAAGCTTGTCGAGAAATTCTACAGGCCTGCAATCGTCCTGTGCTTTGACGAGGAAAAAGGGATAGCGAAAGGGTCTGCACGAAGTATTGCCGGCTTCGATCTGTTTAAGAATCTATCTGCTTGCCGGGAATTGCTTCCTCATTTCGGCGGGCATCCGATGGCTGCTGGGATGACCCTGGAAATCGAGGATGTCGGGAAGCTGAGGGACAGGCTGAACGAAATGGCAAAGGAACAGCTGGCGGAAGAAGATTTAGTTCCAGTCAGTGATGTCGAGGCGGTAGCAGGTCTTGATGAGATAAGCCTTGATTCGATCAGAGAATTGGATTTGCTTTCTCCTTATGGTGTCGGCAATCCCAAGCCGCGATTTTTAATTAAAGATGTCAGGATTTCATCCATGAGGCGCATAGGAGCAGACAAAAAACATTTAAAAGTCATGCTTGAGAATGAAGGATATACTCTTGACGGAATTGGCTTTGGGCTGGGGAGCCTCCAGGATCATATTTCCCCTCTGTCACGGATTTCAGCCATTGGCGAGCTGTCTGTCAATGAATGGAATAATGTGAGGAAACCTCAAATCTTTTTGCAGGATATAAGTGTTGATTCCTGGCAGATGTTTGATTTGCGCGGATTGAGGAGTCTTGATAAGCTAACTGAAATCATTCCTTCTGATTCGGAGTGGATTTCCTTTCATTCTGCCAATCAGGAAAAGTTCCAGCGTCTTTCAGCTCCACCTCTTAGGAACCTGCTTACTGAAAAAGAGGCAGAAGAGGAAGATATAACGGGGCGGAATATTGTTTTACTCGACTTGCCGCCTTCAATAAATGTAATAGAATCCTTGCTTCACGGAAAACACCCTGCAAGGATTTATGTCCACTTTTATAAAGAGGACAGCGATTTCTTCAGTACGATGCCAACACGCGAGCATTTCAAATGGTATTATGCGTTCCTCGCGAAAACAGGGCCGTTTGATTTGGAAAAGAACGGTGAGGAGCTTGCAAAATACCGTGGATGGACGACAGAAACAATCAATTTTATGTCAAAGGTGTTTTTTGACCTGGATTTTGTTAAAATAAACAATGGATTTATATCTTTGGAGAAACAAGCTTCGAAAAAAGATTTATCCGAATCACAAACATACCAGAAAAAACTAGCGACTTTCACTCTTGAAAATGATTTGCTTTATTCATCCTATGAACAGTTGAAGGGCTGGTTCGACCAGGTCATTCAAGGGTCGGTGCAAAATGAGGAGGCAGTTGAAGAATGGATTTAAAGCAATTTGTGACAATCGTACCCGATTGGCCAAAACCAGGTATTAAATTTAAAGATATCACCACATTAATGGACAATGGTGAAGCATATAAATATGCGACTGACCAGATTGTCGAATATGCAAAAGAAAAAGAAATTGAAATCGTGGTAGGCCCTGAAGCGCGTGGTTTCATAATTGGTTGCCCCGTTGCCTATTCACTAGGCGTGGGCTTTGCCCCTGTCCGCAAGGAAGGTAAACTACCTAGAGAAACAATCAAAGTAAATTACGGCCTCGAATACGGCAAGGATGTCTTGACGATCCATAAGGATGCCATCAAGCCTGGGCAAAAGGTTCTAATCACCGATGACCTTCTTGCGACAGGTGGAACGATTGACGCCACCATCAAACTCGTTGAAGGACTTGGCGGCATCGTTGCAGGAATTGCCTTCCTGATCGAGTTGTCCTATCTTGACGGACGTTCAAAGCTGGGCGGCTATGATGTTCTTACGCTAATGAAATATTAAATACAACAAAGTCCTCTGTCGCTTTTGGCAGGGGGCTTTTTTGTGTGCAATTTCAATTGTCAGTAGGACTACTTTTATTATGGCGAAGGAACAAAGTCGAGGCCAAACGAAGAGGCGAAGCCAGGAATAGTATTGACGATGGTGTTTGAATTAGGGTCTATGACGGTAACAGTGCCGCCAGAAATGTTTGAAACGTATACTAGATTTGTTGCAGGATCTACGCGTGCAATAAAAGGACCGTTTGAAACAGGGATTACAGCTGTCACTGTGTTGGTGGCTGCATCAATGACCGTAACCTGGTTCGCGTTAAAGTCCGGGACGTATAACGAATTGGTCAGTGGATTGTAAGCAATGCTTGAAGGTGTAGGCCTGTTGTCGGGATATTAGCAATGACAGTATTGGTTGTAGTGTCGACCACAGCAATCGCTCCTGTTTTCAGTGACACATAAGCCGCGTTGAGAGATTCGAGGATGAATATTTCTCCTCCGACTATCCTGCCGAGGGGAATGGTAGCAATCACTGTTTCTGTAGCTGCATCAATTACTTCTAAAGATGTTCCAGAGCGTTTACAATCTGTTTTTTGTTACATAAAGGGACACAAATTGAGTTGCTCCTGCTAGTGGAATGGTATTGACAACAGTGTTGGTGGCCGGATCAATAGCAACGATCCTTGATGCTGGATTAGCTGTTGCATAAACTCTGTTATTGTTAGGGTTATACACGACTCCAACCGTTAACCCTTATCCAAGTGGAACGGTGGGCACGACAGTATTTGTAGCTGGATCGATGACAGAAACAGTGATTGAGCCTACGACCGTGTTTAATTTAGATTTAGCAATATTTCCGGTTTGATAAGAAGGTCAAGTGTCGACTGTACACTCGTGTTTACAGCGAGAATATCGGCAATGTTAGTCGTTGCGCCTGTCAGCCCGGGGATTGTTCCGAGAGCAAACTGGATTTTTTCTCCTTTCGCATTCAATATATGAGCCATTCCAAGCTCTTCCATTGCTATCAATGAGAGCAAGAGGTTAATTCCATCATCCCATGTACGGGTGATAGCGGGTGTGAAATTTGGCAAACTAGGTTGAGACATACTTTTTCACTCCTTTCTGCTTTTTCTCTATAGCGTATGTAATAAAGATTCGGCTAAATTGGACAATTGTTTTGGCATGGTCGCCTTTTTAAATGGATAATGTGATGAGAGGGGCCGAAGGTAGAGGTAGATAAACTTTATTTTTAATAGTAAAAACCAAATGATTTTCGACAAATTTCTTATTTACGCCTTCAAAAACATCCTTTCTCTTTACATATATGAGTTTTTCTTTGATAATAAATACAATATCCTTCATATCTTGATATGCAGGATCTATTTTTAATTTCCATGATTGACGAATGCCAGGAGGCCGAGGAGGCCCCCTGATTTTAATAAATAAGGTGAGATCCCAATGGCGAATGATCAGGTGATGACCGCCGAACAAGTCATCGAATTGACAAAAACTTACTTAAATGATGAAAATGTTGAACTGGTGAAAAAGGCATATGATTTCGCCAGTGAGGCCCATCATGACCAATTTCGCAAATCAGGCGAGCCTTATATTATCCATCCAATTCAGGTTGCCGGTATCCTGGCAGATTTGGAAATGGATCCATCCACTGTGGCTGCCGGATTTCTTCATGATGTGGTCGAAGATACGTCCATTACACTTGATGATATTGAAGAGGCCTTCAATGCGGAAGTGGCAATGCTTGTTGATGGTGTCACGAAACTGGGTAAAATTAAATATAAATCTCATGAGGAACAGCAGGCAGAAAACCACCGGAAAATGTTTGTGGCGATGGCCCAGGATATAAGGGTTATTCTAATCAAGCTTGCCGACAGGCTTCACAACATGCGGACGCTGAAACACCTTCCTCAGGAGAAGCAGCGCCGTATTTCCAATGAGACTCTTGAAATTTTCGCACCTCTTGCCCATAGGCTGGGGATATCGAAAATTAAATGGGAGCTTGAGGATACTGCTTTAAGGTACTTGAATCCTCAGCAATACTATCGGATCGTTAACCTGATGAAAAGAAAGCGGGCTGAGCGGGAGCTTTACCTGAAGGATGTCATTGAGGAGGTCCGAGAACGGCTTGGTGAAGTTTCCATCATATCGGAACTTTCCGGAAGGCCAAAGCATATTTACAGCATTTATCGAAAAATGGTCCTGCAGAACAAGCAATTTAATGAGATATATGATTTGCTGGCTGTCAGGATTGTTGTCAACAGCATTAAAGATTGCTACGCAGTCCTCGGCATTATTCATACATGCTGGAAGCCAATGCCTGGCCGATTCAAGGACTATATTGCCATGCCTAAGCCGAATATGTATCAGTCTCTCCATACGACGGTCATCGGACCGAAGGGAGACCCTCTTGAGGTTCAAATTCGGACAACGGAAATGCATAGGATTGCTGAGTTCGGGGTTGCGGCCCATTGGGCTTACAAAGAAGGAAAGCCTCTCAATGAGAGCACTGCCTTTGAGAAAAAGCTGACATGGTTCAGGGAAATACTTGAGTTCCAAAATGAAACTGCTAATGCAGAAGAGTTTATAGAATCTTTGAAAATCGATTTGTTCTCAGACATGGTGTTTGTATTTACGCCAAAGGGTGATGTCATTGAACTGCCTGCCGGATCGGTGCCGATTGACTTTGCCTACCGGATCCACTCGGAAATCGGGAATAAGACAATCGGAGCCAAGGTGAACGGGAAAATGGTGACGCTCGATTATACACTGAAAACAGGCGATATAATCGAGATTATGACTTCCAAGCACTCCTATGGACCTAGCCAGGATTGGCTGAAGCTTGCCCAGACTTCACAGGCTAAAAATAAGATCCGCCAATTTTTCAAGAAGCAGCGCAAAGATGAAAATGTGGAAAAAGGACGCGAACTTGTTGAAAAAGAAATTAGGGCAATGGAATTTGAAGTCAAGGAAATATTGACAACAGAGAACATAAAGCGGGTTTCCGAGAAGTTTAACTTCTCCAATGAGGAGGACTTGTTTGCTGCGATTGGGTATAACGGAGTCACTGCTCTCCAGGTGGCAAACAGGCTGACGGAAAAATGGCGCAAGATGCGGGATATGGAGCAGGAAAAAAATCTTGCGGAAGCTGTATCGGGGTTAAAAGGCATAACTCCGGTGAAAAAGCGGGAATCAGGCGTTAGGGTATCTGGTATCGACAACCTGCTTATCCGCTTGTCGAGATGCTGCAACCCAATCCCTGGAGATGAAATTGTTGGCTTCATCACAAAAGGACGCGGAGTTTCTGTTCACCGTTCGGACTGTACGAATATCAATAGCGATGATGCGCAGGCCCGGCTGATACCTGTTGAGTGGGAAACAGGCCTGAATGACCGCAAGGAGTATAATGTCGATATTGAAATCAGCGGTTATGACAGGCGCGGCCTGCTGAATGAAGTGCTTCAGGCTGTTAACGAAACAAAGACAAATATTTCCGCAGTTTCCGGCAAATCCGATCGAAATAAAGTGGCGACAATCAATATGTCCATTGCGATTCTGAATGTCAGCCACCTCCAGAAAGTAGTCGATCGAATCAAGCAAATATCAGATATTTACTCAGTCAGAAGGGTGCTCAATTAAACATTCTATTTTAGCTAAATCAATAGGTGCCTGATGCGTCAGGCACCCTTTATTTGAGGTGGGGAATCGAATGAAGATCGTTGTCCAGAGAAGCAGCGAAGCAAAAGTAACAGTTGAGGGAAGAGTTACCGGCTCGATTAAAACAGGGTTTATGGTGCTCGTTGGCGTGACACAGAGCGACACTGAAAGTGATGCAGCCTACCTGGCAGACAAGGTGGCGAACCTTCGCGTATTTGAAGATGAGGAAGGCAAAATGAACCTTTCGCTGCTTGATGTTGGAGGCGCAGTTCTGTCCGTATCGCAGTTTACCCTGTACGGGGATTGCCGCAAGGGACGGCGCCCAAACTTTATGGATGCAGCGCGCCCGGAGCATGCTGAAAAAATTTACGAAGCATTTAACACAGCATTGCGGGATAAAGAAATCAATGTAGAAACCGGAGAGTTCGGAGCCATGATGGATGTTCAACTAGTAAATGATGGCCCTGTCACTTTAATAATCGAAAGCAAATAGGGAAGAGGCAAGACAAAGGATATAGGTCCTCTGTATTGCCTTTTTTTGTTGAAGGAAACTTTCCAGAGCACAATTTTGGTTGGAACGCTAGGAATTTGCTGCCCGGTGCATGGGTTTCAGGTGAAACGTCGAATTTCTATTTTTAGTTTATTATCTTGATTTATTTTCTTGTTCGTCACTTGGTATTTTCTCCGGCAGTATATTTTTCCTAGTTATAGCACACCTTAATAGTTTTATTGCTCTGACAGGGATTGGAAATATCGGTTGAGTCCCTCGTAAATGCCTCTTGCAGCTGCCTCTTGGTATTGATGAGTCTCAACGATGTTTTCTTCGGTTGAATTGCTCAAGTACCCTAGCTCCAATAAAGCAGCATTTTGGCTGTTTTCCCTGATAACATGGTAGTTCCCTTGGCGTACTCCCCGGTCCTCTAGGTTCGTCCTGTGACTGATGCTTGTATGAAGCTGTTCTGCGAGCGGCTGCTGGTATTGATGATAATAATAGCTTGTGGTTCCCCGAATGGAACTGTCTTGGGTGCTGTCATAGTGGATGCTGATAAAAGCGTCGGCATGGTGGTCGTGCGAGATTTTAATTCGTTCAGTCAGAGGAAGATAAGTATCAGTGTAGCGGGTCATGATTACATTAGCGCCAGCTATTCTCAATTTGTCATACAACAGATGTGCTGTCATCGATGTTAGATTCTTTTCCTTTAGTCCATTGCTTCCAGCTGTACCTGAATCTTTACCTCCGTGTCCAGGATCAATTACGATTGTTTTATTCCTTGTAGAACCCGACGATTCTTTTGTTGCAATTTGTGGCCCTGTTCCGTTTACGGAGGCCAGCGAGCCTGCAACATAGCCTGTTCTGCCTCCAGGGAGGCGGATTTCATACCAGCTATCCCGAAAACTTATTACTTTGAACGTTTGCCTCCGTCCGGCCCTCTTGATGATTTTGTTTCCAGGTCCTGGTTTGTCCCGGATGCTTGTCCCATTATTCAGGATCGTAATTTTAGTCCCACGAACAATGTTGGCAGTTTGCAGAGAATCCCTTGAAAAAAGCCATTCCGGAGCCCAGCCCTTTTTCCCGCTCCTAAGCTTCAGTTGGATCCAATTCTTTTTCTCATCAAGCACCGTAAACTTTTCGTCCTTTTCGGCAGTGCCTATAATTTTTCCACCGATTGGCTTGTTTCTAACTTTAATTAAAGTGACGTTTACGGATACAGTCTGTTCCTGCTTATCCACGTTTTCTTTTGCTTTACCGTCAATTTCATCATTGCGGGGCAGGTCGCCGACAGCCAAAAACTCTTTTGAAACCCAGCCTTCAAACCGGCCTGAGGAAATTTTCGCCCATTTTTCATTATGTTTCACAATAGAAACTGCTTGTCCCTTTCTAATAGACCCAATCACAGCAAATGCTGTCCCAGGTCCTTCTCTGACACGAAGGCTGTCTGCATCCACTATTGCTTGTTGAAAGGCACTATCATCTGCACGCTCGGTGTACTCACTGGAGACCCAGCCTGTTTTATTGCTATCCAGCCTGATTTTTATCCAGCCTTTTTCCTGTTCAATGGCTGAATATTCCTTTCCTTCAATTGCCTTTTCTAACACGGGATAGTGAAGCCCCGGACCTTCTCTAATATTGACAGAGCTGGCTGTCAGGGTAATCAGCCCTGCGGCTGAACCTGAATTCACAAAAAAAAGCGGGATAAAAAAAAACAGCATGAACAGCCTGCTAGGACGCATTTTACTCCCCCTATGTTTAAATACTTTTTTTATGACAGATAATTGCGAATACAATTATACTAACGGAGGAAATTTGAAAAATCGACCAGTACGACAAAAGAAGTGGCCATTCAGCAATAAAAGTCCTTTCGGGATTTTTTTCGTCATAGTAAAACAAGCTCGATTATTTTCAGATAAAAAATAAAATGAAACATTTTCTCCGACGTTGGAAAGAATAGAGAGGACGAAAACACGGGGAAGGTGATTAGTATGAGAAGCAACGGGAAACATGCAGCCTCCCAAATGGGAGAAAATCAAATATTCAGCGTCGATTTCCATGATTTTATCCAAAAAGAGCAGAACAACAATATGATAGAATTGGCATCTGAATTCGGACTTTGTCTCCGTGATGTGAAAAAACTGAAAAAACAGTTGGAACGTTCTTGACAACATGATTGCCGCTCTTTATTATTAAGTAAATAGTCATACTGAAATATTGCCGATGATGGAGAACAGTAGTTGGGAAATACTTGGACAGAGAGGAAATGCCTTGGCTGGAAGCATTTCTGCATGGTGGCTCAATGAATGAACACTCCGTAGGCTCTTTCCTGAACATTCGCCTTTTGCAAGGCTGTCATTAGGGAAGGACGTTTGCAGGCGTTAACTGTAAAAGTGGAAGTGCATTATGCACTTCAATTAGGGTGGTACCACGGGAATCCAGGCTCTCGTCCCTTGTTTTTTTTAAAAGACAAGGGACGGGAGCTTTTTTATTTTTACATAAGCGAACGTACAGGGAGGTTATATTATGTCAATCAATATTCCGCGCGGAACGAAGGACATTTTGCCTGGTGAATCGGAAAGATGGCAATATATCGAAAATAAGGCGAGGGACATTTGCCGCAATTACCAGTATAAGGAGATCCGCACACCGATATTTGAACATACAGAACTGTTTCAGAGGGGTGTAGGAGATACGACCGATATTGTCCAGAAAGAGATGTATACTTTCGAGGACAGAGGAGGACGCAGCCTCACTCTCCGCCCGGAAGGAACAGCTTCAACTGTTAGGTCGTATGTTGAGAACAAAATGTTTGGATATCCAAGCCAGCCAGTCAAGCTGTATTACATGGGACCGATGTTCCGGTATGAACGTCCGCAGGCAGGGAGGTTCCGCCAGTTCGTTCAATTTGGGGTCGAGGCGCTTGGCAGCAAGGACCCAGCGATTGATGCCGAGGTTATTTCAATGGCAATGGAGATTTATCGGGAATTGGGGCTTAAAAGCCTGAAACTTGTCATTAACAGCCTGGGGGACAAGGAAAGCAGAAAAGCGCATAGAGAGGCCCTCATTGCACACTTTCAGCCACGGATCGGGGAATTTTGCCATGACTGTCAGAGCAGACTGGAAAAAAACCCCATGAGAATCCTGGACTGTAAAAAAGATCGAGAGCACGAATTGATGAAGACGGCTCCCGACATTACAGGTTACTTAAATGAAGAGTCAGCAGATTACTTTGCCAAGGTGAAACAATACCTGACAGCGATGGATATTGAGTTTATAGTGGATCCCAACCTTGTCCGTGGACTTGATTATTATAACCATACCGCATTCGAAATTATGAGCAGTGCCGAAGGATTCGGGGCGATCACCACATTGTGCGGCGGAGGCCGGTATAATGGCCTTGTCGAGGAAATTGGCGGTCCTGAAACACCAGGAATCGGATTTGCGTTCAGTATCGAACGCCTGCTTGCAGCTCTTGATGCAGAGGGTGTGGCAATCCAGAACGAAGAAGGAATTGACTGCTATCTCGCTGCGTTGGGAGAAAAAGCGGGAGAATACACAGTCGGCCTTTTGCATGAGCTTCGCCAAGCTGGCATATCGGCAGAACGCGATTACCTTGGCCGGAAAGTAAAGGCACAGTTCAAGGCAGCGGACAGGCTGAAAGCAAAATATGTCGCCGTTCTCGGTGATGATGAACTTGAAGCGAACACAATCACGTTAAAATCGATGGCAGATGGCGGACAGACAGAAGTTCCGCTTGACGATTTCATAGAAACTTTCCGTAAAATCAAGGGTTAAAGGAGGAAGTAAAATGTTTGGCAGATCATATTTTTGTGGTGAAGTAACAGAGAAAGCAATCGGGGAGAAAGTCACCCTCAAGGGATGGGTACAAAAACGACGGGATCTTGGAGGTCTTATTTTCATAGATCTAAGGGACAGGTCAGGGATTGTCCAGATCGTTTTGAATCCGGATGTCTCCAAAGAGGCTCTTGAAACGGCAGAAAAAGTAAGGAATGAATACGTCCTTGATATTAAAGGAACGGTTGTTGCCCGCCAGGAGGGAACGGTAAATCAAAACCTCAAAACGGGAAAAATTGAAGTGCATGCAGACGAAATTACGATCATTAATGAAGCTAAAACACCTCCGTTTGTGATCGCCGACAAAACGGATGTTTCTGAAGATATCCGCCTTAAATACCGCTATTTGGATCTCCGCAGGCCGGTTATGTTTGAGACTTTTAAGATGCGCCACAAAACCACAAAAGCTGTCCGTGATTTTCTTGACAGCGAAGGCTTTCTTGATATTGAAACACCGATCCTTACAAAGAGTACTCCAGAAGGTGCCCGCGATTATTTGGTGCCAAGTCGGGTTCACCCAGGTGAGTTCTATGCTCTGCCGCAATCTCCGCAGCTCTTTAAACAGATGATGATGGTTGGCGGCTTTGAACGGTATTACCAAATTGCACGCTGTTTCCGCGACGAGGACCTCAGGGCAGACCGCCAGCCGGAATTTACACAAATTGATATCGAGACCAGCTTCTTAAGCCAGGAAGATATCCTTGCACTAACTGAGAGAATGATGCAAAAAGTAATGAAAGAAGTCAAAGGCATCGATATTGAGATTCCATTCAAACAGATGAGCTTTGATGAAGCAATGTCCCGTTTTGGTTCGGACAAGCCGGATACAAGATTTGGGATGGAACTTAAAGATTTATCCGAGCTTGTGAAAGACTCCGGATTTAAAGTGTTTTCCGCAGCTGTCTCCGGCGGAGGCCAAGTGAAAGGTATCAATGTTAAAGCTGCTGCAGGCAGCTATTCCAGGAAGGATATTGACGGCCTGGCAGAATTCTCCTCCGTATACGGGGCAAAAGGCCTAGCGTGGCTGAAGGTTGAAGAAGACGGGCTAAAAGGACCGATTGCGAAATTCTTCAATGCCGAAGAGCAGGAAAAGCTTGCTGACCTGCTCGGGGCATCTGCAGGCGACTTGCTGCTTTTTGTTGCCGATAAAAAGAGTGTCGTAGCAGATGCTCTAGGAGCGCTAAGGATGAAACTTGGGAAGGAACTTGGCCTTATCGACCAGTCCCTGTTCAACTTCCTTTGGATTACTGACTGGCCGTTGCTCGAATATGCAGAAGAAGAAGGCCGCTATTATGCAGCCCACCATCCGTTTACGATGCCGGTTCGCAGTGACATTCCTAAACTCGATGAAGCGCCTGGTGAAGTCAGGGCTCAAGCCTATGATCTTGTCCTAAATGGGTATGAGCTCGGTGGCGGATCGCTGCGTATCTTTGAACGTGACATCCAGGAAAAAATGTTCTCTGTTCTCGGCTTCACTGAAGAAGAAGCGAAAGCACAGTTTGGCTTCTTGCTTGAAGCGTTTGAATATGGGACACCGCCGCATGGAGGCATTGCACTAGGGCTGGACCGCCTTGTCATGCTGCTTGCGGGCCGTTCAAACCTGCGGGATACCATTGCTTTTCCGAAAACAGCGAGCGCTTCCTGCCTGCTGACCGAAGCTCCAGGAGGAGTCAGCCAGGAACAGCTTGACGACCTGCATCTATCCCTTAATTTAGGGGACAAAGCATAATAGCTTTCTGCTTCGTTCCTTGAATTTTTATCAGCTATGTGTTATTATTACCTCAACAACAGAAAAGTCCTGATGTGTTCGTTATCCGCCCTGAAGTTTTGACCGAACATATCTACTTCGGGAGCCCGGGGTTTCCAGACTGCGCAAATGCCTCTCTTATGTGGACTTGCAATGCCTGGGACAGTGCACCCACCTGCTTTGCATAGAGCGGGTTCAAAACGAAGGATTAAAGTTAACGGCACGCTTGGGACTTTTCGCTACATAGTACATTCACTCCACGCTAAATGCGTGGAGTTTTTTCATGTATAATTGATTATTATTCCTATGAATATACTTGTATTTAGCATTAGGTATGATATATTGTTAATCGGGTAAAGTGTTAAAAGATTTACTGATGAAAATCAGGTGATTTGGAGTGAGATAAATGCTTCATCAATTTTCAAGAAACGAACTCGCCATTGGTCAAGTGGGGCTTGAACGAATGAAGAACAGCACCGTTGCCGTTCTGGGTATCGGCGGCGTAGGATCTTTCGCCGCTGAAGCACTGGCCAGATCAGGCGTTGGAAGGCTTGTGATTGTTGATAAGGATGATGTTGACATCACCAATGTGAACCGCCAACTTATCGCACTTTTATCAACGGTCGGCAGGCCAAAGGTTGAAGTGATGGAAGAACGGATAAGGGACATTAATCCCTACTGTGAAGTGATTGCCATGAAAATGTTTTATACAGAAGAGACATACGAAGAGTTCTTCAGCCAAGGGCTTGATTTTGTTGTGGATGCGTCCGATACAATTTCTTATAAGATCCATTTGGCAAAAGAATGCCTCAAACGCGGCATTCCTATCATTTCCAGCATGGGTGCCGCTAATAAAATGGATCCGACACGCTTTCAAATTGCTGATATCTCGAAGACACATACAGATCCATTGGCTAAAGTAATCAGGACTCGGCTTCGGAAGGAAGGAATCCACAAAGGCCTGCCTGTTGTTTTTTCTGATGAAAGCCCAATCGTGATCAGGGAAGATGTGCGCAAGGTTGTCGGCAAAGATGACGCAGTAATCAGGAAAGCGAAAATGCCTCCATCCTCGAATGCTTTTGTCCCATCCGCCTGCGGGCTGATTATGGCGAGCTATGTAGTAAGACAACTGCTTGAGGGAATAAAGATCAAGCGGGCAAATGAGAAAGATTGAATAAAAGCAGAAGCCCTTCTTCATTGCATTCAATAAAGAAGGGCTTCTTTTTGCATGATGGAGAAGGAAAGTTATTTTCTGGGTCCCATGATCTTTTCATAAATGGCTGCAAGTGCCTGCTCGAATTTTCCCGTTTTTTTCGGGTGGTAATAGACTTTGTTTTTCAACTTGTCAGGAAGATATTGCTGCTTCACCCAGCCTCCTTCAAAATCGTGAGGATACTGATAGCCGATCCCGCGCCCGAGCTCTTTTGCCCCTTTATAGTGACCATCCCGCAAATGGTCTGGGACATCTCCGCTTTTCCCAGCCCTGATATCAGCCAGAGCTGAATCTATTGCCAGATAGGCGGTGTTAGATTTAGGCGATAAGCATAGTTCAATTACAGCATTGGCTAGTGGGATTCTCGCTTCCGGGAAGCCCAGCCGTTCCGCTGCTTGTATGGCTGCGAGTGTTCTGGCGCCTGCCTGCGGATTTGCGAGCCCGATATCCTCATAGGCAATGACCACAAGCCTTCTGCCTATGCTGACAAGGTCGCCGGCTTCAATCAGCCTACCAAGATAATGGAGGGCTGCATTCGTGTCGCTCCCTCGGATTGATTTTTGGAACGCAGACAGGACATCATAATGTGCATCTCCGTCCTTATCATGCACGAGACTCTTTTTCTGCATGGATTCCTCTGCTGCCTGCAGGCTGATCCTGATGATTCCTTCATCAGAAGGCGCGGTAGACAAAACAGCAAGTTCCAGAGAGTTAAGGGAGCTTCTTACATCTCCTCCGGATGCTTGGGCAAAATAATCCAGTGCTTCTGCATCTATTTCGGCATTATACTTTCCGAGCCCTCTTTCCCGGTCTGCCAGTGCCCTGTTCAAGGCAATCTTAATATCAGCAGGTTCGAGCGGCTTCAATTCGAATATTTGGGCCCGGCTTCGAATGGCGGGATTGATGGCGTGGTAAGGGTTGCTTGTTGTTGCTCCAATCAGGGTGATCATTCCATTCTCAAGATAGGGAAGAAGAAAATCCTGTTTAGCTTTGTCAAGTCTGTGTACCTCGTCAAGAAGGAGGATCACTTTACCTGACATTTTTGCTTCTGCTGCAACGATTTCCATGTCTTTCTTATTGTTCGTGACTGCATTCAGTGTCCTGAAGGCATAGTTTGTGCTGCCGGCAATCGCACTCGCAATCGATGTTTTACCGATCCCTGGCGGCCCGTACAGTATCATGGATGAAAGCTGCCGGGCATTTACCATGCGGCGGATGATTTTCCCTTCCCCAACGAGATGTTTCTGGCCGATCACTTCATCTATCGTTCTGGGCCTCATTCTAAAAGCAAGAGGCTTTTCACTCATGGTCATCTCTCCCAATAAAAACTGCGCTAATGAATTAAATTTAACATAATAGGAAGCCTGGGCAAATGTATACGTACCGAAATCTGTGCTATAATGGCTAAAGCCAACCTATAGACTAAGGATTTGTAAATGAGTGTATGAAAGGTGCTGTTTTTCACTAAAGGGGATCCGCTTGTTTGGGCATTTGTGAAAAAGAGACGAATAGAGGTGCTGTACAATGAAAATTTCGACGAAAGGCCGTTATGGCCTTACAATCATGATTGAACTTGCTAAACGATACGGAGATGGACCTGTTTCGCTTAAATCGATTGCTGTGACGAATGGCCTGTCCGAGCATTATCTCGAGCAGCTTGTCGCACCCCTGAGAAACGCAGGTCTTGTCAGGAGCATCCGTGGTGCCTATGGCGGATATCTTCTTGGAGACAAACCGTCAAATATTACTGCGGGAGATATCATCCGGGTGTTGGAAGGTCCCATCAGTCCTGTAGAAGGGATAGAAGATGAAGAGCCCGCAAAGCGGGAATTGTGGATCAGGATTCGGGATGCCGTTAAAGAGGTCCTGGACAACACGACTATAGAAGACCTTGCCAATCATTCAGATGATGGCGGGAATTCTGATGCTTATATGTTTTATATCTAATTTTAAACTCACAAAGAAGGTGTCATTTTGGATAGAATGTATCTAGACCATGCTGCCACGACCCCAATCCACCCCGAGGTTGCCAAGACGATGGTGAATGTGATGGAATCAATGTTTGGCAACCCATCAAGCATTCATTCCTTTGGCAGAGAGACAAGGGGTATTCTTGACAGCGCAAGGGAAACTCTTGCCGCAAACATCGGAGCCAAACCGAACAGCATTATTTTTACAAGCGGCGGAACGGAAGCGGACAACCTCGCATTAATTGGATATGCGGAAAGCAGCCGTGACAAGGGTCTTCATATCATCACCACGTCAATCGAGCATCATGCTGTCCTCCATAGCTGCGAAGAGCTTGAGAAACGGGGATTCGAAGTGACGTACCTTGGTGTGGACAAGCAAGGACTTATCTTACTTGACGAATTGAAAAAAGCGCTTCGGGATGACACCATTCTTGTCTCCGTCATGTACGGAAACAACGAAGTCGGTACTCTGCAGCCCATCATGGAAATAGGAGAACTGCTTTCAGGCCATCAGGCGGCACTCCATACCGATGCTGTACAGGCATACGGGGTAGAGGAATTGAATGTTGACGACCTTCGGGTCGACATGATGTCAGTATCCGCGCATAAAATCAACGGTCCTAAAGGAATAGGTTTCTTATATGTCCGGAATGGCATCAAGCTTGCGCAAAGGGCTTTTGGCGGGGATCAGGAACGCAAGCGGCGGGCAGGAACCGAAAATGTCCCAGCCATCGCAGGATTTGAGAAAGCTGTCCAAATATCCGCCGAAACCCAAAAGACGAGACGAGAAGAGTACAAACAGTATAAAGAAGCCTTCATGAATGTGTTGGACAGTTTTGATATTCATTATGAACAGAACGGTTTACTTGATCTATCACTTCCGCATATTCTAAACTTAAGCTTTCCGGGAACAAATGTTGAGGCTCTGCTTGTGAATCTTGATCTTGCAGGTATCGCAGCATCAAGCGGTTCGGCATGTACGGCAGGCTCCATTGAACCCTCGCATGTCCTTGTGGCCATGTTCGGCGAGGGCTCGGACAGGCTGGCTAATGCTGTCAGGTTCAGTTTTGGATTGAACAACAGCTTGGAACAAATAAAGAAAGCCGCTGAGGAAACAGCGGCAATTGTCCTCAGGCTGACAAGCCGTTAATGGACAGGAAAAGAAATGAGCAAGTGAGGTGAGAACATAATGATGGATAAATCTCCAAAAGATACAAGAGTGGTTGTCGGGATGTCTGGCGGTGTGGATTCTTCCGTTGCTGCGCTTCTTTTGAAGCAGCAGGGCTACGATGTCATCGGGATTTTTATGAAAAACTGGGATGATACCGATGAAAATGGCGTCTGCACAGCAACAGAGGATTATAACGATGTCATCCGTGTCTGCAACCAGATTGGGATTCCATATTATGCAGTCAATTTTGAAAAACAATATTGGGACAAAGTATTTACTTATTTCCTTGAAGAATATAAAGCGGGCAGGACGCCAAACCCTGATGTTATGTGCAATAAGGAAATCAAGTTCAAAGCTTTCCTCGAGCACGCGGTGAATCTAGGCGCCGATTATTTGGCAACAGGCCATTATGCGCGAGTCGAGTACTTGGACGGGGAGCATAAAATGCTCCGGGGCCTAGATGATAATAAGGATCAGACGTATTTCCTGAACCAGCTGACACAGTCGCAGCTCAGTAAGGTCATGTTCCCAATCGGCAATCTCGAAAAATCGCTTGTGCGCGAACTTGCAAAAGAAGCGGGCCTTGCGACGGCAACAAAAAAAGACAGCACGGGGATTTGCTTTATTGGAGAACGTAATTTTAAAGGGTTCCTTGGCAGCTTTCTTCCTGCACAGCCTGGGGAAATGCAGACACTAGACGGAGAAGTCAAAGGAAAGCATGACGGGCTCATGTATTATACGATTGGTCAAAGACACGGCCTTGGGATTGGGGGTTCTGGCGATCCGTGGTTTGTGGTTGGAAAAGACCTGGAGAAGAATGTCCTTTATGTAGGTCAGGGCTTTCACAATGAATTCCTCTACTCCGACAGCATCCTTGCCGAGGATATTAGCTGGACCTCAGACATGCAGAAGCAGGAGGCTTTTGACTGCACTGCGAAATTCCGTTACCGTCAGGCTGATAACGAGGTAAGTGTCGAATTGCTGGGAAATGGGAAGGCGAAAGTCGTTTTCAAAAAGCCAATCAGAGCTGTAACGCCTGGACAGGCTGTTGTATTTTATGATGGTGAAGAGTGCCTGGGCGGCGGAACAATTGACGAAGTGTTTAGTAAGGGAGAAAAGCTGACGTATGTTGGCTGATCATATGGACCCCGGCTCAAACTGAGCCGGGGTTCGTTTATCGAGGGAAGCGGGTGCCCGCTCCCGTTGATTTATGCTATACTTCCATTGAATGGAGCGTGTGTGGAAAATGGACAAAAATGCAAAAGGAATACAATATATGCAAGAGGGCAAATGGGAAGAAGCAGCGGGGCTTTTTATGGAAGCCATTGAAGAAAATCCGCTTGATACGGTTGCCTATATTAATTTTGGTAATGTACTTTCCGCCGTTGGAGAAACAGAAAAAGCATTGAAGTTTTACGATAAAGCCATTGACCTAGACAAAGGAGCAGGAGCAGCCTATTACAGCAAGGGGAACCTGTTCTATGAGCTTGAGCGGTTTGAAGAAGCAAAGGCAATGTTTGAACATGCTATGAAAAATGGTCTGCAGTCGGGTGATAACTTTTTTATGCTTGGAATGACCTTACTTCAGCTTGATCAGGGGAAGCTCGCAATCCCTTACTTTCAGAGGAGCACGGAACTGCTTGAAGAAGACGCTGAGGCACGATTTCAGTACGGACTCGTCCTGGCAAGAGAGCAGTACATAGATGAAGCAGTCAAACAGCTTGAGAAGTGTATTGCCATTGATCCTTCCCACGCTGATGCCTTATACAATTTAGGCGTTGCTTACGGATTCAAGGAAAATGCAGAAAAAGCACTCGAAATGTTTGAACAGGCCCTCGATGTACAACCTGACCATTTGCTGGCGGCGCATGGCAAAAAATTGATTCAAGAATCGATGGGCTAATCTAAAAATAAGGCTGGACTGGGGGGATTCTGATGGAAGAGCAGCCTGCGATTGACTTGTTTTCCGAACAGGATAAATATATCAAGGGTAAACACCTTGTCACAATATTTCACAATGAACAAAATCTTTATACTGTCCTCAGAATCCGCGTCGAGGATACAAATGAAACCTATGACGAAAAAGAAGCGGTTATTACAGGCTATTTTCCCCGGGTCCATGAGCAGGAAACGTATGTCTTTTTTGGAGAACTGAAGGAGCATCCGAAATTTGGAGCACAGTTCGCCGCTACACATTACAGGAAGGATATGCCTCAATCACGGCAAGGAATAATTGGATACCTTTCAAGTGACTTGTTCAAGGGCATCGGAAAAAAAACAGCGGAGAGCATTGTGGACGAGCTTGGGGAGAGGGCCATCAGCAGAATCATGGAAAATCCGTCCATCCTTGACAGTGTACCAAGACTTGCTCCCGAGAAAGCAAAATTGCTGTATGATACGCTGATGGAGCATCAAGGGCTCGAGCAAGTGATGGTTGCTTTGAACCAATATGGCTTTGGTCCGCAAATTTCCATGAGGATTTACCAGGCGTATAAGGAACGGGCGATCGAAACCATCAAAAACAATCCGTATCAACTTGTTGAGGATATAGAAGGAATCGGTTTTGGACGGGCAGATGAACTTGGCAGGCAGCTTGGGATTGTTGGAAGCCATCCTGACAGGATCAAAGCTGCCTGCCTGTATACCCTTGAAGGTTCCAGTCAGCAGTCGGGCCATGTCTTTGTGGAGGCTGAAGTTTTGCTTGAGGAAGTAAAGAAGCTTCTTGAAGACAGCCAGTCGCCCGAGATTGAATTTAATGCCATATCAGAAGAAATCATCAAGCTTGGTGAGGAAAAGAAAATCGTGGTAGAGGACAGAAAGATTTACTTGCCTTCGCTATATTACTCTGAAAAAGGGCTTGTTTCCAATATCGGCAGGATCCTTGAACAAAAGGATTATGAGGATCAGTTTCCCGAGTCGGAATTTCTGCTTGCGCTTGGCCGCCTGGAAGAGAGGCTCGGGGTACAGTATGCACCGTCTCAGAAGGAAGCGATCCAGACTGCGCTGATGTCGCCGATGATGATTTTGACTGGCGGGCCTGGGACGGGAAAAACCACTGTCATAAAAGGAATTGTCGAACTATATGCCGAGCTGCATGGATGTTCTCTGGATCCTAATGACTACCGGAAGGAAGAACCATTTCCGTTCTTGCTTGCTGCTCCCACAGGAAGGGCGGCAAAGAGGATGGCAGAATCCACCGGGCTCCCAGCTGTCACAATACACCGGCTGCTCCGTTGGAATGGCTCCGAAGGTTTTGACCAGAATGAAGACCAGCCACTCGAAGGAAAGCTTTTAATCGTTGACGAGAGTTCAATGGTCGATATATGGCTCGCACATCAGCTGTTTAAAGCTTTGCCGGAAAACATCCAGGTCATCCTTGTTGGCGATGAGGATCAGCTCCCCTCTGTTGGTCCCGGCCAAGTGCTGAAGGATATGCTTGATTCAAACCGGATTCTAACTGTCAGGCTGACAGATATATACCGCCAGGCGGAGGGTTCTTCTATCATTGAGCTTGCCCACCATATGAAAAGCGGGGAAGTTCCTAAAGACTTGACAGCACAGCAGGCTGACAGGTCTTTCATACGTTGTACGTCGGGACAAATCTCCGAGGTAGTAGAACAAGTAGTTAAGAATGCGAAGAAGAAGGGCTACACAGCGAAAAGCATCCAGGTGCTTGCGCCTATGTACAGAGGGCCTGCAGGGATTGACCGTCTCAATTTGCTGCTGCAGGAAATTTTCAACCCTAATCCTGATGGAAGCAGAAAAGAAATGGCTTTTGGAGATGTGAAGTACAGAGTGGGCGATAAAGTGCTACAGCTTGTGAACCAGCCTGAGGCCAATGTATTCAATGGGGATATGGGTGAGGTTGTCGCAATTTTTTACGCAAAAGAAAACACGGAGAAACAGGACCAGATCATCGTTTCCTATGAGGGGAACGAAGTAACATATCTGCGGCAGGATCTCTCGCAAATCACCCATGCCTATTGCTGTTCTGTACATAAATCACAGGGAAGCGAATTTCCCATTGTGATTTTGCCTGTAGTTAAAAGCTATTACAGAATGTTGCGGCGAAACCTACTCTATACGGCCATCACCAGAAGCAAGCAGTTTTTGATCCTTTGCGGGGAAGAGGACGCTTTCAGGCTTGGAATCAATCGTGCAGATGATTTGAAACGGAATACAACCCTAGTCCAAAAGCTCGGGGAAGCGATTCCAGATCAGCTTGGTGCCGAGGTCAAAGCAGGTGAGGAAGCAGAAAGAGAATCACTGCAAATTGCTGATTTATCAGAACTTCCGCAAGATAATGACGACTATTCAAGCATGTTATTGAAGGCTGACCCGATGATTGGTATGGAAAACCTTACTCCTTATGATTTCATGGAGGATGGCGGAAACTAATCCTGTTCGGAAAGGTGGGAGTCATCTTGCGGACATTTTCCGTGCTGAAAGGCTTGCCGGTTTTAGAAGCCGGTACAGGGGGAAAATTGGGGACGGTATCAGATTTGGTTCTTTCGGATGACGGCAGGGTGAAAAGGCTTATTGTAAGGAGAGGTAATCTTTTCAAGCCAAGCGCTTCTGTCGAAATAGCGAGCATCATTGCTGTTAATTCCGACAATTTGGTGGTTGAACAATCATCATTGCGTGAGGAAAGCAAGAATTCAGGTGAGTATACACTGGAGCATCACGACAGCTTGTTAGGGCGGATGTTTGTAACGGAAGACGGCCGTGAGCTCGGTCTTCTTGATGATGTATATTTCCATGAAGAAGTGGGCACGATTGTAGGGTACGAATTAACGGATGGCTTTTTTTCGGATATATCGGAAGGAAAGCGACTGGTTAAACCAGCCGGCCCCCCTGCAATCGAAAAGGACGCCATCATTGTTAACGTAGACAAGTAAGTCTTGAACAAAGAGGTGTCCTTTTATGTTAACGTGCCCAAATTGCCGCAGTAAAGACATCGGTAAAATTGGAATTAATCAGTATTACTGCTGGAATTGCTTCATTGAATTATCCTTGGAAAATGGTATTATTCACACCCATCAAGTGGAAGAGGACGGAAGCATCAGTTCCCTTGATGATCTGTTTGATGAAGAACAGCGCCAATTCGGAGGATAAAGATTCTCTTGGCGGAAACAAGTAAGAGGTGAAATGACATGAATAAAATGTTCACCACCGTGCTTGCATTTGGAGCCGGAATGGCTGTGTCAACCCTTGTAGGGAAAACCAATTTGCCAAACAAGCGTCAGATGAAGAGGATGAAAAAAAGAATATCCAAAGCTTTTTTTTGAATTTCAAGCCTTTGCTGAAAAAGCAAGGGCTTTTTTATCGGTAAATTGCCAAACTCTACCTGTATAGAATTTTTCGTCTGTAAAAAAATAGGTACAGGAGGCGAAACATATTGGATATCCGGATGAAATGGTTTTATCGGCTTGGATTTCTTCTCCTGTTATTTGCAGTTATTTATACTTTTCTTAAAATACGGCAAGTATGGATTCCGGCAGCCGAGATGATCGGCTCGTTGATCGTCCCTTTTTTTGTTGGGGCATTCATCACCTACCTACTGCATCCTGTCGTTGATTTTCTTCACCAAAAAGGACTGCATCGAGGGATTGCTGTCTTCATCATTTATACACTCTTTTTCAGCTTTACGGGTTATGGAATCTACAAGGGTATTCCGCTGTTCATTTCCCAGCTGGAGGATCTTTCTGAAAACGCACCAATTTTCGCGGCTCAATACAGGGAGTGGATTGAGAGTATAGAGCACCAGACTTCAAGCTGGCCGGGAGGTGTGCATGAAAGAATTGATGAATTTATCGCAGCGCTCGAGAATTCACTCGACAACATCCTTGGGAGAATAATCAGTATATTGCTAAGTCTGATGAATTCAATCGTGAGTCTTGCGGTGATTCCTTTTATTGCTTTTTACATGCTGAAGGATCATGACCAGATCAAAAAAGCAGCATGGTATATGTCACCGAAATCCTGGCGTGAACCCGGTCAGCAGTTTTTGCGGGATGTAGACCTTTCACTGGGGAGGTATATCCGCGGGCAGCTCCTTGTCTGCCTCGCAATTGGAACCATTTCGGCACTTCTTTTTTCTATTGCCGGAATGCCTTATGCCGTGCTTCTTGGGGTGATTGTTGGCATTACTAACGTCATCCCTTATTTTGGACCCGTTATCGGCGCCATACCTGCAGTGATCATAGCTGCAACCATTTCCATCAAATTAATGCTGACCTGTGCGATTATTGTCTTCACCCTGCAGTTCATCGAAGGAAATATCCTTTCTCCCCTCATAGTTGGAAAGAGCATCCATATGCATCCCTTGATTATCATGTTTGCTCTGCTTGCTGGCGGACAGGCTGGAGGAATTGCCGGGATGGTACTCGCTGTACCGATTGTCGTCATTCTGAGGGCGGCAATCGTCCACGCACGGGACCATCTTGTTGCAGCGAAAAGAAAGCAAGCTACTTAAAAAAGAAATTTGACAAATGGATGTGCGCTTTATATAATTCGGCTATACGATATCAAAAACTAACATGTTGAAGGATCGAGTATGCTGCAGACCGCTGAAAAGAGAGGAATTCCCACGGCTGAAAGGGATTTCCGGTGAAGGGCAGCAGAAGGCTAATCCCGAGTGCAGTCAAAACCTGCCGTGAAGCCGCGTTAAGGCGATTTGAGAGATGGATGCAGCTGTTTGGCATTCATAATCAGGGTGGTACCGCGAGATTAGCTCTCGTCCCTGTCCAGGGATGGGGGCTTTTTTGTTTGCTTTTAAAAGGAATTATATTCCAATTTAATCCTGAACCAATCTTAAACTTATAAGGAGGCGTTAAAATGAAACAGCTCACAGGCTCGGAAATTAGAAGGATGTTTCTCGATTTTTTCAAGGAAAAAGGACATGCGGTGGAGCCAAGCGCTTCGCTTGTTCCCCATGAAGATCCTTCCTTGCTTTGGATTAACAGTGGGGTTGCAACGCTGAAGAAGTATTTTGACGGCAGGGTGATCCCGGCAAACCCACGGATTACCAATGCACAAAAATCGATTCGCACAAATGACATTGAAAACGTTGGAAACACTGCGAGACATCATACATTTTTTGAAATGCTCGGAAACTTCTCGATTGGCGACTACTTCAAGACTGAAGCGATCGAGTGGGCATGGGAGTTTCTCACTGATGAGAAGTGGATCGGCTTTGAAAAAGAAAAATTGTCCGTTACCATTCACCCGGAAGATGATGAGGCTTTTGAAATCTGGAATAAAAAAATGGGCGTTCCTGAAGAGAGAATCATCCGCCTGGAGGGGAACTTCTGGGATATAGGGGAAGGGCCAAGTGGTCCAAACACCGAAATTTTCTATGATCGCGGTCCGGCATACGGAGACGACCCGGAAGACAGTGAATTGTATCCTGGCGGTGAAAATGACCGTTATCTCGAAGTATGGAACCTTGTTTTTTCAGAGTTTAACCATAATCCTGACGGTACATATACTCCGCTGCCAAAGAAAAACATCGATACAGGAATGGGTCTTGAGCGGATGGCTTCAGTTGTCCAAAATGTGCCAACCAACTTCGATACAGACCTGTTCATGCCAATCATCAGAGAAACGGAACAAATTTCTGATGAGAAATATGGAGTTTCCAAAGAAAAAGATACGGCATTCAAAGTCATTGCGGACCATATAAGGACAGTATCTTTTGCTGTGGCTGATGGCGCTCTCCCTTCAAATGAAGGCCGTGGCTATGTCCTTCGCCGACTGCTCCGTCGCGCAGTTCGCTACGCAAAAAAACTTGGCATCAACAGGCCTTTCATGCATGAGCTTGTGCCAGTGGTTGCCGGTATCATGGATGATTTCTACCCTGAGGTAAAAGACAAGGAAGAATTTGTTCAAAAAGTTATTAAAAATGAAGAAGATCGATTCCATGAAACGCTTAACGAAGGACTTGCGATTCTGGGTGACCTGATCAAGGAGCAAAAGGAAAAAGGAAGCGATACGATCAGGGGAGAAGATATTTTCCGCTTGTATGATACCTACGGTTTCCCGGTGGAACTGACGGAAGAATATGTGCAGGAGGAAGGCCTGAAAGCCGACCATGCCGGATTTGAAGCCGAGATGGAAAGACAGCGGGACAGGGCCCGATCTGCACGCCAGGATGTCGGATCGATGGTGGTACAGGGCGGAATTCTTGGCGATATCAAGACAGAGAGTAAATTTGTTGGCTATGACAGGCTGGAAGCAGAAAGCACGCTAGTTGCCATTATCAAGGGAGGCGAGCTTGCTGAGGAAGCAAGCGGAGGAGAAGTATTCCAGTTCATCCTTGATGTAACTCCTTTTTATGCTGAAAGTGGCGGCCAGATTGCCGATGCAGGGACGCTTACCGCAGAGGGCGTAACAGTTTTAGTAAAAGATGTGCAAAAGGCGCCAAACGGGCAGAATCTCCACAATGCAGTCGTTCAATCGGGGACAATCCGGTCAGGACAGGCTGTTACTTCAATAGTGGACGCTGTTAACAGGGGAAGAGTCATCAAGAATCACACAGCGACTCATTTACTTCACCAAGCGCTAAAAGATGTGCTTGGAACACACGTTAACCAAGCAGGTTCTCTTGTACAGGCTGACAGGCTTAGGTTCGACTTCTCCCATTTTGGCCAAGTGACACAGGAAGAACTCGAGAAAATTGAGACAATCGTGAATGAGAAAATCTGGCAGGGGATGAAAGTTCAAACAGACCTGAAGCCAATTAATGAAGCTAAGGCAATGGGTGCAATGGCGCTGTTTGGAGAGAAATACGGCGATGTTGTCCGTGTTGTCCAAGTTGGCGACTATAGCCTAGAACTATGCGGAGGATGCCATGTGCCAAACACTTCCGTGATCGGCTTGTTCAAAATTGTATCGGAAGCAGGGATTGGAGCCGGAACGCGAAGAATAGAAGCGGTTACGGGCGAATCTGCTTACCATGTGCTGAATGATCATATTACGATTCTGAAAACAGCTGCTGCAAAATTAAAGACTGCTCCAAAAGATGTCGCTGGCCGAGTGGAAGCTCTTCTCGGCGAAAACAGACAGCTTCAGCGTGAAAATGAATCGCTTTCTGCAAAACTGGGAAATATTGAAGCAGGGAGCCTTGCTTCAAGGGTCAAGGATATAAATGGCGTACCGCTGCTGGCTGCCCGTGTCCAGGCTGCAGACATGAATAGTCTCAGGAATATTGCGGATGATTTGAAACAAAAGATTGGGTCTGCAGTTATTTTGCTCGGAAGTGCTGATGGAAGCAAAGTGAACCTTATTGCTGCTGTTACAAAAGATCTGATAGACAAAGGTTATCATGCCGGCAAGCTCGTCAAAGAAGCAGCATCCATTTGCGGAGGTGGAGGCGGAGGCCGTCCGGATATGGCCCAGGCAGGCGGGAAAGAGCCTGAAAAGCTGGAAAGTGCCCTTCAATTTGCTGAAGAATGGATCAAATCCATTTGATATAAAGCAGAAGTAGTGTAAAATGTAGGTAATTGCTTTCCAAGCCTACGAATAAAGCGAGGTGCATTTTATGAGCTCTTTCGATAAAACAATGAAATTTAATTTTCCAGAAGAGCCTTTCGAACATGATGTGGATGATGTATTGTTCCAAGTGTACGAAGCGCTCAAGGAAAAAGGGTACAACCCTATCAACCAGATTGTCGGATATTTGCTGTCGGGAGATCCGGCGTACATTCCGCGCCACCGGGATGCCCGCAATATCATCAGGAAACTGGAACGCGATGAAATCATTGAAGAATTGGTGAAATCGTACCTGAAACAGCAGCGAGAGGGCCAATAATGCGGACACTTGGTTTGGATGTGGGAACAAAGACAGTTGGTGTTGCAGTAAGCGATGAGCTTGGCTGGACAGCACAAGGTTTGAAGACCCTGAAAATCAATGAGGATAAAAATGAGTTTGGATTTTCGGAATTAGGGTCTATAATAAAAGAGTACAGTGTGGGCAAAATTGTTGTAGGGCTTCCCAAAAATATGAATGGCTCAATTGGACCAAGAGGACAAGCCTGCCAGAAGTATGGGGCGGAGCTTGGGGAAATGTATGATCTTCCTGTCATTCTTTGGGACGAGCGTCTTACCACAATGGCGGCTGAAAGGTTGCTGATTGAGGCCGATGTCAGCCGCAGCAAACGCAAGAAAGTGATAGATAAGATGGCTGCAGTCATGATCCTTCAAGGTTATCTTGACAGCCAATCCTAATGAGGTGAAAATTATGGAACATGGTGAAAACAACATTACAGTAGTAGACGAAAACGGAAACGAGCAGCTTTGCGAGGTCCTTTTCACATTTGATTCCGAGGAGTTCGGAAAATCCTATGTCCTTTATTACCCAATCGGTGCAGAGGAAGAAGACGAAGAAGATATTGAAATTCATGCTTCTTCATTTGTTCCGACTGAGGACGGGCAAGATGGAGAATTGACTCCAATTGAAACAGATGAAGAGTGGGACATGATTGAGGAAATGCTTGAAACTTTCCTTGCTGATCAGGATGAGGAATAAATAGCAATTCATCCGGGGCAACCTGGGTAACAAAAAGCCGGGCTAAAATCCCGGCTTTTTTGTGCTGTTTTTTTTGCAGTATTTTATCCATTCTTGTCTGTTTATTTTATTTATGGGAGTGTTTTTTCGATAAATTTTTTATTCCTGGAGGTAAAATATAGTATAATGGTTCGAGAATTAACAGTTGGACTATAAGGGAAGCCCGGAGGGGAAAATATGCCTGAAGACAGGAATAAAGAGAACAGTCCGGACAAGCCGGACAAAAAACAATACATATACGATAAATTGGAAGAACAGCATAGCGAGGCAAAAGTTGTCCGAAAAGCAGTTTCCATTGCTGCATTAGGCCTTGGTTTACTTGTTGTAATTGCAGTTCTGGGTGGTTTTATTTATGTGAACAATGCTTTGGACCCTGTAGACAGTGACAGTAAAAAGACTGTTAAAGTTGAAATCCCGATTGGCTCATCAGTAAACGGAATTGGCCAGATCCTTGAAGATAAAGGGGTTATACGTGATGCCCGAATCTTTAAGTACTATGTAAAGTTCAAGAATGAATCCGGATTTATGGCTGGGAAGTACAAGATGAAGCCATCGATGACACTTCCTGAAGTTGTTAAAGGGCTTAAAACCGGGAGCGTGATGCAGGAAGAAACCATGAGGATCACAATCCCTGAAGGAAAACAGCTCTCACAGATAGCGGGGATTATCGGGGAGAAAACAGGGCAGGATCCCGCAGCGGTCCTTCAAAAGCTGAATGATAAAAAGTTTGTCAAATCAATGATGGATAAATACCCTGAACTTCTTACAGAAGAAATTCTCGATCAGAAAGTGAAAAATCCATTGGAAGGTTATCTGTTCCCTGCAACCTATCCTTTTTATACAGAGAAACCTGCGTTTGAAGAAATGGTTATGGTCATGCTGGACAAAACAGACGAAACTTTGGCGAAATATCGGGAACAGGCTTCTGCTCAGAAGATGACGACCCACAAACTCCTTACAATGGCATCACTCATTGAAGAGGAAGCAACTGAAAAAGCGGACAGAAACAAGATATCAAGTGTTTTTTATAATCGTATTAAGCAGGATATGCCGCTGCAGACAGATCCTACAGTCTTATACGCCCATGGAAAGCATAAGGACCGGGTTTACTATAAGGACCTTGAGATTGATTCACCGTATAACACGTATAAGAACAAAGGGCTCCCGCCGGGACCGATCGCAAACGCCGGGGTAATGTCCATTGAAGCGGCACTTACGCCGGATAAAACAGACTTTTTGTACTTCCTTGCAACCTCCACGGGGGACGTCATTTATACAAGGACACTAGAAGAACATAATAGCGAAAAAGCAAAGCATATTACTGGCAAAAAGTAAGGGCAGTCTGTGTGGGGAATGAGAAACAATAGCATTCCCCTTTTATTTATGTTAAAATAGTTCGAGTGTTTTTGCGAAGATTGACGAAAACAATCGGTGAGTAGCCGTGTTTTTGCGCTTGCGCTTTTTTAGAGGATAAGCTAGACGGGCGCTTGCGCTTTTTTATTTTGCTCTTGTGAGGATACTTTCCCGAATGTTTTTAGAATAAGAGGTGATGGCGGCTTGGATACGGAAAGGCTGCAGGCATATATAAGTTCGTTGATTAACAAGTCTTCAGGTCTTTTTGCGGAAATGGAAGCATTCGCTGCAGAAAATGGTGTCCCAATTATGGAACCTGCGGGAATGGAGGCATTGCTTCAAATTCTGAGGATACAGGAGCCGAAAGCGATTCTTGAGGTAGGGACAGCGATTGGATACTCGGCCTTAAGAATGGCAGAAGCTCTCCCTGCTGCACAGATTGTGACGATAGAACGGGATGAAGACCGCTGCAGGCTGGCAGCAAGCTATATAGGGAGGGCCGGCAAGGATGAGCAAGTGACACTTATTGCTGGAGACGCCCTTGAGGCAGCGGAGCAAGCGGTTAACCATGCTCCTTTTGACGCATTATTTATTGATGCCGCCAAGGGACAATATCAAAAATTCTTTGAAATTTATGAACCGCTCCTGAAACAGGGTGGGGTTGTAATGACGGATAATGTCCTATTTAAGGGACTTGTTGCAGAAACGGAAATCGAGAACAAAAGGACACGAAGGCTTGTCAATAAAATAGATGCATTTAACCGCTGGCTTGTGAGCCATCCAGGATATGATACGATTATCATTCCAGCAGGGGATGGCATTGCGGTCAGCAGAAAGAGGTGACTAGCATGAAAAAACCTGAACTGCTCGTAACGCCTGTAACTTTTGATGAGATCATTCCACTCGCAGAGGCAGGAGCTGATGCTTTTCTAATTGGAGAGCAGAAATTTGCAATCCGTCTGGCCGGTGAGTTTAACCGGGATGATATCAAAAAGGCAGTAGAACTTGCCCACTCTAGAAATAAAAAGGTTTATGTAGCAATGAACGCTATTTTCCACAATGAAAAGGTTGGATTGCTGGAGGAATATATTGCCTATATCGCAGAAACTGGAGCGGATGCAATCGTGTTTGGTGACCCTGCTGTACTGATGGCCGCCAGAAAGGCCGCTCCTTCAATGAAGCTGCATTGGAACACTGAAACAACCGGGACAAACTGGTATACATGCAACTATTGGGGAAGAAAAGGTGCCCGCCGCGCAGTACTGGCCCGCGAAATCAATATGGATGCTGTATTGGATATCAAGGAACACGCCGAGGTTGAGATTGAAGTCCAGATTCACGGAATGTCTTGCATGTTCCAGTCTAAGCGATCTCTCTTAGGTAATTATTTTGAATACCAAGGCAAAGCAATGGAAATCGAAAATCGTAAACAGCAGCGGAACATGTTCCTTCATGATAAGGAACGGAACAATAAGTATCCGATTTTTGAAGATGAGAACGGGACACATATTATGAGTCCCAACGATATTTGCATGATTGACGAGCTCATTGAAATGGTTGAGGCAGGCGTAGATTCATTCAAGATTGATGGAATCCTGAAAACGCCCGAATATATTTTGGCTGTCACGAAGTTATACCGTGAGGCCATTGACCTGGCATTTGAAGACGAGCAGAAGTATGAAGAAGAGAAAGAAAGGCTGCTGGCTTCAGCGGAAGAAATTCAGCCTGCAAACCGCCCATTTGATACAGGTTTCTTTTTCAAAGAGACGGTTTATTAAACAAAAAAAGGAGGAGTTGCAAAATGTCAGCAGTGAAAGACAATATTTCCCGGATTGTTGACGGCAAGAGGGTCATCGTGAAGAAGCCCGAATTGCTCGCACCTGCAGGGAATCTTGAGAAACTGAAGATTGCTGTGCGATATGGTGCAGACGCCGTTTTCATCGGCGGCCAGGAATACGGACTCCGCTCCAATGCAGATAACTTTACGTTTGAAGAAATGAAGGAAGGCGTAGAGTTTGCAACCCAATATGGGGCAAAGATCTATGTCACAACGAATATATTTGCCCACAATGAGAATATTGACGGGCTTGAAGAATATCTGCTTGGGCTAAAAGAGGCAGGTGTTCATGGAATCATTGTGGCAGACCCGCTCATTATTGAAACATGCCGTCGTGTAACGCCTGAGATAGAAGTGCATCTCAGCACCCAGCAATCGCTGTCCAACTGGAAGGCGGTGCAGTTCTGGAAGGAAGAAGGGCTGGAACGTGTAGTCCTTGCCCGTGAAACCGGAGCGGAAGAAATCAGGGAAATGAAGGAACAAGTCGACATTGAAATCGAGACATTCATCCATGGTGCCATGTGTATTGCCTATTCAGGCCGCTGTACACTGAGCAACCATATGACAGCGAGGGATTCCAACAGGGGCGGATGCTGCCAGTCATGCAGGTGGGACTATGATCTTTACGAGCAGGATGGAGGAAATGAAAATCCGTTGTTTGCTTCAGGTGAGAGCCCGTTTGTTATGAGCCCGAAGGATTTAAAACTCATTGAATCCATCCCAAGGATGGTGGAACTCGGAATCGACAGCCTCAAAATTGAGGGAAGGATGAAATCCATCCATTATGTAGCAACTGTAGTAAGTGTTTATCGAAAAGTAATCGATGCTTACTGTGCAGATCCCGACAATTTCAAGATCAAGCAGGAGTGGCTGGAGGAACTGGATAAATGCGCGAACCGTGAAACAGCTTCAGCCTTTTTCGAAGGGGTTCCAGGGTATAAAGAGCAAATGTTTGGAAACCATAGCAAAAAGACAGCATTCGACTTTGTCGGTATGGTACTGGACTATAATGAAGAATCAGGCATCGTGACACTGCAGCAAAGGAACCATTTCAAACCTGGTGATGAAGTTGAATTTTTCGGTCCGGAAATTGATAATTTCAAGAGTGTGATTGAAACGATTTGGGACGAGGACGGAAATGAATTAGATGCAGCGCGACACCCGCTTCAAATTGTAAAGTTCAAGCTTGGCCGCAAGGTTTACCCATACAACATGATGCGAAAGGGGATTTAGACATGGGACGCAAACCTGTGGTTATCGGTGTGGCTGGCGGATCAGGCTCCGGAAAGACGAGCGTGACGAAAGCCATATACGAAAGCTTTAAAGGACATTCCATTATGATGCTCCAGCAGGACTATTATTACAAAGATCAAAGTCATCTTCCCATTGAAGAACGGCTGAAAACAAATTATGACCATCCTCTTGCCTTCGACAATGATTTGCTGATTGAGCATTTAGAGAAGCTGCTGAGATACGAAGCGATCGAAAAGCCTGTTTATGACTATACGATCCATACCCGCTCGCAGGAGATTATTCATGTTGAACCTAAAGACGTTATCATACTTGAAGGGATTCTCATCCTTGAGGATGACCGGTTGAGAGACCTTATGGATATTAAACTTTACGTCGACACTGATGCCGATTTGAGGATAATCCGCAGGCTTCTCCGCGATATCAAGGAAAGAGGCCGTTCAATGGATTCTGTAATCGAACAGTATGTCGGTGTTGTCAGGCCGATGCACAACCAGTTCATTGAACCGACCAAACGCTATGCAGATATCATTGTACCTGAAGGCGGACATAATCGTGTTGCCATCGATTTGATGGTAACAAAAATTCAAACAATTCTTGAACAAAAATCATTTTTATGACACAATAACATATAAATGCAAAAAGCAGAAACATAAGGAAAAAATGTCAGGAAATATTAATAATTTTCCTTCGTTTTCCACTTGCAATTCTGCCTTGTTTTTAATATGCTTTGCCCATGATCTAAAATCATCCAATATCGGGCTCGTTTGGAGGCCATTGGGAGCGCGCGGCCTTTTTTAGGACGCGCTCCTGTGTATTTTCAAATGCCTTACATAATACACTACGATCTTTGGGGAATTGTGAAGACTAGAAGGAGTGAAGGATTTTGGCTACTGAGAAAGTTTTTCCTATGACGATGGCCGGTAAACAAAAACTGGAACATGAATTGGAACAATTAAAGACAGTAAAGCGTAAAGAAGTGGTGGAAAGAATCAAGATTGCCCGCAGTTTTGGCGACCTATCCGAGAACTCGGAATACGATTCGGCAAAAGAAGAACAGGCATTTGTGGAAGGCCGGATTACCACGCTTGAAAATATGATCCGCAATGCAAAAATCATCGAAGAGGATGATTTGAAAAGCGACAGCGTTACGCTTGGCGTCTCAGTCACTTTTGTTGAGCTTCCTAATGGCGATGAAGAAACGTATACAATCGTCGGAAGCGCAGAAGCTGACCCATTAGAAGGGAAGATTTCAAACGATTCCCCGATTGCCAAAAGCCTTATGGGCAAAAAGGTAGGGGACTCAGTAACTGTTCAGACACCGGGCGGAGAAATGAATGTCCGCATTACCAGCATCAAATAATCGCATTAACACCCTGTTTGAAACAGAGCACCTTCGTCAACACTTTTGACGAGGTGTTTTTTTATGACTAGAAAAAGGATTGCTATTTGGCTTGGAATCACTCTAATTGGAATGGGAATTCTTATAGCGAGGCTTGCCCAGCTTCAGCTAATTGAAACCAAGTCCTTTTCAAAGCATGATATTAATCTTCTCGAGGAAAGTGCGGCACGAAGGATGCAAGAAATCGTAATCGACAATGGACGCGGTAACTTCATGGACCGGTCAGGAAAGCCTTTGTCCTATGAGACAGTGCCTGTCCTGATTTTGTTCCCGTTTCTTGAAAAGACCGATTGGCCTGCAGAGAAGGTCGCCGAGGCAATTGGGATTTCTGAAAGTGAACTGCGTCATACAATCGGTAAATCGGATAAACCTGTGGTGCTTGGCGGTAAGGATCCTTATGTCCTGACGGAAAAACAGATGGAAAAAGTCAATAAACTCGAAATTCCAGGTGTCATTTCGATGAAACGAAAGTACACCCCTTCCCCTCTTTATGCAGGGCAGCTGTTGGGGCTCACAAGTAGCAATGCCCAAGTTTTAAAAGAAAAGTACAAGGAAAAGGAATTCCCTGCTGGAACTTTGGTTGGGATATCGGGATTGCAGAAGAGTTTTGATGAATTTCTCCTTGGTGAAGGAAAGTCAAGGCTTGTTTACCATGTAGACGGACGGGGAGGCCCTCTGTTCGGGATTGATGTAAAATATTCAGAGCCAGCCAACCCTTTTTACCCTGTCAATATTGTCACAACAATAGATTCACGTTTTCAGCGGCTTGCTGAGCAACAGGCTGATAAGCATGGCATTAACAAAGGAGGAGTTGTCCTTCTTGATATCGAAACAAACAATATCCTTGCGATGGTTTCCCGGCCGAAAGTGAACAGGCAGTCCCCATTTGCCGACCAGGGAAGCCAGAATATGATGCTTAAACAGCAAATTCCTGGTTCTGTGTTTAAGACAGTTGTTGCAGCCGCCGCATTGGATAAGGGTCAGTTGGAAGGCAGGCTTTTTGACTGCAGCAAAAAAATCAACGGAAGCCCGGATAAAAAATATGATCACGGTACACTTGATTTTAACAAGAGCTTTGCCAGAAGCTGTAACAGAACTTTCGCTGATTTGGCAAAGGAGCTTCAGAAAGAGGATCCGCGGACGCTTGAGGAGTACGCCAAAAAGCTATCACTTACGGGAACCGTTGGATGGGAAGGCGGATTATTTCATACGGAAAACTTCCGTCAGCTGCCGGACGAGGATAAAGGCCGCGTTTTCCTTTCTGAACAGGCCAAAGAGGATCCGAACTATGCCGGCCTCTCAGGCATAGGCCAGCATGAAGTTAGGGTGACCCCGGTTTCAGTTGCCAACATGATGGCTGTGATTGCCCGTGGTGGAGATAAGCAGATGGTCAGGGCTGTAACATCCATTCAATACAAAAACGGAAGCAAAATGGCCGGTTTTCAATCGAAGAAACTTGATGGGGGGACAATATCACCGCTTACCGCTGAAAAGCTTCAATTTTTGCTCCGTCAGGTCGTCACTGACGAGTTGGGGACAGGGCAATGGTTCAAGGACCTTCCGATGACAGTCGCAGGCAAATCGGGAACTGCCGAAACGGGCGTATACAAAGGAAAAAAGCAACTTCATAATAAGTGGTTTGCAGGTTATTTCCCATATGAAAACCCGAGGTATGCCCTCGTCGCAGTTAACCTGGGCGTTTCCGAAGATGAAGGCGGAGTGAACCTGCTATTTTCAGATCTGGTAAAAGGGATTGGGAAGATTGAAAAAAAGGAGTAATGATGTAAAATCCTTCATGTTTTCGTCCAGTCATGGTAGAATGTTGGCATCCTTACATAGGGAGTGAAACACAGTGGGAAACAACTTTGATAACATGAGCGATGGTTCAAGGTCTGGAAAATTGGCGAAAAGGAAAAAGACCAATCTCGTTCTTAATGGCTTGATTGCCGTTGTGGTATTATTAATTATTTTTGTCTCAGGTAAGATTTTTTTTGGTGACAGCCAGAGCACTGCAAAGGATGATAATACAGCGACAGAAGCTGCTGACAAGAGTGCAGCTCCTTCTTCATCTAAAAAAGCCGGTTCTGGCGATTCGGAAGTCAAATCAGATAAGAATGTTGTAGAAAGCGTAACGGCGGACGACAATGATGAGGCCGTAAACGATGAAGACAAGGAAAAAGATAAAGATGAGAAAGAAAAATTGAAGGAAGAAAAAAAGAAAGAAAAGGATAAAGATAAAGATAAGACTGCGGAAGATGGAAACTGGGAGCCTGTAGGAACAGTTCAGGATGAGCATCCCTCAGCTGTATACGATAAAAATTCGGTTGATTGGCAGGAAATGCTGAAGGCAATTTCTTCGGCAACCGGAGTAGACTCTTCCAATATGACAGTCTTGTGGCTTGGTAACAATGGCGGGCCAAACAGCGCTGCCGGTACGATATCGGCAAATGATTCCGGAGAGAAGTACAAAGTGGAGATTGAGTGGGTCGATGGAAAAGGATGGAAGCCGGTCGGTGTCGAAGAACTTGGCGGCGGACAATAACAAGCTAAAAAAGTACCGGGGCGCTGGCAGGCGCTCCGGTTATTTTTTTGCCTTGAAATGGACAACTGCCGAAAAATATCTTCGTCCATCGCCGTCCACATGCATTTCATGGGAAACATGGTGGACGGAAAGCATGATGGCTTTGTTCACTTCGATTTGATTATTGATTTTTTTTTCAAGATCTTTTAAATCAATGCCCTCAAAAAACTCTACCTTATCTTCAATGATGTCAAAACTGAAATTCATAAGCTCCTCCTTTTTCCCTGTCTGTTATATTGTAGGGATTCGAGGAGGTGCCTGGCAACTTTTTATTGCATCTTTCAGAAAGATTTTGTAAAATTGGAACCGTACCTTTTTTTATTCATATTATACCAATAGGTATTTAAGTATTTAAAGGGGCGATCAGGATGGGGAAGGAATTTATCGAGCTATTCGAACAATGGGCTGGCTCTTATGATGACTCTGTCAATGGGCATGATCCCGAATATAAGGAAGTTTTTCGGAATTATGAAAATATATTGCAAGAAGTAGCAGCCAGGTCTGAAGGCAACGTCCTTGAATTCGGCCCTGGCACAGGAAACCTTACGGAGAGAATAGCGGGAAGAGGCATGAAAGTGACAGCGGTGGAACCTTCACCAGCCATGAGGGAGTTAGCTGTAGCAAAACTTGCTGGAAGAGCGGATGTTTTTGATGGGGACTTTTTTAACTATCCAGCGGGAACGTATGATACCCTTGTCAGCACCTATGCATTTCACCATTTGACTGATGCGGAAAAGACGAAGGCTATCGCAAGCTATGGAAACCTTCTTGCTCCAGGTGGTAAAATAGTTTTTGCGGATACGATGTACGAATCTGCGGCCGACCATCAAAAGGCCATTGCGGATGCGTTGTCAAAAGGTTACATCAACCTTGCAGAAGATTTGCAGCGGGAGTATTATACGACAATCCCAATCCTCAAGGACATTCTAGAGAACAATGGATTCACGGCTTTCTTTGAACGCTGCAATGACTTTGTTTGGATGATGACCGCCGAAAAAAAGTAGAGAGAGGTTTCACGCCATGAAAATAGCTATTATCGGTGCAATGGAAGAAGAAGTTACCCTATTAAGGGACAAAATTGAGAACCCAGTGACAGAAATAATCGGAGGGTGCGAATTCACAGCGGGAATACTGGAGGGTGCGGAGGTTGTTCTGCTCCGTTCCGGTATCGGGAAAGTGAATGCCGCAATGTCAACGGCTATCCTGCTGGAGCGCTTTAAGCCGGATTGTGTAATCAACACAGGGTCAGCAGGTGGGCTTAATCCCGAACTAAATGTGGGGGATGTCGTGATTTCCTCGGAAGTTCGCCACCATGATGTGGATGTAACTGCTTTTGGTTATGAGTACGGACAGGTTCCTCAGCTTCCAGCTGCGTTTGAGGCCAATAGCAGCCTTGTTGAGATTGCTGAATCGAGTGCCGAGGGTATCGAAGGCATCCAGGTCGTGAAAGGGCTGATTACGACAGGTGATTCGTTCATGAATGATCCGGAAAGGGTAGATTATATCCGGACAAAGTTCAACGGTCTTCAGGCTGTGGAAATGGAAGCAGCTGCAATCGCCCAGGTTGCTTACCAGTTCGGAATTCCATTTGTCATCATCCGTTCGCTGTCAGATATCGCTGGGAAAGAATCGGACGTATCTTTTGAAGCATTCCTGGCAACTGCGGCGAAAAACTCTGCAGGACTTGTCGTAAAAATGGTCAATGCATTGAAAAAATAAAACTTTTACCGGGGAGGCAGCAATTTGCATATTTTTAAAAGCATTCACGAACTGATAGGAAATACCCCTATCCTGGAATTGTCCCAGTTCGTCCTTCCCAAAGAAGTCAGGCTGTTCGCAAAGCTGGAGTTTATGAATCCTGGTGGAAGCGTCAAGGATAGGCTTGGACAGGAACTGCTGGAATCAGCCCTTCAAACCGGGAAGCTGAAACCTGGTGGCACGATCATTGAACCGACTGCCGGAAATACGGGAATAGGTCTTGCGCTGGCGGCCATTAACAGAGGGATTAATGTTGTTTTTTGTGTGCCGGAAAAATTCAGCATGGAAAAACAGCAGCTGATGAAGGCGCTTGGTGCAAGAGTGATCAATACACCAACAGAAGCAGGCATGAAAGGTGCCATCAAAAAGGCAGAGGAACTGCTTGCCAGTGTTCAGGATTCCTACTGCCCTCAGCAGTTTGCCAACCCTGCCAACCCTGATGCTTATTACAAAACACTGGGACCGGAGCTTTGGACACAGCTAGACGAAAAAATAGATGTTTTCGTGGCTGGCGCTGGAACTGGCGGCACGTTCATGGGAACAGCACGTTACTTGAAAGACAAGAACCCTGGCATCAAGACGGTAATAGTCGAGCCAGAGGGATCTATATTGAACGGAGGGGCACCGGGCCCCCATCGTACAGAAGGAATTGGGATGGAATTTCTTCCGGGCTTTATGGACGCAGCCTACTTCGACTCCATCCATACAGTATCAGATGAAGATGCCTTCAGGCTTGTAAGAGAAGCTGCGGCGAAGGAAGGAATGCTTATAGGCAGTTCTTCTGGAGCAGCGCTCTATGCGGCGTTGAGGGAAGCCGGGGAGGCGGCTGAGGGGACGAATATTGTCGTCATCCTGCCTGATAGCAGCGAAAGGTATCTCAGCAACAATATTTACGAGGGGGAATTGGGATGAAACGGAAAACAAAATTAATCCATGGCGGAATTTCGGGCGATCCCCACACAGGTGCCGTTAACGTTCCGATCTACCAGGTCAGCACATATAAGCAGGAGGAGGCGGGGGTTCACAAGGGGTTTGAATACTCCCGCACAGGCAATCCGACCCGCCATGCCCTTGAAGAACTGATTAAAGACCTCGAAGGCGGTGAAGCGGGGTTTGCTTTCGGATCGGGAATGGCGGCGATCACAGCCGTTGTGATGCTCCTTGACAGCGGTGATCACGTCATTATGACAGATGATGTGTACGGGGGGACTTTCCGCGTCATGTCAAAAGTGCTGAATCGCTTTGGCATTGAAAGCACATTTGTTGATACAAGCAATCTTGACAATATCACAGCAAGCATGAAACCGAATACAAAGATGCTGTACCTGGAGACTCCTACCAACCCTCTGCTGAAAATCACTGACATAGAAGCTGCGGTGCTTGAAGCAAAGCAGCATGGGCTTCTGACGGTTGTTGATAATACTTTTTCAACTCCTTACTGGCAGACCCCACTCGTACAGGGGGCTGATATCGTCCTTCACAGTGCCACAAAATATATTGGCGGGCACAGCGATGTTGTAGCAGGTCTCGTTGTTGTAAACAGCAATAAGCTGGCAGAAGATCTTCACTTTATCCAAAACTCTACTGGAGGGGTTCTTGGGCCGCAGGATTCATGGCTCCTCATGCGAGGAATCAAAACGCTCGGCATTCGGATGGAAGAGCATGAAAGCAACACGAAAAGAATTGTGGAATTTCTCACCGGAATTTCTGCAATCGGGAATGTTTTTTATCCCGGGCTTGAGTCACACCCAAATCATGAAATCGCGAAGAAGCAGTCACGCGGCTTTGGAGGAATGGTTTCCTTTGACGTGGGGAGCAGAGAAAAGGCTGACAAACTTCTTAGCAGGTTGAAGTACTTTACCCTTGCCGAGAGCCTTGGCGCCGTCGAAAGCCTGATCTCGGTGCCAGCACGAATGACCCATGCATCCATCCCGGCTGAAAGAAGGGCAGAACTCGGCATAACCGATGGCCTTGTCAGGATTTCGGTTGGACTGGAAGATGCTGAAGACTTAATTGAAGATCTTGCCCAGGGGTTAAGATAACGTTATTTTCGATTTAATTTACAGTAGAAGCAATCTCCAAAATTTGGAGATTGCTTCTTTTTACTTTTGTCACAATTTACATCTTCTCCCTAGACAGTATTATGCTAAATTTAAAAGGTGGTTTCTTACTGTGATAATAAGACGAATACTTGATAGATTGTGAGAGAGGTGCTAAATAAGATGAATGTGAAAAAGATATATGAAAAAATGGTGGATTATAGGCAATTTGGAGTTGTTCTGCTTGCTGCGGGATCCTTCTTTTTCATGGGGCTGATTATTCCTTTCGAAAAAACAGCCGGTGATCTAAACCTTGTGGCAGGAGCATCGCTCGGATTTTTGCTGCTTTCGGCATTGCTTTTAACTCTGTCTAAAGGCTGCCGAAACAAACTGGTTGAAACAGAGGAAGGCCAGGAATATTTGATGAAAAAATAAACGCCCTTTATGGGTGTTTTTTTTATACCAGTATAATTTTGACGAAAGATTTAGAAAATTAGGTGGAAAAAGGGGTTTACAAACAGGGTGGCTGTGGATATAATTACCACTATAGCTAATAAATTCTGCAAAGGGAGGTCGAATCAGATGATCAGTGTATCTATTTCAAAAGCCAAGGCAACAATGAATATCGGTTTAAATATCGCGCATTCGACCGGACCGGAATGGATAGCTTAAGATTTCTTTTTTGAACTCTTCATATCCATGCCGCAGGGAGAATCGTACCCTGCGGCATTTCTATGCCTTTTTAGCACCGCAGGGAACAACTTTCCTGCGGTTTTTTGCGTTTTGGATATGTATTTGAAAGGAGGTGGGAATATGACACTCAATATCGTCTTTTTTACGATCACAATCAAAAAGCGTGAGGCTACCCGTGAGGAAGTTTTTCACGAGGAGATGGTCAAGGAACTGTTTGAAGAAACCAGGGAAAAACAGGTCAGAATGATGAATCAAATCTAGATGATGTTTTTAAAACTAAAGGAAGGGTGGTAATGACAATGAACTTTAGAATTCAAGGACGGAAAAATTTCCTGTATGCGGAGAAAGACTCCACATAATCATGCTGTGGGAGGGATAGCTGTGTTACTGCGCGTGCTGCTATTGACGCTTGTCTTTAGGATAAGGAAGAAAAATTCAAATCTGATTAAATGATGTAACAAAATGTTCACAATCAGTGACTTTTGTCACCCTGATAGTGTGGTAAATTAAAATCAAATCAGGGTGGGAAAAGGGGTGTGAGACGATGTTTTTAATCGTTATGGCTCTCGTCGTTGTCGGAGCAATCGGCAGCATCATCGCCGCAGAGGTAAGCGTGGAATAGTTAAATATCATTTTTTGGGGCACCAGCCAGCAGGCTGGTGTTTTTATTTTGACAAGGCAGCAAGTTTTTTTTCAGTATCGCAGGAATAGAATATTAGGAAGTCTTATGGGGATTTTTACAATATGAAAGTTTTCTTGGGACATACACAAACGCCTTTTGCACCTCATAGGATTGTTTTATAGGCGAATGACCTAATAAACGGGGGTGGAAGGGTGTCCGGAATACTGACAGCGCTAGGCTATTTAGTGAAGGAATTTATTTTTCTTGTTTCTTATGTAAAAAACAATGCGTTTCCCCAACCGTTATCGGCGGCCGATGAGCGGAAATACTTAGGTTTGATGGCTGGCGGCGACGCTGATGCGCGCAATAAGCTGATTGAGCACAATTTACGGCTTGTTGCCCATATCGTCAAAAAATTCGAAAACACCGGTGAAGATTCGGAGGATTTGATCTCCATCGGAACAATCGGTTTGATCAAAGCGATTGAAAGTTTCTCAGAAGGCAAGGGAACGAAGCTTGCCACCTATGCCGCACGTTGTATAGAAAATGAAATACTTATGCATTTACGCGCTCTGAAGAAGACAAAAAAAGATGTCTCGCTCCATGATCCGATCGGCCAGGACAAAGAAGGAAATGAAATTTCGCTCATCGATGTCCTGAAATCTGAATCTGAAGATGTTGTAGACACCATCCAGTTGAACATGGAGCTTGAAAAAGTAAAGCAGTATATCGACGTTCTTGATGACAGGGAAAAGGAAGTGATCGTCGGGAGGTTTGGCCTCGACTTGAAGAAAGAAAAGACGCAACGTGAGATTGCCAAGGAGCTTGGTATCTCAAGAAGCTATGTTTCGAGGATTGAGAAGCGGGCCCTCATGAAAATGTTCCACGAATTTTACCGTGCCGAGAAAGAGAAAAAGAAGAAGCGCTCTTAGTTTTTGTACGATCTTCCATATAGTCATGCACCCATAAGCTATAAGCGAATAGTTATACTCCGAGAATCAGTTTGATTGGGTGGGTGGCTTATGGCTTATCCAAATCATTTGGCGTGGCATGAAACAATGGAGCTTCACGAGCTTGTCGCATTTCAAACGATTGTTCTTCGAAAATTGAAAATGAATATTGGGAAGATCAATGATCCCGAGCTTCAAAAAATATATCAATTTGCCATTGGTGCACTGGAAAGCAACTTGAGAGATTTATTGAGATTTTATCCGCATGCAGCCGTTATTAGCCATGGAAAGCGGGCAGAAGCGGGATTTTATGCAGGGGACATTCTTGGAGCTGCAAAAATTTCCGTGAGAACGATTGCCCTTACAGAAACAGCGACCCCAGCATTGCGGGAAGTGCTGAAGCAGCATCTTAATACTGCAGTAGACTGGCACGCCATGATTTTTAACTATATGTATCAAAGAGGTCTCTACCCTGCTTATAATTAGCAGGCTCTATCGGAAAACGACGTAAAAAATGCCCAGAAGGCCATCAACAAATAATGCTTATGAAAAGGGCGCCATCACCTTGCTTGTTAAGCTTGGGAAATGGCGCTCTTTTTTATGTTTCAGAGTTTCTCAATTTGGTGGATTTTAGAAGTCTGGGCATCTTTGAAAATAAAAAAATCCGCACTCGACATGAGCGCGGAAAAATTAAGGCATTTATTTATGGAGAATATCATCTTGCATGGTTGTCAGCTTTTCTAGCACTTGCCCGATGTCTTCTTCGGGTACACTGAATTCCCTCAATGCTGCTGCGAGGTGTGTCGCAATGCTGCCGAAGTGTTCTTCGTTGAGGTTCATTCCTTCATGGGCTTTTGCCATGCTTTTACCGGAGTACTGATTCGGACCTCCGAGGACCCAGCTGATGAATAAAGATTGATGCCTGCGCTGCTTCTCCATATCGGTATCCGTGAAAAAAGTGTTAACGGTAGGGTCGGCGAGCACTTTTTCATAAAATACATCCACTACCTTGCTGACTGCTTCCTGGCCGCCAATTTTTTCGTATAAATTCTCCATCTTTATTTCCTCCTTTAAAATGGTTTGCTTTCACTTTACCCTTAACACACCTGAAAAATAACACACCCCTGACAAGAATGTCATTCCTGCGGCTTTCCAAGCCACTTATATCCTGTTCCCCAAACTGTTTTTAAATACTCATCGGCAGGAAATCCAGCCTTCCTCAGCTTGTCCCTTAAGTTCCGGACATGGGAATCGACTGTGCGGTCCTCCGTTGACACATCATACCCCCAAATAACGGTTATCAAATGTTCACGTGTAAATACTTTTTCCTTGTGTTCCAGGAACAGCGCGATCAACGAGAATTCTTTAGGCGTCAGCGCGATCGCTTGGCCCTCGTACCGGAGCACATGAGATTCAAGGCTGAGAGATAGCCCGTTAAAATTGGACGAGGTCTCTGCACCCTTTTGTCTTCTTAACACAGCTTCTATCCTGGCCAGCAATTCATCTTCATCAAACGGCTTGGTGACATAATCATCTGCGCCCATTTTGAATCCTTTGACCACATCCGGCTTTTCGGTTCTTGCGGTAAGCATGATGATAGGCGTATCCCACTTTTTCCGAATCTCCCTGCAAAGTTCCCAGCCATCCATTTCTGGCATCATCACATCGAGCAAAACGAGGTCTGCACCGTAGTCTTCAAGATACTTAACTGCCTCCAGTGCAGAAGTTTTTTTGACACAACGGTAGCCGTTTGGAGAAAGATAGAGAGATAAAAGGTCCAGCATCCTTGCTTCATCATCGACAAGAAGAATCGTAGTCATGCATAAATCTCCTTTGGAAAATTTCATTTGCTGTTATATTTAAAGCGAATGGAGATAAAAAATAGTGACGGTACTGCTTCAAATGTTATAATATCACTCATGGAATCAAAATGTTTTCGCTAAGCATCCAGATAGTAGGATAATGATGCTACTTAAATACAATCGGAGGTTTTTTCGTTGCGGCAAGGAATATACCGTTTGTTCATTGAATTGACGAATAGAAAGTGGTCCTCGCTCCTCCTTGGAAGGTTCGCTCGATCGGCCGCAAGCAAGAGGCTTATTCCATCTTTCGCTAAGGTCTATCATATCAACCAGGCGGAGATGGAAAAAGAATTGAATCAATACGGGTCACTTCATGAATTTTTTACAAGAAGGCTCAAAACAGATGCCAGGGCAATAGAAGCGGAGCCATTAGCTGTTGTAAGCCCTGTGGATGCAGTTCTTGAAGATATCGGGCCAATCGAACCAACCCATGAAATATACGTAAAAGGTAAGGTGTATTCGATTGCAGAGATGCTTGGGGGAGAGGAAGCCGCCATGCGCTACGCAGGCGGTACCTATATGGTTCTCTATCTTAGTCCAAGCCATTATCATCGAATCCATAGCCCTGTTTCCGGGAAAATCAGCAAACAATGGACACTTGGAACTCGTTCCTACCCTGTAAACCGTCTCGGGCTGAAGTATGGCAAAGATACCCTTGCTAAGAATTTCAGGACCATTACTGAAATGGAGCATGCGCATGGTCGGATTGTAGTTGTCAAAGTAGGCGCAATGTTTGTCAATTCAATCGAGGCAGTCCATAAAGGCGACACGCTTGAAAAAGGTGAAGAGATGGCATATTTTACGTTCGGCTCAACTGTCGTCCTTCTGTTTGAAAAAGACACGTTTGTAACAACAGGGAAACTGAAACTTCCACTTCCAATAAAAATGGGTGAAAAGCTAGGCTTCCTAAAGCCATAAGTAAGAAAAGCGAAAGCGCCCGTTAATGCGCGATAAAGGAAACACGAAAAGCGAAAGCGCCCATTAAGCGGCGTATGAGCTGGAGCGTTAAGGATTGAAACGAAAGAGTAAATGCTATCCTATAAAAAGAAAACGCCTTCTAGGCGTAGAGGTTTTAGGAAGTATATCTGATTTTATGAGATAATGAACGTCTCTGGATTTCCGACTCAATAAGGCGTATAAAATCAAGGTTTAAGTTTAGTTCTCTTGCTTTATAATATGACTCAATCAACAGGTCATCAGAAAGCTTTCGCATACCAGCCATTCACCCCCAAACTAAAGTCGTACAACTGTTGTCGTATACATGAAATGGTAAGCTAATAAGTTGTACCCATACTCTATCAAAATTAAACGAATAGAACAACTGTTCTTTTATCCACAGAAGGCCGTGGATAACCTGTGATTAGTTTGTTCATAATTGGGAAAATACTAAACAATTCACTCTTTAAAATGTGAATAAAGTTATCCACAGGAAGAGGGTAGCGAACTTTTTGTCGAAAAATTTATTTCTCGGAAAATTCATGAAAACAAACCTTTTGTGGCGCATGATGATTGCTTTGAAACAAGCGCCAAAATTGGTATGATGATAACGGTGCAACAGGAATCTTTTTAATGAGGTGTAATGACATTGCTAAAGCATTTTTTGCCTGACCAGCATGTGAAAAGTATATTTGAGATCACGCCGGAAAGTTTAAAAGAAAAAGGGATAAAAGGGATCATCACCGATCTTGACAACACACTTGTCGAATGGGACCGACCATCCGCGACACCGAAATTGATAGGCTGGTTTGAAGAAATAAAACTGAGTGGTATCCAGGTTACTATTGTTTCAAATAATAGTGAAAACCGGGTTAAGTTCTTTTCGGATCCGCTTGGCATCCCCTATATTTTTCAGGCGAGAAAACCTATGCGCAGAGCATTCCACAGGGCAATCAAGGAAATGGGCCTGAAAAGAGAAGAAACTGTGGTAATTGGGGACCAGCTTCTTACGGATGTCCTCGGCGGAAACCGCGGTGGATTCCATACCATTCTTGTCGTGCCTGTTGCACAGACGGATGGCTACTGGACGAGGTTCAACCGGAAAATAGAAAGAAGGATTCTGAAGTCGTTCAGAAAACAAGGAAAGCTTAATTGGGAGGACTAAGTCTTGAGTGAACAACAAATGATCTGCACAGGATGCGGTGTGAAGATTCAAACAGGCGATATGGATGGTCTTGGCTATGCACCTCCATCGTCCCTGGAAAAAGAAGTAATTGTCTGCCAACGATGCTTCCGTCTAAAACACTATAATGAAGTCCAGGATGTCAGCCTAACAGATGACGATTTCCTGAAAATCTTGAATGGAATTGGTACAAAAGATGCGCTGATTGTCAAGATTATTGATATTTTTGATTTCAATGGGAGCTGGCTCCCGGGAATCCAGCGTTTTGCGGGGAAAAATCCAGTCATCTTGATTGGAAATAAAGCTGATATTCTTCCGAAGTCTGTCAAACAGAATAAGGTAATTGACTGGATGAAGAAGGAAGCAAAAGAAAACGGGCTTGTTGCAAAAGATGTATTTCTTGTCAGCGCCTCAAGAGGGCATAATATGAGGGAAGCAGCAGAAATGATTGACAAATACCGGAACGGCAAGGATGTATTTGTTGTCGGCTGTACGAATGTGGGAAAATCAACGTTTATTAACCGGATTATCAAGGAAGTAACTGGGGAAGGCGACGTGATTACCACTTCACACTTTCCGGGAACGACGCTCGATATTATAGAAATCCCTCTTGATGACGGGAAGTCTCTCACTGATACTCCGGGAATCATTAACCACCATCAAATGGCTCATTATATTGATAAGAGGGATTTAAAAATCATTACGCCTAAAAAAGAGATCAAGCCGAGGGTATTTCAGCTGAATGAACAGCAAACGCTGTTTTTCGGCGGTCTTGCAAGATTTGATTATCTTTCCGGAGGAAGAAAATCATTTACCTGCTATTTATCAAACGAACTTGCGATTCACCGTACGAAGCTTGAGAACGCGGATTCGCTCTATGAAAAGCACGCAGGGGAAATGCTGACACCTCCAAGGCCTGAACAGCTTGGAGATTTTCCTGAACTCGTCAGGCACGAATTTACCATCAAGCAAGCAAAGACAGATGTTGTTTTTTCAGGTCTGGGCTGGGTTACGGTCAATGACCCGGGAACAATCATCGCTGCACATGTTCCAAAAGGGGTACAAGTCCTCTTAAGAAAATCACTAATTTAGGGGGATAAAGTGTTGAAAAAGCTGTACGGGGTGATCGGTGATCCGATTGCCCATTCTATGTCGCCAGTCATGCACAACGACTTGTTCAGCTTCTATAACATTGACGCACACTATTTTCCCTTCAAGGTTAGCGAGAGAAATCTCCGGGAGACTGTGTTGGGATTCAAAGCCATCGGTGCAGGAGGATTCAATGTCACCATTCCGCACAAAACAAGAGTGATGGATTGTCTTGACAGGATCGATCCCCTTGCCGAAAGTATTGGTGCAGTGAATACAGTGGTGGCGGAAAATGGGGAGCTGACAGGCTATAACACAGACGGTCCAGGGTTTGTCAGGGGTCTGGAAGAGCAACTCTCTGACCTTACCGGCAAAAAGACGCTTATCATTGGTGCTGGCGGAGCTGCCAAAGGGATTTACTATTCCCTTGCAAAGGCAGGCGTCAATGAAATCGACATTTGCAACAGGACGCTAATAAAAGCAGAGGAAATGGCTTCCGCTTGTCCGTTTGATGTAAATTCAACGATCCTGGAACCCAACAGCGCTGAACTTAAAATGGGGGAGTATGAGCTTGTGATCCAGACGACATCCATAGGCATGAGCCCTAAAACGGGTGTCACGCCTCTCTCCCTTGACAGGCTGCAACCAGGAAGCTTTGTCAGCGATATTATATATAATCCATCCGCCACTGCCTTTCTTGCAGAAGCAATAAGCAAGGGGGCCGGGGTACAGAACGGGCTTGATATGTTTGTCTACCAGGGGGCTCTTGCGTTTGAGAAGTGGACAGGGATTTTCCCGGATACTGTAAGGATGAAAAACAATGTTATGAACCAACTAGGAGGACCATCATGTTAACAGGTAAACAAAAGCGTTTTTTAAGATCGAAAGCCCACAATCTCAGCCCTATTTTTCAAGTCGGCAAAGGCGGGGTAAATGAAAATATGGTAAGCCAGATTGCTGATGCGCTTGAAGCACGTGAGTTGATTAAAGTCAGTATCCTGCAGAATTGCGATGAAGACAGGGACACTGTCGCAGCGCATATTTCCAAAGGGGCCGGCGCTGAGCTTGCCCAGGTAATCGGAAATACAATTGTCCTTTATAAAGAATCGAGGGAAAACAAGCAGCTTGAACTACCTCGCTCTTAGGATGGAGGTGCACATTTGCGAAGAATTGGCATACTTGGTGGCACTTTTAACCCGCCCCATACAGGCCATCTCGTCATTGCCAATGAAGTATTAAGTATGATTGGCTTGGACAAAGTTTGGTTTATGCCCAACCAGGAGCCGCCGCACAAAACAATGGCAGGGAACACAACGAGTAAAGACCGCTTGGCGATGCTGAAACTTGCCATCGAGGGAAATCCCGGTTTTTGTATCGAGACGATCGAACTCGAGAGAAAAGGGCCTTCCTATACACATGAAACCATGAAGGTTTTGAGTGAAAGACACCCTGATTGCGAGTTTTATTTCATTATTGGTGCGGATATGGTTGAATATCTTCCAAAGTGGAAGAATATTGATGAACTTGTGGAACTCGTGAAATTCGTTGGGATAAACAGGCCTTCCTACCGCAGAGAAACACAGTATGACATCCAATCTGTGAACACACCCTTGATTGATATTTCATCAAGCGATATCAGAAAGCGGCTGAAAGAGAAAAGGACCGTCCGCTACCTTATCCCGGAACCTGTCAGAAGGTATATAGAGGAGAATGGTTTATATGATTCGTGAAACAGCACTCGCGCTTGTAAAGGAACAGCTGACAGAGCATCGCTACAAGCATACTATCGGCGTGATGGAAACGGCCATCAAGCTTGCGGAAAAGTACGGTGCTGACTGTCAAAAGGCTGAACTTGCAGCAATATTCCATGATTATGCCAAGTTCCGCCCAAAAGATGAAATGAACAAAGTAATTCTTGAGCAGTCTATGCCAAAAGAGCTGCTGAATTTTAACAGTGAACTATGGCATGCGCCTGTAGGAGCTTACCTTGTTGAAAAAGAAGCCGGTATTTCGGACAGGGAAATACTTGATGCTATTCGGTATCATACTTCCGGAAGGCCCGGCATGACACTTCTTGAAAAAATTGTGTATCTTGCCGATTACATCGAGCCCGGAAGGCATTTTCCAGGGGTCGAGGATGTCAGGCAACTGGCGGAATCTGATCTTGATGGTGCTTTGATCCAGGCAATGAAAAATACGATTTCATTCTTGATGAAAAAAAACCAGCCAGTATATCCCGATACATTTCATACTTATAACAGTCTTATACAATCTGGGAGGATTGATTGAATGAAGGAACGCCAATTGCTAGAGACGGCAGTGAAAGCTGCAGATGACAAAAGGGCCGAGGATATTTTGGTCCTGAACATGAAAGGGATTTCCCTTGTTTCCGACTATTTCATCATTTGTCACGGTAATTCTGATAGGCAGGTGCAGGCAATTGCCCGCGAGATTAAGGAAAAAGCCGAAGAACTTGGCTATACAATCAAACGGATGGAGGGCTTTGAAGAAGCACGATGGATCCTGATAGACATTGGTGATGTTGTTGTCCATGTCTTCCACCGTGACGAAAGAGGCTATTACAATCTTGAAAGGCTGTGGGGAGATGCTCCGCAGGAACGAGTCGGTCAATGAGTTATGCCGGTTTCGCCTATCTCTATGATGAACTGATGGACGATGTTCCATATGGAGACTGGGTTAAATGGACAGAGTGTGCAGCTGCGCAGCATAAGGCTGAAGGAAAGCGCCTGCTCGAAATTGCCTGCGGTACCGGAGAGCTTTCCGTCCGGTTTGCAGAAGCCGGATATACGGTTACCGGATTGGATTTGTCTGAAGATATGCTTGCCGTTGCAAGGAGCAAAGCTGATGAGTCAGGGTATAATATCCCTTTTTATAGGCAGGATATGTCAGAGATGGAAGGGCTCGGCGAATTTGATGTTGCCGTTATTTTTTGTGATTCTTTGAATTATCTGGAAAGTGAAGAACAAGTCCTTAAGACCTTTGAAGGCGCCTTCGTTCATCTGAAAAAGGGCGGCCTGCTATTATTTGATGTACATTCTGTTTTTAAAATGAATCATATTTTTGCAGACAGTACTTTTACCCTGAATGATGAGCATATTTCTTATATATGGAACAGCTTCCAGGGTGAATTTCCTGACAGTGTTGAGCATGAACTTACTTTTTTCGTACAGGATGAAAAGACAGGGCTTTACAGAAGGCTGGATGAAAGCCATTTTCAGCGAACCTATTCCCCCGAAAATTACTGTAAGCTGCTGGAAAAGGCGGGATTCAATGTCTTTTCTGTTACAGCTGATTTTAAGGCTGAATCTCCAAGTGAGTGTTCGGAACGGATATTCTTTGCTGCCGGGAAGCCATCTGCTTAAGTGGAAAACTGGAGGCGTCAGTTTGCCGACTTTTATATGGTGATTTTGCCGCAGCTCTTTCGGGCTGCGGTATTTTTGTGAGAGAAAATGAATAACCCGTTTTGCAGATGTCGCACCCAAAAAAAAATCCGGCAGCACAATCGTTGCCCGGCCGGATTTTTTTCATGATCAGGGATTCGCCAACTCGCTATTGATACAGCTTTGAAAGGGTGATAAGATGAAAATAGAGGCTGCATGTCAGCTGTTAATATTTGATCCGAATTGTTCACTGGATTTATTAAGGTCCTCCCTGAATTTTAAATGGGTTGCCCTGAACAAAAGCTCGAACATATCCTCTGTTTCTTGCTCCAGCACCTTTATTCCTTCCCCTGTGATGCCACCTTTGACACATACTTTTTCCTGCAATGCCGGCAATGTAAAGAATCCTTTTCTCAGAAGCTCTCCAAGCCCTATCAGCATCTCACCCGCAAGGTTTGTCGCCGTCTCCTTATCAATCTCTGTTTCGTTTACAGCCGCGTCAATAAACCGCTGTGTCAAATAGCTGAAAAATGCTGGCCCGCAGCTGACGATATCCGACGCCACCCTTGTAATATTTCCGTTTATCTCTAAAGGCTTTGATATCTTCTCAAACATCTTGTTGATTTCATGTTTCCAGTATGGACTGCAGTTTTTCCCATAGGTGAATAGTGTTACGCCTGCCAGCGCCCTGTTCGTAATGCTCGGAATTACCCTTGCAGATGAACATTCCACAACGCTCTCGATTTCCTCCACACTGATTGGACTGGTAATAGAAATCACGCATTTCTCTCTGTCCAAAACCCCTTTAATCTCCTGAAGGACGCCATATACATCATGCGGTTTCACGCATATAAAAATGAGGTCTGAGCAGGCTGCTGCTTCTACTGCCCCTTTTGCCACGCGTATTTCAGGATAGATCCTCTGGATTTCCTTAGCTTTTGACAATGTGCGGTTTGTAATAATCATCGAGGAGGGGGAAATGGCATTCCCGTCCATCAGGGCCTCAGCCAATATCCTTCCCATGTTTCCGGTACCAATCATCCCTATTCTCATAATCCCTTCCCTCCTTATTGCATTCATTTCTCGTATAAAAGTATGAATGAAACTGTTTATTTATTACTGAATGAAAGGTGGTTTTCGAATGGCTGACTGGTTGAAAGAGCATAAAATCCACATCCTTGCTGGAACTGTGGCTCTGATGTTTGTGCTTGTTGGATATTTTAAAGACGAGGGGGGACTAGAGGCTCCCTCAGCATGGACTGGAGAGGACAGGCCAATAGAGGCATTTGCCTCAAATGGTGATGGGCAGCAGCCAGCTCCGGCTGGTGACGCAAACAATGATCCCGGACAATCCAGCCCCATGGAAGTGGCATCGCAGGCAGATATGATGGCAGATATAAAAGGCGCGGTCAGAAAGCCAGGAGTCTACAATATCCGCTCCGGAGACAGGATGGCTGACCTTGTAGAAAAAGCTGGAGGAGTAACAGAGGATGCAGAGACTGCAGCGATCAACTTTGCCATGAAGGTAACTGACGAAATGGCTGTTTATATCCCAAGGAAGGGAGAAGAAAGCATAATGCCTGCACCTGGCGGAGAAGCATCCCCGCAGGGAGGCGGAGGGCAGCAAGTTAACCTAAATACAGCAACCGAAACCGAGTTGGATACACTGCCGGGAATCGGACCCGCAAAAGCAGCTGCCATTATTGAATACAGGGAGACAAATGGTCCATTTAAAAGTACGGAAGGCTTAAAGGAAATCAGCGGAATCGGAGATAAGACGTTTGAGAAACTGGCCAGCCAGATTACGGTGAACTAATTTCAAATTGCAGCATGCAGAGGAAAGCATTAAACTGATAAAGTATGATATATAAGATCAAAGCTAAAGAAGGGAAGAAGCGCAGTGGACCGCATTTCATGGAATGAGTACTTTATGGCACAAAGCCGCCTGCTGTCATTCAGGAGCACTTGTACAAGGCTGGCGGTAGGGGCAACAATTGTAAGGGACAAACGGATCATAGCAGGAGGATATAATGGCTCCATTGCTGGAGGAGACCATTGTATTGATGAAGGCTGCTATGTGATTGACAATCATTGTGTCCGGACCATTCATGCTGAAATGAACGCCCTTTTGCAATGTGCGAAGTTTGGGGTTCCGGCATCCGGAGCAGATATTTATGTTACGCACTTTCCTTGCCTGCAATGCTGCAAGGCTATCATCCAAGCAGGGATCAAGACCGTTTTTTATGCAATGGATTATAAAAACCACCCTTACGCAATTGAACTATTCAACAAGGCCGGGGTGAAAGTAGAACAGGTTGCCAGTCTGCCAATTACGATTGGAGGAAATGATGAAGAAAAGCAGAAGCTAGTCGAATCATTGATCGGCCTGTTGAAGGAAAATGGTTTGGACGAAACGACCGCGGCATATTTCGATGATAAGTCAAAGAGCTTATTTCACACCTAATACGGAAGCAGGCATCCTACCGGAATGAGGGGAGGAGCAATGAAAGGGAAGCTCATTTATTTTTCTGCGGCTGCCCTAGCTGGGCTGCTAAGTGTTTTTGAAAACATGTTCATGTTTTCGGCTTTTTTCATGATTGTAAGTCTTTATATCATCCTGGCAAAAAAAATCCCTGCCCAGGCTCTTTTTCTGCTTTTTATCGTATATATAGTCTTTTTTGGGACTGCCAGTTTTTCTGTAGCTTCTTTAAAATCTGGGTTTAAAGGTTCGGAAAAGGAATTAGAGGTCCAGATTGACGAGGCAGCAGCAGACGGCGATATGTTAAAAGGCATCGGGAGGGCCGGGCCTTATGGCGAGAAGATTGTTTTTCGCTACAGGATTAAATCAAAAAATGAAAAAGCGTGGTTGAAGAAAAATGCACTCCCAGGAACCTCGCTCCGATTGACTGGGAAGCTGCAGGTTCCGGAAACAGCTACGAATCCAAATGCTTTTGACTATCGTACTTACCTTGCCAGGAAACAAATTTTTTGGGTTTTCCGTACTAGCTCTTTGAACGTAAATCCTTATTCACAGAGTCATAGCAGCATAGTGACAAGCATAAAACGACTCCGGCAGAGACAGGTTATCAGTCTTGAAGAAAATTTGAGCAAGGATACTGCAGCGATATCTGCCGCCCTGCTTTTTGGGAACCGGGAACTGATGGATTCGGAACTCCAGAAGTCCTACCAGAAAACAGGGACCATACATCTTTTATCTATTTCGGGACTTCATGTCGGATTGCTGGCAGGTTTGGTATATTACCTGCTCATTCGTATCGGGTTCACAAGAGAAAAGGCGCAAATCCTTTTAATCGCGGCATTGCCATTCTACGCGGTACTCACGGGGCTTGCTCCCCCGGTCAACAGGGCGGTAATCATGCTCTTGATTTATTTAGCAGGGCAGAGGTTTAGCGTTAAAATATCGTCACTTGATTCTCTGTCACTTGCCTTTATGCTGCTGCTTCTTGCTGATCCATTCTCCTTATATAACCCCGGTTTCCAGCTATCGTTTTTGGTAAGCTTTTCAATCATTGTCTCGTCTTCCTCAATATTAAAGACCTTTAAATCAGCTGCAGGAAAACTGGCAGGGGTTTCTGTCATTGCCCAGTTGTCCGGCACCCCTGTTATCCTTTTCTCTTTCTATGAATTTTCTTTTATTTCCTTCGCTGCAAACCTAGTATTTGTCCCCCTGTTTTCTTATGTCATCCTTCCGCTTGTCATTGCTGATTATCTGCTCGCCTGCACTTTTCCTGTTGCTGCCATATTCGTAGAGGGAATTCTTGAATTGAGCGTTCGTTTTGCTGGTAAGCTGTCGGGGCTGCTCGCTTCGCTGCCGTGGTCTTCAGTGGTCTTTGGAAAACCCTCGTTCTTGATGCTGACATTCCAGTCAGCCGCCATTTTGCTTTTTTTTCTGCTGCTGGAAAAGGACCCCGTTCCAGTGCGGATGGCAAGGTTAATGATTTTGCCTGCAATTCCGCTTGCCTTCCAGTTTTTCCTTCCTTATTCCTCGTCCGAAGGGAAAATTGTCTTTCTGGATGTCGGACAAGGCGACAGTATCCTCATTGAACTTCCTTACCGGCATGGGACGTACATGATTGATACCGGAGGAAGTCTGGCTTTCAGCAGGGAAGCATGGCAGGAAAAACGGAATTCTTTCAATACAGGCGAAGATATCCTCCTCCCTTATTTAAAAAGCGAAGGTATTAGATCTATAGACAAGCTGGTATTAACACATGGGGATGCCGATCATGTCGGAGGGGCTGTTTCTCTTATGTCAGGTATGGATGTAAAAGAAGTCTTGCTCCCGCAATTTGCACAGGAGAGCGATCTTGAAAGAAAGATTATTGCGGCTGCAAGGGAAGATACCCGTATGGCGAGGATTGAGGCCGGAAATAAATGGGTGGCCGGAAATGCTCAGTTCCAGGCGCTTTGGCCTGCATCAAAACAAAAAGATAAGAATGATGGCTCCATTGTTCTATGGGCGAGCATTGGCGGAAAAACATGGCTCTTCACTGGTGATCTCGGTGAAAAGGGAGAACAGCAGCTGCTGAAAAACTACCCTGACCTTAATATTGACGTTCTGAAAGCAGGACATCACGGAAGCCGCCATTCAAGTTCAGAAGCATTTATAAACCAGGTTACCCCAAATATTGCTGTTATTTCGGCGGGCAGGAACAACCGTTATGGACATCCCCATAAGGAAGTCCTCATGGAGCTTCAAGCAAGGAATGCCCGCGTTTTAAGGACAGATACTAACGGAGCAGTTATATTTTCTTTCAGGGGAGAATCTGGAACCTTTTCATCATGGAACCCATAGGATGATATCAGGAAAATGAAAAAGGGACCGCAATGATGCAGTCCCCCAGATTTCCTCTTATGTAGCCGTCCTTATCTTCCGATGACTTGAACGACTGTCGCAATGATGAACATGGTTGCAAAAAAACCAAATGAAACGATGAAACCGACAGCGGAGTCTGTCGCATCATTACGCTTGATGATCTCCTTTTCAAACTGATTCACAGTCAATCCCCCCTATTTCCATTATAGTATAAGCGATTTCATTTAAAAAAGCCAGCAAGCTAATATACCTTTTATCCGTAAAAGATAAAAGCGGCCTGCGTCAAAATTAAAGCGGTCGAATCTTGCAACCTCATACATGTTGTACCGCTTCTCTATAGGATTCCCGGGCCTTATGGAGCAGCGTTCAAATATAAAGGAGCCGTCCTCGTGGCCGGCTCCCATGAAAGAACACGGTGGACAAGCAAGGTTCCAGCATTTTCTGTTGCTAAAACTCCGTGTCTTCTTTACCATAGTAATTAAGCAAATAGCATGTGATCGGAGAGAAGGCATTGGTGCTGGATATTTGGAAACAAATCAAACAAAAACAGATACAGCCAATCTATTTGGTTTATGGAACAGAGTCATTTCTCATAAATGAAACAAAGCAGCTTCTGATAGGAAATATACTGGATGACGAAGAATTGGATTTCAACCTGTCAGTGTACGACCTTGAAGAAACTGCTCTTGAAGAAGCGCTTGAAGATGCTGAGACATTGCCCTTTATTGGAGAAAAGCGTCTGGTCATCCTTCAAAACCCGGTTTTTTTGACCTCGGAGAAATCAAAGAAAGCGGAGCATAACGTTTCGAAGCTTGAAGCGTATATTAAGGAACCTGCTCCTTACACTGTTCTCGTCTTTTTAGCGCCGTATGAAAAGCTCGATGAAAGGAAAAAAGTAACAAAGGAGCTTAAGCGAAATGCTGTTGTAGCAGAAGCCAAGCGTCTGACAGAGCCAGAGTTGAAGAAGTGGATAAAAGAGAGAGCTGTACAAAATTCCGTGGAATTTTCAGAAGGCGCGATTGAATTGATGCTGACGCTTGCAGGGACGAATTTATCGATGCTCACAAGTGAAGTGGACAAGCTTGCACTCTATGCGGGGAAAGGTTCCAGGATTGAAGCAGATGTTGTTGACAAGCTGGTTTCAAGATCTCTTGAGCAAAATATTTTCAATCTCGTTGAAAAAGTGGTCCACCGGAAAATCGGGGATGCATTGATCATCTATCATGACCTTTTAAAGCAAAACGAGGAACCATTAAAAATCCTTTCAATAATAGCCGGCCAATTCAGGCTGATTTATCAGGTCAAAGAGCTGACCCGCAAAGGGTACGGGCAGCAGCAGGCTGCTGGGATTTTGAAGGTTCACCCATTCCGGGTAAAGCTGGCGGCAGGACAGGCACGGTATTTTTCTGAGCAGGAGCTTGCCGAGATCATGGGAATGCTGGCGGATGGAGATTACCAAATGAAAACTGGAGGATTGAAAAAAGAGCTGATCATCGAAATGATTCTCTTTAAACTCAATCACGCATAATATTAGCTCAATAAAAGGAGCAAACAAAAAAACGGCCTGACAGGGCCGTTTTTTGTTTCGCAACGATTAGCCGTTAGCGTTCATTTTTTTCATCATGCGGGACTTTTTGCGAGCAGCTGCATTTTTATGGATAAGACCTTTAGTAGCAGCTTTGTCAAGCTTGCTGGCCGCAGTAGTGAATGCTGCAGTTGCTTCGCTGTCGTTGTTCATGATAGCTGCATCAGCTTTTTTGACTGCTGTACGCATTGCTGATTTTACAGTTGTGTTTTGGACATTTGCAGCTTCGCTTGTTTTCACACGCTTAATTGCAGATTTAATGTTTGGCATTCCGTTCACCTCCTAAAAAGCATCGAGATTTTATGGAACTCGATTTCCAGTACATTTTCTTATTTTAATAAAATTAGGAACAAATGATATTCTATCAAACACCTGTTGATATTGCAATACTCTTGATTAATTTCATCATGCTGGCAGAATGTTTTGGAAGGTCTATGGGAAAGATAGGAAATAAATAGTGAAGGAGGAAGCCGCCAATGAAGGAAGTTGATCTCAGTCAATATTCAATAAGGACCGATCTGGCTGTGGAAGCCCGAGAAATGGTGATTGCCGAAAAGGGCGGATCCGTAAATGAAGGCAAAAATCTGTCTGAGCTTGAAGGGGTAATCATCAAGGAAAAAGAGGAAAATGGCATTAAAGTTTCCCTTGTCCATGTTACCGAGCAAGGAGAAAAAACACTTGGAAAGAAGAAGGGGCAATACTTAACGATTGAGGGCCTTGGAATCCGCCAGCAGGACAGCAGTTTCCAAATGGATGTAGAGAGGGTGTTTGCATCAGAATTTGCCCATTTTCTCAAGTACCAAGGCATTAATAAGGACGCTTCGTGCCTGGTCGTTGGTCTTGGAAACTGGAATGTAACGCCCGATGCGCTGGGTCCGCTTGTTTGTGAAAATGTAATGGTAACCAGGCACTTGTTTGAACTGCAGCCGGGTAATGTGGAGGATGGCTATCGGCCAGTCAGTGCACTGGCACCAGGGGTAATGGGGATTACCGGAATTGAGACGAGCGATATTATCTTCGGAGTTGTGGAGAATACAAAACCGGATTTTGTCATCGTAATTGATGCGCTTGCATCAAGGTCAATCGAAAGGGTCAATAGCACAATCCAGATATCTGATACAGGCATTCATCCAGGGTCGGGAGTCGGGAATAAGCGAAAAGAAATCAGCCAAGAAACGCTTGGAATACCGGTTATAGCAATTGGTGTCCCGACAGTTGTTGATGCAGTATCGATTACCAGTGATACGATTGACTTTATCCTGAAGCATTTTGGGAGGGAATTGAGAGAAGGCGGCAAACCTTCAAGGGCGCTGATTCCCGCCGGTATGACGTTTGGAGAACGAAAAAAGCTGACTGACGAAGACATGCCTGAAGAAGAGCAACGCAACACGTTCCTTGGTATGGTGGGAACGCTCGATGAGGAAGAAAAGCGAAAGCTGATCTATGAAGTGCTTGCTCCGCTTGGGCATAATCTGATGGTTACTCCTAAAGAAATTGACGTATTCATTGAAGATATGGCCAACTTGCTTGCGTCGGGGCTGAACGCAGCGCTCCACCAGGCTGTTGACCAGGGGAATGCCGGTTTTACGGCGCACTAGGCCTGCAAACCGCTTCTATGTATTGACTAAAAGCATTTACTGAATATGAAAGAGAAGGTTCTACCTTTTTCAGCATGGTCATATGATTTACTAGACTTGCTGAAAGAGGTGGATGTTTTGAAACTGACGAGGGGTACAGGATTGATTGTATCGATCCAGGGGACAAGCCTTCTGAAAATCGCGCTCGGGCTAATGCTGTTTTTGGTAACCGTTTTTTCTTTGAGCGGACTATTGACATCAATCAGGCCTGAATATCGGCCAGCTTCCGTTTCGGTCAACCATGCGGCAAACCAAATAAATGGGAAATGGCTATACCGTTTGATTGGAATGGAAAACCACTCTTTCCTGGCAGCTCTTCCAGAAAAAGAGGATTCATTAAAACTTACAAATTTAGTATTTAGGCTATCGACTAATATCAGCCTCGATGACCCAAGAAGCCTGTTGGGCAGGGAACTCCCAGGTTTTTCATTGTTTGATGGGAAAATACTAGTGGCAGGGGAAGGGACAAATTATACTAATATGCCGATGGAGTCGGCTCCTCCTATTGAAGTTTTAAAAGCAGAACGGGAAGCGGCCCTCCAGAATACAGAGAACATTCCGGATGGAGAGAAAGGGACGGACACTCCAGCTCCGCCTACTACAACCGGTGACCGGAAAGTAGTCTACCTGTACTTTACGCATAACAGGGAATCCTACCTTCCCTATTTAAAAGGCGTAACAGATCCAGACAAAGCCTATCATACGCAAGTGAATGTAACCAAAATTGGGGACAGGCTGAAATCAACCCTTGAAAGCAAAGGGATAGGAACCACGGTAGACAAAACGGATATCACGAATAAGCTTAATGAGAAAAATCTTGGGTTCGGGAGATCTTACCAGGAATCGAGGTCAGTAGTCGCAGCGGCTATGAACCAGGATAAAAACCTGACTTATTTTATTGATATTCACAGGGATGGCTACCGAAAAGATAAAACGACTATTAGTCTTAATGGCCAACCGTACGCAAAGCTTGCCTTCGTTATTGGCGGGGAACACGCGAATTATGAGAAAAATCTCCGTCTGGCAACGGAACTCCACAAGCGCCTTGAGGAAAAATACAAAGGATTGAGCCGTGGTGTTATCGAAAAAAGGGGCGTTGATACAAATGGGAAGTTCAATCAGGATTTATCCCAGAATGCTTTGCTGATTGAGTTCGGAGGAGTGGACAATACATTTGAAGAGCTGTACCGCTCAGCGGATGCTCTTTCAGATGTGTTCAGTGAGATGTACTGGCAGGTGGAAAAAGTCAATGGACAGGTTTCTGATTAACCATTCTAAAAGCGGGGGCGTGTTAAATGAAAATGTTCATGTTAAAAGCATTTCTGCTCGCTTCCGTCATGTTTTTATGCGTGCTAGCGGGAATGCAGCTTGCAAATGACGGAATGGATAAAATGAGAGGCTATGAAGATCCTGAGTTCAAAAACGCTTTTACCGTTAATAAGGCTGCTGACGGCAAAGAGGAGGCAGCTATTCTTGGAACTGAGGTGTCATCAAATAATTTTGAAGAGAAAAAAGAAAAGCTCGAACAAATGGAGACGTACAACTTTTTTTCCAATCTAGGAAAAAACCTTGCCAACTTTGTATCAGCAGTAGTTGAAAATACAATTGAAGTGATAACGGGCAAAGATAAATCAGACTAGCGGGCTAATCATGCCCGTTTTTTATATGACTGCCAATTCGGCAGTCTCACTTTTTTTAAATTGAATCTTCATATCCGTACTGCTATAATCAATAGCAGTGTACATGTGCGAGTTTAACAGGAGTGAACCTAATGAATAGAGAAGAAAAACTGGCAAGGCAATCGAAAATACGCAATTTTTCCATTATTGCTCATATAGACCATGGTAAATCTACGCTGGCTGACAGGATCCTTGAAAAGACCAACGCGCTTACAGCGAGAGAAATGAAGGACCAGCTGCTGGATTCCATGGACTTAGAGCGCGAGCGCGGGATTACGATTAAGCTGAATTCCGTTCAGTTAAAGTACAATGCAAAAGATGGTGAATTATATACTTTCCATCTAATAGATACACCAGGGCACGTCGACTTCACCTATGAGGTATCCCGAAGCCTTGCAGCATGCGAGGGTGCAGTCCTTGTTGTGGATGCCGCCCAGGGAATTGAAGCCCAGACACTGGCAAATGTGTATCTTGCACTGGACAATAATCTTGAAATTGTCCCGGTTATCAACAAAATTGACCTCCCGAGCGCAGATCCCGAACGCGTAAGGGGAGAGATTGAAGATGTAATTGGCCTTGATGCCTCCGAGGCAGTCCTTGCCTCTGCAAAGGCTGGCATCGGCATTGAGGACATTCTTGAGCAAATCGTCGAGAAAGTCCCTGCGCCGGACGGAGATCCCGAGGCGCCTCTTAAGGCATTGATTTTTGACTCGCTTTACGATGCTTATCGAGGCGTTGTTGCCTATATCCGAGTGGTCGATGGTACTGTGAAGGTCGGAGACAAAGTGAAAATGATGGCGACTGGAAAAGAGTTCGAAGTCACAGAAGTCGGTGTATTCACACCAAAAGCGATTCCTGTTGATGCATTGTCCGCAGGCGATGTCGGATTCCTGACAGCTGCAATTAAAAACGTTGGCGATACACGTGTCGGCGATACGATCACCAATGCGAAAAAAGGCGCAACAGAGCCGCTCCCGGGCTATCGCAAGCTAAACCCGATGGTATATTGCGGTCTCTACCCAATTGATTCTGCACGATTCAATGATTTAAGGGAAGCACTCGAAAAGCTCGAACTGAATGATTCCGCACTCCAATTTGAGCCGGAAACTTCCCAGGCTCTTGGCTTTGGATTCCGCTGCGGCTTCCTTGGACTCCTTCATATGGAGATTATCCAGGAGCGGATTGAGCGCGAGTTTAAAATTGATTTAATTACAACGGCACCAAGCGTTATTTACCATGTGATCATGACGGATGGGACAGAGATTAAGGTGGACAACCCTTCCGATATGCCGGACCCGCAAAAAGTAGATAGAATTGAAGAGCCGTACGTTAAAGCATCGATGATGGCCCCGAATGATTATGTCGGGCCAATCATGGAGCTTTGCCAGGATAAACGCGGCATCTTTGTAGATATGCAATACCTTGATGAAACGCGAGTTAGTATCGTTTACGAAATTCCGTTATCGGAAATTGTGTACGACTTCTTCGACCAGCTGAAATCGAGCACGAAGGGCTATGCGTCATTTGACTACGAACTCATTGGTTATAAGCAATCGAAGCTAGTCAAAATGGACATCCTGCTCAATGCCGAAAAGGTGGATGCACTCAGCTTTATTGTCCATAATGATTTTGCCTATGAAAGAGGCAAAATCATTGTTGAAAAACTGAAGGAGCTCATTCCCCGCCAGCAGTTCGAAGTGCCGATCCAGGCTGCTATCGGCCAGAAGATCGTTGCCCGCTCCACAATCAAGGCAATGCGTAAAAACGTCCTTGCCAAATGTTATGGCGGCGATATTTCCAGGAAGCGAAAGCTATTGGAAAAGCAGAAAGAAGGGAAAAAGCGGATGAAGCAGGTTGGATCCGTCGAGGTACCTCAGGAAGCGTTCATGGCCGTACTGAAAATGGACGACAACACTCCGAAAAAATAATGTATGGAGGTTAGAAGACCTTGTTTCGCGACAGGGTACTCTAGCCTCTTTTTTCTCAATAGCAAGCTTTACAGGGTAAAGCACTGACAGGAAGTGATGAAGTTGGTCAAGGCAGCGTATATCCATATTCCCTTTTGCCAGCACATCTGCCATTATTGCGATTTTAATAAAGTACTGATGGACAGACAGCCAGTCGGGGAATATCTAGCCTCACTAAAAAAAGAATTTGCAATCACACTCGCTGAAACACCAGTATCTCCCCTTAGGTCCATTTTTGTGGGAGGAGGAACCCCTACAGCGCTTAACGAACATCAGCTGGAGTATCTTGTTGCTGCTGTCCGTGAACACCTGCCTTTTAACAGCGAAACCGAGTATACATTTGAAGCAAACCCTGGTGACTTATCTAAGGAAAAACTAAAAGTATTAAAGGCGGCTGGTGTGAACCGGCTCAGCTTCGGTGTCCAGTCTTTCAGTGATGAATTGCTTCGTTCAATCGGAAGGAGCCACAGGGCGGCCGATGTGTATAAGGCCATCAGTGATGCCCAGGACACTGGTTTTGAAAATATCAGCATTGATATTATTTACAGCCTGCCTGGCCAGACGATGAATGATTTTAAAGAAACGCTTGATGCAGCGCTAAGCCTGAATCTTGTCCATTATTCCGGCTACTCACTTATCATTGAGCCAAAAACTGTTTTTTATAATTTGATGAACAGAGGAAAGCTGGTTCTTCCTGCGGAGGAAACAGAAGCTGAAATGTATGAAATTTTAATGGAAGAAATGGATAGACATGGACTTAAACAATACGAAATCAGTAATTTTGCGATTCCGGGCTACGAGAGCAGGCACAATCTTACGTATTGGAACAATGAGGAGTACTTTGGATTCGGTGCTGGCGCGCACAGCTATGTAAATGGCTGCCGCAATTCCAATTACGGGCCTTTGAAAAAATATATGGAACCTCTTTATAAGGGGGGGTTACCTGTAATGGATACTCATAAAGTGACATTAACCGAAATGATGGAAGAAGAGATGTTCCTTGGCCTTCGAAAAGTGAAGGGTGTCTCCTTTCGACACTTTAATGAAAAATTTGGCAAAGATGCGGATGAGTTATTTAAGAACGAAATCGATAGGCTCAAATCTGCGGGACTGCTTGTAGAGGAAGATGGCTATATCAGCCTGACCAGAAAAGGCAGGCTGCTAGGGAATGAAGTTTTCCAGTCATTTCTATCATGATGAATGTTTTTATGAACTTTTATCAAGTATGTAATCATTGACATTGCCGCGCATTATTGATAATTTATTATTAGATTTAGCACTCATGTTGCCAGAGTGCTAACAGGGGTGATGAGTGTTGTTAACAGACCGGCAAGTGCTGATCCTACAGGTAATTGTTGATGACTTTATTCGTTATGCCCTTCCAGTAGGTTCGAGAAGCCTGTCGAAGAAAGAAGAAATTTCTTTCAGTTCTGCGACAATCAGAAATGAGATGGCAGATTTGGAGGAATTGGGATTTATTGAAAAAACCCATACTTCGTCCGGCAGGATTCCATCTGAGAAAGGGTACAGATATTACGTCGATCATTTGCTTGCTCCCCAAAAGGTAAAAACAGCAGACGTCCAGATCATCAAATCCATTTATGCAGAACGGATATATGAGCTGGAGAAAATCGTCCAAAAGTCTGCAAGAATCCTTTCGGAGATGACGAGCTATACATCGATTGTGCTAGGTCCTGCAGTTAAGGACAACAGGCTTAGAAGGCTTCAAATCGTACCGTTGAATGCTGATACAGCCATTGCTATCATTGTTACAGATACGGGCCATGTTGAAAACAGGACGTTCCATTTTCCGGCTAACATCAGTCCCGGTGAAGTGGAGAAAATGGTCAATATCTTAAATGAAAGGCTGGCTGGGGTCCCGCTTGTCGATTTGAACGCTAAAATTTATAAAGAAATTGCCGTGCTTCTGCGCCAGCATATCCAAAACTATGATTTAATGACAGAAGTACTGGCAGAAACATTCAAAATTCCTTCCAATGAGAAAGTATTTTTCGGCGGAAAGACAAATATGCTGAAGCAGCCTGATTTTACAGATCTGGATAAGGTAAGGGGATTGATGGCGATGATTGAGCAGGAAGAAGGCATTTCCGAAATGATCCGCCGCAACCCCGAAGGAATCAATGTGAAAATCGGACGGGAAAACAATAACTCAGTTATGGAGAATTGCAGCCTTATTACCGCCACCTATTCCATTGGGGCGGAAAAAATCGGCACCATTGCTTTGCTAGGTCCGACAAGGATGGAGTATTCCCGTGTTATCCCACTGCTTAAATTCATCAGTGCAGATATGTCAGCTGTTCTGACGACGCTGTATCAAAACGATTGACCATGGAAATAGTGGTAAGGGCTGAGGCGTATGCCCCGTCCCTTGTTCTTAAGGTGGAAAAGCAGCCGGCTTCATCTCGTTATGACCGATTCGCTTTTTTATATATTTATTTTTAATGATTTCTGGGAGGTGACTTACATGGAAAAAGAACAAAATTTGGAGCAGGAAGAAATGGTGGCAGCTGAAATCGATCCAGAGGAAACTGCAGAAGAAACAGTGCAGCAAAGTGAAAAGGGCAGCGAGGAGAATGGTAGAATCGCTGAACTTGAAAGCAAGCTTGAGGAAGCTGAAAACCGCTATCTCCGTCTCCAGGCTGATTTTGACAATTTCCGCCGCCGTTCAAGGCTGGACCTTGAGGCTGGCGCAAAATATAGAGCACAAAGCCTGATTTCAGACTTGCTTCCGGCCATGGACAATTTTGAGCGTGCTTTAAAAATGGAAGCTGACAATGACCAAGCTAAATCCCTTATGCAGGGAGTGGAAATGGTATATCGCAGCATTCTTGAAGCACTTAAAAAAGAAGGTGCCGAGCCGATTGAAGCAGAGGGAAAAGAATTTGACCCGAATATGCACCAGGCGGTCATGCAGGTCCAAGAAGAAAACTTTGGATCAAACATCGTTGTCGAAGAATTTCAAAAAGGCTATATCCTGAAGGACAGAGTGATCCGCCCTTCAATGGTGAAGGTCAATCAATAGGACTACATATCACAATTTGGAGGTATGAACATGAGCAAAATTATCGGAATTGACTTAGGAACAACAAACTCCTGCGTCGCTGTTCTTGAAGGCGGCGAGCCAAAAGTAATCCCAAATCCTGAAGGAAACAGAACAACTCCATCCGTTGTTGCATTTAAAAATGGAGAACGCCAGGTTGGAGAAGTAGCAAAACGCCAAAGCATCACTAACCCAAATACAATCATGTCCATCAAACGCCATATGGGTACATCCCATACGGAAGAAATTGAAGGCAAAAAGTATACACCGCAAGAAGTTTCAGCTATCATTCTCCAACATTTGAAAGCATATGCGGAAGATTACCTCGGCGAACCAGTAACGAAAGCTGTTGTTACTGTACCCGCTTATTTTAACGATGCTGAACGCCAGGCAACAAAAGATGCCGGTAAAGTAGCAGGTCTTGAAGTAGAGCGGATCATCAATGAGCCTACAGCAGCGGCTCTAGCTTACGGCCTCGACAAAATGGAAGAAGACCAAACTATCCTTGTCTATGACTTGGGCGGCGGAACATTTGACGTCTCTATTCTTGAACTTGGCGATGGCGTATTTGAAGTAAAAGCGACTGCTGGTGACAACAGGCTTGGCGGCGATGACTTCGACCAAGTCATCATCGACTATCTTGTTGAGCAGTTCAAAAAAGAAAACGGCATTGACCTTTCAAAAGATAAAATGGCTCTCCAGCGTTTAAAAGATGCGGCGGAAAAGGCGAAAAAAGACTTATCCGGTGTAGCATCCACGCAGATTTCCCTTCCGTTCATCACTGCAGGCGAAGCAGGCCCGCTTCACCTTGAAGTGAATTTGACAAGAGCTAAATTCGAAGAGATTTCTTCAAGCCTTGTTGAACGCACAATGGGACCGACTCGCCAGGCGATGAGAGACGCAGGCCTGAACGCTTCCGAAATTGACAAGATTATCCTTGTCGGCGGCTCAACCCGTATTCCTGCTGTACAGGAAGCAATCAAGAAAGAAACTGGAAAAGAGCCGCATCGCGGCGTCAACCCTGATGAGGTTGTTGCAATGGGAGCTGCCATCCAGGGCGGCGTTATTACTGGAGATGTGAAGGATGTTGTCCTTCTGGACGTTACCCCGCTGTCACTTGGAATAGAAACAATGGGCGGAGTATTCACAAAGCTGATCGAACGGAATACAACAATTCCGACATCCAAATCACAGGTATTCTCGACTGCTGCTGATAATCAGACAGCAGTTGACATTCATGTTCTTCAGGGTGAGCGCCAGATGGCTGCCGACAACAAAACGCTCGGCCGTTTCCAATTGTCGGATATTCCTCCTGCACCGCGCGGAATTCCACAAGTCGAAGTTACTTTTGATATCGACAAAAACGGTATCGTCAACGTTAAAGCAAAAGACTTGGGTACCAACAAAGAGCAGGCTATTACAATCAAATCTTCAACTGGATTGTCTGACGAAGAAATTGACAGAATGGTAAGGGAAGCGGAAGAAAACGCTGAAGCAGATAAAAAGCTCAAGGAAGAAGTTGAGCTTCGTAATGAAGCAGACCAGCTGGTTTTTGCTACCGAAAAGACATTAAAGGATCTTGAAGGTAAAGCGGATGAAGCTGAAGTTGCAAAAGCGAATGAAGCTAAAGAGGAACTGAAGGCTGCCATCGAGAAAAATGACCTTGAAGAAATCCGTGCGAAGAAGGACGTTTTACAAGAAATTGTTCAGAACCTGACGGTTAAGCTTTATGAGGAAGCAGCAAAGCAGGCACAGGCGCAACAGGGTGACCAAGGTGCTGAAAAAGCTAAAGACGACAATGTCGTTGATGCTGAATTCGAAGAAGTAGACGATAACAAGTAAGAAACAAGGAAACATCTAAGTCAAAGTCAGGACGTTCTTGGCTTTGACTTTTTCTTTGAACTCCGGAGGCAAGTTCATTCGGGAAAATGTTCTTCCTCATGAAATCATTGCGTTATTTCAAAGTTGAGTGTTAAAATAATTTTTATGTGAAAAGATGCGGGAGTGGTAATCATGTCCAAAAGGGATTACTATGACGTTCTTGGTGTCAGCAAGAGTGCGTCCAAGGACGAAATAAAAAAGGCTTATCGAAAGCTGTCCAAAAAATATCATCCGGATATCAACAAAGAGTCGGATGCCGATGAGAAATTTAAAGAAGTTAAAGAAGCATACGAAGTATTAAGTGACGAACAGAAGCGCGCGCACTACGACCAGTTCGGCCATACTGATCCCAATCAGGGCTTTGGGGGCGGAGATTTTGGCGGTGGCTTCGGCGGGTTTGAAGACATTTTTAACACGTTTTTTGGCGGTGGAGGAGGAAGGCGCCGGGATCCCAATGCACCAAGGCAGGGGGCAGACCTTCAATATACAATGACCCTAAAGTTCGAGGAAGCTGTGTTTGGCAAAGAAACAGAGATTGAAATTCCTCGTGAAGAAACATGTGACACATGCGGCGGGTCAGGGGCAAAGCCTGGTACAAAGCCTGAAACCTGTAAACATTGCCAAGGTAGCGGCCAGCTCAATGTAGAACAGAATACGCCGTTTGGAAGGATTGTAAACCGTCGTTCCTGTCCATACTGTGAAGGGACCGGAAAAGAAATCAAGCACAAGTGCACAACGTGCTCAGGTTCTGGCATGGTACAGAAGAGACGCAAAATCACTGTCAAAATCCCAGCAGGCGTTGACGATGGCCAGCAGCTGAGAGTTGCGGGCAAAGGTGAACCTGGTATAAATGGGGGGCCTCAAGGCGACCTGTATATTGTTTTCCATATTCGGACTCATGAGTTTTTCGAAAGGGATGGGGACGATATTTACTGCGAAATGCCAATCACGTTTGTGCAGGCATCGCTTGGGGATGAAATTGAGGTTCCAACCCTGCATGGAAAAGTCAAACTGAAAATTCCTGCAGGAACACAAACAGGCACCAGATTCCGATTAAAAGGCAAAGGCGTACCAAATGTAAGAGGATACGGAACTGGTGACCAGCATGTAATTGTCCGGATTATGACACCTACAAAGCTTACCGATAAACAGAAGGATCTCCTCAGGGAATTTGCGGATGTCAGCGGGCAGACACCACTTGGTGAGCATGAAGAAAGCTTCTTTTCGAAAGTGAAGCGTGCCTTTAAAGGTGACTAAGATTGGAGCTGCGTTTTAATGAAATGGTCAGAAATCAGCATATTGACGGCAAATGAAGCGGTTGAACCTATCTCGAATATCCTGCATGAGGCAGGGGCAAGCGGGGTTGTAATTGAAGACCCGTTTGAACTTCATAAGGAGAGGGAAGATCAATTCGGTGAGATTTATCAGCTTGACCCTGCAGATTATCCTGCTGAAGGAGTCATCGTAAAGGCTTACTTGTCGGTAAACAGTTTTCTTGGAGAAACAGTTGAAGAAATTAAAGAAGCGATCAATAATTTGATCCTCTATAATATTGATATTGGGAAGAATAAGGTGACCATCAGCGAGGTCAACGAAGAAGAATGGGCTACAGCCTGGAAAAAGTACTATAATCCTGTGAAAATATCGGAAAAGTTTACGATTGTTCCGACATGGGAAGAGTACACGCCCGTAAACAGCGATGAGCTCATTATCGAACTTGACCCGGGAATGGCTTTTGGCACAGGTACTCACCCCACAACTGTGATGTGCATCCAGGCGCTTGAACGGTCTGTTCGCCAAGGAGACAGAGTTGTTGATGTAGGAACAGGTTCAGGAGTATTGAGCATTGCGGCAGCCAAACTTGGAGCAAGCAAAGTGGAGGCACTTGATCTTGATGAGGTCGCAGTCAATGTCGCGCGGCTCAATATAAAGCTGAACAAGGCTCAAAATGTGACGACAGTCCGCCAGAACAATCTCCTCGATGGAGTGGAAGACGGAGCGGATATCGTTGTGGCCAATATCCTTCCGGAAGTGATTCTTCGGTTTGCCGATGAAGCTGGCAAAGTGGTCAGGCCGGGCGGTAAGTTTATTGCTTCTGGCATTATTCAGCCAAAAAAGGAATTGGTAAAAGAAGCGCTTATTAATGCTGGTTTTGTGATTGAGGAAGTCCTTTCGATGGAAGACTGGGTCGCAGTCATTGCGGCCAGAAAATAAGCTTATGCAGAAAAGGGGCATTGCTTTACCCCTTTTTTCTGTGTTTAAAGCGTTGTTCTGAACTTCTGCGGTCAGCAGCCATTATGTTTGTGGAGGTGTTTTTCAATGCAGCGATATTTTGCAAAACAAGGTTCTGAAGACGGGCGTTTCACCATCTCAGGCGATGATGCCCGCCATATTGCGAAGGTAATGCGAATGGAGAAAGGTGACCGTATATTTTGCGTAAGCCCAGACGGCCGGACAGCGCTTTGCGAGATTGAAAATATTACCGGTGAAAACGTAGAAGCAGCCGTTGTAAAATGGGAGGAAGGGTCTTCCGAGCTTCCGATTTTGATTACCATTGCGAGCGGTCTGCCTAAAGGGGATAAACTTGAATATATTATCCAAAAAGGCACAGAGCTAGGGGCTTTTGCATTTGTCCCTTTCATTGCATCCCGCTCGGTCGTGAAATGGGATGAAAAAAAGGCAGCAAAAAAGACAGAACGGCTTATGAAAATCGCCAAGGAAGCTGCGGAACAGTCGCACCGCAGCCATGTTCCAGACGTAGCATCCCCCACAGGGCTGAAGGAGCTTGCCGAAATGGCAAAATCATATTCACACAAACTGGTTGCTTACGAAGAGGAAGCGAAGCGGGGAGAAAAATCCGCACTCGCCGAGGTGCTAGGAAATATGTCGTCAGGTCAAACCCTTTTTACGGTCTTTGGGCCTGAAGGTGGGCTTTCTGAACAAGAAGTCTCTTTCCTTAAGGAACAGGGCTTCCGAGAGTGCAGCCTTGGCCCCCGTATACTGCGGACAGAAACAGCACCGTTATATTTGCTTTCAGCCGCATCCTACCAAACTGAATTAATGAGGTGAAGAATATGCCCAACGTGGCTTTCCATACACTTGGCTGTAAAGTCAACCACTATGAAACCGAAGCAATCTGGCAGCTGTTTAAAGACCAGGGCTATGACCGGGTCGAGTTTGACTCTGCCGCAGATGTTTATATCATCAATACATGTACTGTAACGAACACTGGCGATAAAAAGAGCCGCCAGGTAATACGCAGGGCTGTCCGCAAAAATCCGGACGCTGTCATTTGCGTAACAGGCTGCTATGCACAGACATCACCTGCTGAAATCATGGCAATTCCGGGAGTGGACATTGTTGTAGGTACTCAGGACAGGACTAAGATGCTCGATTATATCGAACAGTTTAAAAAAGAACGCCAGCCAATCAATGGCGTGCGCAATATCATGAAAAACCGCGTTTACGAAGAGCTTGATGTTCCGGCATTTACAGACCGTACAAGGGCCTCACTTAAGATTCAGGAAGGCTGCAACAATTTCTGTACTTTCTGTATCATTCCTTGGGCTCGCGGCCTCATGCGATCCCGCGATCCGCAGGAAGTCATCCGCCAGGCACAGCAGCTAGTCGACGCTGGATATAAGGAAATTGTCCTGACTGGAATTCATACAGGCGGATATGGAGAAGACATGAAGGATTATAACTTTGCTTCGCTTCTCCGCGATCTTGAAGCTGAAGTGAAAGGACTAAAGCGGCTTCGCATATCGTCAATTGAAGCAAGCCAAATCACTGATGAAGTAATTGAAGTAATCGACCAGTCAAACATTATCGTTCGTCATCTCCACATTCCTCTTCAATCGGGTTCAAATACCGTTTTGAAAAGGATGAGGCGCAAATACACAATGGAATTTTTTGCAGAGCGCATCGACAGGCTGAAAGAAGCCCTTCCTGGCCTTGCAGTGACTTCTGATGTAATTGTCGGATTCCCGGGAGAAACGGAAGAAGAATTTATGGAAACTTATGATTTTATTAAAAAACATCAGTTTTCCGAACTTCATGTCTTCCCATATTCAAAAAGGACGGGCACTCCTGCTGCGAGGATGGAAGACCAGATCGATGAGGATGTGAAAAATGACAGGGTACACAGGCTCATAGCCCTTTCAGACCAGCTCGCAAAGGAATATGCATCCAAATTTGAGGACGAGGTGCTTGAAGTCATTCCGGAAGAGCCATTCAAGGAAGGCGAAGCAGGCCTTTATGCGGGATATACCGACAACTACCTGAAGGTTGTCTTCCCGGCAACCGAGGAAATGGTAGGGAGTATCGTGAAGGTGAAAATCACTGAAGCGGGCTATCCGTATAATGCGGGCGAATTTTTGCGAGTCGTTGAAGACCGCCATGACAAAACAGGAGCAATACTATAAAGAGAGAAAGGGAATGCTCTTAGCAAACCCTTTCTTTTTTTGCTGAAATACTAGGATGTAATGAAATTCACTGCTGATTTTGTGCCCTCAAAATGAATAAAAAATAGAGCACATCCAAAATACTCGCGGTGGAGTCAATCATTTTTCTTTCTGCCATGGAGCAGCACCACCATTTTCGCGAACTTGTCCGCAAACGGCAGGACGGCGAGGGATGATACAAGGTTGAAAAAGACACTTGCATGTGCGAGCTGGACTTCTGGCCTGTCTGCTGTCACTGGGGCAAAGGCTGCGTAGCTGTCAATGAAGGGATAGAAGAAGAGCATGCCACCGATGTTCAGCCATAGGTGGGCATAAGCGGTGAGCCTTGCTTCCTTTCCAGACCCGGCTGCTGCGAGCAGGGCTGTTGCGCACGTACCAACATTGGCTCCAAGCATTGCAGCGAGAGCGGCATCGAATCCTAACAATCCCTGTGAAAGAAAACCCATAACAATTCCTGTCATCGCCGTACTGGACTGAATGATAGCCGTAATGACAGCAGCACAGAGGATGGCCCAGAAGTGGCTGCTGTCCATTTTTTCGAGCAAGGCCCCTACGGCAGGCAAATTGGTCAGAGGACCGGCAAGATAAGAAAACCCTCTCATTGCTGCAAACACTGCAGCTATTCCGAAAGAAATTTTTCCGGTATTCCTGACAGTGGCTTTGCTGGCAAGCATAAGGCCCGCTCCCAAGACGGCAAGCGGAACAATAAATATATCAATATTGATTGTGATAAGTTCAAGGGTGAAAGTTGTTCCGATATTCGATCCCAGTATTACCCCGATCGACTGGCGGAAAGTGAGCATGCCTGCAGATATGAGGCTGATGGTGATCACCATAACAGCGGAGCTGCTGTGCAGGAATGCTGTAACAAGGCTTCCGGCAGCCAGTCCCTTTAAAGGGGTGCCGGTGACCCTAGCCAGATGTTTCTTCAGCGAGCTTTCCGAAAGGTTGAACAGTCCCAGTCGTAAAAGTGACATCCCGCCGATAAAAACAAGCACGAAAATAATGAATAGTGAAAAATGAATCATAGATATCATCCTCTCCCTTTATATTTCTATGAAAACTTTGTACAGACATGCAGCGATTTGAAAAAGTGGGAAAAATGCTATATAAACTTTCAGGAAAGGGCTAATTTCAGTTGACCTGACAATGGTGTTATATTATAATTGCAAAGTACATGGTTTCCATGTTTTTTGATGTAAGTGTGTTGTGCTCGGAGGGAGGGAAAGAGAATGTCTAAAACTGTCGTTCGCAAAAACGAATCGCTTGAAGATGCTCTTCGACGCTTCAAACGTACTGTTTCTAAATCCGGTACTATTCAAGAAGCTAGAAAGCGCGAATTCTATGAAAAGCCTAGTGTAAAGCGGAAGAAAAAATCTGAAGCTGCAAGAAAACGCAAGTTCTAAGAGAGGGTGGGAATTAATTGAGTCTTCTCGAGCGTTTAAATAAAGATATGGTCCAAGCGATGAAGAACAAAGAAAAAGACAAACTCACAACAATTCGGATGATTAAGTCTTCTTTGCAAAACGAAGCTATCAAGCTCGGGAAGCAAGAGCTGTCCGAAGAGGAAGAGTTGACCGTACTTTCTCGCGAAATGAAACAGCGCAAAGATTCCCTCCAGGAATTTGAAAAAGCAGGTCGCGAAGACCTTGTGGAAAAGTTGCGAACAGAAATAACCCATGTGGAAGTTTATATGCCGCAACAGCTCAGCGAAGAGGAATTAACGGAAATCGTTAAGGAATCCATTGCCGAGACAGGTGCAGCTTCAAAAGCAGATATGGGAAGAGTGATGGCGGCAATCATGCCTAAAGTTAAAGGCAAGTCTGACGGCTCACTCGTAAACAAACTTGTACAACAACACCTTTCATAAAAAATGCGCACAAAGGCCTCAAGCATTAGCTTGGGGCCTTTTTACAAACAATCATTCATTCAAAGAAATGAAAAGCTTTATTCTGGAGTATATGCTATATTGAGACTATACATAATTTTACAGAGTCGCAAAGAATTTGTAAAATAGGCGGAACCTTTTTGGATGAAATACGTATGGAAAGATAACACAATTCATCTTAGAAAGGGGAGGTGTGGGTGAAAACCAAAAAACTGCTGGCCCTTTTATTTTTTGGGGTTATGCTGGCAGTCTCCGTGTTCCAGGGGACTGTGGAAGCTAACAGGGAGAAAGTCTATGTCATCCCGGTTGAGGATACAGTAGAAAAGGGAATGTACGCTTATTTAAAAAGGGCAGTTAACACCGCGGAAGAAGAAGGCGCGGCTGCTGTTGTTCTGGATATCAACACGCCGGGTGGGGCAGTTGATGCAGCAGCGGAAATAGGGAAGCTGCTTTCAGACACAGAAATACGTACCGTTGCGTTCGTCCATAAGCAGGCGCTTTCCGCAGGGGCCTATATTGCACTTAATGCAGATGAAATCTATATGGTCCCCGGTTCAGTAATGGGGTCAGCCGCAATTATTGACCAAAATGGGAATACTGCGGGAAAAAAAGCGGAGTCATACTGGCTTGCTGCGATGAAGACGGCGGCAGAAGAGCAAGGCAGAGATCCTATCTATGCTCTTGCGATGGCAGACGAGAGCATTGATCTGCCAGAATACGGAGCCGGAAAAGGTAAGCTTTTGACGCTGACATCAAACCAGGCATTGAAGGCAGGCTATTCGGAGGGAACGGTCAATAATCTTGACGGATTGCTGGAGAAACTCGACCTGGAGGGGGCAGATGTTAAAAAAGTGGATGAAAGCTTTGCCGAGAAAGTGGCAAGATTTCTGACCCATCCTGTTGTCATCCCGATACTTATGACGATCGGAAGCCTAGGCCTTGTACTTGAACTGTATTCCCCAGGCTTTGGAATCCCGGGCTTTATGGGTTTGACAGCACTTCTTTTGTTCTTTTACGGCCACCTGGTCGCCGGTCTTGCGGGATATGAATCGATCATCATGTTTGCTGTTGGCATAGGGCTGGTGATTCTGGAGTTCTTTGTTGCGGGCGGCATTGCGGGGGCGATAGGCCTTATCTCAATTGTTTCAAGCTTTTTTCTTGCATCCGGAGATGTTGTCCAAATGGGAATATCGCTTTTAATTGCATTGGTGGCATCCATTCTTGTAAGCATATTGATGATAAAGGTGTTGGGAAAGAGAATGAGGCTATTTGGAAAAATCGTCCTGGCTGACTCGACCAGTACGGAAAAAGGTTATGTTTCTAACGCAAACAGACATGAACTGGTAGGTATTGAAGGAGTTACACTTACCCCGCTCCGTCCTGCCGGGACAATCAGGATAGGGGATGAGCGGATTGATGCTGTCAGTGAAGGCGCATTTATTCAAATGGGTAGAAGAATCACTGTTGTCAAAACAGAAGGGGCCAGAATCGTGGTCAGGGAAAATGAGGAAGAACCAAAACAATAACAGTAATGGGGGACAACTACAATGATAACAACAAGCAGTGCTTTTATTATCATCGCAGTAGTGCTAGGCTTGATCTTGCTCGGCATACTGTTCACTTTTGTGCCGGTAATGCTTTGGGTATCAGCCCTTGCCGCTGGTGTGAAAGTTAGCATATTTACTCTGATCGGAATGCGTTTGCGCCGGGTTATTCCAAGCAGGGTGATCAACCCGCTGATCAAAGCGCATAAAGCGGGCTTAAACGTGACAACGAATCAGCTTGAAAGCCATTACCTTGCAGGGGGAAATGTCGACAGGGTCGTGAATGCCCTGATTGCTGCACACCGTGCGAATATCGAGCTTTCATTTGAAAGGACCGCGGCAATTGACCTTGCAGGCCGGGATGTCCTGGAAGCAGTCCAAATGAGCGTCAACCCTAAAGTGATTGAAACTCCATTTATTGCCGGTGTTGCAATGAATGGTATTGAAGTGAAGGCAAAGGCAAGAATTACGGTACGAGCCAATATTGAACGCCTTGTGGGCGGAGCTGGTGAAGAAACAGTTGTTGCCCGTGTAGGTGAAGGGATTGTCTCCACAATTGGTTCATCAGAAGACCATAAAAAAGTATTGGAAAATCCTGATTTGATTTCCCAGACGGTCCTTGCAAAAGGCCTTGATGCTGGAACAGCATTTGAAATTCTCTCGATCGATATCGCGGATGTTGATGTTGGCAAGAACATTGGAGCCGAGCTTCAGACCGAGCAGGCTGAAGCAGATAAAAATATTGCCCAGGCGAAGGCGGAAGAACGGCGTGCAATGGCTGTGGCGCAGGAACAGGAAATGAAGGCCCGAGTCCAGGAGATGAGGGCAAAAGTGGTCGAGGCGGAAGCCACAGTACCGCTTGCGATGGCTGAAGCACTTCGTGAAGGCAATATCGGCGTGATGGACTATATGAACTTCCAGAACATCTCTGCTGATACAGATATGAGAGGATCCATAGGCAAACTCGGAGGCGGCAAAAAAGGCGATAGCAAGGATGAGTAGCAAAGTGGCTGTATCATGCAAAGGAGGGCTGATCCATGGAGGAACTGCTTGATAATCCAATAATCATTGCAATCGTTATCGGATTTATTTCAACCATTTACAGCAAATTCAAACAAGCTGGCCAGGATCAGCCTCCTGCGCGAAAAGAAGAAAAAGTGCCGCAAGTAAATAAGGTAGAGCGGGCTGAGCACTCAGCGAAAAAACAAAAAAACGTCAATAGAACGGGAAATCTTAATCCAAGAGCTACTGCTACCAGAGCGGATATCAGCAGGAATATCGAAGAGAAAATGCGGGTTTCTGAGCAGAGGTCAAGGATAATGGCTGCGGAACCCAAAGTTTCGGTTAAAGAATCTTCTTATAAGCCTCAGCTTGAATTCAAATCTGATTCCGATAGTCTTGTGAACGGATTGATCTGGTCGGAGGTCCTTGGTCCCCCGCGGTCGAAAAGTCCGCGCAGGACGCATCGATAGAAGATAGGCGCCTGTAGGGCGGAGAGTTAAAAATAAGTGCTAGAACCCCCTTTCATTTCATACATATGAGATGAAAGGGGGTTCTTTTTTATGGCAAAAAAATGGGGCCAGCGAATAAGGAACTGGATGACCCAAAAGATGGACCTTCCGCAAGATGTCATGATGGATCTCCCCCGCGTCACAATGATTGGGCAAATCCATATTTATATTGAAAACCACCGCGGCCTTTTGGCTTTCTCCGACCGTGAATTGCGGCTGCTCTTGAAACAGGGGCAATTGATCGTAAAGGGGAAAGCGTTTGTCATAAAGACCATTATGCCCGAAGAAATCCTGCTTGAAGGGAAAATCGACCAGGTAATATATATAAATGATAATCCGGGAGGCTCTTAATGAAAAATCAATGGTCGGCAATTTTTACGGGGACAACGAAAGTGAAGGTATCTGGAAGAGGAATTGAACGGTTTTTGAATCAGCTGACAAGAAGCGGAATCAGTATATGGAATGTAAAACGGCATGGTGCAGAAGCAATTACTTTTCAAATGGGCCTTAAAGATATAAATCAGCTGCGGGGACCAGCTAGAACCAGTAAATGCAAAATACGCTTTATCGAACGGGCTGGAGGCCCTTTCTTTTTAAAGAAACTTTGGACAAACAGCGGTTTTCTGCTGGGAGGGGCAGCATTCCTGGCAGTCATTATCATCCTCTCGAACATGGTTTGGGGTATCGAGATTAACGGTGCAAGCCCGGCGACTGAGCATAAAATCCGGAAAGAATTATCCCAGCTGGGCGTGGAGAAAGGGAAGCTTCAGTTTACGGTGGAAGGCGTTGATGAAATCCAGCGTGACCTGACTGACAACATTAAGGCTTTGACTTGGGTAGGAGTTGAACTGCAGGGGACAACCTATCATTTACAGGTCGTGGAGAAAAAAGAGCCGGAGAAACCGGAAGTCCTCAAGCCGCAAAACCTGGTTGCCAAAAAGAAAGCGCTCGTTGTCAAGATGTTTGTCGAGGAAGGCGAACCTGCTGTGGAGCTAAATGAATATGTCCGGCCTGGCCAGCTGCTGGTGTCCGGGACAATTGGGAAAGAAGATGAGACAAAGTCTGTTCCGGCCCGCGGGGAGATACTTGGGGAGACATGGTACAAGACACATGTAGATCTTCCGCTTAACAGTACTTTCAAGGTGTTCAGCGGCAAAGAGAAGCGGAACTATTATTTGGGAACCGGGGGGAAGGATTTAAAAGTATGGGGATTCGGGAAGCATCAATTCAAACAGTCTGAAACGGAATCAAACCAAAATCCCATTAAAATTTTCAAATGGGAGCTCCCGCTTTCGGTGAAGAAAGAGACGATCCGGGAGCGGGAGGTGGTGGTTCGCATATACAGCGAAAAACAGGCTGTCCAAGTGGCGAAGGAATTGGCCAGGAGAGATATAAAAAGCCGCCTGCCTGAAGATGCTATAATAAAAGGGGAAAAAATTTTACATCAGTCAATCGAGAATGATAAAGTAAAACTAATCACATATTTTCGAATCATAGAGGATATTGCAGCAGGACAACCAATTACTCAAGGAGACGAATGAATGACAGAAGACTTGACAACCATGGATGTACAAATTAAAAATACAGAGGAAGCAGTTTCTCTGTTCGGTAACGCTGATGCGAACCTGAAGGTGCTTGAACAAGAACTAGGCGTTGCTGTTATAACAAGAGGAGGAAGCCTGAATGTAACGGGGCCGCAGGAAGCCGTTGAAACAGCACACGCGGTCCTTAAGAACCTCCTTTCAGTTGTCCGCAGGGGAATCAGCATCAGTCAGAGGGATGTCATCTACGCACTTGAGATGGCCAGAAAAGGTGCACTTGATTTTTTTGATGACCTCTACAATGAAGAAATCACGAAAAACGTAAAAGGCAAGGCAATCAGAGTGAAAACGCTTGGCCAAAGCCACTATATCAATGCAATCAAAAAGCATGACCTGGTATTTGGCATGGGGCCTGCCGGGACAGGCAAAACGTATCTTGCAGTTGTCATGGCTGTCAACGCTCTTAAAAACGGGAACGTAACGAAGATTATCCTGACAAGGCCTGCAGTTGAAGCGGGAGAAAGCTTAGGCTTCCTGCCGGGAGACCTGAAGGAAAAAGTGGACCCTTACCTTCGTCCGCTGTACGATGCTTTGCACGATATTCTGGGGATGGAGCATACCGCCCGACTGATTGAACGTGGAACCATCGAAATTGCTCCGTTGGCGTATATGAGGGGCAGAACTCTCGATGATGCTTTCGTCATTCTTGATGAAGCACAGAATACAACTCCAGCGCAAATGAAAATGTTTTTGACAAGGCTGGGGTTTGGATCCAAGATGGTGGTGACAGGCGACAGCACACAGGTCGACCTTCCAAAAGGAATTAAATCTGGATTGCTTGTCGCAGCGGATATACTGGATGGGGTCAAAGGCATCTCGTTCATCAGGATGGAGCAATCAGATGTGGTCCGCCACCCGCTTGTCGGCAGAATTATCTCTGCTTACGAAAAAAATGAATAACACAATGAAAGAGTTCCGCCGCCCTCGAAGATTGCAGGGCGGTGTTTTTTTGCCTCTCTTTGTCCTATCGCCCTTCATGTGTTTAGTTTCGAAGGTGAAAGTTGCGGTAAAAACTGATATGATGTAACATAATCCCAGTTTATTTAACGAACGATGGGTGATAATAGAATGTTTTGCCGGGACAGGAGGACAAGGAATGGAGAAGCTGCAGCGGCAAATGTCGGCAGTTTTAAACCTATTGAAGCTAACACCTTTCAAGATCCTATTATTTGCATTGCTTGGAATGATCATGTTTTTTGCCATGTACAGCAATGTTAAGCCTGAAAAGCTGGACCTTTCGCTTTTTTCGGTTGCAGACAAGACAATCCGCTCCCCAATCACGGTAGAAGACAGGGCTCAAACAGAGAAAAAGAGGAAAGAAGCAGTGGATCAGGTCGAGGATGTGTATATCTTGAAAAAGGAATATACACAAAACCGCGTAGACTTGCTGAATTCCATTTTTGACTCAGTCTCCGAAGTGGATGATGAAGCAAATAAAAGCATAAAACCAAAAGAAGATGGCAGTCTCCCGGACCAGGGATCACCTGAAGTCAGGCTGGACAGTTTTAAGAAAAAACTGACGGACAACGTCACCAAAAACATTTCAGACCAGTCGTTATTATCAATCCTTGCCGCGGCTAAAGACGAACTGGACATTGCCCGCGATCTTTCAGTGACTGCGGTCAATAATGTCATGGGCAAACGCATACCAGCCGATGATGTGGAGAATGCAAAAAAACGCGTGGAAGAGGAATTGAAATATACAAGTTTGAACACGGATTTAAAGGATGCCGTAATTGAACTTGGCCGCTATGCGGTAATCCAGAACGAATTCTATGATCCAGCTGCTACTGATGAATTGCGCCAGCAGGCAAGGGACAATGTGGATCCTGTGAAAATTCTTGAAGGACAAATTATTGTTGAAGAGGGTCAGTTGATCAGCAGGGATATGTACAAACAGTTAAAGCTTACAGGACTTCTTGAAAGCGAAAACTCCATCCTGCCCTTTGCCGGTCTGGGAATGCTGATTTTTATTATCCTTGCCGCGCTTTATTTCATTTTTGCAGAGAAGGAAACAAATGATAAGTCGCAGAAGGACTTGCTGATTTTCAGTATTCTTTTTATCCTGTCACTTTTGATCATGAAGCTTTTGAGTATCTTTGAGGAATTCAATTATACAGAAACGGGATATTTATTTCCCGCGGCAATGGGAGCCATGCTAGTGAAGCTTCTTATAGACGAGCGGGTTGCAATTTTTCATACTGTTGCTTTAGGTATTTGCGGAAGCATCATCTATAATCAAGGAATAACTGGTGCATTGAATGTAACTGTAGCAATTTATATCGTAGCCAGTGGGCTGTCTGCAGTCCTTTTTCTTAGGAAACATAACCAAAGAGACAAGATTTTGCAGGCAGGGCTTGTCGTGTCCCTTGTTAATATTTTTGTTCTTATGGCACTTATGTTTATTCGCAACACCCACTTATCCGGAGGTGAATACGGATTTTACTTACTGGTTGCATCGTTGTCGGGTATCAGTTCAGCAGTTTTGACAATAGGGCTGCTCCCTTTCTTTGAAGCCGGATTCGGTTTTCTTTCAACCATGAAGCTGATTGAATTAGCCAATCCGAACCACCCGCTTATCAGAAAAATCCTAACAGAAGCCCCGGGGACATACCACCACAGCGTAATGGTGGCGAACCTTGCTGAAGCTGCCTGTGAGGCAGTAGGCGCTGACGGGCTTCTTGCCAGAGTGGGATGCTATTATCATGACATTGGAAAAACAAAACGTCCCCAATTTTTTATTGAGAACCAGATGAATATTGAAAATCCGCACGACCATCTGCCGCCTCTGACAAGCAGGGACATCATCATTGCCCATGCAGTAGACGGAGCCGAAATGCTGCGGAAGCACAAGCTGCCTAAAGAAATCATCGACATCGCCGAGCAGCACCACGGGACAACGCTGCTGAAGTTTTTTTACTATAAAGCCAAACAGGCAGAGATGGAAGTAAAGGAAAGCGATTTCCGGTATCCCGGGCCAAGGGCGCAAACAAAAGAAACGGCTATCATTGGCATTGCTGATAGTGTGGAAGCGGCGGTCCGGTCGTTATCGCATCCGACCAGCGAACAAATTGAGTCGCTTGTGAAAAATATTATTTCTGACAGGCTCCAGGACGGGCAGCTGAATGAATGCGATCTTACATTGAAAGAGCTTGACAAGGTGGCCCATTCCCTGTGCGAGACTTTAAAAGGAATTTTTCACTCGCGGATTGAATATCCAGAAATGACAAAACAGAAGGTGAAAGAGGCATGAGTTTGGAAATTGATCTTTTTGACGAAGTGAATGCGCTGTCTGACGAGGAGCAGAACATAGTTCTTGAGCTCTTGAATTTAGCAGCGAGAATGGAAAAGGTAGAAGAAGGAAGCGAGGTTTCACTGACGATTGTGAGCAATGAGCGCATCCGGGAAATCAACCGCGATTACAGGGGGAAAGACATGCCTACGGATGTCATTTCGTTTGCGCTAGAAGAGGCGGGAGAAGGCGAAATGACAGTGATCGGGGAGGGACTTCCCAGAGTGCTTGGCGATATTGTGATTTCCGCAGCAAAAGCAAGGGAACAGGCAGCTGAGTACGAACACTCTTATATACGTGAACTTGGATTTCTTGCAGTCCATGGTTTTTTGCATCTGCTCGGGTATGACCATATGACAGATGCGGAAGAAAAGGAAATGTTCTCCAGGCAAAAGGAGATTTTAGATGAATATGGACTCACGCGGTGATCAGGAGGAGAAAAGTCACAGCTTGCACGTGACCTTTGGCTTTGCCCTTTCAGGCATTGTTTCAGCCGTAAGAAACGAAAGGAATATGAAGATCCACTTGTTTATTTCTGTGATGGTGGTGGTGCTTGGAGCAGTCCTCACCCTCACTAGGCTCGAATGGCTATTCATTTTGCTCGCTATTGGCGGGATGCTCGCAGCAGAAATGATGAATACCGCAGTGGAGAGGACTGTGGATCTTTGTACAAAAGAAATACACCCTCTCGCAAAGCAGGCTAAGGATATAGCGGCTGGAGCAGTGCTGATTTATGCCATTATGTGCGTTATGATCGGTCTGATTATTTTTATCCCGAAAATTTCAAGATTGATTCATTTATAGCTGTCCTTAAAGGACAGCTGTTTTTGCTGCCAAACCAACTTGTTTTTCGGTTCGTTGAAAAGGGATGATAATTTCAGTACAATGGCATAGCGGTACATAAGAAGAAGAATGTTTTTAGAAAATTTAAAATTTTTTATCTTATTTTTTGCTAAAGACAGTGAAATCAGAGGGAGAATAAGGTAAAATGAATGGAAGGAAGTTGAAGTATGAAACATCATTTTATTACAGAAGAAAGCAAAAAAAATTTGGCAATGGTTTTGGCCAGCCTTAAAGTGGATATTAAAGAGCTAATAATGATGCAGCACGAAGCTCGTTCTATGGAGGCTCTCCATGAATAATCAGAACAGCCAAGGTTTTAAATCTGGATTTGTTTCCATTATTGGCAGGCCAAATGTAGGAAAGTCGACATTCCTGAATCAGGTGATCGGACAAAAAATCGCCATCATGAGCGACAAGCCGCAGACAACCAGGAATAAAGTACAGGGTGTGCTTACGCAGGACGATTCCCAGCTGGTGTTTATTGATACGCCGGGCATTCATAAACCAAAGCATAAACTCGGCGATTTCATGATGAAGGTGGCCCAGAATACATTAAGGGAAGTTGACCTGATCCTGTTCATGGTCAATGCAGCGGAAGGGTTCGGACGGGGCGAGGAATTTATCATTGATAAATTGGAGTCTGTGAAGACACCGGTCTTTCTAGTGATCAACAAAATCGACCTTGTCAGTCCTGATGAATTGCTGTCATTGATTGATGGCTATAAAGAGAGATACAGCTTTAAAGAAATCGTGCCAATCTCTGCGCTGGAAGGAAACAATATCGACCGACTCCTTGAGCAGATTAAAGAATACATGCCAGAGGGGCCTCAATATTATCCTGCGGACCAGGTCACAGACCATCCAGAAAGGTTTATTGTTTCGGAACTCATCAGGGAAAAAGCATTGCATTTAACCAGGGAGGAAATTCCTCATTCCCTGGCTGTAGTAATTGAAAAGATGGAACGGGACCATGGCAGAGACTTGATCCATGTAATGGCGACAGTCATCGTGGAAAGAGATTCACAAAAAGGGATTGTCATTGGGAAGCAAGGAAAACTGCTGAAGGAAATAGGCCAGCGTGCCCGGGCTGACATTGAGAACCTTCTCGGTTCTAAGGTATACCTGGAACTATGGGTCAAGGTTCAGAAAGACTGGAGGAACAGGCCGTCCCATTTGCGGGATTTTGGGTTTCGTGTTGACGAATACTGATTTAGCTTTAACAGCCTGAAATGAGGGAGCCATCCATAACTTATTTGGAAAAACGAGGATTTATTCACGAAAGTCATTGACAAATTTTTTTCAACATGAAAATCTGGCTTGCAGGCAAATATATTGGTAAGGATTTGGGATGAAAACGCTAGTGAATATTTGAAAGGTGGGGTTTTCGATGTTGGATTTTACCTGGAAATTCTTTGTCCAGACAGGTAATATTGACACATATCTTCTCTTCAAGGAAATGGAGAAAGAAAGAACAGAAATACCCGGAAATCATGAGGAAGAGCTAGCTGAAATCGATTTTCCCATCTCGTAGCTTTTCCTGCAGCACTGGACGGTGAGTGAAGAAGATGCTCGAAAAATGCGAAGGAATTGTAATCAGAACGACTGATTATGGAGAAACAAATAAAATTGTAACTTTATATACGCGTGAATGGGGAAAAGTTGGCGTGATGGCAAGAGGCGCAAAAAAGCCAAATAGCAGGCTCTCCGCTGTCACCCAGCTTTTTACATACGGTTATTTTCTAGTCCAGCGGGGCAGCGGGCTAGGCACCTTACAGCAAGGTGACATGGTTTCATCGATGAGAAGCATACGCGAGGATATTTTTTTGACGGCTTACGCCAGCTATATTGCTGAATTAACGGATAAGAGTACAGACGAAAAAAAACCCAATCCTTTTTTATTCGAACTTTTGTACCAAACGCTTCAATATGTTAATGAAGAGTATGATCCGGAGATACTGGCAAACATTTATGAAATGAAGATGCTGAATGTTTTAGGACTGTATCCTGTTCTTGATAAATGTGTGAATTGCGGAAACAGGGAAGGGGTCTTCGCTTTTTCCATCAGGGAAGGCGGATTGCTCTGCCACCAGTGTCTTGGAATAGACCCGTATCACTTTAAGATTTCGTCGGGTGCTGTGAAGCTCTTGCGCCTTTTCTATATGCTGGACCTTTCCCGCCTCGGGAATATATCGGTAAAGGAAGAGACGAAGGCGGAATTGAAGAAGGTCATAACAGCTTATTACGAAGAATATTCAGGCCTTCATTTAAAGACCAAAAGGTTTCTTAACCAGATGGGCGGTTTAAAAGGTAAGCTTTAGCGTATTGACAACGCTTCAGGTTTTCGTTATGATTCAAAGTAATATTGCATATGTTGCTGAGATGGAGAAGAGTACTTATCCACCCTGTAAAAGCGATCCCGGGATGGTGTGAGCCGGGTTGCAGAGGAATAAGGAAGGCGTTCCGGAGCGACTGGTATTTAAAGAGGCTGCATTTGCAGCAAATAGGGTGGAACCGCGGGTAACTCTCGTCCCTATGCCATAACTGGCATAGAGACGGGAGTTTTTTGATTTTAAAAAAATTTTTGGTTCTGCTATTGCAACATAAAACCCTATGGAGGTGTCACAATGAATATCCAGAATATGATTCTAACATTGCAGAAGCACTGGTCCCAACAAGGCTGTATATTAATGCAGGCATATGACGTCGAAAAGGGTGCCGGAACAATGAGCCCTTATACTTTTCTTCGTGCGATAGGCCCTGAGCCATGGAGCGTGGCCTATGTTGAACCATCTCGAAGGCCTGCAGATGGACGTTACGGTGAAAACCCGAACCGCCTGTACCAGCACCACCAGTTCCAGGTCATCATCAAGCCATCTCCTGACAATATTCAGGAACTTTATCTTGATTCCCTTAAGGCGCTGGGCATTGATCCGCTTGAGCATGATATCCGGTTTGTTGAGGATAATTGGGAGAACCCTTCCCTCGGCTGTGCTGGATTGGGCTGGGAAGTATGGCTGGACGGAATGGAAATTACCCAGTTTACGTATTTTCAACAAGTAGGAGGGCTTGAATGCCGGCCTGTTTCTGTAGAAATTACTTATGGAATTGAGCGTCTTGCGTCCTATATTCAGGACAAAGAGAATGTGTTTGACTTGGAGTGGACGAATGGCTTCACGGTCAGGGACATTTTTGGACAGCCTGAATATGAACATTCCAAATACACATTTGAAACGTCTGATATGGAAATGCTCTTTAACCTCTTTAACACCTATGAGAAAGAAGCGCACAGGCAAATGGATGAAGGACTTGTCCATCCAGCGTATGACTATGTCCTGAAGTGTTCCCATGTGTTCAACCTGCTTGATGCGAGGGGAGCCATCTCTGTGACCGAAAGAACGGGCTACATTGCCAGATGCCGAAACCTTGCAAAGAAAATTGCAAAGACTTTTTATGAGGAAAGGGAAAAGCTTGGTTTTCCTATTTTAAAGCGGAAGGAGCAGGCAGAGCATGAATAAGCGAAATTTGTTGCTTGAAGTAGGCCTTGAAGAAATGCCGGCCAGATTTATCGATAACTCAATCCGTCAGCTTGGAGAGAAAATGACAGGCTGGCTGGATAAAAAAAATATCAGCTACGGCAAGGTTCAGTTGTTTTCTTCTCCTCGCCGCCTCGCTGTCCTTGTATCTGACGTTGCTGAACGGCAGGAAGACAGCCATGAGGAAGCAAAAGGACCGGCTAAAAAAATTGCCGTTACTCCCGATGGACAATGGTCGAAGGCCGCTGAAGGGTTTACCCGCGGACAGGGAATGACTGTTGAAGATATTTTTTTCAAAGAAATCAATGGGGTTGAATACGCCCATGTGAAAAAATTTATTGAGGGACAGGAGACATTTAGTCTTCTCGCTGAAATAAAAGGATTGATTACTTCCCTGAATTTTCCTAAAAACATGCGGTGGGGTGATGAAGAACTCCGGTTCATTCGCCCGATCAAATGGATTGTGGCATTATTTGGCCAGGAAGTCATTCCTTTTTCAGTTGCCGGCGTAAATACCGGGAAAGTAACGAGAGGCCATCGGTTCCTTGGCTCAGAAACGGTTCTGGATTTGCCGGAAGGCTATGAAGAGGCATTGCTGGGCCAGTATGTTGTCGCGGACGCAGAAAGCCGCAAGCAAGCTATCTTGTCGCAGCTTGAAAAGATCGAAGAAGAAAACGGCTGGGTTATTCCAATCGATGCCGATTTGCTTCAGGAGGTCACGAACCTTGTGGAATATCCAACCGCACTTTATGGGAAATTTGAGGAAGAATATCTGGAAATCCCGGAGGAAGTACTTATTACATCAATGAAGGAGCATCAACGCTACTTCCCGGTTAAGTCAAAGAGCGGTGACCTGCTTCCTCGCTTTGTGACAGTAAGGAATGGAGACCATCTCCATATAGAGACTGTTGCACGAGGGAATGAAAAGGTTCTTAGGGCAAGGCTTTCAGATGCCGCTTTCTTCTACCGTGAGGATAAAAAGCTACGGATTGAAGATGCATTAAAGAAATTAGGAAACATTGTTTACCATGAAGAAATCGGAACTCTTTCCGAAAAGACAGCAAGAGTCAGGAAATTGGCCAATCTGATCGCGGAACGTACAGGCATTGATGAGGAAGCTGCAAAAGCTGCAGACAGGGCAGCTAAAATCTGCAAATTCGACTTGGTCACGCAAATGGTGTATGAATTTCCTGAACTGCAGGGAATCATGGGTGAAAAATACGCTGTCCAAAAGGGAGAGTCTGAAGCAGTTGCTCATGCAATCAATGAACACTATATGCCACGGAATGCCGATGACAGCACGGCAGAAAGTGATGCTGGCGCTGTAGTGGCCATCTCTGACAAATTAGATACAATTGTATCTTTCTTTGCAATTGGGGTGATTCCGAGCGGGTCACAGGATCCTTACGCTTTGCGGAGGCAGGCGGCCGGTATTGCCCAGACACTGGTAGGGAAAAACTGGGGTGTTCCGCTAGAGTCCCTGATCGGGCTTTCACTCAGCCTGGTTAGCGAAGCAGGCATAGCCAAGAGAGATAACGAGGAAATTTATAAGGATTTATGCCAATTCTTTAAGCTGAGAATCAAGCATCTGCTTCAGGAGCAGGGCATTAGTTATGATATTATTGATGCTGTTTTGGGCGGAGAGCTTGGTTCAATACCAGGACTGATGAAAAAAGCGGCTGTCATCCAGGAGCACAAAGACGAAGCCGGATTTAAAGAGAGTATGGAATCATTGAGCAGGGTGCTGAATATTGCCGCCAAAGCAGAAGTAATGGGGGATATAGATCCTAATCTGTTTGAAAATCCTTCCGAAAATGTTTTGCATGATAAATATATCGATGCAGCCCGAAAAGCAGAAGCGGGAATCGAAGCCGGAGATCTCTATCAAACATTGATTGAACTTAAGCCATTTATAAATGATTATTTTGATCAGAATATGATTATGGCTGACAATCAGGGTGTAAGGGAAAACCGTTTGAATTTGATGGCAGCAATCTCGGTGCTGATTATGAAGCTTGCAAAAGTGAATGAAATCATCGTGAAGTAAAACGGTTATGCGCCTGCCTCTTAAAGGCAGGCCTTTCCGTACAGGAAGTATGTTTTTGGGTGAAAAATGTGGCCTGTTATTGAAACATACGGTCAGGTGGTGAGTCAAATAGAACTGAATAAGCGCCAAGAACTAATTCTGGAAATTGTCAAGGAAAGCGGTCCAATTACAGGCGAGCATATTGCTGACAGATTAAACCTTACCAGGGCAACACTAAGGCCGGACCTGGCGATTTTAACAATGGCTGGGTTTCTTGATGCAAGGCCGAGAGTAGGTTATTTTTACACAGGGAAATCAGGGACCCAGCTTTTAACAGAAAATCTGAAAAAGCTGTTTGTGAAGGACTATCAGTCAATCCCGGTCGTTATCAGCGAAAATGTATCAGTTTACGATGCGATTTGTACGATGTTCCTTGAGGATGTGGGGACACTCTTTGTTGCTGATGGAGCATCCCATTTGGCAGGTGTTCTTTCAAGAAAGGATTTGCTGAGGGCGAGTATTGGCAAACAGGATCTGAATCATTTGCCTGTCAATATAATCATGACAAGGATGCCGAATATTACCTTCTGTGAGCGCGATGATCTCCTGATAGAGGCTGCGAAAAAGCTGATTGAACGGCAGATAGATGCATTGCCTGTCGTCAAGGAATCTCCAGGAGGCCTCGAAATCGTTGGAAGGCTGACCAAGACAAACATTACGAAAGCTTTTGTAACGCTCGCCGATGAATAAAGGATGCCATGAAATGAGGAGCTGGGTCTGGAAATGAATCAACAGACAACTATTTATGTCGTTTCCGATTCTGTCGGAGAAACGGCTGAACTGGTAACGAAAGCCGCTGCCAGCCAATTTGCGGCTTCAAATATTATTATAAAAAGGTTTCCGTTTGTTGAAGATACTTCAAACGTAGAAGAAGTCATCACGCTGGCGAAACTGGATGGCGGGATGATTGCATATACCCTTGTGAAACCTGAAATCAACGAACATATGAGATCAGCGTCATTAAGGGAAGGAGTTCCTGCTGTCGATATTCTTGGTCCCTTAATGAAAAAAGTTTCGGATTTAAGCGGAGAGGTTCCGATGTTTGAACCAGGACTTGTCCGCAAGCTTGACGAGGATTACTTCAGAAAAGTCGAAGCGGTAGAATTTGCCGTAAAGTATGATGATGGAAGAGACCCGAGGGGAATCATGAAGGCGGATATCGTTTTGATCGGAGTTTCAAGGACATCTAAAACGCCATTGTCCCAATACCTTGCTCATAAAAGGCTGAAGGTTGCCAATGTGCCAATCGTTCCCGAGGTCGACCCGCCTGAAGAGCTATTCCGGGTACCGAAGGAGAAATGCTTTGGTTTGAGAATTTCAGCCGGCAAGCTAAACGAAATACGGCGCGAAAGACTTATATCCCTCGGACTGAATGATACAGCAAGTTATGCAACTATCGAACGTATCAATGAAGAAGCAGTATATTTCGAAAGTGTTGCCAGCCGGATTGGGTGCCCGGTTATCGATGTAACCAATAAAGCTGTGGAAGAAACAGCCAATGTAATTTTATCCCTAATACACAAAAAAACTTCGACTATCTAGCACATTTTTCTATGTGCTCTTCTTTTTGCAGAAAAGTCTTTTTGTCAAGAAAAAATAATAGCTATTTTGCCTTTTCTATACTATAATAAAAAATTGTGATAAAAAGGCCAAGATAGGGTTTAGACTTGGCAAATAACGAATAAACTATTTATTGTCACATGTCAAGAAAATAGCGACAAAAAAAATCGACAAAATTCTATTCTAAAATTTCCGGGCTTAAAGAAGGAGTTTGCGGAGTGATGTAGAATAAATACTAGTAAATTAAAGAGCCGGACTATTTTGGTTGATGCTGATTCGTGTCCGGTAAAAAAAGAAATTGTCGAAATAGCTTCATTGCATAATGTTCAACCTGTCTTTGTTGCTTCATATGACCATATGCTGACTGAATCCGGTCCAGAAACATGGATATACGTGGACCCTGGAAGCGATGCAGCGGACCTGTATATTATGAACCATGCAAACAGGGGAGACATTGCAGTAACTCAGGATATTGGGCTGGCTGCTGCCTTGCTTGGGAAAAAGGTTTATGTCCTTTCACCAAGGGGGATGTTGTATGAGGAAGATGAGATTCAATTGCAGCTCGAGATTCGCCACCTGTCAGCAAAGGCTAGGAGGCAGGGGCATTTCGGGAAAGGGCCCAGAGCTTTCCGTTCGGAAGACAGGGAAAGATTTGTGAAGGAATTGGCAAAGCTTTTGTCGAATAGTGACTAATACACCTGGGAAATGAGTAACAACTGAAAATGGAGCGGTGATCATGGCGGAGAGGATTGCCGAAGAAAAACTGAATGAAGTCCGGCAGGCAGTAGAAATTGTTGATATTGTGGGTGAATACGTCCAGCTCAAAAAGCAGGGCCGCAACTATTTTGGACTCTGTCCTTTTCATGGGGAAAATTCACCATCGTTTTCTGTTTCTCCAGATAAGCAAATTTATCACTGTTTTGGCTGCGGTGCGGGTGGAAATGTTTTTTCTTTTTTAATGGAGATTGAAGGGCTTTCTTTTCAGGAAGCAGCAATCAAGCTTGCTGAAAGGGCAAATATCCAGCTTGGCCTTGAAGCAGCAGCTCCAGCGGGGAAGAGGAAAGTTCCTGAAAATATTCGCTCAATGCTGGATGCACATGAACTGCTGAAGAAGTTTTACCATCACTTGCTTGTCAATACCGCGGAAGGCCAGCATGCGCTTGAGTATCTTCTTAACCGCGGCTTTTCAAAAGAGTCCATTGAGAAATTTCAGATTGGATATTCTCTTCCATCATGGGACTTTGCAGCAAACCTCTTGAAGAAAAGAGGTTTTGAGCAGGACGTGATGGAGAAATCCGGCCTTGTCATCAAAAAGGAACGGGACGGGACTTACTTTGACAGGTTCAGGGACAGAATTATGTTCCCGATTTTCGACCATCAGGGCAGTACGATTGCTTTTTCCGGAAGATCCCTTGGGGCCGATGAGCCCAAATATTTAAATAGTCCGGAAACAGCGATCTTTAATAAAAGCAAAATTTTATACAACTTCAGCCGTGCCCGTCCAAGCATAAGAAAGCAGCAGCAAGCCGTCTTGTTTGAAGGGTTTGCCGATGTAATTGCGGCGGACAGGTCAGGAGTTGAAAACGGTGTTGCCACAATGGGAACATCTCTCACAGACGAGCATATTTCAATTCTAAAACGAAATGTCGAGTCTGTAATAATCTGCTACGATTCCGATAACGCCGGAATTGAGGCTGCCTACCGGGCTGCAACAGCGCTCGGGGAAGCAGGCTGTACTGTAAAGGTCGCCGTTATGCCAGAAGGGCTTGATCCTGATGACTACATCAGAAGGCATGGCGACGATAAGTTCAAGAAAGATGTAATTGGTTCAAGCCTTACGCTAATGTCTTTCAAAATGCTGTACTTCAGGCGGGGAAAAAACCTTCAAAATGAAGGAGATCGCCTGCAGTATATAGAAGAAGTATTAGCTGAAATTGCAAGGCTTGAAAAAGCGGTTGAGAAGGATTTGTACCTTCGGCAGCTGGCGGGCGAGTTCTCGTTATCGCTTGATGCGCTTAGCCAGCAGGTCAAAGAAGTACAGAGCCCGCCTTCCGGGAAGGAGAAAGGCTCCCGGCGGGAAAAGGTAAGTTTCGCCCCTGTCAGGCAGACCGGCTTAAAACCGGCCTTTTATAATGCTGAAAGGCATCTGATCGCACACATGATGAGAGATGCCGACATTGCTTATAAAGCCAGGGAAATGCTTGGGGGCAGCGTATTCAATATTGATGAACATCAGGCAATCATTACCTACTTATTTGGTTTTTATGAAAAAGGGCTTGACCCCGACCCGGCAGCGTTCTTAAATTATCTTCAGGATAATAAGCTAAAAAGGGTTGTTGCTGACATTGAAATGATGTCCATCTGCCCGGAAATCAGTGAGCAGGAGTTATCTGATTATATCAAGCAGGTGTTGAATTATCAAAAAATGTTAAAAATAAAAGAAAAAGAAGCAGAGGAAAAAGCAGCGGAACGAGAGAATGACTTTGTGCGCGCAGCCTCAATCGCAATGGAAATCATCCAGATGCGAAAAACATTATAGATGATGCGGATTATGTTTTGATTCTTGGAAGGAGGGGGACATATGGCTGAAAAGTCAGCCCGTTCTAAAGAGGTCGACCCAGAAGTGACCCTTGAACATGCAAAAGACCAGTTAACGGAACTGGGCAAAAAAACCGGAGTCCTTGCTTATGATGATATTGCCGAAAGACTGGCAAGTTTTGAACTCGATTCGGATCAGATGGATGAGTTCTATGAGTTCCTTGGCGATCAGGGAGTGGAGCTAGTCGGGGAGAGTGAAGAGGCTGACCCCAACGTACAGCAACTTGCGAAAAACGAAGAGGAATTTGATCTCAATGATTTGAGCGTTCCTCCGGGTGTGAAAATCAATGACCCTGTAAGAATGTACCTGAAAGAAATCGGGCGCGTCGACCTTCTTTCTGCTGAGGAAGAAATTAGCCTTGCAAAGCGGATAGAACAAGGGGACGAGGAAGCAAAACGCCGTCTCGCGGAAGCAAACCTGCGTCTCGTTGTCAGTATTGCCAAGCGCTATGTTGGCCGCGGAATGCTGTTTCTTGATTTGATTCAGGAAGGAAATATGGGGTTGATCAAAGCTGTTGAAAAGTTTGACTATAGAAAAGGCTACAAGTTCAGCACATACGCTACTTGGTGGATCCGTCAGGCTATCACTAGGGCGATTGCGGACCAGGCCAGGACAATCAGGATTCCGGTCCATATGGTTGAAACGATCAATAAGTTGATTAGAGTCCAAAGACAGCTTCTGCAGGATCTTGGAAGAGAGCCTTCTCCGGAAGAAATTGCAGAAGATATGGATCTAACGCCTGAAAAAGTGAGGGAGATTCTGAAAATTGCGCAGGAGCCTGTATCTCTTGAAACGCCTATCGGCGAAGAGGATGATTCCCATCTGGGGGATTTCATCGAGGACCAGGACGCAACATCACCTTCAGAACATGCTGCTTATGAGCTGTTAAAAGAGCAACTTGAAGATGTTCTTGACACGCTGACGGATCGGGAAGAAAATGTTCTCAGGCTTCGTTTCGGGCTTGATGACGGACGCACACGTACACTTGAAGAAGTAGGAAAAGTATTCGGTGTTACCCGTGAGCGGATCCGCCAGATTGAAGCAAAGGCATTAAGAAAGCTAAGGCATCCAAGCCGCAGCAAACGTTTAAAAGACTTTTTAGAATAGAATGATGACAGGGAATAATTTGCTTTCGTATGGAAAGCAAATTATTCCTTTTTTATTTTCTTTACATTGCTCCGTTAGATGGCTGCAGGATGTAGCAGCGCTTGCAATTTTCTTTTTATCGAACTTTCATCGTGTTATTCTGCATTTTTACTCTATTTTACTGAATTGTCTCTCATTTTGCAAATGGAGATTAAATTTGAGTGCTGAATTCACGTTTAAATTAATATATATTTTTCATGTTATTGTTATCGTTAAATAATGATTTAATATTTGAATATTTTTAAATGTTGAGAAAAGTTAGTCAACCCTTATATAATAGAATTGCAAACGCATTCATACAGCTTAAGGGGGATGGAAATGAATTTTGATTTAACACAGGAACAGGAAATGATCAGACGGACTATCAGAGAATTTGCCGTTGAGGAAGTTGCTCCCGGAGCTCTCGAACGTGACCGTACAAAGGCATTTCCTAAGGAAATATTCAAAAAATTAGGCGATATGGGCATGCTTGGCCTTCCTTTTCCGGAAGAGTATGGCGGTGCCGGTGCAGATACAATTAGCTTTGCCATTGTGACTGAGGAATTGAGTAAAGCATGTGCTTCAACAGGGATCACTTATTCGGCTCATATATCTCTTGGCGGTGCTCCGCTCAACTTGTTTGGCACAGAAGAACAGAAGCAGCGATACCTTGCTCCAATATGTAACGGTGAATCCCTTGGAGCATTTGGCCTTACAGAACCGGGTGCGGGGTCCGATGCAGGGGGAACAAGAACAAGGGCGATAGAGGAAAATGGCGAATTCATCATCAATGGAAATAAATGCTTCATCACCAATGCCAGTTACGCGAAACACCTGGCACTTACAGCTGTCACTGATGAGAAAGAGGGAAGGAAAGAAATCAGTGCCATCATAGTCCCAACTGATGCCGATGGGTTTTCTGTCATCGACAACTACGAGAAAATGGGATTGCACAGCTCTAACACAACAGAGCTGGTGCTTGAGGATGTCAGGGTTCCTGTTGGCAATCTTCTGGGGAAGAAAGGGGAAGGCTTTAAACAGTTCCTCATCACTCTTGACGGTGGCAGGATTGGCATCGGTGCCATGGCTGTGGGCATTGCGGCGGCGGCATTAGAAAAAGCGCTCCAGTATTCTAGTGAAAGAAGGCAGTTTGGCCGTTCTTTATCCGAATTCCAGGCAATCCAGTTCAAGCTGGCAGATATGGCGATGAAAGTTGAGCTTGCGAGAAACATGGTGCATAAAGCAGCGTGGCTGAAAGACCAGGGCCGCCCTTTCACAAAGGAAGCTTCCATGTGCAAGCTCTATGCCTCTGAGATTGCCATGGAAGTCGCTGATCAAGCTGTACAGATCCACGGGGGGTATGGCTATATGAAAGAGTACCATGTGGAACGTTATATGAGAGATGCAAAGTTGTTGGAAATTGGCGAAGGAACTTCCGAAGTTCAAAGGATGGTCATTGCTAGGCTTTTAGGCTGTTAATCTGAAAAACTTCATCCTCGGATGAGGTTTTTTTGTCTAAATTATGAACTAGTGTGACAAAGTTTGCTTTTTTGCTTTTCCTCGCAACATTTTTCAAGTAAAATAAAAGTGTTTGCAATTGTTATAGAACGATGGGAAAGCCATACATAAAAAAGGAGGGGTATATTATGAACCGGAATCCAATCATGCCGTTTGTTGTAATTATGGTAATGGGGATCGTCCTAATGTTCGCGCTGTCATTTAAAGGTCTTGGAGATGCCAAGCAAGTGGCGGAAGAAAAGAAGGATGGGGGAAAGAAAACTGAAGAGGTTGCTGCTAATCCTGAGGATATTTACAAGCAGTCCTGTGCAAGCTGCCACGGAGATCAGTACCAGGGTGTTGTCGGTCCTAGCCTGAAAAAGGTCGGCGGAAAATATTCCAAGGATCAAGTTAAGGATATCCTTGTTAATGGTAAAGGCTCTGGCATGCCAGGCGGCCTTGTTGCTGGTAAAGAAGAAGAAATGGCAAAATGGCTTTCTAAAATGAAATAATTTATTTTGTCACGTCCTTTGCAACTGCAAAGGACTTTTTTTATACTAGTATAAAGCGGGGAATGCTGTCCGGCGCTTTATTTTGGGATTAGTAGGTGGAATTAATGAATACGGAAAAGTTATCAGAGCGGCTGACAGCAGTCGCAGAATATATTCCTTCAGGGAGCAGGATTGCTGATATAGGATCGGACCATGCCTATTTGCCGTGTTATGCTGTCAAAACAGGGGCAGTTTCTTTTGCTGTGGCAGGAGAAGTAGCAAAGGGGCCTTATCTGTCAGCAGCCAGCCAGGTCAAGAAGGAAGGGCTGACCAAGAAAATTGATGTTAGGAAAGGGGATGGCCTTGAGGTTGTAACCCCCGGAGAAGTGGACTGCATAACAATCGCCGGAATGGGGGGCGCCCTTATTGCCAGCATCCTTGAGAATGGAAAGGATAAGCTTGGAGAAGTTAAGAGGCTGATTCTGCAGCCCAACGTAGGCGCATTCGCTGTAAGGGAATGGCTGATCAGAAACAAATGGGAACTGATATCTGAAAGAATTTTGAAAGAAGACGGAAAGATTTATGAAATCCTTGCAGCCGAAAGAGGCGAGCCTCTACGGCCTTACACTGAGGAGAATTTTACGGCGGAAAAATTTTTCGGCCCGTTCCTGCTGAAGGAATGCAATGAATCATTTAGGGAAAAGTGGAATGCTGAATTGTTGAATTGGGAGAGAATCCTGGAGCAGCTGAAGGAAGCGGGACACAGCGAAGGTACGGAAAATAAAAAGCAGGAAATTCAGGCGAAAATCTTGATGACAGAGGAGGCCCTAAGCCAGTGAAAAAAGTGAATGGACATGAAATCATTGCCCTTTTTGAACAGTTTGCGCCAAAAGCATATGCAATGGAAGGCGATAAAGTGGGCCTTCAGGTTGGTTCCCTTAAGGGAACCGTAAAGAATGTCATGGTAACGCTGGACGTTCTTGAAGATGTTATTGATGAAGCGATTGAAAAAAATGTCCAGCTAATCATTGCCCACCATCCGCCTATTTTCAGGCCGCTTCAGAAAGTAACTTCCGATACTGCCGCCGGCCGAATTGTAACCAAGCTAATTAAACACGACATCGCGGTATACGCTGCGCACACGAATCTCGATGTTGCGCCAGGAGGAGTCAATGATCTGCTAGCATCAGCGCTGGGGCTCCGTGATGCGGAGGTTCTTGTCCCTACTTTTGAGGATAAACTGAAGAAGCTAGTGGTTTACGTACCCAATGAACATGCAGAAACGCTGCGTGAAGCGCTCGGAAGGGCTGGTGCAGGAGCTATAGGGGACTACAGCCACTGTTCGTTCTCCGCCGATGGAACAGGAAGATTCCTTCCGGGGGAAGGAACAAATCCTTACATCGGAGAAAAGGGAAAGATTGAAGCTGTAGGTGAAACAAGGATTGAGACCATTTATCCTGAAAGCATCGAAAAGAGAGTGCTGGGGTCCATTCTCCGCGCCCATCCTTATGAAGAGGCAGCATACGATGTGTATCACCTCGGAAACAAAGGTGAGGAACTTGGGCTTGGCCGGATTGGAAAAGTAGACGAAATGACACTGCAAGAATTTGCCGAGCATGTGAAGCAGGCGCTTGATGTGGAATCCCTCCGGGTTGTCGGTGACCTAAATGCAAAAATCAACAAAGTTGCTGTGCTTGGCGGAGATGGAAACAAATATTTTTCGCAAGCAAAGTTCAGGGGTGCCGACGTATATGTCACAGGGGACATTTATTATCATACTGCTCACGATGCGCTCATGGCAGGATTGAATATGGTTGACTCGGGGCATCACGTGGAAAAAGTCATGAAGGCCGGGACGGCAAAAGTGCTCACCGATTTGTGCATTGAAAAAGGGTACGATGTTTTTATCTTTCCTTCGCAAATAAATACCGATCCATTCAAGTTTCTTTGACATTATGACAAAAAAAATCCCGGACCATTCATTTGGCCGGGATTTTTTTTAGTTACGGGTAACGTTTTTTTAGACTTCCTTTAGTCGTGACGGTGTGCTCCAGTCCATACGGCGCTTAACGTGCGCTTCCGCTTTTCTTTGTCTAGCTATAGCGCCCAGCGCCTAGTGGACTTCGCCCACCTCCCTACGATAAGTCAACATCGAATCGCTCCGCTCTTCGTGTTTCCTTTATCTCAGTCATTAAAAGGCGAGGCGACTGTCCAGCCCCGACAAGCATAAGATGGACTGCGGCGTGGCGTAGTTTGCCACAAAGCAGTACAGCTTATGACCTCGAGGGGCTAGGAGCCGCAGCTAGATTGGGTGTGCTCCAGTCCATACGGCGCTTAACGGGCGCTTTCGCTTTTCTTTGTCCAGCTGTAGCGCCCAGCGCCTAGTGGACTTCGCCCACCTTCCTACGATAAGTCAACATCGAATCGCGCTGCTCTTCGTGTTTCCTTTATCTCAGTCGGTGTGCTCCAGTCCATACGGCGCTTAACGGGCGCTTTCGCTTTTCTTGACTTTCGGTAGGATTTTATTCAGTGGCACTTTCTTTTCCTTTGCCCATGTACTTTCATCTTCCTCACTGTACTGTTCCAGAAAAGTGATGACTTCCTTCGTGATTGGCGTCGGGGTAGAGGCGCCTGCTGTTACGGCGACTGTTTTTGCGCCTTTTAGCCAATCCAGTTTCAGTTCGGATATATCGGCAATCCTGTAAGCTTTTGTACCTGCTATTTCTTCCGAGACCTGGGCAAGCCTGTTGGAGTTGTTGCTCTTAGGGTCTCCAACCACTATTAGCACGTCGGCATTTTCAGCCTGTTGGGCTACCGCTTCTTGGCGGACTTGGGTGGCCATGCATATTTCCCTGTGGACTTCGGCCTGAGGGTATTTTTCTTTCACCCTTTCCATAATGTCCGCGACATCCCATTGGCTCATTGTTGTCTGGTTCGTCACAATGAGTTTTGGTGACTGAACATCGAGTGCCGAAGCATCGGCCTCCGTTTCTACAAGATGCACGTGATCAGGAGAAACGCCTATCGCACCTTCCGGCTCTGGATGGCCTTTTTTACCGATATATATAACCTCATATCCCTCTGCTGTTTTTTCAAGGATTAAATCATGGGTTTTGGTTACATCCGGGCATGTGGCATCAATTGTAACAAGTCCCTTTTTAACAGCAAGCTCCCTTACTTCAGGGGAGATTCCGTGTGCGGTGAAAATCACTGTCCCGTTCTCAACTTGGTCAAGAATTTCCATTCGGTTATTTCCGTCGAGCGTGATGATTCCTTCTTCTGCGAACGCATCGGTCACATGTTTGTTATGAACGATCATTCCAAGTATATAAATAGGCCTCGGCAGGCTTTTATCCAATGCCGCGTTCCTAGCTATAACCATGGCGTCTACAACCCCATAGCAATAGCCTCGCGGCGAAATTTTGATTACATTCATTGGCCATCCTCCTGGAGATAACTCTGTTTCCATGCCCTTATTATATAAAACTTAAAAACAGAATACAAAAATACTTTTCTCCAGGCGGGAATTGCAGGTTTTTAAACGTAAAGTTTAGGAAGAGAAGCTCCTCTTGCCTTAGCTTGTGTTTTTCCTTTTTTTTTCGGGGATTCCATTTTATGCACTTCTTTGCTATGTGCTATCTCGGCTATGTCAGGGCTTAATGTTTCTGCCCCTTTATCCTCATTGTCCTGGCCTTCACTATCATGATCGGGAGCGTTCTTCAGCTCTCTGTAAAGCTTCCACATCGATGGCAGGTTTCGTACAAGCGGCCCGTATTGCTTAACCATGGGGCCGAATGTCTGTGCTGTCCTCAAAACCTGCTGGGTATTTGCCAAAAATCCATTGATGGATCCAGGATTGGCAAATGCTTGCAACAACCCTCCGCCTGTTCTTCCTGCCGCGCCCGCGCCAGGGAAACTTGCCATTCCTCCTGACGGGTTCCCCCTTCCGAGCAGTCTTGCAAGAAGGCCTCCGCCTTGTCTTGCCCGCCTGCCCATCCCCGCCAGGGGACCTGCTCCTGGCATCCTGCCTGAGGGGAAGCCTAGTCTTGCGCTGCCTGGGCCAAACCCGGTATAACCCGGTCCAATGAAGCCTGGAGACGGGCTCATCATCCCTGGCCCTATTTGCATCCGGGGTCCGTATCGCATCTTCACTCCTCCTTTTCAAAATGTCTCTCATTTTAGAATATGCATTTTCATCCATTTGGTTTGGGAAAATGAGGGACAGCAGTGGATATATAGGTTTGTTTTTTTCGGGATAACGGTTAAGATAAACTTAATTGGAGATTTCCTCAGTTGTTTATTATAATGATGTGATGGACCTGCAAAATTCGACCAGTGCATGAACTCCAGAAACGAATTAAAAGGAGCTTGTAATATGAATGATACAAAGTTTGAGAAATACCGGTTTCAGCCATTTATCATAGAGGCAGTCAGAGAGCTTGGCTTTTATGAACCAACCGAAATCCAAGAACGGATAATTCCAGTCATTTTAAAAGGCGTCAGCGCGATTGGCCAGTCACAGACGGGGACAGGGAAGACCCACGCATATATTCTCCCGGTCATTGAAGGGATTGACCCTTCTAAAAATGAGGTTCAGGCTGTAATTACTGCACCGACAAGGGAGCTTGCAAACCAGATTTACCAGGAAATCCTGAAGATAACAGAGTTTGCGCCGGAGAGTGGCAAAATTACGGCACGTTGTTTTGTAGGCGGTACGGATAAGCAGAGAATGATCGACAAGCTGAAGACTCAGCCGCATATCGTCGTTGGAACGCCGGGAAGGATCAATGACCTTGTGAAAGAACAGGCACTAAATCTCCATAAGGCATCGTTTCTAATCGTGGACGAAGCGGATCTGATGCTCGACATGGGATTTATTCATGATGTTGACCAATTTGCCGCGAGGATGCCAGAAAAGCTGCAAATGCTTGTTTTTTCTGCAACTATCCCTGAAAAGCTGAAGCCTTTCCTGAAAAAGTACATGGAGAACCCTAAATACATTCAAATAGATCCGAGCCAGGCGGCAGCCCAAAATATTGAGCACTTGATCATGCCGACAAGGCACAGGAATAAAACAAGCCTTATCCATTCTGCTCTTACAGCATTCAATCCATATCTGGCAATTGTGTTCACAAACACGAAGAAAAAAGCAGATGAAGTAGCAGATGCGCTGCTTGCACAGGGAGTGAAGGTCGGCAGAATCCATGGTGACTTAAATCCGCGTGAACGCAAAAGAGTCATGAAACAGGTCAAAGACCTGGAGTTTCAATATATTGTCGCAACAGACCTTGCTGCAAGGGGAATCGACATTGAAGGCGTCAGCCATATCATCAACTACGAGCTTCCTCCTGATCTTGATTTTTATATTCACAGGGTGGGAAGGACAGCAAGGGCAGGTCAATCTGGGATTGCCCTCACCGTTTATGAAACCTCTGATGAGGATGCCCTAAACAGGCTGGAAAAAATGGGAATCACCTTTAAGAGCGTTGATATCCAAAAAGGTGAATGGGTAGAAATCGGTGAAAGAAACAAGCGGAAAAAGCGGAAAAAGCAGGATGACGAAACAGATGCGCGGGCGCAATCCCTTGTCCGGAAACCGGCAAAAGTTAAGCCAGGTTACAAAAAGAAAATGCAGGCTGATATTAAGAAAATAAAAAAACGTGCGAGACGGCTTCAAAATAGAAAATAGGCGACAAACAAACGCCTTCCAGTAAAAGGGAGAGATGGAATAGTGAAAATCGGTTCGCATGTATCAATGAGCGGAAAGAAAATGCTCCTTGCCGCAAGTGAAGAAGCGGTATCCTATGGTGCCAACACCTTCATGATTTACACTGGGGCACCTCAAAACACTAGACGAAAAAAGATAGAAGACCTTAATATTGAAGCTGGAAGAAGGCATATGGAGGAAAATGGGATTGAAGAAATCATCGTCCATGCCCCTTACATCATCAATATTGGAAACAGTGAAAATGCCAGTACATTTGAGTTGGGCGTCCGTTTCTTGCGCAGTGAAATAGAACGGACGGAAGCCATCGGCGCCAAGCAGATCGTTCTCCATCCAGGAGCACATATCGGCGCGGGCACTGAGACTGGGATTAAAAAGATCGTTGAAGGGATCAATGAGGTGCTGACAGGAAATGAAAAGCTCCAGATTGCCCTCGAAACGATGGCCGGAAAAGGATCGGAGTGTGGAAAAAACTTTGAAGAGCTTGCCATGATTATGGATGGGGTTACCTATAATGATAAGCTTTCGGTTTGTTTCGACACCTGCCATACGCATGATGCAGGATATGATATTGTTGGCGATTTTGACGGTGTTTTGGAAGAATTCGATAAAATCATCGGTCTTGACAGGCTGAAGGTCCTTCATATCAATGACAGCAAAAATGCGAGGGGAATGAAAAAAGACCGCCACGAAAACATTGGTTTCGGTCACATCGGGTTTGAGGCATTAAGCTATATCGTTCATCATCCCCGGCTTGAGAATATCCCGAAAATCCTTGAGACTCCGTATGTCGGAGAGGATAAAAATAATAAAAAAGCACCATATAAAAATGAAATTGAAATGCTTAAGAACAAGAAATTCGAAGAGAACCTGCTGAATTTGATTCTGCAGGGATAAAGATAACCAAAAGGGAAAAGGTGCCTGTTGGCAGCTTTTCCCTTTTTTTTGTCGCTTTATTGCTTTTTTGCAAACTGAAGAAACAGTTTGTTCACTTCTCTGGCTGTTTGGGGGCCGGCAACGACGGCAATTTGTTTAACAAGAGAAGTCCGTTCCTGGTCATCAAAAATATTGACGTCTTTCCCCCTGAGATAATCAGCAAGTTTCACTGCCTGCAGCCTGGTAATCTTAACATCGAATTGGGAAGCATACTTCAACAATTCTTCTGCAGTAATGGTGTTTATTTTATGATTAATGATGGTCTCAAAAATTTTCAATATCATCACTCCTCATAGAAGCGTATGATGCGTTTGGTGATTGCGTGACTAAAAAAGCAAGCCTGGTAAAAAATTTTTCTGTTTGGCCGATAGACCGGGCCAGACAGTTTACAAACAGTGCTTATTCCGTTATACTACAGAATGTAAATCGTAATGATTCTTATTTTGCGGGTGAATGATATGAAAAAGAAATACCCATTGATCGAGATAAAAGGTTTATCGTACCGTTATGATAAAGAAAACGTACTTGAAAATGTAAATCTTGAAATAGAAAGAGGAACCTTTCTTGCGGTTGTCGGACCGAATGGCTCCGGGAAATCAACGCTGTTAAAGCTGATTCTGGGACTTCTGAAGCCGCAAAAAGGTGAAATCAGGATGTTTGGTAAAGATATCAGCCAATTCAGGGAAAGGCAAAAAATAGGTTTTGTATCCCAAAAAGCGAATTCTTTCAATTCTGGTTTTCCTGCAACGGTTTTTGAAGTTGTTTCCAGTGGTTTGACAAAGAAAATGGGGCTGTTTCGCTTCATGAAAAGGGCGGACCGCGAAAAGGTTGACCTGTCCATTTCAGCTGTTGGAATGGAGAAATTCGCCGACAGGAATATCGGGGAACTCTCGGGAGGACAGCAGCAAAGAGTGTTTATTGCCAGGGCGCTTGTGAGCGAGCCTGAACTGCTCGTTCTGGATGAACCTACAGTGGGTGTTGATGCCAAAAGTGTGCAGTCGTTTTATGAATTGCTTGGCAAGCTAAACAAGGATAAAGGCCTTACGCTGTTGATGGTAACCCATGACATAGGAGCTGTATCCGACAAAGTAACAACCGTCGCTTGTTTGAACAAGGAACTGTTTTTCCACGGAAGCACGAGGGAGTTTGAGGAGCAGAAGATGGAGGATTTGTCTGGAATTTACGGACACGGTGTCCGTGTTCTCTCTCATGACCATCATAATGGGAAAAATGGGGAGGACATAAAGTGATTACAGGATTAATGGAATATGAATTTTTGCAAAATGCTTTTTTGGCAGGCATGGTCATTGGGGTAGTTGCCCCGCTTTTAGGTGTTTTTGTTGTCGTACGAAGGCTTTCGCTTATTGCTGATGCCTTAAGTCATGTGACGCTTGCAGGAATTGCGTTCAGTCTTCTTCTCGGCAAACAAACAGTCGTTTTCAGCGGCATTAACCCGCTGTACATGGGTATGGCTTTCTCTGTTGCAGGTTCGCTTTTTATAGAAAAATTGCGTACTGTTTACAAGCACTACCAGGAGCTTGCAATACCGATCATTCTGTCAAGCGGAATTGGACTTGGGGTTATATTCATATCCCTTGCAGACGGCTTCAATACAGATTTATTCAGCTATTTGTTTGGCAGTGTGAGTGCCGTCAGCAGGACAGACCTGTGGACAGTTGTGCTGATCAGCATCGCTGTCATTGCGGTTATCGGTTTATTGTATAAAGAACTGTTCCTGCTTTCATTTGATGAAGAATATGCACGCGCAACGGGAATTCCAGCAAAAGCTATCCACTTTATTTTTATTGTAATGGTTGCGCTGGTCATTGCGGCATCTATGAGGATCGTCGGTGTCCTTCTTGTTTCATCTCTTATGACCCTCCCAGTTGCGGCCAGTATCAGGATTGCCAAAGGATTCCGTCAGGCCATTCTCTATTCCGTATTGTTCGGGGAAGCTGCGGTGCTAGGCGGACTTGTCCTTTCCTACAATCTCGACCTTGCACCAGGAGGAACGATTGTCATGATAGCCGTGCTGATTCTGGTCATTACGGTATTGTGGAAAAAAATGCGAACCTCAAGTGCTGTATAAAACGGGGGTGATGAAATGAATGTAAATGAAGCGATGAACCTGCTGAAAGATAAAGGCTATAAACACACCGGGAAAAGGGAGGAAATGCTCCAGCTGTTCTCGGAAAGCAATAAATATTTAACAGCGAGAGATGTGCTAGAGAAAATGAAGGATCAGTACCCTGGCCTGAGCTTTGATACCATCTACCGGAATCTTTCTTTATTTGCTGAACTTGGCGTCCTGGAGATGACAGAGCTGTCGGGGGAAAAGCACTTCCGCTTTACATGTTCTCATGATCTTCATCATCATCATTTTATTTGCCTTGACTGTGGAAAAACGAAAGAAATTGAAATGTGCCCTATGAAGGCGCTGCCTGATAATCTTGGTGGTTACGATATCTCGGGACATAAGTTTGAGATTTACGGACGCTGTCCTGAGTGTCATTCTTGATTTTAAGGCCATTCTAAAAGCCGCACATTAAATAAAACAGCCCTTGCCATGAAGTTGGCAAGGGCGTTTTTATATTCTTAAGTGTTATTGCGCAACCAGTTTTCAACCCAAACATTCGCTTCCTCCCAATTATTCACTCTTGCTACTCCATCTGGAATTGGCTCCTGGTTATAGGGAGTATTAAAGAGAATGACTGGAATGTTGCATTCTTCATTGATTGTAACAGCGTTATCGTGCTTGTCTTCAAAAAAGATGTCTACTTCAAAAGTTTTAGCAGCCGCGACTTTATCGTGGCTCCCAATCAGTTCAATATGGTGATACAGCAGTTCATTGCTGCTGAACCAATCTTTTGTCAGTTCAAGGAGGTGATTGCCCCTTGCGCTTATAAAGTACAGTTCGTGCTGTTTTTCCCAGGATCGCAAGGTTTGTTTCGCTCCCTTGGCTAAAGGGGAAGTACTGTAGATGGCTGGTTCGTTTTTCACGAACCATTCCGCAAATTCTTTCCGGCTTACTGTCACTAATGGCAGCAAATCATATTGTTTGATGTCCTGGAGTGTGATATTCAACTGGAAGTCCCTGTTAAGAAACGGAACCATGGAAGAGGGGCAGGTTACTGTTCCGTCAATATCGATGCCAAACCTTTTTTTCATCCGAGATGTCTCCTTGAATGTATGTTTTAGTCTATTTTATCAAAAAAACCTGCTGTCCCATACAAAGTCTTCCGCTTTTCTTCAAACGAGTTAAACATTGACATATTAAATCAATGACGGTCTGTAAACAATAAGACTGCTCCACAATGAAAGCGAGGGATTAGAGTGGCAGATCAAAACCGGAACAATGATAAGCAGCAATATATAAACGAACCAAAACTTTCCAGCGGTAGAACTTGGGGCACTGAACCGGGTGCAGGCTACCAGTCTTCAGACACTGGATATGGCACAGGCAATTATGACACAAGCAGCACTGACTCAGGCAAGAGCTCTTCTTCAATTGGCAAGGGCTCTAATAACTCAAGATCTGGGACAAATAATAGTTCTGGACGCATGGGTTCAGGCTTTGACTCAAACAACCGTTCATCAACGGGCGGTGGCGGCTTTGGCACAAGTAGCTCATCCGGGACGGATTTTAGCTCTGGGCGGATGAGTTCAAGCTCTGATTCAGGCAGCCGTTCATCCGCTGGGGACAACTCAGGAGCGAGCCAATTGTCATCAGGGACCGGCTCAAACATAAGCTATACGTCATCTAGTATGTCCGGGAGAAATATCTCTTCAGAATCTGATATACCTGATTCAGCAGAATTTGATCAAATCTCTGTTACGAACCAAAATGGAATTCGTGACCGCCAAGATGGGTACCGAGAAGAGACTGCAGCCGAAATCGCTGCGCCTGTAAGCGGCCTGCGGGAAAGAACAGCAAAACAAGAAGGATCAGCTGAAACAGATACCGAGAACAGCGGCATGATAATGGGATTTTCCGCACTTGCGCTGTCTATCCTTTCTTTATTCGTATTGCCTGTTTTTCTTGGAATCGCAGGGATGGTGCTTGGTTACGTTGCTATAAAAAGAGGAGCACGTTCACTTGGAGGTTGGGCTATTGGGGTTGGGGCAGTATCAATTATTATTGGTCTGTTCATCCTGCCGTTTTACCGATAGATAATGTGGAGCAAAAAAAGCCCGGGATTGTTCTCCGGGCTTTCTTTTATGAATTAGCCATTTCTGCCAGCTTTTCTGCTGCAATCTTGTCAATTTCCTTTTTCAATTCATCAACAAGCTGATCTTCAGGAACCTTTCGGACAATCTCTCCTTTGCGGAACAGAAGGCCTTCTCCACGCGCACCTGCAATGCCTATATCCGCCTCACGGGCTTCCCCCGGGCCGTTTACGGCACAACCAAGTACAGCGACTTTTATAGGTGCTTTAATCGTACTGATATACTCTTCCACTTCATTGGCAATACTGATCAAGTCAATCTCAATTCTGCCGCATGTCGGGCAGGAAATGAGGGTAGCGGCGTTTGCAGCAAGACCGAAGCTTTTCAGCAGCTCCCGGGCCACTTTTACTTCCTCGACAGGATCAGCGCTCAGACTGATGCGGAGCGTATTTCCAATCCCCTTACTTAGAATGGCACCTAAACCGGCTGCACTTTTTACAGTTCCGGCAAACAGTGTGCCTGACTCCGTAATGCCAAGGTGAAGCGGATAATCAAAAGCTTTGGCTGCCTTTTCATATGCTTCGATGGCCAGATTAACGTCTGATGCCTTCATCGAAACGATAATGTCATGAAAGTCGAGGTCTTCAAGAATCTTAATATGATGAAGGGCGCTTTCAACCATTCCGTCAGCCGTTGGGTAGCCGTATTTTTCAAGAATCCGGCGTTCCAGCGATCCGGCATTCACGCCAATCCGGATAGGGATTCCGCGCTCTTTTGCAGCATTGACCACTGCTTCAACCTTTTCGCGCTTACCGATATTGCCGGGATTAATCCGGATTTTGTCGGCACCGCCTTCAATTGCTTTCAATGCCAGCCTGTAATCGAAATGGATATCGACTACGAGCGGGATATTGATCTGCTTCTTGATGTCTGCAATGGCGTTTGCTGCCCGTTCATCGGGGCAAGCAACTCTGACAATCTGACAGCCGGCTTCTTCGAGGCGCTTGATTTCAGCAACCGTTGCCTCGACGTCATGTGTTTTGGTGGTAGTCATGCTTTGGATGATCACTTCATTATTCCCGCCTATCGTAAGGTTTCCTACTTTGACAGGCCGTGTCTTGGTTCGATGTATGATTTCACTCAATGGTGATTCGCTCCTTTGTGAACGTTAAATGGACTTAAAGATAAATGTCCTGACTCTATTTTATCAGTGTATCCCAAACCTTGACAAGGAATGTTAACTGCGTCCCTCTTTAGTCGGCCTGGCCGTAATCTGGAAATTTGTATGTCTTACCGAAATTTATATTCTCAGGTCTTTTCCCGTTTAATTTTTGGAAATCATCTACCGCTTTCGTCACAGGTACGGGAAGTGGCCCGCCGATTTGTTTTTCGAGAACGGAAAGAACAGTATCGCCGGGCTTTACTTTATAATTGAAGTAGGCTAAATTGCTTGTTCCTTCAGGCTTTGCATCCGTTTGTTGGATGCTTGCAGGTTTAGAGCCGCCCACGACTGTTGGAATGGTGCCAACGGTTAAATCGATATATATTGAATAAATTAGCATCAACAGTAATAAAAGGCCGCCAATCCGCTTCATCGAAAATTACCTCCTAAATGGGGTTTGTCCATTTTATGCAGGAGGGAGGAAAAATAGAACAAAAAAACACCCGAAATTCGGGTGCGTTTATTGCTTTTTAGCTTTTTTTGAAGCTGGAACTTCCTTTATAGCCAGCAATAAAATGGTCGCTGAAACAAACCAGTTAATCATGAAGCCTGACGGCACCTGCGTTTTCAGCAGTGCCATAATGGTGAAAAATGTGGTGGACATGGTGATGCTGTATGCAGACATTCTCCAGAGATGCCTGTATTGGAGTTTTCGGCCCGCAAGGTTTTTTAACAGCAGTCCGAAAAATGCCAGGAATGTCACTTCGATGAATTTCATCCCTAAGTATGTAATATAGAGCGTCAGAACCAGAATGGGAATGAAAATAGCCAGGGAATCATTTGCGAACGTGAAAAAGCTTTCGACGTCTTTATTGCTGAATGGCGCACCTGCAAACATAGTATAGGGAATGGTTTCATTCTTACCGCCAACAGTCCAAACCAATTCATTCTTTAAAAAAGCGAGTGTCTCACCCATTGCCCGAATATCGGAAGGCTCCAGGGCTCCGCTGGAATCAACGACAATGCCAAGGTCTCCTTTTCTTTCACTGTAAGGTTCCTTGTTCTCTGAACTCAGCACGCCATCTTCAATGACGAAGGAAGGGACATCTTCGCTGAAGGACTCTTTAACCGCCGACACACTTGTCGCAACTTCTTTGCTGTAATATACCATGTCGGGAAGAGAGAATATGAGTGTGAGAAGGAAAACGTAAAGGATTGACTTTCCAATCCCCTGAAAACGAAACATAGCTATATCTTTTGGGGAGAAAAGGCTTTTATAATACTGTTTGAAGATATTCAATCATTTCACGTCCTTTACTAGATTCAGGCTTTATTTTATCCCTAAGGGGGCGGATTAACAAGTAATAAATGGGTGTTCAAACTTCTTGGTAAAATAAGCGGAGACTGATAAAATAATGTTGTGCTGTGTCCTGTTTGAAAATGGAAACGCAGCTTAATACGGTATGAGGAGTATGGAATGGATTATCTTTATTGGGGTATAATCATCATTTTGTTTATTGCAGCGTTTGCAGCGCTTGTTATTCCCATTATTCCGGGGGTTCTGGCTTTGCTGGGCGGTTTTATTCTTTACGGGGTATTTTTTACTTTCGAACCATTTAACTGGCTGTTCTGGACAATACAGGGGCTGTTTGTCATCCTGTTATTCGGCGTGGACTATGCGGCTAATATGCTTGGGGTGAAAAAGTTCGGTGGATCAAAGGCCGGGATATGGGGAAGCACGATTGGGCTACTCATCGGCCCGTTTGTGGTCCCGCTTGCGGGAATCATAATTGGTCCATTTCTCGGGGCCACACTTGCGGAAATGATTGTCCATAAAAAAGGGATCACTGAAGCGGCCCAAATTGGTATTGGATCTGTTGTCGGGTTTATCAGCAGTGTTGTGACAAAGGGTGTCATCCAGGCTGCCATGCTGATTTATTTCTTTATACTCGTTCTCTAAGCAGAAAAGGATCGCCCTAATGGGTGATCCTTTTTTAAGGGGATTAATTCAATCCGCAAATTTCATACGGACAGTTCTGGCAATCCACTTCCCGTTTCAGGTAGGCCAGATCTTTAACTGTGAATTTAAGCTGGTCGTAGGAGATTACCCCAAGTTCCCTTAGTTCTTTCAGCATTCGCTGGACAACTTCCCTTGTCCCAAATGTAAGGTTGGCTAGTTCCTGGTGGGTCAATGGCAAATCGATGAGAATGCCGTCGCTGGTCATAACACCATAGCTGTTACAAAGCCTGATTAAGATGGAGTATAGGCCGCCTTTTTTCCCATTCATAATCAGGTCCTGGCATTTCATCTGTGCTTTCAGGTAACGAGTGCCAAGCCAGCTGACAAGTGCATTCATAGCAATTTTTTCACTTTGGACGAATTCCTCGAAAAGCTCTCTTTTCACCGTGATCACTTCACAGTCGGTTAAAGCCTTGGCGGAGAAAAAGTAGCGTGGGGAATGTTTGAAAAGGTCGTACTCGAGCATCATTTCTTCCCCGTTCAGGATCTTCATGATGAATTCCTTTCCTTTCATATGAACACGTCCAATGGAGATTGCTCCGCTCACAATGACATAGACATGCTGGACGGGTTCACCTTCCTGGAAAAGGATTGTATCGCCTTTTATCTTCTGGATAGGTTCCTTATCTATAAAGTGCTGCAGCATTAGGCTGTATAAAGATATGCTTTTTTCCATGAGGATCTTCTCCTTACATTATGCTTTACAATTATGATTTAAAAGAATTGTTCGTACTATGTCAATAGTGTTATGGCAATATGTGGGAGATCATTTCCTTTCCTTGCGACATAAATCATTGACAGTGCTAGCGTGGGTATAATATTGACAACTTTCCGAAATGTAATTACGGCTTCTTAAATCGTATCATTTGTAATCAGTTATTGTTCTTTGGTAATCTAAAGCTAAGATCCTTAGAACAATTCTAATGTCAGAATTGATGACAAAAGGCTTGTTGCGAAGGAAATACACACAATACATAGGAGGATGTTAAAATGGCTTTTGAACTTCCACAATTACCTTATGCTTATGATGCCCTAGAACCAAACATTGATAAGGAAACAATGAATATCCACCACACAAAGCACCACAATACGTATGTAACTAACCTGAACAACGCATTGGAAGGAAACACAGAACTTTCTTCAAAGTCTGTTGAAGAAGTCATTTCGAATCTTGACAGCGTTCCAGAAGCTGTCCGTACGGCAGTTAGGAACAACGGCGGCGGCCACGCAAACCATTCTCTTTTCTGGCAAATTCTTTCTCCTAATGGCGGCGGCGAACCAACAGGCGAAATCGCTGAAGCAATCAACCAAAAATTCGGCGGATTTGAAGGATTTAAAGAAGAATTCGCAAAGGCTGCAACAACCCGTTTCGGATCTGGCTGGGCTTGGCTTGCTGTTAACAATGGCGAACTTGAAGTTACAAGCACTCCAAACCAGGACTCTCCGCTAATGGATGGTAAAACACCAGTACTAGGTCTTGACGTATGGGAGCATGCCTACTATTTGAAATATCAAAACAGAAGACCAGAATACATCAATTCATTCTGGAATGTCATCAACTGGGATGAAGTGAATAAGCGTTACGCTTCTGCGAAATAAATCTTCCCTTCGTGGAATGGGGGCAGGCCGTAAAACGGTCTGTCCTTTTTTATTTCTCTGTGAATAGAGCTACCTCTATTGTAGGAAACTACCTCTTGAAGAAAAGGGGAGTCGAACAATGAAAAAAATGCAAAATCTGCTCGGTGATATTAAACTGACAAGGGAATTAGGCCTGCTATTGTTTATTGGGGGCCTTTATTCATTAAGCGTTGCCTTATCGAACACTTTTGTGAATATTTACTTATGGAAGCAATCCGGAGATTTCAAGGATCTTGGCCTTTATAATCTGTCAATTGTCGTTCTCCAGCCGCTAACCTTTATTCTTGCCGGAAGATGGGCCAAAAAAATTGACCGGGTGATCGTTTTGCGGATTGGGGTCATTTTTTTAGCTATCTTTTATCTTGCTGTACTGTTTTTTGGAACGAGAGCTTCTGACTTTATTTGCGTGCTAGGTGGGCTGCTTGGGATAGGCTATGGTTTTTACTGGCTGGCTTTCAATGTCCTTACATTTGAAATTACGGAACCTGAAACGAGGGATTTTTTTAATGGTTTCCTTGGAATTCTTTCTTCCATTGGGGGAATGGTAGGTCCAGTAGCGGCAGGGCTGATTATATCAAGGCTCGAAAAGTTCACTGGGTATAAAGTTATATTCGGCCTTTCCCTTTCTTTGTTTTCGGTAGCTGTCTTTCTCAGTTTTTTCCTGAAGCGCCGACCCGCAAGCGGGAGCTATTTATTTACGTCCATCATTAAGGAGCGGAGCAATAACAAAAACTGGAGGATGATCACAAACGCACATTTTTTTCAGGGGCTTCGTGAAGGAACCTTCGTTTTTATCATTTCTGTTTTTGTATTTATTGCCAAAGGAAGTGAAATGGCACTTGGGACGTTTGGGTTGATTAATTCGAGTGTAGCTTTTATTACATATTATTTTGCTTCAAGGCTATTGAAAAAAGAATATAGAAAAAAAGCGATTCTCTTTGGCGGCTTGCTGCTTTATATGGCGATTTTCCTAATTGTATTCGAGCCTACATACTCTAGGCTCCTTCTCTATGCTGCTGTCATTGCTGTGGGATATCCATTGCTTCTTGTCCCTTACATGTCGCTTACATATGATGTAATTGGGAGAGGACGGAATGCTGCTGACATGAGGATAGAATATATCGTCGTGAGGGAATTGTTTTTAAATTCGGGTCGGATTATTTCTATTCTGCTTTTTCTTGCGAGTGTTCTCTTGTTCAACCAGGAGGAAAGCATCCCCATCCTGCTATTGATTCTTGGAAGCGGCCATGCGGTTATTTATTACTTTATCAGGCAAATCCACTTTTCTCCGGCTTCCTGACAAGATACAAGTCCTGCTTTTAGAAGGAAAATTAAACCACTAAGGATTATGATAGCAAAAAAGGGCGTTTTCCTTTAAAATAACAGGTAGTGAAATTTGTCATGTACAAGCGTCATATAGAAGGGTGAGGGGAAGCCTTGAATAATAAGAAAAAAAAGAGAGCACAGGTGCCGTTCAGGCTGAACATGCTTTTCTTTGTTGTTTTTGTTTTGTTTTCCATGCTGATTTTAAGACTGGGAATTGTCCAGATTGTTTATGGGGAGGATTTCAAACGGGAAATTGAACGGACGGAGGATGTCACGGTCAATAATCCGGTACCGCGCGGAAAAATGTATGACCGAAACAGCAAAACCATTGTAGACAATGTGCCGAATGATGCGATTACTTTCACGAGAAGCCAGTCAACGAAGCCCGAGGAAATGCTGAAAGTGGCAGAAAAGCTGGCGGGGATGATCGAGATGGATACGAAAAAAGTCCGTGATAGAGATAAGAAGGACTACTGGATTCTCCGCCATCCAAAAGAGGCCAAGAAAAAAATCACAAAAAAAGAATGGACTCTTTACAATCAAAAAAAGCTAAATGATAAGAAAATTTATGATCTCCAGTTGGATAGAATCACACCAGAAGAGTTAAACCTTCCAAAAGAGGAACTCGAGATCCTGGCGATTTTCCGGGAATTCAACAGCGGATATGCCCTGGCTCCGCAAATTGTGAAAAAGCATGTGACGCCTGAAGAACTGGCGAGAGTCAACGAAAACCTAGAAGACCTTCCGGGCGTCGACACAACGACAGACTGGGAACGCCATTATGCTTTCGACAAGACGCTGAAATCAGTACTTGGAAAAGTATCCGGCTCTGATGAAGGCCTCCCGAAAGAGCGTATTGACTACTATCTTTCAAGGGATTACAGTCGCAATGATCGCGTAGGCAAAAGTTATCTTGAATTGCAATACGAAGATGTGCTCCACGGACAGAAGGCAAAAGTGAAAAATAAAACAGACAAAGCCGGAAATGTGCTTGATACAGAAATTGTTTCAGAAGGCGCAAGAGGAGAAGACCTCATGCTGTCCATTGATATGGACCTCCAACTGGCAGTAGAAAAAATCATTGAAGAAGAATTGATGAGAGCCAAACAAAACGGTTCCACTGGCCTTTTGGACCGAGCGTTTGTCGTCTTGATGGACCCTCACACCGGCGAAGTACTGACAATGGCCGGCAAGCGTCTTGAGCGCGATGAGGAAACAGGCCGTACCGTCATGCAGGACTTTGCGCTCGGGAATATCACGACATCGTACAATGTCGGTTCCACTGTCAAAGGCGCGACTATCCTTACAGGCTTCAAAGCAGGGGCAATTGCGCCAGGTACGTCGTTCTACGATACACCAATTTTAATCAAAGGTACGCCACCTAAAAAGTCTTGGAAGCAGGGCCTTGGAACGCTGAATGATGTCAATGCATTGAAAGTATCATCGAACGTTTACATGTTCAGGACAGCCATCAATATTGGTAAAGGAAATTATGTACCGAACCAGTCTCTAGTAGTCAGCGATGATGCGTTCGAGATATTCCGGAATTCGTTTGCCCAGTTCGGTCTTGGCGTCAGAACGGGAATTGATCTGCCAAATGAAATGGTTGGCTTCAAAGGAAATGATAAAAGTCCGGGAAGAACAGGTTTTCTTATGGACTTTTCTATTGGACAGTTTGATACGTACACACCAATGCAGCTAGCCCAATATGCCTCTACAATTGCAAACGGGGGAAGCAGGATCCAGCCTCGCCTTGTGAAGGAAATCCGGGAACCAGTGCTTGACAGTAATGAAGTCGGACCAGTTCTTAAAAGGTTTGAACCTGTAGTTCTGAATCAGGTTGATACGACTCCGGAATGGATGGGGCGTGTTCATGACGGGTTCCGTAAGGTCATGCAGGAGCCGGGCGGAACCGCCTACGGGTCGTTCGGTAGTGCTCCATATCATCCTGCTGGAAAAACAGGTACTGCAGAAGCGGTATATGATGGTCCTTTACGTAAACAGTTTAATGGCCCAAAGCTAACGATGAACCTAAGCCTGATTGGCTATGCCCCGCACGACAATCCAGAGGTTGCGATGTCGGTCATGGTTCCGTGGGCATACGATAGCGATACGGGTCACCATGCTAACAACGATATCGGCCGCCGCGTGCTTGATACGTACTTTGAATTGAAAAAGAAACGACAGGAAGAAAAAATGAATCTCGTCCAGCCTGAGCAGAAAGTGGAAGAGAAAGAAGAAGGAGAAGAACTTCTTCAGGAAATCTCCGGCTGACAACTATATATGAAGAGAGCTGCCTTTCCCGAGGCAGCTCTTTTTTTATACGCGAAAGGAGCAATTTACAAAACCTTAACATTGCGTTTATACCTCATTAAAACTTGAGATGTATTCTTAGGTTGTAGGACAAACAACCACAACTCTAGGGGGAATTGAGGAATGAAGCGTTCTAAAAAGTTTAGCCTGCTAGCCTTGCTTGCAGCGATCATGGTGTTTACAGCTGCTTGCGGCAGTGGAGAGCCAGCCAAGGGAGAGGGCAAAGGCGGAAATGAAAAGGCTGAACTCGAAGGCAGCGTCGTCATTGACGGCTCAGGGACTGTCTACCCATTCATGGCTAAAATGGCTGAAAATTATATGACGAATGAACAGGAAGGCGTATCGGTTGAAGTGAGCCGCGCCGGTACATCTGCAGGGTTCAAGAAATTTCTTGTAAAAGACGGCACAGACTTCAACAATGCATCCCGCGAAATAAAAGATGAAGAAAAAACAGAAGCTGAGAAGCTTGGAATTGAAGCACATGAAATGAAAGTCGCTCTTGACGGTTTGACCTTTGTTGTCAACAAAGACAATGATTGGGCGGATGATCTGACACAGCAGGAAATTGTTGATATTTTCCTTGCTGAAAAAGATAAGAAAAAATGGTCTGATGTACGCTCAGACTTCCCGGATGAGCCGATTAAAACTTATGGCCCTAATGAAAACCACGGAACATACGAATTCATGTTTGAAAAGATCCTTGAAGAAAAAGCATTGCCTGAAAAAATCAATCTTCAGCAAGACTACTCGACACTTGTCGACCTAGTATCAAAAGATAAGAACGCGATTGCTTTCTTTGGATATGGATACTATGCCAGCAACAAAGATAAGGTGAATGCAGTAAATGTTGACTTTGGAAAAGGCCCGGTTGAGCCTAAAGTCGAAACAATTGCGGAGGATGGAGACTATGCTCCATTCACACGCCCGGTGTTCACTTACCTAAATAAAGGCATGGCAAAAGAAAAGCCGCAGGTGCTTGACTACGCGATTTACACTATGAACAATTCACAGGAAGTCGCAAAGGAAACCGGATTTGCGCCGCTACCTGATGAAGATGTAAAAGCTACTGTGGAAGCGTTGGAAGGTCTGAAATAATTTCAGAACAAGCTTGAAGCGGGAAAACCGTGGAAGATGAGAGGCCAGCCCTTCTCATCTTCTTGCGTGTGTCTTGCCGGCTGTAAGCTTCTTGGATATGAAGGATGAAAGGGGTTTTACAAAGTGGAAAAATCCGTAGTGCCAGAAAGCGGAACCGGGTTGGATGTCAGGGGAATGATTGCTAAAAAAAGGAAATCAGCCAGTATACGGACAGTTGTAGAAAAGCTCGTTCCGCGCATTTTATTCGGGATTGCTGCGATTTCCGTCCTGACGACAATCGGAATCCTGCTGACATTGCTGACAGAAACAGTTATTTTTTTCGAGCGCGTCCCATTCCTTGACTTTTTTACGGGAACTAAATTAAAGCCGTTAGGAGAAGAAGCCGTTTTCGGCGTGCTGCCGTTATTGACAGGTACCCTTCTTTCCTCGGCGATTGCGATGGTTGTAGCCATACCAATCGGCTTAATGACAGCCATATTCCTTAGTGAATATGCCTCTGAAAAACTGAGGAGAACCCTTAAGCCGCTGCTGGAAATTCTTGCGGGCATACCGACTATCGTTTATGGTTTCTTTGCTTTTACGTTCGTCACGCCTCTCTTAAGATCTTTCATACCTGGTCTGGAACCGACGAATATCCTTAGCCCGGGTATCGTGATGGGAATTATGATTATCCCGATGGTTGCTTCTTTATCTGAAGACGCAATGAGTGCTGTTCCGAATGCAATGAGGGAAGGGGCTTTGGCACTGGGAGCCACGAAACTTGAGGTAACTTTAAAGGTTGTCGTTCCTGCAGCTATCTCCGGAATCATTGCATCCTTCGTCCTTGGAATTTCCCGGGCGATTGGGGAAACGATGATCGTGGCGATTGCTAGCGGAAGCTCAAAGAATTTCACTTTTGATGTTACACAATCGATGCAGACCATGACAGCTTATATCGTTGAAGTAACCGGCGGTGAAGCTGCAGCTGGTACGACACTTTACTACAGCCTGTATGCGGTTGCCATGACACTGTTTGTGTTTACGCTTGTCATGAACCTCGTTGCCCAATATATTTCCCGTAAATTCAGGGAGGAATATTAAGATGAAATATGTAGACGCTGCCCAGGTACAAAAGAAGATGGGAACCCGCCTTTTGGCGAATAAGCTTGCAAAGAATCTGTTCTTTCTCTCAACCTTATTCGGATTGATCGTTTTGGTTATCTTGATTTATCGGGTTGTTGCCCAAAGCATCGGCTGGATTGATGCAGACTTCATATTTAACAAGCTCTCGACTGATCCGGAAAAAGCCGGGATTATGGGGGCCATACTTGGAACATTATGGCTGATGGCCGTTGTAGCGCCAGTCACGATGGTTCTTGGTGTTGGTACGGCCATTTACCTGGAGGAATACGCAAAAAAAAGCCGCCTCCAGGGATTTATCCAAACGAATATTTCCAACCTTGCTGGAGTTCCGTCAGTCGTGTTCGGAATTCTTGGTCTGACAGTGTTTGCACGTGCCCTTGACTTAGGGTCGGTCGTTCTTGCAGGCGGATTGACAATGGCACTGCTTGTGCTCCCGGTTGTGGTAGTGGCCAGCCAGGAAGCGATCCGGGCTGTACCACAGTATTTGCGGGAAGCTTCCTATGGGATGGGTGCAACAAAATGGCAAACGATTAAAAACATTGTTTTGCCGGCATCCCTTCCCGGTATTCTGACGGGCGTCATCCTTGCACTTTCGCGGGCAATCGGCGAAACTGCGCCGCTAGTTGTTATCGGTATTCCTGCGCTGCTAATTCCTCTGCCAGATGGGGTTTTAGATAAATTCACCATCCTGCCCGTCCAGGTTTACTACTGGACAACGGATTCCGCACTTGTTGCCGAATATGCCAATCTGGCTGCTGCGACAATTGTGATTCTGTTGATTGTCCTTTTTGCGATGAACTCAGTAGCGATACTGATCCGAAATAAATTTCAGAAAAGATTTTAAAAGGGGGAGGAAAAGAACATGGCAGTTTTAACGATGACAGAAACTAAAGGCAAGCTTGCGGAAGAACAAGAATTCAGCCAGGCGGAAAAGAAAATCGTATATGGCACGAAGGACCTCAATTTGTGGTATGGCGGAGACCAGGCTTTGAAAAATATTAATCTAGATATTTATGAAAATGAAGTGACTGCAATCATCGGCCCCTCTGGCTGCGGCAAGTCTACTTATATCAAGACATTGAACAGAATGGTTGAATTGATTCCGGTTGTACGGGTTTCAGGAGAAATACTGTATCGGGAGCGGAATATCCTCGATAGGTCTTATAAGGTGGAGGATTTAAGAACGAACGTTGGCATGGTGTTCCAGAAGCCAAATCCATTCCCAAAGTCCATTTATGAGAATGTGGCCTATGGTCCGAAAATCCATGGAATCAGGGATAAGAAAATCCTTAATGAAATCGTCGAGAAAAGCTTGAGAGGGGCAGCCATCTGGGATGAAGTAAAAGACAGGCTGAATGAGAATGCCTATGGTCTCTCTGGGGGCCAGCAGCAGCGTCTGTGCATTGCAAGGGCGCTGGCGATCGAACCCGATGTCATCCTGATGGATGAACCAACCTCAGCACTGGATCCTATATCAACCTTGAAAGTCGAGGAACTGGTACAGGAACTAAAAAAAGATATTAGCATCATCATTGTGACACATAATATGCAGCAGGCTGCCAGGATTTCCGACAGGACTGCTTTCTTCCTGAACGGCGAAGTTGTCGAATATACAAATACGAATAGCATTTTCTCCAATCCTTCTGACAAGCGGACAGAGGATTATATTACCGGCCGCTTTGGTTGAGTTTTTGAAGGCAGACGAGAAAAGGGAGCAGCACTTTTAAGGTGCTGGACAGGAAGGGAGCAGGGCAATGGTAGTGAGAGAAAAGTTTCATGACGATTTAAAAGAACTTCAGACTAAAATGCTGGAGCTGGGAAGTCTTGCGTCAGAACAATTGACAAAATCGCTTCAGGCACTTGAAACTGGTGATATAGAGCTTGCTTTGAAAATCATGGACGATGATATCAAAGCAGATATGCTTGAAGAAGATATCAATGACTGCGCCATTCTTCTGATTGCAAAGCAGCAGCCTGTTGCGGTGGATTTAAGGAGAATTATTGTTGCGATTAAAATAGCAACCGACATTGAAAGAATTGCTGATTTTGGTGTCAATATCGCCAAATCGGCTATCAGGATTGGAAATGAGCCCCTGGTCAAACCCATTGAGCATATCAGGCAAATGCACAGGCTAACGCTAGAAATGCTGCAGCTCTCGCTCGATGCTTTCAAAGAAGAGAATGTTGCGAAGGCAAAGCAGGTTGCCGAAATGGATGACCAGGTGGATGAACTGTACGGTCAAATGATCCGCGATTTGCTTGAGCTGAACAAGGAAACTCCAGGCTATTTGTCGCAAATTACCCAGCTGTCTTTCGTCTGCCGCTATCTTGAGCGAGCAGCAGACCATACGACAAATATTGCTGAAAGCATTTTTTATCTCGTAAAAGGCAAGCGTTACGACTTAAACAACTAATAAAAAACCCAGTGTAGCTATGTGTCTTCAGGATGCCGGAAAACACGGGAATGAATAGAAAATGATTACGATAAAAAATCGGCAGCTTGCCTTGATAGCTGCCGATTATTTGTGTTTAGGGAAGTGGAATCTTTTAACTGGTGTTACATAGTTGGCTGAAATATTGTTTTTGTAGATGGCAAAGGTTTGTTTTCTATTTAATCCTGTACTGCTTTGGGTTTTTATGCCGGTATTTAACAACACAACGGCAAAGGTCCAGAAAAAAGGCTGCCATGTACTTAGCGATATTGCTAAGTACATGGCAGCCTTTACATAAGTAATTGGCATTTTTAAAGGGAGGTTCCAAACCAAACTGGACTCCCTCCAATAACTAAGGAGCAGGGAACCCCCTGCTCCTTAGTTATTTTTTGTAATTACTCTTGAGACTGTGGAGAAATCCATCTTCGAATTCAATTTGTAGGTACCGATTTGAATATCAGTATGGTAATCGTTGTCAATCAAGTACTTTTCAAATTTATCGGAGTCTTTTATGATTCCATTGGATTTAAGCTGGGAAGCGATTTCTCCCGGGCTCATTCCATCGGTGATTTTCAGTGTGAAAGTTTTCTCCGCATTTGCTTTCTTTTCTGCTTCTGCTTTTTCTGCAGCTTCTTTTTTAGCTTTTTCTACAGCTTCTTTTTCTTTATTTACCTTCTCTGTTTGTTCTTTGTCTTCTGGTTTTGGCTTTGAAGGGGTTACTTTTTGAGGCTCCGCTGGCTTTGGCTTTGCAACTTGATTCTCTTGCACTTTAGCTGTCAGCTTTGCATATTCTTCCTTCGTAAGCACTTTATAGTCTTCTTTCTTGAGCAGTGCTTTTGCATCAGTCACTGTGGGCTTTGGGGCTTCCTTCGGGCCGGCAAAATACTGGGCAGGCCAGACAATCAGCAGCGTGAACATCATGCCGAGTGCAAACATCCTTGCCGTGCGCATATTCATTGAATCTGCCCCCGTTCCATGAATTCCTTGATGATCTGCTCTACCTCGCCAGCGGAAAGAGAAGATTGGGCGGCAATCTGTTCAACATCTTTCCCTTGCTGGGCAAGTGACCATACCTGGTTTTTAATGATTTCATGGATTTCGCGTTTCTCACCGTAAGCCGATTCTTTGCCAATCATGTTATCTGTGCCGACTAAAAGCTCTTCTTCCAATACTTTTACTTTCTTTTTAATCTGGAATAGTTCCTGGACCTGCTGTATGCTCAGCTGGTCAATTTCCTCACGTAATTCTCCGTATGGGTCTTTGAGAAAGAATGAAAGGATAAAAAGAACAACAGAAAAGGCTAGAAGGCCCATCATTATGTATTCCACTTGTATAACCTCCATGCCAAATTTGCTTACCAGCTTATTCTATCACTTTATTCGACAAGTTTCGATTCGTATTTTTTACCTATTATTTATGGGTATTTTAACCTATCATTTAGCATTTTTATGGTTAATTTTAATTTTAATAGGTAGATTAGCGTGTGCCGGCGGATGATGTATCGTAATGAATTGTGAATGTTGTACCTTTTTAAGGAGAATACAAGATACGACAAAATGCGTTCATTGTGGTGTACAGTGCTTGATGCTAACATAATATTAGAATGATGCCGGGCTGAAGACATATGATGTTTTTCAGAAAAAATGGTGAAAAAAAACTAAAAAAGGTGAATGACATGACCATGATAATGAACCTGATTAACAATGTCGGACAATACAGTGTCAATAAGACCGAAACTGACTTTCTCGAAATGGTTCCTGGTTTATGGATTAATGGCGAGATGCACTGGATGCGGGAAAATATATTGTATCTTCCTGAAGCAGGGGTGTCCGCACAGTGTGAAAAGATTGATATCCTTCCAGATGTCAATTTTTTCGAGATCCTTGTTCACGGGAAGGCTGAAATGCCAGTGAAGGGCAAGCTTGTCATCATGTACAGGCAGAGGGACGTATCTGCAAACTCATTTGCTTTCATTTCGCCATCAGAGAATGTTATTTTTCACCTTCACCATGATGCTGTCTATCTTGTTGACGGAACAAATGGGACAGAAAATATCCAGCAATGCACGGTCCTCCCTTATTCAAAGGTGGAAACTGGTGATATTTGGAGCAGCCAGCCAGAAGGCAGCCTGTATTATCAGCCCATGTCACAGGGGGCGTTCGCAAGCCTTCATTCTTTTGAGTTGAGATTTGATGGAAGTGAGACTGTTTCATATAGAACCTGGTGCATTCGCGGGACAGAAAAAGAAGCCTTATTAAAAATCAATCGCAGCTTTTAAAAAACACACTAGCATTTCCAAATGAAAAGTGATATTATAGAAAAGTCGTATGAACGAACCTAGTTTGATCAGTTTGGAGGGATATCACATGCGTGTAAACATTACTTTAGCTTGCACTGATTGCGGAGACCGTAACTATATTTCCAAAAAAAATAAACGCAATAACCCAGATCGTCTTGAGCTTAAGAAATATTGCCCAAGAGAAAAGCGTGCAACTGTACATCGCGAAACAAAATAAACAGCTCGGGAAATTTTTCCCGGCTGTTTTTTTTTGTTATGCTAAAAAAAAGGGATCTTTCACGGCATGGGGGATGAATCAATATGGATGGGAAAAAGCTGTTTAGAGAGCAAATGATTACCAAGCTGAAGGGATTATCATTGGCAGACTATGAAGAGCGTTCAAGCAGGATAGCAAACGACCTTTGCCAAAACTGTATGTGGCAGGAGGCTGGGACGATTGCAATCACGGTTTCAAGGTTTCCTGAGGTGGATACTTATCAGATTATCCGGAAAGCGTGGGAGCAAGGAAAGAAAATTACTGTCCCAAAATGTTTTCCTGCAGACAGAACAATGATTTTTCGGTCGCTGGATAAGTTTGAGCAGCTTGAGCAGGTGTATTATGGTCTCTATGAACCCATAATAGAAGAGACAGAGGAAGTTACTTCCGAAAAAATCGGGCTAATGGTTGTGCCGGGACTAGCTTTTACTCCGCAAGGCTTCAGACTTGGCTTTGGAGGGGGATATTATGACCGATATCTCGAAGGTTATAGGGGGAGAACGGTATCGCTCGCTTTCTCGGAGCAGGTTGTATCAGGATTGCCGGTTGAACCGCATGACATGCCTGTAGAGTGTGTGATAACCGAAATGGGGATTGTTGGACGTGGAAATTGAACCGTTCCTCTCTGCCGTGCTTGTTGTTGTTTCAGCTGCTGCCGCTTACTATCTGTCTTTTCTTACTCTTTCAGGGGCTGTGGCAGGCCTCGCAACGGGTGGGATGGTTGCGCTTGGCTTCGGGTTTCCAGGTCTCGTCCTTATGGGGGCATTCTTTATAAGCTCAAGCGTGTTGTCGAAACTTAAGGTTAATAAGAAACGCAGGCATTTTGAGAAGAACCTTCATGAAAAAGGATCGACCAGGGATTGGAAACAGGTTGCTGCAAATGGCGGGATTGCAGCAGCAGCAGCAGGAGTTGGCGCTTTTGTTACTGGCGATGATATTTGGGCCATTATTTATATGATCTCGCTTGCAAGTGCAACAGCTGACACATGGGCATCCGAATTGGGGCCTTTAAGTAAAGGTGATCCTGTTTCTATTCGCGGATTTGCTAAAGTGCCTCCGGGAACATCTGGAGCAGTATCATTTGCAGGAACCCTTGCTTCCTTTGCTGGTTCCATGATGATTGCTTTGTTGTCATCCTTCCTGTTCCATCCTGGTATGGCTCCTGTCATCCTGGTCACTTTGGCCGGCTTTTCAGGCTCTTTAATAGATACATGGCTTGGGGCTTATATACAGGCTCTCTACAGGTGCGGAGCATGCGGCATACATACTGAAAAACGAAAGCACTGCAAGAGCAGCACACGGCTTGTGAGAGGATTCTCCTGGCTCGATAATGATGCTGTTAATTTCTTTTCAGGCTTTGGTGCTGTCCTTTTTGGAATTATTTTATTGATGGTGTTTTAAAAACCGATATTGTAGTAAAAAGTAAACTGTACAATCATAAGCGGAAACCCAAATAAGAGGAGGAGTTATTTTGAAAGGTAAAGTAAACCGTGTTGTATTAGTTGGTACAGGGTTTGTAGGATCAAGCTATGCATTTGCCATGCTGAATCAACGCGTTACAGAAGAGCTGGTATTAGTTGATTTAAATAAGGAAAAATCTGAAGGGGACGCAATGGATTTAAACCATGGTATGCCATTTGCCCCTTCTCCGACAAAAATTTGGTTTGGAAGCTACGCTGACTGCAAGGATGCGGACCTCGTTGTCCTTTGTGCAGGCGCCAACCAGAAGCCTGGTGAAACACGGCTGGATTTGGTGGAGAAAAATACAAGGATATTCAAAGGGATTGTGGAACAGGTGATGGGGAGCGGATTTGACGGTATTTTCCTCGTAGCGACCAATCCTGTGGATATCCTAACATATGCTGTCTGGAAGTTCTCGGGCCTTCCTAAGGAAAGAGTCATTGGTTCTGGAACTATTCTTGACACCGCGCGCTTACGCTTCCTCCTCGGCGACTACTTTAACGTTGACACGAGAAATGTCCATGCCTATATTATCGGGGAACATGGAGATACAGAGCTTCCTGTCTGGAGCCATGCTGATATTGGCGGAAAGCCGATTTTGGATATAATGGCGGAAAAGGATGAGTATAAAGTAGAAGATCTCCAAGGGATATTCACGAATGTACGTGATGCTGCTTACCACATCATCCAGCGTAAGGGTGCCACCTACTATGGAATTGCAATGGGACTTGTGCGCCTTACAAAAGCAATCCTTCATAACGAAAACTCTATCCTGACCGTTTCAGCCTATCTTGACGGCGAATACGGGCAAAGTGATATATACATTGGGGTGCCTGCCATCGTCAACCGGGATGGAATCCGCGAAGTCCTTGAGCTGATACTTAATGAAAGTGAACAAAAGCAGTTTGCACACTCTGTCGATGTTCTCAAGGAAATCAAAGATCCGTTTTTTAACGGCCAATAAATCTTGTATGATATTGATTGAATTCCCCCGGTAACCGTGGTTTTTATAGAGTCTTTTCCTGGGAATAAAAAGGATCCTTCTGCTTCAAACTATAAATGGAGGGATCACAATGGGCAGGAGATTGCTGACAATTACCTTTACGTTATTTGCAGGTTATTTTGCATATCAAAATCGCTTCAGGCTTATGAACAGCCTAATGAGAAGGCCGGGCCTCAGGCGGTTGGTCGTAAGTTCGTTAATGGGTGTTCCATGGGCAAGAAAAAAACTGCTGGGATCTGTTTTTGCGGGTCCTTCTGACTGGAAATAAAAATGAGGGCCGTTTCCTTAGAGTGCGGCTTGAAATGATCGAAGAAAAGAGGCAGCCCTCCTTGTAAAGGTTGCCTCTTTTTTTTGCATCTATATTACAGATAATTACCATTAGCAATTTTAATGAAAACAGGTAGCCATCGATTAATTTTGAGAAAAAATGATTTTTGTGCGCTCTATTTTGTGCGCTCTAATAGTACTCTCTTGATCAGTGTTCCCTATAACCTGTACCACCACAATATTTCAACATAGGTAAACGTTGAAAAACAGTTTATCTCCAGTTAGTCTAAATATATGTCGGGTAATGGTGATTTAGGAAGTTCGATTTTCCTGACAGCTTAAAGGCTTTTATCAGTCTTTTTCTTTTTCAAATCAATTATGGGGGATTGCAGGTCTAAACTTTCTCATCTGTTTTGGTTTAGTTTATAATATTCGTAATGCATAAAACAGCTGGTGGACTGTTTTTAAAAAAGACGCCCGAAATATTCTTGGGCGGGAAGGCAGGGGAAAATGAATTATTTAGAAGAATACCGCCTTTGGAGCACAGCCCATTTTCTGATAGCAGATGCCGGATATGAGCTTGGTGATGTGGTAGAGGATGGACAAGAGCTACTTCTTGTGAACCCCGAAAACAGAGGAGCACAGATGGTTAGACTCGTTCTCTCAGATCTAAATTGGGCAAATCAACTTAGACGTGAAATCGAGTTCATGCTCGACAACGCAAAGAAGCTAAAAAGAGAATTAGGGGCAAAGGATCTTAAAATCCTTAATGTTTACTATACGCAATATTCTCCAGTAGATGATTTTGAAGAGCTTTTAGCCCAAAGTAGGAATGGAATGGATATAGATACTATTATTGTTGACAGTGAAACAGGAATTACTGCACTGGCAAAGATTCGACAAAGGTTTGGTGCGAAACAGGAGTATGTGGAACAAGAATCATATTCCGAAGATGAAGTTCGCGCTATGATTGATTTAACCTTGTCGGAAGCCGGTAAAAAGGCCAAGAAAAACTTAGCACCAGAACAGGGAAAACCGTGGGTTTCCTATCTTTTGATCGCCATTTCTGTTTTAGTGTTTCTCGCCATGACAGCCGCGGGAGGAAGCACAGATACTCAGAACTTAATTGAATTTGGAGCTAAATTCAATCCGCTCATCCTTGATGGTGAGTGGTGGAGGTTTTTTGCCCCTATCTTTATTCACATTGGACTCCTGCATCTTTTTATGAATTCCCTTGCACTCTATTACCTCGGCCCAGTCGTGGAACAAATTTACGGTCATGCAAGGTTCTTGTTTATTTATATTTTTGCCGGGTTTGCCGGTGTGCTGGCAAGCTTTCTATACAGCCCTAACCTGTCAGCGGGGGCGAGCGGTGCAATATGGGGCTGTTTCGGAGCCTTGTTATACTTTGGTGTTAATAACAAAAGAATATTCTTTAAGACAATGGGATCGAGTATTTTGACTATCCTGGCAATTAACCTTGCTTTTAGCTTAACCGTGCCGGGGATTGATATTTCTGCCCATCTTGGCGGGCTGGCAGGAGGATTTGCGGCTTCTGCTGTTGCCCACTTCCCTGGAAACCAAAAACGGCTTCAGCAGTTCGCAGTTCTTGCCGCATTGGCACTTTCAGTATCAGGTCTGCTCTACTATGGATTCAGCCAAAACTATGCGCTCGTTGACGAAAAGAGCATGCTTATGTTCGCCCAGGAGAAAATACAAAAAGAGGAATATCGCAGTGCTGAGCAAGCATTGTCTGAATATACCGTGGATGAGGGAGAGTCGGCTGATACACTATTTCTACTTTCTTTTGCCGAAATCAGGCTAGGAAAAATTGAGGAAGCAAAAGAGCACCTCCACAGTGCTCTCGAATCCAATCCTGATTTTCATGAAGCATCCTATAATCTCGCCCTTGTATACATGGAAGAAAAGAACTACAGGAAGGCAAAGGATTATGCAGAAAAAGCAGTGGCCCTAAAGCCGGACAATAAGGATTACATGGAGATACTGAATACGATTAACGACTATCTTGAATCTCCTGCTTCAGGATGACTAGATCACCATCGGCTGGCTGGATTAGTACCAGCAGGATTTTCTTGTCTTTAGATAGAAGAATGACTGGGATTGTACTGTCAACAGGATTAATGACAGTGCCATCCCTTTTTTTAATTCCAAGAAAATAGTTTTTATAGAGGCCTTCCCACAGCCTTCCAATCGCTTTATCCGTAGCCTGTCTGCTGAATCCCGGAAATGGACTGGTCTCAAAGCGGGCTAATTCCGTCAACCGGAAAATATAATAGTCATTTTTATTTATTCCGTATGAGTCGGCTGCCTTATTGAGGGTGTTTTCGATTAGCATCTCCACACCTTTGTCAAGAATTCCTTTCCACTGCACATCTTCTTGCCGGAAGGGAACACGAAAGGCTGACACTGGGCTTATAGGGGAACTGACTGTGTAAATAAAATCGCTGGACATCATTTGTGCACTGAATATGGATTCCTCATTCTTGTGTATTTCCGAGTAGTGGAATGAAACAGCAGAGTATAAAGCGGATTCTTTTTCCTGAAGAACCTCCTCCTGAACAATTCTGTCCGTATTAGGCTCCCATTTCCCCATTTTTTCTCTAAGCCGTCCATCTTTAAAAACAAAGCTGAGATCCTGCCTTAAATAAGCATGCCGGTCAAGAACCGAGGCAGATCTTAACCTAACTGAGTATCCCCCCGGAGCAAGAGCATTTGAAGCTGTTAATGAGGTGTTGGCTGTGACGTAAGCTGCCGATCGGTCAATCGGGAAAAAAATAATTGTTTCCTTTATATCTTCTTTTTCAAAAATAAGAAAAGCGATAATAAAAATCGTGAAAATTCCACATACGGCAAACATATATCGCAATTTCATTTTTCATCCCTCGAGTCCTTATTACTGACTGATCCATACTATATCACCACTATATGCACCTAGGCCCCGGGACATGCCAGAAAGGTATGTTTATCTTCAATGATGTCAATGATGGAGGAAGTAAAAGAGGTTGATGACGGTAAAAATTGAGGTGGGTCATGAAGCAGTCTATTAAACACCCTGTAAAAGAAAAGCTCGGGGAAAATGTTGCTTTTTTGCGGGAAGCGCTAGGAGTGGGAAAAAGCTTTGACATCGTACAGGTTGATGCTGAATATGCAGGACGGGAAATGGCCATGTTTCTTGTGGATGGTTTCGTTAAAGATGATATCCTTCTTCATTTAATGAAGCTGCTGGCAAAGCTAGACAAGGAAAAACTTGAGCCTGATGCATTAAAGAAGCTTGTTAAAACTTATTTGCCTTATGTTGAAATAGAGACATCAAATGATTTGGACAAAGTGGCCGACACTGTACTCGCAGGACCGACTGCACTTGTTGTGGATGGTGTAGTAGAGGTTATACTGATTGACGCCCGGACGTACCCGGTTAGGGGACCTGAGGAGCCTGATATCGAAAGAGTTGTAAGGGGGGCGCGTGACGGCTTTGTCGAAACGATCGTATTCAATACCGCCTTGACAAGAAGGCGCGTCAGGGACCGGACGCTCAGGATGGAGTATATGCAGGTAGGGCGAAGGTCAAAGACTGACATTGTTGTATGCTATATTGAAGATATAGCCAACCCTGATATGGTTGCCAAGACAAAAGACTCTCTCTCAAAAATTGATACGGACGGACTGCCGATGGCGGAAAAAACGATTGAAGAATATATTTCGGGAAGGCATTGGAACCCATTTCCTGTTGTAAGATATACAGAGAGACCAGACACCGCAGCAGTACATTTATATGAAGGCCATGTCTGTATCATGGTTGATGGCTCTCCGAGCGTTATGATCACTCCGGCAACATTCTGGCATCATCTTCAGCATGCCGAGGAGTATCGCAACAAACCGCTTGTCGGAGCCTACCTCCGCGCGGTGCGGTTCTTAGCAGTATGGGCGTCGATTTTCGTGCTGCCATTGTGGTATTTGTTTGCGGCCAATCCGGAAACAATTCCTGGAAAACTTTCATATATTGGACCCAAGGATCCGGGGCAAATACCACTGTTTCTCCAGTTTCTGATTATTGAGGTCGGAATAGACGTCTTGAGGATGGCTGCAATTCATACTCCGACATCGCTTGCGACTGCGCTTGGACTTATTGCGGCACTGATGATCGGCCAAGTTTCCGTTGAGGTCGGTTTGCTGACAAATGAAGTCATCCTTTATTTGGCTATCGCTGCGATTGGAACATTTGCCACGCCAAGCTATGAGCTAGGTCTAGCTAACAGGCTGACAAGACTTTTGCTGCTATCTGTTACTGCACTTTTCGGCATATTTGGATATGTAGTCGGCACCATGCTCCTTATCATTGGGCTTGTACGGATGAAATCGTTCGGCATCCCTTATTTATGGCCTTTCATTCCGTTTAATTTCCGCTCATTCCGGGATGTGCTTGTACGCTCACCGATACCGCTAAAAAATAAGCGACCTGGTGTGTTAAGGCCACAGGACCCTGACAGGTAAGCTTTCCCCCTGAACACTTGAGGACATTGTCCTTATCGATTATACTTATGGCGGATATGATCGATTATTTTCGTAAAGCTGAGGGGAAGAATTTTGAATACTATTTATGATATACAGCAATTCCTGAAAAGGTTTGGAACGTTCATTTACATAGGGGATAGAGTTGCTGATCTTGAAATGATGGAAGAGGAATTAAAAGAACTTCATCAGTCACAATTAATCGAAACAAAAGAATTCCAGACAGCGCTAATGCTATTGCGCCATCAAATCAGGCTGGAGAGAGAAAAAAGACAGTAAACCAGGGGAAAGGTGAACAATATGCCGCAAAAATGGCTTGTGGGCGTGGATCTTGGCGGGACTGCAACAAAGCTTGGAATCACTGATGATAATGGGAAAATGATTCATAAGTGGGAAATTCCAACTGATGTATCAAATGAGGGAAAGAACATTACTGGACAGATTGCTTACTCGATTCAGCAAAAATTAGCGGAGACAGGACTTCAGAAACATGATGTAAAGGGAATCGGAATTGGAGCACCAGGACCGGCAGATCCTGAAACGGGTGTTATATCTGAAGCGGTGAACCTTGGCTGGAAATGTGAGTATTCCTTAAAAGAAATTTTGGAAGCTGAAACATCATTGCCTGTGTTTGTCGACAATGATGCAAACTGTGCGGCATTAGGCGAAATGTGGAAAGGCGCCGGGAGCGGTTCCAAGGACCTTGTCTGCGTCACCCTTGGTACAGGGGTCGGCGGTGGTATTATTGCAAACGGACAAATTGTCCATGGCAAAAACGGGGCGGCTGGTGAAATCGGACACATCATTTCCGTTGCTGCAGGCGGGGCATCATGCAATTGCGGAAAGACAGGGTGCCTTGAAACGATTGCTTCTGCAACAGGGATTGTCAGACTGGCATATGAGCAATTAGCTGCACAAGGGCAAACAGGTCAGCTTGCAGGAATTCACAGCAAACTAGGCCGCTTGTCAGCAAAGGATATATTTGATTCCGCCAAAAGCAATGATACTGCAGCAATCACAGTCATCGATACAGTTTCTCTCCATCTCGGCATAGCGCTAGCGAATATTGCCAATACGCTCAACCCCGAGAAAATCATTGTCGGCGGCGGTGTATCCATGGCAGGGGACATCCTCCTGGATCCCCTTAGGAAGTATTTCACAATGTACTCTTTTCCAAGGGTTGCACAGTCTTCTGAAGTTACTTTGGCTACTCTTGGAAATGACGCGGGTGTCATTGGTGCATCCTGGCTAGTGAAAAATGGATTTTAATAGCAGGGACTGGAAAGCCTCTTGTTTGGAGGCTTTTTTTATAAGGTAAGAAATTATATTATTTTCAACAAAGATAAGTGTTCACCGCCTAGCGTTATAGGACAACATCGAATCGCTACGCTCTTCGTGTTGTCCAGTTGTAGCCCCTAGGGACTCAAGTCATAAGCCAATCCGTCAAGAAGGTCAAAGAACGACCTTCCTGCCGTCTCGACTTATGCTTGTCGCTCCTGAGCAAGACGCTTCCTCATTTAATTTTCCTATATCTCGTGCCGGTGTGCTCCAGTCCATACGTCGCTAGACGGTCGCTTCCGCTTTTCTAAAAAAAAGGCCTAGCCTTGAAACTTTTTCCGGTTTGAGACGTCTATAACAGTGTGGGATATGAGATTCCCTTAAATTCCAATTTTACCAATAAGTCGTTGATCAAGGTTTGCTTTTTTGTAAAAAAAGTATTAAGATTATGATTCTCAGGAAGGAAATTTACTTAAAATTCCCATTTCTGTTATTTATAACAGGGAGGTACTTATGATGAATGCATGGAAGCGGTCCAAAGTTTCCTTTGTTGCCGCTGCAACAATCCTGCTTTGGCTCAAAACGTATATTGTCTATAAAACTAGCTTTGAAATTAAAATTGAAAATTTCAGGCAGGAATTGATCCTGCTTATTAATCCCTTGAGTTTTTTGATGTTTGTTCTGGGCATCAGCCTGTTCATGAAAGAAAAGCACCAGAAGCGCTTCATATTGGGAACAAGCTTTTTAATCTCGGCTATCCTATTTGCTAATGTTGTCTTTTACAGGTTTTTTAACGACTTTTTGACAGTCCCGGTCCTGTTCCAAACAAGCAACATGAGCGATTTGGGAAGCAGTGTGAATGAACTGGTGAATGTGACAGATCTTTTTTATTTTGCTGACTTCCTTATCCTTGCAGTTCTTATAAAGTGGAAACCGCATTTTATGGAATATCCTGTATATACAAAGATTGGCCGAAGGGCCTATTTCCTTGTCGCTGTTGCAATTGCCTTTTTTAATCTTGGCCTTGCTGAAGCGGAACGCCCGCAGTTGTTGACAAGGACATTTGACAGGGAAATGCTTGTGAAGAACATCGGGACATACAACTATCATCTATATGATGTTTTCCTGCAGTCAAAGTCCTCTGCTCAAAGGGCAATGGCAGATGGGAGCGAGCTTGCTGAAATCGATAACTATGTACGTGCCAACCATAAAGAACCAAGCAGTGATATGTTTGGCATTGCAAAAAACAAAAATATTATCCTGATTTCCATGGAATCGACACAGAGCTTTGTCATAAACAATACAGTGAATGGCGAGGAAGTCACACCGTTCCTAAATGATTTTATTAAAGAGAGCTATTACTTTGATAACTTCTACCACCAGACAGGCCAGGGGAAAACATCAGATTCCGAATTCGTTGTTGAAAATTCCCTTTATCCGTTAAGTAGGGGAGCAGTCTTTTTCACCCATTCCGGAAATAAATTCAATGCTACACCGAAGATTCTAAGTGAAAAAGGGTATTACACCGCATCCCTGCATGCTAATAACAAAAGTTTCTGGAATCGCGATATTATGTATAAAACGCTTGGCTACAAACGCTTCTATTCATTGCCGGATTATGAGGTGAATGAGGAAAACTCCGTTGGCTGGGGCATGAAGGATGTTGATTTCTTCCAGCAGTCCGTCGAACATCTGAAAGAAATGCCGAAACCTTTTTATGCGAAGTTCATTACGCTTACAAACCACTTCCCATTTGACCTTGATGAAGAAGATCGTTACATCGAGCCATACACATCAAATGACAAAACAGTGAATAATTATTTCCCTACGGTCCGCTATACTGATGAGGCCCTTAAGCTTTTCATTCAAAAGCTTAAAGATGAAGGTTTGTATGATGATTCTGTCATCATCCTGTATGGCGACCACTACGGAATATCGGAGAACCACAACCGGGCCATGTCTGAATACCTCGGAACGGAAGTAACGCCATTTGTTTCTGCACAGCTCCAGCGTGTCCCCCTTATTGTTCATATACCAGGACAAAAAGGCGGAACCATATCTACTGTATCGGGACAGATTGACCTGAAGCCTACCATTCTGCATTTGCTTGGAATTGAGACGAAAAACGATCTTGAGTTTGGAACGGACCTGTTTGCAAAAGACCGCCCAGATTTTGCCGTCCTGAGGGATGGAAGCTTTATAACGAAGAACCATGTATATACGAGGGAAACTTGCTATGACAAGATTACCGGGGAGCCGGATGAGGGGAGTGCCTGCCAGCAGTTTATGGAAAAATCAAAGAACGAGCTGGAGTATTCCGACAAGATTATATATGGCGACCTGCTTAGGTTTTACGGCCGACCAGATGGTACAGGGAAAGAAATTACCGGTAAAACCAACTAAAAGGCTTGCGCTGTGTGCGCGGGCCTTTTCTCTTCTTTTCCCTTTATGCTTAAAAGAATCACGGGAATAACTTTTTTATGGTTTTCATGAAACATTTTACTATTTGGAACGTACTTTTATATACGAGAGAAAAGGTGGTGCAAAGGTGGGCAAGAACGGAAAAGTATACATACATACTATTAGGCAGATTCTTATTTTTGCTTTCTTGCTTATTTTTGCAGCAAGTGTTACCGGATGTGAAAAAGGGGAGCCTGCTGGTTCAGGACATAGAGAAGCGGTGGAAGAAAAGATTGTGAATGACGCAAAAGAGGCATTGACGGCCAAACTGCCAATAGAGGGCTTTGAAGGAGATTTTAACAAGGCAGCTGGCTGGCTGGATGAAAGCTCTATTTTGTTTTACAGCGATAGTGGCAAAAACACAGGAATTTATAAATATAATCTCGCATCAGGGAAAAAAAGCCTGCTGTTGACAAGTGACTTTCCGGTAGTGAATGCTATTATCAGCCCATCAGGAAGATATATCCTTATCCACTCAGCGCCTTCCACCTATGAGGGAATGCTGACAGTTATAGATCAAGAAGGAAAACAGCACTATCAGGAAAAAGTCAGCTCCTACGAACTTTCCCTTGAATGGAGTCCTTATAATGAAGAAAAGGTGTTGGTGTCCACTTTTGATGAATCATGGAATTACCAAACTTCAATTCTGAATATTAAAGAGCGAAAAATCCAGACGGTAAAACTTCCACAGCCTTTTGCATGGTGGCTGAATAAGGATGAAATCCTCTATCTGGATTGGGATAAAGAAAATCCTGCCCTGACAGCTCCTCTGCTAAAGATGTCTTACTTGGGCAGCGGGCAAAAAGAAATTGCCCCTGCAGTTTATCACGTCGATACCTCAAAAAAATGGGTCCTGTCCATTTCTGATGAAAAAAGCGAACCTGGAATGGCTGCTTATCATTTATATAACAAAAAAATGAAGAAAGTTTCGGGAATCAATGTGCCCCAATTATCCACTTTTTCAGGCTGGCTTGTTCCTTCTTACGCTTTTATCGATAACGATGATACCTTCCTGTATTTCTCTCCGGTAGAAAGCGGTGAGGCTGACCTTTATAACAAGGGGTTTATTTTAAAAGAATACAGCATGAAAACAAAGAAGCAGTCCAATGTTCTTAAGGATGTTCCGAACGAGCCATTATCATGCTCGCCTTCCGGGGACTACTGCCTCTATGGGCATAATTTTGAGAAATTAATAAACCTAAGGGAAAAGACGGTAACAACGCTAATGAAGTCACAATAACAAAGGGGGCTGCTTCCAAGATGGAAGCAGCCCCTTTGTAAATTAAATTCCGCGGGATTCCAGCCATGTTGATCAAAGGAATCCAGCACCCCTTTGGGCAGCCTTATTAGTGTGCTGCCGGAAAACCGCTGTACAAAACAGTCATGACTGTAAACCAGCCAAAGACGGCCAGTGAGCCACCGCCGAATACGATGCCGAGAATATTTTTGTTTTTAAGTGCGGAGAATGTGCCAACTGCGGCAAGCAGTGTCACTATACCAAAAATAATGACCAAACCCATGAAATAGCCCCCTTCATTCTTGTGTTAACCAGGCACATTGCCTGTTATGTAAACGTTATTATACATTCCCTACTATTTTATAGTTTTTTTTTCATTTTGTCGAGATTTATCATGGAAGCTGAAGGAGGAAACTTCACTTAAATCCTTGAGGTGAATGGTGTAGAATAGAACTGTCTTGAAAAATTAAAATTAAACAGGGGTGAGTTTTATATGGAATGGAGCCAAATTCCGCTTGGACCACTACAGACAAATTGCTACATTTTGTCCAGCAGTGGCAAAGACTGTATTGTAATTGATCCTGGTGAAGAAGGTGGCCGGATCATTGAGTTTCTGGAGGACCAGGGGCTAAAACCTATTGCCATCCTGCTTACCCATGCCCATTTTGATCATATTGGAGCTGTGGATGAATTAAGGGACAGGTACGAGATCAAGGTATATGTTCATGAAAAGGAAGCGATGTGGCTTCTAAATCCAACGTTGAATGGCTCGCAATTTTTTATGATGGGACAACTTGTCAGGGTAAAGCCCGCAGATGTCATCATTGCGGAAGAAGGGGAAATGTCAATTGGATCCTTTACCTTCAAGGTGCTTGAAACTCCCGGCCATTCGCCAGGAAGTGTTTCCTTCTACTTTCCTCAGGCTAGCTTCGTAGTTGCTGGAGATGCGTTATTTGCGGGAAGCATTGGAAGAACAGATCTTCCGGGGGGAAACCATGAAGAGCTTTTGAATAGCATTCATGATAAGCTCCTTGTTCTTCCTGAAGAAACTGTTGTATTGCCTGGGCACGGTTCTGTAACAAGCATCGGGCAGGAAATGGACGCAAACCCATACTTAAACGGTTTCTGATCAGAGGAAATGGATAGGTGAAAATGAAAAACTACATGGAAGATCTTATTCAAAATAGCCCGCGGGGGGTAATCAGCTATGCCGACTATATTGGGGCTGCTCTCTACCATCCTGAATTAGGGTATTACATGCGCGATAATGTAAAGATTGGCACTCACGGGGACTTTATTACATCAAGCAATTTTTCGGATGTTTACGGAAATATCCTTGCAAAGTGGTACGCCAACAATTACCGAACATTAGGCCTGTCAGCTGCAGTCTGTGAAATGGGAGGCGGAAACGGAAGGTTTGCAAAAGCCTTTCTTGATGGCTGGAAAAAGCATTCACAGGAAAAATTAACGTACTTTTTGATTGAAGCAAGCCCTTTTCACCTCCAGCTTCAAAAAGAACAGCTTACAGGCTATGAGGAGATCAGATTTGCAGGATCACCAACAGAGCTACAGGATTTTAAGGGCTTATTTTTCTCCAATGAATTGTTTGATGCCCTTCCTGTCCATGTTGTAGAGAAACAGAGCGGAACAGTCATGGAAGTAATGGTGGGAATGGACAATGGCATGCTGACGGAGCGTTTTGTTCCGCTTGAAAACAGTGAACTGGAAAAATTTCTGGATCGTGAAGGCTATAACCTCGCTGAAGGGCAGAGGTTAGAGGTGCCTCTTGAGATGAACAAGGTACTTGAATCCATTTCCTGTTTGGTAACAAAAGGCCTTGTACTAACAGTTGACTATGGATACCGCAAAACGGAATGGATGGAGCCGGCAAGATTTCGGGGAAGCCTGAGAGGATACAGGCAACAAAGGATGGTCCACGATATTTTGCAGGACCCAGGGAAGATGGATATTACAAGCCATGTTCATTTTGATGCATTGATAAACAGCGGCGAGGAATTGGATCTTCATTTTGTGACGATGAAGCCTCAGGATAAGTTTTTAATTGAGATTGGCATACTAGATGAATTAGCTGAAAACTATAATCCAGATCCTTTCTCTGGAATTAGCAGGCGAAACCGGGCAGTAAGAAGCCTTATCATGCCTGGGGGCATCAGTTCTGCATTCCACGTGATTGTCCAGGAAAAAGGACTGGAAATCCCTGTGGGATTTTTGGACAGCAAAAAAGCGATGGGATAATCCATCGCTTTTTTGCTGGTGAAGTGATAGGTTTAATGTCCTCCAGCACCCGGCACCATCATAAAGGTTGTCCAGTAAGTAAATCCTGCAAAGAAAACTGTTAAGTATGCGCCAAAGACATAAATATACATGCGTTCGGACAACTTTAAGTAGCCAAGAAGCAAGAAAAACCCCGTCTGGCCGAAGAAAATCAAGGACGTCGTATACATGTCCCCCAAATAAAACATAACCGCAAAAATTCCTGTCCAGAAGCCTAAAACTCTGTACATCCGATCCAAAGCCATCCCTCCTTTTACCCTTTGAGTCCATCACTTAAATATTATAAAGGAAAGAGGAGGGAAATGTAAACAAGGATTGTCTATTGGGCTACCACTGCCTGATATGAACAGGAGTCACAGCCTTTAATCAAATTCTCTTTTTCTATCAGTTCAATCTCTCCGAAAAGCGATTCGAACATTCCACGTAAAAATTCATGATGCATATTGCATACAGATTCCGTATGATCAATGGCCACTTCTTTGAAAGGACAGTTAAAAATTTGGAAGAAAATTTTTGTCTGGTCTTCATTTGTTTCGAATTCTGGATAAAAGCCTGCAATCGTAGCAGCGCTTCTTACAATATTCAACTTTTGCTCGAATGAAAGGACATCTGACACATGTGGGTGCAGAGCGATTTCCTGGTCAATCAGTTCAGCGCCAAGGCGCTTGCCTGTTTGATACAAGGCTTTCTTTCCTTCTTCTCCAAGCGACATCATTGTCACCATTGCTATTTTAGAGAGAAGCTGATAGTCCCTGAAAGGGAAACTGAGCTGAATGACATCTTCTGATAATCGATACAGCCTGCTTGGCCGACCGCCCTTGCCCGTTTTTTTTGTTTCGGATACGAGCATATTGACATCTTCCAGCTTTGAAAGGTGTAATCTTGCCACATTTGGATGTATATCAAAATGATCCGCAATTTCCTGTACGGTTACATCCTTGTGCCTTTTGGTTATATATTGGTAAATGTAGTAACGTGTAGGGTCAGATAAGACACTTGTAATTTTTAATGTTTGTTCCACCTTATTCACCTCAGGAGACTTTAATTTCCTTTATTATAATACAGCTCCCATACGTTGAATATGGGGTTAACACTGTAAACACTATATGTTTAGAAAATGTTCACAACTAAGTGGCGAATTAATGAACAAAATATTGTGCATTCATTATACAAATATTATACAATATCAGTAATTAAAACTATTGAAAAGGTGGGGAACCTTTGGGAAAGTTAACTTTTTTACATATCCCAGTTGTACATCGTGCAGAAAAACGAAGACATGGCTGACCGCCAATCAAATTAAATTTTCAGGGAAACTCCCTCGGCTAAAGAAATACTGAAACTGCTTATCTTTGACTACTGAAGGATTGGATGAACTGCTGGCCAAGAGAAGTGGAACAAATAAACAGCTTAATCTTGATGTAAATAAACTGTCCCTTTCGGAAAAGGTCAATTTGCTGATTGATGAACCAAAGCTTCTTCGGAGGCCGATCCTTACAGATGGCAGGAAGCTTGTGATAGGCTATAATCCAGACGCGCTAAAAGGAATGACAGCAAACTAAACATAAACATGTAAAGGCAGCCATTGACGGCTGCCTTCTTTTTTTTGCAAACTGGGCTAGCTGGATTCGAACCAGCGCATGACGGAGTCAAAGTCCGTTGCCTTACCGCTTGGCTATAACCCATTGATATTGCTCTTTTAAGTATGGACTAGGGCCAATGAGTTTATGCATCACTTTCCGTAATCCGCACACCTTCAAGATCCTTTCGTATATATTGATGATGTATTTGACTGGATGGAATGATGGCTTTGTATGGAGGGTAGCACTCTGGAGAAAAAACGAGGTGAAAGCTGATGCAAATTTCCCCTAACCTGGTGTTGTCCATGGTGGTGAGGAACGAAGAATGTCACTGGCCAGTAAATCGGCAATTGTTGCGGTTGCACCAGTCAGGCCTGGAAGCGTTCCCACAGCGAACTGAATTTTTTCTCCTTCGGCATTTAAAATATGAGCAAGACCCAGTTCTTCCAGGGCAACTGAAGCTAGCAACAGGTTGATAGCGTCATCTCTATCGATTGTGATAATCGGGGGAATATTCGGTATGTTTGCTTGTGACATACTAATCTATCCTCTAAGTGTATTTACGGGATATCGTATGTCGGGCCAGTGATACTTGCATTAGGTCATGCGCTATTTTTTTGTTTTTTTATCGCGTGAAAAATTGTCACGATTCCTTCACAAATATCGTAGGGGAATGGAAGGGGAGCAGTGAACAGCTGGCGAATTTATAGTTTGAAAATAAAAGAGGTGGTGATTGGTATTGAAAACTCTATAGAAAGCCTCGCGGACAGTTTGTTAAAGACAGCCCTTCAAAAAGGGGCATCGGACCTTCACATTGTCCCGCATCGGGTTGGCGGAATGGTCAAACTTCGTATTGGCCATCATCTCTATCCTGACTTCCCCCTTGAAAAGAACGTTTTTGAACGCCTGCTTGCCCATTTTAAGTTCACAGCCTCAATGGACATAAGTGACAGAAGGCGTCCACAAAGCGGGGCGTATTCGATCCAGTACAAAGACAGCACCGTCGGCCTCAGAATTTCGACTCTCCCCGCAAACAAAAGTGAAAGCATGGTTATCCGCCTCCTCTACCAACAGCACGAAATCCCTTACTATCAATTATCTTTATTCCCTGACGTGTCAGACAAACTTGTTTCCCTCCTCGATCATGCCCATGGCTTAGTTGTGTTTACAGGTCCAACTGGAAGCGGCAAATCGACCACCCTTTATTCCCTTCTGTCAGAAACCACACGCATCACAGGCAGAAATGTAATTACCCTAGAGGATCCCATTGAAAAACAAAGCGATACAGCGATTCAGGTCCAGGTGAACGAGAAGGCTGGAATCAGCTATGCTTCGGGTTTAAAAGCCATCCTCCGGCATGACCCGGATATTATCATGATAGGAGAAATCAGGGACGCCGAGACAGCCAACACTGCAGTCCGCGCAGCGTTGACAGGGCACCTCGTTTTTACGACCATGCATACGCGGAATGCAAAAGGAGCTATTTACAGGCTGCTTGAATTTGGTATCTCCTTGCAGGAAATTCAACAGACCCTCATTGCTGTAACGGCACAGCGTCTTGTTGAGCTCGTCTGTCCATACTGCGGGGATTCTTGTTCACCTTTATGTCATAGCATGGGAAGGGCAAAGAGGGGGAGTGTGTTTGAAATACTTTCAGGTAGAGGCATAGAGCGTGCCATTCTCGAGGCGAAGGGGGAGGGAAAGCCCTATGCCTTCAAGACATTGAGGGACTTCATCATCAAAGGGATTGCTTTAGGCTTTATCAAAGAAGAAGAGTATAGAAGGTGGGTATTCGATGAGATGGAGGGATAAGTGGACCGTACAGGAACAGGCAAGGTTTTTAAAAAGAACGGGTGAACTTCTCTCAAGAGGATACCCTCTTGCCGAAGCGGTCCATTCTTTATCGTTTTATATGGAACCAGTCAGGAAAAAAGATATCCAAAAATGCCTAGCGGATTTGCGGGAAGGGCATCCTTTCTTTCGAACGCTGGAGGATTTGGGATTCAAACGGGAGCTCGTGAGCTATGTTTATTTTGCCGAACAGCATGGAGGCCTTGCGGAAGCAGTCATGGATGGGAGCGATATGGTCCTTAAGCGCCAGAACGATTACCGGAAGCTGCAACAGCTCGCAGCATATCCATTGTTTTTGGCTTTCCTTACAGGTGTGCTTTTCTATTTTGTTCATCATACATTGCTTCCGCAGTTCACCACGCTTTACGACAGCATGAATGTGAAGCAGGGATGGTATGCAAGCTTTATCTATTTTGCAGGAGAGTATTTTCCTGTAGCAGTTTATATCTTTTTGTTTATCGCCCTTTCAGGTTTTATCTATTTTCAGTACATCTTCGGGCGGTTGCCAGTTATTCAGCAGAGGGAGAAGCTGATCAGGCTTCCAGTGGCAGGAGGACTTCTGAAACTCCTGTACACGCAGTCGTTTTCCACTCACTTAAGTTTTTTATTTTCGGGTGGGCTTTCTGTGTATGAGGTGTTGAATATATTTGAAAATAACCTAGGTGAACCATTTTCAATGGAAATTGGTTCAAGCATGAAGAAAAGTTTGGCTGATGGTCATGAGCTTTATCAGGCGGTTGCAGCATTTCCTTTTTTCGAGGAAGAGTTCTACAGGGTGGTCAAGCATGGGCAGGATAATGGGAAGCTAGGCCAGGAATTGTATTTTTACAGCAGATTTTGCCTTGCCGAGATTGAGGGACGGGCAGAAAAGGGATTAAGAATTATCCAGCCAGTATTGTATAGTTTGATTGGGCTCTTGATCATTTCACTGTATCTTGCCATCTTGCTTCCAATGTTCCAGCTTATCCAAGGAATATAATAATTCAGAAAGGAATGATTCGATGAAAAAAGAGCAGGGGTTCACACTGATTGAAATGATGATTGTCCTCCTGGTGATTTCGGTTCTGCTGATCATCACTGTGCCGAATATCACGAAGCATAACTCTAATATCAACACAAAAGGCTGTCAGGCATATATCAAGATGGTTGAAGCGCAAGTACAGGCATTCCAGATAGATAAAAAGAGGCTGCCTGCTTCTATCGATGAACTAAAGACCGAAGGATATTTGCGGGATGGCTCAGCCTCCTGCCCTGGAGGAAACAATATTTCCATTTCGGCGACTGGAGAAGTAACAAGCGAAGGGTCGCCGTGATGAGTGGCCAAAAGAATGGGTTTACCCTTGTTGAGATCTTGATAGTACTATCGATTTTTATTGTCATGTCCTTTGCTTCGCTCATGGTTCTCAAGCCACAGTTTTTTCTCCTTGAAAAAAACCTCTTTTTTTCCGAGTTAACAACGGACCTTCTCCTTGCCCAGCAATATGCTTTATCCCACCATCAGGAAGTCACTGTCAATATTTCACCTTCCTCCCATTCCTACTACATCCGCAAAAGGGGAGAAGAGAATTTTATTATCCGGCGCCAGTATTCGAAAAGTATCAATATCCGCGAAGGAACCATGCCAAGTTCCTTTCAGTATTTGCCGGATGGCAATACGAATAAATTTGGTTCGTTTTTTGTCTATATTGGTGACAAGGCATATAGGGTAACTTTCTTGATAGGGAGCGGGCGGTTTTATGTTGTCGAAGCGTAATGGCTTCTTTCTGGCTGAACTTCTTCTGTCTATATCCGCATGGCTCATCGCAGCTGCATTCCTGCTTCCACTTGCCATGTTCCTGGTTGGCGAGGGCGAACAACTGAGACAGGAGGGAGAAGCTCTCAGGATTGTATATGATGAACTTTCTCGCCAAAAAGTCAGCATGAATGGGACTGTCTATCATATCAGCATGCTGCAAGGGATAGACGGGAAAAACGGGGAGGTGTGCGTAAGGTTTGATGGCTATCGAAAAAAAGAGTGTTCAATATGCCGGTTTGTTGAATGAAAGGGGTTTTACCCTTGCGGAGATGCTTTTGGCTTTAACTGTGTTTTTTGTCATCATGTCCATGCTACCAGCAGGGCTGAATACTGTTTTGAAAGATGGGTTCTCAGCCAGAAGGATTCAAGGGTTCGAATGGAAAGTTTTTAACAGCCAGATGAAAAGGGAATTAAGAGAAGCCGAACTGGTGACGGTCAAAAAAGAAAAATTAATCGTTCAAAAAGGAAGCAATATCATTCTCTATGAAAAATACGGAAACAGCATCAGACGTCGCGTTAATTACGCGGGACATGAAGTCATGCTCCAAAATGTTTCGCAGATGAAGTTTTCAGCAGCTGAAAATGGAGTCGGGATATACGTCAAGGATGGATGGGATAAGGAATATTCTTCAAATGTAAGGTCATTTATCACTCTGGAGGTAAGGGAATGAAAAAAGAAAGTGGATTCACATACCCTATCTCTATTTGTCTCTTGATGTTTTTCTGTACTTTTTTACTGATTCATACCCAATTGTTCAGGACAGAAACTCTGTTGTCCGCTGAAACAGAGCGAATCTATATACAGGAATATTATTTGCTGTCATCAGTCAGGAAAGCTGAACAGCTGTTGTCACAGGGAAAGCTGCCTGTAATGGGCGAATTTCTGTATAGGGAAGGAAGTGTGGAGTACAAGGTCCAAGCGGTGTCTGCTGCTACTGATTCGGTCAGCTTCACTCTTAAAATGAACGCTGGGGAAGAAACGCAGGCTGTCTCCCATTATGACAAGACAAAGAAAATGATGGTAAAATGGTACGAAAAACACTAAACAGGAGATCTAGCGTATGAAGTCAATCTATATGACGGGATTCATGGGCGCAGGGAAATCAACTGTTTCCCGGCTGCTTGCTGAGGAAATGGGGCTGGCCCATCATGACACAGATGAGGAAATTGTAAATGCGGCCGGTAAAAGCATCAACAGAATTTTTGAAGAAGATGGGGAAATTGTATTCCGGAAGCTGGAATCGGAAATTTTGCATGTACTTCCGAAAGAAAATGCGGTAATTGCAACTGGCGGAGGCATCATCGTTTCTGAAGAGAACAGGATATTTATGCGGAGGAATGGAATCGTCATTTTTCTCTATGCTTCTATCGAGGAGATTCTTGAAAGGCTCAAAGAGGATACTACCCGGCCTTTGCTGCAGGGGGATAACAAGGAGAAGGCAGCATCGCTCTATGAAATGAGGCTTCCGCTATATCGGGAAACGGCAGACATTTGTGCTGAAACCGGAGGCAAACAGGCAGAAGAGATTGCATCTGACATCAAACATTGTTTGAAAGGAGCAGGGCTCGGACATACTTGCTAAGAGAAGAAGGCAGGTGTGGCAATGAAAGCGAATGACTATGTCAAGTATTTGACTGAAACGGTTGTCAAATATATTGAGCAGCCGAAGGATATCAGGCAGAAAGGCAGGCGTGAGAGACTGGATGCCAGGCCATCTATGCTGTACAGATGGTTTGGACCAGCTCCGTACCTGATCAAGGATATGTTAAAGAAAAAGCGATAACCAATGGGCCCTGCTGCATCATATAGCAGGGCCTTATTTAAATTGCTGTGCCGGTCAGGTAGAACAATCCCCCATTAATAACTGAAATATTGATTTTAGGTTCATATTGCTCTTTTAAAGCAGTTTTTTCAGTTTCAAGGCTTTCGGGCATTTCTTCATTTCCTTCATAAAAGTGATCAAGCAGGTCGAGGTCCTCTTGCCAGCGTTTTCTTGCATCCTCTGCCCAAGAATGGTCTTCTTTCCTAATCCCTTCTTTTAGCAAGTTCTGGATTCTAGCCAAACCGCTTTTGGGCAAAATGAGCGGTGATAAAGTAAACGAGTAATCAGGGATTTTTGGCGTCAAATTCATTTCCACTAGTCGCTCATGGAAGTCGGATACCATTCGTCCGTTGATTAGCTGAAGTCCGATTGACTGATACACATCCCTTTTCCTGTCGCACTGGTAGCTGATTTTCAGGTTAACGCAAAGCCATGGTAGCAATGGGGTCTGCTGGCCAGCGGGCGTGCCGTTATTTTCATAGAGGCGCACATAGCCGGCTAGTTTCTTTGCTGATGTAAATAGCTGATGCAAACGCGGTGAGCCAAAATGAATGAATTCTCCTTTTTCATCAGGAAAAGCCTCCCTATCCGTAAGAAAGGTGAGTTTCATTGGATTTGGGATTCCGCCGGTCTTTTCAAGATAATGCCAGTAAAAGGGGCGGTTCGTTAGTTCTCTGTCTAGTTCCTCGGTTAGTTGGACAGTCAGTTTTCCAGGAAGGCTTTCCTCGAAATCACATCCATTTGACGAAAAATACCTTATCAGAAAATCATGGATTTCCGGTTGCTGCACGAGGCTCCCCTCCTTTCATATCTTCCGCGAATTTCACCATTGCCGATAAATTGTCCAATTTGATTTTCATTTCGCCCTCGGACCCAGACTGGCTAAAAATATCAGCAAGGTGTTCTTCTACGCTGCCAAGTTCCAACCTTGTCAAAATATCGTCCAATTCACCAATTACTTTCTCAAATAAGTCTATCTTCTCGTATAACAGTTTTAATACATGCTCTTCTACCGTATTTTTTATGGCAAAGTTATAAATCTCCACGTCTTTTTTCTGACCTAGGCGGTGAATCCTACCAATCCGCTGTTCAAGGCGCATAGGATTCCAAGGAAGGTCGAAATTTATGATACTGCTGCAGAATTGAAGGTTGATACCTTCTCCCCCAGCTTCTGTTGCAATGAGCACCTGGGCTTTTTTCTCAAACAACTCTTTCATCCAGTCTTTCTTGCCTCTCTTAAAACCGCCTCTAAAAGGCACAGACGTAATTCCGTGCTGCCTTAAAAACCACTGCAAGTATAGCTGCGTCGCCCTGTATTCTGTAAAAATGATCACTTTATCATTGATTTTCCTGATTAATTCAAGCGCCTTTTCTGCCTTGGAGTTGGTGCTGATTCTCTCAATTTTTCTGATGAGATCTCCAATCAAGTCCTCATAAGCCTGGCTCTTTGTTTCCTGACGTTCGAGCATATTCCTTAATGTGAAATAAACAGCTTCCCGACTGCTGCATGCTTCTCGTTGTAGCGTGATGAGTGAAAATTGGCTTGAGGTTAAACCTCCTGCTTCATGCCGCATGGAAGATATGGCATCATACAGTTCTCTTTCCTCTGTTGTAAAGGTTATCGGAATTGTTTCAACATGCCGTTTTGTCCATTCAATTCCCGTATCTCCCCGCCGGTTCCTGATCATCACCTTATTGACAAGATCGCGGAGATGATCATCATCATGGACAGAACGGGCTGCTTTTTTGTATTTTTCAAAAAACGCAGATTCGCTCCCAAGATGTCCTGGCTTCAATAGGGAGACGAGATTAAAAATCTCTTCAATTCTGTTCTGAATAGGTGTTGCTGTAAGCAGGAGGCAGAACTTCTTTTTTAGGCTTTGGACAAATTCGTAGTTTTTGGTTTTGTTGTTTTTAAGCTTATGAGCTTCATCGATAATGACAAGATCATAATCTTGTTTATAAATGATATCCCGGTGCGGATTCCGCTTGGCCGTGTCAATCGAAGATACAACGACATCGCACTGCTCCCAAACATAGCTTTTTCTCTGGGCGGCTGCCGGAATATAAAATTTGCTGTTCAATTCTGCGGCCCACTGCGAAACGAGGGAAGCAGGAACGAGAATAAGGGCTTTTTTGACAAGGCCCCTAATCATGTATTCCTTGAGGATCAATCCGGCCTCAATCGTCTTTCCGAGTCCTACTTCATCGGCAAGGATTGCTTTGCCATTCATATGTTCAACGACTCTTTTGGCTACTTCAAGCTGGTGGGGAAGAGGGGTTAGCTGCGGAAGCCGCCCTGGTGCCTGCAAACCTTCAAAGTCAGGGATGAGTGTTTGCTTTTCTGCCTCCACCGCAAGCTTGAACAAGTCCCAGTTTGCCCATGGCCCATCGTTGGAAACCCTGTCGGCCAGCCCGTCCTGCCAGGAGGAATCAAAGTGAATCTGTGCCGTCATTTAGTACACCCTTCCAAATAGAAAATATATTGCCCAAAAACACGGTTTAATGATAGGATATAGATAGCTTAGAATGTTTAGAAATTTTTCACATTATGCTGAATGACTAAGCAATATTGCTTAGCATGCCCAGTGATGAAAAGAATAATGCGGATGATGGCAAGGGGAGAGACTACATTTTGTAGCGCCGAAGGAGCAAGCAGGGATGTGAATCTCTCAGGCAAAAGTACTCTTGCAGGACGCGGCTCTGGAGAGAGCTTCCATGTTACGGAAGCCACCAAAGGGGAAAGCCTTTTTACAAAGGTAAAACTTTCAGGTGCAAGGACAGAGACCCACTCAGTTTTGAAGGGGGTCTTCTGTCCTTTTTTATGCCTTCGGGACAGGCAGCATCAAAAAAGCAAAGGGGGATACATAGATGAGTGAACTAAAGCGTACACCGCTGTTCGAAATTTACAGCGAGTATGGCGGGAAAACGATTGACTTTGGAGGATGGGAGCTTCCGGTGCAATTCTCCGGCATAAAAGAAGAACACGGTGCCGTCCGGACGAAAGCAGGGCTGTTTGATGTATCGCATATGGGTGAATTTGAGGTAACAGGAACAGGAGCTTTGGACTATCTGCAAAAAATGATGACAAATGACGTATCGCGCCTTAAAGAAGGGGGAGCTCAATATACCGCCATGTGCTATGAAAATGGCGGAACGGTAGATGACCTCCTCATCTATAAGCTTAGGGAAAACCATTACCTGCTGGTTGTGAATGCATCCAATATAGAGAAAGATTTTGAATGGATGAATTCCCGCCTTACAGAAAATGTCGAACTCAAGAATCTGTCCGGTGATATGGCTCAGCTTGCACTTCAGGGGCCTGCTTCTGAAAAAGTGCTTCAAAAGCTTGCGAGAGATACGGACATTAGTACAATCGGTTTCTTCAAGTTCATTGATGGCCTTGATCTGAATGGGAAGAAAGCGTTGGTGTCGAGGACGGGATATACAGGAGAAGATGGTTTTGAAATTTATTGCCGTCCCCAGGATGCAGAATCCCTTTGGAAGGAAATTCTGGAGGCTGGCAGCGAAGAAGGTGTGATTCCATGCGGCTTGGGAGCAAGGGATACACTCCGATTCGAAGCAAATCTTGCTCTCTATGGGCAGGAACTCTCAGCGGACATCAGCCCGCTTGAGGCTGGAATCGGTTTTGCTGTCAAACTTGCAAAAGAGGATGACTTTATTGGAAAGCAGGCTCTCAGTCAGCAGAAAGAAAACGGGGTTCCCCGGAAGTTGACGGGAATTGAAATGATTGACCGCGGCATTCCGCGCCATGGCTATCCAGTTTATAAAGAAGGAAAGCAAATTGGCAAAGTGACAACAGGAACCCAGTCGCCAACCCTGAAAAAAAATATTGGGCTTGTTTTGCTGCAGAGCGAGTTTGCTTCACAGGGAACAGAAGTGGAAGTTGAAATCCGCGGCAAACGCCTGAAGGCTGTTACAGTTCCAACACCATTTTATAAACGGGAAAAGCAATAATAGGAGAGAGAGGGAAAAATGATGAAGCATCGCTACCTTCCGCTTACTGAAAGTGATAAAAGCTCAATGCTCGAGACAATTGGCGTATCGTCGGTGGATGAACTTTTCAGTGATATTCCTGATAAAGTTCGTTTCAACGGTGAATACAAGATCAAGCCTGCCAGTCCGGAACCTACACTGGCGAAGGAACTTGCAAGAATGGCTGGGAAAAATGCCGATTTAATAAACTATTCATCGTTTCTTGGTGCTGGCGTATACGATCACTACGCACCGATTATTGTGGACCATGTAATTTCCCGCTCTGAATTTTACACGGCCTATACACCATACCAGCCAGAAATTTCCCAGGGCGAACTTCAAGCGATTTTTGAATTCCAGACAATGATATGTGAACTGACAGGGATGGAGGTCGCGAACTCTTCCATGTATGATGGGGGAACAGCTCTTGCCGAGGCAGCAATGCTGAGTGCTGGACATACAAGAAAGAAGAAAATTTTGATTTCAGCGGCAGCCCACCCGGAAGCGAAGGCTGTTGTAAGATCGTATGCAAAAGGGCAATACATAGCAGTGGAAGAAATTCCTCATACCGACGGTGTTACCGATCTTAAAGCATTGAAAGAAATGATGAACGGGGATGTTGCAGGGGTTATTGTACAATATCCAAACTTTTTTGGCCGGCTTGAGCCAATGACAGAGCTGGAAGAAATCGTCCACTCTGAAAAGTCGCTGTTCATAGTATCGAGTAATCCTCTTGCGCTTGGGGCGCTGACGCCTCCAGGAAAGTTTGGTGCGGACATTGTTGTAGGAGATGCACAGCCTTTCGGCATCCCGGCAGCATTCGGCGGACCTCACTGCGGTTATTTTGCCGTCACTTCAAAGTTAATGAGAAAGGTTCCTGGCCGGCTTGTCGGACAGACAAAGGATGACCAAGGACGCCGAGGTTTCGTGCTGACGCTCCAAGCGAGAGAACAGCATATCAGGCGTGATAAAGCCACTTCCAATATCTGTTCCAACCAGGCATTGAATGCACTTGCGGCATCTGTTGCCATGACTGCTCTTGGGAAGAAAGGCGTGCGCGAGATGGCTGCTGCCAATATCCAAAAGGCTCACTATGCCAAGAAAGCTTTCATTGAACACGGCTTCGAAATTGCTTTCGATGGCCCTTGCTTCAATGAATTTGTTTTGAAGGTAAACCGCCCTGTGAAAAGTATCAACGAGGAACTTATCGATAAAGGGATTATCGGCGGCTATGACCTTGGCCGGGACTATCCGGAGCTTGAGCAGCATATGCTTGTTGCCGTGACAGAACTAAGGACAAAAGAAGAAATTGATGCCTTCGTGGAAGAAATGGGGGATTGCCATGCATAATGAAGACCAGCCGTTAATTTTTGAAATTACAAGTACTGGCCGGATCGGTTACAGCCTGCCGGAAATGGACATTCCGGTAACAAATCTTTCCGACTTGATCCCAGAAGGATTTATCAGGGAAGAGGAACCAAACCTTCCTGAGGTATCGGAACTTGATATCATGCGCCATTATACGGCTTTATCAAAAAGGAACCATGGTGTTGACTCAGGATTCTATCCTCTTGGTTCATGCACCATGAAATACAACCCGAAAATCAATGAAGCTGTTGCCCGCTACAACGGGTTTGCTCACATCCATCCGCTTCAGGATGAAAGCTCTGTGCAAGGTGCGCTTGAATTGATGTATGATCTTCAGCAGCATTTAAAGGAAATTACCGGTATGGACGAAGTCACTCTTCAGCCGGCAGCAGGTGCTCACGGCGAATGGACAGGTCTTATGATGATCCGTGCTTTCCATGAAGCGAACGGGGATACGAAACGGACAAAAGTCATTGTCCCTGACTCTGCACATGGCACGAATCCTGCTTCAGCAACAGTCGCAGGTTTTGAGACGATTACGGTGAAATCCAATGATAATGGCCTCGTGGACCTTGAAGATCTAAAGAAGGTCGTCGGTGATGATACAGCTGCTTTAATGCTGACAAATCCGAACACATTGGGGTTATTTGAAGAAAATATTGTGAAAATGGCTGAAATCGTGCATGGAGCTGGAGGAAAGCTATACTATGACGGAGCCAACCTCAATGCAGTGCTTTCAAAAGCGCGCCCAGGCGATATGGGTTTCGATGTTGTCCATCTTAATCTTCATAAAACATTTACTGGCCCGCACGGAGGCGGCGGACCTGGGTCAGGGCCTGTTGGTGTAAAATCCGATTTGATTCCGTACCTTCCAAAGCCTGTCATTGACAAGAAAGACGGACGCTTTGTGTTCGATTATGACCGGCCGCAATCAATAGGTCGGGTCAAGCCTTTCTATGGGAACTTCGGAATCAATGTCCGTGCCTATACGTACATCCGCAGCATGGGCCCTGACGGTCTGAAAGCTGTAACGGAAAATGCTGTACTGAATGCGAACTATATGATGCGGAGACTTTCCGAGCATTACGACCTGCCATTTGACAGGCACTGTAAGCATGAATTCGTACTGAGCGGCAAGCGCCAGAAAAAACTTGGCGTGCGGACGCTGGATATTGCCAAAAGACTTCTGGACTTTGGATACCATCCGCCAACTATTTACTTCCCGCTCAATGTGGAGGAATGTATCATGATTGAGCCTACGGAAACGGAGTCCAAGGAGACGCTTGACAGTTTCATCGATGCGATGATCCAAATTGCGAAAGAAGCGGAAGAAAATCCGGAAATTGTCCAGGAAGCACCGCATACGACCGTTGTAGGGCGGATGGATGAGGCTACAGCTGCCAGGAAGCCAATCCTAAGGTACCAAAAATCATAAAGCATAGAATAGCCTCGCCAGGCTGTTAAGGGGCTTCTCTCCCGGCTGGCGTCAAAAATCAAACCCCCTCAAAAATTGAGGGGGTTAATTTATATTGGTCATTAAATTATTTCGCTTTGACCTTGCCTGTCCACTTTTTGAATCCGCCTTGAAGATGATAAAGCTCCTTGTATCCTTTTCGGTAAAGCATCTGTGCCGCACGGCCGCTTCTTGAACCGCTTTGACAATAAAGGTATACTGGCTTGTCCGGACGAATTTCCTTCATCCTCGTCTTTAATTGTGTCAGTGGAATGTTCCGGGAGCCAAGGATATGGCCTGCATTGAATTCATTTGGTTCGCGCACATCAATTAACTGGGCTTTCCGATATCCCGCTTTGAATTCTTCTTCAGTTAAAATCTTCACAATCCGGCGCTGGTGCAAATAAACGAAGATGGAGTAGGTAATTAAGCCCCCAGCCAGGATGAGTAAAATATAAAGTGTGTCCAATATGATGTCTCCTTTCAACTATCTGAGCCAACTACTATTATATAAGTGATTATGTCTGAGGGCAAAGGGAATTCACTTTTAGAGAAATTAAAATTTGTAATTTAATCCTTTTAAACAAGCTGCTTTGCTTTTAAAAACAGTTTTGGTAGACTAAGAAACGCAGAAGGCAATAAACAAATAAATGGGGTTGCATAATGGAGAAAGAAACATGGGGATATATAGATTCAGGCAATGGTTCGCCAGCGTTCAATATGGCGCTCGATGAAGCGCTCCTCGACTGGCACAGCAATGGACTGATTCCACCTGTTATCCGTTTTTACGGTTGGGATCCTCCTACATTGTCAATTGGCTACTTTCAAAAATATGAAAAAGAGATAGACATGGAGGCAGTGGATAGGCATGGTCTCGGGTTTGTGCGCAGGCCTACAGGCGGCAGGGGCGTCTTGCATGAGCACGAACTGACCTACAGCGTTATTGTCACAGAGGAGCACTCCCGCATGCCAAAGACCGTTACAGAAGCCTACCGGGTCATCTCAGAGGGGATATTGAAAGGTTTCCGGAATCTGGGGCTTGAGGCATACTTTGCTGTGCCTCGAACAGAAGAAGAGAAGAGTGCTTTGAAAAGCCCGCGCTCATCAGTCTGCTTTGATGCTCCGAGCTGGTATGAACTTGTCGTAGAGGGCCGGAAAGTCGCAGGAAGCGCCCAAACAAGGCAAAAAGGAGTAATCCTTCAGCACGGCTCAATACTGCTCGACCTGGATGAAGATAAGCTGTTCAGTCTTTTTAAGTATCCAAGTGAGCGAGTGAAGGAGCGTATGCAAAAGGCGTTCAAGTCAAAAGCTGTAGCTGTTAATGAAATAAGCAGCAGGACAATCGGAATGGAAGAAGCAAAAGTAGCTTTTAAGGCCGGCTTTGAAGAAGGTTTGGAAATCAATCTACAACCGTTCATATTGACAGAAAGCCAAATCACCGAAGTGAATGAATTAGCTGAAAATAAATACAAGTCAAAAAATTGGAATTTTAAAAGATAAAAAGCGGCTTAGGTTCGCTTTTTATACTTTTCCCAGATATTTCAACAGGTTGGCTGATGCCGGGAAATTGCAAGGGGCGAAATTTGTTAAAATTTCTTGTTTAATGGGGAATAACTGACTTTCTCTCTTTTATCCTCATTTTTTTAATTGATTGCAGGTTTGACAAAACAAAAACCATTTGACCTAAAAATCAATATATAGTATTAATCAAAATAAAAACTACACTATATATTGATTTTTTGGGTTTTAATATGATAACGTAAGGGTAATTCAAATACGACCGGAGTTTAAGGCTGGAAGCTTTCAACCTAGTAAACTTAATAGGATTGTATTAATTTTTACTAAGGAGTTGTAATCATGTCTGTTGAGCTTGGCAAAAAAATGAGTATTAATATTGAGAACCTGAATAAGGACATTAATTTATTCCCTCAGGTTCATAACATTACCTCCAATATGAAAATGACCCATAAAGGGGTATCCCGGCTTGTCATGCTTGACCGCTATGCTTTTAAGGATACTGAGAAAGTAACATTGGCAAAGGGGGACTTTGTCGTTCTTACGATCAAGGAGGATCCAAAGTTTCCAGCGAGAGGCCTGGGGTTCATCCTGGATATAGACTGGGAAAACAAAAGTGCATTCGTACAGGTTGAGGAGGAATTCCGTGGCGTGCTCGATGACCCGGAGGAAGCGAAGACAGGCATCATAAAGAAATCACTTGATGTTATTGAGAAGCCGCTTGAGGTTTTCTATGAGCAAATCGCCAAACGGAACGCTGCTGGACTTGCATCTGTTGAAACGACTGAAGAGAAGCGAAAAGAATGGTTTGAGAAATTTTATAATGAACTCGCTGGCTTGAACTTCATTCCTGCAGGGCGTGTTCTTTATGGCGCAGGGGCCGATACGGATGTTACATACTTTAACTGCTATGTAATGCCGTTTGTCCAGGATTCACGCGAGGGGATTTCTGAACACCGCAAGCAAGTGATGGAGATTATGAGCCGTGGCGGGGGAGTCGGTACAAATGGTTCCACGCTGAGGCCGCGTAATACTCTGGCAAAAGGAGTGAACGGCAAATCCTCGGGATCTGTATCCTGGCTCGATGACATTGCAAAGCTGACACACCTTGTGGAACAGGGTGGTTCACGCAGAGGTGCCCAGATGATCATGCTTGCTGACTGGCATCCTGATATTATTGAATTTATCATTTCTAAAATGCAAAATCCCCGTATCCTTAGGTTCCTGATTGAAAATACCGAGGATGAAACAATCAAGAAATATGCGAAGGACAAGCTGAAATTTACCCCGCTGACATTGCAGGAAGAGGCGATGTATCAGGGGATCGTAAATTATAATAATATTCCTGGCTACGGCGGTTTCAGTGCCGAGATTATTAAATCAGCCGAAGAAAAGCTTACGACAGGCGGCAATTACACCGTTCATAACTCTGAGTTCCTCACAGGCGCAAACATTTCTGTCTGTCTGACAAAAGATTTTATGGAAGCAGTTGAGAATGACAGCGAATATGAACTTCGCTTTCCTGATGTCGAAAGCTATGACGCTGAAACAATGAAAACATATAATGAGGATTGGCATACAATCGGAGATGTCCGTGAGTGGGAAAAGCTTGGCTATAAGGTCCGAACATACCGAAAGATCAAGGCTAAAGAATTATGGAATCTTATCAATATTTGTGCAACATACTCCGCAGAACCTGGTATTTTCTTCATTGATAATGCCAACGACATGACAAACGCCCAGGCTTACGGCCAAAAAGTAGTTGCAACAAATCCATGCGGTGAACAGCCGCTGGCGCCATACAGCGTCTGCAACCTTGCGGCAGTAAATCTTGCGGAAATGGCGGACAAGGAAACGAAAACCGTTAACTTTGACAAGCTGAAGCGTACAGTTGAAGTGGGCGTGCGTATGCAGGACAATGTCATTGATGCGACTCCATACTTCCTTGAAGATAATAAGACCCAGGCTTTAGGTGAGCGCCGTGTCGGGCTGGGCGTCATGGGTCTGCATGACTTGCTGATCTACTGCGAAACAGAGTACGGTTCTGAAAAAGGCAATGAGCTAGTGGACAAAGTGTTTGAAACAATTGCAACAACAGCATATCGTGCTTCTGTTGAGCTTGCAAAGGAAAAAGGCAGCTTCCCTTTCCTGGACGGAGAGACAGGGGAAGAGACAAACAGCTTGCGAAATGCCTTTATTCACACAGGTTTCATGCAAAAAATGCCTGAGGACATTCGCGAATCCATTCTCAAGCACGGAATCCGGAACTCGCATTTACTTACAGTAGCACCAACAGGGTCAACAGGTACAATGGTTGGCGTATCAACAGGATTGGAACCTTACTTCTCCTTCTCCTACTTCCGGAGCGGACGCCTAGGGAAGTTTATTGAAGTGAAGGCTGATATCGTCCAGGAGTACCTTGACAGTCATCCGGAAGCAGATGCAGAGAATCTTCCACACTGGTTTGTCACTGCGATGGAGCTTGCACCTGAAGCACATGCAGATGTTCAATGCGTAATCCAGCGCTGGATCGACAGCTCCATCAGCAAAACCGTCAATGCGCCCAAAGGTTACAGCGTGGAGCAGGTAGAAAAAGTTTATGAGCGCCTTTATAAAGGCGGAGCAAAAGGCGGTACGGTTTACGTCGATGGCTCCCGTGACACTCAGGTACTGACTTTAAAGGCGGAAGACAATACTTTCGAAGAAGATGGAGCAAGCAAAGGCGAGAAAGCGAAGCAGCATGTTGTGCTTGTTGATACCATCAGCGAACTTCGTTCAACAAACGTAACCATCGGGTCAGAGGTCGGGAACACTTGCCCGGTCTGCCGCAAAGGAACCGTCAAGGAAATCGGCGGCTGCAATACTTGTACGAACTGCAACGCCCAGCTTAAGTGCGGGCTGTAAGATAAACAAAAAAGGCGCGGATTCCTCAAGCGGAATTCCGGCGCTTTTTTTGCTCCTCAACAAGGTTACTCTAAACGATAATAATGGCAAAAATAAATGATTCGTACTTTCTTTTGAAAATCGAATGAATCCTGTCTATATCACAACGAAAACATATGTAAACTTTGGTCATTGTTTTTTTGACTGCCTGAGAATGGAAACATTTTTTCCATTCTCTTTTTTTGATTTAGTCCATACTATCCTTAACCATCACTGATGAAAAGGGGGATTTTTCTGAAACCATTTATACCGCAGCTTGTGTATATTGAGCCCAATGCCCTTGATTACCCGCTTGGGCGTGAATTGAAGGAAAAGTTTGAGCAGATGGACGTTGAAATCAGGGAAACGACCTCGCACAACCAAGTCAGGGGAATCCCTGGTGAAACGGACTTGCAAAAATACAGGAATGCTAAATCAACCCTCGTAGTAGGCGTGAGGAGAACGTTGAAATTTGATACCTCCAAGCCATCGGCAGAGTATGCCATTCCGCTAGCTACAGGCTGCATGGGACACTGCCATTATTGTTATTTGCAGACAACGCTTGGCAGCAAACCTTATATTAGGGCGTATGTGAATCTCGAGGAAATTTTTGAACAGGCCTCCAAGTACATAGAAGAAAGAAAACCGGAAGTCACAAGATTTGAGGCAGCTTGTACGTCGGATATTGTCGGGATTGATCATCTGACACACGCCCTCAAAGAAACCATTGAGTTCATAGGTAAAACAGAGTACGGCAGGCTGAGGTTTGTCACAAAGTATCACCATGTGGATCACTTGCTTGATGCCAAGCATAATGGAAAGACACGTTTTCGTTTCAGCGTCAACAGCAGGTATGTCATCAAAAATTTCGAGCCTGGTACTTCTTCTTTCGACGAACGCCTTGAAGCGGCAAGAAAGGTGGCTGCTGCCGGCTACCCTCTTGGATTCATTGTAGCTCCGATTTACAGGCACCAAGGATGGGAGGAAGGATACAAGGAATTATTCGAGCGGCTTAAAGACTCCCTGGACGGCGTCAACCTTAAGGAACTGACATTCGAACTAATCCAGCACCGCTTCACGAAGCCGGCTAAAAACGTCATTATGAAAAGATATCCGAAGACAAAGCTGGAGATGGATGAAGAACAACGCAAATACAAGTGGGGCAGATATGGAATTGGCAAATACGTTTACAAAACCGAGGAGGCAGAGGAACTGGAAACAATGATTCGAGGATATATCAGTGTCTATTTTCCACAGGCTGAGGTTCAATACTTTACTTAACAAAAGCGTGGCCCTAAAAAAAATTGCCCGGCATAACCTGTACGCCGTACTATTTTTCACACTATCCGCTTAAAAATGTAACATGGCAGTTACTGACGGGAGTGGGCGGTCATGTATATAGACGGTGTCTTCTCAGGAGGCGGAATAAAAGGATTTGCTCTTATTGGGGCCTGCGAAGTAATTGAAGAAAAAGGGCTTCGCTTTAAGCGAGTAGCAGGGACAAGTGCCGGATCTATGATAGCGGCAATGCTGGCTGCTGGATACTCTCCCACTGAGGCGGGCCTGCTTGTGGATGAAATCGATTTAAAAAGTTTTATGGACCTAAGAAGTGCCCTCATTCCTGCACCACTTGCAAAATGGCTTCTGCTCTATTGGAGACTTGGGCTTTACAAAGGAATCACCCTGGAAAATTGGCTTTACGAAAAGCTTTCGGCTAAGGGTCTAAGGACATTTGGGGATATCCCGCCTGGAACTCTCAGGGTCGTAGCATCGGACCTGACAAATGGGAGGCTGATGGTCCTGCCGGATGACTTGCCGAGATACGGGGTCGATCCGAAGTCATTCTCTGTGGCAAAAGCTATTCGCATGAGCTGCAGCCTTCCTTTTTTCTTTGAACCTGTAAAAATAAAGGATCCTATCGGGAATAATATTATTGTTGACGGCGGCGTACTTAGCAATTTTCCGATGTGGCTGTTCGACAAAGAGAATGTCAAAAAAGTACGGCCGGTTCTCGGAATTAAGCTCAGCCATAACCTTCATGAACATCCGAGACATAAAATTAGCAATGCGATTCAAATGTTTGAGGCCTTGTTCGAAACGATGAAGGATGCCCATGATTCAAGGTATATATCGCGGCGGCACGAAAAAAATATCATTTTTGTCCCGGTTGATGGGGTTTCTTTTACCGACTTTGGAATGACTGACGAGAAGAAAGAAAGTTTAAAACAGCTCGGACGGCAATGTGCAGAAAAGTTTTTGCGCAAATGGGGCTATTGAAAAAAGGAAAGAAAAAAAATCGGGCCTAAAATGAGGCCCGATTTTTTTTCTTTCCTTTTTTTCCTTCAATTACTGTTAAATGCGGTGCATCCTTTTTCTTTTTTCTAGCCGCCGAAATGGAACCGACAGAGGAGCGCTTTGAAGTAAGGGGTTGACTTTTCGTCTGAAAACGCTTCTTTGACTGTTTGGCTGCTTTATGGAAAGAACGCTGCTCTTGCTTCATAGGGTTAGCTTTGTAAAAACGATTTACAATGAAAAAGATAACTGCAGCAATCAATACAAATCCGGCGATTGTCTGCAAAAAGACAATTGGATCACTGACTAGGCTTTGGGTCACCCCGATTCCCGCTAGGATGATTAATCCGAGCACAATATAAAAAGAAGTCCGATTATACAAGAATGCCACCTCCCTATGAGCATCATGAGCAATTTTTCGAGCTTTTAAACTTATTGCTGCCCTAATTATACAATTTCTTCAGATTCTGCCACTTCTCCTGCTTCCTTTTCCTTTTTTAGCAGCATATTAAACGATGAGATAGCTACTTCCACTTGTTCATCATCCGGTCCCCTTGTTGTAAGGAGCTGAAGCCATAATCCGGGGAGGCCTAAATATTTCAGGACAGGAATATTCCGGACTTTGTTTGTCAGCTGAAGCACTTCAAAAGATATTCCCAGAACAACAGGAATAAGGGCTATGCGAGTAAGGACTCTCACCCATAGCAGGTCCGTCGGGAAGAGAAAATACAGGAACATTCCGACAATTACCGTGAAGAGAATGAAACTGCTCCCGCAGCGGTAATGGAGCCTGGAGTGGGCCTGGACGTTTGCCACGGTCAATTCCTTGCCGTTCTCATACGTATTAATTACTTTATGCTCAGCCCCATGATATTGAAACACCCTTTTTACGATTGGGGTCAGCGAAACAAAGTAGATATAGGACAGGAGCAGCATGAGCTTGAAGATGCTTTCTATCAGGATCTGCGCCGTTTTACCGGGAAAGGCAGGCTTCGCTAGGTCGGCAAGGAAGACAGGTATCAAAGTGAAAAGGACCTTTCCAAAAAGAAAGGAAATCACACCGATTGTGGCAATTCCAAGGATCATATTCAGCTTTGATGGCTGTTCCTCCTCGATCGTATGGTCATCGCCCGGGTCGAGGTCATACCTTTCTGTAGAGAAGTTTAAATGTTTGGAGCCATTTGCGCTAGCTTCAACAATCGCAATGATTCCACGTATAAACGGAATCTTCTTCAATTTTGAAAGGGAGCTGTTTGTCTGTCTCGGTAATTCAAAAAAATCAATTGAATGATCTTTTCTCCTGACAGCGGTAACAGATAAGTGTTTTCCGCCAAACATGACGCCTTCCACTACTGCCTGGCCGCCATATACCGGTTTTTGGTCTTTGGTCATGTATACACCAGCCTATTTTTTATTCTGGGGAAAACAGCCAATTTTCTGATACTGGATCTCCCTTACCTTCATTTTACTAAAAAAACAAAAAAACCTCTATATGATTCCGACCGGATTACCAAAAGATAAAGAAATTTCAATGACTATTTACCAAAATGCAAGAAAAGCCTTGTACGGGGCATACTAAAATCGGAGGTGTATCAAATGGAAGAAGAAAAGGGAAAGCTCGAGCAGGAGAAACATGAAGAGCCAATGACCTTTATCGGCATGGTTGCGATTACCGGATTATTTGGAGGTATATTGTGGAGTGCACTTGCCCAGCTGGCATGCTATTTTAACTTTACAGATATTCGTGTGAATGTCATTCTCGAACCATGGGCACTTGGGGACTGGAAGAAGGGATGGATCGGAACAGTTTTCTCCATTTTGACAATCGGGGTTATATCAATAGGGGCATCATTTATATACTACTGGACAATGCGGAAGATAAAAAGCATGTGGGGCGGAATTGGATTCGGTCTTTTATTGTTTTTGCTTGTTTTCTACGTTTTGAATCCAATCTTTCCTGGAATTAAGCCGTTTTGGGAACTATCAAGGAATACAATCATCACATCGGCGTGCTTTTATCTTTTATATGGCGTTTTTATCGGCTATTCCATCTCCTTCGAGGAATCGGAGAAAAAATACAGGGAAAAGAATATAAACGGTACTGCCTCATAATAGAATTAAAGTAGTGTTGGAGAAATCAGTTATGTTAGAATGTTCTTATTGAACATTCTTTTTTTAGCAGGTGCAAAAAATGAAAAAATTTTTATTGTTAAACGGCCCAAACCTTAATTTGCTTGGAAAAAGAGAACCTGGGATATACGGTGCAGAGACGCTTCAGCATCTTGAGGAACGCCTTGTCAAGCTGGCTGCCTCACATGGGGAGGAATTGACGTGCTTTCAATCCAACCATGAAGGCGAACTGATTGACAGGCTGCATGAAACAATGGAAGCAGGCATAAACGGGGTTATTTTCAATCCCGGGGCTTTCACTCATTACAGCTATGCATTGAGGGATGCCATTGCAGGAATCGACTGTCCGGTAATCGAAGTACATATTTCTAACATTCATTCACGCGAGCCTTTCCGGCATATTTCAGTTACAGCGCCAGTGACCGCGGGCCAGGTCATCGGGCTGGGCTTTAAGGGATATGAACTTGCGTTCGAGGCTTTAAGGGAGATTGTAAAGGAGAGGGAAATCTAATGGAGAAACTGAAGAAGCTTCGCAGTCGTTTCGAAGAACTGAATATTAAGGGCATGTTAATTACAAGTGAGTACAACCGTCGGTTTATTTCCGGATTCACGGGGTCATCCGGAGCAGTGCTGATTACTGAAGAGAAAGCTTTGTTCATTACGGATTTCCGTTATACAGAACAGGCAGCGAAACAGTGCGAGGGATTTGAAATTGTGCGTCATAGCGGAGCCCTTCTTGAAGAGGCCGGCATCCAGTCCGGTAAGCTCGGAATCGGAAGGCTTGGATTTGAAGAGGAACATATGTCTTTTTCCTCCTATAGGGTATTGGATAAAAAAACAGAAGCAGAGCTAGTGCCGGTTTCAGGCGAAATTGAAAAGTTGCGCTTGATTAAGACGGATGCAGAGATTAAGATATTAAAGGAAGCGGCTGAGATTGCCGACCGTGCATTCGAGCATATTATCAAGTTCATCCGTCCAGGTTTAACAGAACTTGACGTATCAAACGAATTGGAGTTCTTTATGAGAAAGCAGGGAGCTTCTTCGTCTTCCTTTGATATTATCGTGGCATCCGGAATCCGTTCTGCTCTTCCACATGGCGTTGCGAGTGATAAGGTGATTGAGCATGGAGATATGGTCACCCTGGACTATGGAGCGTACTACAAAGGATATATATCGGATATGACCCGGACAGTTGCAGTGGGCCAGCCCGCAGACAAGCTGCGGGAAATTTATGACGTTGTACTTCAGGCGCAGCTTCGCGGTCTTGAAGGGATAAAGCCGGGATTGACTGGCAGGGAAGCAGATGCCCTGACAAGGGATTATATTTCCGGTAAAGGCTTCGGTGAATATTTCGGGCATTCTACAGGGCACGGCATAGGACTTGAAGTTCATGAAGGACCTAGCTTATCAATGAAATCAGATACAGTCCTAGAAGCCGGAATGGCTGTGACAGTTGAGCCGGGCATCTATATACCTGGTCTTGGCGGTGTCAGGATTGAGGATGATACTATAGTCACGAAGGATGGCAACGAGAAGCTGACTCATTCAACAAAAGAACTCATCATTCTTTAAGAGGATTTAGGAGGATTTGCATGATTTCAGTAAACGATTTCCGTACAGGACTAACCATTGAAGTTGATGGGAGCATCTGGCGCGTAATGGATTTCCAGCACGTTAAGCCGGGAAAAGGGGCCGCATTTGTCCGTTCCAAGCTTCGCAACCTTCGGACTGGTGCAATCCAGGAAAAAACATTCAGGGCTGGAGAAAAAGTAGCGAAAGCCCAAATTGACAACCGTAGAATGCAGTATCTTTATGCAAGCGGTGACCAGCATGTATTCATGGATAATGAATCATACGAACAAATTGAGCTTCCTGCAAGCTCGATTGAATATGAATTGAAATTCCTGAAAGAAAATATGGAAGTTTCCATCATGATGTTCCATGGTGAAACGCTTGGAGTAGAACTTCCAAACACAGTAGAGCTGGAAGTAGTCGAGACTGAGCCTGGAATAAAAGGCGACACAGCTTCTGGAGGCACTAAGCCGGCAACAGTGGAAACAGGGCTTACAGTAAATGTTCCATTCTTTGTAAACCAGGGAGACAGGTTGATCATCAATACAACTGACAGCTCATACGTATCCCGTGCATAAAAAATTTCCCGCCTCTTTTAAAGGGGCGGGAAATTTTTTTGTTTACCTGAAAGTAACCATATTTCCAAACTTTCTGCAAAAATTCTGCAAAGTTTTCTCTTACATTGAAATTGTATTTTACATCCAATGGAGGAGAAGTGAAGAAAAATGGATATGACACATTACATGGAACTGCTGGCAGATAATCAGCCATGGAACTTGATCCTGTTTATGGCAATACCGGTCATTCTGGCCGAAACGATTGCCATCAGTGAACTGGCTATCCTGTATACCAGAAAGTACAGCGGCGGGTTATGGAAGTTGAATAAGGTTTGCAGCATTTTGGCAGGCCTTTATTTTACTGGGGTGTTCTCTTATCTTTTTGTCAATGTTGTCATTCCATTAACCTCTGGAGGACAATGGCGCGGGGCAATCGACGTTATTGCGGTAGGCTTTTATCTCCTTGGTGTCGTGCCATTGCTGGGAATGGCCCTTTTGGATATGAATCTTATTTGGAAGAACAAATCCATTGAACAAAAATTGAAAATCCATGCATTTTTTGTAGGTTTTTTCCTGGTTGTGGCGCATGTTGCGATGATTTTTGGCATGCTTGACCCTAGACTGGGCTCAGGAACTGAAGGGCATAGCCATATGGACATGTAGCATGTGTCTTGGACATTACCGAAATGGTCAGAATGATTCCTTTTTCCACAAAGCTTTTTTTGTGGAGCAGAAGAACAATTGCAGGGGAGAGTGGAAAAATATGAAGCGATTTACAGCCGTGATGATGACTGCAGCATTGACAGCTGGCATCCTGTCCGGGTGCGGTTTTGGCAGCGAGAAGAAAGAACTGTCACTGGATTCAAAGCACAAGCCGCTGCCGGATTATGTCCTGAATGCCTCGCCGATTGTCCAGGAAACATACATGCTGGCGGCACAGTATCCTGAAGTAGTTTCTTCAGTTCCGTGCTATTGCGGATGTAATGAACAGGATGGACATGAAAGTAACCTTGATTGCTTTATAGACCAGATGGGCCCTGACAATGAAGTCCTTGAATGGGACGCCATGAGTATATCCTGAGACGTGTGTGTCGATATCGCCCGGGAGGCGGTAGATATGCATCAGGATGGAAAGGAATTAAAGGAGATTCACCGGTTGATCAAAGCAAAATATGAGGATTTTGGCACACCGACTCCTACGCCTGAACCAAAGTAAGGGATGAGCATGAAGAAATTAGCTATTGTTTTTACAGCTCTGGCAATCATCGGGTTGACCGTCTGGTTGAGCCCGGCTCCCGATTTTACGAGCAAAGAAGAAAAAGCAGTGATAGAAAATGGAAACCAACTGTATAACAAGCTTTGCCTCGCCTGCCACGGTGAAAACGGAGAAGGTGAAGGCAAGCTTGCAGGTACTGCCTTAAATAACCAGTATTTTTTAAGCACTGTAACAAACCATGACTTAGAGAACTATATAAAAACAGGACGGAAAGAAGCAAAGATGCCAGAATATGAATCTGTGCTTGAAGACAAACAAGTACATGACCTTGTATCCTTTATTCGAAGCTGGCAGACAAAGACGCTCGAGCTTGAAGCCCCATCATCCATTGATGGAGACAGAGTGAACGGTAAAAGGATGTACAATTTGTACTGCATGAGCTGCCATGGCGAAACCGGGAGCGGAATGGAAGGGATGGGGACAGCGCTGTCGCATCCGAGTTATTTAAAATATACCGCTGACAGGCAAATATGGCTTGCGACGGCTTATGGACGAGAGAACACCAGGATGGGCCCGTCCCTTAAAGGTGGAGATGGTGTCAGACAGCTAAGTAAACAGGAAATCTCTGATATCGTTTCTTATTTACGTGGAGATCTGTCAGGTCAATATAATCCGGCAGCCTATTCCCATATACAAAAAGGCGGTATTCAGCAGCTGGCAGATAATAAAAAAGGGCACTCCCATTGAGGAAGTGTCCTTTTTACATGCATAAACTATTTTTCTATTTCTCCGTTCCAATCATCCATTCCGCCAGTCATATTATAGATATTCTTGAAGTTTTCATCGTTAAGAAGGGTGCTAGCGTCAGCGGAACGGCCACCGCCTTTGCAAACAATTAAATAATTCCCTTTCCTGTCAAGTGACGTGAGTTTCTCACCTAGTTCTTTTAGAGGAATGGATTCTGCACCAGGGATATGCCCTTCTTTGAATTCAGCAGGAGTACGTACATCTATCACTTCAACCTGCCCTTCTTCTACCATGTTCTTCGCTTTATCCGCAGTAATATTTCGGTAATCGCTATCCGAACAGCCGGCTAGCATACTGGATGCAATCAGAATGGCTATCAGTCTTTTCATAAACAGATCTCCTTTTTAAAGAATGCTTTAAGGGCATTTTACAATAAAAGTTTCGGATCTTAATGTAGACATTTTGTGTCATGACACTGCTGAAAAAACAAATGGAATGTCAATCGGGTTATATAATGTGGGAAAACCGGAATTATTGACCAACATGTGTAAAATCTTTGACGAAAAGGGAAAGAATCTGTCAAGTAACAGAATGTTCAAGACTGGCTCAACTTAATAGCTAAGGCGCAATCTATAGTTAATTATATGAGGGTTATAGTATTAAAACCATTAATAGAGCTAGGTAATGAAGGAGGATCTGCATGATGAAAAAATGGGTTATTCTGGTATTTGTCATCCTGTTTGGAACCAATTTCGGGATCTGGGAGGCAAATGCCGAGGGAGGATTTAAAGCAGAAAAGTTTGAGTACAAGGAAATGCAAATCCAAATCATGCCCGAATTTGACTACCCTGAAAACTGGCCGAAGGATGAACCCTCCTTGCTCGTGGGTTATTATGGAACGGTTATCAATAAAAGCGGTACTGATTTCAACGGAACAATTGAACTGCCATTGCCGATGAAGGACAAGGACTTCAGTGTATACCTTGTTGCAGAATTTCCCGATGCGAATAAGCCTGAGGTACAAAGGCCCTATAAGCTGGACAGAAACAAAGGTGTCTTGACTTGGGACCCGGGAACAGCAATTAAGAAAGATGAAGAGTATCGCTTTGTTGTTGAATACTATGTAAATCCTTTCAGTATGAAGGGAGCAGATAAAAGCTTTAGCTTCCAATATACACCCCAGGCTGAAACGGAAAAACTCGATGTCATTATCTATAATCCGCTGAATGCCAAAGATTTCAACATTGAGCCGAAAACGCAGAATATATCAAAAAGCGAGTATGGGCAAGAGCTCTACCACTATCAATATACGAATGCGGAAAAGGGGAAACCCCTGAAATATACCGCTTCCTACAAAAAAGAAGGGAATGAGTCAAGCCTTTCTATCATCAGCAAGATGAACCCGCCAAGCGATGAAAATCATGGAGAGACCGCAACGAAGCAAGTGGCGAAAAATAATGGGGAACGGCCGCTCATTAACACCTCGGGTGCCATTATCATCGGAGTATCAATAATCATTGCCGGTATTTTTATTTTCCTAGGCTTAACCTTCGGCAGGAAAAGTGCTCCGCGAAAGTCCGTACAAAAAAAATCAGTCAAAAATCACGGAAGCAGAGAAAAGAAGGCAGCAGGCAATGCTGCCAGTGAAAAGAAAAAACTCCGCATTCAGCTTCTTAACGGGAAGATTGACCAAAAAACATATGAAGAAAAAATAAAAAAGCTAATGTAAAGAGGTGGAGAAGATGAAAAAGAACACTCTTGTCATGCTTGGTGGTTTCGTTATTGCTGGTGCAATCATATTCCTGCTTATGGCTGCAACTCCCGGTTCAAGCGGAGTTGAACTGACACTTAAGGATTTGAAGGAGAACCAGGAAAAACACAAGGATGATTTTGTCACATTTGAAGGACTTTTAGTGGAAGACACAATTGAATGGAATGCGGATAAAATCAAACTGAATTTTGATGTGAACGACAATGAAAATAACAAAATGCATGTTGTTTATAACGGCGTGAAACCTGATAACTTTTCCGATGGGGTCATCGTAATTATGCAGGGCTATTTAGGAAAAGAGGATCATTTCGAGGCGGAATCCATCAAAACAAGATGCCCGTCAAAATACGAAGGTGAAGACATGAAAAACTATGACCCCGATACGCATAAGGACAAGCTCAATAAAAAGCCCGAAGAACCAGCAGCAGGGCAGCCTTCTAAGTAATAGAAGCTGCCAATCATGATCAAGAAGGTGATGGAGTGTACTTACTAGGTAATGCCGCAATTTACATTGGATTAACTCTAGCAGTCTATTCTTTTATAAGCATTGTTGCAGGAATACTTACAAAAAAACAGACACTTGTCGACAGTGGAAAGGGAGGGGTAATTGCAGTCTTTCTGTCTGCCTCTGTTGCCGTCGCTGTACTGCTTTATGCGCTGGCCACTTCGCAGTTCCAGTTTGAGTACGTAAAGGATTACACAAGCAGTGAACTGCCGATTCTGTATAAGCTTTCTGCGTTATGGGCCGGCAATGCTGGTTCCCTGCTCTTATGGACATTTTTTTTAACAATGTATACAGCTATGATTGCTTTTTCCCGCAAAATGAGAGGGAATCCAATGATTCCTTATATTTCCGCAATCCTGCTGGTGAACTCCATCTTCTTCTTTTTCATTCTTGGTTTCGTGGCCAAGCCATTTATCCTCCTGAATGAAATACCGATGGAGGGGCGGGGATTGAACCCCATGCTACAAAATCCGGGAATGGTCATCCACCCTGTGACACTTTATCTTGGCTACGTTGGGCTTGCGGTGCCATTTGCCTTTGCGATGGCTGCTTTGATTCTTAAAAACATGGATGACTACTGGATCAAGATGACAAGAAGATGGACCATCATAGCATGGCTATTCCTGTCACTTGGAAATATCTTTGGGGGACAGTGGGCATATGTCGAACTTGGATGGGGCGGATATTGGGCATGGGACCCTGTTGAAAACGCCTCTTTCATGCCTTGGCTGACAACAACAGCATTTCTTCACTCCGTTATGATCCAGGAGAGAAAAAACATGCTGAAGGTTTGGAATATCAGCCTGATCGTCATCTCTTATGCCCTTACACTATTCGGTACCTTTCTTGTGAGAAGTGGCGTATTGACCTCAGTACACGCATTTGCCGATTCCAATCTAGGCATGTACTTCCTGATCTTTATGGGGGTTGCTGTTATTGGGGCCCTGTATATTGTCATGAGCAGGTACAGCCTGATTAAACGCAGTGCCGGGGAGTTTCAGTCTTTCGTATCCAAGGAAAGCAGTTTTTTGATTAATAATTTGCTTTTGCTGGGAGCTGCATTTGCAGTGTTCTGGGGTACAATTTTTCCTCTCGTATCAGAAGCAGTCAGAGGGACGAAAGTAACAGTCGGCATTCCTTTTTTCAATAAAGTTCAGGCGCCGATCCTTTTGTCGATGATGTTCATCATGGCGGTTTGTCCGCTGCTAGCCTGGCAGCGGTCCACAGTGAAAAACCTTAAGAAAAACTTCATCATTCCCGCCATCCTGAGCCTTGCAGGCATGATTCTCATGGTTCTACTGGGAATCCAGAAGGCATGGGCAGTCATTGGCTACGGTGTGATTATCCTTTTATTTATTACCCACTACCTTGAGTTCTACAGAGGAGTTAAAGCGAGGCGGAAAATGACAAAGGAAATGCCAATCGTTGCCTTGTACAGGCTTATGATAAAAAACCGCAGGCGCTATGGCGGCTATATCGTGCATATTGGAATTGCATTTATTGCAATGGGCATCATTGGGTCCCAGAACTATGATGTGGAAACCATGAAGACTTTGAAAGCAGGAGAGTCACTCGATATTAAAGATTACCGAATGACATATGAAAAGCTGGACCAGAGATCGGAAGGTGTCAATGACATAGTCTATGCCGATGTGACTGTCTTCAAGGATGGAAAGCTTCTTGGGAAATATGAACCAGAAAAAGTGTTTTACGGTAATTGGGAAGAACCGTCATCCGAGGTGGCTCTTCACTCCTCGATAGCCGAAGACCTTTACATTGTACTTAGCACTTGGGAAGAAGATGGGACCGCCACATTCATTGTAAAAGTCAACCCGATGATGAGTTGGCTCTGGATGGGTTCAGGCCTGGTTGTGATCGGTGCATTGTTTGCCATTTGGAATGGAAAACACAAACATATCACACCGAAATATACAGGAGCCATGAAAGAGGTGGTATAGGGTGAGAAAATTACTTTCCATCTGTTTTATTGCCATACTTTTCGTGCTCCAGGCGTTCCTCTTAAACACGCATGCAACCAGTCCGGATGGTGAATATGACTACAAGTCGGCCGAGTTTAAAGCCGTGGCAGCACAGTTTTTGTGCACATGCGGCTGCGGGCAGTCCCATTATGATTGTGATATGGCTGGGTGCAATAATACTGATGCGTTTAAAAAAGATATTCTAACCATGATGAAAAAAGGAATGGATAAGGATGAAATCCGCCATTATTATGTAAAAACGCTTGGTGAGGAAATCCTGATGGCACCGGATAGCAAAGGATTCAGCCTTGCTGCGTGGGTCATGCCTTTTGCAGCGCTTGGCGGTGCAGGAACAGGTGTCTTTGTTGTCATCAGACGTTGGGTGAAAAGGCGTGATGATACCAAAACCCTGGAAGAAGACTTGAAGGAAGCAGACGAGGTGGAAGGGGAAATCATGTCTTCCATGATAGAAAAAGAACGGAAAAAGTATCTTTAGGATGTGAATGAAATGGAAGAAATTTCAGTCATCTCGATGATTTTGACAGCGGCTCTAGCACTATCCTGCCTGTTTTTGATCCTCGCCCCGCTGTTCAAAAAGGGTGTCAGTCCGGAAAAGGACACAGGGAGAAGTGAAGGGTCTGCTACGAATAAAGAGATTCTTTTGACAACGCTGAACGAGCTGGAATTTGAATATAAGATGGATAAGCTGTCGGAGAAAGACTATCAAATAGTAAAGAAACAATATGAAATCCAGGTTGCCAAAATCATGAAAGAAGAAGAGCGTCCGGCTGTAAAAAATATAGATAAAGATCTGCTTGAAGAAGTGGAAAGGGAAATCGAAGAGGCTGCCAAGAAATACAGAAATAAAAAAGGAGCGAGATAGTATGAAAAAGCTATGCGTCCTTCTTGTCTCCATCATGCTTTTCCCCTTCGGCTTGGCTTCGGCCTCGGTCCAAGCTGATGGATTAAAGGTTGATATGCATTATGTTGTCGTTGAACCTGATGGGAACGGAAGTGTCCTTGTCAAACATATGGTCAGTTATACAAATCCGGGTGAGAAGGAATACCAGGGCAACGGCAACGGCTCCATTTCAGTTACGCTTCCAAAAGGGGCGATAAACCTGCAGGTCCAAGATGAATCGCTTGGAGCCAAGCCAAACGCCGCAGGATTTTCTGTTTCCAAGCCGGTTCCTGGGAAAGGATCAATTGTTCTACCCTATACGTATCAAATGCCTGCGGGAATTCCTATTGCGTTTTCTCTTGATTACCCGCTTGAAATCATGCAGGTTCTCGTCCCCGATGGGAAGGGCAGCATTGAGTTTATCGGGGCGGAAAGTTCATCTCCGCAACAGATTGACATTGATGGCCGGTCTTTCTGGATGTATAGCCTGGAGCATGTTGATCCAGGGAAAGAAATCAAATTTGCGTACGCGAAGGATCAGCAGCCGGCTTCCGGTGAGGACCCCGCGACGATCGATAGCAGTAAGAATCCAAGTACAGCAAGTGATGTTACGAGAAAAGCGCCGGATTTCCATAATCCGGGCCATATCAGGCTGTGGGAACAGTCAGCCCTGAAGAAATTTAATCCGCATGTGCTCCTTGTCGTACTCGGAATGATTCTCTTTTCTGGGATAAGCTACTACTCTTATTTTAGGTGGAAGAATCGGATTGAAGATGCGAAGTTTGGAGCCGATGAGGAAGAAGCGGCCTTTAAACAGCTTCTTGCACGGCAAAATGCCATCATGGACAAAATTATGGAACTGGAGGATACATACGCACAAGGAAAGGTAAGTGAAGAAGAGTATTCAGTAAAGCTGGATGCCTATAAAGAACACCTTGTCCAAGTGAAAATGAACCTGCGCCAATTTGTCGAATAGGAGGGCCGCAGATGATTGTAGCCAGAAAACTGACCAAGCAGGCCGATGACAAATTCATCCTCCGCGGAATCGATCTTGAAATAAACAAAGGGGAGACGGTGGCTATCCTTGGCCCGAATGGTGCCGGGAAAAGTACTTTATTAAAGGTGCTGGCAACCTTGATCAAGCCGACATCGGGACTAGTATCCATTAAGGGGCTTGAAATGAAGAAGAGCCAGCATGAAATAAGGAAATTGCTCGGATACCTCCCTCATTCCAGCTTCCTTTATGACCATTTCACCCCGCTTGAGAACCTAGTATTTTATGGGGCGGCGTACGGGATGGATCATATCGAGGAAAAAGCGGTCTCCTTGATCAGCTCGGTTGGGTTATCCTTCTTTCTCAACGAACCAGTTAAGAATTTCTCGAGGGGAATGGTCCAAAGAGTGGCCATTGCGAGGGCTATCATTCATGATCCTGAAGTCCTGCTGCTTGATGAACCTCATACAGGCCTTGACCAGGGGGCTGCCGATACCCTGAATTCAGTCATTTTGACAATGAAAGAAAAAGGGACCACAACACTTATGGTGACACATGACTTCAAGCAGGCCGCGGAAATTTGCGAGCGTGCTGTCGTCATAAAAAACGGAAAGCTTATTGCCAATTTCTGTTTGAATGGAAAGGATGTCAATTTTCTTCATAGTAAGTATACGGAACTTGTGGAGGGAGGTGCCTCATGAGCGGTTTTTTCAAAAACGCCTTCCTGATCGCAAAAAAAGATTTATACTCAGAACTCAGGACCCGCCAGGTACTTGGGACAATGATTATCTTTTCCGGTCTTGTCATCCTTGTATTCAGCTTTGCGTTTGACCCGGCCCAGAATACGACGAAGGCAGTCATTCCAGGGGTTATTTGGGTGATTATTGTGTTCTCGGGCATTTTGGGGCTCAATCGGTCGTTTATCTCCGAACAGAGGAATGACACGATGCAGGCCTTGCTCATTTCTCCGATGGACCCAAGCAGCATTTACTTTGGAAAGCTTCTGGCAAACTTTACAATGATCCTGATTGTTGAACTGGTTTCAGTCCCTTTTCTATTCCTGCTGTTCGATTTCCATTCCATAGGAAGTGTGGGCTATTTCCTTCTCGTACTGTTCCTGGGGAGCTTTGGTTTCATTAGTATCGGTACATTCCTTGCAGCCCTTGCAGCTAATTCCAAAAGCAGTGAAATGCTGCTGCCGCTCCTTTTGTTTCCGGTGACAAGCCCAATCCTCATTGGGGCAGTCCAGGCGACGAAAATCATCCTCAGCAATATTGAAAAGCTGCCGGATGCTGTCGCCTGGATGCAGCTGATTGGCGCATATGATGTTATTTTCTTTGTGCTTTGTCTCATTCTCGTCGAATATGTCATGGAGGTGTAACTCATGGAAGCCTGTGCAGAAAAAGAAAAAGTGCCTGTTTTTTTCGAGAGGAAATCAAGTCTTGAAAAAGCTCTTTTTATTGGAGCAGCAGCAGGGTTGCTGATCTCATTTTATTTAATCTTCATATGGTCGCCAATTGAAAAAACAATGGGACTTGTACAAAAGATCTTTTATATTCATGTTGCTTCCGCTTCAACTGCTTTCATTGCGTTTTTTATCGTTTTCGTATTCAGTCTCTTGTTTATCATCAAAAGAAAGAGAATTTTTGACACCTATGCAAAGGTTTCAGCCGAAATAGGCCTCGTGCTGACAACAATTGTCCTTACGACGGGGCCAATCTGGGCTAAGTCCTCCTGGAATACATGGTGGGCATGGGAACCGCGCCTGACAACTACCTTGATATTATGGTTCATTTACATGGCGTACTTTATGATCAGGCAGATGGATGGTGTTTGGGAAAAGAAGGCCCGTCTAGCTGCTGTTTTCGGGATGATTGGGTTCATAGACGTTCCAATCGTGTTCTTTTCCATTCGCTGGTGGCAGTCGAAATTCCATCCTATCGTGTTCGGAGCCGGCCCATCCCAGCAAGGAGGGGGAGTTGACGAAAGGATGCTTGTGACATTGCTTGTAACAATATTTGCAGTACTTCTTCTATATGGTTATCTGCTGCTGAAGGGCGTTGCCCTTGAAGGAATGAAAATAACGTTGAACCATCGCAAGGAAAAAATCAGGGAAAGACTGATCCAATAGGAGGAAATCAGGATGACTTATTTAGTTGTAGCTTATTCCATCGTCTGGCTGATTATGTTCGGCTATATTTATAGCCTTGGGAAAAAACAAACAAAGCTATTGAAAGAAATCGAGTTCCTGAAGGAAATGGAAAACGAACATTAAGAATGTGAAGCCATCTCATGCAGAGATGGGGCCGGGAGGAATACCTTATGGACAAAAGAGCAATTCGAATGCTTGTCCTGCTAATGGCCATTGGAGCATTTTTGTATTTTGCGCTCAGCATGAACAAAGGTGAAACCTCCACTGGAGTCGGAGAGAAGATGGTGGATTTTAATCTTGAGGACATCAATGGAAAGAATGTAAGACTGTCTGATTTTAAAGGGAAGATTGTTGTCCTGAACTTCTTTGCCACATGGTGCGGTCCTTGTGTGGATGAAGCTCCAGAGCTGGAAGCTTTCGAGCAGGAATACGGGAAAGACACGAAGCTATTGATTATAGATTTGGGTGAGACAAGGGATCGAGTGAAAAAATTTGTGAAAGAGCATAATACGACATCGGCTTATCTATTTGATTACAACATGGAGGTCAAAGAACAGTACCGGGTTACAGGCCAGCCGGAAACCTTTGTGATCGACCAGAAAGGGATTGTACGTGAACATTATAGCGGCCCTTTGACAAAAGAGGATTTATACTCAATGGTGAAAAAATATGAATAGAGTAGAGAAAAAACAAAGCCTGGCTATGTAGCCAGGCCTTGTTTTTTCTCTACTTCAGGATTTCAAACCTGGCAGTTACAATAGCTTTTACTTGTACCATCCCGGGTTCCGGCACTGTGCTGCTGGCGCCGCTTTTCGCAAGAAACGGAACTGGCGGCGGAGAGGATGATGCTTCTGTTATCTCAACAGGGATAGGAGAAACCTTCACTCCCATTGTATTTCCGATAAGTACGGCTTTCTCCCATGCATTCCTGACTGCTGATGAAAGGGCACTGAGGTAAAGTGCATCTGCATTTGCCAAAGAGAACTGTACTCCGAAAATTTCATTTGCCCCATTTTCCACACTTTTGTCTATCAGTGTACCAGCTTGATTAATGTCTCTGATTTTTATTGCCAAAAGATGTGTGACCCTATAGCCCTGGAACAGTTGCTTTCCTTCTTCATAGCTGTATATGGATTCGATTCTGTACTGGGTTGTCTGTATATCTTCCTGTTTTACTCCCAGATTTAAGAGTGCGGCTGTTACATTGGCTGTATCGCGCGCATTTCTTTCCTGGGCATCCTTTAGCTTCATGCTTTCCGTTCTAACCCCCAAAATGGCAGAAGCAGTGTCCGGTTCTGTTTGACGAATCCCCTCACCCTGAACATTGATTAGCGTTTGCGTCGTTCCATTACGATCAAACATGTCCTCACCACATTCTTTTTTTTCTATATAATATGGCAAGATCTACAGGACCATTCCAATACCGCTAATTCATCATTCTCGCCCTGCTGCTCCCGGTGATTTATCAGTGTTTTCCTGTGAATTGTACGCCGGGTCGGAATGCGGCTTCCGGGTATTTCCTTTCACATCTCCAATATAGCTGTTCACATGCCTTTGCGCTTTCTGAAACTTATCGTGATTTTCGTTGACCATGTTATCTACTCCTTTCTTTAACATTGTTTTCAAAAGGGCTAAGAAATATGAGGGTTTGTCTGTTCCTAAACCGTCCATAATTTCCTCCAGCTGCAATCATTGCTTTGTCCGGAGTCATAAAGTGTCCAAGAGCGCATACATTTTAATATGTGATGCGCTTGTCCCCTGGGAGGAATAGATATGAAAGAAGTCATCTCTTTTTTGCCAAAACAGATCGCGGCCGAGCTTAAAAAGCTCCCTCCAACTAAGTCACAGCTGGCGGAGGAAATCCGTGTCAGGATCAATCGCCCGCTAGAGGTAACAGCGGAAGGATCCCCAATTTTCCTACCTTATATTGTTAAGCCGGAGGATGGGTTCCATCTTTTGAATAAGCTTGGGAATTTCTCGATGTATACACTGGAAGAAGAATTAAAAAGAGGTTACATTACCATCGCCGGAGGCCACCGAGTAGGATTGGCTGGAAAAGTTATTCTCGAGAACGGAAGGGTAAAATCCATTAGGGATGTTGCTTCCTTCAATATCCGGATCGCCCGGGAGAAGATCGGGATTGCCACCCCGCTTCTTCCCTATATTTATAATGGTTTGTGGCTTCATACAATGATTATTGGGCCTCCACAGACAGGAAAAACAACTCTTCTGCGCGATTTGGCCCGCTGCATTTCAGACGGGAAGCGGGAAAAAGGGATTCTCCCTCTGAAAGTGGGAATCGTCGATGAAAGGTCTGAAATTGCCGGGTGTGTAAATGGCATTCCACAACTGACATTCGGCCCAAGGGTTGATGTGCTTGATTCGTGTCCAAAAGCAGAAGGAATGATGATGATGGTCCGCTCGATGAGCCCGGATGTGCTCGTTGTCGACGAAATAGGCCGTGATGAGGATGCGGTTGCGATACTGGAAGCTGTAAATGCAGGAATCACCCTGTTGATGACCACACATGGACATTCGCTTGCTGACATCATGAGACGGCCAGTTATGAAACCGATAATCGAGCAAGGAATTTTTACCCGCTACATTGAACTGTCGCGTTCCTCCGGCCCTGGAACCGTTGCCAGCATCAAAGACAGCAGCGGCCGGGATATAAGCAAGCATAAAGTGAGTGTGAATATGTCATGATCAAAATCATGGGTGCTGCCTTGATTATTGCTGCATCAACATGGATGGGCATTGAGGCTTCAAGGCATTTCAGCGAACGTCCAAAACAGCTTCGATTATTGAAATCTGCACTTCAATCTCTTGAAGCGGAAATCATGTATGGCCATACCCCTCTCCACGAAGCGTCAAGAAGGCTTTCAGCACAGCTGCCAAAGCCTTTATCCGTACTGTTCGCTGACTTTTCAGCCAGGCTGACAAATTCCGAAACAACCGTAAGCGCTGCCTGGAGAGAAAGCCTGGAAGAAGTATGGAAAGAAACAGCCTTAAGGCAGGGAGAGTTTGAAATCATGAAGCAGTTCGGAGAGACGCTTGGGCGCCATGACAAGATGTCGCAGCAAAAACAAATCCAACTGGCCATTTCCCATCTTCAAAGGGAAGAAGGGGACGCGTTCGAAAAACAAACGAAATACGAGAAAATGGTGAAAAGTCTTGGATTTTTATCAGGATTATTACTAATTATCCTACTGATGTAGTGTATAGGGGGAAGTCAGGATGGGCATGGACGTTGACATTATTTTTAAAATTGCCGGGGTTGGAATCGTGGTGGCTTTTTTGCATACCATCCTTGATCAGGTAGGAAAAAAAGAATACGCGCAATGGGTAACACTTTTTGGATTCATCTATATACTCTTCATGGTCGCTTCCATTATTGATGATCTGTTTGAAAAAATTAAGTCGGTGTTTCTGTTTCAGGGATAAGGGAGGGGTTTGCGATAGAAATCATCCAAATCATCGGCGTTGCGCTGGTTGCAACTTTCCTTGCCCTGATTCTGAAAGAACAGAAGCCGAATTTTGCCTTTTTGCTCGTTGTTTTTACTGGATGTATGATTTTTCTGTTCCTTGTCGACAAAATCTACCTCATCGTCAGCATGGTTGAGAAACTTGCGGCGGATGCCAAAATCAATATCGTCTATGTCGAAACCATTCTTAAAATAATTGGAATTGCCTATATCGCCGAGTTTGCAGCACAAATCACAAAGGATGCAGGTCAGGGGGCAATCGCTTCTAAAATTGAACTTGGCGGAAAAGTGCTCATCCTGGCAATGGCCGTTCCAATTCTTACAGTATTGATTGAAACCATTATTAAGCTGGTTCCTGGATAATAGGAGGTTCAGCTTTAACAGGCGAGGTGAAAAAATGAAACATCGGCTGCATTCCATAATCTTAGTCGTTCTCCTGCTTTCCCTATTCCCTTTTTCGGGTGTACAAGCTGCCGGAGAAGAAGAGAAAAAGGCACAGCCAGTAGATGTCCAAAAAATGGCTGAAGAACAGCTGGACGAATTAAAGCTGGATGAGCTGAAAGTCTTCTGGGAAGACATCACGGCAGAGTACGGCGGGTATTTGCCTGAAAGCCAGAAGGGAAGCTTGTATGAATTTATCAAAGGCGAGAAGAGTTTTTCCCTGAAGGAGTGGTCCACCGGTATACTCAAGTTTGCGTTTTATGAATTAACCGCAAACGGAAAGCTTTTGGGAACCCTTGTTTTGCTGACGGTTTTCAGCATGTTTCTGCAGACTCTCCAAAATTCTTTTGAACAAAGTACGGTCTCAAAGGTTGCATACTCTATTGTTTTTATGGTGCTGATCATCATCGCACTCAACAGCTTTCATATTGTTCTGGACTATACAAACAAAGCGATCGAAACAATGATCCAATTTATCCTCGCCCTAGTGCCACTGCTTCTTGCCTTGATAGCTTCATCTGGCGGCCTTGTTTCGGCGGCTTTCTTCCATCCCATCATCTTGTTTCTCATGAACACCAGCGGCATATTCATTCAATATGTTGTTCTGCCCCTTCTGCTCCTGTCGGCACTTCTCGGGATTGTAAGCATTCTTACTGAACACTACAAAGTGACTCAGCTTGCAGGAATGCTCCGGAATTGGAGCATTGGCTTACTTGGCTTGTTTCTGACAGTATTCCTCGGTGTAATCTCTGTCCAGGGCGCTGCCGCAGCAGTGACAGACGGGGTGACGGTGAAAACGGCCAAATTTATCTCCGGGAATTTTATTCCGGTCATTGGAAGGGCCTTTACAGATGCAGCGGAAACCGTAATTAGCGCTTCCGTCCTTCTTAAGAATACGGTCGGGATTGCAGGAGTTGCCATCCTGCTCCTCATTGCAGCTTTTCCAGCAGTCAAAATCCTTCTGATTGCTTTTATTTATAAATTCGCGGCTGCTATCCTGCAGCCGCTTGGCGGAGGGCCCGTCATAGCCTGCCTTGATGTAATCAGTAAAAGTATCATCTATGTTTTTGCCGCACTTGCCATTGTCTCTCTGATGTTTTTCCTGACAATCACGGTCATCGTGGCAGCCGGGAATCTATCTATGATGGTCAGATAGGAGTAGGATCATGGATTTTTTAAAAGAATGGGTTGCGAATATTATTTTCTTCATTCTCCTGGCAACGGTCCTTGACATGCTTCTTCCAAATTCGGCGATGCAGAAATATGTCAAAATTGTCACTGGACTGCTTTTGATTGCGATCATCCTTTCCCCTGTTCTGAAAATTTTTTCAGGGGATTTCGATAAAATGCTGGAAAATATTACTTCAGAAAGCAGAGGCGAAGAGAACCATCAAATGGAAAGTTTAATAGAAATGAAGAAAACAGAAATACAAGCCTCCCAGCATGCATATATTTTAGAACAAATGGCTGTCCAACTGAAAGCGGACGCGGAGGAGGAGTTGATGGAACAGCACGGAATGGCGATAGCTGCGGTAGATATTAAAGTTAATGAGCGAGACAAGCGTTCATTCCCTGAAAACCTGGAATTGATTACCGTACACCTTAAAGAAGCAAGCGGTAATAAGGATGGAGCAGTTCCCGCAGTACAAGAAGTAAAAATTGACACAGAACAACCCCTTCCATCAAGCAAAAGGTCAAAGAGGAATGAAGAGGCAGCTTCTCTTCTGGCGGAAAAATGGAATGTTCCTGAAAATTCAATTCAAATTGTGTCAGAAGGGAGGCTCCTAAAGCAATGAAGGGCAATGAAAAAGGCCCGCTTACCTGGATAAGGGACCGCTTTTTCCAGAGAAGCAGCCCGGCAGAAAAAAAAACTGGGAAATATCCATACTTCCTCTTGGTTGTTCTCGTGGGCATAGCAGCTATGCTAGTGGGTAATATTTTCGATAAAAATCAGCCTAACAGCACTCCGGCCATGAGCCAGAAAGAAAGCGAAAAGACTGTTCCGGCATTTGGGCCCAGGAAATCAGGGCGGAGCGATACGATCAGTAAATATGAGGAAGCCTGTGAAGCACAGCTAAAGGATGCATTAGAGGGGATTGCCGGCGTAAGAGATGTTTCAGTCATGGTTAATGTTGATGCAACCGAGAAGAAGGTACTTGAAAAAAATACGGTGACCCAGTCGCAGACAACGGATGAAACTGACCGGGATGGCGGGAGCAGGAAGGTGGAAGACCTTTCAAAGGATGAACAGCTCGTTATTGTCCGCAGCGGGGAGAAAGAAACACCGATTGTGTTAGAGACGAAGAAACCTGAAATCAGAGGGGTGCTCGTTGTGGCAAGAGGAGCAGAAAATATCCAGGTGAAAAAGTGGATCCTGGAGGCTGTTACCAGATCGCTCGATGTGCCAAGCCATCGTGTGTCGGTCTTGCCGAAAAAATCTAAGGGGGATTAATGAATGTTATTAAAAAAACAAACTGTATGGTTATTGACAATGCTGAGCCTTGTGGTGGTGCTATCCGTCTATTATATTACCTCACCGGAGCAGAACATGTCAGACATGGCGACATTGGAAGAAAAGAAGGAAGAGAGTGCGAAAACGGTTGAAAACAAAAAGGAGGCTGCCACTGAAGCAAAGGATGGAAAAACGGTTATTTCAACAGCAGCTTCCGATGAAGCGTTCGAATCCCTTCGCCTCCAGCTGACTGACCAGCGCAACCAAATGAAAGAAGAGCTTCAGGAAATTGTTGCTTCAACCGACTTACCGCCTGAACAGCGCAATGATGCCTATGAAAAAATGAAAGAACTTGATGATATCTCACAAAAGGAAGGCGTACTGGAAACGCTGATCAAATCAATGGACTATGAGGATGTCCTTGTCAGGGCAGATGGAGAAAAAGTAAGGATTACCGTTAAAGCTGACAAACATTCACGGTCGAAAGCAAATGAAATCATCCAGATGGTTAGAACAGAACTTGGTGCGGTCCAGCCTGTAGTCGTTGATTTTCAGCCTGGAAAATAACACACAGAACATGATTGGGATATGAAGCCAGCGGCCTGGCAAAGTGCCTGACACTTTGCCAGGCCGCTCTTATTTTTAACCAGGTGAAGACAAAAAAGAAGAAACGGCCATTTGCAATGAATTAAAAATTCACTTTTAATTCAGAAAAGATTAGAATAGAATAGGACTATCGTTTTCGTTCTTTACGTAATGTATTGAACTATAACATGGTATTATCGTATAGTATTAGTAGTTAGTCATAATTACTATTTTAGAAAATTAGGACAAGGGGTGCCCATAATGTTGAAAGTGCAAGAAATCCGTGAACTGATTAAACTAGTCGATCAATCAAGCATCGATGAGTTTGTTTATGAGTATGAAGGTTCAAAAATTAAAATGAAGAAAAGCCAAGCTGCTCACAAGGCTGTTGAGATGATTGCCATGCCAGCGGCAATGGAAGCAGTGCAGCAAGTACAAGCTCCAGTCCATGTGCAGCCGGCAGTGGCGGTTGCAGTCGCAGAGCCAGTACAGGAACCGAAGAAAGAAGAGATTAAGGAAACAGCGAACCTACATAAAATCACTTCTCCAATGGTTGGAACTTTTTATCAATCTCCAACTCCGGATGCAGATTCCTATGTAATAGCCGGCTCAAAAGTTACAAAGGATTCAGTTGTCTGTATCGTTGAGGCAATGAAGCTGTTCAATGAAATAGAAGCGGAAGTAAACGGGGAAATCGTAGAAGTGCTTGTTAAAGACGGGCAGCTTGTTGAATATGGCCAGCCTTTGTTCCTGGTAAAGCCAGAGTAAGGAGAGTTTGTGATGATAAAAAAATTATTGATTGCCAACCGGGGAGAAATAGCGGTTCGCATCATCCGCGCATGCCGTGAGCTTGGCGTTGAATCTGTAGCTGTATTTTCCGATGCAGACAGAGAATCGCTCCATGTTCAGCTTGCAGATGAAGCTTACTGTATCGGCCCTAAAGCATCGAAGGACAGCTATTTGAATTTCACCAATATTATCAGCGTTGCAAAACTTACCGGGTGTGATGCTTTACATCCAGGCTATGGTTTTCTTGCTGAAAATGCCGATTTTGCCGAACTGTGCAGGGAGTGCAACATCATCTTTGTCGGTCCGACTCCAGAAGCAATTCAAAAAATGGGGACAAAAGATGTTGCCAGGGAAACAATGAAGAAAGCGAATGTTCCGATTGTTCCTGGTTCAAAGGGCATAATCAACAGCAACGAAGAGGCTGTTGAACTTGCAGGGGAAATTGGCTATCCTGTCATCATTAAGGCGACTGCCGGAGGCGGCGGAAAAGGAATCCGGGTTGCCAGGACAGAGGAAGAAATGCTGAAAGGAATCAGCATTACCCAGCAGGAAGCAATGACTGCTTTTGGCCATCCCGGAGTTTATATTGAGAAATATATCGAGGATTTCCGCCACGTGGAAATCCAGGTGCTTGCTGACCAGCATGGCAACACCATTCACCTTGGGGAGCGTGATTGTTCCATCCAAAGACGTCTGCAAAAGCTGCTCGAAGAGACGCCATCACCTGCCCTTGACGGAGAAATCCGCAAAGAAATGGGAGATGCCGCAGTCAAAGCGGCAAAAGCAGTTGCCTATACGGGTGCCGGCACGGTAGAATTTATTTATGATTACCGTAACCGCAAGTTTTATTTTATGGAAATGAATACGCGTATCCAGGTGGAACACCCAGTGACGGAAATGGTGACAGGGGTCGATTTGATCAAGGCGCAGATCAAGGTGGCTTCAGGAGAAAAGCTTGGGCTTACACAGGAAGAAGTTAGTTTCAATGGTTGGGCAATTGAGTGCAGGATCAATGCTGAAAATCCTGCAAAGAACTTTATGCCTTCACCGGGAAAAATTAACATGTACCTGCCTCCTGGTGGGCTTGGAGTCAGGATTGACTCTGCCGCCTATCCCGGCTATTCGATTCCGCCTTATTACGACTCCATGATTGCGAAGGTGATCACGTACGGGAGCAGCAGGGAAGAAGCAATCAGCCGTATGAAGAGGGCTTTGGCCGAATTCGTGGTTGAAGGGGTCCATACGACCATTCCTTTCCATTTAAAATTACTTAGCCATGAAAAATTCGTGGAGGGCAATTTTAATACGAAGTTCCTGGAAATATACGATATAATGGCAGAAGAATAACAGGAGGTGCAAGCAATGAGTGAACAGCGTGTACTTGAAATGAGCAATGGAGACAATGGCTTGGGCAAGGTTGAAATCGCACCGGAAGTCATCGAAGTCATTGGCGGCATTGCCGCATCGGAAGTCGAGGGCGTTACACAGATGAGAGGCAGTTTTGCTGCCGGCGTTGTTGAACGGCTCGGAAAAAAGAACCATGGTAAAGGTGTCAAGGTTGAGCTTTCTGACGAAGGTATCATAGTGGACGTATTTTGTGTAATGAAGTTTGGTGTTTCCATTCCTTCAGTTGCGCAAAAAATCCAGGATAACATCCGCCAGGCGCTGCTCAACATGACCGCGCTTGAAGCAGCAGAAGTCAACATTCATGTTGTGGGCATCCAATTCGAAAACCAAAAGCCTGAAAGCGATTTCGAACAGGAGCTATAAGCAAGAGGAAAAACCAAAGCCATCAAAGGTCTTTGGTTTTTTCTTTGAAAATTTATTGTGAATATGCGGCAACCATATATAAATGTCTTTTGAAAAGCTAAAAATAACATGGAAGGCATGCGAAAACATAATTGTTGTGCTATTATCATGTTAGGAAAGAGACAGGCTTACAGCCGCAAAGGAGCCAAGAAACTGAATGAAAAGAAGAACAGCAAGAGAAAAGGCGTTACAGGCCTTATTCCAGATCGATATAAGCAAAGCAGAGCCGGAGGATGCTATTTCCCATGTGCTCGATGATGAGCAGGGAGATGCTTACTTGACAAGGCTAGTTGAAGGTTTTGTCGAAAACAAGGACAAGATCGATGACGAAATCAAACTCCATCTTGAAAAATGGACAATTGACAGGCTGGCAAACGTTGACAGGAATTTGCTTCGCCTTGGTGTTTTTGAACTTATGTTTTGCAATGAAGAAGTACCGGGTAACGTCGTTTTAGATGAAGCGATAGAAATAGCCAAAATATACGGGGATGACCAATCAAGCCGGTTTATAAACGGAGTGCTTTCAAAAGTAATGCAGCGCCACTCATAAAATGCGGATATGGTAATGGTTATCTCCAAGGAAGCGGGGGGAGTATTGGTGACAGCACAGATCATTGACGGTAAACAAATAGCAAAGAAGAAACGCGGGGAAATTGCTGCTGAAGTGGAAGAGCTAAAGTCTGAAGGAGTCACTCCAGGGCTTGCAGTTGTTCTTGTTGGCAGCAACCAAGCTTCAAAGGTATATGTGGGAAGCAAACAAAAAGCATGCAGTGAGCTTGGCATGCACTCCGAACTTGCGGAATATCCCGAAACCCTCAGCGAAGAAGAATTGCTGGAGAAAATTGAACAGCTGAACAATGATGAAGCAATCCATGGAATCCTTGTCCAGCTGCCGCTGCCTAAGCATATCAGCGAAAAACGGGTCATTGAAGCGATCTCTCCTGAAAAGGACGTCGATGGTTTCCATCCTGTTAATGTAGGCAGAATGATGACTGGACAGGATGCGTTCCTGCCTTGCACCCCTTTTGGGATTATGGTAATGCTTCAGGAAACCGGGATTGAATTGGCTGGCAAGCATGCGGTTGTTATTGGCCGCAGCAACATTGTCGGCAAACCAGCCGGACAGCTTTTACTGAATGAAAATGCGACTGTCACATATTGCCATTCAAAGACGAAGGATTTGAAAAAGTTTACGTTAGATGCGGATATTATTGTTTCTGCAGTTGGCAGAAACCGTATGGTTACCGCAGAGCATGTGAAAAAAGGCGCCGTGGTTATCGATGTGGGAATGAACCGCGATGAGGCAGGAAAATTATGCGGAGACGTGGCTTTCGATGAAGTTAAAGAAATAGCCGGATACATCACCCCTGTACCGGGCGGGGTTGGCCCGATGACCATTACGATGCTTATGTTCAATACATTGAAGTCTGCGAGAAAACAGCTGGAAAAGCTGCAACACTGCAACGCCTAATTGCTGGCTGCCTGTATCCTGATAAATCAGGAATTCGAATCTGTCCACTAGCGGCGGAGGGGAATTCCTGAATTTAAATGGGTATGGGCAGTTTTGTTAGAATGGCAAAATAAATCAGGCGGAAACAGAAACCCGGCCAGCAAAGTTCCTTTGCGCAGAAAAGAGGTGGGCCATGCAAGAACAGCATTTTTTGACGATAAATGCGTTGACTAAATACATAAAAAGAAAGTTCGATGCTGATCCGCATTTGCAGGATGTTTATGTGAAAGGTGAAATATCGAATTTCAAACAGCACTCGAGCGGCCATATGTATTTCACCCTGAAAGATGAAAGAGCCAGGATTTTGGCAGTGATGTTCTCTAGCTTTAACAAGTCTGTTAAATTCCGGCCGGAGAACGGGATGAAGGTTCTGATCAGGGGAGACATTACGGTGTATGAGCCAAGTGGGCAGTACCAGGTGTATGTAAAGGAAATGAGACCTGACGGAATCGGTGATTTGTTTTTAGCATATGAACAGCTGAAAGAGCGTCTGGAGAAAGAAGGATTGTTTTCCCCTCAACATAAAAAGGAGCTCCCCAAATACCCGCAAAAGGTCGGTGTTGTTACATCCCCTACGGGCGCAGCCATCCGCGATATTATTACAACAATCAACCGCAGATACCCAATTGCCGATATTTTGATCTTTCCAGCTCTTGTTCAGGGAGAGCAGGGTGCCCGTTCGATTGTCAAGGCGATTGAAAAAGCGAACGAAATGGGAGGGCTGGATGTTCTGATTATCGGCCGTGGCGGAGGGTCGATCGAAGAACTATGGTCATTCAATGAAGAGGCTGTAGCAAGGGCTATTTTCTCATCAAAAATTCCTATCATTTCGGCTGTGGGGCATGAAACAGATTTTACTATTGCCGACTTTGTTGCAGACATGAGGGCGCCTACCCCAACAGGAGCAGCTGAAATTGCTGTTCCCCATATCGACGAATTGATGGAGAGGGTAATGGACCGGCAGGCCAGGCTCCTCAGGGCAATGAAGGAAAAAGTGGGAATCCAGCATGAACGGTACAAGAGATTGCGCCAATCGTATGCATTTCGTTATCCGCGCCGTTTGTACGAGCAAAAGCTTGAACAGGTTGACCGGCTGACCGAATCACTTTCCCGGGCTTCAAAGCAGATGTTCTCCATGAAGGAGGATTCACTCAACCATCTGGGAAAAAGGCTTTTTCGCAGTAACCCTGCAGAACTTGCAAAAATTTCGGTGGAAAACCATCTCCGGTTGACGAAAAACCTGAACAGGGCAATGATATCCATTGTAAATGGTAAGCGAAGAGAGCTAAATGCCGCGGTGCAGACATTGGATGCGCTTAGCCCCTTAAAGATTATGGACAGAGGATACAGCCTTGCTTATACAGATGGAGGCAAGCTGATAAAAGCCGTATCACAAGTTAAGAAAGACGACCATATAACTGTAAAACTTCCTGATGGAAAATTGGATTGCGTTGTAACAAATGTGGAAGAGGGGGATTAAGATGGCTGAAGAGAAATTGACGTTTGAACAGGCTATGGAAAAGCTGGAAACTATTGTTGAAAAGCTTGAAGAAGGAGATGTTCCTTTAGAGGAAGCCATTTCTTATTATAAACAAGGTGTGGAACTGTCAAAATTATGCCATGATAAATTAAAAAGTGTAGAAACGCAGCTTACGCAGGTGCTAACAGAAGATGGACAGGTGGCAAGCTTTTCTGTCAATGAGGAGGAGTAAAACGTGGAATCCAATTTGTTAGATCGCTTTTTCGCCCAGTATAAACTTCTTGTTGAACAGAGGCTATCTGAAGCAGTGTCAAACCTTAACGCCCCCGTAATTCTGAAAGAATCGATGCTTTATTCCCTGGAGGCAGGAGGAAAGAGGATACGCCCGCTTCTGCTGTTTGCAACACTTGAGGCATTCGGAAAAGACCCAGCAAGCGGTGCGGAAGCGGCAGCTGCCATTGAAATGGTTCATACTTATTCATTGATCCATGACGATCTTCCCAGCATGGATGACGATGCCCTTCGGAGGGGAAAACCGACAAACCATATCGTTTATGGAGAGGCCACTGCTATCCTTGCAGGCGATGCACTTCTTACACACAGTTTCAGGCTTTTAGCCGATATTCCTGAACAAGTGGCTGATGCCAGCGTTAAGCTTGGACTTATCGCAGGCCTGTCAGATGCAGCTGGTGCAGAAGGGATGGTCGGAGGCCAGACCGCCGATATGCAGGGAGAAGGCAAGGAGCTGTCCCTCGGGGAGCTGGAGTACATTCATCTGAACAAGACGGGAAGGCTCCTTGCATACAGTGTGCTGGCAGGTGCCTTGCTTGCCGGAGCGGATGCCCACACAAGGGAAAAATTATCAAAATTCGCATACCATCTTGGTCTTGCTTTTCAGATCAGGGATGACATTCTGGATCTTGAGGGTACGGAGGAACAAATTGGCAAACCAGTTGGAAGCGACGAAGGAAACAAGAAAAGCACATATCCATCCCTTCTCAGTCTGGACGGAGCAAGGGAAGCTCTCCTCGAGCATCTTGCAAAGGCTAAAGAAGCTTTAGCGGGATCCGGCCTGGAGACAAGCCTTCTTGAAGGCATAACGGATCTAATCGGGTTCCGTAATTCTTGAAACTTCCCCACGATTGAGGCGCCATTTTGTTTATGATATAATTGAACTGTTTTATAGGCTGTGTTCTATGATGGTTAAATAAAGATTCTGCTATATAACGGTGCCGTTATCACGATCGTGTTAGCGGCCCTTTTTTCCGAAAAAGGGGCAGGCTCCTTAAAGGCACGGATAATAAGTCACAAATGAAAGTGAGTGGTCCGATATGGATCTATTGTCAATAAAAGACCCTTCCTTCCTGAAAAAACTTTCAAACAAAGAGCTGGAAGCACTTAGCGGGGATATTAGGCAATTTCTTATAGAAAATTTATCAAGGACTGGAGGCCATATCGGACCTAACCTTGGAGTAGTTGAACTAACAATCGCACTCCATAAATGTTTCGATAGCCCAAAAGACAAAATCATCTGGGATGTCGGGCATCAATCCTATGTCCATAAAATCCTTACTGGACGCGCTTGCCAGTTTGAAACACTTCGTCAGTTTAAAGGGCTGTGCGGGTTTCCGAAAATGATTGAAAGCGAACATGATGTATGGGAAACAGGACATAGCTCCACTTCTCTTTCCGCAGCAATGGGAATGGCGGTAGCACGGGACCTGAAAAATGAAGACGCGCACATCATACCAGTGATTGGCGACGGTGCTCTTACTGGGGGGATGGCGCTTGAAGCGCTAAACCATATAGGCCATAAAAAAGAAAAAATGATTGTTATCCTTAATGACAATGAGATGTCAATCGCCCCGAATGTCGGTGCCCTCCATAATGTCCTTGGAAGGCTAAGGTCGGCAGGGAAGTATAACAGGGCGAAAGATGAGCTCGAAATGCTGTTGAAGAAAGTGCCTGCTGTTGGCCAGCAGCTTGCAGTAACTGCAGAAAGAATTAAAGACAGCCTTAAATATTTGTTTGTTTCAGGTATGTTCTTTGAGGAACTTGGCTTTACGTATCTTGGCCCGGTAGACGGCCACAATTTTGACGATTTGTTCGAAAACCTGACATATGCGAAAAAATTGGATGGCCCTGTCATGCTTCATGTCATTACTAAAAAAGGCAAAGGCTACCGTCCTGCAGAAAATGACAAGATTGGTACATGGCACGGGACAGGCCCTTACAAAATGGATACCGGAGACTTCCTGAAGCCTGCCGCTACTCCACCCGCCTGGAGCAAGCTGATCAGTGAAACTGTCCGGAAGATCGCAAGAACTGATAAACGGGTCGTGGCCGTTACACCTGCGATGCCTGTCGGTTCTAAGCTTGAAGGTTTTGCTAGTGAGTTCCCTGACAGGATGTTCGATGTTGGAATTGCGGAACAGCATGCCACAACGTTTTCAGCGGGTCTTGCTACGCAAGGCATGAAGCCGTTCCTGGCTATCTATTCAACATTCCTCCAGCGTGCGTACGATCAGGTTGTACACGATATTTGCAGGCAAAACCTGAATGTTTTTATCGGAATTGACCGGGCAGGGCTTGTGGGTGCCGACGGAGAGACTCATCAGGGAGTATTCGATATCGCTTTCTTGAGGCATCTACCGAATATCGTGTTAATGATGCCGAAAGATGAAAACGAAGGACAGCACATGGTGTGTACGGCACTCTCCTATGATGACGGGCCAATTGCTTTGCGTTTTCCGCGCGGCAACGGTTTAGGTGTTCCGATGGATGAAGTGCTTAAACCAATTCCAATCGGCACATGGGAAGTGCTTAAAGATGGGGATGATGCTGCCATTCTGACTTTCGGCACTACCATTCCGATGGCATTTGAGGCAGCCGAAGAACTTGAAAAACAGGGAATTAGCGTAAGGATTGTCAATGCAAGATTCCTTAAGCCGCTCGACATAGACATGCTTACAGAAATACTCAGCCAAAATATACCGATCCTTACCATTGAAGAAGCTATTCTTCAAGGCGGTTTTGGAAGCTTCGTTATGGAAACAGCACAGGAATTGGGCTTTGAAAATGCTGTGATTGATCGGATGGGCATTCCTGATCAATTCATTGAGCATGGAAGTGTGGATGATCTCCTGAAAGAGATCAGGCTTACATCTGAGGAAGCAGTCCTAAGGACGAAGAAACTTGCAAAGCAAAAAGAAAAAAGGGCGTAGGTAATGAAAACAAGAAAAGAGAGACTTGACGTTCTTCTAGTGGAACGGGGCCTTGCAGAGACAAGGGAAAAAGCAAAAAGGTCCGTTATGGCGGGCCTTGTATATACAAATGAAGAGAGGCTGGACAAGCCTGGTGAAAAAGTGAACGCAGATATCCCTCTCACTATTAAAGGCAACGCAATGCCTTATGTGAGCAGGGGAGGGTTGAAGCTAGAAAAAGCCCTGAACGCTTTTGGGATTGATGTGAATGGAAAAACAATGCTGGATATCGGAGCTTCCACCGGAGGGTTTACGGATTGCGCGCTCCAGCATGGTGCTAAAACGTCATATGCTCTTGATGTAGGCTATAACCAGCTAGCGTGGAAGCTAAGACAGGATGACAGGGTGACGGTGATGGAAAGAACGAACTTCCGCTATGTCACACCTGCTGACTTGGCGAAAGGTATGCCAGACTTTGCCACTATTGATGTTTCTTTTATTTCTTTGAAACTTATTTTTCCTGTTTTAAAGACCTTGCTTGTCCCAGGCAGCGAAGTAGTCGCATTGGTGAAACCCCAATTTGAGGCCGGCCGGGATCAAGTTGGCAAGAAGGGTATCGTTAGAGATCGAAAAGTACACGAGGCGGTAGTGGCGAAAATCATTGATTTAGTGATCGGGCTTGGTTTTGATGTGAAGAATCTTTCCTTCTCTCCAATTACAGGAGGGGACGGTAATATTGAATTCCTGCTGCATCTGATTTGGAACGGCACTGATGATGAGGGGAAACTGCTTATATCATCAAGCCCGGCAGAGGTCGTTGCTGAAGCCCACAGTGTATTAAAATCGAAATCCATGGATGGAGAATAGGCATTGCCTGTTCTTTTTTCATCTTATGTTTTGCTGAAATTGTCGGAATTTTGTCGGTAATAAAGAAAGCTGCTAGGAGAATGGCTCCTTGAGATTGTACAATGGAATAAAATCGGCTAACATATGAAGGGAGACAGACATTTGGAAAATGTTTTGATTGTTTACAGGGGTGATATAAGTGAATAAAGGACAACGCCATATAAAAATTCGCGAACTAATTACAAATAATGATATAGAGACACAGGATGAACTTGTCGAAAGGCTGAAAAGCTCCGGGTTCAATGTGACGCAGGCAACTGTTTCTAGAGACATCAAGGAACTTCATCTTGTAAAGGTTCCCTTGATTGATGGAAGATATAAATACAGCCTTCCTGCCGACCAGCGGTTTAATCCTCTCCAGAAGCTAAAGAGGGCTTTAATGGACGCTTTTGTCCGGCTGGACCATGCAGGACATTTGCTCGTGATTAAAACTATGCCGGGGAATGCGAATGCAATCGGAGCATTGATTGATAATCTTGACTGGGAAGAAATCCTTGGAACGATTTGTGGGGACGATACCATCCTCATTATTTGCCGTAATGACCAAGATACCCAAACGATATCGGCCCGTTTTCTTGAAATGCTGTAAAAGAGGTGACGGTTATTGCTTAGTGAATTATCCATCAGGAATTTCGCCATTATTGAAGCCTTATCTGTATCTTTTCAAAAGGGCCTGACTGTACTGACTGGGGAAACAGGAGCCGGAAAATCGATTATTATCGATGCGGTTCATCTTCTTGTTGGCGGGCGTGGCTCTGCGGAGTTTGTGCGTCATGGAGAGGAAAAGGCCGAAATAGAAGGTCTGTTTTTCTTGGAAGGCAGCAAGCATCCTTGCTATGCGAAGGCAAAAGCCTTTGGGATAGAAATTGAGGATGGCATGGTTGTGCTTCGTCGGGATATCTCAAAAAACGGAAAAAGCGTCTGCCGGGTAAATGGCAAATTGGTCACCATTGCCGTGCTCAGGGAAATCGGTTCCACTTTAATAGATATTCATGGTCAGCATGAGCACCAGGAGCTGATGGATGAATCGAGGCATATCAACCTGCTTGATCAATTTGGCTCCGTTGAAATCATTCCTGCGCTTGATGAGTATCAAAGAGTGTACAGGTCGTATGAACAGACGCTGAAAAAATTAAAGGGCCTTAGCGAGAATGAGCAGCAAATGGCGCATAGGCTTGATTTGATTCAGTTCCAGTTTGAAGAAATCCAGACAGCCGAGCTTCAAATTGGGGAAGATGAAGAGCTTGCAGAGGAAAAACGCAAACTGAATAATTTTGAACGAGTGTTTGACTCCATTCAAACAAGCTATAATGCCTTGCAGGGAGACCAAAGGGGCCTTGACTGGATAGGAATGGTTATGGACAGCCTAGAAAGTGCCGCGGAGCTTGATCCTGCGTATAAAGAGCTGCATGAGGTTGTATCGAATTGTTTCTACCAGCTCGAGGATTCTGCAAGTTCGCTTCGAAACGAGCTTGATCATCTTGAGTACAATCCTGAACGTCTGAATGAGATTGAAACCCGCTTGAACGAAATCAACCAATTGAAGCGCAAATATGGGCGGACGATTGAAGAAATATTGGAATATTTTTCCGCTATCGAAGAAGAGATTGAAACCATCCAAAATAAAGAAGTTCATATTGAGCATATTGAACGGGAGCTTGCTTCACTGAAGAAAGATTTGAAAGTGGAGGCGGGTAATCTTGGGAAAGCCAGGAGAAAATGGGCCAAAAAACTTACTGGCCTGATTCACCGGGAACTCAAGGAACTTTATATGGAGAAAACCGTGTTTGAAGTCAGGTTTGCAGCCGAGGAAGATGTTTTCCAAAGAAACGGGATAGATCATGTTGAATTTTATCTGTCAACCAATCCTGGCGAGCCGCTAAAACCGCTTTCGAGGATTGCTTCAGGTGGTGAACTTTCAAGGATCATGCTTGCCTTAAAAAGCATTTTCTCAAGGCATCAGGGTGTTACGTCCATTATTTTTGATGAAGTGGACACGGGTGTAAGCGGCAGGGTGGCACAGGCGATTGCCGAAAAAATCTTTAAAGTAGCTGCTAGTTCACAAGTGCTATGCATTTCCCATTTGCCGCAGGTTGCCGCAATGGCTGATATGCATTTGTATATCGCCAAGAAAATTAAGAACGGCCGTACAAAAACTTCGGTTGCCCCTCTTTCCGATAACGAAAAAATAAAAGAAATTGGGCGCATGATTTCTGGCGTCGAAATTACCGACTTGACAAAGCAGCACGCAGAAGAGCTTCTCCAGCTTGCTCAGGCCATCAAAACCGAAACTTGAAAAGCTATCCTACTTGGGTAGCTTTTTTATTTTTATACGGGTTATAAATGGCTTTCATCAAGGCAAAATTATAGTTGTAGCCATTTTTAAATGTGTGTGTGGACTAGAAGCGAGGAGAGTGAAAAGATTGAAATTGGAATTTCTCAGACGTTTGATTGGTGGAATTCTCCTTGTTTCATTAATTTTAGCGGGATTCTGCGGACCGATGCAGGAGTACCTTGCAATTCCCAAGAATATTACATTGTTTGAAGGACAGAAACTTGAATTAGAAAACAGCGTCGCTGCCAATGCCGGAATAAACGGCGGGGAAGGCAACGTTAAAATAGCCCAGGCAAGGCATGCCATGAAGCTTGAAGGAAAGTGGCAAGGTAATGATGAAATGGTACTTGACCTCGCAGGCTTTCCAATTAAGAAAGTAGACGTTAATGTGCTTAAAGACTTTAAAGTAGTACCGGGAGGGCAGTCGATTGGTGTAAAACTGAATACAGTCGGTGTACTGGTGGTAGGGCATCACCAGGTGGATGCATCGGAAGGAAAGGTTTCACCGGGAGAAACCGCAGGAATCAAGGTCGGTGACATCATTACGGAAATTAACGGGACACAAATTGATAAAATGGCGGATGTAGCACCGTTTGTTCAACAAGCTGGAGAAGGCGGAAAGCCGATGGATATTGTCATAAAACGGGAAAGCGGAAAGTTCAACACAAAGCTGCAGCCGAAAAAAGACAAGCAAGACAGCACCTATAAGCTTGGGTTATATATAAGAGACTCAGCAGCAGGAATTGGTACGATGACATTTTTCCACCCTCAATCGAAAAAATACGGGGCCCTGGGGCATGTCATTTCAGATATGGACACAAAAAAGCCGATCGTAGTTGAAGATGGACAAATTGTCCGGTCAACAGTCACTTCAATTGAAAAAGGGGCCAATGGAAATCCAGGAGAAAAGCTTGCCCGTTTTTCTTCTGACAGGGAAGTCATTGGAAATATTAAACGTAACAGTCCATTTGGCATTTTTGGCGCACTGAACAGGAATATGGAGAATGGCATTTATGACAAACCTATGCCAATTGCCTTATCTCATCAGGTGAAAGAGGGGCCGGCAAAGATTCTTACGGTAGTCGACAACGATGAAGTAAAACTGTTTGATATTCAAATCGTCAGCACGATTCCTCAGAAATTTCCGGCAACAAAAGGAATGGTCATTAAGGTAACGGACCCTAAACTTCTTGAAAAAACAGGGGGAATCGTACAGGGAATGAGCGGAAGTCCAATCATTCAGAACGGGAAATTAATCGGGGCAGTGACTCATGTTTTTGTTAATGACCCAACCAGCGGCTATGGTGTCCATATTGAATGGATGCTGAATGAAGCAGAAATAAACATTTATGAAAAACCTAAACAGCAGGCGAGTTAAACGAGACAATCCCATCAAGAAGGCTGCTCAGCATGTGGGGAAATTGGAAAGATGAAACGTGGAAAAACTCTATTAAGAACAAGCCGGCAGCCTTTTGCTGCTGGTTTTGTTTTTGGTCCATCATCGCCACAGAGATACATAAACCGGTCTTCAATTCCAACAAATTCAGGCGTGCAGCTCGAATGAAGTTTTTTCGACAAATTCCTTTGTGGGATTTTGTCAAATTGCAAAATTAGTCGAATTAAAGAGATAATTAAAGCAAAATAGAGATTTTGTGCTATTTTTAAGAAAAATTAAAATATAAAAGGATTTTCTGTTGCATTGTCGAATTTGTCATTTAGAATAGAAAGTGACAAGAAATACGAGGAAAACGGGATGAGGAGGAACAAATAAGTGAATCAAATAAAAGTATGCATCGTTGACGATAACAGGGAATTGGTGGGACTGCTTGAGGAATATATATCATCACAGTAAGACATGGAGGTTGCAGGCATTGCGCACAATGGCCAGGACTGTCTTGAAATGCTGCAGGAAGCACAACCGGATGTCTTGCTTTTAGATATAATCATGCCCCATCTTGATGGGCTTGCTGTTCTGGAAAAGCTGAGGGAGCCTGGACGCGGGGCGATTCCCAATGTTATTATGCTCACAGCTTTTGGCCAGGAGGATGTTACAAAAAAGGCTGTTGAACTCGGCGCATCTTATTTTATTCTGAAACCATTTGACATGGATAATCTCGGCAGCCATATCCGCCAGGTAAGCGGTAAAGCAAAAATGTCTGCCAGGAAACCGCTTTCGCCAGGATACCGATCATCATCATTGGACCAAAAGCCAAAGAATCTTGATGCAAGTATTACGAGCATTATCCATGAAATCGGCGTTCCTGCCCATATTAAAGGGTATCAGTATCTCCGTGAAGCAATTTCGATGGTGTATTCCGACATAGAGCTTCTGGGTTCGATCACAAAAGTTCTTTATCCTGATATTGCAAAAAAATTTAATACAACCGCAAGCCGTGTGGAGCGTGCAATCAGGCATGCGATTGAGGTTGCTTGGAGCCGGGGAAACATCGATTCCATTTCCTCTTTGTTTGGATATACCGTTTCAATGACAAAAGCAAAACCCACAAATTCCGAATTTATCGCAATGGTTGCTGATAAGCTTCGTCTGGAGCATAAGGCATCTTGAAAAGAATAATATCAAGGGTTTGTGGCATGTGCTAAGCCAACGAATTCTTAATACTTATACTGAAAATCAATTTCTAAACCGATAAACTTTTTAGCAAATGACCCGTGAATTATTTAATTCATTGGTCTTTTTATTTTGCTTTGGAGGGGAAGAAATTGAAGCTTACTGAGCTCGAATTTTACTTGGAAGACTTTATTGTCTACTGTCAGACAAAGAATTTATCCAAAAAGACTACCTCGTCTTACGAACAATCATTAAAGCTGTTCATTTTGTATTTGAAAGATGTACATGAAATTGAGGACCCAAATGATGTTAGAGCTGGACATATAAGGCAGTATGTCAAGTACGTTCAAGAGCGCGGCAAGTACACCGTAGTTGGAAGCGAAAAGAGCCGGAAGATAAATCATCCTCAGAACAGAACGGACTTTAAGAAGACGGTCAGCAGTGTTACAATCAATAACTACATTCGAAACATCAAAGTGTTCTTTAATTGGCTGCACAGTGAAAATGAGATAAGGAAGAATCCGGTTGATAAGATTGAGCAGATTAAAACAGAACGGAGACAAAAGACAGAGATTACTGAATCGGAGTTTAGAGCATTGTTAGAGGAGTTTGATTATACGAAATTTCATGGGTACCGAAACAAAGTGATCGTAATGCTGCTGCAAGACACAGGCATGAGGATTGGTGAATGTTTGGCTTTAGAAGAAGATAATATCGATTTTAAGCATCGTATGATTCTTGTGACCCGTACAAAAGGAAGAAAAGAAAGATACGTGTACTTTAGTCAGCAAATGTCAAGAGAACTAAGGCACTACATCAAATTTAAAGAAAGGTATTCATCTTCAAATTTACTCTTTCCAACTACAAGGAACTCTGAAATGGCTGTTCAATCATTCGAAAAGCAGTTAAAGCAAGCTGGAGCTCGAATTAATTTAGCTGTCCATCCACATCAATTAAGAAACAACTTTGCAAGGCAGTATCTAATGAATGGAGGAGACCTTTATACATTGAGCAGGATTTTAGGTCATAGCTCTGTAACTGTGACTGAAAAAGCATACTTAGACTTAACGAGAGAGGAAATTGCGAAGAAGTATCAGAATCACAGTCCATTGTCGAAGTGGAGAATTTAAACTCCTGCTAATATGTACAGAACTTATGTTCGGTATTATAATAAAATAAAAGAGAGTGGTTAAGCTTGAGACCCTTTCCACTCTCTTAATAAAACCAAATGCAGAAGATTAAACTTCTACATATAACATTGTAGCAAATCTTCTCTTCTGTGTCAAAAGGAGAAAGAAAATGAAGTTAATATCAATTCTAAGTGGAAAAGGTTTCGTGATGTACAACAAAGAACTGGCTCATAAGGTGTCAGTTAATGGAGCGATCATCTTTGGTCAGTTATGTTCAAGTTATGAGAGTTTTGGAAGTAAAGGCATGTTAACGATTAGAGACAACAATGAATACTTCTTTTTAACAAGCGAAACAATACAAGAAGAAACAGCTCTTACATATAAGCAGCAAATGAAAGCAATAAAAGAGTTATGGGAGTCCCATCTAAGAAATACTTCCACATAACTGACAAGATTGTTAATGAGTTACTTCCTAGCTCTGACAAAAGGGAAGACCTGGACACCTCTGCAAATTCTATCCCAATGCAGTCTGAGGAAACTCCTAGCCTTGACAAAAGGTCAATCCTACCGTTGACCAAAGATACACGCAAGCCTGTACAAAAGGGTTCAACTATTAAAAAGAAAAATAAAAAAGAACAAAATAAAGATAACAAAGAAAATATTGATAATTATCAAGAAACAATTACCAAATCATTAGGACCAAATCAATTTAAGTCTTTAATGATTAATGCTGCTAATGAATTCTATACTCAATTTTCTGTTGGAAGATATTCTATAAAGCAATGGAACACTTTAATTGAAAAATTTGTGAATGAAACAATTGAAAGTAGCCGATACAAAAATATTCCTGAAGCCAAGATTAAAGGATATGCATATAAATCCCTTGAGAACATTGTTGACCATACTGATTACAAGCGTTCAGATGAATTTGCTGAGTATCAAGAAATAATGGTGGGAATCGCTAAAAGAAAAGAGCAAGACGACGATGAAGAGTTACCTTATTAGTCATTAACTAGAATAGCTCTCAGAAGCTCCAGGGTGATCCAGATTGAATAGAAATATAAGGGATAATATAATTTATTATCCCTTATCATATGGGTCTATATGAGCAAAACGATAATCCTTCGCATTAGGATAAATATTTTTATGTTTAAATGTTGGATAAATATTTTCTTTTACGGTTTTTCCTACCCAACCTACACTCATTATTCGATTAATAGCAGCATATGTATAAGCTTCTTGAGCCGTACAAAACTTTGCAACGATTTTTTCTTCTCCATTATTTTGTTTCTGGTACAGCACAATCCTCGGTTTTCGTTCAGGTCGTTCAGGTCTAGGCGGATTTTTTACAATGAATAATTCTTCTGGATACTTTTTCTTATCAGCATATTTAAATCGGTATTGACTCGCATTAGGGTATTTCCTTGTATTAAAAGTTTCAGAGTAATCATTTATTAGTAAGCTTTTTTGGGCACTATGTTGACTCATAATTCCGTTTGAAATAGCCCAATTTTTAGCTTCGGTATTACTTCTAAATAAACCAATTTGAACCTCTGAACCATCTACTAATTTTTTATAACAGATTACCGGAAAACCTACTCCCATTAATTAATCTCCTTTTTAAAAATAGCCTCACTATCTGTAGTCACATATTTTTTCAAAACGATATTTGTTTGCATTTGGGTATTTTCGCCAGTTAACATAATGTAGTTCTGGATAAATATTATCTTTTATACTTTTATGTACCCATCCGACTCCCATTATTTTGTTTTCAGTTGACCATTTGCAAGCTTCTGCTAGAGTATTGAACTCACGTACAAATACCTCAGAGCCATCCTCTAATTTTTTAAAACAGGCTACTTTCATACTCTGTCCCACTGGCATAACAATGCTCCTTTTACCTTTTGTCCTTTATTCTTTCCAAGCCTTTTATAATATATGGTTAATATTATAAAATCAATATTTTATAATAACTTTTGGAGGTTAACATGGCAGAAAAATTTCAATACAACGAAGCGCAGTCAAATTTTCTATAACGCTCAATGGCATTTTCATTGAATAAACTGAACCCGAATTTATTGTAAGACCAGTTGAAAAAGTTGGACCAGCATTAGTTAGTTCCAGTTTTCCTAAAAAAACACCAGACACAACTTTGGAAGAAAGTTATGAAGGTGTAGTTACAACATTGCAAAGGCTTTAATTACTTTATCGGAAAGAGGATTTTTAAATGGTAAAAAGAACTGAAATACTTTGTCCTAATTGCTTTAAGGGAAAGGTCCTTGAAGACAAAAATGATGGCCAAGTTTGGTGCAATCGTCGTGGAACAGAATTTAAAAATACCTTAAAATATAAGTAGTTTACTTCTTTTGGAAGAAGTATAATAAATTGTTCGCTAATTGCGACAACAGATAAAAACAGGGGGAAAATACAACATGAATGGACAGCAAGTTATCCATTGTAAATAATGTGGTAGCAATAAAGTTAAAGATTTGGGAAGTTCAAAAACTGCAGCAATCGTTGGTGGATTAATCACTTTCAGTATTGTTATATGGATTCCGGTTATTGGTTTGTTATTCATGATGCCGATAGGATTAATTTTCTTTATTGGAGGTCTTATATCTCTATTCGGAAAAACAAAAAAACGCAGATTTAAATGCCAGGAGTGCAACCATTCTTTTGATGTTGCAATTGAGACATTTAAAGAATACCAAACTGCGATTATATAAATATAAAAAAACTCATAAAAAAAATCGGGGGAAATTCAAGCATGAAGTCAAAGTTCGCTACAATTCTATTCTTAATCATTTTCTTTCCAGTAGGTCTGTTTTTAATGTGGAAGAACCGACATTTTTCTAAGAAAGCTCGAATCATTATTTCATCAATTTTTGGTCTGTTGATTCTAATAAATATGGCAACTGGAAATGACGATAAAGCAAGTACAGAAGCTTCATCTAAACCGGCACAAGTTGAAAAGAAAAAAGCTCCTGAACAAACTGCTCAAGAGAAAGCTGAAGCAGAAGCAAAGGCCGAGAAAGAAGCAGCTGATAAAGTACAAGCTGAAAAAGAAGCAAAGGCTAAAGCAGATGCCGAAGCTAAAGCAAAGGCAGAAGAAGAAGCTAAAAAGAAAGCTGAAGAAGAGGCTGCTGCCAAAGCAGAGGAAGAAGCTGCTGCTGCTGAAGCTGCTAAACCACAATTGACTCTTGCCCAGGAAAATGCAATTTCAAAAGCACAAGATTATATTGATATGACTGCTTTTTCTCGTAAAGGACTTATTGAGCAAGTAGAGTTTGACGGGTTCAGTAATGCAGATGCAACATTTGCAGTCGATCAACTTACAGTTGATTGGAACGAACAAGCCTTCAACAAAGGTAAAGATTATCTTGATATGACTTCATTTTCAAGAAGTGGATTGATTGAACAATTAGAATTTGATGGATTTACTCCACAACAAGCGACATATGCAGTAAATAAAATTGGATTATAATATAAATGAGAGGGAGCAGAAATGCTTCCCTTTTTATTTAGATAGACAGTACCGTTGAAGAAGTAAATAAAATTCCTCATTTTATAACTTATAACAACTTTTTTCTCCGTTTGATTTACGTTTTTCATGAACGGTATATAAATACATTGTGAGAGAAATAAAACAAACGGGGGAATTCAACTATGGCGGAAAAAATGAAGTTTAGATTTAGAAGAATTGACAAGCTAGACAGTAACTTTACTCAAATTTCAAACAATGTGTTCTATATTTTAAAAGGAAAAGCAACTGCTTATATGGTTTATAGTTATTTAAACCATCGGTATAATACGACTAAATGTTATGCTTTCCCATCTATTAGTACCGTACAAAAAGATTTAGGAATCGGGAGTAATAAAACTGTTGTTTCAGCGATTGAACTATTAGAAGAAAAAAGACTTGTTAAAGTCATTCGAGAAAAACAATCAAATGACAGAAACGCTGAAAAGTTCGTTCGAAGATTTAGAAGCTCCAATGAAGCAGGAAGATATGCAGCTCAAAATAACGTTTGCTCCTATGGTTGGGTTGGCAGAAGTTTGAAAAGTGGAGAAGTTACAAAAAGTACCCGACATTTTCCAATTGGTGGCTTCCTATTTGTATATGAAGATGGTAAAATGAGTTTAAAGAAGGCTGATGAATTAAATATGTAAGCCTATAAACTTTTGGTCATTTAGCTGAAAATCATCGAATTAGATATTGATAAATCAACTTTCAAGGTTCCCTATTTGCTGTTGTAAAGCAACTAGTTCCGAATTCATTGCAATGGTGGCAGACAAGCTACGCCTTGAGCATAAGGCTTCTTGAAGGGGATAGGGCTGCCAGGACAGCATAGATAAAACATTTTAAAATACAGCACTTAATTTATATGAAATTAAAACCATCTTTCTTACATTTGATTAATGCAATCAAATGTAAGGAAGGTGGTTTTTTTAAAAGATGACTTCTGTAAAAAGAAATTTTTGTCGCGTAGTGTGAATAATGTGAATATGTACCTATCCAAACATAAAGGGTAATTTATGAAAAAGATTAATGGTGTTATGTGTACTTTTTTTGCTGGAATTGCGTCAAGCTGTGTCAAAATGCATGGAAGGCTTGAAGTTAGATGACTTATGGAGTTAAAAAGACGGTTTACAAAATGGATGATAGTATTGAAAGAACAAATGTGCAAAAGCCTATTATATAAGAATGCTGAATCCCCATTGTTGTTTATATAAGGGTATTTTTCAACCATTCATTAGTGCGGCAGCAGTGTTGCAAGTGTAAGATTAGGGCATGGGGGAAGAAGGAACGGAATAGGATTACAAAGGATAACTTTATTTATGTATAACATGAAAATATAAAAATTTATGTCGGGAAGTGATTGCATGACATTGATATTTGCTCATCGGGGCTTTGCGGCTTCTTTTCCAGAGAACACGATGAAGTCATTTACGGAAGCCCAAAAGGCGGGAGCAGACGGAATTGAATTGGATGTACAGATGACAAAAGATGGTGAGCTTGTTGTAATCCATGATGAGAAAGTGGACAGGACAACTGACGGAAAAGGATATGTGCGGGAGTACACTGCAAGCGACTTGAGAAAGCTAGATGCACGTTATAAATTTCAAGAGTTACATAAGAAGGAGCAGATTCCGTTTCTTGAAGAAGTGCTTAATTGGCTAAAGGGCAATTCAATGGTATGTAACATCGAGCTGAAAAATGGAGTCTTTCCTTACAAAGGAATGGAAGAGAAAGTTATTTCGCTTATCAGGAGGAACAGGCTTGAGAACCGGATCATCCTTTCTTCCTTTAATCATTATAGTCTTGTCCACGCATTTCGGCTTTCGCCGGAAATTGAAATAGCTCCGCTCCTGACTGATGGGATATACATGCCATGGATCTATGCCGAGTCTATCCGTGCTAAAGGATTCCATCCGCACCACCGGACGCTTCATGATTCGATTATCAGCTTATCCCTGAAGCATGGCATAGAGGTAAGGCCTTATACTGTCAATAACGAACATGCAATGGAACGTTTCATCAAATTGAGAACATCAGCAATTATTACAGATGACCCAGCGAAGGGTCTTGCAATCCGAAAAGCATGTATGCAGGAAAATTAAGCAAAAGGCCGGGACTACCGTCACGGCCTTTTGCTGTCTTTTCCGGAAGGAATACGAAAACGTGCCTGCACTTTATTTTTTTTTCGGTCACGATACAATATAAAGCCGGCCACAAAACCGAGGCCCCCGAGAAAAAGGATGAGACCGGCTAGGAACTGAAGCAAAAGATGTGGAAACGGCGGCTGAAGAATTCCGAATACCATGTCACGCATAAGCTTGATTCCATAGGCGGCAAGCGCGCCAGGTATAAGCATGATGGCAAGTGCGATTATCCTGGTCATGAATTTATCCCTTCAAATAAAAATATTACTTTCACGAGTATGATAAAACATTCGTGAAATTTGTCAAGGAAAACAAAACCGGATACAATGAACCTGAAGAATATTGCAGACCTCATGATTTTTGTGTGAAAAAATTTTCCTGATAGCAGGGAGGGAATCCATGCAGAGAATAATGATTATCGGTGCCGGCAAAGGCGGCTGTCTGATTCTTGAAATGTTGAAAGAGACGGCCAAGGTAGCTGTCATAATTGATATTGATCCTGAGGCACCAGGCCTGGCTCTTGCTGAAAAATACGGAATTCAAACAGGCGCAGACTGGCGGACTTTCAATACTGAGTATTTTGATTTTATTATCGAGGTCACTGGTGATGATAAAGTCTTTCAGGAGTTGAGGGCCGCGCGCGGCCAGGACACGGCTATTATACCCGGCGGTGTTGCATTTTTAATGGCGAGCCTTATGGGCGAAAAAGAAGCCTTAATCAAGGCACTGCGAAATGAAACTTACAAACTTGATTTGATATTCAACTCCACTGGCGACGGTATGATCGTTGTCAACATCGACTCCGAAGTGATCCTTTTTAACAAGGCAGCCGAAAAGATTATCGGCATTCCAAGAAGTGAAGCAATCGGCAGGAATATTCTTGATGTAATTCCTGCAAGCAGGCTGCCGCTGGTAATAGCTACAGGCAGGACAGAAACGAACCAGGAGCTTGTCCTTGCTGATGGTTCCAAAATTATCGCTACCCGTATTCCGATGGTTGACGGAAGCAATCACCTCATAGGCGCTTTCTCGGTGTTCAAGGATATTACTGAAGTAGTTAACCTCGCCGAGGAAATCACCAACCTAAACGAAATACAAACATTGCTCCAGGCAATCATCCAGTCAAGTGATGAAGCCGTATCCGTTGTGGACGAGCATGGCAGGGGAATATTGATCAACAGGGCTTATACTAGAATAACAGGCCTTCCTGAAGAAAAAGTGATCGGGCTGCCGGCTACCACTGATATTTATGAAGGGGAAAGCATGCATATGAAAGTCCTTCAGACAAGGCGGGCAGTCCGCGGAGCTGCAATGAGGGTCGGTCCCAACAAGAAAGAAGTGATCGTCAATGTCGCTCCCATTATCGTTGACGGAAAGCTGAAAGGTAGCGTAGGCATCATACATGATATGTCGGAAATCAAAAGCCTTAACCGGGAGTTGAACCGCGCCAGGCAAATTATTCGGACGCTCGAGGCCAAATACAGCTTCGAGGATATCATTGGACAATCAGAAGAGATGACCATTGCTGTTGAACAGGCAAAGCTGGGTGCCAAAACACCTGCTACAATCCTTCTCAGGGGCGAATCGGGCACAGGAAAAGAGTTATTTGCCCATGCCATACATAATGCTAGTGACAGGAAGTACAACAAATTTATCAGGGTTAACTGTGCTGCGATATCTGAGTCGCTGCTTGAAAGCGAATTGTTTGGGTATGAAGAAGGAGCATTTTCAGGCGCCAAAAGAGGCGGGAAACGGGGTTTCTTCGAAGAAGCTAACAACGGCAGTATTTTTCTCGATGAAATTGGTGAGCTCCCGCCAAATACGCAGGCAAAGCTCCTTCGCGTACTTCAGGAGCATGAAATTCTCCGGGTTGGCGGGACAAAGCCCGTACCAATCAACGTCAGGGTGATTGCGGCTACCAATGTAAACCTTGAAAAAGGGATCGCAAACGGATCTTTCCGGGAAGATTTATACTACCGGCTGAACCGAATGCCAATCCATATTCCTCCGCTTAGGAGAAGGAAAGAAGATATTCCCTCGCTGTGTGAAAGGCTTATTCAGAAAATCAATCAGGATTATGGAAGAAACATAGAGGGAGTATCAGCAGATGCTGCAAAAAAATTAATGATGCATGATTGGCCGGGAAATGTAAGGGAACTCGAAAATGTCCTAAGCAGGGCCATCATCTTCATGAATTATACAGAAACAGCCATTACAGAATCCCGCTTGCCTGACCTTGGAGTGGAAAGCAAGCTTCATCCTGCAGAGCCTGAAATTCATGAAAGCAGTATGCCTCTTTCGGAACAGCTTGACCTGCATGAGGCTAAAATTATCAGGAAAACACTGCAGAAGTTGAACGGCAATAAAACTTCGACTGCCAAATCGCTTGGTATTTCGGTGAGGAGTCTGTACTATAAACTTGAAAAATACAACATTGAACTAAATAGCATGCAATAATTTGCATGCTATGCAGATTATTGCAGAATACTTTACGAATAAAGTAAACGTTTACAAGGCTTTTGCTTTGGCACGCTTCTTGCAATATTAAGTATATGTATCCGGCAATTTTAGGAGAAGGGGTTGGGACGTTACATGAAACTGGAATCACTCATAGAAAAAGCAACCCAAATGAGGAAAAAGAAAGTTGCTGTTGCAGCAGCTGAAGATGCTGAAGTGCTGGAAGCAGCAGCATCTGCGGCAGAAAAGGGTATGGCAGAGTTCCAGCTGTACGGCGACGAAAGTGAGATCAGCAGGATTCTGAAAGAAAACCATCCGGAGCTTTCTGAGGGAAACAGGATGAAAATCATCCATACTGACACTAAAGCGAAAGCAGCGGAAGAGGCTGTAAAAGCTGTCAGGTCTAAAGAAGCGGAAGTCCTGATGAAAGGGAATATCCCGACAGCAGCCCTGCTTAAGGCTGTTCTGAATAAGGAGTATGGTTTGAGGACGGGGAATGTCCTCTCACATGCAGCTGTCTTTGAAGTTCCCGGTTTTGACCGGCTGATCATCGTGACAGACGCAGCGATGAACATTAATCCCGACCTACAGCAGAAAGCTCAAATCATCCAAAATACGGTTGGTGTGGCAAAGGCAGCAGGGATTTCTAATCCAAAAGTTGCACCACTGGCAGCAGTGGAAGTAATCAATCCTGCCATGCAGGCGACTCTTGATGCGGCCGCCTTGACACAAATGAACCGACGCGGACAGATTAAAGGCTGTATCGTTGACGGTCCCCTCGCACTCGACAATGCTGTATCCGCTTTGGCGGCTGAGCATAAAGGGGTTGAGGGCGATGTTGCCGGAGCTGCGGATATTCTGCTTGTGCCAGACATTGAAGCAGGAAATATTTTGTACAAATCACTGATGTATTTCGCAGGAGCTAAGGTAGGGGCTGTCATCGCAGGAGCGTCTGCACCAATCGTGCTGACGTCCAGGGCTGATTCTGCCGAAAGCAAAGTAACCTCGCTTGCACTAGCGCTATGCTCAGCTGAATAAAAAACATTTTGGGGAGGAAACAAACATGGAAATTTTCAAATATCTTGAGAAGTATGATTACGAGCAGGTAGTATTTTGCCAGGACAAACAATCGGGGCTAAAGGCGATCATCGCCATCCATGATACAACACTGGGACCAGCACTAGGAGGTACCCGCATGTGGACATACGCGTCCGAAGAAGCAGCTATTGAAGACGCTCTTCGCCTCGCAAAAGGAATGACATACAAAAACGCTGCAGCAGGACTAAACCTTGGCGGCGGCAAAACGGTCATCATCGGAGACCCGCGTAAAGATAAAAATGAGGAGATGTTCCGCGCATTCGGAAGGTACATTCAAGGGCTGAACGGGCGTTACATTACTGCGGAAGATGTTGGGACAACTGTTGCTGACATGGATTTAATTCATGAAGAAACAGATTATGTTACAGGCATTTCCCCTGCATTTGGATCTTCCGGGAACCCTTCACCAGTTACTGCATACGGAGTCTATCGCGGAATGAAGGCAGCCGCGAAAGCAGCATTCGGAACCGACTCCCTTGAAGGAAAAGTAATTGCTGTGCAGGGTGTGGGCAATGTTGCTTACAATCTTTGCCGCCATCTTCATGAAGAAGGAGCGTCCCTGATTGTTACTGACATTAATAAAGAGGCTGTGCAGCGTGCGGTAGAAGACTTCGGGGCAAAAGCAGTCGATCCTAATGAAATCTACAGCGTAGAATGCGATATTTATGCACCTTGCGCACTTGGTGCGGTCATCAATGATGACACGATTCCACAAATCAAAGCAAAAGTGATTGCCGGTGCAGCTAACAACCAGCTGAAAGAAACAACTCATGGAGACCAAATCCATGAAATGGGCATCGTCTATGCGCCTGACTATGTTATCAACGCTGGCGGAGTCATCAATGTTGCAGACGAGCTTTATGGATACAACCGTGAGCGCGCGCTGAAAAAAGTGGAGCTAATTTATGCAAACATTGAGAAAGTCATTGAAATTGCCAAGCGTGACGGCATTCCTACTTACAAGGCAGCTGACCGTATGGTTGAGGAGCGTATCGAAAGAATGCACAATTCTCGCAGCCAGTTCCTTCAAAACGGACACCATATTTTAAGCAGACGTTAATTTTTACATCTGGAGCGCTGAATGACTTATTCGGCGCCCCTGCTTTTTCAATAGAAGATTAGTTAAGTAGAAGTTATATTGGAGTTTTTTACAATTAACTGGAGGTTGGGCCTTTGCAGCAAACGGAATATCGGATTTTAGTAATCAATCCAGGGTCGACATCTACCAAGATTGGAGTATTTGACAACGAATTTTCTGTTTTCGAAAAAACGATCAGGCACGATGCCGGTACAATCAATTCATATGAAAAAATTATTGACCAATACGAGTTCCGCAAAAAGACCATTCTTGAAACCCTCGATGAAGAAGGCATCAATATATCCAGGCTTAGCGCAGTGTGTGGCCGCGGCGGACTTTTGCATCCGATAGAAGGCGGAACATACGATGTCAACGCAAACATGCTCGATGACTTGCAGGCAGGCTTTGCCGGGCAGCATGCTTCCAACCTTGGTGGTATACTGGCCTATGAAATTGCAGCAGGCCTTAATATACCAGCATTTATCGTTGATCCTGTTGTTGTGGATGAGCTTGAGCCGATTGCCCGCATATCAGGCTTTTCCCTGATCGAAAGAAAAAGTATTTTCCACGCTTTAAACCAAAAGGCTGTTGCACGGAGGGTTTCAAAGGAACTCGGCAAAAAATATGAAGAACTGAATCTGATTGTTGCGCACCTTGGCGGAGGGATTACTGTTGGGGCCCACAGGAAGGGAAGAGTCGTTGACGTAAACAATGGACTGCATGGCGATGGTCCTTTCAGCCCTGAACGTGCAGGCACTGTACCAGCAGGCGACCTTGTCGGCCTATGTTATTCCGGAGAATATTATCGTGATGAAATTATGAAGAAACTTGTCGGCAAGGGAGGCCTTGTTGGCTACCTTGGTACAAACGATGCAATCCAAGTGGAACAAATGATTGAAAACGGGGATGAGAAAGCGAGTCTTGTCTATTCAGCAATGGCTTACCAGACCGCTAAAGAAATCAGTTCCTCCAGTGCTGTCCTGTTCGGGAAAGTGGATGCCATTATCCTTACAGGCGGCCTAGCTTATGGAAAAGGTTTTGTTAACGATATCTCGGAAAGAGTGAACTGGATAGCGGATGTCATCGTCCACCCGGGGGAAAATGAATTACAGGCACTTGCGGAAGGAAGCTTACGGGTTTTGCGTGGGGAAGAAGAAGTGAAAATATACCCTGGGAAAAACTGATCTGCAATTTATTTGAGGAGGAAGCATCATGGCTCAGGAATATGATTTGGTGGTCCTTGGCGGCGGCACAGGGGGATATGTTGCAGCCATTCGAGCTTCACAGCTTGGTTTAAAAACAGCGATCGTTGAAAAAGGAAAACTGGGAGGAACCTGCCTCCATAAAGGATGCATTCCGAGCAAGGCGCTTTTAAGGAGTGCGGAAGTATACGCTACTGCTAAACGCGGCGAGGAATTTGGCGTTGTAACAGGAGAAGTTGGCCTCGATTTTTCCAAGGTTCAGCAGCGGAAGGAAAAAATCGTCGATCAGCTCCACAAAGGCGTACAGCATTTAATGAAGCAAGGGAAAATCGATGTTTATGAAGGCTTGGGCAGAATACTGGGACCTTCCATCTTTTCGCCAATGCCTGGCACTATCTCTGTTGAAATGAACAATGGAAGCGATAATGAAATGCTCATTCCTAAGAATGTCGTGTTAGCCACGGGATCAAGGCCAAGATCATTGCCTGGACTGGAAATTGATGGAGAATTTGTGATGACATCAGACGAGGCATTACAGATGGAGGCACTGCCAAAATCAATCATCATTGTCGGTGGCGGGGTTATTGGAATCGAATGGGCCTCCATGCTGTCGGATTTCGGCACAGAAGTCACAGTAATCGAATACGCAGACAGAATCATTCCGACTGAAGATAAGGAAATCTCCCGTGAAATGCAGCGCCTTATGAAGAAAAAAGGCGTTAAAATCATCACCGGTGCAAAGGTGCTCCCGGAAACCCTTAAAAAGGGTGAAGTTGCAGCCATAAGTGCTGAGGTAAAGGGAGAACAAAAAGAATTCCAAGCTGAGAAAATACTTGTTTCTGTAGGACGTCAGGCAAATGTAGAAGGAATCGGCATTGAAAACACAGAAATTCAAACAGAAAAAGGCTATATAGTAACAAATGAATACTTCCAGACAAAAGAATCCCACATTTATGCGATTGGCGACTGCATCGGGGGCTTGCAGCTTGCGCATGTTGCCTCACACGAAGGGATTTCTGCTGTTGAGCATATTGCAGGAAAAGACGTTTTACCGATGGATTACACGCTTGTATCGAAGTGTATCTACAGTTCGCCTGAAGCTGCGAGTGTAGGCCTCACTGAAGATGAAGCCAAGGAAAAAGGCTTTGAGGTTAAAACAGGCAAATTTTCGTTCCGTGCAATCGGAAAAGCGCTTGTTTACGGTGAATCAGATGGTTTTGTCAAAATCATTGCCGATAAGGATACTAATGATGTTCTCGGCGTCCATATGATCGGCCCGCATGTTACGGATATGATTTCAGAAGCGGGATTGGCGAAGGTGCTTGATGCAACCCCTTGGGAGATTGCCCACACCATCCATCCGCACCCGACCCTGTCCGAAGCAATCGGGGAAGCTGCCTTGGCAGTCGATGGACTCGCAATCCATTCATGATGATAACAGAAGTAAGCCAAACATGTTAACGGGAGGTAAAAAGAATGGCAGATAACCGCCACGCTAAGCTTGGCCTGAGTGATGACCAAGTCCTAGAAATTTATGAAACAATGCTCCGCGCCCGCAGGATTGATGAGCGCATGTGGCTCTTGAACCGTGCAGGGAAAATTCCTTTCGTCATTTCATGCCAAGGCCAGGAAGCAGCACAGGTTGGAGCAGCTTATGCTCTCGATAAGGAAAAAGATTATGTTCTTCCATATTACCGCGATATGGGTGTCGTCCTTTCATTCGGCATGACCGCGCGCGAGTTGATGCTGTCTGCTTTTGCAAAAGCGGAAGATCCGAACTCCGGCGGCCGGCAAATGCCAGGCCACTTTGGTCAGAAGAAGAATCGGATTGTCACAGGCTCTTCCCCTGTTACAACCCAGGTTCCTCATGCAGTCGGCATTGCGCTGGCAGGCCGTATGGACGGCAAAGATCTTGTGACCTTCACAACATTCGGTGAAGGATCATCCAACCAGGGCGACTTCCACGAAGGAGCCAACTTTGCAGGTGTCCATAAGCTTCCAGTCATTTTTATGTGTGAGAACAATAAATATGCGATTTCTGTTCCAATTGAGAAGCAGCTGGCCTGCGAAAATGTTTCAGACCGAGCTGTCGGCTACGGTATGCCAGGTGTAACAATTGATGGAAATGACCCTCTAGAAGTTTACAGGGCTGTAAAGGAAGCAGCAGAAAGAGGAAGACGCGGAGAAGGCCCGACGTTGATTGAGGCTGTTTCCTACCGCTTAACGCCGCATTCATCGGATGACGATGACCGTAGCTACCGCGCACCTGATGAAGTGGCACAGGCGAAAACAAAAGATCCAATCATTACATTTGGCGCATACCTGAAAGAAACAGGGGTCATGGATGATGCCAAGGAAAAAGAGATTAATGACCGAGTGATGGAAGAAGTAAATGATGCAACTGATTACGCGGAAAACGCACCGTACGCTGATGCGGAGCACGCGCTAAAATACGTATATGCTGAAAAGTAAGGGGGAACGGACATGGCGGTAATTTCTTATATAGATGCGGTGACAATGGCGATCCGCGAGGAAATGGAAAGAGATCCGAGAGTGTTTGTCCTCGGTGAAGATGTAGGGCGAAAAGGCGGGGTTTTCAAAGCGACCCACGGATTATATGAAAAATTTGGCGAGGACCGTGTCATTGACACTCCGCTTGCTGAATCTGCTATTGCTGGTGTTGGCATCGGTGCTGCAATGTATGGAATGCGTCCGATTGCAGAAATGCAGTTTGCTGATTTCATCATGCCTGCAGTCAATCAAATCGTTTCTGAAGCTGCAAAAATCAGGTATCGTTCCAACAACGACTGGAATTGTCCAATGGTCATCCGGGCACCTTACGGCGGCGGAGTCCATGGTGCTCTTTACCACTCACAGTCTGTTGAGGCAGTGTTCGCAAACCAGCCAGGTCTAAAAATCGTCATGCCTTCGACTCCGTATGATGTCAAAGGGCTTCTCAAAGCAGCAATTCGTGATGAAGATCCGGTTTTATTCTTTGAACACAAACGTGCTTATCGTCTCATCAAAGGCGAGGTTCCTGATGACGATTACGTACTTCCAATAGGAAAAGCCGATGTAAAGCGGGAAGGTGAAGACATCACTGTCATTACATACGGCCTTTGTGTCCATTTCGCCCTCCAGGCGGCTGAAAGGCTTGCAAAGGACGGGATTTCCGCCCATATTCTGGATCTTCGGACAGTTTATCCTCTTGACAAAGAAGCAATTATCGAAGCAGCATCTAAGACAGGAAAGGTCCTGCTTCTTACTGAAGACAACAAAGAAGGAAGCATCATGGGAGAAGTGGCTGCCATCATTGCTGAAAACTGCCTCTTTGATCTTGACGCACCAATCAAGCGCCTTGCAGGCCCTGATATTCCGGCTATGCCGTATGCGCCGACGATGGAAAAATTCTTTATGGTCAACCCGGACAAAGTGGAAAAGGAAATGCGGGAGCTTGCAGAGTATTAAAATTTGAAAATATGAGCATGAAAGCGGGATAACAGGAGAAGGAGGGTCCATACATTGGCACTACAACAAATTACCATGCCCCAGCTTGGTGAAAGTGTTACAGAGGGCACAATCAGTAAATGGCTCGTATCCCCGGGGGATAAAGTCAATAAATACGATCCGTTGGCAGAAGTAATGACCGATAAAGTAAATGCGGAGGTACCGTCTTCCTTTTCAGGCACCATTAAGGAACTGATTGCGAATGAGGGTAACACGCTTGCTGTTGGAGAAGTCATTTTAACAATCGAAACAGAAGGCGGACAACAAGAAGCATTTGCTGGAGAACAGGCGAAATCAGAAGAGCCTTCAGAGAAGAAGGATGTAAAAGTTCCTTCCGAAGCTGCCGGGCTTGGAGCCAGCAGCGCACCGTCCCCTGCAAAAGAAAGAGGAAAAGGGAGGTATTCACCAGCAGTCCTAAAGCTTTCCCAGGAACACGGGATCGACCTGTCCCTTGTTTCAGGTAGTGGAGCGGAAGGTCGGATAACACGTAAAGATTTGCAGAAAATCATTGAGTCTGGAAACATTCCGCAAGCAGCTCCTGCTCCGCAAGTGTCTGAAGAACCTAAAGCAGCAGCGACAGAACAGGCAGCACGGCAAGCAGCTCCATCACCGTCGCCGTCCCCTGCTGTCCAGGCTTCGGCAGGCGATATCGAAATCCCTGTTACCGGAATCAGGAAAGCAATTGCTGCCAATATGCTTCGGAGCAAGCACGAAGCTCCGCATGCATGGACAATGGTAGAGGTAGATGCGACAAATCTTGTGGAATATAGAAACAGCCTGAAGGGAGAATTTAAAAAGAAAGAAGGCTTCAATCTTACTTTCTTCGCTTTCTTCGTAAAAGCTGTAGCCCAGGCCCTTAAAGAATTCCCTGAAATCAACAGCATGTGGGCAGGCGACAAGATCATCCAGAAAAAAGATATCAATATTTCCATTGCGGTAGCTACGGATGATGCGTTATTTGTTCCGGTCATCAAGCAGGCTGATGAAAAAACAATCAAAGGCATTGCCCGCGAAATTACCGATCTTGCCGGCAAAGTCCGTACCGGAAAGCTGCGTTCAGAAGATATGCAAGGCGGCACATTCACTGTCAACAATACTGGTTCCTTCGGGTCGGTACAATCTATGGGAATCATTAATTATCCTCAGGCCGCCATTCTTCAGGTTGAGTCCATTGTGAAACGCCCTGTAGTGATGGATAACGGTATGATTGCCGTAAGGGATATGGTAAACCTTTGCCTCTCCCTTGACCACAGAGTACTTGATGGCCTCGTTTGCGGCCGTTTCCTGAAAAGGATCAAAGAGATTGTGGAGAACATCTCAAAAGAAAGCACTTCGATTTATTAAAAGAGAACCGGGCCGTTGTACCAAGGTGCAGCGGCTTGATTTCTCTTTTTTTGAACGGATTGGCGCCCGTTGCCAGTTTTCCGCTATTGTACTAAAATAAAGATGGTCGGAAAAATTTGAATTTTAATGCAATTTGTTGAGGGGAGGGGAATGCTGTCCCGTCAGGACAGCTTAAAAATGACAGTTGATAACATGAAAAATGCAACATTTCTAGATTTGTCAATCGCTGACTGGGAAAAGGCAGCAGCGGCTTCTTTAAAAGGAAAACCGCTTGAAAGCCTATATACGGATACATACGAAAACATCCAACTAAAGCCTCTTTACACCGGTGATGATGCAAAAGGCTCCGAAGCCCTTGAATTCCACCGCGGAATAGCACCATTCGGTTATGCAGAAGAAGGGTGGCATGGGGCAAACCCTGTTGCCTACGAGAATGCAGCCGACTTGGAAGAGAATCTTGTGCGGGCATTTTCGAGAGGGCAGACGGCCATATCGTTTGAAGTGAGGCCGGGCTTATTCTCCGACCCAGAAAAATTAGCCGAAATGCTGAAAACTGCTGGAACGGAAAAACCATTCAGCCTCAGGCCAAGAGGCCTTCATAAGCTGATGCTTGCCGCAGTTATTCAGGCTTTGAACGAAACAGAAAACGGAAAAACTGCAAATGGTTTTATTGCAGCGGATCCTGTTGCGGAAGTAGCCGTTTCCGGCCGTATTCCAAGCGATGAAGAAGCTTTCTTCAAGGATTGGGAACATACACTGAAAGTTGCGCATAAACACCTTCCATCAGTGAGGACAGTTCTTGCCGATACATCACCTTACCATAACGCTGGGGCGAATGCCGTTCAGGAACTTGGGATTGCAGTCTCAACCGGTGTCTTTTTCGCCGAGAAGCTGCTTGAGCGTGGATGGGATCTTGAGACCGCTCTTTCAAAAATAGTGTTTCACTTTTCATCCGGATCCAACTTTTTTATGGAAACCGCGAAATTCAGGGCGGCCCGGCTGCTGTGGTCAAAAGCAGCAGAAGCTTTCGGAGCAGGCAAAGACAGCCGGAGGATGGTCATTTCCGCTGAGACGTCACGCTTTACAAAAACAGTCTATGATCCTTATGTCAATCTCCTCCGGGCAGGAAATGAAGCATTCTCAGCCGTTCTTGGCGGTGTGCAGTACCTGGAAACAGGGACGCTCGATGAAGCCGCTGGCGCATCCTCTCCTTTTTCAGAGCGGATTGCCGGAAATACTCATATGATTTTGAGGGAAGAAGCGCATCTTGAAAAAGTGGCAGACCCTTCAGGCGGATCCTGGTATATTGAATCACTTACCCGGACGCTTGCAGAACAAGGATGGAATCTTTTCCTTGAAATCGAGGAGTCCGGCGGCATTTTTGAAGCCATGAAATCGGGAATGCTTCAGGAAAAAATAGCCCAGACTAGAGCTGCAAGAGATAAGGACATCGATACCCGCAGGCAAAGCATCATTGGTACAAATGTCTATGCAAACGCTGAAGAGCAGCCGGAAAAGCGCAGAGGATCAGAACCTGTCGAAAAATATAATGCAGAGGGGTCGATTGAAGACTTCCTTGCTATGATGGTTAGTAGGAAGAAACTGGAAGGTGTGTTGAAAAAGCAGGATGGCGCAGCGACGTTCACGCCCCTGCCACAGCAAAGACTGGCAGAACCTTTCGAATCTTTGAAAGAAAGATCAGGTGAGATTAAAAGGCGGACCGAAAAAAGGCCAGCTGTTGGTCTCCTTTGCCTTGGAGAAGTGTTCAGGCACAAGGCAAGAGCGGATTTTGTCTCAGGCTTTCTCGCAGCAGGCGGAATCTGTGCTGTCCGCAGCCAGGGCATACAGGATGCAAAAGAAGCTGTTGAATGGATAAAATCTACAGGGCTGCAGCATTTTTGCCTTTGCGGAAATGACGCCCAGTATAGCGAAATCGGACTTGATATCGCAAGGGGAATTGCTTCCGTATATCCGGATGCAAAAATCTTCCTTGCGGGGCTTCCTCCAAAGGACGAGAGGCAAAGCTGGTCCGAAGCAGGTATACAGGAATTTATCAATATGCGGAGCAGCAGCCTTACGCTGTTGTCACAATTGTTGAATGAAATGGAGGTGGTCATCGATGAGAAAGCCTGATTTTAAATCGGTTCATCTTTTTCCGGATACCGGGTCAGTTACCGGAGAAGAGCGGAAAGACATGGCAGAGGCTGAAGCCGTGCGTTCATTCGAAGACCTGCTCTTTGAAACAAATGAAGGCATCAGTCTGAAGCCTGTTTACACAGAAGAAGATGTAAAGGATCTTTCCCTTGACGGGAACTTCCCGGGGCTTCCACCATATACAAGGGGCCCTTATCCGGCGATGTATGTTAACCGTCCATGGACGGTCAGGCAGTACGCAGGTTTTTCAACAGCCGAGGAAAGCAATGCGTTTTACAGGCGTAATCTCGCGATGGGACAAAAGGGCCTTTCAGTCGCTTTTGACCTTGCAACGCACAGAGGGTATGATTCCGACCATCCCAGGGTAGTCGGCGATGTTGGAAAAGCCGGGGTGGCGATCGATTCCATCCTGGATATGAAAATACTTTTTGATGGTATTCCGCTTGACCAAATGTCGGTGTCAATGACAATGAATGGTGCGGTCCTTCCCGTTCTGGCCTTCTTTATCGTGACGGCTGAAGAGCAGGGGGTTACACAGGACAAGCTGTCCGGCACAATCCAGAACGATATTTTAAAAGAATATATGGTTAGGAATACATATATTTATCCACCTGAAATGTCGATGAAAATCATTGCCGACATTTTTGAATATACATCGAAATATATGCCGAAGTTCAACAGCATAAGCATTTCAGGCTACCACATGCAGGAAGCTGGTGCGCCTGCTGATATTGAACTTGCCTACACGCTCGCAGATGGCTTGGAATATGTAAGGACTGGTCAGAAGGCAGGGATTGGCATCGATTCTTTTGCCCCAAGGCTTTCGTTCTTTTGGGCAATCGGAATGAATTACTTTATGGAAGTTGCCAAGATGAGGGCGGCAAGGCAGATTTGGGCTAAGATCATGAAGTCATTCAATCCTGAAAATCCTAAGTCCATGGCTCTTCGGACGCATTCACAAACTTCAGGTTGGAGCCTTACCGAACAGGACCCTTACAACAATGTAATCAGGACGCTTGTAGAAGCGCATGCTGCAGCTATGGGGCATACGCAATCGCTCCATACGAATGCACTTGATGAAGCGATTGCACTCCCAACTGATTTTTCAGCGCGGATTGCCCGGAATACCCAGCTTTATCTCCAGGAAGAGACCGGGGTTACTAAGGTCATTGATCCTTGGGCCGGAAGCTATTACGTTGAAAAACTGACAGCACAGCTTGCAGAACGTGCGTGGGAGCATATTGAAGAAATCGAAGGGCTTGGCGGGATGGCCAAAGCGATCGAAACAGGTTTACCGAAAATGAGGATAGAAGAAGCTGCTGCCCGGCGCCAGGCGCAAATCGACTCCGGAAAGGAAACCATTATTGGAGTCAATCGTTACCGCCTGGAGAAGGAAGAGCCGCTTGATATTCTTGATATTGACAATACAGCAGTACGTCAGAAGCAAATTGAAAGGCTTGAAAAGCTGAAGGCAGAACGAGATGCCGGAAACGTGGCTGAAGCCCTTGAGAATCTGGAAGAAGCGGCAAAAAGTGGAAGGGGAAATCTCTTGGAGCTTGCTGTCAAGGCCGCCAGGGCAAGGGCGACGCTCGGTGAGATTTCCGATGCAATCGAAACGGCTGCAGGCAGGCATAAAGCTGTAATCAGGTCCATTAGCGGCGTATACAGCTCTGCATTTTCGAACGAAGAAGAAATTCTGGAAATAAAAGCAATGACTGCAGAGTTTCTAGAGAATGAGGGGAGAAGGCCGCGGATTTTGATTGCGAAAATGGGTCAGGATGGACATGACAGAGGCGCTAAAGTTATTGCGACAGCCTTTGCTGACGTAGGTTTTGATGTCGATATCGGCCCGCTTTTCCAAACGCCGGAGGAAACGGCACTGCAGGCCGTCGAAAATGATGTCCATGCCATCGGATTTAGTTCTCTCGCAGCAGGGCATAAGACACTCCTGCCGCAGCTTGTGGACGAGTTGAAGAAGCTTGGCCGCGAGGATATCGTTGTCTTCATCGGCGGAGTTATTCCCGCACAGGATTATCAGTACTTGCTCGACCATGGCGCAGCAGCCATATTCGGCCCGGGAACGGTGATTCCGGTTGCTGCACAGAAGGTGATCAAGTCTATCTACAAACGGCTCGGCTATGAGGAAGTGGCAGAATAAATGGCTGATGACAGAAAACCTGAATGGTTTGAGCCTAAACAGGCCAGCAGCTTTGCGGGTGAAATACGCAAAGGGGTCACTGCTTCCCAGGATCACGGGATCGCTTTTAGCAGGCCGGGCAGATTTGTTAAAAAGGCAGGCATTCCCGGTCTAGAACCAAAGACGCTTGCTGCAGATATTCTTAAGGGGAACAGGGTAGCGCTTGCACGTGCGATTACACTTGTTGAAAGCAATGCGGAACGCCATTTTGAACAGGCCCAGCAACTCCTTAAGCTTCTTTTGCCGAAAGCCGGCCGCTCTATCAGAATTGGCATCACAGGAGTACCGGGAGCCGGGAAAAGTACCTTTATCGAGGCCTTTGGATCATATCTTTGCAGCCAAGGCCACAGAGTCGCTGTGCTCGCTGTTGATCCGACTTCATCCCTGACTGGAGGAAGCATTCTTGGTGACAAGACGAGGATGGAGAAGCTGGCAGGAAACCCGCATGCATTTATCCGTCCTTCTCCATCAGGGGGAAAGCTAGGAGGCGTGCACAGAAAGACAAGGGAAACAATGCTGTTGTGCGAAGCTGCTGGTTTTGACGTTATTCTCGTTGAAACTGTCGGTGTAGGCCAAAGTGAGATTCTCGTAAGGGGCATGGTGGACTTTTTTATGCTGCTGGCGCTGACAGGGGCTGGAGACGAACTGCAGGGAATGAAAAAAGGAATCATGGAGATTGCGGATATGGTCCTGATTAATAAAGCAGATGGGCCTAATGAAGCTGCTGCCAGAAAGACGACAGAAGAGTACAGACGGATTCTCCATTTTCTACAGCCGTCAACCAAAGGCTGGGAATCCCGCGCACTTTCCTGCTCTTCCGTCACTGGTTCCGGCATTTCGGATGTATGGAACACTGTGGAGGAATTTGAAAAAGTTTCGAAACAGTCGGGCGTCTTCGCTGAGAGAAGGCGGATACAGTCCCGGGAATGGATACATGCATTGATATCAGACCAGCTCGAATTCAGCTTTTATAATCATCCGGAAGTAAAAGCGCTTCTTCCCAAGGTTGAAAATGAAGTGATCGCGGGAACAAAACCTGTAGCTTCAGGAGTTGAGGAATTGTTCCAGGCATTTTTCAAAGCGAGGCCATAAGCATTTAAGATAAAAGCAAAAAAGAAGGACAGCATATTTGCGCTGTCCTTTCATCTAGGGAGTTTAGGGGTATGGTTCTAGCTGTATTGTTTCTATTCCCCATACTGAAGTGTTTAAACATTACTGGGGAGAAAATTGTCTTGTTTGAAAAGAAGCCCCACATATTGTTATATTAGAGGCATGCATAGCTTATTAGTGCACACCAAGGAGTGATTAGAATGAATATGGATTTTAATTTGTTTATGAATGATGTGGTCCGCCAGGCGCGCCAGGAAATCGTTGCAGCTGGCTATAGCGAGCTTACAACTTCTGAAGAAGTGGATGAGGTCCTAAAGTCAAAAGGAACGACCCTTGTCATGGTCAATTCCGTTTGCGGCTGTGCTGGAGGCATCGCCCGCCCTGCAGCTGCTCATGCAGTTCACTATGACCGCCGCCCCGACCAGCTTGTGACCGTTTTTGCCGGGCAGGATAAAGATGCAACTGAAAAAGCAAGAAGCTATTTTACGGGTTTCCCGCCATCATCTCCATCTTTCGCTCTGTTAAAAGACGGCGAAATTTGTGCAATGGTGGAACGCCATGATATCGAAGGCCACGACCCAATGGCAGTTGTCCAAAAGCTGCAGGCAGCATTTGATAAATATTGCGAAGAAGTATGATGCAGAAAAAAAATCCCTGATTTCAGGGTTTTTTTTTGCCCGAAATTGGCTAACCGTTTGCTGATTAGGTAAGAAGTATTGACGTTGAGAGAGCCCCGCAATCGCTGGTCGGGAAAATAAAACTATAAAATTCGTGGGAGTCACTGAATCATAATTTTCCGTCCTCTCTACTCAAACAACAGCAAAATAAATCCTCCATGACTAGTTTCCCAGAAGGAATAGACTAGTTAGGAATGTATATTTAAAAATTTGTTTGCATAATTATTAATTTGTGTTAAAATTCATTCTATCGAATATTTATTAATCAAGAAAACTATAGGGGGAAAATAAAAGATGAAGAAACTAGTTATGATCTTGCTGGCAAGTGTGCTTACAGCCATGCTGGCAGCTTGCGGGACAAGCGGAGAAGATGGTAAGAAAACTGCGGCTTCCGGTAGTGCTGATGAAAAAAAGACGCTCACTATGGGGACCTCTTCCGATTACCCTCCGTTTGAGTTTGTTGATACTGCAAAAAGTGATGAAATTATTGGCTTTGACGTTGACCTTGCGAATTTGATTGCAGGGGAGCTGGGATATGAAGTGAAGGTTACGGATATCGAGTTTAACGGGCTGATTCCCGCGATTCAGGCAAATCAGATAGATTTCGTTATGGCTGGAATGACGCCAACGGAAGATCGGAAGAAAAGCGTGGACTTTAGTGATGTATATTATACAGCGAAGCATATGATTGTATCCTCGAAGAATAGCAAAATAAAAACGGTCGAGGACTTAAAAGGCAAGACGGTTGGAGTTCAGCTTGCATCTATCCAGGAAGACAAGGCGAAGGATATCGCCAAGACAGTGGATATTAAAATTGAAAAGCGGAACCGCATCCCTGAATTGATCCAGGAAATCAAGGCAGGCCGCATTGATGCCGCCATTATTGAAGATACGGTCGCGAATGGCTATTTTAAAAATAATCCGGACATTAAAGGTGTCACAATGAACGGAAATGATGAAGATGCCGGTTCAGCCATTGCTTTCCCGAAAGACAGTAAATTGACGAAGGACTTCAATAAAGTCCTCAATGAAAAACTAAAGAATGGTGAAGTGGATAAGCTTGTCGTTAAATGGTTTGGCGGTGAATAATGCCATAATACTATCAAAAGAGGGGAATTGACTTTTGAATGAATCTGGATTTTACGGCAATTGTACCATCCATGCCCTACATCCTGCAGGGAATAAAGGTAACCCTGCAAATCGTCCTTGTGGCAGGCATGCTTGGATTTTTTTTAGGAATACTTCTATCATTATTTAAAATTAGTCGGCTAAAACCCTTAGGTTGGTTTGCTGACTTATATACTTCCATTTTCCGCGGCACACCCTTGATTCTTCAGCTCATGCTGATTTATTATGGATCCCCGCAAATCATCGGTTACCAGATCGAACCGTATACGGCAGCTGTTCTTTCCTTCGCTTTGAACTCGGGCGCGTATATCTCCGAGATTATCAGAGCAGGCATCCTTGCAGTGGATAAGGGCCAGCAGGAAGCGGCGATGGCACTTGGAGTGCCATACCCACGAATGATGCGGGATATCATCATGCCACAGGCCCTGAAAAATATTTTGCCTGCCCTCATGAATGAGTTTATTACGCTGACAAAGGAATCTGCAATTGTTTCGATGATTGCCGTTTCGGACGTCATGCGACGTGCCTATATTGTCGGCGGAGACAAGTACCGTTTTTTTGAACCGCTGATTTTTGCAGGGCTGATTTACTATTGCCTGGTCATGGCCCTCACGCTGATTGGTAAGGCTATCGAGAGGAGGATGAGGCAAAGTGATTAAAGTGAAAGACCTTCATAAATCATTTGGAAAACTCGAAGTCCTAAAAGGGATATCCGCTTCCATCAGGGAAGGGGAAGTGGTAGCGGTCATTGGCCCGTCAGGATCTGGGAAATCTACCTTCCTGCGTTGCCTGAATCTCCTGGAGCAGCCTTGTGCAGGGGAGATCAACATAAACGGGACCGATATAACGGACAAGAAAACAAACATTTCAAAGGTCCGTGAAAATGTCGGCATGGTTTTCCAACACTTCCATCTCTTTCCTCATATGACAGTGCTGCAAAATATCCTTTATGCACCACAAAAAGTAAAAAGGCTGACGAAGGAAGAAGCAGAGGAAAAAGCTTATGCTCTACTCGTGAAAGTAGGTCTTTCCGACAAGGCGGATGATTATCCGGGTAGGCTTTCCGGAGGTCAGAAGCAAAGGGTCGCCATTGCTCGTGCCCTAGCCATGGAACCTGCAGTGATGCTGTTTGATGAACCTACCTCAGCGCTGGATCCCGAAATGGTAAAAGAAGTGCTAGAAGTAATGAAATCGCTGGCGCATTCAGGAATGACGATGATCATTGTCACCCACGAAATGGGGTTCGCTCGGGAAGCAGCGGACAGGGTAATGTTCCTCGACGGTGGAATTCTCATGGAAGATGCTTCTCCAAACGAGTTTTTCGCCCATCCAAAAAGCAAACGTGCACGGGAGTTTTTGGAGAAGATGCTGTAGGTACCATGCTAAAGTTAAGGATTTTCACATGGCAACAGAAATGCCTCATCAAAAGAGTTTAATGATTAAAGAACCTCTGATAACATAGAGGTTCTTTTTCTCGTTTCAAACGCCTTATTTTACTATCCATTCAAAGATGTTTACGGGACACACCTATTTTTTTGGTGAACAGTCATTTACAATAAACTTAATACTGAGATTGGCAAGAAGATTCCCATTAGTTAATATTGCTTGTATTTGGCATAGAAAGTGCTATAAGTGTTGTTATTTTAGTGTCAATGTGATAAAACTTTGATACATAAACGAATAGCTCGATGGGGTAAAGCTGTTGTCTTTAGGTTCTTTGTCGATCCTATTTATACCGCTAAATCTTTTTATTTTTTGTCAGGAGATGCCTAATGAGATTTAAAATTGGATATCGTACAATCAAGACAGCATTGGGGACGGTACTGTCGATTATGATTGCCGAATATTTCGGCTTTCAGAATTTTGCTTCAGCTGGAATCATTGCCATACTATGCATTCAAGTGACAAAAAAGCGTTCGCTGCGGGCGGCATGGTCCCGTTTTCTTGCCTGTATCATTGCCATGGCTTTTTCTGTTGCCTTTTTTGAAATTCTTTCCTATCATCCATTAGTCATTGGACTGATGCTTCTTGTTTTTATCCCGACCGTTGTTAAGGCAGGTGCCAAAGAAGGTGTCGTCTCAAGTAGCGTTATCATTCTCCACATATACATGGAAGAACATGTAACCACTGGCTTTCTTTTAGACGAACTTGGCATTATTACCGTCGGGATTGGGGTTGCGCTTATCATGAATTTATACATGCCAAGCTCCGAGAGTAAACTGGTGGAGTACCAGCTAGAAATCGAACATAACTTTAAAAGTATCCTTCAGGAAATTGCTAGGTTTTTACAAAATGGTGATAGCGACTGGGACGGGCGTGAACTGACCGAGACGGCAAGGCTGATTAATGAAGCGAAAACATTAGCTTTCCATGATATCGAAAACCACTTTATGAGAGATGATGATTTATTCTATCAGTATTTTAAAATTAGGGAAAAGCAGTTTGATATTATTGAAAGGGTCCTTCCGTATGTCACCTCCATTCCTAATCAGGTGGAGCAAGGAAACATGATGGCCGAGTTTGTGGAGGTACTTTCCCGGGGAATCAACCCTGGAAACAATGTCCTCTACCATTTGGAAAAACTAATGAGAATGCGCAAGGAATTTGAAAATATGGAACTTCCGAAATCACGTGAGGAGTTTGAGGCGAGGGCTGCGCTTTTGCATTTCCTGAACGAAATGGAGCAGTTTTTGCTATTAAAACGTTCGTTTAAGGGCCTGAGAAGTGCCAAAAAAGCTGTGGTGAATTAAAGAAATATAGTAAAAAGGACTGTCCAAAAACCGGACAGTCCTTTTTTATCGATGAGTCTTTTTTTACATAAAAGTAGAAAGTCCAAGTAAAAGAGTGGAGGCCAGCATGACCAACAGCATCGTGTAAACGACAAATTTCCGAATCTTTTTATTCTGCAAAACAGTCCCCCCTAATATTATGGTTATTCCCTATTTTACATGTGAATCGGGGTTTCAACAACCAGTAGAAAAAAGAAGGATTTGTGAATAATATGTCGAATATTTATATGATTGTCTATTTTTGAAATTGTATGCGGAGGGAATGGGATGATTAAAAAAGTGGACCATATTGGGGTGGCTGTCAAATCTCTTGAGCAGTCCCTTCCATTCTATACGGACGTGCTCGGATTGGAACTGCAGGGGATTGAAAACGTGGAGGGCCAGAAGGTAAAAGTGGCTTTTATAAAAGCAGGAGAAACAAAGATAGAGCTTCTCGAACCAACACATCCGGACAGTCCGATAGCAAAATTTATCGAAAAACGCGGTGAGGGTATTCACCATGTGGCGCTTGGAGTCGAATCGATTGAAGCGCGAATCAGGGAGATGAGCGAAAAGGGGATAAGAATGATTAATGAAACCCCTAAGACAGGAGCAGGAAATGCCCTTGTAGCTTTTATGCACCCGAAATCAACAGGAGGTGTCCTGTTTGAATTGTGTGAGAAAAGAGGGGGAGAAGAGCATGTCTGATATTTATACGAATATCAATGAACTATACGACCGCCGGCGGGAAATCGAGAGGGGAGGCGGCGATGAACGGATTGAGAAGCAGCATGAAAAAGGAAAATTGACCGCCAGGGAAAGAATAGAACTTCTTGTTGACCCTGGCTCATTCATTGAGCTTAACCCATTTATCGAACACCGCTGCACGGACTTTGGCCTTGAAAACCAGAAAGGTCCTGGCGACGGGGTAGTGACAGGCTATGGGAAGGTTAACGGCCGCCCAATTTACCTGTTTTCGCAGGACTTCACCGTTTTCGGCGGTGCACTTGGGGAAAGCCATGCGAAAAAAATTGCGAATGTTATGGATCTTGCGGCAAAGAACCGCGCTCCTTTTATTGGCCTGAATGATTCAGGCGGCGCCCGGATCCAGGAGGGTGTTGAATCACTCGATGGATACGGCCAGATTTTCTACCGCAATTCCATCTATTCAGGGGTGATTCCTCAAATTTCGGTCATCATGGGACCTTGCGCAGGCGGTGCAGTCTATTCACCTGCCATTACGGATTTCGTTTTCATGGTCGAAAAGACAAGCCAAATGTTCATAACCGGTCCTAAAGTAATCGAGACCGTTACGGGAGAAAAAATCTCTTCCGAAGATCTTGGAGGTGCCCGTGTACATAACGCAATCAGCGGCAACGCCCACTTCCGGGCAGAGTCGGAAGAAGAAACACTTGAGATGGTAAGGGCGCTCTTAAGCTACCTACCGCAGAGTTATGAAGAAAAACCTCCGCGCGAAGAAGCTGATAGTGATGATGACTATCGCCCGGATCTTACCGATGTCGTTCCGTTTGATGCAGTCCGCCCGTATGATGTCAGAAAAGTGGTCGAACAGGTAGTGGATGAAGGAAGCTTCCTGGAAATCCAAAAGGATTTTGCCAAGAATCTCGTAATCGGTCTTGCCCGTGTGAAGGGAGAAGTTGTCGGACTCGTCTGCAACCAGCCGAAGTTCATGGCTGGCGGGCTTGATATCGACTCTTCCGATAAGGCAGCTAGATTTATCCGTTTTTGCGATTCTTTCAATATCCCAATCATTACCTTTGAAGATGTAACAGGATTTTTCCCGGGAATCAAGCAGGAGCACGGAGGTATCATCCGCCATGGAGCTAAAATCCTTTATGCTTATTCTGAAGCAACGGTGCCCAAGCTGACAGTAATTTTACGGAAGGCATACGGGGGAGCGTACGTTGCGCTGAACAGCAAGTCCATTGGGGCTGACCTTGTCTTCTCCTGGCCAAATGCGGAAATTGCCGTTATGGGGCCGCAGGGTGCCGCAAATATTATTTTTGCCAGAGAAATTCAGAACAGTGAGAACCCCGAGGCTACGAGGGAACAAAAAATCAACGAGTACCGCGAAAAATTCGCTAATCCATATGTAGCAGCAAGCAGGGGAATGGTGGATGACGTCATTGACCCCCGCGAAACAAGGATTAAAATCATCCAAGCGCTTGAGATGCTCCGGACGAAAAAAGAGTCGCGTCCTGGAAAAAAACACGGCAATATCCCGCTCTAGCTAAAAAGAATTTGAATGATGGGATAAACTGGCGGTATACTGAAAAAGCATCTACATAACCTGGAGGTTTTAAAATGATCAATAATGAACGTTTATTGAATGAGTTTCTTGAATTGGTCAAGATTGATTCGGAAACCAAATATGAAACTGAAATCGCCAAAGTGCTGAAACAGAAGTTTACCGACCTTGGAGTGGACGTATTCGAAGATGATACGACAGCTCAAACAGGACACGGGGCAGGCAACCTGATCTGCACGCTTAAAGGATCAGAAGAGGGAGTCGATACCATCTACTTTACTTCGCATATGGATACAGTCGTGCCTGCGCGCGGTGTCAATCCTTCGATCAAGGACGGGTATGTTGTGACGGACGGAACGACCATCCTTGGCGCGGATGACAAAACAGGCCTTGCCGTCATGCTTGAAACTGTGAGGGTGCTGAAGGAGCAAAATATCCCGCATGGCACAATCCAGTTCATCATCACTGTCGGGGAAGAATCAGGCCTTGTTGGTGCGAAGGTCCTTGAACCTTCCAAAGTTACGGCAAAATACGGCTATGCTCTCGACAGCGACGGCAAAGTTGGAAATATTATTGTAGCAGCGCCTACACAGGCAAAGGTTTCGACCGTGATCTATGGAAAAACAGCTCATGCAGGCGTAGCGCCAGAAAAAGGCGTTTCAGCTATCACAATTGCTGCTAAAGCAATCGCCAAAATGCCGCTTGGCCGGATTGATGAAGAAACAACAGCCAATATTGGACGATTCCAGGGTGGAACTCAAACAAATATTGTTTGTGATTATGTTGAGATTCTGGCAGAAGCTCGTTCCCTTGTTGGAGAAAAAATGGAAACCCAGGCGGCAAAGATGAAGGAAGCATTTGAAACTGTTGCCGAACAAATGGGCGGCCGTGCTGAAGTGGAAATCCAGGTCATGTACCCAGGTTTCAAATTTGGCGAAGGCGACCATGTCGTTGAAATTGCCCGCAAGGCAGCGGCTAAAATCGGGCGCAGCTGCGAGCTGCTGAACAGCGGTGGCGGCAGTGATGCCAATGTCATTGCAGGCTTTGGAATTCCGACTGTCAACCTTGCTGTCGGCTATGAGGATATCCACACAACAAATGAAAGAATGCCAATCGAAGAGCTTGAAAAGCTTGGAGAAATGGTTCTGGCAATTATTGAAGAAGTTGTGAATTCGAAGTAATTATCTTTTGGGAGCACCAATTTATGGTGCTCCCTTTGCTTTGTTTTTTGGTATATTGTTTGTAGAAGTTACCAAACTCTATTTTTAAAAGGATGTGCGCCACGATGACGGATACAAACCAGGCTGTTGTTTTTCAGGCAGGGAGCGAGGAATACGCCCTTCCAATCCTAAGTGTTATTTCTATTGAAAAGCCGGAAGGAATCACAGCCGTACCCCATATGCCCCAATATCTGAAAGGAATTGCAAAAGTCAGGGATGAACTGATTCCTGTCATTGACTCTGAAATGGTGCTTTATGACCGGGCTGCTGATCTGGATGAGAAAACGCGGATGATTGTCATACATACAAAAGAAATTTCTGCTGGCATACTTGTAAAAGATGCCCGTGAAATTCTTGAGATACCGCAGGAAAACTTGAAACAGCCTAGCCTCATTGCCTATCAAAAGAACCGGTACTTTTCTGGAGTTGCCAGTTTTGATAACCGGATGATCATGATCATAGATCCTGAGCTTCTCATTGAGTCCCTTGAGGGAATGAGCGAAATTAAGGAATATGTAGAAAACGCCCGTTAACGAGAAAACTAATTGACACAAATTGTTCGATATTTCTCGACTTTGTTCATATATGAGCAAAGTTTTTTTCTGTAGTATTAAGATATACAATTACATTTATTTGAAAAAGGGTGGGATTAATATGGCAAAGCTGCTTTATATCACGGCCAATCCAAAAAAAGATGTCCGCCTGTCAAAAGGCGCGCAAATTGGGGAAGTTTTTCTTGAAGCATTTTTAGAAGAACAGCCCGACGTAGAAATTGAAAGAATGCACTTGTATGATATGGATATTCCTGAGATTGATATGGATCTCCTCTATGCACGGGCTAAGCTAAGTTTCATGGGCTACACTTTTGACCAGCTGTCTGAAGGAGAACGTGAAAAGTATCAGGCCATGCATGCCCTGGCAGATCGCTTCATGGAAGCCGACTACTATGTTTTCGTCACACCAATCTGGAATCTTGGCGCACCTGCCATCCTGAAGGCTTTCATGGATAATATGTTCCTTGTCAACAAGACTTTCGAGGTGACAGAGGAAGGGCCGAGAGGATTGCTGACTGGACGGAAAGCTGTCCATATTCAGACACGTGGCGGTATTTATTCTACAGGACGGATGGTTGATTTCGAAATGGGTGACCAATACGTCAGGAAAGCCCTGACTTTCCTTGGTATGGAAGTCAGGGACAGTATCATTGCTGAAGGAATGGACCATTTTCCGAAGATGGTGCCGGAAATCATGGCAAAGGCGAAAGAAGCTGCAGTTCAATCCGCAAAAGAAATGGCAAGAGGGACAATGCCAAATTAGGTATCAAGTTTGTACAATTTTTTCAGATGCCGCAGTCTTTTGACTGCGGTATTTTTATTGATTCGTATATAAAAGAATTGGTTTTTACAAATAATGTCTAGTGGGGAGAATCAGGGATCATTTTGGGAAGGGTGGAGCACATTTCGGGAAGAATCACTTTATTTCCCGAAAGAATGAGATTATTTCCTGAACTCATCCTTGCAATTTGTCTTAAAAACACGATCCATTTTCCCTCTAAATGCTAAAATTGGTCATCCAGCCTAATCATTTTTTGGGGAAACCGCCTTTTTTTCAGCGTAACTCGGCATGGATGGATCTAACCCTAGTCATTTTTATAAAACCTCTCCACTAACATCCTTCCTCTACTTTTGCTAAAATAAAAGGGATGTAGGGGTGTGTTGGAATGAATGGAATGTATCCTAAAAACGGTCGGGTTATTTTGCATGTGGATATGAACAGCTTTTACGCTTCGGTTGAGATGGCCTATGATTCTTCTCTCAAGGGGAAGCCTTTAGCGATTGCCGGCAATCCAGAAGAGCGGAAAGGAATCATTGTGACCTGCAGCTATGAAGCGAGGAAATATGGTGTTAAAACGACCATGCCTTTGTGGGAGGCAAGGAAGCTCTGCCCTGAGCTTATTATCAAAAGGCCTAACTTTGACCGGTATCGGGCGGCCTCAGCTGCTATGTTTGACATACTTCGTGAGTATTCAATCCTTGTCGAACCCGTCTCGATCGATGAAGGCTATGTGGATATTACCGAGTGCGGGGAACTAGGGTCTCCAGCAGAGATTGCCGGAAGCATGCAAAAGCAGGTCCTTTACCAGCTTGACCTTCCATGCAGCATTGGAATTGCGCCAAATAAATTCCTTGCGAAAATGGCGTCCGACATGAAGAAGCCGATGGGAATTACCATCCTTAGAAAGCGCGATGTTCCCACTGTTCTTTGGCCGCTTCCTGTTGAGGAGATGCACGGTGTCGGCGCAAAAACGGCAGAAAAGCTCCAAACGATTTCCATTGCGACAATAGAAGATCTCGCGAAGGCGAATGAGATTCAAATTAAGAAGCTTCTTGGCATTAATGGGTTAAAGCTCAAAGAAAGAGCGAATGGGGAAGACCGAAGAAAAGTTGACCCCCATTCCATTTATGATTTCAAAAGTATTGGGAATTCCACTACATTGCCAAGGGATGTATCCAACCAGCACGAACTTTTTACAGTCCTTGAAAAATTGTCTGGGCAGGTGGAAGCCAGGATGAAGCGTAAACAGGTTGTCGCATCGTCCATCGCAATCACAATCCGCTATAAAGACAGGAAGACGATTACAAGGAACCGGAAACTCATAAACCCTGCAGGCCGGAAAGAAGATATTCTTCTTGAGGCAAAGCAGCTTTTCCTGAAAAACTGGAACGGCAATTCTGTCAGGCTGCTGGGCATTACGGCAACAGGGCTGGTGGAAGCGGATTCTGCCATCAAACAGCTTGACCTTTTTACGTATGAGAAGGATGCACGGAAGGAGCCGCTCTTTGATACGATGTCAAAGCTCAGGGATAAATACGGTAAAGGAATCATTGACTCTGCCGGCAAGGCGCTGAACAAGCGTGAAAACCGCACGAGTCCTGATCAGGATACTGGGTTCAACAAGGATTTTTTACGTGACCGAAAGCCTGAAAAAGGAAAAGAATAGCAGCCTGCTTGTAGTGTTTGATTGGATTATTTGCAAGACAACCTGATTATTGCTAAATTAGAGTGTATTCCTTTATGACCATAAATGATTCAATAGAAGGGACGTATCGATTATGAAAAAGCAACAGATTGGAGTCATCGGCCTGGCAGTAATGGGAAAAAACCTGGCCTGGAATATGGAAAGCAAAGGGTATTCCGTTTCGGTATACAACCGTTCGCGCGAAAAGACGGATGAAATGCTGAGAGAATCAGAAGGTAAAAACATTTTCGGAACTTTTTCAGTGGAAGAGTTCGTCAACTCTCTTGAAGTGCCGCGCAAAATCATGTTGATGGTAAAAGCTGGCGGTCCAACGGATGCAACGATTGAACAGCTAAAGCCGTACATTGAAAAAGGCGATATCCTGATCGACGGCGGGAACACTTTCTTTGCGGATACTCAAAGAAGAAACCGGGAACTAAGCGAGCTTGGCTTCCATTTTATCGGAACAGGCGTTTCCGGAGGCGAAGAAGGCGCTTTGAAAGGCCCATCTATTATGCCGGGCGGACAGAAAGAAGCCTATGAACTTGTCGCACCGATTTTCAAGGATATTTCTGCACAGGTTGATGGTGAACCTTGCACGACCTATATCGGACCGGATGGGGCAGGACATTATGTGAAAATGGTACATAACGGGATTGAATACGGGGACATGCAGCTGATTTCTGAAGCTTACTTCCTCTTGAAAAATGTTCTTGGACTGAATGCAGAAGAACTTCATAGTGTATTCGCCGACTGGAACAAAGGCGAGCTGGACAGCTATCTGATTGAAATCACTGCCGATATTTTCACAAAGATCGATGAAGAAACAGGCAAACCGCTTGTTGACCTTATCTTAGATACAGCGGGCCAGAAGGGCACCGGAAAGTGGACGAGCCAAAGCGCCCTTGACCTAGGGGTTCCGCTGCCGCTGATCACAGAATCAGTTTTTGCCCGGTTTATCTCGGCTATGAAGGATGAGCGTATCCATGCGAGCAAGGTACTGAGGGGACCAGATGCACAGCCGTTCTCTGGCGACCGTGAAGCATTCATTGAATCGGTAAGAAAAGCTCTGTATATGAGCAAAATCTGTTCCTATGCGCAAGGATTTGCCCAGATGAGAGCAGCTTCCGAGGAATATGGCTGGGATCTGAAATACGGAGACATCGCGATGATTTTCCGCGGCGGCTGTATCATCAGGGCCCAATTCCTCCAAAAAATCAAAGAGGCTTATGACAAAGAGGCTGGGCTGAAAAACCTGCTTCTTGACCCGTACTTCAAAGAAATCGTTGAGGGATATCAGTACGAGCTACGTGAAGTCGTATCCTCAGCAGTACTAAACGGCATCGCCGTGCCATGCCTGGCATCAGCGCTAGCTTACTACGACAGCTACCGGACAGAAACGCTTCCTGCGAACCTCCTGCAGGCACAGCGGGACTACTTTGGCGCCCATACGTACCAGCGTGTGGACAAGGAAGGCATTTTCCATACAGAGTGGATGAAATAAGAGCACAAGAAGCAGCGGGCGCATTTACGTCCGCTGCTTTTTTGTGTGCGCCCGGTATGGGTGCAGTCTATAGGGTGCAAGTCCCGAGCCGCGAAGGCAGTAGTAGCGGTTAGCTTAATGCAAGGGTGTCCATGGCGACGTGGAATCTGAAGGAAGCAAGCGGCAAACCTCCTGTCTGAGGAACACGAATTTCATATAAGGCTAGGGGTCAATGGATGAGTCTGCGCAACAAGACAAAGTCCTTACTGCCAAAGGTGACGCAGAGTAAATGAAGCAGATGGATGGAGGGAAAGACTGCATCCTTACCCGGGGAGGTCTGGCTGCTATATTAATTGGATTTTTGATTAACGCAACTGTTTCATCAAATGGGGCTAGTTCGTTTAGTTTATTCCAATTCATTGGAGTGCCAATTGTATTTTGTCTATTAGGTCTAACAATTGGCTATCTTTCTTATCATAAAGTTGACCAAATTGATGTGGCTTAATAAAGATAGCGTAAACTAATAATCAGATTCTGATCGTGGATTTACTTTTTGTTGCCGCTGTTTTCTGAAACCATTTGACGGATCAATCGTATATAAACCATAGTGAAAAGAGGGGGGAATACGATGAAGGAAAAAGGCTGCATGAAATGTGGAAGCACGGATGCGGGACAAAAAGAGGTAGCTATGACTGGTACCGGTTTATCGAAATTATTTGATGTCCAAACCAACCAGTTCATTGTAGTGTACTGTAAGGACTGTGGTTATTCAGAGTTTTATAACAAGCAAGCTTCCAAGGCTTCCAACATCCTGGACTTATTCTTTGGTGGTTGATGTACATAAAGGGAAAACTGCTGTGTTATTATTAAAAGATTATATTTCAATCTTTGATAATAGAGAAAAGGTCGTTTACTTAGGATAGATAAAGCAATTAATTTCTGCTTTGTCTATCCTTTTATGTTGTTCAATATAGGGCTGTCTTACCGTTTTTCTAAAACGGATTTTGGGCTGTTTTAATACAGTTTCTTTTTTAAATAGTACTGTTGATTTTCTTGATTGGGATGACCTTCTACTATACCAACTACTTTATATCCGTTCTTTTTATAAAAATCTGGAGCCTGGAAGCTAAATGTATCCAATTGAATTAGTTTGCAGTAATTGTCTTTCGCGATTTTCTCTATATTCTCTAATAATTCTTTCCCGTACCCTTTACCCCTGAGTGATTCATCAACCCAAAAGAAATCAATATGTAAGCTATGCCAAAAAATTGTTCCTGTTATGCCTCCTAAAATCTTTTCGTCTTCGTTTCTAAGGATAAAGCTAATATTTTTGACAGGATGTTTTACATCATCAGGTAATTTAGAGAGATTATGTTCAATTACTTTTTTTCGAATATAGTCACTATCTTCTTGATTCCATTGTTGTGTTATTTTCATATTTCTCCGCCCTGTTTCCTTTCGTTATACAATATTTTTATAATCTTTTCTTAATAAACCATAATACCCAATATTCTCGTCAGCATCTGACTTTATCAAGTCATGTTTGAGTGTTCTTTTATGAATAAAGTCCAATTTTTGCAGAACCTTTATGAATGGAGGGTTTTTGGCAAGACGGGAGTCTTTATATTATTTAATTCCGGGTCATAGAAGCCGACTTAATTAGGCTTTGCAGCTTCTTCGGCAACTAGCTGTTTATCTATAAAATGAATATTACATGATGGCGAATATTCTGTAAATGGTTGTGGCGAATTAGGTGATTTTAGGGAATACATAACAAAAAGGTCTGCCGCTATAAAGTCAGCGGCAGACCTTTTTATTGTGCAATTTTGTATATCCGTTACAAATTTTCAATCAGAAGCACCCTTGCAGGCGAAGCATCTGTTCCCTGCAGCTTTAATGGCGCCGCTACCATGAGGTATTCTCCCGCTTCTACGTCCTTGAGATGGAGACCTTCCATTATGATGATGTCATGGCCCATCAATGTACGGTGGGTAGGATGGCCTTCCTGGGCCCGCTCAATGCCAAGCGCATCGATGCCCACCCCGCTGATGCCTTTTTCCGCAAGGTGGCGGGCTGCATCCTCCGCCACAAAAATAAAGTTAAAATTAAAGCCTTCATCGAAAGAGTTTTTCGTTTTGAATAGGATGAAATCATCTTTTTCAATTGAAAGGCTTTCGATATCCTTCAAAGTTATTTTTTCTTCGGCAGCTGTCAGATCGAACACTTTGCATTGTCTCACAAGCCTCTCAAGCGGGATTGTTTCAAACGTCTCACCGTTATTGATCATATGCAGGGGAGCGTCGATATGGGTCCCTGTATGGACGTCAATGCTAAGCCGTGATTCGGTAACATGGCCGTTTGTTGTTGTCTTCAGCGATGGCTGTTTTTCAGGTTTGTTTTTATAGACAGGCATCCCTTCAAAGACAGGAACGGTAATATCATGGATTTTCATTTTTTCGCCTTCTTTCTTATCAGCATTTATCTACATCAAGGTTCGTGACAGGCCACCAGAAGAATCCGTCCTTCTCAAGAAGCTGTTCGGCTGCATCCGGTCCCATTGATCCTGATTCGTAATTAGGGAAGCTTGCTTCTTTTTCGTTTTCCCATACCTCGGAAATGTTGTCGACAAAACTCCATGACAGCGCCACTTCATCCCAGTGGGTGAAGTTTGTGGCATCTCCCCTCAGGCAGTCGTACAGCAGCTTTTCGTATGCTTCAGGCGTGTTCAGGCCGTCGATGCCCTTGTTTGCATAGCTGAGCTTCACCGGAGTTGATCCGGAGTGCTGGCCTTTCTTGGCATTCAAGTGAAGAGTGATTCCTTCTTCCGGCTGAATATGGATCACAAGCAGGTTCGGGCTTACAGAGCCTTCCTGACGGTTGTACAGGTCCATTGGCATCTCCTTAAACTCAACGACAATTTTCGTTGATTTCACTTCCATCCTTTTTCCGGTCCTGATATAAAAAGGCACGCCTGCCCAGCGGAAATTATCAATCATCAGCTTGCCTGCGACAAAGGTTTCCGTGTTCGAGGCTTCATCCACCATCTCTTGCTCCCGGTAGGCTGGAACATCGCTCTCATTGATTTTCCCTTTGCCGTACTGGCCCCTGACAAAGTATGAATTTACATCGCTTCCTTCAACAGTCCTAAGCGCCCGGAATACCCTGACTTTTTCGGAACGGATTTCCTCTGTTGTCAGGCGGATTGGCGGTTCCATCGCAAGAAGGGCCACCATCTGCAACATATGGTTTTGGACCATATCCCTGAGAGCTCCGCTCGTTTCGTAGTAGCGGCCGCGCTCCTCGACACCGAGCACTTCACTTGAAGTGATCTGGATATTTGAGATGAACCGGTTGTTCCACAGCGGCTCGAATATCGAGTTTGCAAACCGGATGACTTCGATGTTCTGGACCATTTCTTTTCCAAGATAATGATCAATTCGATAGATTTCATTTTCGGGAAATGCTTTTCTGATCTGGCGGTTCAGGACTTTGGCACTTTCGAGATCATGGCCAAACGGTTTTTCGATGACAAGCCTTTTGAATCCTTCCACGTCGGTCAGGCCGTCTTTCTTCAAATGCTCTGCAATCGTACCAAAGAATTCTGGAGCCATTGCGAGGTAAAAGATTCGATTTCCGTCAAGCCTATAATGACTGTCAAGTTCGGCAGCCAGCCCTTTAAGGACAGAATACGATTCTGAATCGGTTACATCGTGGGAATGATAGTAAAACTTCGAAGCGAACTCATCCATTTTACTTTCGTCTAAATGGTCATGGCTGCCGATGGATTCTTTTACATTATCCTGAAACTCTTCGTTGGTCAGGGATCTGCGGGCGACCCCGACGACGGCAAAGCGGTCCAGCTTTCCTTTTGTAAAGAGACGATATAGGGAAGGGTACAGTTTCCGTCTTGCCAGGTCTCCGGTAGCCCCGAATATCATGATTAATGCGGTTGGTCTGTTGTTTTGTGTCACAATGAAGGACCTCTCTTTATATGTAGTGTATAGATATATGTAGAAAGCACTGTTCAAATATAAAATTTTATCGGTTTCACTCTCAATTAGCAAATCAAACGCAATAAAAGTTATGTTCTTCCGCCGTGCAGCCGGCTTTTGAAAAAATTAAATTATGGTATAGTGGTAACAGTGAATCTGCCGGTCTGCAGACAGGCATGTGCCAGATTTCTTACCAACCGTAAAAGGAGATACGATCATGGATTTATTTTTCCTGGGAACGGGGGCGGGGGTGCCTGCCAAATTGAGGAATGTGACTTCGATTGCTTTGAAGCTTCTCGAGGAACGCGGCGAAGTTTGGCTCTTTGATTGCGGCGAAGCAACCCAGCACCAAATATTGCATACGGGTATCAGGCCGCGCAGGATTGAAAAGGTATTTATCACACACCTGCATGGCGACCATCTGTACGGGCTTCCCGGTCTCCTGGCAAGCCGCTCTTTCCAGGGGGGAACGTCAAAGGTGACGGTATACGGCCCAAAAGGATTAAAGGAATATTTGCGAGTGACTCTCGATGTGTGCAAGACTTATTTAAAATATCCGCTGGAAGTCGTGGAAATAGAAGAAGGCAAAGTCTTTGAGGATGGACAGTTTACAGTTGAGGCCAGGCTGCTGGAGCACGGCATTCCTTCATATGGCTATCGAATCATGGAGAAAGACCGTCCTGGGACACTCCTTGCCGATAAGCTGAAGGAGGCAGGGGTCAAACCGGGGCCTATTTATAAGAAAATAAAGGATGGGGAAGAGGTTGTGCTTGATAACGGCCAAATACTCAATCCCGCTGATTTCCTTGGCCCTGCCCAAAAAGGGAGGACTGTCGCAATCCTTGGGGATACAAGGCAGTGTGAAAATGCCGGTCTCCTTGCGGCGGATGCCGATTTGCTCGTCCACGAGGCTACGTTCGCAGGCGGGGAAGAGCATCTCGCCCACGAATACTATCATTCGACGACAATACAGGCTGCATCAACGGCAAAGGAGGCGGGCGCAGCCAAACTATGCCTCACGCATATCAGTTCACGCTATGACCGGAACGATTGGAAGACACTTGAGCAGGAAGCCATGACGGTATTCTCTGAGACAATCATGGCGGAAGACTTCATGGAAATTCATGTTCCTTTTAAAGGGGATAAAGAAGAATAGCAAGGGCTCGTTTTTTAAGTAGCTGCACTTCTTTTCCGTTCCGTTGATTGCACCACAGACCTTTCTTCTCTCGAACCAAAAGATGTGGCAGGACTTATTTTAAATGTAAATGATAACCCCACGAACACATTTATCCAACACATTCGGAGACGATTATCCATTTTAGAAAGACCACTGACAACGGCTCGTGGTGATGGGAAGAGTTATATTTATTCAAATTTCAATCCGAAATATGCTCAAATGGCTTTGACAATCCTTCGAACTTATTACAATTTCTGTTTGCCTTATAAGACAAAAGAAGGGAAGAAGGAAGTCATTGGTACTCCTGCACAACGGTTAAAAATTGTAAAAAAGGTTTTCGACTTAAAAGATATAATATATTTCCGATAAATCATCCTCCTTATAGCAGAGGATGATTTTTTTATAAAAGAATTGGTGAGTTATGTTAGAATATTATAAATACATTCGGAGGGGAAAACGATGAAAGTAAATAAAAAGAATTTACAAACGAACGACAAAGCAATTAGCTATACACATATTGAAATGGGTTCAAAAACGATTTGCTTTATGTTTTCTGGTTCAGGTTACAATTACGATAAGCCCTTATTTTATTATGCAACTATGGTAATGCTTCAAAACAAAATTGATATTGTTCATATCCATTATTCCTATGGAGAATATTTTTTGAAAAAATCTCTTGAAGAAGTATCCAAAACAATGATGGATGATATTAACCCTGTAATTTCGGAAGTCCTTAAAAACGGTCAATACAATGAGACGATTTTTTTAGGAAAGTCACTTGGAACAATTCCAATTGCTAATGACCTAATGAAAAGAAATGAATTTTCAAATTCAAAAATGATTTTACTTACTCCATTGTTAAAGTTTGATTCGATTTTTGATTCAATCTTAAACAGCGAACATCAAGGACTATTAATTATCGGGGATAAAGACCCTCATTTCAATTTAAATCAGATTGACCAATTAAGTAGCTCTAATTTAAAGATAGAGGTTGTCCAAAATGCAAACCATCACTTAGATATTGGAGAATTTGAGACAACAAATTCAATATTAGCTTTATCAAGGGTAATGGAAAAACTTCAGGAAGCAATTTAGCGAAATAATGGGATTATCAAACGAGAACCATTTCAGGTGCTGATTTAATTGCTAAAATAAATGCAAAAGAGGTGCTAATTGCACCTCTTTTTTAATGGTTATTTACATTTTTGTACTCCAAAACCGAACCCGTTAGCAAAATACCCGTCTGCTTTTTTGGTCATCTAATCCAGCCGCGGCTGTACTGTACTGGGGGCTCGATTTCGGCACGGAGCTCTTTAGCTGCCGTTCTTGGCCAGTACGGATCGCGCAACAATTCACGGGCAATGAAGATAAGGTCTGCTCTATCGTTTTGCAATATTTCTTCCGCCTGGATGCCAGTTGTAATCAAACCAACGGCGCCTGTCGGGATGTCAGCTCCCATCCTGATTTCTTCAGAAAAGCGGACTTGGTAGCCGGGATAGACGGAGATTTTTGCCGGGACGACGGCGCCAGAACTGACATCGATTAGGTCGGCTCCCAGTTTCTTCATCCATTCCGCCATCCTGCTGTAGTCGGCGGGGGTGAGTCCGTCTTCATGATAATCGTTTGCGGAAATTCTGACAAACAGCGGGCCATCCCAAACAGATCTCACGCTTTTGAGGACTTCCCCAAGAAAACGGAAGCGATTTTCTTCGGAGCCTCCGTACTCATCTTCCCGTCTGTTAGTGAGCGGCGACAAAAATTGATTGATTAAATATCCGTGGGCAGCATGGATTTCGATAATATCAAAGCCCGCCCTCTTAGCTCTGTCCGCGGCCAGCCTGAAACTCTCAACCATTCCTTCAACTTCTTCTGCGCTCATCGCTTTTGGCAGCTTGTAGCTTTCGTCGAATGCAAGAGCTGAAGGAGCAAGGATTTCCTCTGGCACTGTGGATTTTCTTCCGGCATGGGCGATCTGTATGGCTGCTTTTGCGCCGTGCCTTTTAATTTTCCTGGTCAGCTCGCTAAGCCCTTCAACATGATCATCGCTCCAGATTCCAAGATCCTGCGTGGAAATTCTTCCTTCCGGAGTAACAGCTGTTGCTTCAAGCATCACGAGGCCAACCTGGCCGACAGCCCTGCTTTCATAATGGGTATGATGCCAATCGGTTACCATCCCATCTTCTTTTTCACATGAATACATGCACATCGGGGCCATGACAATCCGGTTTTTTAGGGTAACGTTTTTGATCGTATAGGGAGAAAATAGCTTTGCCTTCATCTTCCTGCCTCCTGACTATTTCGGTTTACTAAATATATATCCAGTATACAGGCTTCACGTAAAAATCCAAACTAACAAGACTTCTCTGAGGCTGCTTGTTGGCGATCACTGTGGCTGTCCGATTTGTTTCGGCTCGCAGGAGAAGGTATTGCCCATCTTTCCGGAATGGGCAGCCGCTTCCTTGATGCAGGCGACCAATGCTTCCTGGACTCCATGCTGTTCAAGTATTCCGATACCTGCCTCTGTTGTCCCGCCTGGGCTTGTGACTTCATACCGAAGCTGCTCTGGTGTCTTTTCTGACTTTGAGAGCATCCCTGCTGCGCCAATCAGCGTCTGGACGATCAGTTCCTTTGCCAGAGTTCGGTCAAGGCCAATTTCAACCGCGCTTTTTTCCATTGCCTCTACTAAATAATAGATATAGGCAGGGCCGCTTCCCGAAAGGCCTGTGACCGCATCGAGCTGGTCCTCGGCAACGAAGGCTGCTGTTCCGACTGTTTCAAACAGGGTTTTGGCAAGTTCTTTCTCTGCCACTCCTGCTCTTGCGTTGGCGGCAAGCGCTGTCGCTGACTGGCCGATGGCAGCAGATGTATTCGGCATCGCCCTTATGACGGACAGCGGTTTTCCTGAAGCCTGCTCAATCGTTTGAAACGACACGCCTGCCAACACGGAAATGACGAGAGTCTCCCTGCCGAGATAATCCCCGATTTGCCCGAGCGCATTTGCCGCGTCCTTTGGCTTCATGGCAAGAATAACAGCATCTGCCCCGCTGTAGAGCTCTTCCTGGTTATATGTCGTGTGGATTCCGTATTTTCGATTTAGTTCGTCCAGCCTTTCTCCATTTCCGCGATTCGTGGCCCAAATCTGGCTGCCGTGGAGCAGCCTGTTTTGGGTAATACCGGATATTAGGGCTTCGGCAATTGAGCCGGCCCCTGCAAAAACAAGCTTCTTCATCTTCTGCCGCCTCCTTTTTGAAAAATAAAAAAACCTCTCATCCTCGTAAAAGGACGAAAGGTTTTAGCTTCCGTGGTACCACCTTCATTCACTTTTTTCCAGCAGGAAAAAGTGCAGCTCATATGCCCGTTAACGCGGGCTCGCGTCCAGGTTTTCCTGGCAGCTCACAGGTAGGTTTCGACATGATAGAGGGCGGCGAAGCCTTTCAGCCTCCGGGCTTCGCTCTCTCTGCGCCATTTCCAGTCTACTGGCCTGGTCATTGCAATACTCATCGATTGTTTTAATTGTGATTATGCAGGAAGGACAGACTGTCTGTCAAGGGACGAAAGATTAATAATTTGTTTTTTCTGAAAATATTATGTGAAAATAATGACAATGGAGCATATTCACGGTAAACTAATTTTACTTACTAATTTTTTAAAAAGTTATTTATTGAAATATAATGTCTAAGGAGCAAAAATATGACTGAGTGGAAAGATGGAATTGCAAAACTGACACTTCCCACCCCGTTTTCGGTGGGGGATGTCCACGCATATTTGCTAAAAGGCGACAGGCTGACACTTGTGGATGCAGGTGTTAAAACGAAAAAAGCATGGGAAGCATTCCGGATGCAGCTGGCAGAGCTTCAGCTGCGGCCGGAGGATATTGAGCAGGTCATTCTCACGCACCACCATCCTGATCATGTTGGTCTGCTTGATTTTCTGCCTCCTGAACTTGAAATTCACGCGCATCCGCTGAATCAGCGCTGGCTCGACAGGACGCCCGAATTTACGGCCATGCATGACGAGTTTTTTTCAGGGCTTTTTCATCAGTTTGGAGTGCCGGAGGAATACTTTGCTTCAGCTGTCGGCCAAATGAAAAAGACGCTGCTTTTTTCCTGCGGACCGCGCAGGCTTAGCGGGGAATTGTTCGAAAATGATGTTCCCCCTGCTCTTGAGGGGTGGAAAGTGATTGAAACGCCGGGGCATGCGCAGGGACATATTGCCCTTTTTCGCGAGCAGGATGGCGTGCTGGTCGGCGGGGATATGCTGCTTGCGAAAATTTCTCCGAATCCGCTGCTCGAACCTCCGCTTCCGGGGGAAAAGGAGCGGCCAATGCCGCAGCTTCAGTATAATGAATCGCTTCACAAGCTTGCTAAGTACCCTATTTCGCTTGTCCATGCGGGGCATGGACCGGATTTTGGCCAAGTGGGGGCCTTGATTGAAAAAAGGCTTGCACGGCAGCACGACCGCGCAATGACAGTGAAAAAACTATTGAAACAGGGAGAGCTGACTGTTTTTGAACTTTGCCGGCGCCTGTTCCCGTCTGTCTATGAAAAAGAAATGTCGCTGACTCTTTCTGAAACTGTGGCTCAGCTTGATTATTTATTGGATCTTGATGAAATTGGCGTTAAAGAGGAAGATCCGGCCTTCCTTTATTCTGCCGCGGGGAGGTGAGCGACTTGTTAGTGGAGCGTCTGAAAGGGAAAAATATTATTATCACGGGAGCCTCAGGCGGAATCGGTGCTGAAATGGCTCGGCTTTGTGCCAGTTCTGGTGCCAATCTGGTGCTGATGGCACGGAGCGCTGACAAGCTGGAAGCGCTGAAGGCAGAGCTTGAGGAGAGATACGGGGCGCAGGTAAATGTCCGCCTGCTTGATGTATCTGATACAGATGCAGTAAAGCGTGTGTTCGCCGAAGTGCTGGTGGATATCGGCCGTGTGGACGTTCTTGTCAACAATGCGGGGTTTGGCGTGTTCCGTCATGCGCATGAGGCACCTATCGATGAAATTCAATCGATGTTTGACGTGAATGTCATTGGGCTGATGGCTTGTACGTCGATGGTACTTCCAGGCATGAGAGAACGCAGAAGCGGTCATATCATCAATATTGCCTCGCAGGCAGGGAAAATTGCAACGCCCAAATCAAGCGTATATTCGGCGACAAAGCACGCAGTCCTCGGTTATACGAACAGCCTGCGGATGGAAACCGCCGACTTCGGCATTTATGTTACCTCGGTCAACCCGGGCCCTATTGCGACCAACTTTTTTAATATCGCTGATGAAAAAGGGACGTATGTGAAAAATATCGAACGATTCATGCTAAAGCCCGACTATGTGGCGCAGCGGGTCGTGAGCCGGATGCTTACGCGGACGAGGGAAATTAATCTGCCCGGCTGGATGAGTGCCGGAAGCACCTTTTACGCCTTGTTTCCCCGTCTGTTTGAACGGATCGGAAAAAAGGCTTTTAACCAGAAGTAAACGACTGGAGCGTAGAGGAGGGAGAATACGATGCTTCACCATATTGAACTCTATGTTTCTGATTTGCAGAGGACCGCATTGTTTTGGGAAGGTTTTTTGACAGAATTAGGCTACGAGATCTACCAAAAATGGGACAAGGGGATCAGCTTTAGGCATGAAACAGCCTATCTTGTTTTTGTACAGGCTGATGAGCGTTTCATGAATCCGCCGTACGACCGGCGCCGAGTCGGCCTCAATCATTTGGCGTTCCATGCGCAGTCACGGGAGCAGGTTGATAAAGTGACGGCTATGCTGAAGGTGCGAGGGGTGCAGATACTTTATCCCGATAAACATCCTTATGCGGGCGGCGTGAACCACTATGCTGTTTACTTTGAGGACCCTGACCGGATCAAAGTCGAGCTCGTTGCTCCGGAGCTTTGAATGCAAATAGAGCCGGACTTTTCCATGCTCTTTTTTAAGATTTGAAAGTAAGATTGAGCAAAATGAAGGTCGTCATTGCTTAGCTAATTTAGCTGGGCAAAGGCGACTTTTTTGTTTTATTGAAAATTAGTTCGTTTTTGGGGAAAATGCGATGGTTTTCCCAAAATATTAAAGAGAAACATAAACTTTTACCCCCCTTTATCAGTAATTGGACTTGACGAACCCTATCTATAACCGGTTCCATAAAGGATATTGAGATGGATTTTGCTTTAGAAAGCACGATATCCCCGGTTAAGCTTATTCTATCTACGGTATGACCATTCTTTCTACGATTGCAGCAAAAAAATTCCTAATAACTGGAGATGGATTCGTATTTTCCTGTTAAAAATCTAAACAATCCTATCTACATTTAAACGAACCCCATTTAAAGTTTGGCAATTGAATTTTTCGGCAGTCTCGAAAGCCGGCACCTTCCAAGATGCCGGCTTCTCCCTTGATTGCTCAAGTATTCATATACGGCATCATTAATGATATCAATCAGGTCTGCGCCAGGATCTTCGCCCCTTGTCTTTTCTATTTTGCCGAAAATTTTCTCCAGATCCTCTCCGGAAAGCGGCATGCTGTCCCTCTCGTAGCTGTACTGTAAAAAGCATTTTCGCACCATTTTTTCTATATAGCTTCTGTCCATTAAATCTCCACCCTGCCTGCATGATACAAATTCCAAAAAAATTCCGCATTTCCATCATACCCTGTTTTTATCAAGATGTTCGTAAAATTTCCATTGAAACCGAACGCATATTCGCTTAACATATGGATAGAATATAATTAAGAACGAATGTTCCTATTAGTGCCAGTGTTAAGTGACGGAGAAAAGTATCAGGGCAGCGGTGAAGGAAGGAAAGAAGATGTTCAACTACAGGGATATGCCGCAAAACAAGATCATGTGCATTGACATGAAGAGTTTCTACGCAAGCTGTTCAGCTGTCATGCGTGGGCTTGACCCTCTCAGCTGTTATCTAGCCGTCGTCGGCAATACGGACCGCTCTGGCAGCGTTGTGCTGGCAGCATCACCGCGCTTGAAAAAAGACTTTGGCATCAAGACTGGTTCAAGGCTCTTCGAGATTCCCAATGACCCGAGAATCACGATTGTCAATCCGAAAATGGCAGCATATTTAAGAATCGCCACGGAAATTTCGCGGGTGTTCAACCGTTATGTCCCTAAGGAGGATATCCACACGTACAGCGTCGATGAAAGCTTTGTCAAAGTGGACGGTGTACTCCATCTGTGGGGGGACGCGAAAGAAATCGCTGCTAAAATCAAGGATGATATCGAACGGGAATTCCAGCTGCCGTGCGCAATCGGGATAGGGCCGAATATGCTGATGGCCAAACTGTGCCTCGACCTTGAAGCAAAAAAAGAAGGAATTGCTGAATGGACGTATGCTGATGTACGTGAGAAGCTATGGCCGGTATCCCCGCTCCGAAATATGTGGGGAATCGGGCGTCGCGTCGAAAAGACACTTAACAGCATGGGGATCTTTACTGTTGGGCAGCTTGCCCGCTACGATCTTGGCATCCTCGAAAAAAAATTCGGCATCATGGGCAACCAGCTGTATCATCATGCCTGGGGAATCGATTTTTCCGGGATGGGGGCTCCCATCATGGAAGGCCAGGTCAGCTTCGGAAAAAGCCAGATCCTTCTTCGCGATTACAACGAAGAGGAAGGAATCAAGCATGTCATTCTTGAGATGTGCGAGGAAGTGTCACGGCGGGCGAGGAATCACGGCAAAGCAGGGCGGACCGTCAGCTTTGGCATCGGCTATAGCAAGGATGAATGGGGCGGTGGCTTCAGCCGCTCGAGGACAATCAGCAAACCGACGAACGTGACGATGGACCTGTACGAAGTCTGCCTCCAGCTGCTCGCGGAAAATTACACAGGAAAAACGGTGCGAAGCATCTCGATTTCGCTGGGCGGCCTGACAGAAGACAGCCAGTTCCAGATCGACCTTTTTGACACCGACGGCTGGAGAAGACGTGAACTTGGCTATACCATGGACAGGATTCGCTCGCGCTTTGGCCCGGCATCGCTGCTTCGGGCTGTTTCCTATACAGGCGCAGGGACGGCAAGGCATAGGGCCGGACTAGTCGGAGGTCATAAGGGCTAGAGAAAGGAGGAGGCAGCATGATTCGGGACCGCGGCAGGATAAAGTTTATATTAAATGTCAGAAATTAATTTGAATTTCAATGGTGACAAGTGATTTTATATAATGTCGCACAAAATGTAATGGAAAAGTAGGTGTCTTGAGGTGATTCGTGACAGAGGCCGTATCAAATGGGTTTCAATGATGTTACCGGAACATGTAAAATTACTAAGGGAATACAATGAAAGTTTAGATAAAGTCGAAAAACCGGTTTTGGATGAACAAAAATATGAAGAATTTAATGAAGTTATCTGTAGGGCTATGGAAGAGAATATTACTCTACAATTCACCTATTATCAAAAAGGTGAAATGAAGAAACTTGTCGGCAATATTCATTATATCGATCAGCTAAAAAGAGAATTACGAATTGTTGATTACTTGACTAAAAAACATGTTTTAAAATTAGGAGATATTATTGAAATTGAGCAATACTAAGAAAACAGCATTAGAAATACAAACTTTAATAGGGGTAGCGTAAGGTCAGGAAAATGCAGATTTACAACGCTTAGAAAATGCCAATAATTAAAAGCCCTATCGTATTATAAGGTCATCCAGAATATAT